>NZ_CP130831.1:3212500-4620000 GCF_030549525.1 Stenotrophomonas sp. 704A1 | reverse complement strand
GTGAAAAGGGAAACAACCCAGACCCACAGCTAAGGTCCCAAATTTTGTGCTAAGTGGAAAACCATGTGGAAAGGCACAGACAGCCAGGAGGTTGGCTTAGAAGCAGCCACCCTTTAAAGAAAGCGTAATAGCTCACTGGTCGAGTCGGTCTGCGGGGAAGATTTAACGGGGCTAAGCACAGAACCGAAGCTTGGGGTGCATAACTTTGTTATGCGCGGTAGAGGAGCGTTCCGTAAGCCGTTGAAGGTGGATTGAGAAGTCCGCTGGAGGTATCGGAAGTGCGAATGCTGACATGAGTAACGATAATGCGGGTGAAAAACCCGCACGCCGAAAGCCCAAGGTTTCCTTGCGCAACGTTAATCGGCGCAGGGTGAGTCGGCCCCTAAGGCGAGGACGAAAGTCGTAGTCGATGGGAAGCAGGTTAATATTCCTGCACCTCGCGTAAGTGCGATGGAGGGACGGAGAAGGTTAGGCGTACCGGGCGTTGGTTGTCCCGGGGAAAGGCGGTAGGTTTGGATCTTTGGCAAATCCGGGATCCTCTAAGACCGAGCACCGAGACGAGTCTTTAAGACGAAGTCGCTGATACCACGCTTCCAGGAAAAGCTCCTAAGCTTCAGCTTACGCAGACCGTACCGTAAACCGACACAGGTGGGTAGGATGAGAATTCTCAGGCGCTTGAGAGAACTCGGGTGAAGGAACTAGGCAACATGGCACCGTAACTTCGGGAGAAGGTGCACCCTTTTTGGTGGCTCGTGCGAGCTATAGCTGAAGAGGGTCGCAGTAACCAGGCCGCTGCGACTGTTTATCAAAAACACAGCACTCTGCAAACACGAAAGTGGACGTATAGGGTGTGACGCCTGCCCGGTGCTGGAAGGTTAATTGATGGGGTCAGCCGCAAGGCGAAGCTCTTGATCGAAGCCCCAGTAAACGGCGGCCGTAACTATAACGGTCCTAAGGTAGCGAAATTCCTTGTCGGGTAAGTTCCGACCTGCACGAATGGCGTAACGACAGCGGCGCTGTCTCCACCCGAGACTCAGTGAAATTGAAATCGCTGTGAAGATGCAGCGTTCCCGTGGCAAGACGGAAAGACCCCGTGAACCTTTACTATAGCTTTACACTGAACGTTGAGTTCGTCTGTGTAGGATAGGTGGGAGGCTATGAAACTGTGGCGCTAGCTGCAGTGGAGCCATCCTTGAAATACCACCCTGTCGTGCTTGACGTTCTAACCTGGGCCCATTATCTGGGTCGGGGACCGTGTATGGTGGGTAGTTTGACTGGGGCGGTCTCCTCCTAAAGAGTAACGGAGGAGCTCGAAGGTACGCTCAGCGCGGTCGGACATCGCGCACTGTGTGCAAAGGCATAAGCGTGCTTGACTGCAAGATCGACGGATCAAGCAGGTAGGAAACTAGGACTTAGTGATCCGGTGGTTCTGTATGGAAGGGCCATCGCTCAACGGATAAAAGGTACTCCGGGGATAACAGGCTGATACCGCCCAAGAGTTCATATCGACGGCGGTGTTTGGCACCTCGATGTCGGCTCATCACATCCTGGGGCTGTAGTCGGTCCCAAGGGTATGGCTGTTCGCCATTTAAAGTGGTACGCGAGCTGGGTTCAGAACGTCGTGAGACAGTTCGGTCCCTATCTGCCATGGGCGTTGGAGATTTGAGAGGGGCTGCTCCTAGTACGAGAGGACCGGAGTGGACGAACCTCTGGTGTTCCGGTTGTCACGCCAGTGGCATTGCCGGGTAGCTATGTTCGGAAGCGATAACCGCTGAAAGCATCTAAGCGGGAAGCGCGCCTCAAGATGAGATCTCCCGGGGCACAAGCCCCCTGAAGGAACCATGTAGACTACGTGGTTGATAGGTCAGGTGTGTAAGTACAGCAATGTATTGAGCTAACTGATACTAATGATCCGAGAGGCTTGACCATATAACCTCAAGTTGCCTTGGCCGACATGACATGTCGATAGATCCAAGTGCACGCTACGTCACAAGAACTACGAGAGGCAGGCGCCTTATCCGTTTCATGGATGGCGACGCTCCAACCGCCTCCCTGGTGAAATTAGCGCTATGGAACCACCCGATCCCATCCCGAACTCGGAAGTGAAACGTAGCTGCGCCGATGGTAGTGTGGCCTAAGCCATGCGAGAGTAGGTCATCGCCAGGGTTTACACCCCGAAAACCCCGCTGCGCATGCAGCGGGGTTTTTCTTTGCGCGCGGGAACATCAAGCGGTCCATTCTCCGTCATGGCAGCCCGGCACGCGGGCAGCGCTGGCTGCTGCCCGGCCCGAGCGCCCGCGCCGGGGTTTCCGGCCCTGTCTTCAGGGCACTGACCCACAGTGCCGACGACCGCCGCGACGGCGCCCGCAGCCAGCGGTGGGCGACGCGGTGGGCAAAAGCATCCACAACGCCAAGGCCAGTGCCAGGGCAACAACAACGCCAGCGCGGACAGCTCGCAACCGCATACAGGAAAAGGGCGGCGTCCTGCGGACGCCGCCCTTTCTCGACCGACATGCGACCGGGCGCCGCCCGTCAGGCAATCAGCGCAGGACGCTGCGCTTGCGCCTGGCCGAATACCGAGACCGCCTGGGTCAGCGCTGCGGCCTGCGACTGCAGTTCACGGGCTGCGGCAGCGGCTTCCTCCACCAGGGCAGCGTTCTGCTGCGTCGCCTGGTCCATCTGCACCACGGTCTGGTTGATCTGCTCGATGCCGCCGGACTGCTCCTGCGACGCCGCTGAGATCTCATGCATCAGGTGGCTGACATTCTCCACCCCCGCCACGATGCCGCGCATGCGCTGGCCCGCATCGGCCACCAGCTGGGCGCCTTCGCCGACCTGGCGTCCGGCCTCGTCGATCAGGCCCTTGATTTCCTGTGCGGCGGCGGCCGATCGCTGGGCCAGCACCCGCACCTCGCTGGCGACCACGGCGAACCCCCGCCCCTGCTCACCGGCACGTGCCGCCTCGACCGCAGCATTCAACGCCAGGATATTGGTCTGGAAGGCAATGCCGTCGATCACGCCGGTAATGTCGCCAATGCGCTTCGACGCCGCCTGGATCGCCTGCATCGTGTCCACGACCCGCTGCATCGCCTGGTCGCCCTGATTGGCTGCCTGCTGGGTCGATGCGGCCAGCGTGCTGGCCTGCTGCGCATGGTCCGCATTCTGGCGCACGGTCGCGGTGAGTTCCTCCATCGATGCGGCCGTTTCCTGCAGGTGTGCCGCCTGGCGCTCGCTGCGTTCGGACAGCGCGCTGTTGCCGGCTGCGATCTCGCGAGCTGCGGTGCTGATCGCCGCAGCGCAGTGCTGGATATGACCGACCATGCGCGCCAGCTGGCCGGCGGTGGCGTTGGCATCGCGCTGGATCGCGGCGAATGCGCCGTGATGCTCGCCCTGGATGCGCCGCTCCAGATCACCGCTGGCCATTGCCGAGAGCATCTGCCGCACTTCATCCACGGTCGTGCCCAGTGTATCCAGCAGCTGGTTGATGCCGCCGGTCAGGCCGTCGAGGAAGCTGGCCCCTTCGCTGCTGCGCAAGCGCTGCTCCAGGTCGCCGTGGGCGGCGGCGTCGACAATGCCGGCCACCGCGTTCTCCAGGGTCAGTTCATGGGTGCGGTCATGCCATTCCACGGCGAAACCCAGTCGCGCGCCCTGCGCGTCGAACACCGGTGTGACCACCTGTGCAAAATGCACCGGGCCGATCCGCACCTTGCCGTTGTGCGTGGCCTGCAGCCCGTTGAGGATGCCGCGGATGCGGGCCGGGTCTGCATGGAAACGATGGATGCTGCTGCCGACCAGGCGCTCGGCGTCGAAATCCGGGAATGCCTGGCGCAGTGTTGCCTGCTGGTTGCGCAGCAGCGCCACCACCGAACGGTTGACGTAGCGGATGACGTGGTCGGTGTCGGCAATCATCATCGCCGTACGCGAGACGTCCAGGGCCTGGCGGATCTGCGCGTTCTCTGCATGGATCACCGCGTCACGCGCGCGTTGTGCCTGCACGTGGCGCGCGGTGCTGGCCAGCGCGTGTGCCAGCGAACCCGGCGCCTGCGCGGTGGCGTCGGTGTGTGCGTCGAGCGAGGCACCGGTCGCGATGTCGCGCGCCAGCGCCGCCAGGCGGCGCGGTTCCTGGCCGAGCGCCTCGCTCTGCTGGCGCAGCCGTGCGGCGGCCTGGCCAAGCAGTACCGCCAGCGCGGCCGCGGTGCCGGCATTGAAGAGCGCCGTGCGCAGATCGGCACCACCGAACAGTGGCAGCAGCGAGGCCAGCACGCCCACAAGGCCGGCCAGCCACAGTGGCAGGCGGTCGCGATGGCCCAGCAGCGCGCCGAGCAGCAGCGCGGTGGGAAGGGCGACGTCCAGCGCCGCCAGCCGGCACAGCAGGGCCACCTGCACGGCCAGCAGGATCGCCAGACCGTTGCGCGCCACCGCCTGGCCGGCGTGGCGGCCGCCCAGCCATGCGGCCGGCAGCACACAGGCGGCGGCGATCAGTGCGCTCGGCGACGTCCCTGTACGGGCGGCCGCAGCAACCGCGCACAGCGCCAGCACGGCGCTTCCCAGCAGCAAGCGGCGATCACCCCGCCGCGCCAGCTGCTGCAGATAGGGAGGGCGGCCCGGATCGGGCGGGCGCGAGGGAACAAGGGACATCAGCAACTCCTGGATCAACGAACGGCCATGGCCGTGCCAGGCCCCGCGCACACGGGCGCGGAGACGGCACGGACCAGGAATGGGGGACATGCGCTGCCAGCGGCAGCGGAGGGAACAGACACCGTGGCCACGTCCTGTGGATGACGGTGCAGCAGACGGGACATGCGGCCTTCCTTGCAGAACCAAGAACGAGCCGCAGGCACAGAGGCCTGCGTGCTGCGGGTACAGGGACCCGCTACCGTTCTATCGGCCGCACCGCTGCAGAGTGAAGCGCGTGCGCCGCTGCGTGGTCAGCCGGCGTTGCCGTTGGCGCCGAGGAAGGCCTCGATCACCGCAGCACACTGGGCCGGCTGTTCCATGTGCAGATGATGGTTGCCGGGGAACACCGCCAGGCGGCCGTCACGCAGGTGCTGCAGTCGCTGGCTGCGCATCGGCTCGGGGTAGTACGGCTGTGCGGGCGTGGCGTAGATGACCTGGGTGGGGCAGGCGATGGCCTGCAGCAGGTTGTCGATCTGGCCTTCGCTGAGCCGGATTGCGGTGGGCAGCATCAGGCGCGGATCGCTGCACCAGCGATAGCCGCCCGCCACCGCTTCCACGCCACGCTCGACCAGCAGCCGCGCGCATCCTTCACTGAGCTGGTTGGTCATCATCCGCGCGCGTATCGGCGCGGCCAGGTCGGGGAATACACGCAGCTGCTTGCGCGACAGGGCGCGGCTTGCCGTCACATGGTCGCGCAGGCGGGACGCAGTTTCGTCTTCCGGCCCGCGCAGGCCACCCAGCGCCTCGATGGCCACCAGCCTCTCGACGCGGTCGCTGACCGCAGCGGTGAGGCTGGCGATGCCGGCGCCCATCGAGTGCCCGACCAGGCAGAACCGGTCCCAGCCGAGCGCATCGGCGACATCCAGTACGTGGGTGATCGCCGCCGGCGTGGTGTAGACCGCACCGACCGGCAGATGCGCACTGTGGCCGTGCCCCGGCAGGTCGATCGCCACCAGGTCCAGCTCCGGCAGATGCGGCGCCATCGGTACGAAGCTGGCAGCGTTGTCGAGCCAACCGTGCAGTGCCAGTACGCGCGGACCCGGCCCGCGCTGGCGCAGGCCGGCGACACGGGCACCGCCCACCTCCAGTTCAAACGGCTGCAGGCTCATGCCAGCGATGCCACGGCCAGGCGTGCCAATGCGCGCGCGTGCTCGGCACTGGCATTGAGGCAGGGGATGTAGTGCATCTGCGCACCGCGCTCGGCCAGCGTCTCGCTGAATCCCATCGCGACTTCCTCCAGCGTTTCCAGGCAATCGGTGGCAAACCCGGGGCAGACCACGTCAATCCGCTTCACCCCCGCATCCGCCAATGCCCACAGGCTCGGCTCGGCATACGGTTGCAGCCAGCGTTCGCGGCCGAAGCGCGACTGATAGCCCAGCTGCCATTGGTCGGCGGTCAGGTCGAGTGCGGCGGCAATGGCACGGGCACTGGCCTCGCACCGCTGCGGGTAGGGATCACCGGCGTCGGCCAGGCGCTGTGGAATGCCATGGAAGGAAAACATCAGCTTCTGGCCGCGGCCATGCTGCTGCCAGTGGTGCCGGATCGACGCGGCGACGGCGGCAACCCAGTCCGGGTCGATCGAATAATCCTGCACCAGGCTGACGGTGATGCCGGGATTGCGGCGCTGCCAGGCATCGACCCGATCCTCGACCGACGCGGTGGTGGTGGTCGAATACTGCGGGTACAGCGGCAGCACCACGATGCGGCGCACGCCCTCGGCCGCGAGCCGGTCCAGTTCGGCGGTCAGCGCCGGCGCGCCGTAGCGCATGGCGTGGCGCACGCGCAGTGTTGGCAGCAGCGCCTGCATCGCCTGCGCCAGCTGGCGGGTGTGGACCATCAGTGGTGAACCGTCCGCCAGCCACACCTGGGCGTATTTGGCCGCCGACCGGCCGCTGCGCAGCGGCAGGATCAGGCCACGCAGGAGCGGCAGCCACAGCAGCGGCGGGATCGCGACCACACGCGGGTCGGAGAGGAATTCAGCCAGGTAACGGCGTACGGCAGGAGCCGTCGGCGTCTCGGGCGTGCCTAGGTTGACCGCCAGCACGGCGGTATCGGGTGCGTCGAGCATGGCGGGTATTGTCGCCGATCCATCGCCGCGCCGGCATGCAGGTGTTCGATCGCGCGCATCGAGCGCGTTGATCGCGGCAGGCAGCGCTCATTGGAGATTCATCACAACACTACTAATTTCAGTCACTTGCTATATCTTCCTATGGACTGACTTCTGGAGCCTGCCATGCGTCGCCCGATCCAAGCCCTGCTGATCGCCGCCAGCCTGCTGTCCAGCCAGGCCATGGCCGGACCGCAGGAAGACCAGCGCGCCCGCAACGCGGTGCGCGTCCTGGCTGAAATCCAGGAAATCCCTGAACAGGGTATTCCGGACAAATTGCTCGACGAAGGCCGCGCGGTCATCGTCATTCCCGACACGATCAAGGCAGGCCTGGTCATCGGTGGCCGCCGCGGCCACGGCCTGATGTCGGTCCGCATGCCCAACGGCGCGTGGTCGAACCCGGTATTCATCAAGCTCACCGGTGGCAGCATCGGCTTCCAGGCCGGTGTGCAGTCGTCGGATGTGGTGCTGGTGTTCCGCAATGACCGCAGCCTCGACAACCTGGTCAACGGCAAGTTCACCCTTGGCGCCGATGCCGGCGTTGCCGCCGGCCCGGTCGGCCGCAACGCGGCGGCGGCCACCGATGGCCAGCTGAAGGCCGAGATCTGGTCGTGGTCGCGTGCGCGTGGCCTGTTCGCCGGCGTGGCGCTGGATGGCGCGATCCTGCAGATCGACGACGCGGCCAACCTGGATGCCTATGGCAGCAACACCACGCCGCGGATGATCTTCGAGGGGCGTGCGGCCGGTTCGCCGTCGATGGATGTGGTCGCCTTCCGCGATCGCCTGGAAGAGGCCACCTACGCGGCGCGCAACAACCGCACTGGCGAGGCCGCACCGCGCCCGGCCGCCAGCGCCGCACCGGCCCCTGTTCAGGCGCCGCCGGCCGCCCCGGCCGCGCCGGCTGAAGCGACCACCGCCCCGCTGCAGGCGGTGCCGCAGACCCCGCCGCCGGCACAGCAGGGCTTCCAGCCGGTCAACGATGGTGAAATCCGCACCGAGACACTGGGCAACAACTGACTTTCGTCACGCGCGCCGGCTTACAGCCGGTGCGCTATGCTCGACACTCTGATCACTCACGTAAACGAGCGTCTTATGGGCAGTTTCAGCATCTGGCATTGGTTGGTCGTGCTGGCCATCGTCCTGCTGGTGTTCGGCACCAAGCGCCTGACCAGCGGCGCCAAGGACCTCGGTTCTGCGGTCAAGGAATTCAAGAAGGGCATGCGCGACGAAGACAAGCCGAACGCGCAGCTGGGCGACGAGTCGCGCAGCCAGGACGCCGCGCGCACCGCGCAGGACGAGCACGACCGCAACGCACGTTGATCCGGAGCGGTCGCGGTGTTTGATATCGGCTTCAGCGAACTGCTGGTGATCGCAGTGGTCGCCCTGGTGGTGCTCGGCCCCGAGCGCCTGCCCAAGGCGGCCCGCTTCGCCGGGCTGTGGGTGCGCCGTGCGCGCAACCAATGGGATTCGGTCAAGCAGGAACTGGAACGTGAACTGCAGGCTGACGAGATCAAGCGGCAGATGCAGGACGTGCGCCAGGGCATGCAGGAGACCGAGAACCAGCTGCGCGCCAGCGGCGAAGCCGTGCGCCGCGAGGCCGAGCAGATGCAGCAGCACAGCGACACGCTGACCCGCGAGGTACGTGCGCCGGCACCGGCGGACCTGCCGCCCCACCTGGCCGACAGCCCCGTTCCTGCACCGGCCGCGCCGGAAGGCGGCAGCGTGGCGGCGCCGGAGACCGGCAGCGCCACGACCGCACCCCCCGCGCAGACGTCGGCCGACGTGCCTGCCCTCCAGGAGCGCCGGCCATGAGCGATCAGGACTTCGGCGAAAGCTCGCTGGTGGAACATCTGGTGGAACTGCGCGGGCGCCTGGTGCGTGCGCTGCTGGGGCTGGGCGTGGTGCTGCTGGGCCTGTTGCCGTTCACCCAGCGGCTCTACAACGCCCTGGCCGAACCGCTGGTCTCGCAGCTGCCGAACGGGCAGACGATGATCGCCACCAACCCGGCCGGCGCCTTCTTTGCTCCGCTGAAGCTGACCTTCTTCGTCGCCCTGTTCGTGGCGGTGCCCTGGCTGCTGTACCAGCTGTGGGCGTTCGTCGCGCCCGGGCTGTATGCGCGCGAGAAGCGCCTGGCGGTGCCGCTGCTGGTGTCGTCGGTCCTGCTGTTCTACACCGGTTGCGCGTTCGCGTACTTCCTGGTGTTGCCGGCGGTGTTCCACTTCCTCACCACCTTCAGCCCGGACGTGATTGCGATCACCCCGGATGCGAACGCCTACCTGGATTTCGTGCTGGCGATCTTCTTCGCCTTCGGCGGCAGCTTCGAGCTGCCGGTGGCGATGGTGATCCTGGTGCTGCTGGGCTGGGTGACACCCCAGCAGTTCAAGGAAGGCCGCGGATACGCGATCGTCGGCATTTTCGTGGTGGCGGCGGTGCTGACCCCGCCGGACGTGGTGTCGCAGCTGATGCTGGCGATCCCGATGTGCCTGCTGTACGAACTGGGCATCCACGCCGCGCGCTGGCTGGTGCCATCGTCGGTGGTGAAGAAACCCGCCGCGTGATGCGGCCGCGCCGGGCCAGGCCCGGCGTTGCTGAAGCCGATGGAGTCTGCGCCCGCCGGGCATGGCCCGGCGCCACCGCGCGACCGGGTCAGGCGTGGAAGATGTCGCTCGAGGTCGGGGTGGTCGGCACCGGCGGCGCGCCGCGGCTGCCACGGTGCACGAACATCTGCTTCCAGGCGGCATAGACCGCGCCGACATAGAGCGGCATCAGCACCGTGGTGAACGCCAGCTGCGCGATGAAGGCCGCCGCCAGCGGGCCGCCAAGCAGCATGCCGAGCTGGACCACGATCACGAACAGCACGTAGACGCAGAAGGCGGCGATCAGGCCGAGCAGGGTGAACACGGCGGTCGCGCCGATGTTCTCGATGCAGCCCTGCAGGCTCAGGCGCAGCGCGTGCATGCCGCTCTGGCGGTCGAACACCACCAGCGCCGGCTGGGTGAACATCGCCAGGGTCAGCGCGACGGCGGTGCAGAACACCAGCAGCATCCACAGTGCGATGCGTTGCGCCGGCAGGTTGGCCACCAGCTCGGCGGCGGTTTCCGGGCTGATCTGCTGCCCGCTGCGGCCCAGCTCCTGCATCTTGGTCATGGTATCGCTGAAGGCCGCAAAGCCTTCGCGGCCGATCATCAGGTACAGCAGCGCGCCGAGCAGGAGCACCGCCAGCACCTGGATCGCCAGCGGCACCAGCAGGTGGCTGACGCGGCGGTCGCGGATCGGCTGCAGCAGGTGCGAGGCCAGGCCCGGGCGGCCCTGGTCGATCTCGCCCATGGCGTACAGCATGCCGCCGAACATCACCGGCGAAATCACCAGCGTCATCATCTGCAGGGCCAGGCCGGCGGCACCGGGCAGCATCGTGCCCAGCAGGGTGACCACCCAGTTCACCAGCAACCAGGCCAGGCCGATCCGGGCCAACTGCAGCGGCGCACGCCGATACAGCGAGAACGTATCCAGCAACCACTGGGCGCCCGCCGAAGCTGGCAGCTTGCGAATCTCTTTCATGGACATCCGGGGAGGGACAGGAGGGGCCGGGCGGCTGCCCGTGCCGCCGATTATCCCTGTTTTGCCGCCGGCTGGGCTGAAGACAGCCGCGCCTGGCGGACAAACCGGCGCAACAGCTGGCGGGCCAGCGGCGCGGCGCTCACCGCACGCTCGATGCTGCGCGCGCAGCCACCGTGGCGGCCGATGCAGTCGGCGCGGGCGCGGATGTAGCCGCGCATGTGGTGGGTGGCGAACTCGGGATGGAACTGCACGCCCCACGCCTGGCGACCCCAGCGGAAGGCATGGCAGCCATCCAGCGGCGAACGGGCCAGCACCGCCGCGCCATCGGGCGCGCGCAGCACGGTCTGCAGGTGGGTGGCGTGGGCGGCGAAGCGGGTCGGCAGGCCCTGGAACAGCGGATCCTGCTCGGCCTGGGGATCCAGCGCCAGTTCGATGGTCCCCGATTCGCGCCCGGCCGGGTTGTAGGCCACTTCGCCGCCCAGTGCATGCGCCAGCAGCTGGTGGCCGTAGCAGATGCCGAACACCGGCACATCGTCGTGCGCGGTCTGGCGCAGCCAGGCGGCACTGCGCTCGCTCCATTCGGCGTGGTCGGTGACGAAGGCGGCCGAGCCGGTCACCAGCACCCCGGCGAAGGCACCGGCAGCGGGCAACGGGTCACCGTGCTCGACGTCGACCACCACCGTCTCGTGTTCCTCCAGGCCGGCGGCGACCCGGATCCAGTGCGGAAAGCGCCCGTACCGGCGCAGCGACGGCACGGGGCGGCCGGTTTCAAGGATCAGGAAAGGCGCTGGATTCATCCGGGGGCGGCAGCACTGACAGGACTTCCTCGATTGTAGTCAGCCCCTGCGCCACCTTTTCAAGCCCGGCCTGGCGCAGGGTTCGCAGTCCTTCAGCACGCGCGGCGCGGTTGAAAGCGGCCAGATCCATGTCCGCGCGGATCAGCCTGCGCAGCCGCGAACCCAATGGCAGCAGCTCATACAGGCCGACGCGGCCGAGGAATCCGGTGCGCCGGCACTCCAGGCAGCCGACCGGCCGGCAGGGCGTGGCGGCATCTGGATATGCCGCTTCGCTATCAGCGAGCACCGCCCAGTCGGCCCGGCCCAGCGTGTGCGGCTGCTTGCAGTGCGGGCACAGCGTGCGCACCAGGCGCTGGGCGAGGATGCCGTTGACGGTGGAGGCCAGCAGGTAGTGCGGCACCCCGATGTCGAGCAGGCGGGTGATCGCCGAGGGCGCGTCGTTGGTGTGCAGGGTGGACAGCACCAGGTGGCCGGTCAGCGAGGCCTGGACCGCCATCTGCGCGGTCTCCAGGTCGCGGATCTCGCCGATCATGATGATGTCCGGGTCCTGCCGCAGCAGCGTGCGCACGCCGCTGGCGAAATCCAGGTCGATGTTGGTCTGCACCTGCATCTGGTTGAACTCGGGCGCGATCATTTCGATCGGGTCCTCCACGGTGCAGACGTTCACGTCCGGCGTGGCCAGCCGCTTCAGCGTCGAATACAGGGTGGTGGTCTTGCCCGAGCCGGTCGGGCCGGTGACCAGCACGATGCCGTGCGGGCGCTCGACCAGCGCATTCCAGCCGGCCGCCTCCTGCGGGCTGAAACCCAGCTGGTCGATGCTCTTGAAGGCGGCATCCGGGTCGAAGATGCGCATCACGCACTTCTCGCCGAAGGCGGTGGGCATGGTCGACAACCGCATTTCCACCTCACGGCCGCCGGGCGAGCGGGTCTTGATGCGGCCGTCCTGCGGGCGCCGGCGCTCGGCCAGATCCATGCGGCCGAGCACCTTGATGCGGCTGACCACGGCGGTCATCACCGCCGGCGGCACTTCGAACACCTTGTGCAGCACGCCGTCGATGCGGAAGCGCATGCGCCCCATGTCGCGGCGCGGCTCCAGGTGGATGTCCGAGGCGCGCTGCTCGTAGGCGTACTGCAGCAGCCAGTCGACGATATGGACGATGTGCTGGTCATCGGCGTTGACATCGCCGGTACGGCCCAGCTCGACCAGCTGCTCGAAGCTGGGCAGGGTGGTGCTGGTCTCGCCCCGCACGTCGCCGCGCGCACCGCGCACCGAGCGCGTGACGCCGAAGAACTCCATGGTGTAGCGGTGCAGGTCGAGCGGATTGACCACGGCCAGATCGATGCGGCGCCGGGTCAGGTGCTGCAGGTCGCGCAGCCATTCCTGCGCCAGCGGCTCGCTGGTTGCCACCAGCACGCGTTCGGCATCGACCGCCAGCGGCAGGAAGCGGTGGCGGCGGGCGTAGGCGTGCGAGGCCACCGCGGTGACCGAGGCGACGTCGACCCGGGTCGGGTCGATGCGCAGATACCGGCTGCCGGTGCGCTGGGCCAGCCATTCGGTGAGGCGCTCCAGATTCAGCTCGCCCCCGTCGCTGGCGGCCAGCTTGAGATTGGACAGCAGCACCAGCGGATGCACCTCGCTGGCATTGCGGGCGCCCTGCGCGGAAAACCGTATGCGCTCGCGCTCCTGCGCGGCAACCACGCCGTCGGCCAGCAATGCGGCCGCCACCTGTTCGAACTGCAGGCGCCCGGGCGGCAGCGGTACCGCCCCTGTCTGGCCGGGCGTACCCGCAGGCAGCCGATGATCCATTACCTGCTCCTTCCGGGTACGGAATGCCCCGCAGGTCGGCCGTTATACTAGCGCACCCCTCTGCCGGCCAAGACTCGTCCGCATGTCCGCGACCCCGACCGTTCCGATCACCTTCCAGGGCCTGATCCAGACCCTGAACCAGTTCTGGGCCCAGCAGGGCTGCGTGCTCATCCAGCCGCTCGATCTGGAGGTGGGCGCCGGTACCTTCCATCCGGCCACCTTCCTGCGCGCGATCGGTCCGGAAGGCTGGAATGCGGCCTACGTGCAGCCCTCGCGCCGCCCGACCGATGGCCGCTACGGCGAGAACCCGAACCGCCTGCAGCGCTACTACCAGTACCAGGTGGCGATGAAGCCGGCGCCGGACAACATCCAGCAGCTGTACCTGGATTCGCTGAAGGCGCTGGGCATCGACCCGCTGGTGCACGACCTGCGCTTCGTCGAGGACAACTGGGAGTCGCCGACCCTGGGCGCCTGGGGCCTGGGCTGGGAAGTCTGGCTCAACGGCATGGAAGTGACCCAGTTCACCTACTTCCAGCAGGCCGGTGGCCTGGAGTGCCGCCCGGTGCTGGGCGAGATCACCTACGGTCTCGAACGCCTGTGCATGTACCTGCAGAACTGCGACAACGTCTACGACCTGGTGTGGACCTACGGTCCGGACGGCCAGCCGGTGACCTACGGCGATGTCTACCACCAGAACGAGGTGGAGCAGAGCACCTACAACTTCGAACATGCCGACGTGGAAGAAATGTTCCACCGTTTCGACGCCTGCGAGCGCGAAGCGCAGAAGCTGGTGGAAGTGAACCTGCCGCTGCCGGCCTACGAGCAGGTGATGAAGGCCAGCCACACCTTCAATCTGCTCGATGCGCGCCGCGCGATCAGCGTGACCGAGCGCCAGCGCTACATCCTGCGCGTGCGCGCGCTGGCCCAGGCGGTGGCCCGGGCCTACTACGAGCAGCGCGAGAAGCTGGGCTTCCCGGGCGCGAAGAAGGCCTGACGGCCGCTCTCCCCTTACTCCGGGGCGCCGGACGCGTCGCGCGCTGCGCCCCCACCACAGGATTGAAACGATGAGCCAACTGTCCCCCCTGCTGATCGAACTGGGTACCGAGGAGCTGCCGGTCAAGGCGCTGCCGGGCCTGGCCCAGGCCTTCTTCGATGGCGTTGTCGACGGCCTGCGCAAGCGCGGCGTCGCACTGGAACTGGGCGATGCCCGCCCGCTGTCGACCCCGCGCCGGCTGGCCGTGCTGCTGCCGGGCGTCGGCCTGGAACAGCCCGAACAGCACAGCGAAGTGCTGGGCCCTTACCTGAACATCGCACTGGACGCCGAAGGCCAGCCGACCAAAGCCCTGCAGGGCTTCGCGGCCAAGGCCGGGATCGACTGGACCGCGCTGGAGAAGACCACCGACAACAAGGGTGAGCGCTTCGTGCACCGCGCGGTGACGCCGGGTGCGCGTACTGCCGCGCTGCTGCCGGAGATCCTGCGTGAAGCCATCGCCGGCATGCCGATTCCCAAGCCGATGCGCTGGGGCGACCACAGCTGGGGCTTCGCCCGCCCGGTGCATTGGCTGGTGCTGCTGCACGGCGGTGACGTGGTCGAGGCCGAGCTGTTTGGTCTGAAGGCCGACCGCATGAGCCGTGGCCACCGCTTCCTGCACGACAAGACGGTGTGGCTGACCCAGCCGCAGGACTACATCGAGTCGCTGCGCGCGGCCTACGTGCTGGTCGATCCGGCTGAGCGCCGCGCCCGCATCGTGGCCGAAGTCGAAGCGGCTGCCGGCAGGGCCGGTGGCAGTGCGCGCATCACCGAAGACAACCTGGAGCAGGTGGTGAACCTGGTCGAGTGGCCGTCGGCGGTGCTGTGCAGCTTCGAACGTGCGTTCCTGGCGGTGCCGCAGGAAGCGCTGATCGAGACCATGGAGATCAACCAGAAGTTCTTCCCGGTGCTGGATGACGGCGGCACGCTGACCGAGAAGTTCATCGGCATCGCCAACATCGAATCGAAGGACGTGGCCGAAGTGGCCAAGGGCTATGAGCGGGTGATCCGTCCGCGCTTCGCCGATGCCAAGTTCTTCTTCGACGAGGACCTGAAGCAGGGCCTGGCGGCCATGGGCGAAGGCCTGAAGACGGTGACCTACCAGGCCAAGCTGGGCAGTGTGGCCGACAAGGTCGCGCGCGTGGTGGCACTGGCCGAGGTGATCGCCGCGCAGGTGGGCGCCGACCCGGTACTGGCCAAGCGTGCCGCGCAGCTGGCCAAGAACGACCTGCAGTCGCGCATGGTCAACGAATTCCCGGAACTGCAGGGCATTGCCGGCCGCCACTACGCCGTGGCCGGTGGTGAGTCGCCCGAGGTCGCGCTGGCGATCGACGAGGCCTACCAGCCGCGGTTCGGTGGTGACGATATCGCGCTGTCGCCGCTGGGCAAGGTGCTGGCGATCGCCGAACGCGTGGACACGCTGGCCGGTGGCTTTGCCGCCGGCTTGAAGCCGACCGGCAACAAGGACCCGTTCGCCCTGCGCCGCAATGCACTGGGCCTGGCCCGCACGATCATCGAAAGCGGCTTCGAGCTGGACCTGCGCGCGCTGCTGGCCAGCGCCAACGCCGGCCTGGCCGCGCGCAACGTGCAGGCCGATGTCGGCGAACTGTACGACTTCATCCTCGACCGCCTGAAGGGCTACTACGCCGACAAGGCCGTGCCGGCCACCCACTTCAACGCGGTGGCCGAGCTGAAGCCGGCCTCGCTGTACGACTTCGACCGGCGTCTTGACGCGATCGGCACGTTTGCCGCGCTGCCGGAGGCCGAGGCCCTGGCCGCGGCCAACAAGCGCATCCGCAACATTCTCCGCAAGGCCGAAGGCGACATTCCGCAGCAGATCGACACCTCGCTGCTGCAGGAAGACGCCGAACGCGCGCTGGCCGAAGCGGTGACCGCGGCCATCGACGACACCGGCGCCAGCCTGCACCAGAAGGACTATGTGGCGGTGCTGGCCCGCCTGGCGCGCCTGCGTCCGCAGGTCGATGCCTTCTTCGATGGCGTGATGGTCAATGCCGAAGACCCGGCGCTGCGCGGCAACCGCCTGGCCTTGCTGACCCTGCTGGGCGAGCGCCTGGGCAAGGTGGCGGCGATCGAGCATCTGTCGAGCTGATCGCTCACCGCAGGTAGCGCCGGGCCATGCCCGGCGGCTTTTCCGCGGGCCGCGCTGGGCGCTCGCCGGGCATGGCCCGGCGCTACCGGGCGGATGTCCATCGGGGTCATTGCCGGCATCGCGCGCGATGCCGGCATCGTCTTCCCCGCTTGCGATGATCGCCACAACCGGGCGTATTTTGACCGCCACTTAACAACCGATCGCCAATGGCGTGATGCATTTCGCATCGTCACCTCCGGTCGGTATGCTGTGCCGCATGCAGCCAACGAAATACGCCCTGCCCCTGATGTTCCTCTCGCTTGCCGCCACGTCCGTGGCCCATGCGCGCGGCACCATCGACAAGGTGGACATCCAGGGATTGGACAAGGGCGACGACGCCGCAATCATCGAGAACATCCAGGAATCGCTGTCGCTGTACGACACGATCGGCAAGCAGCAGGGCGAGTCACGCCTGGAATACCTGCTGTCCCAGGCCGAGCGCCAGACCCGCCAGGCGTTGGAGCCGTTCGGGTACTACAACCCGGTGATCAAGGTCGAGGCGCCACGCCAGGACGAGCGTGTCACCGTGCTGATCCATGTCGAAAAGGGTGAGCCGGTGCGGGTGCGCCGCGAGCACATCGACATCACCGGGCCGGCCATGTACGACCAGTACCTGCAGGACGACCTGGCCGCCTTCAAGCCGCGCAAGGGCCAGCGCTTCGAACACACCCAGTACGAAGCCAGCAAGATCACCGTGACCCGCCGCCTGGCCGAGCGTGGCTACTTCGATGCCGACTATACCCAGCGCCAGGTGCAGATCACCCGCGCCGAGAATGCCGCTGACATCGACCTGACCTGGGACAGTGGCCGCCGCTACAACATGGGCCCGGTGACCTTCGAGCAGGACTATTTCGTCGACAAGCTGTTCGATCCGCTGGTGTACTGGGAGCAGGGCAGCTACTTCCACGAAGGCAAGCTGGACCGGCTGCGCGAGTCGCTGACCAAGCTCGATTACTTCAGCGTGATCGACATCCAGCCGCGCCCGGACCAGGCCGACGAGAACGGCGAGGTGCCGGTCGATGTCAAGCTGACACGGGCAAAGCGCAGCATCTATTCCTACGGCCTGAGCTACGGCAGCGAGAGCGGTGCCGGTGTGCGCGGCGGCCTGGAGCGGCGCTACCTGAACAGCCGCGGCCACAAGATGAACACCCAGCTGGACTACGCGCAGAAGCGCAAGAGCCTGATCACCAGCTACCGGATTCCTGCGTTCGCCTGGCTGGATGGCTGGTATACCTTCGCCGCCAGCGCATACGACGAGCAGACCGATTACATCGACCTGCGCAACTTCAAGCTGATCGCCAGCCGCAGCGGCGAGATCAACGAGCACTGGACCGCGATCGCCTCGATCAACGCGCTGCGCGAGCGCTGGCGCTATGCTTCGGGCACCGAGTTCACCGACGCGGTCTACAACACCTCGACCCTGGTCTACCCGCAGATCGTTGCCGACTACGTCAACGTCGATGACGAACTGTTCCCGCGCAAGGGCATCAGCGGCACCGGCACGCTGCGCGCCGGCGTCGAGGGTGTGGGGTCGGATACCAGCTTCGTGCAGGCCAATGCGGTGTTGCGCTGGTACATCCCGGTGGGCCAGACCAACCGCCTGATCCTGCGCGGCGAAGGAGGCACCACCTGGACCAGCGATCTGGTGGCGATGCCGCCCAGCCTGCGCTACTTCGCCGGTGGCGACCGCAGCATCCGCGGCTACGCCTATCGTGAAGTCGGGCCACGGACGCCGGCACCGGACAAGTACGCGCTGGGTGCCAAGCACCTGGTCGTGGGGTCGGCCGAGTATGAGCACTACTTCAACGGCGGCCCATGGGGCGCGGCGGTGTTCGTCGACACCGGCAGTGCCTTCGATACCGACATCGACCTGCATACCGGCGTCGGCTTCGGCGTGCGCTGGAAATCGCCGGTGGGCCCGGTGCGCGTCGACATCGCGCACGGCCTGAACAACCCGGATTCGCAGTTCCAGCTGTACCTCAACATTGGAGCGGACCTGTGAACACGCCCGCACCGACGCCGTCGCCGAGCACGCCGCCGCCCCGCGTGCGCTTCTATCGCCGCCGCCGCTTCTGGGCATGGTCCGGAGCCGGCGTGATCGGCCTGGTGCTGTTGGCCCTGCTGGCGGTGTACTGGCTGCTGCAGACCGTGGCCGGCCGCGATGTGCTGCTGGCGCAGGTGGTGGCCCGGCTGCCAGTGGGTGCCAGCTTCACCTGGGACAAGGTGGACGGGCCGGTGGCAGGGCCGTTGACGCTGTACAACGTCGACTTCCGCTATGACGACATCCATTTCCATGCCGAGCGTGCGCACCTGGAACCGGACCTGCGACCGCTGCTGGGCCGCAAGCTGCTGCTGGACAGGCTGGAACTGACCAACGCCACGCTCAACCTGGCCAAGAGCGAGGAGCCGTTCACGCTGCCGTCGTGGCCTGATTCGCTGCCGCAGATCGAAATGCCGCTGGCGATCCAGGCCGATGTGATCGCCATCGACGGTTTCCGCATCAGCCAGGCCCATGAACCGGTGATCGACATCCGCCGCGTGCGCGGTGGCATCGAGATCGCCAATGGCGAGTTCCAGGCCCGGAAGCTGGTCGTGGACAGCGACATGGGCGATTTCACCGCGCAGGGTCGCTACATCCCGGCCGACGACTACGACACCGACCTCACCGTCACCGCGGTGCTGCCGGCACCACGTGGGCGTACCGCAGCCACGCTGGGACTGGTCGCGCGTGGCGACCTGGCGCACATGGAAGTGGCCGTGGCCGGCCGTGCGCCCAAGCCACTGCGCGCGATGCTGGTGTTCGACGGCCGTACCGACCCGACCTGGAATGCCACCGTGCGCAGCGAGGAACTGGACCTGGCGCTGCTGTCACCCGCGCTGGCCAGTTCGGCCATCGCGCCGCTGGCGCTGGACTTCACCGCATCGGGCAAGGGCGGCAACGCCAACCTGCGCGGCACGCTGAAGCAGGGCGAGCAGCAACTTGAACTGGCACCGTCGGTGGTCTCGCTGCAGGACCAGGTGCTGAAGGTCTCGCCGCTGGTGGTCCAGGGCCTGGGCGGCGAAGCACGCCTGGAAGGCACCGCCGATTTCAGCGAAGAAGGCCAGCAGA
Organism: Stenotrophomonas sp. 704A1; assembly: GCF_030549525.1. Taxonomy (NCBI): domain Bacteria; kingdom Pseudomonadati; phylum Pseudomonadota; class Gammaproteobacteria; order Lysobacterales; family Lysobacteraceae; genus Stenotrophomonas; species Stenotrophomonas tuberculopleuritidis. Next base: position 4,600,766 of record NZ_CP130831.1, on the reverse strand, counting down.
AGCTCAATTTCTCGGTGGTCGCGCACGATCTGACCTATGTCCCGGCACCGGACCCGAACACCGCCGGCAGCGCGCCGGTACCGGTGACGCTGAAGGAAGCGCGCTTCGGCCTGGCCGGAACCCTGAAGGCCTGGGCGGCGATCGGCCGCGCCGACGTCGAGCGGGAGAAACAGAAGGCACAGCTGCGCTTCGACGTGCGCGGCAATGACCAGTCCGCCGCGATCCGCGAGCTGCTGGCGCAGACGCCCGGTGGCCAGCTGCAGGTGGAAGGGCAGGTGGCCTGGTCGCCGCAGCTGGACTGGGATGCCAAGGCCACGCTGAAGGATTTCGACCCGGGCTACTTCGCACCGGGCTGGGACGGACGGCTGTCGGGCAACCTGGCCTCCAAGGGCCGCCAGCTGCCGCCTCCGGCCAATGCGCCGCCCGGCACCGCAGGCACACTGGAAGCAACCGTGGACCTGCCCGCGCTGAAGGGCACCCTGCGCCAGCGCAACGTCGACGCGCAGGGCAAGTTCGCGCTGCAGGGCGACCAGGGCCAGGGCGAGCTGAAGCTGGCCGTCGGCAGCAGCCGGGTGACCGCCTCGGGCAAGGTCGGCGATCGGCTGGACATCGAGGCGCGCTTCGAGCCGCTGCAGCTGAGCGATCTGCTGCCGGGCGCCGATGGCGGCCTGCGTGGCCAGGTGCAGGTGAAGGGGCCGCGTGACGCGCCGGACATCAGCGCCGACCTGGTCGGCAATCATCTGAACTGGGATGGCTATGGCGCCGCGGATCTGAGCATCAAGGGCCGGCTGCCGTGGCGGGGCGACAGTGGCACGCTGGCGATCCAGGGCCAGCAGGTCAACGCCGGCATGCTGCTGGAACGGCTGAACATCGATGCACAGGGCAGTGTGTCCAACCTGCGCCTGGCAGCGCAGGCCCACAATGAGCTGGGGGCCGTTGATCTGCAGGGCAGCGTGCGCCAGCAGGGCGCGCAATGGCGCGGTGAACTGGCCACGCTGCGCATCGCGCCGTCCAAGGGGGACGCGTGGGCGCTGCGAGCGCCGGCCGCATTCGCCATCAACGGCGGCACCTATACGCTGGGTGAAACCTGCCTGGGTGCGGCGACCGGCGGCGCGCTGTGCGCGCATGCCAACTGGCCGCGCGAAGGACTGGTGGTGCGCGGCGATGCGCTGCCGCTGTCGCTGGTGCAGCCGTGGCTGCCACCGCAGGCGGGCCGCCGCATCTATGTGCGTGGCGAGTTGACCCTGGATGCGCAGATCCGCCCGCGCGGCAATGCGTGGGAGGGGCATGTGGAAGTGCGTTCGGCCGAAGGTGGCATCCGCCTGGGCGAGAACCGCAACCGCGTGGGCGACAACCGTGGCGAACTGGTGCGTTATGACCAGTTCTCGCTGAAGCTGGACATGACCCCGGCCAGCATCAAGGGTTATCTGGGCATGGGCTTCCAGGGCAACGGCTTCGTCGATGCGAAGATGCAGACCGGCTGGGAAGCCAGTGCCCCGTTGAACGGCGAGCTCTACCTCAACATGTCGCGGCTGTACTGGCTGGAGCTGTTCTCGCCGGACATCGTGCGCCCGACCGGTTTGATCGAAGGTCACGTCAGCCTGCGTGGCACCCGCGGCCAGCCCTCGCTGGGCGGCGACGCGCAGCTGAGCAACTTCAAGGGTGAATTCCCGGCACTGGGCCTGACCTTCGACCAGGGCAAGGGCAGCTTCGTCGCCCAGCCCGACGGCTCGGCCAAGATCACCGCGCAGGCCAATTCCGGGCAGGGCACGCTGTATGTCGATGGCGGCCTGTCCTGGTTCGGTGATGCACAGCCGCTGCAGTTGAACATCCACGGCGAGAACGTGCTGCTGTCCAACACCAGTGAACTGCGCATCGTCGCCAACCCGAACCTCGACTTCACCCTGGCCCAGGCCGCGATGGAGCTGCGTGGCGTGGTGCACGTACCGGAAGCGGACATCGACCTGGAGCGCCTGGATCGCGGCACCTCGGTGTCCGAGGATGTGGTGGTGCTGGACCCGGCCGATCCGGAAGAATCGCGTACCTCGCCGCTGGACATGGAGCTGACCGTCAGCCTGGGCGACAAGGTGAAGATGACCGGCTTCGGCCTGAAGGGTGCACTGACCGGCAAGATGCAGGTGTGGGCCAAGCCTGGCCGTGAGATGACCGCCAATGGCGGCCTGGAAGTGAGTGGCCGCTACAAGGCGTACGGCCAGGACCTGACCATCACCCGCGGCAACCTCAACTGGAATTACAACGCCGTTTCCGATCCGCGCATCAACATCCGTGCCGAACGCCGGATCGGCGATGTCACCGCCGGCATCGACGTCACCGGTCGCGCGCAGCAGCCGCGTGCCGATGTCTGGTCCGATCCGGCGATGTCGCAGTCCGAAGCGCTGGCCTACCTGGTGCTCGGCCGCAGCATGACCGGCGCCAGCAGCGACCAGGCGCAGCAGGTCAATGCGGCATCGGCGGCGCTGTCGGCCGGCAGCGGCCTGATCGCCTCGCAGCTGGGTGCCAAGCTGGGCCTGGACGACGCCGGCGTAAGCCAGTCACGCGCGCTGGGCGGCTCGGTGATCGGTGTCGGCAAGTACATCTCGCCCAAGCTGTACGTGGGCTATGGCGTGTCGCTGGTCGGCGCGGGCTCGGTGATCACGCTGAAGTACCTGCTGCGCCGTGGCTTCGATATCGAAGTGGAATCGAGCACGGTGGAAAACCGTGGTTCGCTGAACTGGCGACGGGAGAAGTAAGGATGCGGCAGTGCCGGCCAGCGGCCGGCACCGCCGGATGCGTACCCCAACCATCGGCCGTTGCCCCATGCGGTCGCAGCGGCTATGGTCCCGGGCTGTTCTGTCGTACCGGATTGCCTCATGTCACCACGCAAAGCGCTTCCCACCGCCCTGGCCCTGGGCCTGACCCTTGCCGCCGGCGCCCACGCCGATGAAGGCATGTGGATGCCGACCCAGCTGCCGGAACTGGCCAAGCCGCTGCAGGCGGCCGGCTTCAAGGGCAACCCGGCCGACCTGGCCAATGTCACCGCGCCGCCGCTGAGCGCGGTGGTGCGCGCCGGTGGCGGCACCGGTTCGTTCGTCTCCGCCGATGGCCTGCTGCTGACCAACCACCATGTGGCGATGGGCGTGATCCAGTACAACAGCTCGCCCGAGCACGACCTGATCAACGGTGGCTTCATCGCCAAGGACCGTGCCGACGAGCGCCCGGCCAACCCGGACTTCCGCGTGCTGGTCACCGTCGGCTTCGACAAGGTGACCGACCAGGTGCTGGCCCAGGCCCGAGGCAAGACCGGGCGCGCCTACTTCGACGCCGTGGATGCGGCCAGCAAGCAGATCGTGGCCGAGTGCGAAAAGGACGGCAGCGTGCGCTGCTCGGTGGCCAACATGTACTACGGCACCGATTTCTACCGCATCGCCCAGCTGGAACTGAGCGACGTGCGCCTGGTGTATGCACCGCCGCGTGCGATCGGCAACTACGGCGATGAGATCGACAACTTCATGTGGCCGCGCCACACCGGCGATTTCACCCTGCTGCGCGCCTATGTTGGCAAGGACGGCAAGCCGGCCGCCTACAGCAAGGACAACGTGCCCTACCAGGCGCCGGCGCACCTGCAGATGTCGGTGGAGGGGCCGAAGGAAGGCGACTACGCGATGCTGGCTGGCTACCCGGGCATCACCTACCGCCACCGCACCGCTGCCGAATTCGCCGGCCAGATCGATGCCGTGCTGCCGCGCCGGGTCTCGGTGTTCCAGCAGATGATCGACACCATCGAGGCCGCCAGCGCCAAGGATGCGCAGGCGCGCACGCGCTATGCCTCGCAGCTGCAGTCGCTGAAGAACAACCGCAAGCGCGCCGCCGGTGAACTGGAAGGCCTGCTGCGCAGCGATGCGAAGGCCCAGCGTGCTGCCGACGAGACGGCGATGCTGGCCGCCACCGACCGCAAGTACCAGGCCGACATCAAGGCGCTGCTGGGCAGCCTGTCGCAGGGCGCGGCGGTGGGCGAGCGCGACCTGCTGCTGGAGCAGATGGCCGCGCAGAGCCAGCTGCTGCGCTCTGCGCTGCTGCTGGAGCGCCTGCGCATCGAGTCGGCCAAGCCCGACGCGCAACGCGAAAGCGGCTACCAGCAGCGCGACCAGGCGATGATCGAAGGCGTGCTCAAGCAGGTGCAGCGCCGCTACGCGCCGGAGGTCGAGAAGGCGCTGCTGACCACCCTGCTGACCCGCTACCAGCAGCTGCCGGACGCGCAGCGCGTGGCCGAGTTCGACGCCGCCTTCGGCCGCACCCCGGCCCAGCTGGCCAAGGCCCTGGACACCCTGTATGCCGGCACCCAGCTGGGCGAGGAGGCACAGCGCCTGTCGCGCTTCGCCGCGGCGCGCGAAGGCAAGGCGCTGGCCGCCGACCCGCTGATCGCCGTGGCCGGCCCGCTGGTGGCCGCGCAGCTGCGCATCGAGAACGAAAGCAAGACCCGCGAGGGCGAGCAGCTGCGCCTGCGCCCGGCCTACATGCAGGCGCTGTTCGCCTGGCGTGCCAAGCAGGGCCGAGCGGTGTATCCGGATGCCAACCGCACCCTGCGCATCAGCTATGGCAAGGTCGAGGCGCTGCACCCGCGTGATGGCGTGAGCTATTCGCCGGTGACCACGGTGGCCGGCATCGTCGAGAAGAACACCAATGCCTATCCCTTCGATGCACCCAAGCCGCTGCTGGCGGCGATCGCCAAGGGCGATTTCGGCAGCACCGCCGACCCGGCACTGAAGACCCAGACGGTCAACTTCCTGACCAACCTGGATACCACCGGCGGCAACTCGGGCTCGCCGGTGCTCAATGCCAAGGGCGAACTGATCGGCCTGAACTTCGACAGCAACTGGGAGTCGGTCAGCGCCAGCTGGTGGTTCGACCCGCGCTACAAGCGTGCCGTGCACGTGGACATGCGCTATCTGCGCTGGCTGCTGGCCAAGGTCTACCCGGCACCCGGCCTGCTGAAGGAAATGGGCGTCCCGGCCGAATAAGGCCGGTTGCGGGCGGGTACCCACCGCTTCCCGGTGGGTGCCCACCCACGGTCGTGACCCACCGTCATGACCTACCCTCACGGCCAAGGGTCGTGATCTACTGGCTCCTCCTCCGACGGAAACGCACGCGTGGTCTCCAGCTGGATCCTGCTGCTGGTCTCGGTTGCCTATGCCGCGCTGCTGTTCGGCGTGGCGTGGTGGGGCGACCGTCGGCCGATGTATCCGGACCGGCCCTGGCTGCGGCCGGTGGTCTACAGCCTGGCGCTGGCGGTGTACTGCTCGTCGTGGACCTTCTACGGCGCAGTCGGTACCGCCGTGCGCAACGGCGTGGGCTACCTGCCCATCTACATCGGCCCGCTGCTGCTGCTGCTGTTCGGCTGGCGCATCATCGAGCGCCTGGCGCTGATCGCGCGCAGCCAGAACGTGGTCTCCATCGCCGATTTCATCTCCTCGCGCTTCGGCCGCTCGCGGCGGCTGGCCGCGCTGGTGGCGATCATCGCCCTGATCGGCATCGTTCCCTACCTGGCCCTGCAGTACAAAGCGGTGGCGATGAGCCTGCAGGTGCTCACCGGCAACACCGGCCCGACCGGCTTCTTCAGCGACCCGGCGCTGTACGTGGCGCTGTTGATGGCACTGTTCGCCACCCTGTTCGGCACCCGCCAGGTCGATGCCACCGAACACCACCACGGCATGATGCTGGCGATCGCGCTGGAATCGGTGATCAAGCTGGTGGCGATGGTGGCCGTGGGCGTGTTCGCCTACGTCTGGCTCAGCGACCGCAATGAAGCGGTGGTGGAGTCGGTGCATACGCTGTTCACCGGCCTGCCACCGGTCGGCTTCATTTCGCAGACACTGCTCAGCTTCCTCGCCATCGTCTGCCTGCCGCGCCAGTTCCATGTGGCGGTGGTCGAGTGCGGCGATGTGCGCGATGTGCGCCGCGCCCGCTGGATGTTCGGCGGCTACCTGGTGCTGATCTCGGCGATGGTGCTGCCGATCGCCACCGCCGGCGTCAGCCTGTTCGGTACCGGCGGCAGCGTCGCCGACGACTCGATGGTACTGGCGCTGCCCCTGGCCGAAGGCCGCAACGCCCTGGCGCTGATCGCCTACGTGGGCGGCTTCTCGGCGGCCACCGGCATGGTCATCGTGTCCTCCATCGCGCTGGCTACCATGGTCAGCAACGACCTGGTGATGCCGGTGCTGCTGCGCCGCAGTGGCGACCACCAGGAAGCCGCCGACGTCGCCTCGCGCGTGCTGTGGATCCGCCGTCTGGCGATCCTGCTGCTGGCACTGATGGCATACAGCTACTACCGCAGCAGCAGCAACGACAGCACCCTGGCCTCGTATGGCCTGATGGCCTTCGCCGCGGTGGCGCAGTTCGCACCGGGCCTGATCGGCGGCCTGTACTGGCGCGGGGCCAGCCGTCGTGGCGTCGAGACCGGCATGCTGCTGGGCTTCGCCACCTGGCTGTACACGCTGCTGTTGCCGGCGATGACGATGGCCGGCTGGATGGACGCCGGGTGGGTACAGAATGGCCCGTTCGGCATCACCTGGCTGCGTCCGCAGCAACTGTTCGGCATGACCGGCTGGGATCCGCTGACCCACGGCACGTTCTGGTCACTGCTGGTCAACGCGGCGACGATGATGCTGGTGTCCGCGCGCTGGCGCCCGGGCGTGGACGAGCGCCTGCGCGCGGCACCGTTCCTGGATCCGTACGCCGAGCGCCCGTCGGTGGCCGGCGGCTGGCCTGGCCATGTGCACGTGGGTGATCTGCTGGCGCTGGCCTCGCGCGTGGTCGGCGAGCGCCATGCGCGCCGCTCGTTCTTCGAACAGGCACAGTCACTGGGCCGTGAGCTGCAATCCTCGGCACCGGCCGACCGGCCCTGGGTGCAGTTCACCGAGCGCCTGCTGGCTGCATCGATCGGCGCGGCCTCGGCGCGCCTGCTGCTGACCAGCCTGCTGCGCGGTTCAGGCATGGACCTGGGCGAAGTGGTGGCGGTGCTGGACGAGGCCGGGCAGGAGCTGCGCTTCAACCGTGAAATCCTCTCCACCACGCTGGAGAACATCAGCGCCGGGGTCAGCGTGGTCGATCCGGACATGCGCCTGACCGCATGGAACCGCCGCTACCAGGACATGTTCGGCTATCCCGACGGCATGCTGTACGTCGGCCGCCCGGTGGCCGACCTGATCCGCTACAACGCCGAGCGCGGCGAACTGGGCGAGGGCGATATCGAAGTGCAGATCAACCGCCGCATCGGCTACATGCGCGCCGGCTCGCCGCACGTGTTCGAGCGCACCCGCAGCGACGGCAAGGTGATCGAGATGCGTGGCCAGGCCCTGCCCGGAGGGGGCTATGTCACCAGCTACAACGACATCACCGACTACAAGCACGCCGAAAAGGCGCTGCTGGAAGCCAACGAAACGCTGGAACAGCGCGTGGCCGAGCGCTCGCACGAAGCGGAAGCCGCGCAGCAGTCCAAGACCCGCTTCCTGGCCGCGATCAGCCACGACGTGCTGCAGCCGCTGAACGCGGCACGCCTGTTCGCCTCCGCGCTGCGTGACAGCGACCACGTGAGTGATGAGCAGAAGCACCTGGCCGAGCGCGTGGACGCGTCGCTGCGCGCCGCCGAGGAACTGCTCGACGGCCTGCTGGACGTGTCGCGGCTGGATGCCGGCGGCCTGCACCCGGTCATCGGCGAGTTCGATGTGAGTGCGCTGATGCGCGAGCTGGCCGCCCAGTACACCCCGGTGGCCGCCGGCCGTGGCCTGCGGCTGGACCTGTCCGCGCGCGCGGCCTGGGTGCGCAGCGACCGCCGCCTGCTGCGCCGCGTGCTGCAGAATTTCCTGGCCAATGCGCTGCGCTACACGCGGCAGGGCCGCATCGTGCTGGCCGTGCGCCATCGTGGCGATGAAGTGGAACTGCAGGTGTGGGATACCGGTCCGGGCATTCCCGAGCACCACATGCGGCAGATCTTCGACGAGTTCCACCGCTATCAGCAGCCGTTCGACTGGGGCGAGCAGGGCCTGGGACTGGGCCTGTCGATCTGCCAGCGCATCTCGCGCCTGCTCGATCATCGCCTGAACGCCCGCAGTCGCGTCGGCACCGGTTCGATGTTCTCGATCACCCTGCCACGGGTGGCGCCGTTGCCGGGCTACACCGAACCGGTGGCGTCGACGCAGATGGCACCGCAGGTCCGCAGCGATTCGCTGGCCGGCCTGCGCGTGCTGTGCGTGGACAACGACGCGGAGATCCTCGACGGCATGCGCGCGCTGCTGGGGCGCTGGCAGGTGCAGGTGATCACCGCATCGACGGTGGACCAGGCTCTGCAGCGGGTGGCCGAACGGCCACAGGTGATGCTGGTGGATTACCACCTGCACGATCGCATGGACGGGCTGGATGCCCTGGTGGCGCTGCGCGAGGCGGCCGGCTATGCGCTGCCGGGCGCATTGCTGACCGCCGACGGCCGCGATGAACTGAAGCGGATGGCGCGCGAGCGCGGCTACCGCGTCCTGACCAAACCGATCAAGCCGGCCTCGCTGCGTGCGTTCCTCGGCGCCCTGCGCGACGCCCGGTAGAGCCACGCCCGGCCGAGATGCGGCGACCGCTGGCCACGGTGAACGACGCGCTACGCCGCGCCGTGCAGGTGTTCGTACAGGATCGTGGCGCCGATGATCACCAGGATCACGCCGCCGACGATCTCCGCACGCTTGCCGACCATGCTGCCCAGCACGCGGCCGAGCATGATGCCGGCGGTGACCATGGTCAGCGTGCACAGGCCGATGACGGCTGCCATGACGCCGATGTGCACATCGATGAAGGCCAGGCCGATGCCCACCGCCATCGCATCGATGCTGGTGGCCAGTCCGGTCAGAGCCAGCTTCCAGAAGCCGTGGTGCTGCGAAGGATCCCCGTCGTCCTCGCCGCTGTCCGGGCGCAGGCCGTTGTAGATCATGTGGATGCCCAGCGCGCCGAGCAGGCCGAAGGCGATCCAGTGGTCGAAGGCTTCGACGTACTGCAGGGCGGCACGGCCCAGCAGCCAGCCGATGACCGGCGTGATCGCTTCGATGACACCGAAGATGAGGCCGGCGCGCAGCGCATCGCGGAACACCGGCCTGCGCATGGCCGCGCCCTTGCCGATTGCAGCGGCGAAGGCGTCGGTGGACATGGCGAAGCCGATCAGGAGGATCGAAACAGGAGACATGGGCGGCAGCGCTGGGTCGGGCTAGGACGGACGCACGGCCTGCGCTCGCGCCCAACCTGACGTTGCGCGCGCGGGCCGCTGGTCTCGCCAACCATCATGGTTGTCCACGCCACGGCGCACTGGCCGAGTATGTTGACGTGGACGATTCCTGCGAAGGAATCCGGCTACTCCCCAAGGGGACGCGAAGCTTAGCACCGCGATTCGCGCGTGGCGCATTTCCAGGCAAACGCGCAGGCAGGGCTGGTTTGTATAGCGACGGCTATATCAGGGCCTACGGTAGCGCCGGGCCACGCCCGGCGAGCGCAGCGGTGACGCGGAATCCGGTAGCGCCGGGCCATGCCCGGCGAGCGCAGCGGTGAAGCGGAATCCGGTAGCGCCGGGCCATGCCCGGCGAGCGCAGCGGTGACGCCTTTTCAGGCAGATACCGGCCAGCGGCCGGCACTACCTTCAGTCTTCTTCCGGCGGCAGCACGATGGCGTCGTCGTCGATCGCCAGCTTGCCGGCCATCAGCACCGCCTGGGTGCGGTTGGTCACGCCCAGCTTGCGCAGGATCGCGGTGACGTGCGCCTTGATCGTCGCTTCGGAAACATTGAGGTCGTAGGCGATCTGCTTGTTCAAGCGGCCCGCGCCGAGCATCTGCAGCACGCGGAACTGCTGGGGCGTGAGTTCGCGCAGGCGCTGGCCGACTTCGCGTTCCTCACTGCCGGTCGGCGGCACGTTGTGCGCTTCCGGCGGTGCCCAGGTCTCGCCATCGAGAATGGTGCCCAGTGCATGCCCGATGGTGTCCGAGTCGGCCGACTTGGGAATGAAGCCCAGCGCGCCATGATCGAGCGCGCGGCGCATCACCGTCGCCTCCTCGCGTGCCGATACCACCACCACCGGCAGGTGGGGATGCAGCGAGCGCATGTGCACCAGCGCGTTGAAGCCCTGCGCCCCCGGCATGTTGAGGTCCATCAGGACCAGGTCGGCGTCGTTGTGCTGGTCGGCCAGCGCATACAGCGCTTCCACGCTGTCCGCTTCGAACAGCTGCACGCCCGGGATGACCCGCTGCACGGCCCCACGCAGGGCTTCGCGGAACAGCGGGTGGTCATCGGCAATCAGGAGGGTGGTCATGGGTCGAGCTTATCGATCAGGAAAAAGAGCAACGTGACGGCCGGTGCAGGACGGTCTGGACAGGGCCGGGTCCCTCCTCCCGGCCTTGTCCCCGGCGCGTCCTGCGCCTGCAGTCACGCCATCAACGGACCTTGCGTTCGTCCACCAGCGACGCCACCACCGACGGATCGGCCAGGGTCGAGGTGTCGCCCAGCTGGTCCGGCGCGTTCTCGGCGATCTTGCGCAGGATGCGGCGCATGATCTTGCCCGAGCGGGTCTTGGGCAGGCCCGGTGCCCACTGCAGGTGGTCCGGTGTGGCGATCGGGCCGATTTCCTTGCGCACCCAGGCCACCAGTTCCTTGTGCAGTTCGTCGCTGGGTGCCTCGTCGGCCACCAGGGTGACATACGCATAGATGCCCTGGCCCTTCACGTCGTGCGGGAAGCCGACCACGGCCGCTTCGGCCACCTTCGGGTGCGAGACCAGCGCGCTTTCCACTTCGGCGGTGCCGATGCGGTGGCCGGACACGTTGATCACATCGTCCACGCGGCCGGTGATCCAGTAGTAGCCGTCTTCGTCGCGGCGGCAACCGTCGCCGGTGAAGTAGCTGCCCGGGTAGGTACGGAAATAGGTATCGATGAAGCGCTGGTGGTCGCCGTACACCGTGCGCATCTGGCCCGGCCAGGAGTCACGGATGATCAGGTTGCCCTCGGTGGGGCCATCCTTGATCTCGCCATCGGCGTTGACCAGCGCGGGCTGCACGCCGAAGAACGGCAGCGTGGCCGAGCCCGGCTTGAGGTCCATCGCGCCGGCCAGCGGCGAGATCAGGATGCCGCCGGTCTCGGTCTGCCACCAGGTATCGACGATCGGGCAGCGGCTGTCGCCGACCACCTCGTAGTACCAGCGCCAGGCTTCCGGATTGATCGGCTCGCCGACGCTGCCGAGCAGGCGCAGCGACGCACGCGAGGTCTTCTTCACCGGCTCCTCGCCCTCGCGCATCAGTGCACGGATGGCGGTGGGCGCGGTGTAGAAGATCGACACCTTGTGCTTGTCGATCACGTTCCAGAAGCGCGAGGTATCGGGGTAGTTCGGTACGCCCTCGAACATCAGCGAGGTCGCGCCGTTGGCCAGCGGGCCGTACACGATGTAGCTGTGGCCGGTGACCCAGCCGACGTCGGCGGTGCACCAGTAGATGTCGTCCTCGCGCAGGTCGAACACCGCTTCATGGGTGTAGGCCGCATACAGCAGATAGCCGGCGGTGGTGTGCAGCACGCCCTTGGGCTTGCCGGTGGAGCCGGAGGTGTAGAGGATGAACAGCGGGTCCTCGGCGTTCATCGGCTCCGGTTCGCAGCTGGCCGGCTGGCTGTCGACCACATCATGGAACCAGCGGTCGCGCGGCGCCTGCATGTCCACCGCGCCGCCGGTATGGCGCACCACCAGCACGGTCTCGACGGTATTCGTGCCGGGCAGCTTCAGTGCCGCATCGACATTGGCCTTCAGCGGAATCCTGCGGCCACCGCGCAGGCCCTCGTCGGCGGTGATGATCAGCTTGCTCTGGCAGTCGCTGACACGGTCGGCGATCGAGTTCGGCGCGAAGCCTCCGAACACCACCGAATGGATCGCGCCGATGCGTGCGCAGGCCAGCATGGCCACGGCGGCGTCGACGATCATCGGCAGGTAGATGGTGACCCGGTCGCCCTTCCTGACGCCCAGGTTGCGCAGCGCATTGCCGAGGCGGCAGGTGCGCTCGTAAAGCTCGCGGTAGGTCACGTGCTGGGCCGGTGCATCGGGACTGTCCGGTTCGAACAGCAGCGCGGTCTTGTCGCCGCGCTTGTCCAGCTGGCGGTCCAGGCAGTTGACGCTGGCGTTGAGCTCGCCGTCCTCGAACCACTTGATGTGGAAATCGGCCAGGTCATAGCTGACGTTCTTGATCCTGGTCGGCTTGCGCGACCAGTCCAGCCGCTCGGCGGCCTTGCCCCAGAACGCATCCGGATCGGACACCGAGGCCTGGTACTGCTGTTCATAGGAGTTCTTGTCGATACGCGCCTTCGCGGCGAACTGCGGATCGACGGGGTAGAGATCAGCCATGGCACCCTCACTTGCACGTTGACTTTGTATGTGCAGCCGCAGCATTGCCGCGACCGTTCCCCCTCAGTTTGCCCCATCCACCCCCGGCCGCGTCACCACAGTGCTTAGACCATGGTCGAAAGTGAGCGCCCTGCAGGGCCGGCTTCGACCAATGGCCAATAGCCGGTGCGCCCGGACGCCCCGCAGTCTCGGCTCGACCGTGCCCCACGCGCGGCATCACCTTGCCACTTGGGAGAGAGGGCAACATGAGCCACCGTACGTTGAAAGCCGTGCGCAACCCTTTGGCGGCCTGCCTGTTGGTCGCCCTGGTCGCACCGGGCATGGCGTTCGCCGAGACCGCCAAAGAGAAAGCGCTGGAAGCACGCGTCGCCGAACTGGAACGCCAGGTCCAGCTGCTGCTGTCGTCGCAGCAGCAACAGCAGACCCAGATCGTGCAGACCCAGCAGGCGGTCACCGAAGTCCGCACGGTGCAGGCCGAGCAGAAGCCGGTCGCACAGGTGCCGGCCGGCAAGCAGCCGATCCAGGTCACCACCATCACCCCGGGTGCCGCGCCTGGCACCACGGTCAAGATCGGAGGCTTCATCAAGGCCGACTTCCTGGCCACCCAGACCAGCGACGGCCAGCTGGCCGACGATGCCACCGGGCGTGCGCTGTACCTGCCGGGGCAGACCCCGGTGGCAGGCGCCGGCGGCAGTGGCAAGCGCTCGGACGTGGACTACAACGCCCACGCCAAGTTCTCGCGCTTCAACCTGGGCATCGACAATGTGAGCGAGTCGGGCAACAAGGCCGGCGCATTCTTCGAGATGGACTTCTTCGGCAACTCGCTGGGCAACCAGACCGCCACCAACACCTACGGCGTGACCCTGCGCCATGCGTACATGTACTGGAACAACTGGCTGGCCGGCCAGACCTGGTCCAACTTCATGGATGCCGCCGCGCTGCCGGAAGCGGTCGACTTCGTCGGCCCCACCGATGGCGTGATCTTCGTGCGCCAGGCCCAGGTGCGCTACACCAACGGCGGCTTCAGCGTCGCGCTGGAAAACCCGGAAACCACCACCCTTACCGGCACCCGCAATCCGGTTACCGGCGCCTGGACCAATGCCAGCGCCAATTCCGATCGCGGCAGCCTGCCGGACCTGACCCTGCGCTACGGCTGGAAGGGCGACTGGGGCACCTTCGGTGTCGGCGGTATCGTCCGTCAGCTGAAGGTCGACAACCAGGCCACCGGGGCCAAGGCCGACAAGGTGGCCGGTGGCCTGACCCTGGGCGGCAAGTGGGTGATGGGCGACAGCGATTCACTGCACTACCAGTTCACCGGTGGCGAGGGCATCGCGCGTTACATCGGCCTGGGCATCACCGCCGATTCGGCCTATGACATTGCCCGCGATGAGCTCAACCCGACCGGTGTGATCGCCGGCTACGTCGGCTGGCGCCACGCGTTCTCGCCGAAGCTGCGCACCAACCTGATCTACGCGCGCAGCGACTACGACAACGACAGCATCCTCGGCCCGCTGGTGACCAAGAGCGTGCAGAGCATCCGCGGCAACATCTTCTATTCGCCGCTGCCCAAGGTCGATATCGGTGCCGAGTACATGTACGGCGTGCGTGAGATCGAGGATGGCCGCAAGGGTGACATCAACCGCCTGCAGTTCACCACGAAATACAGCTTCTGACTGAGTGCCGACCCACGGTCGGCACCTACCAACAACGATTGCTTCGGAGGGGAAGCGTCCCATGTCCAGTACATCCAGCACCGTCCACAAGGCGGGCACCCTGACCAAGGGCCACAAGAAGGTCATCTTCGCATCGAGCCTCGGTACGGTCTTCGAGTGGTATGACTTCTTCCTGTATGGCTCGCTCGCGGCCATCATCGCCAAGCAGTTCTTCAGTGGCGTCAATGAAACTACGGGCATGATCTTCGCCCTGCTGGCCTTCGCCGCCGGCTTCTTCGTACGCCCGTTCGGCGCGGCCTTCTTCGGCAGCCTGGGCGACCGTATCGGCCGCAAGTACACCTTCCTGGTCACCATCCTGATCATGGGCATCTCGACCTTCCTGGTCGGCGTGCTGCCCAACTACGCCTCGATCGGCTTTGCCGCACCGGTGATCCTGATCATCCTGCGCCTGGCCCAGGGCCTGGCGATGGGCGGCGAGTACGGCGGTGCCGCCACCTACGTGGCCGAGCATGCGCCGGACGACAAGCGTGGCCTGTACACCAGCTTCATCCAGTGCACGGCCACGCTCGGCCTGTTCATGTCGCTGCTGATCATCCTGGCCTGCCGCTACTTCCTGGGCAACGAGGCCTTCGAAGCCTGGGGCTGGCGCATTCCGTTCCTGGTCTCGATCCTGCTGCTGGGCGTCTCGGTGTGGATCCGCCTGCAGCTGAGCGAGTCGCCGCTGTTCCAGCAGATGAAGTCCGAGGGCAAGGGCTCCAAGACCCCGTTCCGTGACAGCCTGAAGGGCGGCAACCTGAAGCTGATGCTGCTGGTGCTGCTGGGTGCCGCAGCCGGTCAGGCGGTGGTCTGGTACGGCGGCCAGTTCTACGCGCTGTTCTTCCTGAGCAGCATGCTGAAGGTCGATGCCACCACCTCCTACCTGCTGATTGCCGCCGCGCTGGCGCTGGGCGTGCCGTTCTTCATCTTCTTCGGCTGGCTGTCCGACCGTATCGGCCGCAAGAAGATCATCCTGGCCGGCTGCCTGCTGGCGGCCGTCACCTACATCCCGATCTTCAAGGGCCTGACCCACTTCGCCAACCCGGCCATCGAAGAAGCCCGCAGCAGCTCGCCGGCCCTGGTGGTTGCCGACCCGACCACCTGCTCGTTCCAGTTCGATCCGGTCGGCCTGCGCAAGTTCACCAGCTCCTGCGACGTAGCCACCGCTGCGCTGACCAAGGCGGGTGTGCCGTATGACGTACAGCCGGCCGCTGCCGGTTCGCTGGCCATGGTGAACGTGGGCAGTGCCAGCGTCACCTCGTACGAGGCCGCCGGCCTGAGCAAGGAAGAGGGCAAGGCCAAGGCCGATGCGTTTGGTGCCGAGCTGAAGGCCGCGCTGACCAGCGCCGGCTATCCGGCCAAGGCCGATGGGTCGCGCATCAACTACGCCGGCACGATCTTCATGCTGTGGCTGCTGGTGCTGTACGTGACCATGGTCTACGGCCCGATCGCCGCCTACCTGGTGGAACTGTTCCCGACCCGCATCCGCTACACCTCGATGTCGCTGCCGTACCACATCGGCAACGGCTGGTTCGGTGGCTTCCTGCCGGCGATCTCGTTCGCGCTGGTGGCCGGTACCGGCAACCTGTACTACGGCCTGTGGTACCCCATCATCATCGCGCTGATGTCGGTGGTGATCGGCGGCCTGTTCCTGCGCGAGACCAAGGACGTGGATATCACCAAATAACGGTGATCGACATGGAGTGAAGGAAAGGCCGCGGTGCAGACCGCGGCCTTTTCGTTTCGGTAGTGCCGGGCGCTGGCCGGCAACTGCACGAAGTTGCCGAAGATCCATGAGGTTGCCGGCCAGCGGCCGGCACTACCGGCTGTCTCACGCGCGTACGCCGTATAGTCGCGGAATGACCACTTCAGCCGCCGAACTTCCCGCTGTTCTGCACACCCTGCGCAGCGCCTGGCAGGCCCAGCGCCCTTCGCTCGACCAACGCGAAGCCGACCTGCGCCGCCTGCGCGAGGCGCTGAAGCCGCGCCTGGACGAAATGGCCCGGGCCATCGCCGAGGACTTCGGCCACCGCGCCCACACCGAATCGAAACTGGCCGATGGCATGAGCGTGCTGTCGGCCATCGACCACCTGCGCCGCCATCTGCGGCGCTGGTCGAAGCCGCAGCGGGTCAGCGCCGGCTGGCGGCTGTGGCCGGCGCGCGCGCAGCTGCGCGCGACGCCGCTGGGCGTGGTCGGGGTGATCTCGCCCTGGAACTATCCGGTCACGCTGGCGCTGGTGCCTTTGGCTACCGCCATCGCCGCCGGCAACCACGTGCTGCTCAAGCCTTCGGAACACACGCCGCGCACCAGTGTGTTCCTGGCCGATCTGCTGGCCAGTGTGTTTCCGCCCGATCGCGTGGCGGTGGTGCAGGGTGGGGCGGACGTGGCCGCGGCGGTGTCCTCGCTGCCGCTGGACCACCTGGTATTCACCGGTTCTACGGCGGTGGGCCGCAAGGTGATGGCCGCCGCTGCCGAACATCTGGTGCCGGTCACGCTGGAACTGGGCGGCAAGTCGCCGGCGATTGTCTGTCGCGATTTTCCGTTGGAGAAAGCCGCCGCACGATTGGCCACCGGCAAGTGGTTCAACGCCGGCCAGACCTGCATCGCACCGGATTACGTGCTTATCGACACCGCGCGCCAGCGTGAGTTCGTGCAGGCGTTGCAGCAGCAGGTGCGCGAGCGCTACGGCGATTTCAGCGAGGCCGCTGACTACACGCGCATCATCAACGAGGGCCAGTACCAGCGCCTGCAGGGCTATCTGGCGCAGGCGCGCGAACGCGGCGTGCCGGTGATCCCGTTGGCGCAGGTGGACGCCGCGCGCGCCGACCGCGAGCGCCTGTTGGTGCCGACCGTGGTGTTGGACCCGCCGGACGACCTGGACCTGATGCGCGATGAGATCTTCGGGCCGATCCTGCCGGTGCGGGCGTACCCGGATCTGGATGCGGCGCTGGCCGACGTGCTGTCCCGCGACCGGCCGCTGGCGCTGTATCCCTTCAGCCATGACACGGCGACGGTGGAGCGCATCCTCGGCCAGGTGGTGGCCGGTGGGGTGACGGTCAACGACACCCTGCTGCACTTCGCCGCCGATGGACTGCCGTTCGGCGGGGTAGGGGCCAGCGGCATGGGCGCCTACCACGGGCGCGCCGGGTTCGATGCGATGAGCAAGCGGCTGCCGGTGCTGTGGCAGTCGCGCTGGGCCGCCAGCGACCGGCTGCGGCCGCCGTATTCGAAGATTGCGGGGATCTTGAAGCTGCTGCTGCGGTGAACCCACGCATGGCGTGGCTCTGCCGGGGCATCGCCGCCGGGCAGGGTCCGACGCTTCCGGGGCGCCCATCAAGGCTCACGCGGGTAGAATGCCCGCATGAAGATCGCCTCGTGGAACGTCAATTCGCTCAATGTCCGCCTGCCGCACCTGGAGCAGTGGCTCAAGGAGTTCGGCCCGGACATCGTCGGCATCCAGGAAACCAAGCTGGAGGACCACAAGTTCCCCGATTCGGCGCTGATCGCCGCGGGCTACCGCAGCGTGTTCGCCGGCCAGAAGACCTACAACGGCGTGGCGCTGCTGTCGCGTGAGCCGGCGCAGGACGTGCAGATCGGCATTCCCGGCTTCGAGGACGAGCAGAAGCGGGTCATCGCCGGCACCTTCGGCGACCTGCGGGTGATCAACCTGTACGTGGTCAACGGCCAGGACATCGGCACCGACAAGTACGACTACAAGCTGCGCTGGCTGGAGGCGGTGCATGCGTGGGTCGCGCAGGAACTGCAGCGCCACCCGAAGCTGGTGGTGATGGGCGATTTCAACATCGCTCCGGACGCGCGCGATGTGCACGATCCGGAGGTGTGGAACGAGAACCACATCCTGACCTCGACCGCCGAGCGCGGCGCACTGAACAAGCTGCTGCAGCTGGGCCTGCACGATGGCTTCCGCCTGCACAACGATGAGGCGGGGGTGTTCAGCTGGTGGGATTACCGGGCGGCCGGTTTCCGCCGCAACCTGGGCCTGCGCATCGACCTCACCCTGGTGTCGGACGCCCTGAAGGCCAGCGCCGTCGCCTCGGGCGTCGACCGCGAACCGCGCACCTGGGAACGCCCCAGCGATCATGCGCCGGCGTGGGTGCAATTGGGTTGACGGTAGCGCCGGGCCACGCCCGGCGAGCGCAGCGGTTCCTGCAACCCGCCGGGCATGGCCCGGCGCTACCGTTCAGATCACCGTATGCTCTTGCGGGTGAACAGGTTGACGATCGCCAGCAGGATCACCGCACCGATCAGCGAGAACAGGAAGGTGCGCAGGGTGATCGCTTCGTTGATGCCGCCGCCGAACAGCCAGCCGGAAATCAGCGCGCCGACGATGCCCACCACGATGTTGAGGATGATGCCCTGCTGGCCATCGCGCCGCATGATGATGCTTGCCAGCCAGCCGACGATGCCGCCGACGATCAGCCAGATGATGATGCCCATGATCGCTACTCCGGTGGGAAACCGAGATCAGTTGACGCGCACCGCCGTGAACCCGTTGTGCAATCCCGTGACGGGCGTGTGCGGATGAGCCTGCCAGCCACCCTCGAGGGCCCCTGGCGGTTTGGCCCGGTCACCGTCTGGCGGTGCCCGCACGTGCCCGGCCAGCGCGGCGAGCCACAGGCGCGGCAGGTACTGGCGCAGGCGCTGGGGGGCGAACCCGACCAGCTGCCGCTGCTGCGCGACGACAAGGGTCGGCCCGAGCTGGCTGGCGACTGGGCCCACTACGGCACCGGCTGGAGCCATAGCGGTGATGTGCTGCTGGTCGCGCTCGGCGAAGGCGTGCGGCTGGGTGTGGACCTGGAACTGCTGCGGCCGCGCGCGCGCCTGCTGGAGATCGTGCAGCGCTTCTTCCATCCTGACGAAGTGGCCTGGTTGCAGGGGCTGGATGAGGCCGCGCGTGAGCATTGGTTCTTCCGCGTGTGGTGCGCCAAGGAAGCGATGCTGAAGGCACACGGGCAGGGCATCTCGTTCGGCCTGCACCGCCTGCAGCTGGCGCCGGGGGCCGATGGCGCGCTGCACCTGCGCTGGTGCGATCCGGAACTGGGCGAGGCCGCGCGCTGGCACCTGCACGAATGGCAGGCCAGCGGGCAGTTCCGCGCTGCGTTGGCCTGGTATCCCCAGTGAACCGGCGAACCGTCGGCGAAAACCGGCGATAATGCCGGCATGAGCGAACACGATCTTCCCGCCGGCGTTGCCGCCACGCTGCAGCAGGGCCTGGCCAGCATGGGCCTGGCCGCCGACCTGGCCCCCCCGCTGCTGCGTTACCTGGCGCTGCTGCACCGCTGGAACGGCACCTACAACCTCACCGCCATCCGCGACCCGCAGGAGATGGTCACCCGCCACCTGCTCGACTCGCTGGCGATGCAGCCGTTCGTGACCGACGGCAGTCTGGCCGACCTCGGTACCGGCCCCGGGCTGCCGGGCATTCCGCTGGCGATCGCCTGCCCCGGCCTGCAGGTCACCCTGGTGGAGAGCAATGGCAAGAAGGCGCGTTTCATGCGCGAGGCCGTGCGCCAGCTCGGCCTGGGCAACGCCCGGGTGGCCGAGTCGCGCGCCGAAGCCCTGGACGAGCCGGGCCGCTACGACCAGCTGACCGCACGCGCGATGGATACCCTGGCCGGCATCGTCCGCGTCGGTGGCCACCTGCTGCGCCCCGGTGGCGTGCTGCTGGCCATGAAGGGCGTCTACCCGCATGAAGAGATCGCGGACCTGCCGGCCGGCTGGCAGGTCCGCGGGGTGACCCCGCTGAGCGTGCCCGGCCTGACCGGTGAACGGCATCTGGTCACGGTTACAGGCCCTTGACCCCGCCGCCGGCCCCTTGTGGAACAACGGGTTGGCGATCCACGATTTCCGCAAGCGGCCGGTTGTACGCATAATGACCGGTCCCAGCACACGTCGACGAGGCACACCCGCATGGCCCGCATCATCGCCATCGCCAACCAGAAGGGTGGCGTCGGCAAGACCACGACCGCCGTCAACCTGGCCGCTTCCCTGGCCAACGCACCCAAGCGCGTGCTGTTGGTCGACCTGGATTCGCAGGGCAACGCGACCATGGGCAGTGGCGTGGACAAACGTGAGCTGGCCGCCTCCACCTACGATCTGCTGCTGGGTGAATCCAGCGCTGCCGATGTACGTGTGCAGACCGCCGAAGGCTACGACCTGCTGCCGGGCAACATCGATCTGACCGCCGCCGAGATCCAGCTGATGGCGCAGAGCGAGCGCGAGCAGCGGCTGAAGCGCGCGCTGGCGCCGATCCGCGACGAGTACGACTACATCCTGATCGACTGCCCGCCGGCGCTCTCGCTGCTGACCCTGAACGCCCTGGCCGCCGCCGATTCGGTGATCGTGCCGATGCAGTGCGAGTACTACGCGCTGGAAGGCCTGAGCGCGCTGGTGGAAACCATCGAAGCGCTGCGCGCCAACCTCAACCCGGCGCTGGAGATCGAAGGCGTGCTGCGCACCATGTTCGACGTGCGCAACAACCTGGCCAACGCGGTCTCGGCCGAGCTCACCGAGCACTTCGGCGACCGCGTGTTCCGCACCATCGTGCCGCGCAACGTGCGCCTGGCCGAGGCGCCCAGCCATGGCCAGAGCATCGTCGGCTACGACCGCGCCTCGCGCGGTGGCGTCGCCTACCTCGGCCTGGCCGGCGAGATCATCCGCCGCAACAACGAACGCAACAAGGCCGCCAAGGCCGTGGAGACCGTCTGATGACCAGCAGCAAGCCGGCAGCCAAGAAGCGAGGCCTCGGCCGTGGCCTGGATGCCCTGCTGGGGCCGAAAGGCGCCGTCAGCCAGGTGCAGGCCAGCACCGCGGTGATCGAGCCGTTGCCCGGTGAGGTGCTGCGCAAACTGCCGGTGGGCCAGCTGCAGCCGGGCAAGTACCAGCCGCGCCGCGAGATGGACGAAGGCAAGCTGTCCGAGCTGGCCGACTCGATCCGGTCGCAGGGCGTGATCCAGCCGATCCTGGTGCGCCAGCTGCCGGCGGGCAACTACGAAATCGTCGCCGGCGAACGCCGCTGGCGTGCGTCGCAGCTGGCCGGGCTGGACGAAGTGCCGGTGGTGGTGCGCGAGCTGGAAGACCGCACCGTCATCGCGATGGCGCTGATCGAGAACATCCAGCGCGAAGACCTCAACCCGCTGGAAGAAGCCGAAGCGCTGCAGCGGCTGATCAGCGAATTCACCCTGACCCATGCCGAAGCGGCAGAAGCGGTCGGCCGTTCGCGTGCGGCGGTGTCCAACCTGCTGCGCCTGCTGGAGCTGCCGATCGCGATCCGGCTGCTGCTGGAAACCCGCCGTCTGGAAATGGGCCATGCCCGTGCGCTGCTGACCCTGGCCCCGGAGCTGGCCGGCAAGCTGGCCCAGGAAGCGGCCGATGAAGGCTGGTCGGTGCGCGAAGTCGAGCGCCGCGCGCAGGCGTTCGCTGCCGGCAAGGTGCCGAGCAACCGCCCGGTGGCCAGCCCGAAGGTGCAGCAGGCCGACATCGCTTCGCTGGAAACCGAGCTGTCCGAAGCGCTGGGCACCAACGTGGCGATCAGCCATGGCCGCGGTGGCAAGGGCAAGCTGATCATCCACTACGCCAATCTGGACACGCTCGACGGCGTGCTGGAACGGCTGCGTACGCGCCAGGGCTGAAGCCCGGCGCAGTGACGGGGGACGCGGCGCGCCGGGTCCTGCCGGTGACAGGGAACGTACTGCCGCGCGCGCCGCGGCTTCATCAGGGAGCAGGACATGAGCAACGAATACGGCGACGTCAGCCCGGACGGCACCCAGATCCTGGTGCACCAGCGCGAAAAGGACTTCGTGCCCGCCGTCGGCGAAGAGCAGCACATCGAGGCGATCAGCGCGCACATCGAGCGCCATCTCGGGCCGATCGCCACCGTCCTGCACGAGATCATTTCCGACCTGGTGCATATCGACGTACACGTGGTGCCTCCCAATGACCACTGCCCGCATGTGCGGCTGGTGACGTCGGGCATGAGTGACCTGCCGATGACCGTGCCCGCCGAGGTGGAGGCGGACGTGCCGCGCTACATGGAACTGATGGTGACCCTGCCGGCCGACTGGCCGATCTCGCAGGAGGCCTTCGAGGACGAACGCAACTACTGGCCGGTGCGCCTGCTGAAGGGCATGGCGCGGCTGCCGCACGAGTACGACACCTGGCTGGGCTATGGCCATACCATCCCCAACGGCCACCCCAGCGAGCCCTACGCGCCGGGTGCCGGCTTCGATGGTGTCATCGTGCTGCCGCCGGTGACTGCCCCGGAGGACTTCGCTGCGCTGGAACTGGAAGACGGCAGGACCATCTGCTTCATGTCCCTGGTCCCGCTGTACCCGGAAGAGATGGACCTGAAGCTGAAAAAGGGCGCCGAGGCCCTGCTGGACCGCTTCGATGCCAAGGGCATCCAGGATGTGATCGAGCCCGGGCGCGTCAACGTGGCGAAGAAGCGTTTCGGTTTATTCTGAGACCGGTAACATCAGCGGCCTGTACGACTGCTTCCAGGCCCCTGCCATGACCGTCCTGCTCACCGGCGCTGCCGGCTTCATCGGTGCCTACACCGCCCGCGCCCTGCTGCAGCAGGGCCAGCCAGTGGTCGGCCTGGACAACTTCAACGATTACTACGACCCGCAGATCAAGCGCGACCGCGTGGCCGCGCTGTGCCCCACGCTGGACCTGCGCACGCTGGACCTGACCGACCGCGACGGGCTGGCCGCGCTGTTCGATGAGGTGCAGCCGACGGCGGTGATCCACCTGGCCGCACAGGCCGGCGTGCGCTACTCGCTGGAAAACCCGCACGCCTACGTCGACAGCAACCTGACCGGCTTCGTCAACATGCTGGAACTGTGCCGCCACCGCGGGGTCCAGCACCTCGTGTACGCCTCCAGCAGCTCGGTGTATGGCGATTCGGCCACGCCGCCGTTCTCCGAAGACCAGCGCGTGGACCAGCCGCGGTCACTGTATGCCGCCACCAAGGCGGCCAACGAACTGATGGCCTACACCTATGCGCAGCTGTTCGGCCTGCCTGCCACCGGCCTGCGCTTCTTCACCGTGTATGGGCCGTGGGGACGGCCGGACATGGCGCCGTTGCTGTTCTCGCGCGCGGTGCTGGCCGGGCGGTCGATCGACGTGTTCAACGAAGGCCGCATGCAGCGCGATTTCACACATGTTTCCGACATCGTTGCCGGTATCCTCGGCGCCCTCGCGCATCCGGCCAGTGGTCCGGTGCCGCACCAGGTGTTCAACCTCGGCAACCATACGCCGGTCGAGCTGGAGCGCTTCATCGGCGTGATCGAGCAGGCGGCCGGCCGCCCCGCGCAGAAGGTCTACAAGCCGATGCAGCCGGGCGACATGGTGCGCACGATGGCGGATACACGGCGCGCGCATGACGCATTTGGCTACGATCCGGTGATGCCGATCGAACAGGGTCTGCCGCCGGTGGTGCAGTGGTGCCGCGAGTATTTTGGTGATCGCGCCTGAGGAAGGACCCTCACACCGCCGGATTCATCTTCGGATAACCTCGGCGTCGGAGAATGCGCGGTCTTTGTCCCTTCCCTGGCCGAGTCCCCCATGAGCCAACCCGAGCTGTCCGTCGTCGTTCCAGTGTTCAACGAGCGCGACAACGTCGCGCCGCTGGTGGCAGAGATCCTCGCCGCACTGCGCGGCCGGCTGCCGTTCGAGATCGTCTACATCGACGATCATTCGCGCGACGACACGCTGGCGGTGCTGCAGTCCCTGAAGGCCAGCACCCCGGAGCTGCGGGTGCTGCACCACGTCACCCAGAGCGGGCAGAGCACGGCAGTGCGCACCGGGGTCAAGCATGCGCGTGCGCCGTGGATCGCCACCCTGGATGGCGATGGCCAGAATGATCCGGCCGACATCCCCAGGTTGCTGGCGGCCCGCGATGCCGCCCAGGCCCAGGTGAAGCTGTTCGCCGGCTGGCGCGTCAACCGCCAGGACAGCGGCAGCAAACGCTGGGCCAGCAAGTGGGCCAATGCGATCCGGGCGCGCATGCTGCGCGACGATACCCCCGATACCGGATGCGGCATCAAGCTGTTCGAGCGCAGTGCGTTCCTCGACCTGCCGTACTTCGACCACATGCATCGCTATCTGCCGGCGCTGATGCAGCGTGCCGGGTGGCAGACCACCAGTGTGCCGGTCAACCATCGCCACCGCACCGCAGGGGTTTCCAAGTACAACAACCTGGGCCGCGCGCTGGTCGGCATCCGCGACCTGCGCGGCGTGGCCTGGCTGATCACCCGCAGCAAGCGCACCGCGGTGGAGGAGCGTTGATGGAGCTGCATTGGCTCGACCAGCCGCTGACCTGGCTGTACTGGACCGGCCTGCATGTGACCGGCTGGAAGCTGATCGGCTATACCGGCGCGCTGATGTTCGGCGGGCGCTGGCTGGTCCAGTTCATCGCCTCCAAGCGCGCCGGCAAGCCGGTGATTCCGCGCCTGTTCTGGTACATGAGCGTGGTCGGCAGCCTGATGACGCTGAGCTACTTCCTGTTCTCGGCAAAGCAGGACTCGGTAGGCGTGCTGCAAAACCTGTTCCCGGCGTTCACGGCGTTGTACAGCCTGCAGCTGGACATCAAGCACCGCGGCTGGAAGCGGGACAAGGGCAGCCACTGAGTGCTGGCCGGGGCCGGATCGCCCTCCGGTAGCGCCGGGCCATGCCCGGCGGCTGTGGGATGGCGGCCAGCATCGGCCGCGCTGCGCGCTCGCGGGGCATGGCCCCGCGCTACAAGCGGGACAAGGGCAGCCACTGAGCGCTGGCCGTGGGCCGGGTCGCCCTCCGGTAGCGCCGGGCCATGCCCGGCGGCTGTGGGAGGGCGGCCAGCATCGGCTGCGCTGCGCGCTCGCGGGGCATGGCCCCGCGCTACAAGCGGGACAAGGGCAGCCACTGAGCGCTGGCCGTGGGCCGGGTCGCCCGCCGGTAGCGCCGGGCCATGCCCGGCGGCTGTGGGAGGGCGGCCAACATCGGCCGCGCTGCGCGCTCGCGGGGCATGGCCCCGCGCTACAAGCGGGACAAGGGCAGCCACTGAGCGCTGGCCGGGGCCGGATCGCCCTCGGGTAGCGCCGGGCCATGCCCGGCGACTGTGGGAGGGCGGCCAGCATCGGCCGCGCTGCGCGCTCGCGGGGCATGGCCCCGCGCTACCACGCGCCTTCGGCGCTGGGGCCCGGCCTGCGGCCGTTCCCGGTCCTGCCTGCGTTGCAGGCAGGACCTTCGTCCCATGCCAGCGGCAGTGCGGGGTGCCATCATCGCGGTCTGCCTTCCCGGGAACCTGTGCTTGTGAAAACCCGTCTTGCCGTTGCCCTGCTGATCGCCCTGTCCGCTCCCGCCGTGGCATCCGCCGCACCGCCTGCTGCTGCGGCACCGGCGGCACTGGCCGCTGAATCGGCCGCCGATGCCGCCTTCCGCGCGCTGTACGAGAAGGAATGGAAGTGGCGCCAGGAAGGCGGCGGCGAAGCCAGCGAGGACGGCGATGCGCCGGCCACGGCCACCCGCCTGCCGGATGTGGGTGCGGCCGCGCAGCAGGCACGCCTGAAGGTGTGGGACCAGACCCTGGCCGCGCTCAACCAGATCGACCCGAAAACGCTCTCGGCCGACAACCAGATCAACTACGCGATCTACCACGACCAGATCTTCAACCTGGCCGAGGAGGTGCGCCTGCGCGGCTACGAGATGCCGTTCAACGCCGATTCCTCGTTCTGGTCGAACCTGTCCTTCATGGCCCGGCGCGAGATGAAGACCGCGCAGGACTTCCGCAACTACATCGCGCGCCTCAACGATGTGCCGCGCTACTTCGGCCAGCAGACCGAGAACATGCGAGCCGGCCTGAAGCGCGGCTTCAGCGTGCCGCGCGCGGTGCTTGATGGCCGCGAGGTCTCCATCGCCACCGTCGCCGAGCTGAGGGATCCGACCGAGTCGCCGCTGTACGCCCCGTTCAAGAAGCTGCCCGGCAACATCCCGGCGGCCGAGCAGGCCGCGCTGCGCGAACAGGCCGCGGCGGCCATCAGCGACAAGGTAGTGCCAGCGTTCCAGCAGCTGCGCGTGTTCTTCGTCAACGAATATGTGCCGCAGGCGCGCACCACCCTGGCCGCCGAGGCGATGCCCGGGGGCAAGGCGTATTACAGGCAGCAGATCCACGAGTACACCACGCTGGACCTGTCGCCCGATGAGATCCACCGGATCGGTCTGGGCGAGGTGGCACGCATCCAGAAGGAAATGAACGAGATCATCAGGCAGGTCGGCTTCAAGGGCAGCTTCGCCGAATTCCTGACCTTCCTGCGCACCGACCCGCAGTTCTATGCCAAGACCCCGAACGAGCTGCTGTACCGTGCGGCGTGGATCTCCAAGCGCATCGACGGCGTCATCGGCAAGTACATGACCCTGCCGCGCGCGCGCTTCACCATCGTGCCGGTGCCGCCGGACATCGCCCCGTTCTGGACCGCCGGCCGTGGCGGCATGGGAACCTACTGGCTCAACACCTACAACCTGCCGGCGCGGCCGCTGTACAACCTGCCGGCGCTGACCCTGCATGAGTCCGACCCGGGCCACGCGCTGCAGGGGGCACTGGCGGCCGAACAGGGCGAACAGCCCGAATTCCGCCGCAACGCCTACATCTCCGCCTATGGCGAAGGCTGGGGCCTGTACAGCGAAAAGCTCGGCGTGGAGATGGGCATCTACGAAACCCCCTATGAGGATTTCGGTCGCCTGACCTATGAGATGTGGCGTGCCGCGCGCCTGGTGATCGACACCGGCGTGCACAGCAAGGGCTGGACCCGCCAGCAGGCCATTGCCTACCTCCGCGACCACACCGCACTGAGCGAGCATGAAGTGACCACCGAGGTGGATCGCTACATCTCCTGGCCGGGCCAGGCGTTGAGCTACAAGCTGGGCGAGATCGCCATCGTGCGCCTGCGCGCGCAGGCCGAAAAGGAACTGGGCGACAAGTTCGACATCAAGGGCTTCCATGATGCCGTGCTCAAGCAGGGCTCGGTGCCGCTGCCGGTACTGGAACAGCAGATCCAGGCCTACATCGCCGAGCGCAGGAAGGCCTGAGCCGAAGGTCAGCGCAACGCGCGGGGTAGCGCCGGGCCATGCCCGGCGAGCGCGCAGCGCGGCAGACGGGGCCCGATCGCAGGATCCGGCCCCGTCGTCGTTCAGCCCACCTCCCGCGGTCTGGCCACCCGCGCGGCAAACGTCGGCAGCACCAGCAGGGTCAGCACTGTCGCGGTGATCAGGCCACCGATCACCACCGTCGCCAACGGCTTCTGCACCTCCGCGCCCGAGCCGCTGGCAATCGCCATCGGTATGAAACCGACGATCGCCACCAGCGCCGTGGTCAGCACCGCGCGGATGCGGCTGGAGGCGCCGTTGATCGCCGCCTGCAGCGGCACATCGCCCGCATCCAGGCGCTCGCGGATCGCCTGCATCAGCACCAGGCCGTTGAGCGTGGCCACGCCCGAGACGGCGATGAAGCCGACCGCCGCCGATACCGAGAACGGCATGCCACGCAACAGCAGCGCGAGGATGCCGCCGACCAGTGCCAGCGGCACGCAGCTGAACACCAGCACCGCTTCCTTGCCGCTGCGCAGGGCCATGAACAGCAGGCTGCCGATCAGCAGGAACACCACCGGCACCACCGTCGCCAGCCGCTTCTCCGCGCGCTGCAGGTTCTCGAACTGGCCGCCCCAGGTCAGGTAGGCACCCGGGGGCAACGCCACATCGGCCACCGCCGCCTGTGCATCGCCGACAAAGCCGCCCAGGTCGCGACCGCGCACGTTGGCCTGCACCACCACGCGGCGGCTGCCGTTGTTGCGGCTGATCTGGTTGGGCCCTTCGCTGACCGTGATGCGGGCCACCGACGACAGCGGAATCACCTGGCCACCCGGCGTGGCGATCGGCAGCGATGCCAGCTGGTCCGGATCGTTGCGGGCGGCATCGTCCAGCCGCACCACCACGTCGAACCGGCGGTCGCCTTCAAAGATCCTGCCGGCGGTGCTGCCGCCGATGCCGGTGGACAATGCGTCGCTCACCTCCGCCGCGCTCAGTCCGTACTGCGCTGCAGCCACGTGGTCGATCTTCACGTTGAGCGTGGGCAGGCCGGAGATCTGCTCCACCCGTACATCGGCCGCGCCTTCCACTGCACGCAGTTTCAGCGCGACCTGGTCGGCCACCTTCTGCAGCTGGCTGAAGTCATCGCCGAAGATCATCACCGCCAGATCGGTACGCACGCCGGAGATCAGCTCGTTGAAGCGCAGCTCGATCGGCTGGCTGAACTCGAAGCTGTTGCCCAGCTGCTGCCCGGCCAGCGTCTCGAAACGTGCCACCAGCGCTTCCTTGTCCAGCTTCGGATCGGGCCATTGCGCGCGCGGCTTGAGCACGATCACGCTGTCGGAGATGTTGGTCGGCATCGGATCGATCGCCGCCTCGGCGGTACCGGTGCGCGAGAACACCGTGTCCACCTCCGGCTGTTGCGCAATCGCCTTCTCCAGCGCCAGCTGCATCGCCAGCGACTGTTCCAGCGAGGTCGACGGCACGCGCAGGGCCTGCATCGCCACGTTGCCCTCATCCAGCGTCGGCATGAACTCGCGACCCAGCAGGCCGAACGACCCGATGCCCACCAGCAGCATCAAGGCGGCCGCGGCGGCCACGGCACGCGGTCGTGCCACGGCCCGGCCGATGACCGGCTCGATACGCCGGCGCAGCGCGCGGATCAGGCGCGTTTCGTGCTCGCCGTCCGCGTTGTGGACCTCGCCTTCCTTCAGCTTCGGCTCGCGCACCAGCAGTGCGGCCATTGCCGGCACGAAGGTGAAGGAGAAGACGAAGGCGCCGACCAGGGCCAGCATGAAGGTGGCCGCCATCGGATGGAAGGTCTTTCCTTCCACGCCTTCCAGGGTCAGGATCGGCGCGAACACCAGCAGAATGATCAGCTGCCCGAACGCGGCCGGCCGGGCCATCTTGCGCGCCGAATCGGCGGCCACGCGCAGTCGCTCCATCGCGGTCAACGCCCGGCCCAGTTCGGCACGGCGCTGGGCCAGCATCAGCAGCGTGGATTCAATCACGATCACCGCGCCATCCACCAGGATGCCGAAGTCCAGCGCACCCAGGCTCATCAGGTTGCCGCTGATGCCGAAGCGGTTCATGCCGATCACCGCGAACAGGAACGACAGCGGAATCACCAGCGCGGTGATCGCCGCGGCACGCAGGTTGCCGAGCAGCAGGAACAGCACCACCACCACCAGCAGCGCGCCTTCGGTGAGGTTCTTGGCCACGGTCTTGATGGTGGAATTGACCAGCACGCTGCGGTCCAGCACCGGTGCCGCCACGATGTCAGCCGGCAGCGACTTGTTCACCTGTTCAAGGCGTGCGGCCGCGGCCTGCGCCACGGTGCGGCTGTTGCCACCGGCAATCATCAGCGCGGTGCCGAGCACGGCCTCGTGGCCATTGCGGCTGGCCGCACCCAGGCGTGGCGCGCGGCTCAGTGCCACCTCGGCCACATCGGCCACCCGCACCACCACGCCATTGCGGGTGGCCACCGGTGCCTGTGCAAGATCCTCGGTGGTCAGCGCCAGCCCATCGGCCCGCACCACCAGGCCTTCGCCGGCACGCTGCACGAAGCCGGCGCCGGCCTGCACGTTGGCGCGCTGCAGGGCAGTGACCAGATCGGCCAGGCCGAGTCCGTGCGCGGCCAGCTTCGCACTGTCCGGATGCACACCGTATTCCTTGACGTAGCCGCCGACCGTATCGACGCCGGCCAGCCCCGGGCTGGAGCGCATCTGCGGCGCGATGATCCAGTCCTGCACGGTGCGCAGATAGGTGGCGCGTTCTTCCGGCGTGCGCAGCAGGTCGCCCTCCGGCGTGCGGTAGACCTCGCCGGCCTGCCAGCCGGCTTCACCGGGCTTGGCCAGCCTGGCCGGATCGAAGGCGGTGAAGTCCACCGTCCACATCAACACTTCGCCGAGGCCGGTGGTGACCGGCGACAGCATCGGCGAGGCACCGTCGGGAAGGTCTTCCGACGCGTCGCGCATGCGTTCGGCCACCTGCTGGCGCGCGAAGTAGATGTCGGTTGCGTCGGTGAAGATCGCGGTCACCTGCGAGAAGCCATTGCGTGACAGCGAGCGCGTGGTGGTGAGTCCTGGGATGCCGGCCAGCGCGGTTTCCAGCGGATAGGTCACCTGCCGCTCGATCTGCTCGGGCGGCAGTGCCGGGGCCACCGTGTTGATCTGCACCTGGCGGTTGGTGATGTCCGGTACCGCGTCGATCGGCAGCGTACCCAGCTGGAACAGGCCCACGGCGGCGATCAGCGCC
Source organism: Stenotrophomonas sp. 704A1 (assembly GCF_030549525.1). NCBI lineage: Bacteria > Pseudomonadati > Pseudomonadota > Gammaproteobacteria > Lysobacterales > Lysobacteraceae > Stenotrophomonas > Stenotrophomonas tuberculopleuritidis. The sequence continues at coordinate 4,570,326 of NZ_CP130831.1, read as the reverse complement.
GCCAGGAACACCACCAGCCAGCGGTGGCGCACCGCGCTTTCAATGATCAGCTTGAACATGGTCGCCTCCTCAGTGGCCGTGCTCGGCTTCACCCTTGGCCAGTTCGGCCTTGAGCAGGAAGGCGTTGGCGCCGACGATGCGTTCGTTGCCGCTCAGCCCACCCAGGATCTCGATGCGGTCGCCGGCACGCCGCCCGGCCAGTACCGGCTGCGCCCTGAAGCCGCCTTCGACAGCGACGAACACCGCGCTGCTGCCATCGACGTTCTGCACCGCATCGGCGGGCACGCTCAACGCTCCGTCGCTGGCATCGGTCAGCACCACCGCCGAGACCGGCGAACCGGCCGGCGGCAATGCAGCATCGACCGGCGTGGCACGGATCACCGCCACGCCACCCTGCTGGCGCACATCGGCGGCCGAGCCGGTGACGGTGGCGGTGAAGCTGCCACCCGGCACGCTCACTTCCAGCTTCATGCCCGGTGTGACCTGCGCGGCCAGCGCCGGCGGTGCGGTGAACACCAGCTCGTTCATCGTCGGATCGGCGATGTCGGCCACTGCGCTGCCGGCGGCGACCACGCCACCCGGGGTGACCTGCACGTTGCCGACGATGCCGGCCACCGGGCTGGTGATGCGCACGCGGCCACTGGCATCGGGCGCACCATTGGCGGCGGCCTGCGCCTGCGCGGCGGCGGCCTGGGCCTGTGCTGCCAGCGAGCGGGCGCGCGAGGCTTCCAGCTCCTGACGGGCAACCACGCCCTGGTCGACCAGCGCCCTGTCGCGGCCATAGGCCAGGCGCGCGGCTTCGGCTTCGGCCGATGCGGCCAGCGCATTGGCGCGGAACACCGCCGCCTCGCCACTGACGACGATCGCCAGCGCCTGGTTCTGCTTCACCGCGGTGCCCGGCGCGACCAGCACGCGTTCGACGCGGCCGGTCACGGTCGAGGCCACCGATGCACGCGCACCGACCGAGGGCTCGACCCGCCCGGCGAGGCGGGTTGAACCGCCGCCGCCACGACCGACGGCGACCACGTCGATAGCGGAGGCCTTGATCTGTTCCGGAGTCAGCAGCACCACGCCCTCGTCGGCATCAGCCGGGGCCTTGGCGGTGTCTGCTCTGGCGTCTTTGCTGTCGGTGGCATCGGCCGCTTCGGGCGTCTGCGCATTGCCGGCGCAGCCGGCCAGGAACACGGCCAGCAGCACGCCGCCGATCAACGGGAAAGTACGGAAGAGCGTCATGGGGCCTCCACAAAGGGTGCGCGCCCTTCAAGGCGGGCAAGATCGATTTCCGCAGCGACGCGCGACAGGCGCGCATCCACGGCGGTACCGCGGGCGGTGATGAGGGCGCTGCGCGTGCTGCGCAGTTCCAGCTGCGAGATGCGTCCGGCATCGAAGCCGATGCGCGCCAGCCGATACGCCTCCTCGGCAGCGGCCACGCTCTCATCGGCCGCGCGGGTACGGCTGCCGGCCGCCTTCAGTCCAGCCACGGCGGAGAGGCGCTCGGCCTCGCTGTCGCGGCGTTGCTGGTCCAGGCGGGCGTCGGCCGCGCGCTGCTCGGCATTGGCGGCGCGGATGCCACCGCGGTTGCGGTCGAACAGCGGGATGCTGAGGCTGAGCCCGAGGTTGTAGGCGCGTTCGCCGCCTTCGCGGAAACGGGTCTGCGCGGCGGTGATGCTGAGGTCGGGCAGGGCGCGCTTGCGCTCCACGTCGATCAGCCTGCCCGCCGCGTCGGCTTCGGCTTCGGCGATGCGCACCGCCAACGCCGCCCCGGTGGCGCCGCGCGGCAGCGGCGGAGTGCGGTCGAGCAGGCTGCTGTCGACCGACTGCACCGGCGCATCCAGCAGTGCGGCACCGGCCAGGCGTGCCAGCGCGGCATCGCGGAAGGCCTGTGCTTCATCCAGCGCAGCGCTGGCATTGGCCACCTCGCTCTGCGCCTGTACCGCGCGCAGCTGCGGTTCGCGACCCTGCCTGACCATCGCGTTGATGGCGTTTGCGTCATCGCGGGTAAGGGTCAGCGCTTCTTCGGCCAGGGCATGGCGGCGCAGTGCACTTTCCGCCTGTGCATAGACCACCGCCAGCTGGCTGGCCATGTCACTGCGGCTTTGCGCACCCCGCAGGGTGGCCGCCTGTGCCTCGGCACGGGCGGCGCGGACACGCGCGCCGCGCTGGCCCCAGATCTCCAGCGGCTGGGACAGGGTAAGCACGCTGTCGGCCCTGCCCATGCCGCCGTAGGAGCCGGTGCCCCAGGCGTTCTCGGCCGACCAGGAAAGGGACGGATTGGGCAATGCACGGGCCTGGTCGGCGCGCGCATCGGCGGCCTCGGCCAGCGCCGCACCGACGCGGGTGCCGGGCAGCTGGTCGAGGCGTTCAAGCAGGGTGTCGTAGGAGGGAGCGGCTTGCGCCATCACCGATGCCGCCGGGGCCAGGCCCAGCAGCACAGCGACGACCAGCCCGGCCGCACGCGGCGACCGAGGTGTCAGGATCGACATAGGGGGATTCCGGTTGTGAGTGAAACGGGAGCCCGCACTCGCGGGACGCGCTCAACTCAGGTCCGGGGGGGACGTGCCAGTTCGTCCTGCGCGACCGCATAGGTCGCGACATCGCCAGCATTCATCCAGCGCGCCGGTTGCGGCGTGCCGAACACGGTGATGCTGCCGGCGGGCAGGCTCAGGTTGGAATGGTGGCAATGATTGTGGCTGCAGGCACCGGTGTGCGTGCCGTCATTGTCACTGTCGCCGTCTGCATCCTCGGCGCCGCTGTCCACGTGCATGACCGTGCTGGAGTGGGGTTCCACCGCACATGCCAGCACATCGGCCACCGGCACGACCACGAATGCCGCCATCAGCAGCATCAGCAGGGTCGAACGGAGGTGGCGGGCAATCCAGCGCATGGAGGGGAGGCTAGCAAGCGGTTTTCGCCGGATACAATATCAACGGCCACTTCGGGAATCCGTCGGAATCTCCCGTTCAGGTGGGCCGCGCACGTCCGCTCTGATCTGAAAGGTGTCGACCGTGGCCGGCACGTCGTTCGGCGTGTTGCCGGCCAGCGGCCGGCGCTACCGGTCTGCAGGCAGCTTGGCGATCACCTTGATCTCGAACTGGAACCCATACAGCCAGGTCACGCCGATTCCGGTCAGGGTGGGGTGCGGCGCCTCGCCCCAGTACTCGGGCACGATCGCCCAGGCCTTCTCGAAGTTCTTCTCCGGATCCACCAGGAACACGGTCACGTCGATCACGTCATCGAAGCTGCAGCCGGCGGCGGCCAGCACGGCATTGAGGTTGTCGAAGGCGCGGCGTACCTGGGTTTCGAAATCCGGCTCTGGCGACCCGTCCTCGCGGCTGCCCACCTGCCCGGAGACGAACAGGAAACCATTGGATCGGATCGCTGGCGAGTAACGGTTGCGCTCGTACAGCGCCTGGCGGCCGGCGGGGAAAACGACATCACGTTGTGACATGGGGAAGATCCCGTGGGAGAGAACGCCATCCTCCCCGCAGGCGCTGTCTGGATAAACCGCGATGATGCGCCTAGATTGATTGGCAATTCCAAACAATCACGGTGCCCGCATGGACCGCTTCGAGGCGATGCGGGCCTTTGCCCGGGTGGTGGAGACGGGCAGCTTCACCCGTGCCGCGCACACGCTGCAGCTCAGCCGTACCACGGTGACCCAGCTGGTACAGCAGCTGGAAGCGCACCTGCGGCTGCGCCTGCTCCACCGCACCACGCGCCGGGTCAGCGTCACCGCCGACGGCGCCGCGTACTACCCGCGCATCGCCCGCCTGCTCGCCGACCTGGACGAAGTGGAGGGCGGCCTTGGCGATGCCGCCACCCAGCCGCGCGGTCGCCTGCGCGTGGACGTGCCGGGGCCGTATGCACGGCTGCGGCTGGTGCCGGCGCTGCCGGATTTCCAGGCGCGCTACCCGGAGATCCAGCTGGACATCGGCGTGAGTGACCGCGAGGTCGATGTCATTGCCGACAACGTCGATTGCGTGATCCGTGGCGGCACCCCGGCCGACCCGGCGCTGGTGGCGCGGCCGCTGGCGGCGTTGCCGATGGGTTTCCACGCCAGCCCGGGGTACGTGCAGCGCTTCGGCCTGCCGGCCGACCCACGCGCGCTGGAAGGGCCCGACCACCACACGGTCGGCTTCCTCAGCCCGCGCAGTGGCCGGGCGCGGGTGTTCAGCGCGCAGCGCGGCGATGAGCGCGTCGAGGTGCAGGGCCGCTATGGGGTCGGCTTCGACGACGGCAACGCCTATCTGGCTGCTGCGCTGGCCGGTCTGGGCGTGGTCGCGCTGCCCCGCTACATGGCCGAGCCGCATCTGGCGCGCGGCGAGCTGCTGCCGGTGCTGCAGGACTGGCAGCTGCCGCCGATGCCGATGCACGTGATGTTCCCGCCGAACCGGTACATGAGCCAGCGCCTGCGGGTATTCATCGACTGGGTGGTCGAGGCGCTCGGCGCTACCGGGGACGCAGCCAGTGCTCGATCAGGGTGACGCCGCGTGCCACGCCCTGCTCCTCCGCCATCGACGCGCCCAAGGCAGCCGCGCGTGCACGCGTAGCAGGGTCTTCGGCGAAGGTGATGGCCGCCGCCAGCGTTGCTGCATCCAGTCGCTTCGGTGACAGCGGCGCGGGTGCGACGCCCAGCCGATGCAGGCGATCGGCCCAGAAGAACTGGTCCGCAGCGAATGGCATCACCAGCGACGGGATGCCGGCGCGGCAGGCCGAATGCGTTGTGCCGCTGCCACCGTGGTGGATGGCCAGGGCACACCGCGGGAACAGCGCTTCGTGCGGCGTCGGGCCCAGCACGTGGACCGCGTCGGGCAAGGTCATCGCAGGCAGCCCCACCCAACCCGGGAACAGCAGCACGCGGCGTGGTGCCAATGCCTGCAGCAGTGCCGGCAGCACGCGTTCGCGGTCGAAGCCGGTCATGCTGCCGAAGCCCAGATAGACCGGGGGTGGTCCCGCATCAAGGAAGGCCTGCAGTGCGGCCGGTGGCTGCCATCGGGCAGCCGGGGCCGACCACTGGCCGCACACGACGTGGTCGGCCGGCCAGTCCGAAGGTGTCGGCAGCAGCTGCGGCGAGATGCCGTACAGCATCGGCAGGCCGGTCCACAACGCGCGCCGTGGTGGCTGTCCCAGCTGCTGGCGTGCGGCGTTGACCGGCCGCCGGAACTGGCGCCAGATCAGGTCGTTGACCAGTCCGTAGCTGGCCCGGTTCACCCAGCCCGGCGAACGGCCGGGTGGCAGGAACGGGGAGCGGAATGCACGCGTCGGGGTGAGCGGAATCATCCCGGTGCCGATCACCGGTATACCGCGGCGTTCCCCCACGCTCATGCCGACAAAGGCGGCCAGGCCACCGGTCAGAATCGCATCGCACCCCTCGGCCGCCGCATCCGCCTGGCGCATCCAGCCACTGACGTGCTGCAGCGCCATCCGTGCCAGACCGGTACTGGCGGCGGCGACACCGTTGCCGCGCGAGACCAGTGCCACCACTTCACCATGGATGTCACCTTCCAGGGCCGCATGGGGCACATCCAGCGCCTGCGCACTGGCCAGGGTGCCGCCGTCGGCCAGCAGCATCACCTGGTGGCCCGCGGCGATCAGGCCATGGCAGAGCATCACCAGCGGGCGCGTATCGCCTTCGGTGCCGTAGGTCAGGACCAGCAGCCGCATCGGGACTCTCCGCAACAGGACGTGCAAGTATGGCCGTTCACGCCCTCGGCCGGCCCGGCCCTGTTCAGCCGCTCCCTGTGGGTAAGTTGCGCAACGCCTTGATTGCGTGCATAATGCGCGGCTCGCTGTGTCCGGTTTCGTGCCGGGCGGCGGCGCCGGGAGCACGTCCCCGGCCGCCCAACGCCAGCGTAACCCCTTGATTCTCTTGACGTGTGGCGGGCAACCGCCGAGGCCGCCGTCTCCCGGGCTACGGGCTGACACAACTTACTATCGAGGTGCGCCATGTCCCGCGTATGCCAGGTTTCCGGCAAGCGAGTGCAGACGGGTAACAACGTCTCGCACGCCAACAACAAGACCCGTCGTCGTTTCCTGCCGAATCTGCACGAGCGCCGCTTCTGGGTTGCCAGCGAGAACCGCTGGGTGAAGCTTCGTGTTTCCGCGCATGCACTGCGCACCATCGACAAGAACGGTATCGATTCCGTTCTGGCTGAGCTGCGTGCGCGCGGCGAAAAGGTCTGAGGAGTAGACGATCATGGCAGGCAAGCGCGATAAGGTCCGTATGATTTCGACCGCCGGTACCGGTCACTTCTACACGACCGACAAGAACAAGAAGAACACCCCGGGGAAGATGGAATTCTCCAAGTACGATCCGGTCGTGCGCAAGCACGTCCCGTACAAGGAAGGCAAGATCAAGTAATCCGCGAGGATTGCTGGTCGCTTCCGGAAAAACCCGCCCTCGTGGCGGGTTTTTTTGTGCCTGCCGCTCCCGCCGGGGCGGGGGCGTGCATGTAGCATCGAGCCACGCTCGACGGCACTCCAGGCGGGCGCAAGGCAATCTGAGCGCGGCTCGACTCTACAAGGTTGGCTGGGCAGAATGACCCGACACCTCCCGACGGGCGCGCCTGATGCTGTTCGAGTGGCTGCTGGGTTCCTACCTGCTGTTGATCGACTGGCTGATCCGGTTGGTGGCGCTGTGCTGGATTCCCGCCCGCACCACGCCGGGCGCGGCACGCAGCTGGCTGCTGCTGGTCGGCTTCGTGCCGCTGCTGGGCCTGCCGCTGTACCTGCTGTTCGGTCACCCGTGGCTGTCGCGCGAGCGTATCCGCCGCCAGGCCGAGGCCTCGCAGGTGATCCGCGAGGAGCAGGCGCTGCAGCGCCGCCTGCGCTGGACCCCGCAGGCGGACACCGCCAGCGCCGAGGTGGTGCCGCTGGTGCAGCGCCAGGGCGACTTCATGCCGGTGCATGGCAACGCGGTCGATCTGCTGACCGACTACCACGACTCGCTGCACACCCTGATCGCCGACATCGACCAGGCCCAGGACCGGGTCCACCTGCTGTACTACCTGATGTTCGACGACGCCGTCGGTGAGGCCATCGTCGAGGCGCTGCAGCGTGCGGCCGCGCGCGGCGTCCAGTGCCGTGTGCTGCTGGATGCGGTGGGCGCCAAGCGCGGGCTGCGCGCGTACCGCAAGCGGCTGCGCGCGCGCGACATCGAAGTGCGCGCGATGCTGCCGGGGGGCCTGCGCTGGCGCCGCAGCGGGCGCATGGACCTGCGCAACCACCGCAAGATCGCGGTGATCGACAACGAAGTGGGCTACGTCGGTTCGCAGAACCTGGCGCGCCCTGAGTTCGTGGCCGGCCATCCCAACCGTGAACTGGTGGCACGCGTGCGCGGGCCCGCCGTGGCGCATCTGGAGGCCGTGTTCGCCAGCGACTGGTACATCGAGACCGGGCAGCGCCTGGAGGTCATCGCTGACGTGCCGGTGTGCAGCGACGACATCGCCACCCAGCTGCTGCCCAGCGGCCCGGCCTACCCCTACAGCAACGCGCGCGACGCGGTGGCGGCGCTGATCCACCTGGCCCGGCGCCGGCTGGTGATGGTCACCCCGTACTTCGTGCCCGATGAGGCGACCCTGAGCGCGCTGCGCATCGCCGCGCTGTCCGGGGTGCAGGTGCAGCTGATCCTGTCGGCCAGCAACAACCAGCGGCTGACGTCCTGGGCCCAGGAGGCCTACTACGATGAACTGCTGCGCTGTGGCGTGAGCATCGCCCTGTACGAGCCGCAGTTCCTGCACGCCAAGCACATGAGCGTGGACGAGGACATCGCCGTGCTCGGCTCGATCAACATGGACATCCGCTCGTTCGCGCTCAATGCCGAGATCGGCCTGATCTGCTACGACCGCGCCCTGGTGAAGGAGCTGCGCGCCATCGAGGACGACTACCTGCGGCAGTCGCGCCTGCTGGAACTGGAGCAATGGCGCAGAAGGCCCACCTGGCGCCGCAGCCGGGAGGGCATCGCGCGTCTGGCCGACGCGCTGATGTAGCCGCCACGCGGCGCGCTCCGGCCTGTCGGCAGCGATGGCCTACAATCCATCCATGACTGATTCACCGCATAACGGCGCGCTGGACCTGGCGATCATCGGCGGCGGCGCCGCCGGCGTACTGGTGGCGATCCAGGTGCTGCGACAGGCCCGCAGCGCCCTCGCGCTGGCCCTGTTCGAGCCTGCATCACAACTGGCGCAGGGGATTGCCTACGCCACGCCATGGCCGGAGCACCTGCTGAACGTGCCTGCCGCGAAGATGAGCGCCTTCCCCGATCAGCCCGGCGATTTCCTCGACTACCTGCAGGTGATCGACGCCTGTCCAGGCGACGCCCGCGAGGTGCTGGGCGAGCGATACGTCGGCCGTCATCTGTTCGCCCGCTACCTGCAGCAGCGGCTGCAGGAGGCGCAGGCCGCCAGCCCGGCACGCCTGCAGGTGGTGGCGCAGCCGGTACTGGCAGTGCACCCGGATGACCACGGCTATCGCCTGCACCGGGGTGACGGCACGGCGTGCCATGCCGCGCAGCTGGTGATCGCCACCGGCAACAGCATGCGGCCGCTGCCGGTGCAGGGCGCCGATCAGCTGCCCGCCGATGCGGTGATCGAGGCCTGGGACTACGACGGCGTGCGCACGCTGGCCGGTGACAAGGCGATCGCCATCGTCGGCTCCGGCCTGAGCATGGCCGACACCGTGCTGGCGCTGGTCGCCGCCGGCCATACCGGACCCCTGCATGTGATTTCGCGTCATGGCCTGCTGCCATTGCCGCATGCACCGGGCGGCCTGCCCGGCTTCGACCCGCTCACGCTGCTGCCGATGAACCTGCGCCAGCGCCTGCGCGCGTTGCGCGGATTCGCGCGCCAGGCGCAGGCCGACGGCCTGCCCTGGCAGGGCGTGATGGACCGCATCCGACCGCACGGGCAGGCGCTGTGGTGCAGCCTCGATGAGGCCGACCAGCGTCGCTTCCTGCGCCACGTGGTGCGCTATTGGGACGTGCATCGCCACCGCATTGCCGAACAGGTCAATGCGCAGCTGCAGGCGCTGCAGGACCGCGGCCAGCTGCATGTCCACCGGTCCCGCCTGCAACGTGTCTGGCGCGAAGGCGATGCGCTGCGGCTGACCGGCCGCGATGCTTCCGGCAACGACCAGCACTGGACCCTGGGCGGGGTGGTCAATGCCACCGGGGTGGAAACCCGCGCGGCGGCGTTGCGCAATCCGCTGCTGCAACAGCTGCAGGCCGATGGCCTGGCCCGCCCGGGCCCGCACGGACTGGGCCTGGACAGCGACGCCGAAGGCGACCGCCTGCGGTCTGCCAGCGGCCAGCCCCAGGCCCGGCTGGGCGTGCTGGGCAGCCTGCGCATCGGCAGCCTGTGGGAAAGCCTGGCGGTGCCTGAACTGCGTCAGCAGGCGCAGGCGCTGGCTGCCCGGGTTGTCGCAGGAGCCGCGACGGCGATGCCGTAAAATGGGGGAATGGATGTTTCCCACCTGCTTGATGGGCTGAACCCGGCCCAGCGCGAAGCCGTCTCCGCTCCCCCTGGCCATCACCTGGTGCTGGCCGGTGCAGGTTCGGGCAAGACGCGCGTACTCACCCACCGCATCGCCTGGCTGCACGAAGTCGAACGGGTGCCGACCCATGGCATCTTCGCGGTGACCTTCACCAACAAGGCCGCTGGCGAGATGCGTCATCGCATCGACGCGCAGTTGCCGCACGGCAGCCGCGGCATGTGGATCGGCACGTTCCACGGCCTGGCCAACCGCCTGTTGCGCCTGCACTGGCAGGACGCCAAGCTGCCCGAAGGCTTCCAGGTGATGGATTCGGACGATCAGCTGCGGCTGGTCAAGCGCGTGGTGCAGGCGCTGGAACTGGACGACGGCAAGTATCCGCCCAAGCAGATCGCGTGGTGGATCAACGCGCAGAAGGACGAGGGCCGCCGCCCGCAGCACATCCAGGCCGAGCCGAACGATGCCTGGCTGGACACCATGCGCCAGGCCTATGCCGAGTACCAGGCCCGGTGCGATCGGGCCGGTCTGGTCGATTTCGCTGAACTGCTGCTGCGCGCGCACGAGCTGCTGCGTGACAATCCGGCGTTGCTGGCGCACTACCGCGCGCGCTTCCGCGAGATCCTGGTGGACGAGTTCCAGGATACCAACGCGATCCAGTACGCCTTCGTGCGCGTGCTCGCCGGCCACGAAGGCCACGTGTTCGTGGTGGGTGACGACGACCAGGCCATCTATGGCTGGCGCGGCGCCAAGGTCGAGAACGTGCAGGGCTTCCTGCGCGATTTCCCCGGGGCGCAGACCATCCGCCTGGAGCAGAACTACCGCTCCACCGCCAACATCCTCAGCGCTGCCAACGCGGTGATCGCGCACAATCCGGACCGCATCGGCAAGCAGCTGTGGACCGACAGTGGCGATGGCGAGCCGATCGACCTGTACGCGGCCTACAACGAGATGGACGAGGCACGCTACATCGTCGAGCGCGCACGGCAGTGGGTGCGCGACGGTGGCAGCTACACCGAGATCGCGGTGCTTTACCGCAGCAACGCCCAGTCGCGCGCGCTGGAAGAGGCCCTGCTCAGCGAGCAGGTGCCGTACCGCGTGTACGGCGGCATGCGCTTCTTCGAGCGCGCCGAAGTGAAGGATGCGCTGGCCTACCTGCGCCTGCTGTCCAACCGCAACGACGACGCGGCGTTCGAGCGCGCGGTGAACACCCCCACCCGCGGCATCGGCGACCGCACGCTGGACGAGGTGCGCCGCGAAGCGCGTGCGCAGGGCATTTCGCTGTGGGAAGCGACCATGCTGGTGACCCAGGGCAGCGCGCTGGCCGCGCGCGCGCGCAATGCGCTGGCCGGGTTCCTGGTCCTGGTCAACGAGCTGCAGGCGCAGACCCGCGAGATGACCCTGGCCGAGCGCGTGGACCACGTGCTGGTGCGCTCGCAGTTGCGCGAGCACTGGAGCAAGGAAAGCCGCAACGCACTGGACTCGGAATCCCGCACCGACAACCTCGACGAACTGGTGTCGGTCGCCTCGCGCTTCGTGCGCCGTGCTGACGACATCGAGGAAGTGGGCGAGAACCTGGACGAGCTGGTCGCGTTCCTGGCCTACGCCGCGCTGGAAGCCGGCGAGGGCCAGGCACAGGCGGGCGAGGAGGGCGTGCAGCTGATGACCCTGCACTCGGCCAAGGGCCTGGAGTTCCCGCTGGTGTTCCTGGCCGGCCTGGAAGAAGGCCTGTTCCCCAGCGCACGCTCGCTGGAGGAAAGCGGGCGCCTGGAGGAAGAGCGCCGCCTGGCCTACGTCGGCATCACCCGTGCGCGGCAGAAGCTGGTGTTGAGCTATGCCGAGTCGCGGCGTATCCACGGCCAGGACAACTACAGCCTGCCGTCGCGCTTCCTGCGCGAGATTCCGCGCGAGCTGCTGCATGAGGTGCGCCCGAAGGTGCAGGTCTCGCGGCCGGCCTCGCTGGGCAGCAGCCGGGTGATGGGGCATGCGTCGATCGAGGCGCCGCCACTGAAGCTGGGCGCGCTGGTCACCCATCCCAAGTTCGGCGAAGGCATGGTGACCGACTACGAAGGCAACGGCGCCCACGCCCGCGTGCAGGTCGAGTTCGCCGACGCCGGCAGCAAGTGGCTGGTGATGGCCTACGCCAACCTGACGGTGATCTGATCGTCGCGTTGCTTCATCTGCAGTGCCGGGCCTGGCCCGGCTCCCCAGGGCGCCGGGCACCGTTGGAAAACGGACCCGGCCCCGATACGCTGCGCCCATGACCCGCAACGTGCTCTTCCTCTGCAGCCAGAACCGGCTGCGCAGCCCCACCGCCGAGCAGGTGTTCGCCGATTGGCCGGGGATTGAAACCGCCTCGGCGGGCCTGCTGGCCGACGCCGAAGAGGTGCTCAGCCCCGAGCTGCTGCAGTGGGCGGACCTGGTGTTCGTGATGGAGAAGGCGCACCGCAACCGCCTGTCCAGCCGATACAGGGCATGGCTGAACGGCAAGCGGGTGATCTGCCTGGATATCCCCGACGACTACGAGTACATGGACCCGGTGCTGGTCGAGCTGCTGAAGCGCAAGGTGCCACCGTTCCTGCGTTGATGGGTTGTTGTAGCGCCGAGCCCATGCTGGGCTGATCCTGGTGGGAAAGGCAGCCGAGCAGGGCTATGCCGGTCGTCCTGACCGGCACCCTTCGTGCCGTCGCAAGCGACGTTGGCAGCGGCGCCTGCCGCTACCTTCGACCCTACAATGGGGCCTGACATCTTCCAGGAACGCCCTCATGACCGAACCCACCCTGCACGTCACCGTGACGTTGAACGCCAGGCTGCAGCCGGCGCATCGCCACGAGCTGTTCGAGGATCCGCTGGACGCGCTGCTGCAGGCGGCCGAGCTGGGCGAGATCACTGGCGGCGGCACCGCGATGTCCGATGAGGGCGAGGTCGAGTACGGTGATATCGAGGTGGCCCTGGCCGATGCGGCCGCTGTGCCGAAGCTGGTGGATCTGCTGGAACAGCTGGGTGCACCGAAGGGCTCGAAGGTGCAGGGGGCGGGCGAGGCCGACTGCACCTTCGGCGTCACCGAGGGGCTGGGGATCTACCTGGACGGCCTGAACCTGCCCGACGAGGTCTACGAGCAGTGTGATTCGAACCATGTGTTCGAGCAGCTGTCCGAGCGCATCGACGGCCTGGGCGAGATCTGCAGCTGGTGGCAGGGTCCGACTGAAACCGCGCTGTACCTGTACGGGCAGTCGTTCGAAGCGATGCGCGCGGCCATCGCCGAGTTCGTGGCCAGCTACCCGCTGTGCCAGAACGCGCGCGTGGTGCAGATCGCCTGACGTGGTGACTGCGGTGGGGCCGGCCAAGTGCCGGCACCTGCCGGATCCGGTCAGCGGGCCGGTATGACGAGGGTGGCAGGCCGCGCGTTGTCGGCCTTGGCCAGCGATTTTCCGAACTGGTAGCCGCCTGCAAACAGGGCCAACGCGGCCACGCAGATCAGCAGCACGATGAAGCCGGTCCTGGAGGTCGAGCGGGGACGGTCCTGCATGACGGCTCTCCGGTCATGCGGCGGGGCGCCGCGCTGGCAGCATGCGCCTGGCCGGGTACAGGAACAAGTGCACCTACCCGGGCCGGCGCACCTGCTCCCAGTCCAGGCCGAATTTCGCCAGGTACTTGCGCAGCCGGTCGGCGTCGTTGGTACTGGCGCGCTGGGTGCGCGATACCGCGAACAGCTCGCGTCCCGCCGCCGACAGGGATTTCGAGCGCGCGCATACCCGGACCACGTCTTCCAGCTGCACGCGGTCGAAACGGTCCAGCGCCTCCATGCCCTCGCCGAGCAGTGCCTCCAGCGGCGAGGGTGCATCGCCGCCGCGCCATTGCGCGCGCAGGCGGGCGATCTCGTCTTCCACGCCTTCGATCTGGATGCGGCCGGCGCTGGCCAGGGTGGCCAGCCGCATGATGGACGCGCCGAGATCGCGGAAGTTGCCGCGCCAGGCGGCCTCCGCACTGGTGGCGAAAGCGAGATAGCGGGCGCGCGCCTCGACGTTGAAACGCACCCGCGCATGCTGCTCCTGCGACCACCGTTCCAGCTCGAACTCGATGTTCGGTTCGATGTCCTCCAGGCGCTGTGCAAGCCCCGGCAGGTGGTAGGTCCACAGGTTGAGGCGCGCCAGCAGGTCCTCGCGGAAGCGGCCCTCCAGCACCGACTGCTGCAGATCGCGGTTGGTGCCGGCAATCAGCTGGAAATCGCTTTCCACTTCGCGGTCGCTGCCCACCGGCAGGAACCGCTTCTCCTCCAGTGCCCGCAACAGCATGGCCTGTTCGTCCAGGCCGAGCTCGCCGATCTCATCGAGGAACAGCAGGCCCTGGTGGGCCGAACGCAGCAGGCCGGCACGGTCGCTGGCAGCACCGGTGTAGGCACCTTTGGTGTGCCCAAACAGCGTGCTCATCGCGCCGTCGCCCCGCAACGTGGCGCAGTTCACTTCGACAAAGCGGCCTGGCAGCTGGTGCTTCAGTTTTTTCAGTTCGAAGACCCGCTTGGCCAGCTGGCTCTTGCCGGCACCGGTCGGGCCCATCAACAGCATCGGCGCGCGTGACCGAGTGGCCACCGTCTCGATCTGCGCGATCATCGCGTTGAACGCCGCGTTGCGGGTGGCAATGCCGCTCTTGAGCAGGTCGCGATCCTGCAGCTGCTGTTGGGCGAAGCGCTGCGCGATGTGGTCGTAGCGCGATAGATCCAGGTCGATGATCGCGTAGGTGCCGGCAGCGCCATCCTGCTTGCGCGGCGGTGATGTCTGCAGCAGGCGGCCGGGGAAGTGCCGGCTTTCGGTGAGCAGGAACCAGCAGATCTGCGCGACATGGGTGCCGGTGGTGATGTGGACGTAGTAGTCCTCCTCTTCCGGCTGGAAGGGATAGCTGGCCAGGAAGTCGTGCAGGGTGGCGTAAACGCCCTCGAACTCCCACGGGTCGGCCAGGTAGGTGTCGTGCCGCTGCACGGTGATCTCCGGCGCGGCCTGCGCCAGATCCTCGCAGACCAGGCGTGCCAGCTTGCTGTAGCGGCGCTCGTCGAGCAGCAGCTCGACGCGGTCCGGCAGAAAATCCTCGTGCATGCCCAGCGAGACGGTGGGGCGCCACTTCTGCCAACGCCCCGGGCCCTCGCCCGCGTCGAGCTGGGTCCCGAGCATCCCGAACACCACCTGCCGCCGTGCCATATCCAATCCTATAAAGAGTGCGCTCAAACTATATAGATTTCCGATCATGCTCGTCGATCAGATCCCGTTTTTCAATAAATAAACCTTAAAAAACAATTGTTTGAGTGATGCACGGAAAAGTTGGCACGGCCATTGCTCTATATCCGGCAAGACACGACGCGGGCTGTTCCCGCACAGGACACCACCATGGCCAACCTTTCGCTCTTCTCCTGGATGCGCCCGCCGCAGCCGCAGCAGGCCGACACCGTCAACGATGCCGGTGGCCTGGCCTATCGCCGCGACCCGCGGGCGGCGCTGGCGCTGTACGCCGCCACCGGGTGCCTGAACAACACCTTCTACAGCGATGCCCAGGCACAGTTGCAGCAGGTGCTGGGGCTGACCGCGCAGGTCGAGCCGCGCTTCATCGCCCGTACCGCGGTCTATGCCCGCCAGGCCGCGCACATGAAGGACATGCCGGCGCTGCTGCTGGCGGTACTGAGCCTGCGCGATCCCGTCGCGTTCGCCGCAGCCTTCCCGCGGGTGATCGACAACGGCCGCCAGCTGCGCACGTTCGTGCAGATCATGCGCAGCGGTCAGGTCGGGCGCCGTTCGCTGGGCTCGTTGCCCAAGCGCCAGGTGCGCGAGTGGATCCAGCAGGCAACGGTGGAGACGCTGCTGCGTGCGGCGATCGGCCAGCAGCCGTCGCTGGCCGACCTGATCCGCATGGTGCACCCGAAGCCGGCCGATGCCGAACGCAAGGCGTTGTATGCGTGGATCGTCGGTCGTCCGTATGACGAGGCACAGCTGCCGGCGCTGGTGCGGGCCTACGAAGCGTTCAAGCGTGAGCCGCGTGGGCTGCCGCCGGCGCTGCCCTTCCAGTACTTCAGCACGTTGCCGCTGGATGCGGCGCAGTGGTCGGCGCTGGCCGAGGCATCGTCGTGGCAGACGTTGCGGATGAACCTCAACACGTTCGCCCGCCACGGGGTGTTCGACGACCCGGCCAGGGTGCAGCGGATTGCCGGGCGCCTGCGCGATGCGCAGCAGGTGCGGCGCTCACGCGTGCTGCCGTACCAGCTGCTGATGGCCTACCTCGCCGGCGACGGCCTGCCGCAGCCGATCCTGCAGGCGCTGCAGGACGCGATGGAGATCGCGACCGGCTCGGCGCCGGCATTGCCGGGTCGGGTGGTGGTGGCCGTGGACGTGTCGGGCTCGATGCAGTCGCCGGTGACCGGCTACCGCAAGGGCGCCAGCACCCGGGTGCGCTGCGTGGATGTGGCCGCGCTGATCGCAGCCTGCGTGCTGCGTGGACAGCCCGAGGCCACCGTGTTGCCGTTCGACACGGAGGTGCGACCGGTGCGGCTGAACCCGCGCGACAGCGTGATGACCCTGGCCCGGCAGCTGGCGATCAATGGCGGTGGTACCTCGGTCAGCGCGCCGCTGTGCTGGCTCAACGTCCAGCGCCAGCCGGTCGACCTGGTGGTGATGGTGTCGGACAACGAGAGCTGGCGTGATACCCGTGCCGGCAACCAGACCGCCACGATGCTGCAGTGGGATGCGATCAAGCGTCGTTGCCCGCAGGCACGGCTGGTGTGCATCGACCTGCAGCCGGTGGCCAGCAGCCAGACCGTGCAGCGCGAGGACGTGCTGCACATCGGCGGCTTCAGCGACGCGGTGTTCGACCTGCTGGCGCAGTACGCGCAGGCGCCGTCTGATGGCGGCGGCTGGGTCGAGCGCATCGAGGACATGACGTTGTAAGGCGGCAGGGAGGCCGCAAGGAACCGCCCGGCTGGCAATGGGGCCAGCCGGGCAGGGCCAGAATCAAAGCTTTTCGCGGTGAATGCTGGTGGAACTACATTGGTTGTCCCTTCGGGGTCGGGTTCGAGTCCCGCCTTTCCTGCCGTGCGCGGGGAAAGAGACGTTCCACTCCTTTTGTCACCGCACCTGTTTCAACGCCGGCCCTGCGAATGCCGGAGGAACTACAGCCTGTCACGCTCCAGGTCGCGGGTTCGAATCCCGCTCGTCGCGGCAACGCGGCGGTAGCTCAGTGGTAGAGCAGGATGTTCCTCCAATGTTGTCGCAGTACCGGCGCCTTCGCTTTCGTTGCGCGGGGAATGCAGGCCGAACTACATCGGAAACCCTTCGGGGTCGGGTTCAAGTCCCGGCCGCCGGCCCCGGCAACGTGGCAGGCGGAGCGTTCGGCCACCTTTGTCACCGCACCTTTTCTGTTTTTGCTTTGGATGAAAGGAAACATCACCATGACCACCATGAACTATGACGTGATCCAGCAGCCGGGCGCTGCGCCGATCAAGCTGTGGACCCGCGGCGTGCCACTGGAAGACCAGGCGCGTGAGCAGCTGCAGAACATCGCCCGGCTGCCCTTCATCCACAAGTGGATCGCGGTGATGCCCGACGTGCACCTGGGCAAGGGCGCAACCGTGGGTTCGGTGGTGCCGACCGTTGGCGCGATCATTCCCGCTGCGGTGGGCGTGGACATCGGCTGCGGCATGATCGCCGTGCGCACCACGTTGACCGCCAGCGACCTGCCGGACAACCTGGCGGCGGTACGCAGCGCGATCGAGCGGGCGGTGCCGCATGGCCGCAGCGTGACCCGTGGCGGCCGCGACAAGGGCAGTTGGGACACGCCGCCCGAGCTGGCGGTGGAGGGCTGGGCGCAGCTGGTGGATGATTTCGCGCTGATCTGCGAGCGTCACCCGCGCCTGAAGAACACCAACAACCTCAAGCACCTGGGAACGCTGGGGACCGGCAACCACTTCGTCGAAGTGTGCCTGGACCAGGACCAGCGCGTGTGGTTCATGCTGCACTCCGGTTCGCGTGGCGTGGGCAATGCCATCGGCACCTACTTCATTGAACTGGCCAAGCAGGAAATGCGCCGCTGGATGATCAACCTGCCCGACCAGGATCTGGCGTACCTGCCCGAGGGCAGCCAGCACTACGGTGACTATGTGTTCGCGGTGGACTGGGCGCAGCGTTTCGCACGCATGAACCGCGAGGTGATGATGCGCAACGTGGTGGCGGCGGTGCGCACGGTGATCAGCAAGCCGTTCGAGGCGCAGGCCGAGGCGGTGAACTGCCACCACAACTACGTGAGCCGCGAAACCCACTTCGGCCAGGACGTGATGCTGACCCGCAAGGGCGCAGTCAGCGCGCGCAAGGGCGAGCTGGGCATCATTCCGGGCAGCATGGGCGCCAAGAGCTTCATCGTGCGCGGCCTCGGCAACGAGGACAGCTTCCACAGCTGCAGCCACGGTGCCGGCCGCGTGATGAGCCGGACCCAGGCGCGCAGGCTGATCAGCGTGGATGACCACGCCAAGGCCACTGCGCACGTGGAATGCCGCAAGGATGCGGAGGTGGTGGACGAGTCGCCGGCGGCCTACAAGCCGATCGAGGCGGTGATGGAGGCCCAGCGCGATCTGGTCGAGATCGTGCACACGCTGCGCCAGGTGGTGTGCGTGAAGGGATGAGGCAACCCGCGCGCGGCACGTACTGCGCCGCGCGCGGTGGTACCGCCTGGTACTGCAACACCGGGCAGCAAGGAACAGGCAGATGGACATGATTGAACTGGAGGGGGCGCACGGTGGCGGGCAGTTGCTGCGTTCGGCGCTGACCCTGAGCCTGTGCACCGGCACCGGCTTCACGATGCACAACATCCGCGCGATCCGGCGCAAGCCGGGACTGATGCGCCAGCACCTGACTGCGGTGAACGCCGCAGCGCGGATCGGCAACGCCTGCACCCACGGTGCTGCGCTGGGCGCCACCTCGCTGCGCTTCGAGCCGGGCGCGGTGACGGCCGGCGACTATCACTTCGCCATCGGCAGTGCCGGTTCGGCCACGCTGGTGCTGCAGACGGTGCTGCCGGCCCTGTGGCGCGCGCAGGGGCCGTCGCGGTTGCGCCTGGAGGGCGGCACCCACAACCCGCTGGCACCCAGTGCCGATTTCATCGCCGACAGCTACCTGCCGTCGCTGGCGCGGATGGGCGTGCAGGCCTCCATGCAGCTGCTTCAGCACGGTTTCCATCCGGCCGGTGGCGGTGTGGTCGAGGTGCAGGTGGCGCCCTGCGCGGTGCTGCAGGCGGCACGGATGGAACGTCGCCCGGCGCTGGAATCGATGCAGGCGCAGGTGCTGATGTCGGGCCTGTCCGGCAGCATCGGCGTGCGCGAGCTGCAGGTGCTGGCCGACAGACTGGGGGTGGATCCGCATCCACGCCACGTGCAGTCGATCCGGCCGGCCCTGGGCCTCGGCAATGTGGCCCTGGTGCGCGTGCGTCACGGCGATCATGTGGAAGTGTTCGCTGGCCATGGCGAGCGGGGCGTGTCGGCCGAGCAGGTCGGCGCGCGCCTTGCCGGCCAGGTGCAGCAGTATCTGGAAGGCGGCGGCGTCGTGGGCGAACACCTGTCCGACCAGCTGCTGGTGCCGATGGCGCTGGCCGGAGGTGGGTCGTTCACCACGCATGTGATCAGCGACCACCTGGCCAGCAATGCCCGCCTGATCGAGAAGTTCCTGCCGGTGGCGTTCGACTGGCAGCGGCACGAAGGCGCCTGGCGGGTGACCGTCGAGACGTGAGCATGCCGCCGGGCCAGGCCCGGCGGGCATCATTCCCGTCGCGGATTGATCGTGCTCAAGGCGCGATCTGCACATGGGGTGTGCAATGGTGGCGTTCCCATTGGGTAGATCACCGCGGAGCCCCACCATGTACAAGCGCATCCTGATCGCCACCGACGGTTCCGAGCTGGCCGACAAGGGCCTGGCCAAGGGCCTGGAGCTGGCCAAGGACCTCAACGCCGAGGTCGACATCGTCACCGTCTCCGAACCCTGGGCCGTCGGCATGTACGACGCCATGGGCTGGAGCGTGGGCTACATGAACAGCCCCGAATACAAGGCCGACCGCGAAGAGGGCGCACAGAAGGTGCTGCAGCCGGCGCTGGCCAAGGCCGCCGAGCAGGGCATCACTGCCAACCCGGTGCATGTGCTGGACCGCTACGCCGCCGACGGCATCATCGAGACCGCCGGTGAGCGCAACAGTGACCTGATCGTAATGACTTCGCATGGCCGCCGCGGCGTGACCCGCGTGCTGCTGGGCAGCCAGACCGCCGAGGTGCTGGCACGCAGCACGCTGCCGGTGCTGGTCATCCGCTGACACCACCGCGTCCCGGGGAGGGGACCCGACGCCGGCCGCAGGATGCGCGCCGGCGTCATCTTTCGTGGCCTGATGCGCCTCCACGCCCGGCGTGGAGGACGCCCTCCCGCCGCACCCGCATCACCAGCTGTACAGCTTCCAGTAGACCGGCGACACGCCGTCCTTGTCATTGTCGAAGCGGCCATCGCCGTTCTGGTCATACAAGTAGAACGGCGCACCGCGCGAGGGCGTCACCTTGACCATGCGCAGCTGTCCCGACACGCGGTACTCCTCGATGGTGTCACCGTTGTCCATGGTGCGTTTGGAGACGTCGGCGCCCTTGACGTCGACCGGGGGCGCCCCGCCGCCGCCCAGGCTGGCGCAACCAGCAAGCAGAAGTACGGAAGCCAGCATCAGGGTCTTCATCGGCGGCGGCCTTTGCCTGGGTAGAGCCCCGATTATGCCCCAATGGCACGTCGCCGCCGTGTCGCCGCGGTGCAGGCACGGGCGCGTAGAATCGGCGCATGAGCAGATTAGTCCTGATCGACGGGTCCAGTTACCTGTACCGCGCGTTCCACGCGCTGCCGCCCCTGTCCAATGCACAGGGTGAGCCCACCGGCGCGCTGTTCGGCGTGGTCAACATGCTGCGTTCAACGCTGAAAGAGCGCCCGGCCTACGTCGCGTTCGTCGTCGACGCGCCCGGCAAGACCTTCCGTGACGACCTGTACGACCAGTACAAGGCCAACCGCCCGCCGATGCCCGACGAGCTGCGCAGCCAGGTCGAGCCGATGTGCCGCATCGTCGAGGCGCTGGGCATCAGCATCCTGCGCATCCCCGGCGTGGAAGCCGACGATGTGATCGGCACGCTGGCGCTGCAGGGCCTGGCGCAGGACCTGAAAGTGACCATTTCCACCGGCGACAAGGACTTTGCCCAGCTGGTCCGTCCGGGCATCGAGCTGGTCAACACCATGACCGGCAGCCGCATGGATTCGGACGCTGCGGTGATGGACAAGTTCGGCGTGCGCGCCGACCAGATCGTCGACCTGCTGGCGCTGATGGGCGACACCGTTGACAACGTGCCCGGCGTGGAGAAGTGCGGGCCGAAGACCGCCGCCAAGTGGCTGGCCGAGTACCAGCACCTGGACGGGGTGATGGCGGCCGCGCCGAGCATGAAGGGCAAGATCGGCGAGAACCTGCGCGCCGCGCTGGAGCGCCTGCCGCTGAACCGCGAGCTGGTGACCATCCGCACCGACGTGGCGCTGGAGGCCAGCCCGACCACGCTGGCCCTGCGCGAGCAGGACGTGCCGGAGCTGACCGAGCTGTATGCGCGTTACGGCTTCACCCAGGCGCTGAAGGAACTGGGTGCGCCGCTGCCGGCACCGGCTGCGGCCAGCGAGGCCACCCCGAGCCTGCGCGGCACCGCCGCCGGCTTCGCCCGTGGCAGCGCCGAGGCACCGGCAGCGGGCACGCTGGACCCGGCACTGGCCGCACCGGGAGCGTACGAGACCGTGCTGACCGCCGAGCAGCTGCAGGCCTGGGTCGAACGTGTGCAGCAGGCCGAACTGATCAGCTTCGATACCGAAACCGATGCGCTGGACGCGATGCGCGCGCGCCTGGTGGGTGTCAGCCTGGCGGTCGAACCGGGCAAGGCCGCCTACATTCCGGTCGGCCACGACTACCCGGGGGCGCCAGCCCAGCTGCCGCTGCAGCAGGTGCTGGACGCGCTGCGGCCGGCGCTGCAGGATCCGGCGAAGAAGAAGCTGGGCCAGCACGGCAAGTACGACCTGCACGTGCTGCGCCGCCATGGCGTGGACGTGCAGGGCTACCACGACGACACCATGCTCGAGAGCTTCGTGCTCAATTCCACCGCCACCCGCCACGACATGGATTCGCTGGCCCTGCGCTACCTGGGCTACAGCACCATCAAGTTCGAGGACGTGGCCGGCAAGGGCGCCAAGCAGATTCCGTTCTCCCAGGTGGGCATCGACGAAGCCAGCCGCTATGCGGCCGAAGATGCCGACATCACCCTGCGCCTGCACCACGCACTGCGGCCGCAGCTGCTGGCCGAACCGGCGCTGGACAGCGTCTACCGCGATATCGAGATGCCGCTGGTGCCGGTGCTGGCCAGCATCGAAGCCAACGGCGTGCGCATCGACGCCGACGAGCTGCGCCGGCAGAGCCAGGACCTGTCCTCGCGCATGCTGGCCGCGCAGCAGAAGGCCACCGAGCTGGCCGGGCGCAGCTTCAACCTGGATTCGCCCAAGCAGCTGCAGGCGGTGCTGTTCGACGAACTGAAGCTGCCGGCGGTGGTGAAGACCCCGAAGGGCCAGCCGAGCACCAATGAAGAGGCGCTGGAGGCGATCGCCGAGCAGCACGAGCTGCCACGGGTGATCCTGGAGTACCGCGGCCTGGCCAAGCTGCGCAGCACCTACACCGACAAGCTGCCGGAAATGGTCAACCCGGATACCGGACGCGTGCACACCAGCTACCACCAGTCCGGCGCCGCCACCGGCCGCCTGTCCTCGTCCGACCCGAACCTGCAGAACATCCCGATCCGTACCGAGGATGGACGCCGCATCCGCCGCGCGTTCATCGCTCCGCAGGGCTGCCAGCTGCTGGCGGCCGACTATTCGCAGATCGAGCTGCGGATCATGGCCCACCTGTCCGAGGACCCGGGCCTGGTGCGTGCCTTCGAGCAGGGCGCCGACGTGCACCGCGCCACCGCCGCCGAGGTGTTCGGGCGCACCCTGGACGAGGTGACCCCGAACGAGCGCCGCGCCGCCAAGGCGATCAACTTCGGCCTGATGTACGGCATGAGCGCCTTCGGCCTGGCCCGCAACCTGGGCATCGACCGTGGCCAGGCGCAGGACTACGTGGCGCTGTACTTCAGCCGCTACCCGGGCGTGCGCGATTTCATGGAGCGCATGCGCCAGCAGGCCCGTGACCAGGGCTACGTGGAGACGCTGTTCGGCCGCCGCCTGTACCTGAATGACATTCATGCACGTAACCAGGGGCTGCGTGCCGGCGCCGAACGCGCAGCGATCAATGCGCCCATGCAGGGCACCGCCGCCGACATCATCAAGCGTGCGATGGTCGAGGTGGACCAGTGGCTGCGCGAGAGCCGGGCGCCGGCGCGGATGATCCTGCAGGTGCACGATGAACTGGTGTTCGAAGCCGAGGCCGGATTCATCGACGAACTGCGTACACAGGTCGTAGAACGCATGTCGCAAGCAGCACAGCTGCGTGTGCCGTTGGTCGTGGATACCGGTGTCGGCAGCAACTGGGATGAAGCGCATTGAGTCGCATTCAGGCCGGAAACGGCGTGAATTCGTTCATTTGCCTGTTATTTCTGACTCGAACATGAATGTTTCCTCGAAGGGGGCATATTAAATTGGGCCCCTTCACGAACCGTTAGTGTTCGGAGTGCTTCTATAACTCTCGACAGGCGCAATGCCTGTTGTGGATCTCTCCCATCCCCTGGAGCAGATCTCGGAACGGGGACTCCTCCCCAAGTGCCCGTTCCCCGGCCCCGTTGACCTCCCCCTGGTCAGCGGGGCTTTTTATTTTCTCCGCCGTATGTTGCGCCGCCCGGGTGCGCCCGGCCCGGCCCGCTGCGCAGGTGATTGCCAGCCCGCGCACCCTGCGCCACGCTGGGCCATCGCATCCAGGGGCAAAGGCGCATGCACGATCTGTTCGCACTGGCGATGCCGTGGTGGGAGTTCGTCCTGCGCGCCATCATTGTCTACGTCGTGGTGCTGGGCATGGTCCGGCTCAGCGGCAAGCGCGCGCTGGGACAGATCACCCCGTTCGACGTGCTGCTGATCGTGCTGCTCGGCAACGCGGTGCAGAACGCGCTGCTGGGCACCGACACCTCGCTGGGTGGCGGCCTGCTGCTGGCGGCCACCCTGATCCTGCTCAACTACGGCGTGGGCTGGCTGACCACCCGCAACCGGCGCATGGAACGCCTGATCGAAGGCGAGCCGGTGGTGATCGCCCGCGACGGGCGGCTGCTGGAGGCGGTGCTGCGCCGCGAGCTGGTCAGCACGGCCGACTTCGAAGCCGCGTTGCGTCAGCAGGGTTGCCTGCGGGTGGAGGACGTCGAACTGGCGCTGCTGGAAACCACCGGCCACATCACCATCCTCCCGAAGAAGTAGCCTGACGCCCGCTCAGCGCCGAGCGCGCGCCCGGCGCCGACCCGCCTCGATCATGGCGTGCAGCGTTCGCCGCCTGCAGCCGGTTTGCGCTCGTAATAGGCGAAACGGTTGCCGCCATCGATACCGATCAGGTTGCCGTTCTGCAGCGGCTGCAGCACGAAGTCGCTGCCGAGTTCGCGATGGATGAGGATGCGGCCGTCGCGCAGGCTCGCACGCAGTGGCTGCTCGCGGCCGCCGGCCTGGACCACGCCGCCTTCCAGGAAGCGCACCTGCGACAGCACGCTGCCCACGGCTTCGAAGCTGCCACAGGGCAGCGTGGCGGCGGGCACCGGCGTGAGCGCGGATGCAGGCGCGCTGGCGAGAACAGCAAGGTCCTTGGCCGGCGTACAGGCCGGGGCGTCGGTGCGCTGTGCACAGGACCGGTGCAGTGCATCGCGGGCCTGCTGCAGGCGGCCATTGCTCCACAGGGTCTCGGCGGCGTCGGCACAGAACGTTTCGCCCTGCTGCACGCGGCACAGCTCGTCCAGTTCATCCAGCTGTGCCGGTGGCAGCGGCGCATCCACCGAATGCTGCAGGCCGAGCACTGCCTTGCCCATCATTTCCGAAGCGATTTTTTCGGCCGCCGCCATGCAGCCCTCGGCGTCGAACGACGGTGACGCCTCCTTGCAGATCTCGGGCATCGGCGGATCGTCCGTGTTCGGGGCGGCGTCCTTGGCCTGCTGCTGGTAGGTCTCCAACAACTGCATGCAGGCGGCGCCCACGCCCTCGGCGCACCAGGCGTGCAGCTTCAGCGGTTCAGCCTCCGGCAGGGCCTCCAGGCACTCGGAGGTGTTCATCACGCACCCGCCCTCGATGGGTTCCGGCATCGCTTTGCATGCGGCGGCGCTTTCACGGGTGAACTCGCGATAGGGCGTGTTGATCGTGCGGTCGCCGTTGGAGAAGTACCAGTTCTCCAGACGGCCCGTGGACAGGTTGCCGGTGCCGAGCATGTCGTCCTGGCGGACGATGCGCAGGTCCTCGGTGGCCTGGTAGGGGCCGGACAGAGAACCATGGCCTTCGCTTTCGAGGGTCAGCGTGGTGTTGCCGCTGGTGTCCTTGTAGGTGCCGCAGGCCATCGACTGCGCGGCCGCCGGCAGGCTGGCCGAGGCCAGCGCGAACACCAGCAGCAAGCGCCAGCCCGCAGTGCGGGGGCGGGGGAGAACAGCAACAGGCATGGGGGTCGTGCTTGAACGAAAAGTGCAGGCCTGTCTGGTGCAGGGCGCAGCACGGGCAGGGGAACGACGCCACGTCCCAGGCGTGGCGCCGGAAGATCAGATCCAGTCGCGCGGCACCAGGTAATCGGCCAGCCGCGCCTCGGCGCTGCCTGCCTCCGGGGTGAAGCCGTATTCCCAGCGAACCCGCGGCGGCAGGCTCATCAGGATGCTCTCGCTGCGGCCACCGCTCTGCAGGCCGAACAGGGTGCCGCGGTCGTAGACCAGGTTGAATTCCACGTAGCGGCCGCGGCGGTACAGCTGGAACTCGCGTTCGCGTTCGCCGTAAGCGCTGTCCTTGCGTTGCCGCACGATCGGCAGATAGGCATCGAGGAAGCCATCGCCGACCGCGCGCAGGTAGTCGAAATCGCGTTCGAAGTCGCCGTGCAGGTCGTCGAAGAACAGGCCGCCGACACCGCGCGTTTCGTTGCGGTGGCGCAGGAAGAAGTACTCGTCACACCAGCGCTTGTGCGCGGCATAGCGCTCCTCGCCGAAGGGGGCGCACAGGGCGTGCGCGACCTGGTGCCAGTGCTGCACGTCTTCGTCGAAGGGATAGAACGGGGTCAGGTCGAAGCCACCGCCGAACCAGCTGGCCACCACTTCGCCATCGCGCTGGGCCTGGAAGAAGCGCACGTTGGCGTGCGTGGTGGGCACGTAGGGGTTGAGCGGGTGGAACACCAGCGACACGCCGGTGGCGCGCCAGGACGCGCCGGCCAGTTCCGGGCGGTTGGCCGAAGCCGACGGCGGCAGGCGGCTGCCGGACACATCGGAAAAGCCGATGCCGGCCTGCTCGAACACCGCACCCTCGCGCAGCACGCGGGTGCGCCCGCCACCGCCCTCGGCCCGCTGCCACAGGTCTTCCTGGAAGCGGGCCCGGCCATCGGCGGTTTCGATCGCTGCACAGATGCGATCCTGCAGGTCGGTGAGGTAGGCGCGCACGCGCTCGAATTCGTTCATGGCGCGTACTTTACCGCAGGGCCCGCACCCTTCAGCGGAACCGTGCGCGGATGTCCGGCCGCAGCAGGCGCCAGCCCAGCCAGCCCTGCAGCCCGGCGAACAGTACCGAGGTTCCCAGGAGCATGAGCGTCATCAGCAGGCGCTGCACCTGCAGCTGTTGCCGCAGCGCATCGTCGTCGGCGATCAGGCCGATCAGCTGCCGCATCACCGCATCCAGCCACCCGGTGATGACGAAGTTGGCCAGCGCGCTCAGACCCAACGCCCACACGAAGGCCCACAGGCCCCAGCGGCGCTCGTGCCACAGGCCCCAGCTGGCCACGGTGGACGCCAGGCACAGCAGCGCCGCGATCATGGACGTGGCCACCGGGTGCGCGAGCATCCACAGCAGACTGCCATCCACATGGTGTTCCCGGGCCAGCGTCACCATCGCCTGCCAGAGCGGGGCCGGGGCCAGCACCGCAGCCACCACGGCCTGGCCCAGGAAGAACACCACCATCAACAGGCACAGCCAGAACGAGCCCTGCGCCAGCGGCGTGACCCAGGTGTTGCGGGGGGCCGGGGCCGGCGAGGGAAGATCGGGAATGGAGGAAGACATCCGGTGTCCTTGCGCTGCGATGGCGCCCGCCGGGTCAGCGGGCCGTCGCCAGGGCGGCGACCGCCGGCAGGATATGGTGTTCACACAAGGGCGCCAAGGGCAGGCCGTGCGGCGGTTGCAGCGGCACCCAGGCCAGTTCGGCGATTTCCGCCTGCGCGCAGGGCTCACCTTCGATCCACACCTGCCAGGCCTGCGCCTGCACGCGGTGGCCGGGCTCGTTCACCGCCCAGTCCTCGAAACTGCCGAGTGCGATGGCGGAGGCGGTGTGCAGCTGCACACCGAGTTCTTCGTCCAGCTCGCGCGCCAGCGCCTGCAGTGGCGCTTCACCCGGCGCGGGCTTGCCACCGGGCTGGATGAAGCGGCTGGCACCGTGCTTGCGCACCACCAGCGCCCGGCCGCGGTCATCCAGGATGACCGCAGCCACGATCCGGATCGTGGCCGCGGCAGTGCTCACTTCAGGTTCTGCTCGAACAGCTTGAGGATGCGCTTGTACTGGTCCAGCCAGGAATCGGCACGGGTGTAGCCGTGGCGTTCCAGCGGGTACGGCGCAATGGACCAGTTGTCCTTGTGCAGCTCGATCAGGCGCTGGGTCAGGTTGACCGAATCCTGGAAGAACACGTTGTCATCCATCATGCCGTGGGCGATCAGCAGGTGGTCCTGCAGGTTCTGCGCGTACTCGATCGGCGAAGACACGCGGTACGCCTCCGGGTCGATGTCCGGGGTGTTGAGGATGTTGCTGGTGTAGCCGTGGTTGTACTGGTGCCAGTCGACCACCGGGCGCAGCGCGGCGCCGGCCTTGAACGTGCCCGGCGAGCGGAACAGCGCCATGAAGGTCATGAAGCCGCCGTAGGAACCGCCGTAGATGCCGGCGTGGTCACGGTCGCCCTGCTGGGTGTCGACCAGCCAGTCCAGGCCGTCCTTGTAGTCTTCCAGTTCCGGATGGCCCATGTTGCGGTAGATCGCCGTACGCCAGTCGCGGCCGTAGCCCTCGCTGCCGCGGTAATCCATGTCCAGCACGATGTAGCCCTTCTGCACCAGCAGGTTGTGGAACATCTGCTCGCGGAAGTAGGCCGGGTAGCGCTGGTGCACGTTCTGCAGGTAGCCGGCGCCGTGCACGAACATCACGATCGGGTACTTCCTGCCGGGTTCCTTGTTTTCGGGTTCGTAGTACTTGGCCCAGACCACGCCGGCACCGTGCCTGGACGGCACCGCCACCAGCTTCGGCTGGATCCACTGGCGCGCCTTGAACTCGGCGGTGCGGGTGTCGGTCAACATGCGCGCCTGGCCACCGGCACTGGGGACAACCGCCACCTGCGCCGGCAGGTACGCGCCGGAGTAACGCACCAGCAGCTGCTGGCCATCCGGCGACAGCGAGAAGTCTTCCACGCCATTGAGGCTGGTCAGTTCGCGCACCTGGCGGCTGCCGGTGTCGACCGCACAGACCTCGTAATCATGCGGGGCCTGCTGGTTGCACAGGAAGTAGAAGCCCTTGCCATCGGCCGACAGCACCGGCGCCGAGGTTTCCCACTTGCCGCGGGTCAGCGCCTGCGGCTTGGCCGTGCCGGCCTGGGTGTACAGGTGCGAGTAGCCCGATTCCTCGGACAGCAGCCACAGCGTGCGGCCGTCGGCCATCCAGCCGAAATCGTTGAAGCCCCAGTTGATCCACGCGTTGTCGGTCAGCCGGTGGCGGTTCTGCACGCGGCCATCGGCGGCGGCTACGCTGATGATCCAGCGATCCTTGTTGTCATTGGCGCGCAGCATCACCGCGGCCTGCTGGCCGTCGGCGCTCCAGCGGATGCCGCCGCCCATGAAATCGCTCATCACCTGCACGCTGCGTTCGCCCTTCAGCGCGTCCTTGCCGGCCTTGCGGCGCAGCTCGGCCAGCGGATCGGTGCTGATGCCGGGCAGGCTGGCCAGCGACAGCTTTTCGGCCTTGCCGCTGCGCACGTCCACGAACCACAGGGTGTGCGGCTCGGCGCCATTGCGGCCGACGCGGGTGCGGGTGTCTTCGGTTTCCTCGTAGCCCGACTCGGTCACGTACAGCGGCATCTTGCCGCCGCGGCCGTCGTCGAAATCCTTCGGCTTGGTGGTGACCACCAGGTGCCCCAGGTCCGGCGACAGCACGCTGTCGACGATCTCCACCTCGGCCCCCAGGAATACCGGGCCCGGTGCACGGGTCGGGTCGGCCTGGCGCCAGCGCTGGTCCTGTTCCTTCAGCGCCTCACGCTGCTCGCGGTCGCGGCGCAGGGTTTCCAGGGTGCGCAGCTGCTGGTCGCGCAGCACGTCGGCCTTCGGCGGCGCGCCCGGGTCCTTCTCGGCCTTCAGGCTGGCCACCTGCTGCACGCCGCTGGCGGCGGTCCAGTGGAACCAGTTCTGGCCCACGCGCCAGATCACGCCGTTGTCGGCGGCGAAGTTC
The DNA here is from genome assembly GCF_030549525.1 of Stenotrophomonas sp. 704A1. Classification (NCBI taxonomy): domain Bacteria; kingdom Pseudomonadati; phylum Pseudomonadota; class Gammaproteobacteria; order Lysobacterales; family Lysobacteraceae; genus Stenotrophomonas; species Stenotrophomonas tuberculopleuritidis. Next base: position 4,541,166 of record NZ_CP130831.1, on the reverse strand, counting down.
ACGCCGCTGGCGCGTTCGTTGCTGCGGGTCAACTGGGTCAACGCGCCGCTGCGCAGGTCGCGCACGAACACGTCGCCATTGCGCACGAAGGCGCTGCGGGTACGGCTGCGGTCGTAGACCGGGTCGGCCACGTCCAGGCTGCCGCGCTGGTCATCGGCCACCTGCGCGGCCACGCCACCGGCGACCGGCTGGCGGAAGGTGTCGCGCACCGGGCTGCCGTTGCGCTTGAGCTGGTACTCCACCTGCTGGCTGTTCCACGACCACCAGGCCTTCTCGACCGGCGGACCGATCCAGTCCGGGTCGGCCATGGCCTGTTCGATGGTGAGCGGCGTCGGCGCGGCATGCGCGGCCGGTGCGGCCAGCACGGCCGACAGCAGGAGGGACAGGGGCAGCACTCGGGACATGGGCGGACGGCACCAGAAGAGGAAACCGGGCAAGGGTAGCAGCCGCTCGTGCCGCGGGAGGGGGCCACAGGTCATGGCAGCGGAATCGGCAAAACGCTGCAACCGGTTGCCGGCCTCGCGCATCCATTCTCCTGAACCCGCATCATCCACCGGACAGGAGCCCGACCATGCAGGAACTCATCCCGATCACCCTTTTCATCTGCATCGCCTATGCGATCCATGCCATTGCCGATGCGCGTGCGCGCAGCAAGCTGGTGGCCCCGCACGTGCCCGAGGAAGTGATCCGCTCGCTGGCCGTGCTGGAAGAAGAGCGCCGCCGCCAGGGGGCGCTGCGCTGGGGCATCAGCCTGGTCTGCCTGGCCCTGGCCATGGCCCTGCTGGAAGCCATCGGTGCCCGTGACCTGACCTTTGGCGCCGCCGCCGCGCTGGTCGGCAGTGCCGGCCTCGGCCAGCTGCTGGCGTGGCACTTCACCCGTCCTGCCGCACGCAGGGGCTGAGCCGGCACATGCCACGGGCGCCAGGAGGGCATTGCGCATGAGCCTGCTGGGCGGTGCCCTGGCCGCGCTGCGCGGGCGTTCCCGCGACGCTCCCGTGGAGACACCGGCTGCGTGGGAGGACGACCGCGCGCTGGTGGTCGCGATCATCGATGGTTCGCAGGCAGCGTTCGCGCAGCTGGTGCGGGCCCATCAACGCACCTGCGCGCATGTGATCGGGCGCATGGTCGGCGACCGCGACCAGGTGGCTGACCTGCTGCAGGAAACCTTTCTGGCGGTGTTCCGCCAGCTGCACCGGTTCCGCTTTGAATCTTCGTTGCGGACCTGGGTTTCGCGGGTGGCCTACACCACCGCGCTGCAGCACCTGCGCCGGCGACGGCTGGAGGCGCAGTGGATGGTGGCGGTGGAGGAGCCGGAGGAACGCGGTATCGGCGACGACGGCCCGGGCCCGGCCGAGCTGAGTGAGGCACTGCAGTCCGGGCGCCACCTCGGCGCGGCGCTGGAGCGGTTGAGTGCGCCGCAGCGGCTGATCGTCGGCCTGCATTATCTGGAGGATTTCGATCTGGCCGAGATCGAACAGGTGACCGGACTGGCGCGCGGTACCATCAAGAGCCACCTGCACCGCGCGCGCCAGGTCCTGAAGCAGGAACTGACGCGGCACGCCACCGCCGGAGAGCTGCTGTGAGCACACCGACCGACCCCCGCGATGCGGAAGCGCGCGCACTGGCGCAGGCGTTGCGTGAGCAGGCGCAGCAGGAAGACGCGCCGGATGTGAGCGAGGCGCTGCAGCAGCGCATTGCCACCGAGTCGCGCGACAGTGGTGTGGGCTATGTGGTGGTGCAGGTGGTGTTGTTGGGGGCGTTGGTGGCGGCCGGCGCCTGGTATTTCTGGCAGTGAGGCCTCCGCCGGGCATGGCCCGGCGCTACCGTGGGGGGGGGCTGGGTCGCCGGGCATGGCCCGGCGCTACCGTTTTCCCCGCGCATGGCTATGCGTTCGTCGGATCGGCGCCCGCGGGTCATGGGGCGCGGGCATGGCCCGGCGGGCTGTCGCAGCCTGCGACAAAGTGAAGCAGCGCGTCACCTGGTCGCATCCTGCCTTAACCAATTCCTCCTAAAGTGGTCCGGTATCCCACCGGTCGCAGGCAGGAGGCGTCCCTTGGACGCGTTGTTGTTGTCCCGGATCCAGTTCGGATTCGTCATCAGTTTCCACGTGCTGTTCCCGGCCTTCACCATCGGTACGGCCAGCTGGCTGGCCTTCATCGAATGGCGCTGGCTGCGCACGAAATTGCCGGTATGGCGCGAGCTGTACTTCTTCTGGCAGAAGATCTTCGCCGTGTCGTTCGGCATGGGCGTGGTCAGCGGCATCGTCATGGCCTTCCAGTTCGGCACCAACTGGCCGCGGCTGAGCGAGGTCGCCGGGACGGTGATCGGCCCGCTGCTGACCTACGAAGTACTGACCGCCTTCTTCCTGGAAGCCAGCTTCCTCGGCGTGATGATGTTCGGCTGGGGCCGGGTCTCGCCGCGGCTGCATTTCCTGTCCACCTGCATGGTGGCGCTGGGCACGCTGTTCTCCACGTTCTGGATCCTGTCGTCCAACAGCTGGCTGCACACCCCGGCCGGCTACGAGATGGTCAACGGCATCGTGCATCCGGTGGACTGGTGGCAGGTGGTGTTCAATCCCTCGTTCCCGTACCGCCTGGCGCACATGGCGCTGGGCTCGTTCATCACCACCTGTTTCGTGATCGGTGGCGTCGGCGCGTGGTACCTGCGCAGGGGCACGCACGTGGAAGCCGGCCGCCGCATGCTGATCGCGGCGGTGGCGTTCGCCGCGCTGACCGTACCGGTGCAGATCTTCGTCGGCGACATGCATGGCCTGAACACGCTCAAGCACCAGCCGATGAAGATCGCGGCGATGGAAGCGCACTGGCATGAAACCAAGGAAGGCGAGGGCGTGCCGCTGGTGGTGTTCGCACTGCCCAACGAAAAGGAAGAGCGCAACGATTTCGAAGTGGCGATCCCGAAGCTGGGCAGCGTGATCCTCACCCACAGCCTGGACGGTACCTTCGATCCGCTCACCTCGGTACCCGCCAGCGAGCGGCCACCGGTGACGCCGGTGTTCTTCGCCTTCCGCATCATGGTCGGGCTGGGCACGCTGATGCTGCTGCTGGCCTGGGTCTCGGCCTTCCAGTTGTGGCGCAGGAAGCTGCTCGATTCGCCGTGGCTGCTGCGTGGCTGGAACTGGATGCTGCCCAGCGGCTTCATCGCGCTGCTGTCGGGCTGGTTCGTCACCGAGATGGGGCGCCAGCCGTGGGTGGTGCATGGCGTGCTGCGCACCGCCGATGCGGTCGGCCCGCAGAGCGCGTGGATGACCGCGCTGTCGCTGGGCGTCTACGTGGTCGGCTACGCCTTCGTGTTCGGCTGGGGTATCTGGTATCTGGTGAAGATCCTGCGCCACGGGCCGCAGCCCTACGACCAGGGACCGTCGCTGGACCATGGCAGCCACACCCCGGCGCGCCCGTTGTCGGCGGCCGACGAACCGCTGGAGGAGCGCTGACATGGACCTGATGACCTGGCTGCCGGTGGCGTGGTTCGCGGTGATCGGCTTCGGCGTGCTGATGTACGTGGTGCTGGATGGCTTCGTGCTCGGCATCGGCATCCTCGCCCCGTTCGCCGAGGACGAGGAACAGCTGGACCTGATGATGAACACCGCCGCGCCGATCTGGGACGGCAACGAGACCTGGCTGGTGCTGGGCGGTGCCGGCCTGCTGGCGGCGTTCCCCAAGGCCTACGCGGTACTGCTGTCGGCGCTGTACCTGCCGGTACTGCTGCTGGTGGTGGCACTGGTGTTCCGCGGCGTGGCGTTCGAGTTCCGCTTCAAGGCGCACCGCTCGCGGCGGGTGTGGAGCGTCGCCTTTGGACTGGGTTCGGTGCTGGCCACGTTCGCCCAGGGCGTGATCCTGGGCACGCTGGTGCAGGGCCTGCGGCTGGTCGATGGGGTCTACCAGGGCGGCGCGTTCGGCTGGTTCAGCCCGTTCGCGATGCTGACCGGCGCCGCGCTGGTGGCCGGCTATGCGCTGCTGGGCAGCACCTGGCTGATCCTCAAGACCGAGGGCCGCGTGCAGGCGCTGGCGCGGCAGATGACCCGTCCGCTGGTGGTGGCGGTGATCGCGGCGATGGGGCTGGTCAGCAGCTGGCTGCCCTTCCTCGATTCGCGGCTGATGGCGCGCTGGTTCAGCGACGGCAATTTCTGGTGGCTGTCGCCGGTGCCGCTGCTGACCCTGGCGGTGGCGGTCGCGTTGTGGCGCAGTGCCACCCACCCGCGCCGTGACCTGCCCCCGTTCCTGCTCAGTCTGGCCCTGTTCGTGCTCGGCTTCGCCGGCCTGGTGCTGGGCATGTGGCCGTACCTGCTGCCGCCGTCGATGACCCTGTGGCAGGCCGCGGCGCCGGAATCGTCGCTGGGCTTCACCCTGGTCGGGCTGGTGGTGCTGCTGCCGGTCATCCTGGGCTACACGGCCTGGTCCTACCGGGTCTTCCGCGGCAAGGTGCGCGCCGACGCCGGCTACCACTGATCCACACGCCGCCACGCGCGGTGACGGGGAGCGGCCGGTGACCGTTCCCCGTTGGGCTTTGTGAAACATGTCATCCCCGCGTCGGACGTGCTAGCGTGCGCACCTTTCCGGCAGCCAGGGGGGCGGCCGGCGACGTCCTGGACGGATGCGTGGCTGCAGGAATGGGGGGCTGCCGCGTATCGCCATCATGGCTCGTGCCTATCGTTCGCCCATCGAAACATCACCGGTAATGATCGAATTCTCCGTTGTCGACTGGGCCGCCTGGGCGCCTGGGCTGAACGAGCGCAGCCAATGGCGGGGCTGGGCCGACGCACCGTTCCTGCCGCATGGTGAGGGCGCTCCGGCGCTGGCCGAAGTGCCGGCCATGCAGCGGCGCCGCATCGAGCGGCTGGGGCGCATGGCGATCCAGACCGCCTGCTGGTGCGAGGACGGGCAGGGCGCCGACAGCCAGGTGCCGCTGGTGTTCGCCAGCCGCCATGGCGACGTGGCCCGTTCGATGGACCTGCTGGGATCGCTGGCGGCCGACGAGCCGCTGTCGCCGACCGGGTTCGGTCTGTCGGTGCACAACGCGATCGCCGCGCTGTATTCGATCGCCCGCGGCCATCGCGGCAATTACCTTGCGCTGTCCGCCGGCCAGGCCACGGTGGAGGCGGCCTGCCTGGAAGCGGTCGGCCTGCTGGCTGACGGCGCGCGCGAAGTGCGTGTGGTGGTCTATGAGTCGCCATTGCCCGACGTTTATGCCGGTTTCGCCGACGAACCCGACCCGTTCTTCGCCTGGTGCTGGCGTCTGGCGGCGCCGGGCAGCGCCGATGGCACTGATCTGTCGCTGCACTGGCAGGCCGCGACCGACGCGGCGCCGACCGTCCCGGGCCTGCTGCCGCACGCGCTGGACCTGCACCGGTTCCTGCTCTCGGCCGACCCGCAGCTGACCCATGTGACCCAGGGCCAACGCTGGTGCTGGCGGCGCCGTGGCTGAGGCGCTGCGCCGCCTCGACCATGCCTGGCGGGTGTTCGGCACCGGCCTGAGTTTCGCTGCCTTCGGCGTGGGCGGGCTGCTGCTGGGCGTGCTGGTGATGCCGGTGCTGCTGCTGATGCGCGACCCGGTCGCCCGCCGCCGCCGCGCCCGCCGCGTGGTCCAGTGCGCCTTCGCCAGCCACGTCTGGCTGATGCGCCGGCTGGGGGTGATGACGCTGCAGGTCGAGGGGCGCGAACGCCTGCACCGTGATGGCCTGCTGGTGCTGGCCAACCACCCGACCCTGATCGACGTGGTGTGCCTGATCGCCCTGCTGCCCAACGCCGACTGCGTGGTCAAGCGCGCGGTGGCCTGCAATCCGTTCATGCGTGGCCCGGTGCGCGCGGCCGGCTACATCGCCAATGATGACGGCGCCGGCCTGGTCGATGACTGCGTGGCGGCGGTGCACGCCGGCGGTACCCTGGTCATCTTCCCGGAAGGCACCCGCAGCGTGCCGGGACAGCCGCCGCGGCTGCAGCGCGGGGCCGCCAACATCGCCGTGCGCGGCCGCCTGGACATCACCCCGGTGCGCATCACCTGCACCCCTCCGACGCTGACCAAGGGCCAGAAGTGGTATCGTGTGCCCTCACGTCGCTTTCACGTTCAGCTGCAGATCGGCGAAGATATCCCGATCGCGCCGTTCCTGGCCGAAGATGACTCGCCAAGGGGGGATGCCTTGGCAGCCCGTCGCGTCACCGACCACCTCACTCGTTATTTCGACCTGTCTGGAGATCCGACCCGTGCAAGCACTTGAGCACGAGATCAAGGAATTGATCATTTCCTCGCTTTCGCTGGAGGACATCACCCCGGAGGACATCGATCCGACGGCGCCGTTGTTCGTTGAAGGGCTGGGCCTGGATTCGATCGATGCGCTGGAACTGGGCCTGGCGCTGCAGAAGAAGTACGGTGTCAGCCTATCCGCCGATTCGGAAGAAACCCGTCGCCATTTCTCCAGCGTGCGTGCGCTCGGCGAGTTCGTCGCCGCCCGCCAGTCGTAAGGCGCCAGGAACTGCCATGACCAAGAATGAACTGTTCGAGCGCATCGTCCGCATCCTGACCGACAGCTTCGAGATCGAGCCGGCCCGGATCAGCCCGGAGTCGCGCCTGTATGACGACCTGGACATCGACAGCATCGATGCCGTGGACCTGATCGTGCAGCTGAAGCCGCTGCTCGGCCGCAACCTGCAGCCGGAAGCCTTCAAGGCCGTGCGCACGGTGCAGGACATCGTTGATGTCGTGCATGGCCTGCTGCCGGACCAGGCGGCTGCCTGACAGAAGCACAGGCATCACCTCCATGGCACGGGCACGCATGGTCGTGGTGGCAGCGATTTCGCTGGCCTATCCCGTGCTGGTCTACCTGGCGATGGGCCGGTTCGAGCCGCGCTGGCTGTCACTGCTGCTGTTCGGGCTGGCGCTGCTGCGTGCACTGAGTACCCGGCAGCCCCTGTGGTGGGCCGCCGCTGCCGGCGCCGGCCTGCTGGCGGGGCTGGCCACGGTGCTCAACCAGGCGCTGCCGCTGAAGCTGTACCCGGCGCTGGTGAACGTGGTGATGCTGACGGTTTTCGCCACCAGCCTGCGCTTCGGCCCGCCGCTGGTGGAACGCCTGGCACGCCTGCAGGAGCCGGACCTGCCGCCGTTCGCGGTGGTCTATACCCGTCGTGTCACCCAGGTGTGGTGCGGCTTTTTCGTTCTCAACGGGGGCCTGGCCCTGCTCACGGCGCTGTACGCGTCGGACCGGGTCTGGATGCTCTACAACGGATTGTTGGCGTACGTGATGATGGGATTGTTGTTCGCGGGCGAATGGCTGGTGCGGCGGCGGGTCAAGGCGGCACACGCGCATGTCTGAGTGGATCGCCCTGGACCGGCTGCTGGTCACCGCGCAACCCGGCCGCGAGGTGGGAATCTGTGACGGCATTGCCATCGATCACACCGCATTCCGCGCAAGCGCACTGGCCTGGAAGGCCGCCTTCAGTGCGGCCGAAGGCCGCGACTGGGCGCTCTACTTCGACGATGCCGTGGCCTTCGCTGCCGCGCTGTTCGGCGCCTGGCACGCCGGCAAGCGGGTGTTCCTGGCCGCCGACAACCTGCCCGCCACCCTCCAGGTGCTGCAGCCGCAGGTGAGCGGATTCGCCGGCGATCTGTCCGCCGATTACCGGCCGCTGCAGCGCGGCACCGTCGGCCCAGACGCCGCGCTGCCGCCGTTGGACGAGCGTGCCTGCGAACTGTGCGTGTTCACCTCCGGCAGCACCGGCCAGCCGAGTGCGATCCGCAAGCGGCTGGATCAGCTGGCGCGCGAGGTGGATGCCCTGCAGGCGGCCTTCGGCGCCCAGCTCGACGGCGCGCAGGTGCATGGCACGGTGTCGCACCAGCATATCTACGGCCTGCTGTTCCGGGTGCTGTGGCCGCTGGCGGCCGGTCGCACGATCCAGCCGCGCCGCTTCTTCCATGAAGATCTGGTAGGTGCGCTGGCCGGGGCCGATACGGTGCTGGTGGCCACGCCGGCCCATCTCAAGCGCCTGCCCGGGCAGCTCGACTGGGCCAGCCTGCACGGGCGGCTGCGTGCGGTGTTCTCGTCCGGCGGGCCGCTGCCGGAGGACGCTGCACGGCAGGTCCGCCAGTGGTTGGGCGTGGCCCCTACCGAGGTCTATGGCAGCAGTGAAACCGGCGGCATCGCCTGGCGCCGCTGGGAGACCGATGTGCCGCCGTGGCAGCCGCTGCCGGGCGTGCAGTGGCGCATCGAGGAGGACTGCCTGGCGGTGGCGTCGCCGCATCTGGAAACGGCCGGCTGGTGGCGTACCCAGGATCGGGTGGAAGCGCTGGCCGATGGCCGCTTCCGCCTGCTCGGCCGCGCCGACCGCATCGTCAAGATCGAAGAACGCCGGGTCTCGCTGGACGCCCTGGAACGCGCCCTGCGCGAGGATCCGGAAGTGGACGACGTGCGCGTGCTGGTGCTGTCCGGCCAGCGCGAACAGCTGGCCGCGGTCGTGGTGCCGGCGGATCCGGCACTGGCCCGCGCCGGCGATGGCGCGCGCCGCGCGCTCGGGCAGCGGCTCGGTGCGCGGCTGGCGCAGGGGCATGATGCGGTCACCCGGCCACGGCGCTGGCGGCTGGTCGACGCACTGCCGCTCAACGCGCAGGGCAAGGTCACCCAGGCGGCGCTGCGCGCGCTGTTCCAGCCGCTGATGCCGGTGCCGGTGTGGGAACGGCGCGAGGACAGCGCCGCCACCCTGCGGATGGTGCTGGACCCGGCATTGCGCCCGTTCCAGGGGCACTTCCCGCAGGCCGCGATCCTGCCGGGCGTGGCGCAGCTGGACTGGGCGGTGCGCTTCGGCCGCCAGGCGTTCGCACTGCCAGCCGGGTTCCTGCGCATGGACGCAGTGAAGTTCCAGCACATCGCCCGCCCGGGCGACGAACTGACCCTGCAGCTGGAGTGGGACGCGGCGCGCAGCGTGCTGACGTTCCGCTACACCTCTCTCCATGGCGTGCACGCCAGCGGCAAGGTGGTCTTCGCCGATGCGCACTGAGCCGGCCATCCCCGGTGGTGCGTTCGCGCCGCTGGTGGTCATTCCTGTCTATGACCACGAACACGCCATCGGCGCGGTGGTGGAGGGCGTACAGGCCGCCGGCCTGCCATGCCTGCTGGTGGATGACGGCTCGCGGCCCTCCTGCGCGGCGGTCCTGCGGGCGCTGGCGCAGCGCAGCGGGGTCGCGCTGCTGCGGCTGGAGGAGAACCAGGGCAAGGGCGGGGCGATGCTGGCCGGCTTCGGCGAAGCGCAGCGCTGCGGCTACAGCCACGTGCTGCAGATCGATGCCGACGGCCAGCACGATACCGGCGACCTGGCCCGCTTCATCGACAGCGCGCGCGCGCATCCGGACGCAGTGATCTGCGGCATTCCGGCCTACGATGCCAGCGTGCCCAAGGCGCGCCTGTACGGTCGCTATGCCACCCATGTCTGGGTCTGGATCAACACGCTGTCGCTGCACCTGCGCGACACCATGTGCGGCTTCCGCGTGTATCCGCTGCCACCGGTGCTGCGCCTGGTGGGCGAAGAGACCATCGGCCGGCGCATGGATTTCGACACTGAGATCATGGTGCGCCTGTACTGGCGCCAGGTGCCGGTCGAGCACCTGGCCACGCGCGTGACCTATCCGGCCGATGGCGTCTCGCACTTCGACGTGTGGCGTGACAACGTGCGCATCAGCCGCATGCACACGCGCCTGTTCTTCGGCATGCTGTGGCGTGCCCCGCGGCTGCTGTGGCGCCGCCTGCAGGGGCAGGGCTGAGATGGAACGCGCGCAGGGCGCTCCGCATTGGGCCGATATCGGCGAATCCACCTCGGTGGCCGGCGTGCTGTTCCTGTGCTGGGTGCATCGCTGGTTCGGGCGCTGGCCCTTCCGCCTGTGCGTATGGCCGGTGGTGGCCTGCCACTGGCTGGGCAACCGCGTCGGCCGCCAGGCATCGATGCAGTACCTGCACCGGCTGCAGGCGCATACCGGCGCGTTGGGCCATGCACCCACGCGGCGCGACAGCCTGCGCCATTTCTTCAGCTTCGCCGACACGATGCTGGACAAGATCCTCGGCCTGGGCGGGCGCTATCCGCCGCAGCGCATCCGCCTGCAGCGCGACCTGGTGCTGAACAGGATCGCGCGTCGCGAAGGCGGCCTGATCCTGACCGCGCACATCGGCTGCCTGGAACTGTGCCAGGTGCTGGCCGAGCAGGTGCCGGGCTTCCGCATCACCGTGCTGGTGCACACCGCGCATGCGCAGCGCTTCAACCGGCTGTTGCAGCGGCTGGACCCGCTGGCGGCAGTGGAACTGGTGCAGGTGACCGAAATGGGCCCGGCCACGGCGATGCTGCTGGCCGACAAGGTCGCCTCTGGCGGCTTTGTGGCCATCGTCGGCGACCGTGTACCGGTGCAGGGCGGGCGCAGCGTGGTGGCCGATTTCCTCGGCCACCGCGCGCCGTTCCCGATCGGTGCCTATGTGCTGGCCGCCGCCTTGGGCTGCCCGGTCTACACGATGTCCTGCCTGCACGAGGGCGAGGGCTATCGCGTGGCGTTTGAACAGTTTGCCGACCGCGTGCTGCTGCCACGCGGCTCGCGCGATGCCGCACTGGCCGAACAGGCGCAGCGTTTCGCGCACTGGCTGGAACTGCAGGTCACCCAGTCCCCGTTGGACTGGTTCAATTTCTTCCCCTTCTGGGACCAGGCTCCTCATGACGATTGACGCCGTACCCGTGTGCCGCTTCGGCGATGCACCGCTGACCATTGAAGACGTGGTCGCCCTGGCCCAGCGCCGCTGCGAAGCCGCCCTGAGCGACGTGCCGGTCTTCCGCGCGCACATCCAGCGCGGTGCCGATTTCCTCGACCGCCTGCTGCGCGAGGACGGGGTGATCTACGGCGTGACCACCGGCTACGGCGATTCGTGCACGGTGAACATCCCGCCGGCGCTGGTGGCCGAGCTGCCGCACCACCTGTACACCTACCACGGTTGCGGGCTGGGCCGTTACCTGGACCCGGCCGAGACCCGTGCGGTGCTGGCCGCGCGCCTGGCCTCGCTGGTGCGCGGCATGTCCGGCGTCAGCGTGCCGCTGCTGGAAGGGCTGGCCACGCTGCTGCAGCACGACGTGCTGCCGCTGATCCCGGCCGAAGGCTCGGTGGGCGCCAGTGGCGACCTGACCCCGTTGTCCTACGTGGCGGCGGTGCTGTGCGGCGAGCGCGAGGTGCTGCACGACGGGCGCGTGCAGCCGGCGGCCGAGGTGCTGGCGCTGATCGGCATGACCCCGCTGAAGCTGCGGCCGAAGGAAGGCCTGGCGATCATGAACGGCACCGCGGTGATGACCGGCCTGGCATGCCTGGCCTGGCAGCGCGCCGACTACCTGGCGCGCCTGGCCACCCGCCTGACCGCCTTCAACGTGTTGTCCAGCGACGGCAACGCGCACCACTTCGACGAAACCCTGTTTGCGGCCAAGCCGCACCCGGGCCAGTCGCGCATCGCCGCGCGCCTGCGCAGCGATCTGCACAGCGAGCGCCCGCCGCGCAACGAGCAGCGCCTGCAGGACCGCTATTCGCTGCGCTGTGCGCCGCACGTGATCGGCGTGCTGGAAGACACGCTGCCGTTCCTGCGCCAGCTGATCGAAACCGAGCTGAACAGCGCCAATGACAATCCGTTGATCGACGCCGAAGGCGAGCGCATCCTGCACGGTGGCCACTTCTACGGCGGCCATATCGCACTGGCGATGGATACGCTGAAGAACACCGTGGCCAATCTTGCCGACCTGCTCGACCGGCAGCTGGCGCTGGTGGTCGATGCCCGCTACAACCACGGCCTGCCGGCCAACCTGTCGGCGGCCACCGGGCCGCGCGCGGCCATCAACCATGGCCTGAAGGCGCTGCAGATCAGCGTGTCGGCGTGGACCGCCGAAGCGCTGAAGCAGACCCTGCCGGCTTCGGTGTTCTCGCGCTCCACTGAATGCCACAACCAGGACAAGGTCAGCATGGGCACCATCGCCGCGCGCGACTGCCTGCGCGTGATCGAACTGACTGAACAGGTGGTGGCCGCGATGCTGATCGCTGCCCGCCAGGGCCTGGCCCTGCGCGAACGGGTTGGCATGAACGCGCAGTTGCATGGCAGTCTGGCCGACATGTACGCCGACCTGGGGCAGCGCATCGCCCTGGTCGAAGAAGACCGCGCGCTGGATCGCGAACTGCGGGAACTGCTGGTGGAGATCCGCGCGCAACGCTGGGAGCTGTATGTCGGTGAATGAGGCCATCGAACGGGTCGGCGAGATTGCGTTGACCCCTGCTTTCCATGACTGCGACCCGATGAACGTGGTCTGGCATGGCAACTACTTCAAGTACTTCGAGATCGCACGCTGCGCGCTGCTCGGCCGCTACGACTACGACTACCCGCAGATGCTCGAATCGGGCTACCTGTGGCCGGTGGTCGACGCGCGGGTGAAGTACGTGCGCCCGCTGCTGTTCAACCAGCCGCTGCGCGTGATTGCGCGCATCGTGGAGTGGGAGAACCGGCTGAAGATCGAATACGAAATCCTCGATGCGGCCAGCGGCCAGGTGCTGACCCGTGCGATGACCATCCAGGTCGCGGTCGACGCGGCCAGCAAGGAGATGCTGTACCAGTGCCCGGCGGTGCTGTGGGAGCGTCTTGGAGTGCCTGCCCCGTGAACCGGATTCTCCATCTTCCGCGCGTGCTGCTGTGCGCGCTGCTGCTGATTGCTGCGCCGTGGGCGCAGGCCGCCGATCCCGCCGTGGATGCGATCACCCAGGCAGTGGCGCGGCCCGACGTGCTGCGCGGCCAGTTCACCCAGGAAAAGCAGGTCAGCGGGTTCAGGAACCCGCTGCGCTCGCAGGGCCGGTTCGTGGTCGCGCGCCAGCACGGCGTGATCTGGTCCACGCTCAAGCCGTTCCCCTCCGAGGTGGTGGTCACCGCCGACCGCATCCTCAGCCGCCAGCGCGACGGCAGCACCCGGGTCGAGCTGGACGCGCGCCAGCAGCCGGCGATGCGCTCGGTGAACGCGATCATGTTCGCGCTGATGAGCGGTGACGTGCAGGCGCTGTCCAGCCAGTTCAACGTGCAGGCCAGCCGTGACGGACAGGGCTGGCGACTGCGGCTGACCCCGAAGTCGGCGATGCTGGCCAAGGCCTTCCAGTCGCTCACCCTGCAGGGCGACCGCTACGTGCGCCAGGTCGAGATCGTCGAGGCCAACAAGGACCGCACGCAGATCACCTTCAGCGCCCTGAGCGAGGCCCCGGCCACGCTCAATGCCGATGAGGCGCGCCGCTTTGAGTGAGGCTGCGGCAGCCAACGCAGCGGACCGCCTGCGGCGCTGGTGGCACTGGCTGGGCATCGCCTGGCTGGTGCTGCTGCTGGTGCTGGGCGTGCAGCAGTGGCGGCTGTGGAGCGAGCAGTCGCGGATCGACACCGACATCCTTGCCCTGCTGCCACAGGATGCGCATGACCGCCTGTTGAGTGACGTCACCCGGCGCATCGCCGATGGCAGTTCGCGGCAGGTGGTGGTGTTGCTCGGCAGCAAGGATGGCGCTGCCGCCAAGCGCGCGCAGGCGGCCTTCGCGGCGGCCATGGCGCAGGACGCCGAGCACGCCCTGCTGGTGCCCAGTGGCTCGATCGAAGGCTGGTTCGATGAGGCGCGTGCGTTCTACGCGCCGTACCGTGACCGCCTGCTGACGCCGGCCCAGCGCGGGCAGCTGCAGGGCAGCGCGCCGGGCGCGCTGGCCGAACAGGCCCTGGCTGCGCTGTACGGCCCGATGGGTGCGCCGCGGCTGACTGAATGGCGGCAGGATCCGCTGTCGCTGTGGCCGCAGTGGTGGCAGCAGCAGGCGCAGGGTTCGGGCTTGCGCCTGGGCGATGACGGCCTGCTGGAAGCCGAAGGCAGGCATTGGGCGGCGCTGCAGTTCGACACCCCTGGATCGGCCTTCAAGCTTGATGGCGAGCGCCACCTGGACGCTCTGCTCGAGCGTGCCGGGCAGGCGGCCAGGGCGGCCGCACCGGAGCTGGAGATCCTGCATGCCGGCGTACCGCTGCATGCTGAGGCCGCAGCCGTGCAGGCCAACCGGGAGATCAACACCATCGGTTGGGGCTCGCTGGCGGCGGTGCTGCTGCTGGTGTGGCTGGCGTTCCGTTCGCTGCGGCCGATCCTGCTGGTCGGCGCCTCGCTGCTGATCGGCTGCGGGGTGGCGTTGGCGGTCACGGTGCTGGTGTTCGGCAAGGTGCATGTGCTGACACTGGTGTTCGGTGCCTCGCTGGTCGGCGTCGCCGAAGACTATGGAATCCACTGGTTCGCCTCGCGCCAGGCCGAACCGGCCGAGCGCCGCTGGAAACTGCTGCGGCACCTGCTGCCGGGGCTGTGGCTGGCGCTGCTGACCAGCGCGCTGGCCTACCTTGCGCTGGGCCTGGCACCGTTCCCGGGCCTGCGCCAGATGGCGCTGTTCTCGGTGGTCGGTCTGGCCGCAGCGTTCCTGACCGTGATCTTCTGGTTCCCGTGGCTGGACGGCGGTGACATCGGCAAGACCCGTTTCTCGCAGTGGCTGGGCAACACCCTGGAGCGCTTCCCGCGCCTGCACGGTACGCGCCCGGTGGCGGTTTTCCTGGCGGTGGCGGTGCTGGTGTCGGCCGTCGGCATCGCCCGCCTGCAGAGCAATGACGACCTGCGCAGCCTGCAGTCGTCGCCGCCGGCACTGATGGCCCAGCAGATCCGCCTCAGCCAGCTGCTGGGCATGCCCAGCCCGGCGCAGTTCTACCTGGTGCAGGGCCGTGACGCCGGACAGCTGTTGCAGCGCGAAGAAGCGCTGACCGAGCGCCTGCGGGTACTGGCCGGTGACAAGCGCATTGGTGGCTATCGCGCGATCAGCGACTGGCTGCCGTCGCCGGCGCGCCAGCAGGCCGATGCCGCGCTGACCGCGAAGGTGGAACCGGGCGTGCTGCAGGCGGTGTCCGATGCGGTCGGCGAACCCCTGGCGCGCCCGCAGTTCGCCGCCACGCCCTTGACCGCCGACGCATTCCTGGCCTCGCCGGCCTCACAGCCGTTCCGACACCTGTGGGTGGGCGAGGTGGGAGGGCAGATGATCAGCGTGGTGATGGTCGACGACCTGTCGCGCGCCGATGCGCTGACGACCCTGCGTGGGGTGGCGGAGGGTCTGCCGGGTGTGCGCTGGGTGGACCGCACGGCCGACTTCTCGCAGCTGCTGGGCCACTACCGCAAGCTGATGGGCGGGCTGCTGCTGGTCGGCATCGTGCTGGTGTTCGGCGCGCTGTGGCTGCGCTACCGGCGCCAGGCCTGGCGCGTGATCGCGCCGACGCTGATTGCCGGCGCGTTGACGCTGGGCCTGCTGGGCCTGTTCGGCCAGCCGCTGCAGCTGTTCAACGTGCTGGCGCTGATGCTGCTGCTGGGCATGGGCATCGACTACGGCATCTTCCTGATCGAGCACCGCGGCGATGCCAGTGCCTGGCTGGCGGTGTGCGTGGGCGCGGCCAGCACCTGGCTGTCGTTCGGCCTGCTGGGGCTGTCGCAGACCCCGGCGCTGCGCGCGTTCGGGCTGACCCTGCTGTTCGGCATCGGCCTGGTCTGGCTCATCTCGCCGCTGTTCCGGCCGCCGCCGCACGGTGCGCCACCGGCCTGACCCGCTTCCGTTTTCTTCCTTCCACCTGATCGAGCAACAAGGACGCCCCGATGAATACTGCTGTGGATGCTGTCGAACGTACTGAGATCCTGATCATCGGCGCCGGCCCGGCCGGCTCCGTGGCCGCGGCGATGCTGCGCCAGCAGGGCCGCCAGGTGCTGATGCTGGAGCGCCAGCAGTTCCCGCGCTTCTCCATCGGTGAAAGCCTGCTGCCGCAGAGCATGGAGTACATCGAAGCGGCGGGGCTGCTGCAGGACGTGGTCGAGGCCGGCTTCCAGCACAAGAACGGCGCCGCCTTCGTGCATGGCCAGGCGCGCACCGCGTTCGACTTCAGGAAGAAGTTCTCGCCGGGCTGGGGCACCACCTACCAGGTGCAGCGTGCCGACTTCGACAACGTGCTGGCACGCGGCGCCGAGCGCATGGGCGCCACGCTGCGCTTCGGCGATGAAGTGCTGTCGGTCGAGCCGGGCCAGCAGCCGGCGGTGACCGTGCGCCGCCCGGATGGCAGCACCTACCGCATCGAGGCCGATTTCATTCTTGATGCCTCCGGTTTCGCGCGCCTGCTGCCACGCCTGCTGCAGCTGGAATCGCCCTCCAACTTCCCGGTGCGCGGCGCAATCTTCTGCCACGTGCGCGACAACATCCCGGCCGAAGCGGACTTCGACCGCAACAAGATCCTGATCACCACCCACCCCGAGCATATCGACGTCTGGTACTGGACCATCCCGTTCTCCAACGGCTGCTGCTCGCTGGGGGTGGTGGCCGAGCCATCGTTCTTCGAGCGCTATGACGGCGACGATCTGCAGAAGCTGCAGGCCATCGTCGGCGAGGATCCGAACCTGACCTCGCTGCTGGCCAATGCCGAATGGGCGGTGCTGCCGGTGCGCCGCATCACCGGCTACTCGGCCAATGTCAGTTCGCTGTGGGGCCCGGGCTATGCGCTGCTGGGCAATGCCGGCGAATTCCTTGATCCGGTGTTCTCCTCCGGCGTGACCATTGCGTTCAAGTCCGCGCAGCTGGCCAGCGACTGCCTGGCGCGACGCTACGCCGGCGAATCCGTCGATTGGGAGGCCGAGTTCTCGGTCCCGCTGCGTGCCGGCGTGAAGACCTTCCGCCGCTTCGTGGAAAGCTGGTACGAAGGCGGCTTCCAGAAGATCATCTACCACCCCGACCAGCAGCCGGCAGTGCGCGACATGATCAGCTCCATCCTGGCCGGCTATGCCTGGGACACCAACAACCCTTACGTGGCCGATGAAAGCGGCCGCCGCATGCGTGTACTGGAGGAACTGTGCAGCGCCTGATTGTCCGTACCACGGCGCTGCTGCTGTGCCTGCTGCTGGTCGCCTGTGCCAGCCGCATGCCGCGGCCACAGGTCGAGCTGCCGCCGCTGCGGCTGGCGCCGTCCAGCCTGGGCGCGCCGCTGGCGCTGCAGCAGCAGCTGCATTTCCGCTTCGGCAGCCACCAGCGCGATCTGGATGCGCTGCTGGAAGCAGACGCCGAGCGCGTGCAGCTGGCCGTGCAGGCGCTGGGCCAGACCGGCGTGCGCCTGCAGTGGGATGGCCAGCAGCTGACCCAGCAGCGCGCGCCCTGGCTGCCGCCGCAGGTGCGCGCCGAGCGCGTGCTGGATGACCTGCAGTTCGCGCTGTGGCCGACCGCGGCGATCGCCGCCGCGCTGCCGGCCGGCTGGCAGGTCAGTGATGACGGCCGCGAACGCCGCTTGTCGCGCGATGGCACGGTATGGCTGCAGCTGCAACGGCTGGCCGATGGCAGCGTGCAGCTGGACAACCGCGCCGAGGGTTACATCCTGCGCATCGAATCGATCGACATGGCCGGGCAGGACGGATGAGTGCACCGATTTTCCTGAACGACCTCGGCGTGGTGTGCGCGCTGGGCGAGGGCCGCGCTGCCGTGGCGGCGGGGCTGTTCGCCGATGTGCCCGGTGGCCTCAGCGACAACGACAGCCTGCTGCCGGGCCGTACCCTGGCGCTGGGCGAGGTGCGCAGCGGGCTGCCGGCCCTGGAGCACCTGCCGGTGTCGCTGCGGGGGCGCAACAACGCCCTGCTGGACGTGGCACTGGCGCAGATCGCACCGGCCGTGGCCGATGCCATTGGCCGCTACGGCGCCGAACGGGTCGCCGTGGTGCTGGGCACCAGTACCTCCGGCATCGGCGAATCGGAGCAGGCGCTGCGCACCCGCGCCGAGCAGGGCCGCTGGCCCGACGGCTTCGACTACGCGCAGCAGGAAATGGGTACCGCCGCGCAGTTCGTACGCGAACGCAGCGGTGCGCTGGGCCCGGCCTGGACGCTGTCCACGGCCTGCTCGTCCAGCGCCAAGGCGATGATGTCGGCCGCACGTCTGCTGCGCGCCGGCCTGGTCGATGCGGTCATCGCGGGGGGCGCCGACTCGCTGTGCCGCTTCACCGTGGCCGGCTTCAGCGCGCTTGAATCGGTCTCGGCGGTCCGCTGCAACCCGTTCTCGCAGCATCGCTGCGGCATCAACATCGGCGAGGGCGCCGCGCTGTTCCTGATGACCCGCGAACCCGGGCCGGTCAGCCTGGCCGGCTGGGGTGAATCGGCCGATGCCCACCACATGTCGGCGCCCGACCCGCAGGGTCTGGGCGCCATCGACGCCCTGCAGCAGGCGTTGCAGCGTGCCGGCTGGGCGCCCGCGGAAGTGGACTACGTCAACCTGCACGGCACCGCCACCGGCCACAACGATGCGATGGAAAGCCTGGCCGTGGCCCAGGTGCTGGGCACTGCGGTGCCGGCCAGTTCGACCAAGCCGCTGACCGGCCACACGCTGGGCGCGTCCGGTGCCATCGAAGCCGCGCTGTGCTGGATCCTGCTGGCCGAGAACCCGCAGCAGCAGCTGCCACCGCACTGGTGGGACGGGGTGCCCGACCCGGCGTTGCCGGCACTGCCGCTGGTGGCGCCGGCCACGTTCCTGGCGCAGCCGCCGCGGCGGGTGCTGAGCAATTCATTCGCCTTTGGCGGCAGCAATGCCGTGCTGGCCCTGGAGCGCCGATGAACCTGCCGCTGTATCCGATCGAAGACGTGGTGCCGCACCGCCAGAACATGTGCCTGCTGGAGCGCATCCTGCGCTGGGACCAGGACGGCATCGACGCCGAACTGGTGGTGCCCCATGCCGGGCTGTTCGTCGAGGACGGTGCCATCCCGGCGTGGGTGGGCATCGAATACATGGCCCAGGCCATTGCCGCCTGGGCCGGCTGCCGCGCTCGCAGCGCCGGCCGCCCGCCGCAGCTGGGCTTCCTGCTTGGCAGCCGGCGCTACAGCAGCCAGCGCAGCGGATTTCCCTGCGGCACCCGCCTGCAGGTACAGGCGCGCTGCGAGCTGTTGGGTGACAATGGATTGGGGATGTTCGCCTGCCGCATCCTGGCGGGCGAGGAAGAATGGGCGGTTGCCAACGTATCGGTCTACGAACCAGCCGATGCGATGGCCTATCTGGAGAGTGGACAGGCATGACAGGGAATCGAAGCGTGCTGGTGACCGGCGCCAGCCGGGGCATCGGCCGGGCCATTGCGCTGCACATCGCGCGCGATGGCTTCGACGTGGTGGTGCATTGCCGCAGCCGCGTGGAGGAAGCACAGGCCGTGGTGGCCGAGATCCATGCACTGGGCCAGCAGGCCCGCGTGCTGGCCTTCGACGTGGCCGACCGGGCAGCCGCGCGTGCGGCGCTGGAAGCGGACGTGGAAGCGCATGGCGCCTATTACGGCGTGGTCTGCAATGCCGGCATCGCCCGTGATGGCGCCTTCCCGGCGCTGTCCGAGGACGACTGGGACCAGGTCATCCACACCAACCTGGATGGCTTCTACAACGTGCTGCACCCGCTGATCATGCCGATGGTGCGGCGGCGCAGGCCGGGCCGCATCGTCACCCTGTCTTCGGTGTCCGGCGTGGCCGGCAACCGCGGCCAGGTCAACTACAGTGCGGCCAAGGCCGGCATCATCGGTGCCAGCAAGGCGCTGGCGCTGGAACTGGCGAGTCGCCAGATCACCGTCAACTGCGTGGCGCCGGGCCTGATCGAGACTGACATGCTCAACGACGAAGTGGTCGATCACGCGCTGAAGCTGATTCCGGCCGGCCGCGTCGGCCGTCCCGAGGAAGTGGCCGCCACCGTGGCCTTCCTGCTGTCCGAGCCGGCCGGTTACATCACCCGCCAGGTGATCTCGGTGAACGGGGGGATGATCTGATGGCCGCCGATCGTCGCGTGGTGGTCACCGGTGCTGCCGCCATCAGTCCGCTCGGCCACGACTGGCCGACCATCCAGGCCCACCTGCGCAGCTGCCGCAACGCGGTGCGTTCGATGCCGGAATGGGATGTCTATGCCGGCCTGAACACCAAACTGGCCGCGCCGGCGCAGGACTTCGAGCTGCCGCCGAACTACAACCGCAAGACCACCCGCTCGATGGGCAAGGTCGCGATCATGTCGGTGCGCGCCACCGAGATCGCGCTGCGCGAGGCCGGTCTGCTCGAACACCCGGTGCTGCGCAGCGGCCGCACCGGCGTGGCCTATGGCTCGTCTTCGGGCAGCCACGAGGCCACCGGTGAATTCGGCCGCATGCTGCATGAGTTCACCACCGACGGCATCAGCGCCACCACCTACCTGAAGATGATGAGCCACACCGCGCCGGTCAACATCGGCGTGTTCTTCGGCCTGTCGGGGCGGGTCTACACCACCTCCAGCGCCTGCACCTCGGGCAGCCAGGGCGTGGGTGCCGGCTACGAAGCGATCCGCAGCGGCAAGCAGACGGTGATGGTGGCCGGCGGTGCCGAACAGCTCGATGCCACGGCCGCAGCGGTGTTCGACACGCTGTTCGCCACCAGCACCCGCAACGATGCGCCGCAGACCACGCCGCGCCCGTTCGATGCCGGCCGCGATGGCCTGGTGCTGGGCGAGGGCGCCTGCACGCTGATCCTGGAGGACCTGGAACACGCGCAGGCACGCGGTGCCACCATCCTGGCCGAGATCGTCGGCTATGGCACCAACAGCGACGGCCAGCACGTCACCCAGCCCAGCGCCGACACCATGGCCCAGGCCATGCGGCTGGCGCTGGAGGATGCCGGTCTGACGCCAGCGCAGATCGACTACGTCAACGCCCACGGCACCGCCACCGACCATGGCGACATCGCCGAGACCCAGGCCACCGCGCAGGTGTTCGGCACCCGTGTGCCGATCAGCTCGCTGAAGAGCTACGTGGGTCATATGCTGGGTGCCTGTGGTGCGTTCGAAGCCTGGATGAGCATCGAGATGATGCGCGCCGGCTGGTTTGCGCCGACCCTGAACCTGGCCGAGGTCGATCCGCGCTGCGGCCAGCTCGACTTCATCACCGGGCAGGGTCGTGAACTGCAGGCCGAGTATGTGATGAGCAACAATTTCGCCTTCGGCGGCATCAACACCTCGCTGGTGTTCCGCCGCTGGCAGGCGTGATCCCGCTGTACCCGCACCCCAACAAGGAGACGTTCCGATGCGCCGCACCCTGCTGATCGCCACTGCCACCGCGCTGCTGGCCCTGACTTCCACCGCCTCGGCCCGCGATACCCGCGTCGAGCAGTCCCTGCGTGACCTGGTCAATTCGCAGGCCGCCAAAGATGCCGGCATCGACGGCAGCGTGCGCTTCTACCTGGCCGGCCAGCCGGTCAGCGTGCAGCAGCGCCTGGGCGAGGACGTGACCAACAAGAAGACCAACGCCGCCAACAAGAGCGACGAAGAAGCCTGCCGCTGGGTGGCCCTGTCGGCGCTGCGCGCGCTGCAGGACGGTGCCAAGTCGCGCGGTGCCAACGCCGTGGTGGACATCGTCAGCTACTACAAGAAGAACGAGTTCAAGAGCGCGACCAACTACGAATGCTACGCCGGCGCGATCCTGGCGGGCGTGGCGCTGAAGGGCACCTACGCGAAGGTCAAGTAAGGCCGACGCGTGGCCCGGCGCTGGCTGAACGCCACCGCCACATTGCTGAACCCCGGCGGGGAAACGCCGTCGATCGCGCCGTCATCGTCGCGCGACGGCTTTCCCCGCTGTCGGCTTTCCGACACAATCACGGCTCTTCCCGGGTTATCGTCCCGTGGACATGCACGCCTACGTCTATAAAAGCCAACTCAAGCCGGACACCTACGTCTATCTCGCCCGACGCGACGACTTCAGCGCATTGCCTGCGCCGCTGTCGGCATCGCTGGGTACGCTCGTGTTCGTCCTGGAAGTGACCCTGGACGCCCAGCGCCGGCTGGCCCAGGCCGATCCGGCCAAGGTACGCAGCGAACTGACCGACCGCGGCTTCTACCTGCAGGTGCCACCGTCGGTGAGCAGCCTGATGCCGCGCCACTATGACTGAGCTTTCCCGCCCCCGCGCCCTGTCGATCACCTTCGCCCTGGGCGCCGTGCTGGCGCTGGGGTCGGCGCTGGGCGGGCTGCCCGGTGCCGTGCTGGCGGCACTGGCGCAGCCGGCGTTCGCGCTCGCCGTCTCGTGGTGGCGGCGCAGCCGCGCGCTGCGCGCGCCGAAGCAGGTGGCCGGTCAGGACCTGCCCGCGCTGATCGCACTGTGGACGGCGGCGCCGGTGCTGCTTGCCCTGCTGCTGGCCTGGCCGCTGGCCGCGCTGCGTGACAGTGGCAGCCTGGCCGCGGTGCTGGGCCTGAGCGTGCTGGTCAGTGCCGGCCTGCTGGCCGCCTGGCGAACCTGGCCGCTGTGGAACGATGTCGAACGTCTCGACGGCGGGCTGGCCCAGCACTGGCAGGCCCTGGCCGGGCGCGATCTCAGCGCCTGGCGTGGCCTTGGCGTGGCTGCGCTGGTGATCACGCTGGCCGCGCTGGTGGTACTGCCGGCCTGGCCGGGGCTGCTGCCGGACAGCGCGCGCTGGCCGGCGGCGCTGGCGGTGCTGCTGCTGTCGCCGCTGCTGCACCTGTTGCTGCAGCGCGTTGCGCCGGCGCCGCTGGTCGCGCTGCGCGCACCGGCGGGTCTCGATCAGGCGGCCGAGCGCGAAGCCCTGTTCAGCACCGCGGTGGACGCCACGCCGCTGGAAGCGATGGCACCGCAGGAGCTGACCCCGGCGCTGTATGAAGCCGCACGCCATGGCCGCATCGATCGCGCGCTGCAGCTGCTGCAGGCCGGTGCCGATGCGCATGCTCTACCGGCGCCGGAGTGGCGCGACCAGCGCAGCCTGGCGGTGCTGGCCGCGGTACTGCCCGACCTGCGCCTGCTGCGCGAACTGATCGGCCGCGGGGTCGACGTGAATGCGCCCCACCGCGGCATGACGCCGTTGCTGGCGGCCACCCGCGACAGCTGGCACGGCCGCCCGGAAGCGGTGATGACCCTGCTCGCCAACGGCGCCGACTCGCGTGCCACCGACAGCGATGGCAACACCCCGCTGCACCACGCTGCACGCAGTTCGGACCCGGGCGTTGCCGCGCTGCTGCGCGATGCCGCCGCCGAAGTGGATGCACTGAACGCTGACGGCTGGTCGCCGCTGGCGGTGGCCTGCCAGGTCGGCAACTGGCGCCTGGCCCGCTTCCTGCTCGAGCGCGGTGCGCGCAGCGAGCCGACCGACGGCACCCCGGTGCTGCTGGCCGCCGCCGCCACCGAAGACGATGATCCGGCCGGCGTGCAGCTGCTGCTCAAGCACAAGGCGCGGGCCGACGCCCGTGATCGCCAGCGCCGCAGCGCGCTGCACGAGGCGGCACTGGCCGGGCATGTGGACATCATCGGCGTGCTGCTGTCGGCGGGCGCCAACCTGGAGGCACGCGATGCCCTGGGCCGTACCCCGTGGCTGGAAGCAGCGCGTGCCGGGCGTGCGGCGGTGGTCGAGCATCTGCTGCCGCACAAGCCCGATCTGGTGGCGGTGGATGCCGATGGCCGCAACGCGGTGCTGCTGGCAGCCATGGCCGAGGATGTGTCGCCGCTGCTGATCAAGCGCCTGCTGGAGCTGGGCATCGTTGCCGACGCCAGCGATCCGGCCGGCCGCCGCGCGGTGGATTACGCAGCCGAAGCGGGGCGCTGGGCGATCGTCGCCCTGCTCGATCCGTCCTATCCGTTGCCGGCGGCAGTCAGCGATGGCCTGGCCGAACGCGGTGACGCGGCCAGTGCCAGTGGCCTGCTGCCCGACCGCCCGCCGTTGACCCTGCTGCGCGAAGCGCTGGGGTTCGGCAATACCGAGGGCATGGCCGCGCTGGCCCGGCTGTGCCAGCCGGAAGAACTGGGTGGCCTGCTGCTCGACCCGGAACTGGCGCTGGAACCGCGCGCGGTCGACTGGCTGCTGGGCCACGGTGCCGATCCCTATGTGCGTGATGCCTGCGACGACACGCCGATGTTCGCCCTGCTCTCGCGCGGCATCGATGCGGTGCCGGCGCTGCAGGTGATGCTGCAGCGTGGCCTGTCGCCGGCCGGGCGCGGTGGCCTGGCGCGTTTCCTCGCCGCCTGCGCGCAGCACGACCAGGCCGCACGTGGCCTCGAACAGCTCGCGCTGGAGTTGCTGGAACGCGGTGCCGATCCGTTTGCCGCATCGCCTGCCGGTGATCCGCCGCTGTCGCTGGCCGTGCGGCTGGGCTGGCTGCGCCTGCAGCAGGCCCTGCTCAACACCGGCGTGGACCGCGAAGCACGCGACAGCCACGGCATGACCGCCCTGCATCTGGCCACGGCGCTGGCCCGCGAAGGCGCGCTGAAGCTGCTGGTGCAGCATGGCGCCTCGCCGGAGGCGCGCGCGGCCGACGGGCAGACGCCGCTGGGCGTGGCGCTGTCGATCGGCCGCCGCGACCTGGCCGACTGGCTGGACTGGCGGGTGTGGCCGCTGCCGCGCCGCACCCTTCGTGAAGGCGACCTGCCGGCGGCGGCGATGGCCGGTGATGTCGATGCGGTGCGCCGCCTCAACGACCTGGGCTTTGCCATCGACGCGGTCGACGCGCAGGGCTGCACCGCGCTGCTGCGTGCCGCCGGTGGCGGCCATCTGGCCGTGGTCGACCTGCTGCTGGCGCGCGGCGCCGACCCCCAGCACGCCGCGGCCAGTGGCGCGACGCCGCTGTCGGCGGCGGTCAGCATGCGCCAGGTCGAGATCGTCTCGGCCCTGCTCGATGCCGGCGCACAGCTGGAACACCGCCTGCCGGGCGGGGTGACGGTGCTGATGCTGGCATCCGCGCTGGGCCTGCCGGATATCGTGGCCCGGCTGCTGACCGCCGGTGCCGACGTGCATGCCGGCGATGCCCAGCAGCTGGCGCCGTTGCACTGCGCTGCGCTGTACGGCTTCAGCGCGCGCGATCGTTCACGCCTGCTGGCCCTGCTCGATACCCTGCTGCTGGCCGGGGCCGAGCCGGACCAGGCCGCGGCGGGTGCGGTCACGCCGCTGCTGCTGCTGCTGGGCGCGCGCGCGGAACCGGGGACCGCCTGCGACGAACAGGTGGTGATGGCCGCAGTCGAACGCCTGCTGGATGAGGACGTCAGCCTGGACGTGCGTGATCCACGGGGGTTCGGCCCACTGCATCTGGCCGCCCTGCACGGGCTGCCGCTGCTGGTGCAACGCCTGCTGCGCGCCGGTGCCGATCCGGAAGCCCGCGACGGGCTCAACCGCAGTCCGCGCGAGATTGCGGTGATGCGCGGCTTCATCGACGTCGCCGCCGAGTTCGAACCGCGCGTGCCGGGGGTTTCGTCGATGGCGCGGTTCCTGCGCGACAACGGCTGACGCCCCGCCGGGCATGGCCCGGCGCTACCCCTGCAGGTAGCCATGACCGGTAGCGCCGGGCCATGCCCGGCGGCCCATGGGCCGTCAACGTTCCCTGTCGCCGTCGCTTTCCGCGTCCGCTTCGAACAGATGCATCAGGTCGTTGCGCGCATCGCGCGAGGTCTGGATCACCGCCGCCTCGTCGTCGTACACCAGGTACTGGTCGCGCAGCAGCTTCTCATCGTGCTCGCGGAACTGCTGCACATGGCGTTCGGCCACCTCCGCCGCCACGCCCAGCGCGGTCAGCACGCGCCCGCTCATTTCCAGGCTGGTCCCGAACACCTCGCGGAACGGTTCGGCCGACATGTCCATCAGGCGCCAGGCATGCTGGCGGTTGCGTGCGCGCGCCAGCACCACCGCGTCCGGGTACAGCCGGCGCACCATGCGCACCGCGCGCAGGTTGGTCTCCGGGTCGTCCACGGTGATCACGAACACATCGATGTGCTCGCCACCGGCCGCGCGCAGCATCTCCGGCCGGGTCGGGTCACCGTAGTACAGCTGGTTGCCGAAGCGGCGCAGGTCGGCCACGGTGTCCGGGTTGGCTTCCAGCGCCACGAACGGCACCTTCTGTGCCGTCAGCAGGCGCGCGATGACCTGGCCGAAGCGGCCCATGCCGGCGATCAGCACCTTCGGACGGTTGTCCGGCGCCACCGTGTCGGCCGGCGCGGCATCGCGTGGCGTCGCCCGCTCCTGGCCCAGCAGGCGCAGCAGGGCGATCATCAGCAGCGGTGTGATCGCCATCGACAGGCCGACGATCGCCACCAGCCGGTCGTGGTTGGCGTTGCCCAGCAGGTGCGCCCGCTGGGCTTCGTTGAACACCACGAAGGCGAACTCGCCCCCCAGCCACAGCACGCTGCCCAGCAGCAGCGACTGCCGCGAACTGAGCCGGGCCATGCGGCCGATCAGGTACAGCAGGCTGAACTTGACCACCAGCAGGATCGCCACGCCCGCGGCGATCATCCACGGTTCGGCGGCAATGCGGTCCAGGTCGATGCCCATGCCCACGGCAATGAAGAACAGGCCCAGCAGCAGCCCCTTGAACGGCTCGATCTGCGCTTCCAGTTCGTGCCGGAACTCCGAATCGGACAGCAGCACGCCGGCCAGGAAGGCCCCCAGGCTGGGGCTGAGGCCGGCCTCCTGCATGAACCAGGCGGTACCCAGCACCACCAGCAGGGCGGTGGCGGTGAACACTTCCGGGCTGCGGGTGCGGGCGATGATGCCGAACACCTTGCGCAGCACCGGCCGCCCGCACAGGATCACCACGGCCAGCGCGCCCAGCGCCACGGCCACATCGTCCCAGCGCAGGGTCTCGTTCTTCACCCCGCCCAGCAGCGGAATGGCGGCCAGCAGTGGAATCGCGATCAGGTCCTGGAACAGCAGGATGGCAAATCCCAGCCGGCCATGGTCGCTGTTGATCGCCTTGTGTTCGGACAGCAGCTGCAGGCCCACCGCGGTGGACGACAACGCCAGTGCCACGCCGACCACCAGGGCGCTCTTCCACTGGAAGTGATCGAGCAGCAGCAGGCCCCCCAGCACCAGCCCGGACAGCGCAACCTGCGCCGCGCCGGCGCCGAACACCGACCGCCGCATCACCTTCAGGCGCGCTGGCGACAGCTCCAGCCCGATCACGAACAGCAGCATCACCACGCCGGTCTCGGCGGCGCCGAGGATGCGGTCGGCATCCTGCACGAAGCCCAGCCCGTCCGGGCCCAGCACGACGCCGGCCGCCAGGTAGCCCAGCACCGCGCCGAAGCCGAACTTCTTGAATACCGGCACCGCGATCACGGCGGCCAGCAGCAGCACCAGAGCCAGTTCCAGACCACCGCTATGCATGGGAATACCTGGTCATCGGGGAGGCCCGCGGTGCGGCCGCTCGGGTGGGGGAGGGCGCGGCGAAGGCCGCCCGCACATTATGCGCGCGTGGCCGTGTACGGACGAGAACGGCAATGCGACCGGCATCCGGTCGACACGGCTGCGGGTTGACCTGTCCGGCGCGCAGGTCCAGACTCCCCGCCGCTGCCGGCGTGTCCGCCAGTACACCCTTCCGGAGTTCCCAACCCATGTCCAGCGACAGTAGATCTCGACCTCGGTCGACGCCAGCGATGGCCACCGCCTGACATCGGGACGGTTTGCCTGCGTTGGCGTTGCGCGAGGTCGCACCCCCACGAAGGCGAATCACCATGAACCAGAAGCAGTTGCTGCGTCCGGTGGCCGATGCCGCGGCATTGGCCGCGCCGCTGGCCAACTACAACACCGCCGACGCGGTGGAATTCATCAACACGCTCGAACTGGAGCGCGCCGCCGAGACCCTGGCGGCGCTGTCGCTGCCGCGTGCGGTGAAGATGCTGGAAGCGCCGGAGCTGCACCGCAGCGGCGATCTGGTGGCGGCCCTGCCGCCGGCGCGTGCCGCCGCCCTGCTGGGGCTGATGGCCGATGATCGCGCCACCGACATCGTCCATGAGCTGGATGAGGAACAGCGCGCGCGGCTGATCCCGCTGCTGGGCAGCGATGCGCGGCAGACCATCCAGACCCTGCTCAGCTACCCGCCCAACACCGCCGGCGCGCTGATGACCACCGAGTTCGTGGCGGTGCCGGCCAGCTGGACCGTGGCCCAGACCCTGCAGCACATCCGCCAGGTCGAGCGCACCCGCGAGACCGTGTACGCCATCTACGTGCTCGACCCGGCCAGCCGCCAGCTGCAGCAGGTGGTGACCATGCGCCGGCTGATCACCGGCCTGCCGGAGGAGTCGATCCTGGATGTCGCCCAGGTCAACCCGCCGGTGACGGTGGATGCGCAGATGGACCAGGAAGAAGTGGCGCGGCTGATCCGCCGCCACGACCTGCTGGCGATCCCGGTGGTCGATGCACAGCAGCACCTGCTCGGCATCGTCACCGTCGATGACATCCTGGACGCGCTGATCGAGGAATCGACCGAGGATGCGCACAAGTTCGGTGGCATGGAGGCACTGGACAAGCCGTACATGCAGATCGGCTTCTTCGAGATGCTGCGCAAGCGCGCCGGCTGGCTCAGCGTGCTGTTCGTGGGTGAAATGCTGACCGCCAGCGCCATGCAGCACTACGAGGACGAGCTGGCACGCGCCGTGGTGCTGACCCTGTTCATTCCGCTGATCATGAGTTCCGGCGGCAATTCGGGCTCGCAGGCCACGTCGCTGCTGATCCGCAGCCTGGCCCTGCGCGAACTGCGCCTGCGCGACTGGTGGAAGGTGGCCCTGCGTGAAGTGCCCACCGGCATGGTACTCGGCGCCATTCTCGGCTGCCTGGCGATCGTGCGCATCGTGGTCTGGCAGCTGGGCGGACTGCACGATTACGGCGAGCACTGGATCCTGCTGGCCATCACCATCGGTGCGGCGCTGGTCGGTATCGTCACCTTCGGTTCGCTGTCGGGTTCGATGCTGCCATTCATCCTGAAGCGGCTTGGCTTCGACCCGGCCAGCGCTTCGGCGCCGTTCGTGGCCACCCTGGTGGACGTGACCGGCCTGGTGATCTATTTCAGCATTGCCGCGATGATCCTGCACGGCACGCTGCTGTAACGGGAGCGTCAACCACGCAGGGCGTGATCCAGTGAGCGCCTCGCAGCTTTTTGCGCCCGATCATGCGCCCGGCGCGCCGGTGCGTGTACCGTAGGCGCATGAGTACCTACCACCTGCAGTCTGTGTTCCGTCCGCAGTCGGTCGCGGTGATCGGCGGCAGCCCGCGTGAGCGCTCGGCCGGCCGCGCGGTGATGCGCAACCTGCGTGGCACCGGCTTTCCCGGCAAGGTGGCGTGGATCAACCCGCGGCATGCCGAGATCGACGGCATCCGCACGGTGAAGCGGCTCAAGGACCTGGACTGGGTGCCGGAGCTGGTGGTGATCACCGCACCGGCGGCGATCGTGCCGCAGGTGGTGCGCACTGCCGCCGAGCGCGGCGTGCAGGCGGCCATCATCCTCACCGCGCACCTGGGCGAAGGCCCCGGCTCGTTGTCGGCGCAGGTGGAGGCGGTAGCGCGCAGGCACGGCCTGCGCATCCTCGGCCCGCACTGCCTGGGCGTGATCGCGCCGCACGCGCGGCTCAACGCCAGCATCGCCGCGCACTTCCCGCAGGCCGGCGATCTGGCGCTGATCTCCGAGTCCTCCGCCATCGCCGCCGCGCTGGTGGAGTGGGGCGTGGCGCGTTCGGTCGGCTTCTCCGCCGTGGTCTCGCTCGGCGATACCCTGGATGTGGATTTCGGCGATTTGCTGGACTACTTCGCCACCGACTACCGCACCCGCGCCATCCTGCTCTACGTCGAACAGATCAAGGACGCGCGCAAGTTCATGTCGGCCGCGCGCGCGGCGGCCCGTGCCAAGCCGGTGGTGGTGGTCAAGTCCGGCCGTGCCGATCGGGTGCCGCCGGGCAGCGCCGATACCCATGTGCAGGCACTGGCGCGCGCCGACGATGTGTACGGCGCCGCGTTCAACCGTGCCGGCCTGCTGCGGGTGGGTGCGCTGGACGAACTGTTCACCGCGGCCGAATCGCTGGGGCGGCTTGGCACCTTCCCCGGGCGCCGGCTGGCCATCCTCAGCAACGGCGGTGGTGTCGGCCGGCTGGCGGTGGATCAGCTGGCCGCCCTGCGCGGCACCCTGGCGCAGTTGTCCGACAGCACCGTGCAGACGCTCGACGCGGTGCTGCCGCAGGGCTGGTCACGCAGCAACCCGGTCGACATCGTGGTCGACGCCGATGGCGAGCGCTATGCCGCCGCCATCGAGGCGTTGCTGGCCGACAGCGAGAACGATGCGGTGATGGTGGTCAACGTCCCGACCGCCTTCACTTCGTCTGCCGATGCCGCGCAGGCGTTGACCCGGACCCTGGGCCTGCGCCCGCGTCATCACCGCGACAAGCCGGTGTTTGCGGTGTGGCTGGGCAATGACGACCAGGCCACCGCCACCCTCAACGCTGCACGGGTGCCGACCTATCCGACGGAAGCGGAGGCCGTGCGTGGCTTCCAGCACCTGGTGCGCTACCGCGAAGCGCAGAACGCGCTGATGGAGACACCGCCCAGTCTGCCGCAGGATTTCAGCGTGGATGCGGCGGCCGCGCGGGCGCTGGTCGATGTGGCGCTGGCCAACGGCCAGCGCTGGCTGGATCCGCTGGCCACCCACGAACTGCTCAAGGCCTACGGCATTCCCTCCGCGCCGGTGATGCACGCGCGCGACGCGCACGAGGCGATGGACCTGGCGCAGCCGCTGCTGGAGCGCGGCGCGACGGTTGCATTGAAGGTCCTCTCGCCGGACATCCCGCACAAGTCCGAAGTGGATGGCGTGCGCCTGAACCTGGCGACGCTGCCGGCAGTGCAGAGCGCCGCCAACGCGATCCTGACGCGCGCACGCCAGCTGCGCCCCGATGCGCGCATCGATGGCCTGCTGGTACAGCCGACCATCGTGCGGCCGAAGGCGCGCGAGATCATCGTCGGCATCGCCGATGATGCAACGTTTGGACCGGTGATCGTGGTCGGCCGCGGCGGTACCGCGGTCGAAGTGATCAACGACAAGGCACTGGCGCTGCCGCCGCTGGACCTGCGGCTTGCCCATGAACTGATCGGCCAGACCCGCGCCTCACGCATTCTCAAGGCCTATGGCGATGTGCCCGCCGCGGATGAGCGTGCGCTGGCGTTGGCACTGGTCAAGCTGGCGCAGCTGGCTGCCGATATCCCGGAAGTACGCACGCTGGATATCAATCCCCTGCTGGTCGACAGTCGCGGCATTCTTGCGCTGGACGCACGCGTGGCGGTGGCGCCATCGCGCATCCTGCACAAGGGGCGTGGCCATCCACGCTTCTCGGTGTTTCCGTATCCGAAGGAATGGGAACGCACCATCGAATTGTCCGACGGCGGGCGTGCCTTCGTGCGGCCGGTGCGGCCGGAGGACGACGCGCTGTTCCGCGCGTTCTTCGCCCGGGTCAGCGACGAAGACCTGCGCCTGCGCTTCTTCCAGTCGGTGAAGCACTTCAGTCACGAGTTCATCGCCCGCCTGACCCAGCTCGACTATGCGCGTTCGATCGCACTGGTGGCGATCGAACCCCGCAGCGGTGAAATGCTGGGCGCGGTGCGGCTGCACGCCGACGCCGACTACCACCGGGGCGAGTACGGCATCCTGATCCGCTCGGACCTGAAGGGCCACGGCATCGGCTGGCGCCTGATGGCGATCATGATCGAGTACGCCAAGTGGCTCGGGCTGGACGTGGTGGAAGGCCAGGTGCTGCGCGAGAACAGCACCATGCTGGCGATGTGCCAGAGCCTGGGCTTCACGACGAAGCTGGATCCGGACGAACCGACCGTGATGGTGGTGACGCTGCCGGTGCAGCAGGTGGAGGTCCCCGATGTCCCGCCGGTGGTGTGATCGTTACCACATCGGTAGCGCCGGGCCATGCCCGGCGGAATGTCGGATTCAACGCAGCGGTTCCACCACCACCGCCGCGCCGTAGCACAGTACTTCGGTCAACCCGGTCATTACATCGTAGCCTCGTAGCTCATGTCGATCAGTGTGGAGGAACCGCAGAATCTATCCGCACGGCGAGCATCGGTCGGTCTGCCTGACGACAACGGAGTGGAATGATCGTCGCGGAGGTGTCGTTGCGGGAGGAGGGTGAGTCATTGGTGCTGTAGCGCCCGCAGTCATGCACCATCACAATACCCGCATGACCGACCGCATTCCCCTGCTGCTGCTCCCGGGCCTGCTCAACGATGCCGAGCTGTGGCGCGCGCAGCTGGCTGACCTGGCCGACATCGCCGACTGCAGCGTGGGCGACCAGACCCGTGGCGAAACCCTGCAGGCCGTGGCCGAGGACGTACTGGCGCAGGCGCCGGAACGGTTTGCGCTGGCGGGTTTCTCGCTGGGCGGGTTCGTCGCCCAGCAGATCCTGCGCATCGCGCCGGAACGGGTGCTGCAGCTGGCGTTGATCGACACCTCGATCCACGCCGATTCGCCCGAGCGCGCCGAGCAGCGGCGCAGCCAGCGCGCCAGCGTGCGCCTGCCGGGGAAGTTCCACGGCTTCGGAGATACCTTGATGCGCAGCTACATCGATGCCTCGCGCCTGGACGACTACGTGCTGGTGCAGCGTGTGCGCGACATGACCGCCCGCCTGGGCGCGGAAGTGTTCCTGCGCCAGAGCGCGCTGGAACGCCGCGATGGTCATGATGTGCTGGCCGGTTACCGCGATCCGTTGCTGATCGTCTGCGGAGCAAATGACCGCATCACGCCGCTGGCGGTGAGCGAGGAAATGCACGCCCTGGTGCCGCATTCGCAGCTGGTGGTGGTGCCCGATTGCGGGCATCTGGCGCCGATGGAAAAGCCCGAAGAGGTGAGTGCGGCGATGCGCGGGTGGTTGCTGCCTCGCTGATGGATCCGCCGGGGATGGCCCGGCGCCATCCGCGGTCATCCGGTAGCGCCGGGCCATGCCCGGCGCCTTCTGCTCAATCCCAGGCCGGGGCGATGCCCTCCGGGTTGGCCAGGCGGTGGCCGCGGTCAAGCGTGGCGATCTGCGCCATGTCCTCGTCGGTCAGGCGCACTGCCGCCGCTTCCAGGTTGGCTGCCAGGTTCTCGCGCTTGGTCGAGGAGGGAATGACCGAGAAGCCCTGCTGCAGCGCCCAGGCCAGCGCCACCTGCGCCGGCGTGGCCTGGTGGCGGCCGGCGATGGCCTGGATCACCGGATCCTTCAGCACTTCGCCATAGGCCAGGCTCATGTAGGCGGTGATGTGGATGCCGTTGTCCTGCAGGAACTTCACCAGCAGGCGGTTCTGCAGGTACGGGTGGATCTCGACCTGGTTGGTGGCGATCGCCTCGGCACCGAGGATCTCGATGGCCTTGCGGGTCTGGGCGATGGTGAAGTTGGAGATGCCGATCTCCCTGGTCAGCCCCTGCGCCCTGGCTTCGGCCAGCGCTGGCAGGTATTCCTCCATCGGCACGTCCACCTTGTCATTCGGCGAAGGCCAGTGGATCAGCGCCAGGTCCACATGATCGGTGCGCAGCTTGTCCAGGCTGGTGCGCAGGCTGGCCAGCAGCGCATCGCGCTTGAATTCGCTGATCCAGACCTTGGTGGTCAGGTAGATCTGCTCGCGCGGCACGCCGGATTCGGCGATGGCCTGGCCGACTTCGGCTTCATTGCCGTAGATCTGCGCGGTATCCACGGCGCGGTAGCCGACCTCCAGCGCATTGCGCACCGAGTCGATCACGGTCTGGTCTTTCAGGCGGAAGGTGCCAAGGCCAAAGGCAGGAACGGTCATGGGAAGCTCCAACGGGGGGAAAGGCGTGAAAGGAAAGGGTAGGTCAGCGTTCGTATGCGTGCCGACAACAGTGCATTGCACGGATCGTCAATGGGCGGCCACGGCAATGCCATCGGCGCGGTCATCGATTCCATCACGGCGGTCCAGGCGGCCACTCAGTACGGTCAGCGCGTACGCGCCCACCACCACCAGCGCACCCAGCCAGGGTGTGTGCATCAGGCCGATGTGCTCGACCACCAGGCCGCCCAGCGAGGCGCCCAGGGCGATGCCGATGTTGAAGGCGGCGATGTTCAGGCCCGACGCCACGTCGGTAGCCTGCGGGGCGTAGCGCTGCGCCTGCTTGACCACATACACCTGCAGACCGGGCACGTTGCCGAATGCCACCGCGCCCAGGGCGAGCACGGTCAGCAGCATCAGCCAGGGGCTGTGTGCGGTGAAGGTCAGCACCAGCAGCACCAGCGCCAGCAGCGCGAAGATGCGCTTCAGCGCGGGGACCGGACCCAGCCGGTCGGCCAGGCGGCCGCCCCACAGATTGCCGATGGCCACCGACACGCCGTACACCAGCAGCACCAGGCTGACCGCGTTGGCCGAAAAGCCGGTGACCTCCTGCAGGATCGGCGCCAGGTAGGTGAAGGCCAGGAAGGTGCCGCCGTAGCCCAGTGCGGTCATCGCATAGACCAGCAGCAGGCGCGGCTGCGCCAGCACGCCCAGCTGCTGGCGCATGCTGGCCGGCGCACTCTGCGGCAGCCTGCGCGGCACGAACAGCAGCGCGCCCAGCAGCGCGACCACGCCGAGCCCGGCCACCGCCAGGAAGGTGGCGCGCCAGCCCAGGTGCTGGCCGACGAACGTACCCAGCGGCACGCCGGTGACCAGTGCCACGGTCAAGCCGGTGAACATGATGGCGATCGCGCTGGCGGCCTTTTCCTTCGGCACCACCGCCGTGGCGATGATCGAACCGATGGAGAAGAACACGCCGTGCGCCAGCCCGGTGAGGATGCGGGCGACGATCAGCGAGGTGTAGCCCGGCGCCATCCAGGCGATGACGTTGCCCAGGGTGAACAACACCATCAGCGCCACCAGCAGGGTCTTGCGCGGTACGCGGCCGGTGAGCGCGGTCAGCACAGGTGCGCCGATGGCCACGCCGAGCGCGTACAGCGAAACCAGCAGGCCGGCCGAGGGCAGGCTGACCTGCAGGTCAGCGGCGATGGTCGGAATCAGGCCGACGATGACGAATTCGGTGGTGCCGATGGCGAAGGCGCCGAGGGTCAACGCCAGCAGTGCGAGGGGAATGCCACGGGTCATGGCCGGCTCCAGCAGAAGGAAGGCGCGCAGTGTGCGCGGCCCGCCCGGACCGAAAAACCGGTCTTCACGCCAATCACTCTTGCGCCATGGTCAATAATGGCGCCATGAAAACCACCCTCGACGAGATGCAGGCCTTCCTGGCGGTGATCGACTGCGGTTCGATCAGCGCCGCCGCCGAGCAGCTGGGGCAGACGCCGTCCGGTGTCAGTCGCGCACTGGGCCGGCTGGAGGACAAGCTGGGCACGACCCTGCTGACCCGCACCACCCGCCGCCTGCACCTCACCGCCGAGGGCGAGGCCTACCTGCGCCATGCGCGCGCGATCATCGATGCGGTGGAATCTGCCGAAGAACAGATGGCCGCCCGCCGCGAACGGCCGAGCGGCCGGCTGCGCGTGGACGCGGCGATGCCCTTCGTGCTGCAGGTGATCGCACCGCTGGTGGCCGGCTATCGCGCGCGCTACCCGGAGGTGCAGCTGGAACTGAACAGCTCCGAGCGCTACATCGACCTGCTGGAGCGGCGCACCGATCTGGCCATCCGCATCGGCCCGCTGGCCGACTCCACCCTGCACGCGCGCCCGCTGGGCCGCTGCCGGCTGCAGCTGCTGGCCAGCCCTGCCTATCTGCAGGCCCACGGTGAACCGCCCAGCGTGGCGGCGCTGGGCCAGCACACGCTGCTGGGGTTCAACGAGCCCGAATCGCTGAACCGCTGGCCGCTGCCCGGCGATGCCGACGGGCAACTGCTGGTGCGTCCGGACGTGGCCGCATCCAGTGGCGAAACCCTGCGCCGGCTGGCAGTGGAGGGTGTGGGCATCACCTGCCTGTCCGACTTCGTGACCGATCGCGACCGCGCCGCCGGCACCCTGGTGCCGGTGCTGGCCGCGCACACGCTGGATGTGTACCAGCCGATCCATGCGGTGTACTACCGCAACACCGCGGTGTCGGCCCGGATCAGTTCGTTCCTGGATCACCTGGGCGAGGTGATGGCGCAGTCCGACTACCTGCGCTGAGGCCGGCTGCGCTCGCCGGGCAGGGCCCGGCGCTACCGTACTGGCGCGGCGGCAGCGCCGCTCCATTCCCGGCGGAGACGTCAGGCGGCGCGCGAAAACGCGTTCCTGCTCGTCGCCGTCGCCGTCGCCAGATCGAACACGTCCACCGCTTCGATCAGGCGGTCGGCCTGCTGGTCCAGGCTGCGCGCAGCGGCGCTGGCTTCCTCCACCAGCGCGGCATTCTGCTGGGTGGTGCCATCCATCTGGATGATGGTCTGGCTGACCTGCTCGATGCCGGCGCTCTGTTCCTGCGAGGCGGCCGAGATCTCGGCCATGATGTCGGTCACGCGCTGCACCGAGGCCACGATCTCGGCCATGGTCTGGCCGGCGCGGCGCACGTGCTGGGCGCCGTGGCCGACCTGTTCGACCGACGCCTCGATCAGTGACTTGATCTCCTTGGCAGCGGCAGCCGAGCGCTGTGCCAGCGTGCGCACCTCGCTGGCGACCACGGCGAAGCCGCGGCCCTGCTCGCCGGCGCGCGCCGCTTCCACGGCAGCGTTCAGGGCCAGGATGTTGGTCTGGAACGCGATGCCGTCGATCACGCTGATGATCTCTGCGATCTGCCGCGACGAACCTTCGATCGCATCCATGGTCGCCACCACCTGGCCGACCACCTCGCCGCCCTGCGAGGCCACACCGTGTGCGCCGATCGCCAGCTGGTTGGCCTGGCGCGCGTGCTCGGCGTTCTGGCGCACGGTGGAGGTCAGCTCCTCCATCGACGCAGCGGTCTCCTCCAGGTTGGCCGCCTGCTGCTCGGTGCGGCGCGACAGATCGTTGTTGCCGGCGGCGATTTCGGCTGCGGCGGTGTGGATGTTGCCCGAGGCGTGCTTGATGTCGCTGACGATCGTGGCCAGCTGCGCCGCAGTGGTGTTGGCGTCGCCGGCGATGCGCGCGAACACGCCCTGGAAGTCGCCCTGCATGCGCGCGCCAAGGCGGCCATCGGCGATCGCGCGCAGCATCGTCGAAACCTCGGCCAGGTTGTGGTCGGTGGTCTGCATCAGCTGGTTCAGGCCCTCGACCATCGCCCGGAAGTCATGTTCGAAGCGCGCGCTCTGGCCGCGCTGGCTGAAATCGCCGGCGGCGGCGGCCTCGGCCAGGCGGCGGATCTCGCCGTTGATCGCGCCGAGATTGGACTTCACTGCATCCAGTGCTTCGGTGATCACTGCCTTTTCGCCGGGCAGGCGTTCCATGTCCTGGCTGAGGTCGCCCACCGCGTAGCGGCCCATGATCGAAATCGCGCGCATCTTCACCTGGATGTGCGCATCGACCAGGGCATTGGTTTCGGCCACCATCCTGCCGTACGCACCGGGAAACGCGCTGGCGTCCATGCGGTGGCTGATGGTGCCGGCGTCGTGCGACTGCGCCATCGCCGCCTGCGCGGCCAGCACGCCGCGCAGGGTGCCCTGCACCGCCTGCATGGCCTGGGCCAGGCGGCCGATCTCATCACGGCTGCGGACCTGCACCACATGATCGAGGTCGCCTGCCGCGACCGCACGTGCCGCCGCTTCCACCGCCAGCACCGGCTGCACCACCGCGCGCCGCAGCCACCAGCCCAGACCGGTCAGCAGCAGCACCGCGGCGACCACGGTCAGCACCGCGCACAGCACCAGCATCTGTCGTGATGCCTGCGACCGCGCGTTCACTGCGGCTTCGGCCACCGCGCTGGTCCGTGCGCTCAGCGCATCCAGCGCCTGCGTCAGCGGCCGGTCCTTGCCGCGCACCAGGGCGTCGCCGGCTGCCGGATCGTGGTCGGCGGCGGCGAACGCCTGCAGCGCACCGTGGTAGGCCTGCTGCAACTGCGCGTGCTGGGTGGCGAAGGACCGCGCCAGTTCGCGTGTGCGGGCATCGGGGCTGGTCGCCAGGCCCTTGGCAAGGTCGGCAACCAGGCGGCCCTCGCTGTCGAACGCCTGCAGGTGACGCTTGCGCAGCTCGGCATCGCGGCCGCGCAGCAGCACGTTCTTCCATTCCTGCACCTGGCCGCGGAACTCGCGCTGCAGGCGCTCGGCATCGCGGCTGTGGGCGACCTCCGGCGGAACCTCGGTGGACAACTTCAACCAGGCCGATGCCAGACCCGCAAGGGCGCACAGCAGGACAACGGCCAGACCGACAGAAACGGCACCGAGCAGCTTCGACTGCAGCCGCGGCGCATGGGAAGAGGCATTCATGGGGCGAGATCTCGGAAGGGGAGCGATGCGGTATCGACCGGGCTTGAGGTCTCTGAAGTGCGATGTGTGTCACATTCGCGTTTCGTTTAGTGACGTGAAGGAAATGTTTCATAGGACAAATGTGTCCATATGGAACAAAACAAGACCCTCGACAGCGGGATTAAATGTAACTAGTCTGGTTACATGAAATCCGCCAACCCGCTTTCCGACGCCCTGCACGTGATGGCCCACCTGGTCGGCCAGCCGGGGCCGCGGACCTCCGAACAGCTGGCCAGCTGCCTGCCCACCCACCCGGTGGTGATCCGCCGCCTGCTGGCGCAGATGCACCGGGCCGGCCTGGTGCGCAGCCTGCGCGGGCATGGCGGTGGCAGCCAGCTGGCCCGCGACGCGGCCAGCATCAGCCTGCACGACATCTACCTGGCGGTCGGTGCGCCGCCGCTGGTGCAGGTCGGTACCCGCGAGGGCACGGCCGGCTGCCCGATCCAGCAGCTGGTCAACGACGCCCTGCTGGAAGGTGCACGCGAGGCGCAGCGCCTGCTCGAGCAGCGGCTGCGCGCCACCACGCTGGACCAGCTGGGCGCCGACTTCGCCCGCCATCTTGCCCACCACCGTTCCCTGGAAGGTCACCATGAACCCTGATGTCCTCATCGTCGGCGGCAGCTACGCCGGCATCGCCGCCGGGCTGATCCTGGCGCGCGCGCGCCGGCCGGTCACGATCATCGACGCCGGCACACCGCGCAACCGCGCTGCCAGCCATTCGCATGGCGTGCTGGGCATGGACGGCATCAGCGGTGCCGAGCTGCTGAAGAACGCCCGCCAGCAGCTGCTGGACTATCCCAGCGTGCGCTGGCTGCACGCCGAGGCCGTGCAGGCCCATGCCAGCAGCGCCGGCGTGCAGGTGCAGACCGCCGATGGCCAACGGCTGGCCGCGCGCAAGCTGCTGCTGGCGACCGGCATTGCCGACCAGCTGCCGGACCTGCCCGGCCTGGCAGAGCGTTGGGGCAGCACCGTGCTGCACTGCCCGTACTGCCATGGTTACGAAGTGGGTGGCGGGGCGATCGGGCTGCTGGGTGGCCAGCCGTTCTCGGCCAGCAAGGCGCCGCTGTTCGCCGACTGGGGCAACGTGACCTTCTTCAGCCAGGGGCGGGAGATCGGCGCCGACGACAGTGCCGCCCTCATGCAGCGGGGAGTGCAGGTGGAAACCACGCCGGTGGTGCGCGTGCAGGGTGACCAGCCGACCTGGCTGGAGGTGGAGCTGGCCGATGGCCGCCGCATCGCACAGCGCGCCCTGTTCGTGCCCGCACTGCAGGGCATGGCCACGCCGCTGGTGCAGCAGCTGGGCTGTGCGCTGGTGGAAAGCCCGCTGGGCGTGCTGGTGGAGGTCGACGCGATGAAACAGACCTCGGTTGCGAACGTGTACGCCGCCGGCGATGCG
Source organism: Stenotrophomonas sp. 704A1 (assembly GCF_030549525.1). Lineage (NCBI taxonomy): Bacteria > Pseudomonadati > Pseudomonadota > Gammaproteobacteria > Lysobacterales > Lysobacteraceae > Stenotrophomonas > Stenotrophomonas tuberculopleuritidis. The sequence continues at coordinate 4,501,606 of NZ_CP130831.1, read as the reverse complement.
ACCACCGTGGGCAACATCACCCTGGCCACGGCCGAAGGCGTGCGCGCCGGCATCGCCGTGCATCACGCGCTGGTGGCCGAGGACAGCCTGCCGCGCTGACGGCAGGGGCGCTGGCAGGTGCCGACCCGGATCGGCACCACTGCATCCATGCCAAGCGCGGAGGAGAGGGCAACGGCGTGCGATCAGCCCTCGACGCTGGCCGCATCCAGCTGCGCGACGTCCTGCCCGCTCAGGCCGACATTGGCGGCCGCCAGCAGGTCGTGCAGCTGTTCCACGCTGGTGGCGCTGACGATCGGGGCGGTGATCGACGGCCGTGCGATCTGCCAGGCCAGCGCGATCTGTGCGGGGCTGGCAGTGTGCCTGCTGGCCACATCGTCCAACGCCTGCAGGATGCGCAGGCCGCGCGGGTTCAGATAACGCTTCACCACGGTGGCGCCGCGCGCGCTGCTCTTGCCGGCATCGTCGGCGCTGCGGTACTTGCCGCTGAGGAAGCCACTGGCCAGCGCGTAGTAGTTGATCACGCCGATCTGTTCGCGCTGCACCAGCGGTTCCAGCGCCGTCTCATAGCCGGCCCGGTCGTACAGGTTGTACTCCGGCTGCAGGGTTTCATAACGCGGCAGCCTGTAATCCGTGGAGACCTTCAGTGCATCGGCCAGGCGCGTGGCGCTGTAGTTGGAGGCGCCGATCGCGCGCACCTTGCCGGCTTCGATCAAGCGGCCGAAGGCGGCCAGCGTGGCCTCCAGCGGCGTCGATTCATCATCCTCGTGGGCCTGGTACAGATCGATCACGTCGGTCTGCAGGCGGCGCAGCGAATCTTCCACCGCGGCATTGATGTTGTCCGGAGTCAGCCCGGGGCGTTCGGCCCACTTGCCGACCTTGGTGGCCAGCACGACCTTGTCGCGCTTGCCGCTGCGGGCGAACCACCTGCCGAGCAGGGTTTCCGACTCGCCGCCCTGGTTGCCCGGCACCCAGGCTGAATACACGTCGGCGGTATCCACCAGGTTGAAGCCTGCATCCACGAAGGCATCGAGCAGGGCGAAACTGGCCTTTTCGTCTGCGCTCCAGCCGAACACGTTGCCACCGAAGGCGAGCGGACGTACATGCAGGCCGGAACGGCCCAGTTCACGGATTGCCGTCATGGGCACGGACTCCTTGGGGGGAAGTTCTCCAGCATAGAGCGCGGGGTGTTACCGCGCTGCGGCGCCCCCCACAAAACAGTGTTCCGTCGCGTGCGCGCGGCTAACGTTTTGTGAACACCTTGGGCGCGGTGGCTGCTAGTCTCGCCGCATCTTCCGCTGGAGTCGCCCTGATGATTGCTGCCTCTTCCCTGCGTGGTTGCCGCCTGCTGCTCGCATCGGCGCTGCTGGTCGCCGTTCCCGCCATCGCCGCGCCGACCCCGGCGGCAGCGGCGAAGATCCAGGTATCGCCGGCCATCGACACGGCGGTGAAGGCGCCGACCCGCGATCCGGCCAACGTCAAGCGCGATGGCTTCCGGCATCCTGCGCAGACACTGTCGTTCTTCACTGTGGCACCGCAGAAGACCGTCATTGAAATCACTCCCGGCAACGGCTGGTATTCGGAAATCCTGGCGCCGCTGCTGCGTGACCAGGGCCATTACATCGCCGCCGTGGTCGACCCGCAGGCCGTGCCGGAAGGCCGTGGCCGCGACTACCAGCAGCGCAGCCGCGACAGCCTGGAAAAGAAGTACGCCGCGGCACCGGCGCAGTTCGACAAGACCGCCGTGGTGGCCTACGACCCGGCCAAGCCGGTGTTCGGCCCCGCCAACTCGGCCGACGTGGTGCTGACCTTCCGCAACGTGCACAACTGGCGCAAGGCCGGCCAGGCGCAGGGCATGTTCCAGGGCTTCTTCAACGTGCTCAAGCCGGGCGGCGTGCTCGGCGTGGTCGAACACCGCGCCAAGGCTGATGTGGCCGATGACGATGACACCGGCTACGTCGGCCAGCAGCAGGTGATCGCGATGGCCGAGGCCGCCGGCTTCAAGCTGGATGCGCGCAGTGAGGTCAACGCCAACCCGCGCGACAGCAAGGACCACCCGAATGGCGTGTGGACGCTGCCGCCGACCAACCAGCATGACAAGGCCGACGCGGCGAAGTACCAGGCCATCGGTGAAAGCGACCGCATGACCCTGCGCTTCATCAAGCCATAACCCGGCAGCACCGGGCCAGGACCGGCGGGCACGCGGCGTGGCATGGGACAATGCCACGCCCGCCGCCTGCCGCTTCCGCGATGCTGATTGCCTTCAACAAGCCGTTCAACGTGCTCTGCCAGTTCACCGACCGCAGCGTACCGCCGCGACCGACCCTGGCCGGGTTCGGCCTGCCGCCGCGCGTATACGCCGCCGGTCGGCTCGACCATGACAGTGAAGGCCTGTTGCTGTTGACCGACAACGGCACGCTGGCGCACAAGCTGACCGACCCGAAGCACAAGGCCGACAAGACCTACTGGGTGCAGGTGGAAGGGACGCCCAGCGATGAGCAGTTGCAACGGCTGCGCGACGGGGTGGTGCTCAACGACGGGCCGACGCTGCCGGCCAGGATCGAGCGCCTCGATCCGGCGCCGCAGCTGTGGACGCGGGATCCGCCGGTACGCTTCCGCAAGACGGTGCCCGACAGCTGGCTGGCCATCACGATCCGCGAAGGGCGCAACCGCCAGGTGCGGCGGATGACCGCGGCAGTGAACCTGCCGACGCTGCGCCTGGTGCGGGTATCGATGGGCCCGTACCGGCTGGACGACCTGCAGCCGGGGCAGTGGCGGCAGATCGGCTGAGCAGCTCTGCACAAACACGAAGGGCCGGCACGCGCTGCATCGCGCGTGCCGGCCCCGTTACCCCATGATCGAAACTCAGGCGTCGCTGCCGATGTCGCTGTGTTCGTCGACCACGGTGTCGTTGCGGCGATCGCGCGCATGGATGCGCTGTGCCTGGCCGTTGACCACATGGCCATTGGCGGCCTTCTTCTTCTGCTGCTTGCGGTACAGCGCATAGCCCAGCAGGCCCACGCCCACGGCAGCTGCCGCGATGGTCACCGCCGGATTGCGACGGGCGAATTTGGTGGCGACCTTGCCGCCGGTCTTCACCGCACCCAGGGCGGCACCGGTCTTGATCCAGTCGCTGGCCTGCGGGCCGAGGTGACGCAGGCTGCCGCCAGCGCTCTTCAGGCCATCGCCTGCGGTATGGGCCAGGTCGAGGGCGCGCTCCAGGGCGCGGTCGGTGATTACGGTCAGCTTGCTCATGCGGGGGTGTCCTTGCCTCGGGTCGAAGTCCAGTGTCGCCTGTTGCCCGTAAACGGTATGTCAGTCAGACGGGCGCGTGGTGTGACTCTACCGCAGCCATTCAGGAACGGGCGGGGTGTCGGTATGCATTACGTCCCGCGCGGCTTGGCGCGGTGGGTCGCCGTGGCCGTCCACGGGTCGTCCGGCCACGGGTGGCGTGGGTAGCGGCCCTTCATCTCCTTCTTGACCTCGGCGTAGGTGTTCTCCCAGAAATTGCGCAGATCCTGGGTCACCTGCAACGGCCTGCCACCCGGCGACAGCAGGTGCAGGGTCAGCGGCACCCGGCCCTCGGCGATGCGCGGCGTGTCGGCCAGGCCGAACAGTTCCTGCAGCTTCACGGCCAGCACCGGCGGCAGCGGTTCGCCGCTTTCGCTGTCCAGCGCGTAGGTGATTGGCCGCTCCAGCCCGGAGGGCACGGTGATGCGGGTGGGTGCATGGCGTTCAACCTGTTGCCGCTGCGACCACTCCAATGGCGACTTCAGCGCTTCGCCGAAACTGGCCTCGTCCAGCGCATCCAACCGGCTCTTGCCAGCGAACGCGGGCTGCAGCCACTGCGCACGGTTGGCCAGCAAGGCCGCGTCGCTGCAGTCGGGCAGGTCCAGCTCCGGCATCCAGCGCCGCAGCGACTCGACCCGGGCCTGCCACTGGCGCAGTCCGTCGGTCCACGGCAGCGCCTGCAGGCCGAGTTCGGCCACCGCGTCGGTGAGCGCCTGGGCGGCGTGCTGTGGATCGACCCGGCCGGCCGAGCGACTGTCCAGCACGATGCGGTCGAAACGGGTCTCGCGCAGTGCCACCAGCGCGCGACGCTCGCTGTCCCAGCGCACCACGTCTTCAGTGATGAAGCGCTCCGGCCACGCCTTGCGCAGTTGGGCTTCATCCACCGGTGCGGCACGCAGCAGCAGCGCATCGCGCGCCTCGAAGCGCAGTTCGCTGGCCACCAGCCACGGCTCGCCGCGCAGGTCGCTCAGTTCGTGCAGGCGCGCGCTGCGGCCATTGGCGAGCAGGTAGCGCAGCGGATCGCTGGGGTGCTGGAAGGCGATGCGGTCAGGGAAGGCATGTGCGAGCAGGTCGCCCAGTTCGTGCGCGTCGATGCTGGCCGGTGGCGACGCGTCACAGCGCAGGCGGCGTCGCCACTGCTTGGCCGCCGCATCGATCGCGGCCAGCCCGCTGCGGTTGGCGTCGGCCGCTGCGCGGCCGTTGCGGAATGCGGCCAGTGCCCGCCAACGCGCGGCCAGCGCATCACCGCCCTGGCGCAGCGGATCGCGCGCTTCCAGCAGGGCGGCCAGATCGGCGGCCAGCGCCTGCGCGCGCGCATCGGGTGCGCCCAGCAGCATCGCCGCGATCCGCGGATGCGTGCCCAGCGCCAGCACGCGACGGCCCAGCGCGGTGATCGCGCCGGTATCGGACAGCGCGCCCAGCCGCTGCAGCAGTTCGCGTGCGGCGGCCATCGGGCCGGAAGGCGGCGGGTCGAGGAAGCGCAGGTCGCTGCTGCCCCAGGCCGCCAGCTCCAGTGCCAGCCCGGCCAGCTCGACCTGGTCGATCTCGGCGCGGCGCTGCGGCTCCAGCCGCTGCGACTGCGGCCACAGCCGCCAGGCCACGCCGTCGGCGACACGCCCGGCGCGCCCGGCACGCTGGTCGGCCGACGCCTGCGCGATGGCCACCACGTCCAGCCGGGTGAATCCGCTGTTGGGGTCATAGCGGGGCTCACGCGCCTGTCCGCTGTCGATCACCACGCGCACGCCAGGCAGGGTCACCGAAGACTCGGCCACGTTGGTGGCCAGCACCACGCGGCGGCGACCGTCGGCGGCGGCCTGCAGTACGCGCGCCTGCTGTTCCACCGGCAGCTCGCCGTGCAGGGCAAGGACCTCCACACCGGCATCCAGCGCGTCCTGCAGGCCGGCCTGCACCCGCGCGATCTCGCGCTGGCCGGGCAGGAACACCAGCAGGTCGCCGGGGTGCTCGGCCAGCGCCTGCTGCACGGCGCGGCGCACCTGCAGTTCCAGCCCTTCGTCGCGGCGCGCCGGGAAGTGGCTGATCGCCACCGGATAGCTGCGGCCCTCGCTGCTCAGCCGTGGCGCGTCCAGGAAGCGGGCCAGGCGTTCACCGTCCAGCGTGGCCGACATCACCAGCAGGCGCAGGTCCTCGCGCAGCTGCGCCTGCACATCCAGTGCCAGCGCCAGGCCGAGGTCACCGCTGAGATGGCGCTCGTGGAATTCATCGAACAGGATCGCACCGACCTCTTCCAGCATCGGGTCGTCCTGCAGCATGCGGGTGAGGATGCCTTCGGTGACGACCTCGATCCGGGTGCGGGCCGAGACCCTGTTCTCGAAGCGGATGCGGTAGCCGACCGTGCCGCCCACCTCGTCGCCCAGCTGCCGCGCCATGAACAGCGCCGCGCTGCGTGCCGCCACCCGGCGCGGCTCCAGCAGGATGATCCTGCGACCCTGCAGCCACGGCGCGTCGAGCAGCGCCAGCGGCACCTGGGTGGTCTTGCCGGCACCGGGCGGCGCCTCCAGCACCAGCCGCGGGTGTGCGGCCAGGTGCTGCTGGATCTGCGGCAACAGCGGGGAAATGGGGAATTGCGCGGTACTCATGCGCAAAGGATAAGGGGCCGCGGCGGCGGCGGGTACAATGCGCGGGATTTCCCGCCCCCTGCTGCCCCATGCATCTGATCGATATCGGCGCCAACCTGACCCACGACTCCTTCGACCGTGACCGCGATGCGGTGCTGGACCGCGCGCGCCAGGCCGGCGTGGTGCAGATGGTCATCACCGGCGCCAGCCGCGAGCATTCCCCGCTGGCGGTGCAACTGGCGCAGCAGCACCCGGGTTTCCTGTACGCCACCGCCGGCGTGCACCCGCATCACGCGGTGGAGTACACCGAGGAGTGCGATGCCGAGATGCGCGCGCTGCATGCCCACCCGGAAGTGGTGGCGGTGGGCGAATGCGGGCTGGATTACTTCCGTGATTTCTCGCCGCGCCCCGCCCAGCACCGTGCGTTCGAGCGCCAGCTGCAGCTGGCCTCGGAGAATGGCAAGCCGCTGTTCCTGCACCAGCGTGACGCGCATGCGGACTTCATGGCGCAGATGAAGAACTTCGAAGGCCGTCTCGGCCCGGCGGTGGTGCATTGCTTCACCGGCGAACGCGACGAGCTGTTCGATTACCTGGACCAGGACTGGTACATCGGCATCACCGGCTGGCTGTGCGACGAGCGTCGTGGTGCGCACCTGCGCGAGCTGGTGAAGAACATCCCGGCCAACCGACTGATGATCGAGACCGACGCGCCCTACCTGCTGCCGCGCACGCTGAAGCCGATGCCGAAGGACCGCCGCAACGAACCGATGTTCCTCTCGCACATCGTCGAGGAACTGGCCCGCGACCGTGGCGAGGACGTGGCCGTGACCGCGGCCAATGCCACCGCCGCCACCCGCACCTTCTTCCGCCTGCCCGATCAGCCCTGATTGCCGCGGTCCGGTAGCGGCGGGCCCTGCCCGGCGAGCGACGCGGCCAGCTCCTCCAGCCCTTCCCGGTACGTCACGAACGTCGGCGTCCACCCCAGCGCCGCGCGCGTACCGCGGCTGTCGATGCGTTTGTTGCTGGCGTAGAAGCGCCGCAGCGTTGCGCTCACCGCCGGGTCATCCCAGGCCACCGCCGGTGGCAACGTGAATCCACCGAGCTGTGCGGCATAGGCCAGCACATCCTGCGGTGGCGCCGGTTCGTCATCGGCAGGCAGGTACAGTCCATCCCGCGTGGGCCGCTGCATTGCCGCGATGACCACCGCCGCCAGATCCTCCACGTGCAGCCGGTTGAACACCAGCCCGGGCCGTACGACATGGCGCGCGCGCCCTTCAGCCAGCTGCTGCAGCGCATTGCGGCCAGGCCCATACAGCCCCGGAAGACGGAACGCCGCCGAGGCGATACCACGCGCGTCGGCCAGGGCCCGCCACTGCGCTTCGGCCAACCGGCGCTGCACGCCAGCGGCTTCGCTGGCATCGGATTCGCTGTTCTCGTCCACCCAGCCACCGCCACGATCGGCATAGACCGAAGTCGAGGATAGATACCCCACCCAGCGCAGCGCCGTACTGGCCTGCAGCGCAGGCAGCAGCTGGCGCAGTGCAGGATCGCCCTGCGCATCCGGCGGCACGCTGCACAGCACCGCCTGCGCCTGTGCGATGGCCTCCAGCAGCGCCGCTGACGGCGCAGCATCGGCATGCAGGCGGTGCCGATGCAGTCGATCGTCGGACACTGTCGACGACGGATCGCGCACCGTGCCCGACACCTGCACGCCACGCGCCTGCAGCTTGGCGGCGAGCACGCGCCCACTCCAGCCCAGGCCGAGGATCAGCACCGGCGACGGCAGTGGCGCTGGCGATGCCATCACGCGCTGCGCTGCGCCTGGTAGGCCTGCAGGCTGCTGTAGGCCACCTGCAGCAGCAGTGCCTCCTGGCCGGCGGCACGTGCGCGCGCCAGCATGTCGCCGACGATATGCGCCGCTTCCACCTGCTGGCCGGCTTCCAGATCGCGCAGCATCGAGGCCTTCAGCGCAGATCCGCTCAAGGTGAGGGTGCCGCGCGCGGTGTCCTGCGCGGCCTGCGGTACCGGTTCGCCGGCGGCCTCGGCCACGGCCAGGCACTCGTCGTACAGGCCGCGCACGATGGCTTCGCCGTCATCGGTGGCGACGATCGTGCCGATGTCCGCGCGCAGCAGGCAGGTGGCCGCGGCCAGCGCGGCCAGGAAGGTGTACTTGATCCATTGCTCCTGGCCGATGCGCGCGCTGGCCAGGTGATCCAGGTTGGCCTGCGCGCAGGCGGCGGCGAAGGCGCGCACGCGGTCGGAGATCGCACCCCCGTCGCGCTCGCCGAAGGTCAGCTTGGCGGGCTTGCCCAGGTGCAGCACCGCACCGTCGGGCGCCTTGGTGGCGCTGATGAAACACAGGCCGCCGAGCACCGCCTCGCGGCCGAAGCGTGCGTCCAGTGCGCCGTAGTGGTGCAGGCCGTTGAGGATGGGCAGCACGCTGGTGCCGGCACCGACGGCGGGCGCGATCGCATCGATCGAGCTGTCCAGGTCGTAGGCCTTGCAACTGAGGATGACCAGGTCGAACGGCTTCTGCGCCGCGAGCGCGGGCAGCGCGTCGGCGGTGACGTGCTGTACCGGGAAGCTGGCATCGCCGACCGGGCTGCGGATGACCAGGCCATCGCGGTCGAGCTGGCTGGCGCGCGTGGCGCGTACCAGGAAGGTCACGTCCACGCCGGCCTGGGCCAGGCGACCACCGAAGTAACCGCCGGTACCGCCGGCGCCGAGGATCAGGATGCGCATTGCACGTTCACCGTTTTCTGGGGGACTGTCTGCCTGCGATTGTGCCGGAGATCGCGGCCGACGGCGGTGCCGGTCGTGCCCGCCCGCGTAGCGCCGAACCCATGCCCGGCTGCATTTCTCATGGGAACCGCGCGCTGAAATCCTCGGTGTAGCTCAGCAGCAGCGTCGTGCGCGCGGCCAGCGTCTGCGCCAATCGGGTCCAGGTGTCTTCGGCTCCCGCGGCGTAGGCCTTGCGCAGGTCTTCCACCAGCGTGCGCGTTTCTGCCGGTGTGGGCGCGCTGCTGCGCTGGAAACCCAGCCACGAGGCGCCCAGGCCGAACAGGTGGTACCCATGGTGCTGCTGCAGGTGCCGGATCAAGGCGTGGTTCTGGAAGATGTCCCAGTCGGCGCTGAAGTAGCCGTTGGGCAGCGCGGCGATCAGCAGGTCGTCGCGATCCACGGGCACCCGCTGCACGCACACCACATCGTCCAGAAGGCTGCCCGGTGCGGCGTTGGCGGCGACCAGGGTTTCAATGTCCTCGTCATTGCACGCCAACGTGCCTGCCAGCGCCGTCCACTCCAGGCGATGGGCGGAATGCTCCAGTTGTGAGACGACATGCACCAGCACGCGCTCGCGGGCGAGCAGGGCATCGACAGGCGTTGCCGGTTCCTCGTCGTCGTACAGCGCGATGCGCGCATCGTCGGACGCGTGCATGCTCGTGTAACGGCACTGGCCGGCATCATCCAACGTGCACAGATAGCGATGCCGCACATCGTCCGCACGCAGGGATGCCAGGCACGCCCGTACCTCATCCAGCGTCGGCGCATCGGTCAGCAGGGCATGGCTGAACGCATCGATGGGGCCGTCGGAGACAGCCTTTTCCAGCGGGATGAGGGTCATCTTCATGTCCACAGCCTACCCGTAATGAGAAGAGCCGAGCATAGGCTCGGCTCTACAGGTGATGCCTCATCCACGCATGGCGTGAATCTACTGGCCACCGGCCAACTGTCGAAGGCGGGGCGGTGTGGGGTTGCAGGACCGCAGGCGCCATGGATGGCGCCTACGAGCCCCCATGGACGGGTTCACGGCGTGTCCTGCAAATCCACACCACCCCGCCATCCCACGGATAGTCAGCTTTTGCCGTTGTTGTTGAAGTTGCTAAGGCTTGCCGCGGGTGCAGGGCCGCAGGCCCTGCAGGCAACCATCAGCTGCGCATGCCCACGCCACGGCGCAGCAGCCACAGCGCCAGCGCGGTCAGTGCCACCACGAAGCCGATCATCAGCGCGTAGGCCACCCACAGCGGCACGTCACTGCTGCCCAGCAGGCCATAGCGGAACGCATTGACCATGTAGAAGATCGGGTTGGCATGGGTGGCGGCCTCGGCCCAGGTCGGCAGCAGCTTCACCGAATAGAACACGCCACCCAGGTAGGTCAGCGGGGTCAGGATGAAGGTCGGCACGATCGCCACGTCATCGAACTTCTTGGCGTAGACCGCATTGATGAAACCGGCCAGCGAGAAGATCGTCGCACCCAGGATCACCGTGCTCAGCGTCACCAGCGGGTGCGGGATGCGCACCGGGGTGAAGAACATGGCGATGATCAGCACGATCACGCCGACCATCAGGCCACGCAGCACCGCACCGGCCACGTAGCCCCACAGGATCACCCAGTTCGGCATCGGGCTGACCAGCAGCTCCTCCACATGGCGGCCGAACTTGGCGCCGAAGAACGAGGAGCTGATGTTGCCGTAGCTGTTCTGGATCACGCTCATCATCACCAGGCCCGGCACGATGAACTCCATGTAGCTGTAGTCGCCCATGTCACCCACCCGCGAGCCGATCAGGCGGCCGAAGATGAGGAAGTACAGGGTCATGGTGATCGCCGGCGGCACCAGGGTCTGGCCCCAGATGCGGATGATGCGCGCGACTTCGCGGCGCACGATGGTCATCAGTGCGATGCGGTTGCGCTGGCCGTCGGTGATCTGCGCAGCGGGTGTGTTCGGGGTACCGCTCATGCGGATGTCTCCAGGTTGCCGGTGAGGCGCACGAACAGCTCCTCCAGGCGGTTGCTCTTGGTACGCATCGAACGCACGCGGATGCCGGACTCGTTGAGCGTGGCGAACACGCGGTTGAGGTCCATCGCGCGCGGCATGTCGATGTCCAGCGTGTGCGGATCAGGCGCGGTCAGGGTCGCGCCCTCGATCACCGGCAGCTGCGCCGGCAGGTCGCCGTCGATGTCCAGCAGGAAGCCTTCCACGTCGAGCTTGGCCAGCAGGGTGCGCATCGGCCCCTGCTCGACGATCCGGCCATGATTGATGATCGCCAGGTGCCGGCACAGGTACTCGGCTTCTTCCAGGTAGTGGGTGGTGAGGATGATCGTGGTGCCGGCGGCATTGATCTCCTTCAGCACGCGCCACATGTCGCGGCGGATCTCGATGTCCACGCCGGCGGTCGGCTCGTCCAGGATCAGCAGGCGCGGGCGGGTCATCATCGCGCGGGCGATCATCAGCCGGCGCTTCATGCCGCCGGACAGGGTGCGGCTCATCACCTGCGCCTTTTCCCACAGGTGCGCACGCTTGAGTTCCTGTTCGGCGCGCTGCTCCGCTTCCTCGCGGGCGACGCCGTAGAAGCCGGCGTAGTTCACCAGGATGTCGAAAGGCTTCTCGAACAGGTTGAAGTTGATCTCCTGCGGCACCAGCCCGATCAGGCGCATGGTGGCGCTGCGGTTGCGCACCAGGTCGCTGCCGAACACTTCCACCTGGCCCTCGCTGAGGTTGACCAGGGAGCTGATGATGCCGATCAGGGTGGACTTGCCGGCACCGTTGGGGCCGAGCAGGGCGAAGAAGTCGCCCGGGGCCACTTCCAGGGAAACCCCCTTCAGGGCCTGGGTGCCGTTGTCGTAGGTCTTGCGCAGGTCGCGCACGCGCAGGGCGGGCGCCGTATCGTTCTGGGATGCCAAGCTCGAAGCCTTCGCGCCCATGGGCTGGCGCTGGAGAGGGGCGGGGAGGGGCTATTATAGAAGACCCCGAGGGCTTGCCCCGGCTACACACTGTCCCGAAAAGTCGTGCCTGTTCAATTCCCCCTCAAGCTGGTCGGCTGCCGCATGCTGGCCCCGACCGTCGGCCACTACCAGTTCGTGCGTGACGATGGACAGCCGCTGGATTTCCAGCCCGGCCAGTTCATCCAGGTCCATTTCAGCTACGCCGACGGCACCGAAACCAAGCGCAGCTACTCGCTGGCGACCATCCACGACCACGCGCTCGGCCCGGGCGAGGCGGTGGATATCGCGGTCAGTTTCGTGCCCGGTGGCGCCGCCACGGCGCTGTTCGAGGCGCTGGAGCAGGGCGGCCAGATCAGTGCGTCCGGCCCCTATGGCCGGTTCTGCCTGAACCCCGGTGATCACAATGCCCGTTACCTGCTGATCGCCACCGGTACCGGCGTTACCCCGTACCGCTCGATGCTGCCGCTGCTGGAAAAGGCCATGGCCGAACGCGGTGTGCAGATCGTGCTGTTGCAGGGCGCGCGCAGCCCCGGTGAGCTGCTGTACAGCGAAGATTTCTACAGCTTCGCCGAAAAGCACCCGAACTTCCGCTATGTACCGTGCCTGTCGCGCGAACTGCCGGCCGAACCGCACCCGGACGTGCAGCACGGCTACGTGCAGCAGGCGCTGGCCGGCTTCACGCCGGACCCGGCCACCGACATCGCCTACCTGTGCGGCAACCCGGACATGGTCGATGCCTGCGCCGAGCTGTTGAAGGCCGCCGGCCTGGGCAACCCGCAGATCCGCCGCGAGAAGTACGTCAGCAGCAAATAGGGCCGGCTGGTGCCGGCCGTTGGCCGGCAACCCCATGAACCCTGGCAGTGCCGGCCGCTGGCCGGCAACCCCACGAACCGGAGGCGGCATCACGCCGCCCCCGGTGCCCTGCCTCAGTACTCGATCCAGGCATCACGCCAGGCAGAGCCGGTACCCGGGCGGTAGGCTTCGGCATTGACGTTGCACCATGCGCCCTCCGGGAACGGGCGGCAGGCGTAGAGCTTGCCGTCGGTGCCCTTGACCACGGTCTGGCCGGGAATGTAGCTGCCGATGCCGGCGGGGTAGACGAAGTCATAGTCGCCCGGCGGTGGCTCGACCGGGTCCGGTGCGCGGGTGTCCAGCTGGAACCGGTGGCCTGGGGTCAGGTACACGCGGTTCGCGGTCGCCGAGGCCACGGGTGTGATCACACCATTGTGCATCACCCCCACGCGGGCGTGCTGGGCGCTGGCGTTGACCGTGCGGGCCAGCGCCAATGGCCACTGTGCCGCGCCCGTCTGGCCGGCGGTCAGGGTGACTTCGGGACGTTCCAGATCATTACCCTGGGCGTTGAACACGCGCAGGGTCACAGTGGTGCCTTCCTCCAGGGCCCCACGGGCGGTGACCGGACCGGCATCCTGCCACTGCGGCGGCGGCTCGACGCCACCACCGCCTTCGAAGCGTACGTCCATGCAGGTGTAGAACGCTTCCTTCGAATCGGAGCGCTGCCAGGTGTTGTAGATCACGTGCTGGCCGCTGCGCTTGGGCAGGGGGCAGTCCAGCTTGTAGACATCGCCGGAAAGCGGCACGTTGCCCAGCGTGCAGAATTCCTGCAGGTCGGCCCAACGCAGCGGGCTGCCCGGCTGCCAGCCTTCACGGGTGACGTAGAACGTCCAATCGCGGGTGGCGTGCGGCGCTGGCGCCTTGAACTCGAACGTGTAGCGGCCGCGTGCGTCGGCACGGATCGGCGAGCTCTGCCAGTCACTGCGGTTCAGGTCCAGGCCGCGGTACTTGCTGTTGCCGCCGCTGCACAACTCGCCATCCGGCACGACGGCCTGGTGGTTGCCATTGGCCTCGGCCTGGTTGATCCCGGCCCAGTCATAGAACGGCTGCGCGCCACCGATGGCCTTGGCGGCGGCGCAGGCCGGATTGGTCGGGTTTTCAGGATTTCCCTGGTAACAGGAATAGACGCGGCTGGAAGGCTTGGACATGGTGCCGTGGGCGGACGCGCTGCCGGACGTGGCAATGCCCGCGATCACAGACAGCGCAAGGGCGGCTTGAAGGTTCAGTTGCATGGAGATCTCCGTGGGTGGTGGAACCCTGCGAAGTCTCGGCATGCCCGTTGCCCGCATCCATCGGAATACATTCAAAAACGCGCTGCGGGGTGTCGAGTGGGAACGACCTCACACGCGAAGGCCGGCGCGTCTCACGCTTTGCAGGGAACGGCGCTCTGCCGCCGTTCCCTGCACCGGGTCTCAGTAGGCGATCCACGCATCGCGCCACGCGCTGCCCACGCCCGGTCGATAGGCCTCGGCATTGACGTTGCACCAGGCGCCTTCCGGGAACGGGCGGCAGGCATACAGGTTGCCGTCGCTGCCCTTCACCACGGTCTGGCCGGGAATGTAGCTGCCGATGCCGGCAGGATACGCGTGATCGAAATCGCCGCCCGGCGAGGGCGTACCCGGGTCAGGCACCTTGGTATCCAGCTGGAAGCGGTTGCCGTCCTTCAGGTACACGCGGTTGGCCGTGGCCGAGGCGGTCGGCGTGATCACGCCGTTGCCGAGTATGCCCACGCGCGCGTGCTGCGCGCTGGCGTTGACCTTGCGTGCCAGTGCCAGTGGCCACTGCGCGGGCGTGGTCTGGCCGGCGGCCAGGACTGCTTCCACCCGCTCCACGTCGTTGCCGTTGGCATTGAACACGCGCAGCGCCAGCGTGGTGCCCACCGGCAGTTCGGTACGCGCGGTAACCGGCCCGGCGTCCTGCCACTGTGGCACCGGCGTGCTGCCGCCACTGCCCTCGAAGCGAACGTCCATGCAGGTGTAGAACGCCTCGGTCGAATCCGAGCGCTGCCAGGTGTTGTAGATCACGTGCTGGCCGCTGCGCTGCGGCAGCGTGCACTGCAGCTTGTAGGTGCCATCGGCCGACAGTGGCGTGTTGCCCAGCGTGCAGAACTCCTGCAGGTCGGCCCAGCGCAGCGGGCTGCCCGGCTGCCAGCCGGCGCGGGTGACGAAGAAGCGCCAGTCGCGGGTGGCATGTGGTGCGGTAGCCTTGAACACGAAGGTGAACCTGCCATTGGCATCGGGCTGGATCGGCGTGGTCTGCCAGTCGCTGCGGTCCAGGTCCAGGCCACGGAAGGTGGGATTGTTGCCGCTGCACAGCTTGCCATCCGGCACCACTGCCTGGTGGTTGCCGTTGGCGTTGGCCTGGTTGATGCCGTTCCAGTCGTAGAAGGCCTGCGAACCGGCGACCGCTTTGGCCGCAGCGCACGCAGGGTTGGTCGGATTCTCGGGGTTGCCCTGGAAACAGGCATAGACGCGGCTGACCGGGGTGATCATCGTGCCGTGCGCGGCCGCGTTGCCGGCAACGCCCAGACCGGCACCGGCCAGTGCGGTGGCCAACAGGACGGGGGTGGATCGGAATGACATGGCGCATCCTTGTGGTCGTCGAAGGGAGTGGTGACCGCAGGCCCGCGCAGCGCGCCGGCAACGGCACCGCAGCGAGTATCGAGGCGCACCCGCATCGACGGAACCGCCGCTGTGCCGATCCGTGACCACGGCTGTGAAGCCGTTCCCGCAGGCTTCACGCCGGCCTGAACGGGTGCGCGGCAGGTCACGGATGCAGCGCGGCAACGATCACGTTCGCGGCCTCGGCAGGTGCGGGCGCCACCCGCTCCGCCTGGCACGAAAAGCAGCCGTGGCCGGCGTAGTGCAGCTGGACGAAGGCCACGGCCGGATCGGCGAACAGGCGGTCCAGCTGCGCGCCGGCATCGGTGCCGGCGCAGAGTTGGCCGCTGAGCATGAACGCTGCACGGTCGTAGGCCCGTACCGAGATCATGCGGCGCTGCACGTAGGGCGGCACCACCCGCGGCGGCAGCACGCAGCGGGTCACCTGCCGCTGCACGAAGACCGGCCCCGAGGCGCGGTACGGAGAGTCACGGTCAAGGTGCGTGTAGGTCAGCAGCAGCAGTTCGGCGCCGCGCGGCGCATCGGTCAGGCTGATCCGGCACGGATAGCTGGCAGCGCCGTCGGCGCGGCGACGAACGATCCCGCGGCGGGCCAGCGTGCGGTCGTCCTCATCGAACAGGGACTGGAACGGTTGGTGGTCGATGCCACTGAGGTACCACGACGTCATCGGTGTCTCCCGGCGTTCGGCGCATTCTGGCCAGCGCCGCCGCCCCGTGCTCGCCGTATTCCGACGTTGCATCCGACGTTGCATCCGGCGTGGGCCGTCCGCCGCAGCGCACGCCGGCCGCGATTGCCCGTCGCCGTCGGCGCCGGGCCCGTGTAACGTGGGCCCATCTGTTTGGTCACATCCGCCGCGACCGTCCGTCGTGGTCGGCAGGAACATCCTCCAGGGGAAACACGCACGATGCAAAGACATCATTTGGGGCGGGCCGGGTTGCTGGTCAGCATGCTGATTGCCGGCTGCAGCGCGCCTCAGGCCGGCACCGGCGACGACTCGCCCAGCCGCCGCTACGGCCAGATCGATTTCCGTCCCTGCACGCTGACCACCGTCGGCGCCAGCGCCAACGTGGAGGCCCAGTGCGCCACGCTGCAGGTGCCCGAAGACCGCGCCCGGCCGCAGGGCCGCAGGATCGACCTGCGCATCGCCTGGCTGGAATCGGGCAACAGCGGCTCCAGCCAGCCGGACCCGGTGTTCTTCCTGGCCGGCGGCCCCGGCCAGGCGGCCAGCGAGGTGGCGGTGATCGTCGATACCGCCCTGCGCCAGGTGCGCAAGCAGCGCGACATCTTCCTGATCGACCAGCGTGGCACCGGTGGCTCCAATCCGCTCACCTGCCTCGATGCCGACGGCAAGGCGCTGCCGATGGACGAGGATGCCGTGCCCAGCGAAGCGCTGCTGCGCGACTATGCCCAGCGCTGCGCGACCTCGCTGGCGGGGCGCGCCGACCCGCGCTTCTATACCACTGCCGAGGCCATCGCCGATCTGGATGCGGTGCGGCAGGCACTCGGGGTCAGCACCCTGAACCTGGTCGGCGGCTCCTATGGCACCCGCGTCGCCCAGCGCTACGCGCTGGCCTATCCCCGGCACACCCGCAGCATCGTGATCGATGGCGTGGTGCCCAATGACGTCGTGGTCGGTGGCGACTTCGCCAGCACCTTCGAGAACGCGATCACGCTGCAGGCTGCACAGTGCCGCAAGGATCCGGCGTGCAGCAAGCGCTTCCCGGTGGACACCCGCGCGCAGCTGCGCAGCGTGGTGGACACCCTGCGGCGCGCACCGGTCACGGTCGACTACCGCGATCCCGGCACCCATGCGCCGCGCCAGGACGTGCTGACCCCGGACAGCGTGGTCGGCCTGGCCTTCGCGTTCTCCTACGTGCCGCAGTATTCCTCGCTGCTGCCGCTGGTGCTGGACGAGGCCGCGCAGGGGCGCTATGCGCCTCTGGCCTCGCTGGCACGCGGCGCCACCCGCAGCATGGACTTCCAGATCAACCGCGGCATGCAGTGGTCGGTCATCTGCAGCGAGGACGCGCCGCGTTACCAGGCCCCGGCCGAGGCCGCCGACAGCCTGATCGGGCCGGACGTTGCGCGCGCGTTCTTCGCGGCCTGCCCGGTGTGGCCGCATCAGCCAGCACCGGCAGCGGCTGCCACGCCCTTCACCGGCGCGTTGCCGGTGCTGTTGCTGTCCGGCGAGCTGGATCCGGTCACCCCGCCGCGCTATGCCGAACAGGTGGCCAAGGGCCTGCCCAATGGCCGCGCACTGGTGGCCCGTGGCCAGGGCCACGGCACGCTGACCGCGGGCTGCATGCCGCGCCTGCTCGGCCAGTTCATCGACACCACCGATGCCAAGGCGCTGGATGCCAGCTGCCTGGACACGCTGACCTATGTGCCGGCGTTCACCTCGTTCAACGGATGGGCCCCATGATCATCGCCGACAACCTGCACAAGGCGTTCGACACCCGCAGCGGCCGCATCCAGGCGGTGGCCGATGTCGGCTTCCGTGCCGAGGACGGACGCATCACCGGACTGCTTGGCCCCAATGGCGCCGGCAAGACCACCACCATGCGCATGCTGTACACGCTGATGACGCCCGACCAGGGCAGCATCACCGTCGACGGCATCGATGCCGCCCGCGATCCGGTCGAAGTGCGCCGCCATCTCGGCGTGTTGCCGGATGCGCGAGGCGTCTACAAGCGGCTGACCGCGCGCGAGAACATCGCCTATTTCGGTGAACTGCACGGCCTGTCGGCGCAGCGCATCCGCGAGCGCATCGAGGTGCTGTCCCAGGCGCTGGACATGGCCGACATCCTCGACCGCCAGACCGATGGCTTCTCGCAGGGCCAGCGCACCAAGACCGCGATCGCCCGCGCACTGGTGCACGATCCGCGCAACGTGATCCTCGACGAACCTACCAACGGCCTGGATGTGATGACCACCCGCGCGCTGCGCCGGTTCCTGCTGGGCCTGCGCGAGCAGGGGCGCTGCGTGATCCTGTCCAGCCACATCATGCAGGAGGTCGGTGCGCTGTGCGACCACATCGTCATCATCGCCAAGGGAACGGTGATGGCCTCCGGCAGTGCCGATGAACTGCGCGCGCAGGCCGGTGAGCCCAATCTGGAAGATGCGTTCGTGAAACTGATCGGCAGCGAAGAGGGCCTGCACGCATGAGCATGATGTCGACCCTGATGACCGTGATGCGCAAGGAACTGCGCGACCTCTCGCGTGACCGCCGCACCCTGGCGCTGACCCTGCTGTTCGGCCCGCTGCTGTATCCGCTGCTGATCCTGGGCATGGGCAAGCTGTCGGAGAGCCGCGTGCGCACCCAGATCGAGCAGCCGCTGCAGATTCCCACCATCGGTGCCGAGAATGCCCCCAACCTGGTGCGCTTCCTGGCGGCCCAGGGCCTGAACGCCGCCCCTGCGCCGAAGGACCTTGCCGAGGCCATCCGTTCGCAGGAGATCGACGTGGCCCTGCGCATCAGTCCCGGATTCGGCAAGGACTGGGCCGACGGCAAGCCGGCGCTGGTGGAGGTGATCCGTGACAGCACGCGGCGTGCCGCCGAAGTGCCCAGCGCCCGCCTGCAGGCCGCACTGGCGACCTACAACGGCCAGGTCGGTGCGCTGCGGTTGATGGCGCGCGGCGTCGACGCGCAGGTCGCCCGGCCGCTGGACGTCGCCAACCAGGACATGGCCAGCGCCGAGGCCAAGCGCGGCATGATGCTGTCGATGCTGCTGCCGGTGCTGCTGACGCTGACCTCGTTCATCGGTGGCGCCTATCTGGTGATGGACTCCACCGCCGGCGAGCGCGAGCGGCAATCGCTGGAGCCGTTGCTGGCCACCCCCGGTTCGCGCAGCGCCATCGTCAGCGGCAAGATCGCTGCCGCCTGCGTGGTCGGTTTCGCGTCGCTGCTGCTGACCCTGGTCGCGTTCAAGGCCAGCGCGCAGATCGCCCCGGGCAATGTCGGTCGCCAGCTCAACATGAACGTCGGCTCGATGCTGCAGATGCTGCTGGTGATGCTGCCGATGCTGCTGATCGGCACTTCGCTGCTGACCTATCTGTCGGCGGCGGCCAAGAGCATGAAGGAAGCCCAGAGCCACATGACCTGGCTGGTGCTGCTGCCGATGCTGCCCGGCTACGCGTTGATGGCCTATCCGGTGAAGAGCGAGCTGTGGCAGTACGCGGTGCCGTTCCTGTCGCAGAACCAGATGCTGCTGAAAGTGATCCGCCACGAGGCGATCACGCCGACGATCTGGGCGATCTACCTCGGCGCCAGCCTCGGCCTGGCCGCCGTGCTGTGGTTCGCGGCCGTGCGCCGCTACCACAACGAGCGCCTGGCGATCTCGGGCTGACCGCCACCGGTAGCGCCGGGCCATGCCCGGCGGGTTTGAAGCGAGGCCCGGTCATTCCGGGCCTCGTTGCGTTCACCCCGGCGCAGCGCTCCGCTGCGCATAGCGCGCCGGCGTCACTCCCATTTCGCGCTTGAACACGCTGATGAACGCGCTGGATGTGTCGTAGCCCATCGACAGCGCGACGCTGATCACGGGCTCACCTGCCAGCAGGCGTGGCAGCGCGAGCAGCACGCGCAGGCGTTGTCGCCACTGGCTCAGTGCCATGCCTGTTTCGGCCTGCCAGTGGCGGGCCAGGCTGCGGCTGGACAGGCCGCTGGCGGCGGCCCAGTCCTGCACGCTGCGGGTGTCATGCGGTGCGCGGGCCAGTGCGGTGGCGATCCGCCGCAGGCGGCGATCACGGGGTTGCGGCAATGCCAGCGGCAGCGGAACGCCCGCGGCGATTTCATCGCCGATCACCGCCGCCAGGCGCAACTGCGCTGCCTCCAGCGTGCTGCCCGACCATTGCAACGCGCGTGGCACCGTCGCAAGCAGCACCGCGCTGGGCTGGAAGACGCGGGGGGCAGCGGGCAAACCCCTGCAGGCATCGGTGCTGAAGTAGAGGCTCCAGCCATCGAAGTCACCGACACTGGCCAAGGCATGCGGCAGTTCCGGCGGTACCCAGGCCACGTGCCCGGCCGGCAGCAGCCAGTGCTGGTCACCCGCTTCGATGCGCAGCAGGCCGCGCCGCGCGCCCAGCAACTGCCCACGTGCGTGCTGGTGGCGGGGCGTGCGGCGAGCGCCTGCCATCGCCAACTGCACGCCCAGCAGCCACGGCCCGGCGCCCGCATCGGCCAGGGCGGGATCGATCAGAGGCGCGTGGTTTGGCTGATCTGCCATATGGATTGGCAGTTATACGGCAGAACGGCCGCTGCGCAAGCCTGAGACTGGAGACTCATCCCAAGGAACCCACTCCCATGAAACCGCAGGACATCCTTGCCGACCAGCAGAACGATGTGCAGGTCAATGGCCTGACCGTGCGCAAGGGCAGCGTCGGCGCCTTCCTGGCCAGCGTGCGCGACTGGCAGGACCCGGCCAGCGATGCGGCTGCCCGGGCCGGCGCCGAAGCCGATCTGCGCGCACTGCTGCCGGGCCTGCACGCGCTGGGCCTGTTCCAGGTGCTGGCCGCGCGCGATCCGGCACTGCAGCGACTGATCGACGGCCAGGGCTGAAACGCACAAGGCCCGGATCGCTCCGGGCCTTGTGATGAAGTCCCGCCGGGCATGGCCCGGCGCTACGCAGGGCCTGCTCAGCCGCCCGGCGCGAACACCAGCGTGCGGCGGGTGGTGACCGGAGCATTGACCGGCTCGAAGCGCCAGCGCTTGACCGCGTTCAGCGCTTCGCGGTCGAAGATGCGCGACGGCGTGGCGCGCAGCACGCGCGCATTGGTCACCGAACCATCGGTGCCGACGGTGATCTCCATCAGCACTTCGCCGGACGTGCCCGAGCGCAGGGCTTCGGCCGGATAGCGCGGGGCCGGAGTGCTGACCGGACGCAGGCTTGGCGCAGCGACGGTGGCAGCCTGGCGCGCGGCACTGGCCTGCTGTGCGGCAGCCTGCTGCTGCTTCTGCTCGGCATCGCGCCGGGCCGCGGCCTGGCGTTCGGCTTCCTGGCGCTCGGTGTCGCGGCGGGTCGCATCCTGCTGCGCAGCAATCTGCCTGGCGGCTTCGGCTTCCTTGGCGCGCTGTTCGGCCAGGCGCTGCTGCTCGGCCAGCTGCCGGGTGCGGTCCTCGGCGTCCTTCTTGACCTTCTCGGTCTCGTCTTCGGTGCGCTTGGCGGCGGCCTGCACGCCCTTGGCCAGGCCTTCCTTCAGGCGCGGCAGCGCGGGCGCGGAGGCGTCGACTTTCTCGATCAGCGCCACCAGCCGCTGCGCTTCGGCGAAGTCCTCGCGGCCCAGGTGCTGCTCGGCGGCGATCAGGGTGTAGGGCAGCAGGTCGGTCAGCGCGCTTTTCACCGAGGCATCGTCGGGTGTCTTGTCGCGCAGCGCCAGGTAGTACTCGATCGCGTTGTCACCGGCCGGGGCATACATGCGGTTCTCGCGCAGTGCCTGGCTGGCCGATTCGCGCAGCTGCTCGGTGCCCATCGACTGCACCTTGGCGGCGACCGCCGGGGTGGCGGGCGCCGCAGTGGCCGGTGCTGCGGCACCCGGCGCGGCCGGAGCCGGTGTTTCTTCCTTGCCCGAGCAGGCCGCCAGGGCCAATGCCAGCGCAACCGGCATCCACCGGCGCGCGGCAGCGATCATTGTGACGTGCGACATCCTGCTCCCCTCTAAGAAGACGACGTTACCAAAACGTTGATTCGCAGGGCCGGGACGCAACGTCCGGGCGTGGCGGGGGACGTTTCCCGGCGTCACCGTCGCCTGCAGCGAGGGTGCAATCTAGCATCCCGGCCACCCTTGCGTACAAGGGTGGGGGACAGGCCGGCGGCGGCAACGGTGCGGCCGCCGGCGTCGGCGTCAGTGCGCGGCAGCCTTGTCGTGGCTGCCGGACATCAGCTTGTCGGTCCAGGCGATGCCGATCGCCGACAGGATGAACACGCAGTGGATGATGGTCTGCCACAGCACGCCGTCGGCGGTCAGCATCGCGCACTTCGCGGCGCCGATGTTGGCGGCGGCGACGTTCATCTGCTCCGGGGTGCACAGCGGGATGCCGCCCAGCGCGCCGGTGGCGATGAAGGTCTTCAGCAGGTGGATCGAGGAGATGCCGATGATCGCCATGGCCAGCTTCACCTTCAGCACGCTGGCGTTGACGTGGCTCAGCCATTCCGGCTGGTCCGGGTGGCCTTCCAGGCGCAGGCGCGACACGAAGGTCTCATAGCCGCCGACGATCACCATCACCAGCAGGTTGGAGATCATCACCACGTCGATCAGGCCCAGCACGATCAGCATGATCTGCTGCTCGCCCATCGAGGCCGAATGCGAGATCAGGTGCCACAGTTCCTTGCCGAACAGGAACACATAGACGCACTGGGCGACGATCAGGCCCAGGTACAGCGGCAGCTGCAACCAGCGCGAGGCGAAGATCAGGGTGGACAGCGGGGAGAGCGAAGGTCGGTTTGCACTCATGCGGAGGATGCTGCGTTTCGGGGGAGAGGCGAGGTTACCGGCCCGCCATGACGGTGCCAAGCCAACTCACGCACTAGACTCCAGGTTCCTTTCCGTACCCCGAGCCGCCGCCATGATCGACCTGTATTACTGGCCTACCCCGAACGGCCACAAAGTCACCCTGATGCTGGAGGAGGCCGGCCTGGAGTACCGCATCCACCCGGTCAACATCGGCTCGGGCGACCAGTTCAAGCCCGATTTCCTGGCGATCTCGCCCAACAACAAGATGCCGGCCATCGTCGACCAGGCGCCGGCCGGCGGCGGCGCCCCGCTGAGCGTGTTCGAGTCCGGTGCGATCCTGCTGTACCTGGCCGAGAAGACCGGGCGCTTCCTGCCGGCCGACCCGCGTGGCCGCGTGGCCACTCTGGAGTGGCTGTTCTGGCAGATGGGCGGGCTGGGCCCGATGAGCGGCCAGATGGGCCATTTCAACGTCTATGCGCCGGAGAAGATCCCTTATGCGATCGAGCGCTACGGCAATGAAGTACAGCGCCTGCACGGGGTGATGGACAAGCGCCTGGCCCAGCATGCCTTCCTGGCCGGTGACGATTACTCCATCGCCGACATGGCCAGCTACCCGTGGATCGGCGCCTACGACACGCTGCCGGCGGACTTCGCCGCCTTCCCGAACCTGAAGCGCTGGCATGACAGCATCGCTGCACGCCCGGCCACCCAGCGCGCCTATGCACTGCGTGCGCAGGTGAACCCGAACGCCGGCAAGCCGCTCAGCGACGAAGAGCGCAAGCACCTGTTCGGGAAGCGTTGAGGAGCCTGCACAGGCCGCTGCGCTCGCCGGGCATGGGCCGGCGCTACCCGTCCCGGCTCCGCCAGCGCCGGGCCACCGTATGGGCAGAAGGTCATGCTGCCTTCGCCCACCGGCTTGGTTAGGATGGGGGACGACCGCCCCGCGCTGTGCGCGGGAGCGGACCTGCCGTTTGCCGGGATCTTCCATGCGCCACCTGTTCGCTTCGCTCGCCCTCATGCTCGCCACCAGTACCGCCGCCCACGCCGAAAAGCTGACCCTGGAAGCCATCACCGGCCCGTTGCCGCTGTCCGGCCCGACCCTGATGAAGCCCAAGGTGGCCCCCGACGGTTCGCGGGTGACCTTCCTGCGGGGCAAGGACAGCGACCGCAACCAGCTGGATCTGTGGACCTACGACATCGGCAGCGGCCAGACCCGGCTGCTGGTGGATTCCAAGGTCGTGCTGCCCGGTACCGAAACCCTCAGCGACGAAGAGAAGGCGCGCCGCGAGCGCCAGCGCATCGCCGCGATGACCGGCATCGTCGATTACCAGTGGTCACCGGATGCACAGCGCCTGCTGTTCCCGTTGGGCGGCGAACTGTACCTGTACGACCTCAAGCAGCAGGGCCAGGCGGCGGTGCGCCAGCTGACCCACGGCGAAGGCTTCGCCACCGATGCCAAGCTGTCGCCCAAGGGCGGCTTCGTCAGCTTCATCCGCGGCCGCAACCTGTGGGTGATCGACCTGGCCAGCGGCAGGCAGCTGCAGCTGACCCGCGATGGCAGCAGCACCATCGGCAATGGCGTGGCCGAGTTTGTCGCCGACGAGGAGATGGACCGCCACACCGGTTACTGGTGGGCGCCGGATGATTCGGCCATCGCCTTCGCGCGTATCGATGAAAGCCCGGTGCCGGTGCAGAAGCGCTACGAGGTCTACGCCGACCGCACCGACGTGATCGAGCAGCGTTACCCGGCTGCCGGCGATGCCAACGTGCGCGTGCAGCTGGGCGTGATCACGCCGACCGCCGATGCGCAGCCACGCTGGATCGACCTGGGCGAGCAGCAGGACATCTACCTGGCCCGGGTCGACTGGCGCGATGCGCAGCACCTGGGGTTCCAGCGCCAGTCGCGCGACCAGAAGCAGCTGGATCTGGTCGAAGTCGCGCTCGCGGGCAACACCCAGCGCGTGCTGGTGCGCGAGACCAGCCCGACCTGGGTGCCGCTGCACAACAGCCTGCGCTTCCTCGACGATGGCAGCGTGCTGTGGTCATCCGAGCGCAGCGGATTCGAGCACCTGTACCGCATCGACAGCACCGGCAAGACCACCGCGCTGACCCACGGCAACTGGTCGGTGGATGAACTGCTGGCGGTCGATGAAAAGGCCGGCAAGGTCTATTTCCGCGCCGGCATCGACTCGGCGCGCGAAAGCCAGATCTACGCGGTATCGCTGCAGGGCGGGCAGCCGCAGCGCCTGTCCAGGGCGCCGGGCATGCACAGCGCCAGCTTTGCGCGCAACGCCAGCGTATATGTCGACACCTGGTCCAACAGCACCACGCCGCCGCAGATCGAGCTGTTCCGTGCCAATGGCGAGAAGATCGCCACGCTGCTGGAGAACGACCTGGCCGATCCGAAGCATCCGTATGCGCGCTACCGCGACGCACAGCGCCCGGTCGAGTTCGGCACGCTCACCGCCGCCGACGGCAAGACACCGCTGAACTACAGCGTGATCAAGCCGGACGGCTTCGATCCGGCCAAGCGCTACCCGGTGGCGGTGTATGTGTACGGCGGCCCGGCCAGCCAGACCGTCACTGACAGCTGGCCCGGCCGTGGCGACCACCTGTTCAACCAGTACCTGGCGCAGCACGGCTACGTGGTGTTCTCGCTGGACAACCGCGGAACCCCGCGCCGCGGCCGTGATTTCGGCGGCGCGCTGTACGGCAGGCAGGGTACGGTGGAAGTGGACGACCAGCTGCGCGGCGTGGCGTGGCTGAAGCAGCAGCCGTGGGTGGACCCGGCGCGCATCGGCGTGCAGGGCTGGTCCAACGGTGGCTACATGACCCTGATGCTGCTGGCCAAGGCGTCCGACCAGTACGCCTGTGGCGTGGCCGGTGCGCCGGTGACCGACTGGGGCCTGTATGACAGCCACTACACCGAACGCTACATGGACCTGCCCAAGCGCAACGACGCCGGCTACCGCGAAGCGCGCGTGCTGACCCACATCGAGGGCCTGCGCTCGCCGCTGCTGCTGATCCACGGCATGGCCGATGACAACGTGCTGTTCTCCAATTCGACCAGCCTGATGAGCGCGCTGCAGAAGCGCGGCCAGCCGTTCGAACTGATGACCTATCCGGGTGCCAAGCACGGCCTGTCCGGTGCCGATGCGCTGCATCGCTACCGCGTTGCCGAAGCGTTCCTGGGTCGTTGCCTGAAACCGTGACCGCCTGCCGGGAAGGAGCCCGCCGATGACCCTGCCACCGCCGCTTCCTACCCCTGCCGCCGCCGCCCCGGGCTGGTGGTGCCGTCATTGGCGCTGGGCGATGCCGGTGGCCGTGGTGCTGTTCCTGGGCGCGCTGGGGGGAGCGATCGCCTGGAGCGTGTTGCGCTGGACCGAAGCCGCGCATGACAGCCCGCCGATGCGCGAGGCGATGCGTCGCGCCGGCTGCAGCGTTGAACTGGTGCAGGCGTTCGGTGAACCCCTGCACGCGGGCGCGCTGCCGTTGGGCAGCATGCAGACCGCGATCAACGGCGAGCGCGATGTCGGCCTGACCGTGGCACTGCAAGGGCCCCACGCGCAGGGGCGCCTGTTCGTGAAGGGCACCCGCTCCGATGGGGTGTGGGACTACCCGGTGATGTACGTGCTGGGCGATGACAAGCAGACCTTCGACCTGAGCGCGCTGGACGATGCCGAGGCCGCGGAAGAATGCGAGTTGCAGGCCTGCCGTGAACGCGGCGAGTGTGCACTGACCGCCGCGTTGTGACTGCCGATCACGCGGCGCTACGCCCGGCCGCGTTGCCAGCTGCCATGACCTCCAGCCGATTGTCGCCATCGCCCCAACCGCGTAAGTTGCGGGCAACCCTTTGCTGGAGTGTCCCATGAAGCCCATCGCGCTGGCCGTTGCCCTGGCCCTGAGTGCCGCCCCGCTGCTGTCCGCTCCGTCGGCCCTGGCCGCACCCGCCGCCAAGGCCGCTACCCCGGCCAGCCCGGCCTGGGTGGCGCGCAGCAACGCGCTGGCGCAGATCCTGCTCGATGCGCAGGGGCCGTTCCAGCCAGAGGAGACCGGCTTCTTCGGCGTGCCCGGCTATGACGACAAGGTGGCCGACCTCGGCCCGGACAATGATGCGCGCTACCGCGCCGCCATGGCCAAGGCCCGTGACGAGCTGAAGGCCAAGCTGGCCACCGAGAAGGATCCCAACGTCCGCCAGGACCTGGCGATCATGATCCACGCCGCCAGCCAGGACATCGAAGGCAGTGAGCTCAACGAGAAGTACCTGCTGCCGTGGAGCGACGCGCCGCAGACGGTGTTCAGCGGCCTCAACCTGCTGCTGTCCGACCAGGTGCCGGTCGAGCGCCGGGCCAAGGCGCTCGATCGCCTCAAGGCGTACGCGGGCCTGCAGCCGGGCGGCACCGCCTTCACCACGCTGGCCCGCCAGCGTTACGAAGAACGCCTGAAGGACAGCACGCTGCTGCAGCCGACCACGATCGAAGTGCAGCAGTCGCTGGACAACGTCGAGACCTACATCACCGGCATCGAGTCACTGCTGAAGAAGTACCAGATCGCTGGTGCCGACGAGGCGATGAAGACCCTGGCCGGGCAGATGAAGGACTACGCCGCGTGGACGCGCAAGGAGGTGCTGCCCAAGGCACGCGCCGATGCGCGCCTGCCGGCGCCGCTGTATGCGTACCAGCTGAAGCAGGTCGGTATCGACATCGATCCGAAGCTGCTGATGCAGCGCGCGCAGCTGGAATTCATGGAGACCCGCTCGGCGATGCAGCAGCTGGCGCCGCTGGTGGCCAAGGACAAGGGCCTGAAGGTGGCTGACCCGAGCGACCCGGTGGCGGTGATCCGCGCGCTGAAGGCCGACAAGATCGCCGACGATCATCTGGAAGGCCACTACCGCAAGGTCATCGACGCCATCGATCCGCTGATCCGCGAACACGGCATCGTCGATGTGCCCAAGCGCGCCATGCAGATGCGCCTGGGCTCGGCGGCGGAAAGCGCGGCCAGCCCGGCCCCGCACTTCCTGCCGGCACCGCTGGTCAACAATACCGGGCAGCAGGGCACCTTCGTGCTGCCGTTGGGCAACCCGGCCGCTGGCCCGGGCGCGCAGTACGATGATTTCAACTTCGGTGCCGCAGCGTGGACGCTGAGCGCGCACGAAGGCCGCCCCGGCCATGAGCTGCAGTTCACCGCGATGGTCGAGCGTGGGGTATCGCTGGCGCGCACCATGTTCGCGTTCAATTCGGTGAACGTGGAAGGCTGGGCGCTGTATGCCGAAGCCGAGATGGTGCCGTACGAGCCGCTGGACGGGCAGATGATCGCTCTGCAGTTCCGCCTGCTGCGTGCCGCCCGCGCGATGCTCGACCCGATGCTCAACCTGGGCCTGACCGACCGCGCCAATGCCGAGCGCGTGCTGATCGAGCAGGTCGGCCTGTCCAAGGCGATGGCCACCCAGGAACTGGACCGCTACATGGTGCGCATGCCGGGCCAGGCGGGCAGCTACTTCTACGGCTACACCCGCATCCTGGAACTGCGCATGCAGACCGAGCTTGCGCTGGGCGCGAAGTTCGACCGCCTGGCGTTCAACAACTTCCTGCTCGACCAGGGCCTGCTGCCGCCGGATCAGCTGGCCGAAGCGGTGCAGCAGCAGTTCGTGCCGAAGTACCGGACGAAGTAAGCGGTAGCGCCGGGCCATGCCCGGCGAGCGCAGCGGAAACGCCGCCGGGCCTGGCCCGGCGCTACCGGCGTCGACGCGGTGGCGTCAGCGCTGCGGTTCCGGGGTGATGGTCTGCGTCGGCAAGCGCGCCGGCGCCTGCGGGTTCGGCACCCAGATCGCCACGCCGGCCGCGCGCTTCTGCGTGGTCGGAATGCCGATACCGACGCCACCGCCCACGTGCGAACCGTAGCTGCCGGCACCGACGGACATGCCCACCGGCGAGCCGCTGCTGCCCACGCCCATCAGTATCACGCCGTTGGCGCCGAGCGCAGCGGCTTCGCGCTTCAGGCGGGCCACGGCGGCGTCGGTCTGGCCCTGCGTGCCGAAGCCCACGGCCGAGGACGATTCCAGCTGTGCGATTTCCTGCGAACCGGCCGGCGGCGTCGAATAGATCTGCACCTGGGCCGGATCGATCGGCGCCCGGGCGCGGCCGAGCATGACCTTGGAGGTGCTGGCACAACCGGCGGCGGCCAGCAGCATGGCCGCCAAGGCGACCCAACGGATGTTCATGGCGTGTACCCCTGTAGGACTGGATCGGATCATCGGCCGGCCACTCTGAATCGGCGCCAACACCGGCGCGCGAGCCATGGCCGCACGCTAGCACGGGGCCGGTGAGGCTGATGGCAATGACGGTAGGCGCGGCCGCCCGGAAGGGCTATGGTGAACCGGAGCAACCACGGGAGCCGGGCATGGGTGTGATCAGTCTGTTGTGGGGGGTACTGGCGCTGTTGTGGATGATCCTGGCGCTGATACCGCTGCTGGGGTGGGGCAACTGGTTCCTGATTCCCTTCGCTGCGGTCGGCGCGATCATCGCCGCGCTGGGCATCCTGTTCACCCACCCCAGCAAGCGCGGCAGGGCCTGGACCGGTCTGGTCCTGAACGGCATCGTGGTGGTGGTCGGGATCGTCCGCCTGGGCCTGGGCGGCGGCGTGGTCTGAGCCCCCAGGGTGCGACCGGGCGTCGCAGGGCCACGGCTGCCCGCCGGGCCGGGGAGTACAATGAGCGGCTGCGCGAGCCCCCCGCGTGCCTGTGAAACCGCGCCCCCGCGGCTGCTCCCATGATCATTCGTTCCCGTCCCCACGGCTGGCAACTGCTGTACATCCTGCGTGGCTCCATCGTTCCGGCGATCGCGCCGAAGGTGCTGGCCATCCTGGTCCTGTCCATCGCGGTGGCCGCGGTGGTGGAACTGGCGCCGCCGGTCGGCATCGAGCGTGTCTCGGTCACGCCGTTCACGCTGCTCGGTCTGGTCCTGTCGATCTTCCTCAGCTTCCGCAACAGCGCCTGCTACGAGCGCTGGTGGGAAGGCCGCAAGCTGTGGGGCCAGCTGATCTTCGAATCGCGTTCGCTGGCCCGGCAGGTGCACCTGCTGCTGGCCGATGACAGTGGCCGCCGCCGCCGCATCGCCTACCTGACCACCGCCTTCGCCCACGCACTGGCCGCACGTCTGCGCGGGCGCATCGTCGCCCTGGTGGCGCTGCCGTGGCTGGACGAGGCCCAGCGCGAGCAGCTGGGCACGCGCGAGAACGTGCCCGACGCGCTGCTGGCGATGATCGCCGCCGAACTGGCCCAGGCGCTGCGGGCCGGCGAGCTGGAGCCGATCCTCTATACCCAGCTGGAAGACCGCCTGCACGCGATGTCCTCCATCCAGGCCGGTTGCGAGCGCATCCTCAGCACGCCGCTGCCGTTCGCCTACACCCTGCTGCTGCACCGCTGCGCGTGGATGTTCTGCGTGCTGCTGCCATTCGGCCTGGCCAGTTCGCTGGGCTGGGGCACGCCGGTGCTGTCGGCGGTGCTGGCCTACGCCTTCTTCGGCCTGGACCAGCTGGGCGAGGAAATGGAAGACCCGTTCGGCCTGGAGCCGAACGACCTGCCCCTGGATGCAATGGTGCGTACGATCGAGATCGACCAGCTCGATGCGCTCGGCGAACGCCCCCTGCCCGAACCCCTGCTGCCCCAGGGCTACCTGCTGCAATAGCCACTCTCCGGAGCCTGCCATGCCTCATCCCCATTACCGCCCGCGGCGCATGCGCCATGACGAGTTCTCGCGCCGCCTGATGCGCGAGAACACGCTCACCACCGACGACCTGATCTATCCGGTGTTCGTGCACGAACCGGCCGGGCGCGTGGCCGTACCCTCGATGCCGGGGGTGGAGCGGCTGTCGATCGAAGAACTGCTGAAGGTGGCCGAGGAAGCGCTGGAACTGGGCATCCCGGTGATCGACCTGTTCCCGGTGATCGACGCCTCGCAGAAATCGCTGGACGCCGCTGCGGCGTGGGCCGAGGACGGCCTGGCACAGCGGGCGATCCGCGCGCTGAAGTCGCGGTTCCCGGAACTGGGTGTGATGACCGATGTGGCGCTGGACCCCTACACCACGCACGGCCAGGACGGGATCATCGATGACACGGGCTACGTGCTCAACGACATCACCGTCGAAGCGCTGGTCCGGCAATCGCTGTCGCATGCCGAAGCGGGTGCGGACATCATCTCGCCCTCGGACATGATGGATGGCCGCATCGGTGCGATCCGGCGTGCGCTCGATGCCGACCATCACCTCAACGTGCGCATCATGGCCTACTCGGCCAAGTACGCCTCGGCCTTCTACGGCCCGTTCCGCGATGCCGTGGGCAGCGCCGCCAGCCTCGGCAAGGCCGACAAGAAGACCTACCAGATGGACCCGGCCAACGGCGACGAGGCCATGCGCGAAATCGCGCTGGACCTGGAAGAAGGCGCCGACATGGTGATGGTCAAGCCGGGCATGCCCTACCTGGACCTGGTGCGCCGGGTGAAAGAGACCTTCGGCGTGCCGACCTTCGCCTACCAGGTCAGTGGCGAGTACGCGATGATGAAGGCCGCCTTCGCCAACGGCTGGCTGGACGAGCGCGCCTGCGTGCTGGAATCGCTGCTGGGCTTCAAGCGTGCCGGCGCCGATGGCGTGCTGACCTATTTCGCGCCGCAGGTGGCGCGCTGGTTGCGCGAACGCTGACAATAGCGGCCACGACGGACGGAGGAACAGGCAATGGGACCCGAAATGGGCTGGATGCAATGGCTGATCTGGGGCGCCGGCACACTGCTGTTCGGGGCCATCATCGTTGCCGTGTTCGTGGCCGCGTGGCGGGCCGCGCGGCGTCCGCCGGAACAGCTGTCCGCCGCCGCGCGGGTCGCCCGTGAGCAGGCCCTGCCGCAGAGCGTGCAGGCCGAGCTGGCGGCGCTGAACCGGCGCAAGGACAACGGCCAGCTGAGTGAAGTGGAGTACGAGCAGCAGCGCGCCAAGGTGCTGTCGCGCTGACCGCGTGTTGCTGGCGTTGCCTCCGCGCGCGGCGTGGAGCTACGGGGCGTCGCCTACCGTGGCCGGTGTTGCCTGCGGGAGGCACCCGGCCACCGGGGTCACCTTCGGCACCGCCAGCCGGTACACATCCACGCCGCCGGCGCGCGGCGCCCTGGCCGCGCTGCTGGCCACCATCATCTCGCCGGGCTTGGCGTTGTCGAGTACCGGCGCCGCCGTCCAGCCGCTGTCCTGGTTGAACGACAGGGCCAGCGGCTGCGCGCCCGCGCCGGTCCATGCGCACTGACTGGTCCAGACCTGCGCGGTTTCGCCGCTGCCGCGGCTGAAGGCCACGGCACCGCCGCTGCCGAGCCAGTCGCCATCGGTTTCATCGGCGGCGCTGTTCAGCGCGGTCAGCGCCACCGCCGGCCCGCGCGCCCCGTGGGCGTCCAGTGCCGCCACGAACAGGTCCCAGCCGGCACCACGGCCCTGCTGGCGGGCGAACAGCAGCCAGCGTCCGTCCACGCTCAGGGCTGGGCCGCGTTCGGCGCGGCCGCCGCTGCCGGCCATCGGCTGTGGCGTGCCGAGGCGGCCATCGGCGGTCACCGCCGCGCGGTACAGTGCCAGCTGCCCCTCGCGGCCCGCGGCGAACAGCAGCCAGCGGCCATCGCGGCTGAAGTACGGATCGCGTGCATCCCCGACCATGGTGAGCGGCAGCGCCTGCGCGTCCTGCCAGCGGCCGTCGGCCAGGCGCGCCTGCCACAGGGCCCAGCCGGCCTCGCCGCGCCGGGCGAAGACGATGCGCTGGCCGTCGGCGCTGATCGTCGCGCGGCCTTCATCGGCACGGCTGGAGACCACGCCCATGCCTTCGATGCCGTACTCGTTCAACGCCATCGCCACCGGGGCAGAGAGTAGACTGGCGGCGAGCACCAGCAGGGTCGGGGCGATACGCATCATCCAGGTCCATGCACGAAAGAGCACCAGTCTAGCCAGCTTGAGGATTCCATGACCGACCGTTACGCCGTCTTCGGACACCCCGTTGCCCACTCGAAGTCGCCGCAGATCCATGCCGCGTTCGGTCGCCAGGAAGGCATCGCGATCGACTATCGCGCGCTCGACCTGGCCCCGGAGGCATTCCTGGCAGGGCTGGAGGCGTTCGCCGCCGAAGGTGGCGTCGGCGCCAATGTCACCTCGCCGCACAAGGAGGCCGCGTTTTCGGTGTGCACCACGCTGACCGCGCGCGCGCGCCGCGCCGGTTCGGTCAACACGCTGCTGCGCAAGGGCGATCGCTGGCACGGCGACACCACCGATGGCATCGGCCTGGTGCGCGACCTCACCGACCGCCACAGCCTGGACCTGCGCGGTCGCCGCGTGCTGCTGCTCGGCGCCGGCGGTTCGGCGCGCAGCGTTGCACCGGCGCTGCTGGATGCCGGCATCACCGAGCTGGTGGTGGTCAACCGCACCCCGGAGCGCGCCGACGAGCTGATCGACGCGATGGGCGAACCGGGCCGTGCGCTCAGCCGCTACTGGGACGACCTGCGCGACCTCGGCGATTTCGAACTGATCCTCAACGCCACGTCGGCGGGCCGTGACCGCGATGCCGAATTCAAGCTGCCGCTGTCGCTGGTCAATTCGATGACCACCGCGGTGGACCTGAACTATGGCGAGGCGTCCATCGCGTTCCTGGCCTGGGCGCGCGCCGCCCAGTGCCGCAACACCGTCGATGGCCTGGGCATGCTGGTCGAGCAGGCCGCTGAAAGTTTCCTGCAGTGGCATGGCGTGCGCCCGCAGACCGACGAGGTCTACCAGCAGCTGCGCGCCGGTGCCGGTGCCTTCGCCGGCCAGGACTGATCGATGGATACCCAGGCCTTGATGATGACCGTGCTGACCATGGTCGGCGTGCGCCTGCCGGTGCTGATCGCGCTCTGCGTCGGCCTGGTCTGGGTGCTGGGCGCGCCGCGCGATCCGGCCCGCACCGGCGCCTTGGTCGGCCTGCTGCTGCTGCTGGCTGCCAGCATCGGCAGCCTACTGGCCGGCCTGGTGCCGATGTGGATGGTCAGCCAGGGGGATTTCAGCGCGATGTCGGGCCTGAGCATGGTGCTGGGCGTGGTTCACTTCGCACTGGCCATGTTCGATGCCATCGGCATCGTGCTGCTGGTCTGGGCGCTGGTGCGGATGCTGCGCCAACGTCCGGCCGCGCCGACGCCTCCCACCCGGTAGCGCCGGGCGATGCCCGGCGAGCGCAGCGGTCCCGATCAAGCCGCCGGGCACGGCCCGGCGCGACCCGTGATGGGCTTGCGCATCTGCCTTGGCTGCGGCGCTGCGCCCAGCCCATGAGCGCCAACCCCCGACGCCGCTGACTCCGTTCAGCGCCGTCGCCCCGGTCCGGCCGGTCCAGCATGCGACAATGACCGGCCTGACCCCGCTACGGTAGCTACTGGCGTGACCGAAACCGTCGCCGCCCCGCGCAAGCTCGATGACGCCCTGAAGGATGCGATCCGCAAGGCGTACACCACGCTGCAGGCCAACACCCCCGGCTTCTCCACCCGCCGCTCGCAGAGCCAGATGATCGGCGTGGTGTCGCGCGCGCTGTCCACCAGCGGCGGCGTTGGCGTGGTCGAGGCACCGACCGGCGTCGGCAAGAGTCTGGGCTACCTGACCGCGGGCGTGCCGATTGCCCTGGCCAGCAAGAAGAAGCTGGTGATCAGCACCGGCACCGTGGCCCTGCAGTCGCAGCTGGTCGAGCGCGATATCCCGAACTTCCTCAAGGCCACCGGCCTGGAGGCGACCGTGGCGCTGGCCAAGGGCCGCACCCGCTACCTGTGCACGCGCAATGCCGCCGAAGCGCATGGCGAGGGCGCACAGAACGGCATGTTCGACGACGAGCAGCCGCTGTTCGACCGGCCGCTGGCACCGATCGAGATGGACATCGCCAAGCGGCTCACGGTGGCCTTCACCAGCGGCAGCTGGGACGGCGACATCGACAATGCGCCGGAGACGATCAGCCCCGGCCTGCGCAGCCGCATCACCACGCCGGCCTCGGGCTGTGCAGGGCGCCGCTGCGCCTATTCGGCACAGTGCGCGGTGCTGCGCTCGCGCAACACCGTGCGCGATGCACAGATCGTGGTCACCAACCACGCGCTGCTGCTGTCGGCGCTGTCCATTGGTGACAGCGACAACGGCCAGCCGATGATCGCCGCGCCGTCGGACATGCTGCTGGTACTGGATGAAGGCCACCACGTCGGCAACGTGGCGATCGACCAGGGCGCCGCCAGCCTGGCGCTGGACGAGATGGCCAAACGCACCGGCCGCCTGCAGATCCTGATCGCCGGCGCCTACCGCGCGGTGGACAAGGATCGGCTCGGCAACCTGCTGCCGAACGAGGCCATCGACGTGGCCAGCAACGTCAGCAAGCAACTGCGTGCGTTCCGCGACCACGTCGAAGCGGTGTGGATGCCGGCCCCGGCCGACGAGGAACCGATGTGGCGCGCCGCCAACGGCCGCCTGCCCGAGGCCTGGCGCGCGCCGATCGAAGCGCTGGCCGACGATACCCGCAGCCTCTACAACTGGGCCCATGCGGCCACCGCGCAGGTGGCCAAGGGCAAGCCCGACGATCCGGCGCGCGAGCGCCTGCAGCGCAACCTGGGCATGGCGCTGGAAATGATCGAGCAGCAGTACAACCTGTGGCAGGTCTGGCGCCGCGAAGACAAGGACGGCGCACCGCCGATGGCGCGCTGGGTCACCGCCACCCGCGACGGCGACCTGGTGCTGCACGGCTCGCCGGTGTCGGCCGCGCACGTGCTGCGCAAGCTGCTGTGGGATGAAGTGGATTCGGTGGTGATGACCTCGGCCACGCTGACCGGCGGCGGCGATTTCCAGTCGCTGGCGATCGACAATGGCATCCCCGAAACCGCCGAGATGGTCTCACTGTCGTCGCCGTTCGACCTGCCCAACCAGGCCGAGCTGATCGTGCCGCCGTTTCCGGTCACCCCGGATGACCGCGAAGGCCACCCGCGCGAAGTGGCGCGCTACATCGGCAGGGAGCTGGACTGGTCCAAGGGCTCGATGGTGCTGTTCACCTCGCGCTGGAAGATGGAGAAGGTGGCCGGGCTGATGCCCGCGGCCAAGCGCAAGCAGGTGCTGGTGCAGGGCGAGATGTCCAAGACGCGCCTGATCGACGAGCACCTGCGGCGCGTGGCTGCCGGGGAGGGCTCGGTGCTGTTCGGCCTGAACTCGTTCGGCGAAGGCCTGGATCTTCCCGGCGAGGCCTGCACCACGGTGGTCATCACCCAGGTGCCGTTCGCAGTGCCCACCGATCCGCAGACCGCCACCCTGAGCGAGTGGGTGGAAGCGCGTGGGCTGAACGCCTTCAACCTGATCGCGATTCCGCATGCGCTGCGCACGCTCACCCAGTTCGCCGGCCGCCTGATCCGCACGTCCACCGACACCGGCCGGGTGATCATCCTCGATTCGCGGCTGCTGACCCGTCGCTACGGCAAGCGCATCATCGACGCGCTGCCGCCGTTCAAGCGCAGCATCGGCTGACGATCAGAAGGTAGCGCCGGGCCATGCCCGGCGAAGCGCCTCAACCGCCTTCCGGATTCCGGCAGGCCTGGTTGCCCATCGCAGTGTGGTAATCGCGATCAAAGCAGCGCAGGAAGCCATCCAGCACGTCCAGGTTGGGCGGCCACGGCGCATCCACCTTCTGCCCGCCGGCGGTGGTGAAGTGATAGCGCCCATCCTTCAGCGCCCCGGCGATCTGCTCCGGCGTGGGAATCGCAATCAGGGCTGCACGCGCCCTTTCCAGCGCCGCACGGTCGCGCTGCAGGAAGGCGATCGTGCCGTCCACGTACGCGTTCCAGTAGCCGGGATCGGTGTCCTTGGGCTTGTAGGTGCGCTGCATCAGCGCAATCGCCTGCGGGTACTGTCCGGCCTCGGCGCGCATCTGGCCTGCATGCCAGAGGATGATGGTCCTGCCTGCGGCCTTGGGCTGCGCGGCGTACGCAGTCAGCAGGTCCGCCGCCTCGCGGTGGCAGCCGCGGTCGGCCAGCGGGCGCCAGCCGCCCTGCAGATCCTGGTCGAATGCCTCCGGTTCCATGGCCAGCATCGCATCGCGGTCGTATCGGCAGTGCGGTGCCTTCGGCGGCTCGGCGCCCGTGCCCAGAGCAGCGGCCAGGGCAAGCGAAAGCAGATTCATCACAACCTCCGTGTCGGTGTTTCGTCCTACCTTACTGCTGATGGCGCGGATCGGGGTCAGAGCCCATGCTGCGAAAGGGGTCCGACCCCACGGCCCCTCAATCGCCCAGCAGCGCAGTGTTGCGCACGGCACCCTTGTCGGCGCTGGTGGCGAGCAGCGCGTAGGCCTTCAGCGCGCTGGTGACTTTGCGCGGGCGCGCTTCACGCGGCTTCCAGCCACGCGCGTCGGCATCGGCGCGGCGCTGGGCCAGAGTGGCGTCGTCCACCAGCAGGTCGATGCGGCGCGCAGGGATGTCGATGCGGATGCGGTCGCCGTCTTCCACCAGGCCGATGGTGCCGCCGCTGGCGGCTTCCGGCGAGACGTGGCCGATCGACAGGCCCGAGGTGCCGCCGGAAAAACGACCGTCGGTCAGCAGCGCGCACTGCTTGCCCAGCCCCTTCGATTTCAGGTAGCTGGTGGGGTAGAGCATTTCCTGCATGCCCGGACCGCCCTTCGGGCCTTCGTAGCGGATCACCACCACGTCGCCCGGCCGCACCTGGTCGGCGAGGATGCCGGCCACCGCCGCGTCCTGGCTCTCGAACACGCGCGCGCTGCCTTCGAAGACATGGATGGATTCATCCACGCCGGCGGTCTTCACCACGCAGCCATCGACGGCCAGGTTGCCGCGCAGCACGGCCAGGCCGCCTTCGGCCGAATAGGCGTGCGCGACGCTGCGGATGCAGCCTTCGGCGCGGTCCACGTCCAGCGTGGGCCAGCGGGTGGCCTGGCTGAAAGCCACCTGGGTGGGGATGCCGGCCGGGCCGGCACGGAAGAAGTCGTGCACGCTGGATTCGCTGCTGACCGCCACGTCCCAGCGCTCGATGGCATCGGCCAGGGTGCGGCTGTGCACGGTCGGCACGCTGGTATCCAGCAGGCCGCCACGCGCCAGTTCGCCGAGGATGCCGTACACGCCGCCCGCGCGGTGCACGTCTTCCATGTGGTACCTGGGCGTGTTCGGCGCCACCTTGCACAGCTGCGGCACGCGCCGCGACAGCGCATCGATGTGGGTCAGGTCGAAGTCCACGCCGGCTTCCTGCGCGGCAGCCAGCAGGTGCAGGATGGTGTTGGTGGAACCGCCCATGGCGATGTCCAGGGTCATCGCATTGGCGAACGCGGCCTGGGTGGCGATGCCACGCGGCAGCGCGCTTGCTTCCTCGCCGCCGTACCAGCGGTGGCACAGCTCGACGATCAAGCGGCCGGCGCGCAGGAACAGCTGCTCGCGGTCGGCGTGGGTGGCCAGGGTGGAGCCGTTGCCGGGCAGCGACAGGCCCAGTGCTTCGGTCAGGCAGTTCATCGAGTTGGCGGTGAACATGCCCGAGCACGAACCGCAGGTCGGGCACGCGCTGCGCTCGAACTCGGCGACCTTTTCGTCGCTGGCGGTAGCATCGGCGGCGATGACCATCGCATCGACCAGGTCCAGCTTGTGCTCGGACAGCTTGGTCTTGCCCGCTTCCATCGGCCCGCCGGAGACGAACACCACCGGGATGTTCAGGCGCAGCGCGGCCATCAGCATGCCGGGGGTGATCTTGTCGCAGTTGGAAATGCACACCAGCGCGTCGGCGCAGTGCGCGTTGACCATGTATTCCACCGAGTCGGCGATGATCTCGCGGCTGGGCAGCGAGTACAGCATGCCGTCGTGGCCCATGGCGATGCCGTCGTCCACGGCGATGGTGTTGAATTCCTTGGCGACGCCGCCGACCTGTTCGATCTCGCGCGCGACCAGCTGGCCGAGGTCCTTCAGGTGCACGTGGCCGGGCACGAACTGGGTGAACGAGTTGGCGATGGCGACGATCGGCTTGTGGAAGTCGCCATCCTTCATGCCGGTGGCGCGCCACAGCGCGCGGGCGCCGGCCATGTTGCGGCCGGCGGTGGAGGTGCGGGAGCGGTATTCAGGCATGGCTGGCGGAACGGGCGGGCCGTACAACGTGGGGGTCGCCCGATCATGGCCAATTTTTTCGGTTGCTGCTGCAACCACCGGGCCGCAGTGCGGTAGCGCCGGACCATGTCCGGCGGGATCCGGACGCGCCCGCCCCGTCGCGACGCCGCCGCTGCGCTCGCCGGGCATGGCCCGGGTCTACCGGGGGCGGCAAAGATGAAAGTCCGTTCATCTTTCCCACTTTGCCGATTCCGGTTGATGGCCGGGATTTGGCATCATTGGGGCATTGATCCGACTCCGAGGCATGACGCCATGAAGCGTTCCCGCACCACCGCGCTGCTGTTGATGAGCGCCGCCCCCCTGCTGTTCACCGCCTGCCAGAAGGACGAACAGGTGCAGGTGCAGGAAGGTCTGTACACCTCGGTGGAAGCCTGTACCGAGGCGACCGGCGATCCGTCCTCGTGCCGCAACGCCTTTGCCGAAGCGCAGAAGCAGGCCGCCGATGCGGCGCCGAAGTACGCCAGCAAGGAAGCCTGCGAGAAGGATTACAAGCCTGAGCAGTGCGTGCAGCAGCACACCTCGGCCGGTACCTCCTTCATCGGTCCGATGATGATGGGTTTCTTCATGTCGCAGATGCTGAGCAACCGCGGTGGCCTGGCCCCGCAGGCGCCGGCGTCGGCACCGGCGTACCAGGACAAGAGCGCCGGTTGGGCGCGCCCGGCGCCGGGCGGTACCGGTGGCCTGAACACCGCCAGTGGCATCGGCGCCGGCAAGGCCGGCCTGGCGCCGGTCACCAGCGAGCCGAACCGTGCGGTGACCGCCAGCCGCAGCGGCTTCGGCAGCACCAGCGCACGCCGCAGCGGCAGCAGCATCGGCGGCTGAGCGACCCATGCAACGTATCCGTATTGCCGAGCGCGCCCAGTGGCGGGCGCGCGCGGAGGAAGCCGGTTTCCGCTTCCACACCATCGACGGCCAGCCGTACTGGGATGAACGCGCGTACTACGCGTTCACCCTGCGCCAGATCGAACAGGACATCGAAGACCCCAGCGCCGAGCTGCACCAGATGGCGCTGGATCTTGTTGGCGATGTGATCGCCAGCGAGCGCCTGATGGACCAGCTGGCGATCCCCGCCCATTACCGCGACTGGATTGCCGACAGCTGGCGTCAGCGCCAGCCGCACCTGTACGGGCGCCTGGACCTGGCCTATGACGGCAGCGGCCCGGCCAAGCTGTACGAACTGAACTACGACACGCCGACCTCCCTGTTCGAGGCCAGCTTCTTCCAGTGGCAGTGGCTGGAGGACCAGCGCAACGCCGGCCGCCTGCCGCAGCACGCCGACCAGTTCAACGCCATCCATGAGGCGCTGGTGGAGCGCTTCGGCGCACTGGCCGGGCAGCTGCCTCCGCCGCTGTACTTCAGCGCGGTGGGCAGCTCGGAAGAGGATCGCGGCACCGTCGACTACCTGCGTGACTGCGCCGCGCAGGCCGGCCTGCACGGCCAGGCCATCGCCATCGAGGACATCGGCCTGTCCGAGGACGGCCGCTTCACCGCGCTGGATGATTCGGTGATCGGCACGCTGTTCAAGCTGTACCCGCTGGAAGACCTGATGGCCGAGGAATTCGGCCGCGCGCTGCCGGGCTCGGGCGTGCAGCTGCTGGAACCGGCGTGGAAGGCGGTGCTGAGCAACAAGGGCATCCTGCCACTGCTGTGGCAGCGCAACGTCGGCCATCCGAACCTGCTGGAAGCGCACTTCGACGACGGCAGCACGCTGGCCTCGGGCTGGGTGCGCAAGCCGCTGTTCTCGCGCGAAGGCGCCAACATCGAGATGCACCTGGCCGATGGCAGTACCCAGCGCAGCGACGGGCCCTATGACGGCCCGGCCATCATCCAGCGCGCGCACCCGCTCACCCGCTTCGACGGCGGCTACCCACTGATCGGCAGCTGGGTGGTGGGTGACCACGCCTGCGGCATCGGCATCCGCGAAGACGACAGCGCGATCACCCGTGACAGCGCGCGCTTCGTGCCACACGCGATCGTCGACGAGGCGCCGACGCGGATCTACGTCTGATGGCCCTGCGCCGCCCGCTGCGCCGTCGCGGGCGAGCCACGCCGGCGGCGGGGCGGCACGTTGATGATGGCAGCGGGCTGCATGCCTTCGCCGGGCGTGTGGCTGTGCGCTGTCACCGCTGCGCTGCACCGGGGTGGGTGCTTGCCAGCTGGCAGCCCTATCGCTGGACCGCGCGCTTCCGTTGCACCGGCTGCAGCGCAGTGCTGGACAGCGGAGCCTGGGTGGGCGCGGTGCGTATCGATGGCCGCCGCCCGTGCGGCTACTGTGGCCACCAATGGGTACGCGTGCATCAGCGGCGGCCTGCCGCGTCCCTCCCCGTGCCCGAAGCGCTGCCAGCCAGGTGCGCGCAGTGCGGGCGCAGCAGTGAGGTGAAGGTCAGCGCCGCCCCGTTGCGGGATGCCGAGCCAGCCGATCCGCATTTCGGCCTGCCGCTGTACCTGGTGGAGCCCACCCGCGCAGGCCTGCTGTGGGCGTACAACGCCGAGCACCTGCAGGCGCTGCACGATTACGCCATGGCCACGCTGCGCGAAAGCAGCGGGCATCATCGTTCGATGTTCTCGCGGCTGCCGCAGTGGATGAAGCTGGCGCGCAACCGGGTGCTGCTGCAGCGCTCGCTGGAGCGGTTGCAACGGCGGCTGTTGCACGGATAGCGCCCGGCCCCGGGAGCCCGCGGCGCGTGCATCGGTAGCGCCGGGCCATGCCCGGCGAGCGCAGCGGTCGCGGCTACCGCTTACAGCAGACCTTCGCGCTTCACCGCCAGGTAGCGCTCCACCAGCGCGGCGGGCAGGGCGTCGGCGGTCACGTCCAGCACCATCACCTTCTCGGCGCGCAGCGCGTCGTGCGCCTGCGTCCGCTGCTGCAGGTACAGTGCCGCGGCGCCGGCCTGCGCCGCCTCTTCCACCGTCTGTATCTCGCCGTCGAGCGCGCCCTCCAGCTCGCGTTCGCGCAGGCTGGCCACGCACACCAGGTGGCGTCGTTGCAGCAGGCGCACGGCCGCCAGCAGATCCTCGATGTCTTCATCGCGCACGTTGCTGACCAGCATCACCAGCGCACGCCGGCGCTGGCGCAGCGACACTTCGGTGGCGGCGGCCAGGTAATCGGTGGCCACCGCGCGTGGCTGCAGGTCATAGCTGGCGCGCAGCAGGTGCTCCACGGTGCCCATGCCGCGTTGTGGCGCCACCCAGCGGCGTTCGCCACCGGCGGCGAACAGGCCGGCGGCATCGCCCTGGCGCAGCGCCAGGTAGGCCACCACCAGCGAGGCATTCAAGGCATGGTCGAAGTGCGAGAGTCCGCCTTCGCTGGCCAGCATGCGCCGCCCGCTGTCGAGCATCAGCAGCAGTTGCTGGTTCTTTTCGTCCTGGTACTCGCGCGAGATCAGCTTGCGCGCGCGTGCGGTGGCCTTCCAGTCGAGCTGGCGCAGGCTGTCACCGATGCGGTATTCGCGCATCTGGTGGAAATCGGTGCCTTCGCCGCGGCGGCGCTTCACGTGCGCGCCCACCAGC
The DNA here is from genome assembly GCF_030549525.1 of Stenotrophomonas sp. 704A1. Taxonomy (NCBI): domain Bacteria; kingdom Pseudomonadati; phylum Pseudomonadota; class Gammaproteobacteria; order Lysobacterales; family Lysobacteraceae; genus Stenotrophomonas; species Stenotrophomonas tuberculopleuritidis. The sequence goes on along the minus strand of NZ_CP130831.1, from coordinate 4,459,446 downwards.
CGCGAGGCTTGGTCGGCACTGAACAGTGCGAAGCGGGTGAGCGGCACGAAGTTCGGATAGACGCGTACGTCCAGCGCCGGCGGCAGCGTGCGCTGCTGCCACCACAGGCGCCACGGCGAGCGCATGCGGAGGTGCACGCCCTCGAAGCGGAAGTGACCGCGCTGCAGCGGCTGCAGGTGATAGTGCACGGTGGAGGCGCTGCCGGCCTGCAGGCGCACGCGCTGCGGCAGCGATTGCAGCGGCCAGCCGCCGGGCACCAGGTCGAACACCTGCACCGTCATCGGCGCGTCCGCCTGCAGCCGCAGCGCGGCGTCGCGGCGCACGCCCAGCGCCAGCGCTTCGGGCAGTTCGCGCTGCACCTGTGGCGATGCGCGCCGCGCCTGCCGCCACAGATCCATCAACGCAGGCACGGCAATGGCCAGTGCGGCCAGCACCCAGCTCCAGCGTGGCAGCAGCCCGCCCAGCACCAGCCCGCCCAGGGCAGCCCAGGCCAGCAGCAACGCCAGCAGCAGCGGCGCCGGCCTCATCGGCGCGGTGCTTCCACCTTGGCCAGCAGCGCACCCAGCACGTCGTCGGCATCCTGGCCTTCGATCTGCAGTTCCGGGGCCAGCGCGATGCGGTGGCGCAGCGCAGGCCGTGCGATGTCACGCACATCGTCGGGGGTGACGAAGTCGCGGCCGGCCAGCACGGCCTGCGCGCGCGAGGCACGCACCAGCGCGATGCTGCCACGCGGGCCGGCACCGACGGCGATGCCCGGCCACTGCCGGGTCGCGGCCACGATACGCACCGCGTAATCGATGACTTCATCATCGACGGTAATCGCTGCCGTGGCCTGCTGCAGCGCCAGCAGCTCGCCGGCACCGAGCACGCGGGGTACCTGGCTCAGATCGAAATCACTGGCGGCACGGCCGCTGGTGATCGCCGCGACCATGCGCTTCTCATCGTCCAGCTGCGGGTAATCGATCAGCACCTTCAGCAGGAACCGGTCCAGCTGCGCTTCCGGCAGCGGGTAGGTGCCTTCCTGCTCCAGCGGGTTCTGCGTGGCGAGGGCCATGAACGGCGGCGCCAGGGTGAACGCCTTGCCTTCGATGGTGACCTGGCCTTCCTGCATCACTTCCAGCAGTGCCGACTGGGTCTTGGCCGGGGCACGGTTGATCTCGTCGGCCAGCAGCAGGTTGGTGAACACCGGACCGCGACGGATCTTGAAGCTCTCGCTCTTCGGGTCGTACACCGCATGCCCGCTGACATCGCTGGGCATCAGGTCCGGTGTGAACTGCACGCGGCCGTAGTCCAGCTCCAGCGCCTGGGCCAACGCACGCACCAGCAGCGTCTTGCCCAGCCCGGGCACGCCTTCGATCAGCACGTGACCACCGGCGAGCAGCGCCACCAGGATCTGGTCGAGCACGTCGGCCTGGCCGATGAACGCGCGGCCGACCGCGTCGCGGATGGCATCGACGCGTTCGATCAGGCGGGCGGCTGCGGCCGCTGGAAGCTCAGGAGCATCGGTCATAGCAGGGATCTCATCTGGAGCAGCAAGCGGATACGCTCGCGCAGGGCGGAGGAATCATGGGGCGACGGTGGAGTGAGTGCACTGCCGACGCGGCTGCGGGGCCACCCCAGCAGGTCGGCGATGGCCTGGTCGCGGGCGTCGCCGTCCAGCGCGGCAGCCAGCGGCGCGCGCAGCCGCAGCCGGTGCAGGAACAGCGCCTGCACGGCGTGGTACAGGCGCGCGCCGTGGCCGAAACGCAGCAGCAGTTCGCCACTGGCGCGCACGTGTTCCAGCAGCGAGCGGCGTTCGACTGCCGGCGAAGGCAGCAGGCTGCCGAAGCGCTGCGAGCGCGCCCACAGCCAGCCCAGGATCGCCAGCAGCAGGGGCGCCCACAGCGGCCAGCCCTGATGGAAGATGCGTGCCGCCAGCGAGGGCGGGCGACCGCCGTATACCAGCCAGACCGTGCCGCGGCCGTAGTTCGGGTCCAGCAGGTGGCGGGTCAGATCGCGATGCGAGAGATCATGCAGGCCGTCGCGGGCCACCGCATCGGCGCTGACCGGGCGCCGCTTGATCAGCGCGGAAGCGCCCTCACCGCGCATCACCTCCATGTCCGCCAGTACGTCGACGCGGCCCTTGCCATGCCGCAGGCGCGCGAACACCAGCCCTTCGCTGCCGCCCCAGCGCCGTTCGGCCTGCGCACTGGCGCCGAAGCCCAGGGTGAAGCGGCGGCCGCCACAGAACTCCACGTGGCTGGGATCATCAACGACGTGGAAAGGCTGGCACGCGCTGTCGTGGAACAGGCTGTCGACGCCCAGGCGGTCCAGCAGCGGGCCCTGCGTGCTGCTGGCATCGTCCTTGCCCGGTGGCTGCGTGCGCACCAGCAGATGGCCACCGCCTTCCACCCACTGCAGCAGCGCCTGCGCGGTGCGCGGCGGCAGATCACGCGTGTCCTGCAGCAGCACCAGCGTGTCGGTGGCGGCCAGCGGCATCTGCGCCAGCTCCAGCCGCTGCCGCGACTGCACCGCGATGCCGTCGGCACGCAGTGCCTGGCCCAGCACGTACAACGGGTTGTAGCTGGCTTCGCCGCGGGGCGGCAGCACCAGCGTCTCGGTCACCCGTTCGTGGGTGCGCAGGAACAGGATCGTCAGTGGCACCCCGAGCAGGACCAGTGCCCCCAGCAGCAGCGACCAGAACAGCCGCGGGCTCATGCCTGCCACCCGAACTGCTGGCGCAGCGCCGTGGCCAGCGCATCGAAGTCATCGCGAACCGGCAGGCGGCCACCGTAGGCCGCGTACTGCCACATGCGCACGATGCGCGCGAACAGTTCACGGTCGCCGGCGTCGGGCAGGCGTCGTGACGCGCGCAGGCACTGTGCTTCGGTGGCACCCGGCGGCAATACGATGCCGGTGCGCTCGACCAGGGTGCGGACGCTGGCGCGGTAGAGCAGGGCCAGGGCCTGCCGCGGGCGCCCCTGATCCCACAGCAGCCCGGCCTGGGTGGCTACGTCCGGCGGCAGCACCACCGGCAGCTCCACCCGTTCTTCGCTGACCGTCGGTGCCGTGGCTGCCTTGCGCCGGCCCGACCCGCGCAGCCACGGCAGCCACAGCCGCGCGCTCAGCAGCAGGACCAGCACCAGCACCCCGAGCAGGCCCCACAGGCCCCATTCGGCCAGGCGCGCCAGCCAGAGCTGGCCACTGCGGCGCGCGCGCCGGTCGCTGCTGGCCGTGCTGTCCTTCTTCAGTTCCTTCTTCCCGTCCTTCTTTTCCGTGCCGTCTTCAATGGCCTTCCACCGCGTGATCTCACGCACCGGCCGCTGCAGCGGGTCTTCGTAGGCGCGGTTCACCGCCTGGCGGAAACCGGCAGTGTCCACCGCGCGGTCGCCGAAGATCACCGCGGGCGTGTTGGCCGGGTCGTTCTCGGCCGTGGCGGTGTCGGCATCCGTGTCGTCCGCTGCGTCGGTCGTGTCCGCGTCGGTTCCGCTGGCGGCAGGGAAGGTGTCCTGTGCCTGCGCCGGTGCCAGCGGCAGTGTCAGGCACAGCAGCACGAGCAGCGACGATGCGACCGGCAACAGGCGTTCGCGCAGGCGGCGCAGGGCGATCTCCACATCCCAGGCTTCCATCTGCGTACGGCGGTTCAAGTACAGGCCAAAGCCGGCGCCGACGTAGAACGGACCGATCAGCGCCGCGGCCAGCCAGCACAGCAGGTTGAGGCCGAGCTTGGCCCACCCCGGCATGTCGACGCTGACCATGGCCCAGGCCGCGCGCCAGGATTCGGGCAGCAGGTCCAGCGGAATGAAGAGGAAGACGGCGGCGATGGCGCCCACCACCAGCACCAGCTCGAACAGCAGGCAGATGAAGGCCAGCACCAGAGCAGGGCCGGCGGCTCCGGCAGCGACCGCCCGGCGGCGCGGGCCGCGCTGGGCCGGCGCGTTGCCCTCCAGCAGGTTGACCGGCAGGCACAGGCTGCGCAGGCCGCTGAAGCGGCGCCAGCCCAGGTAACCCCAGAACCCGCTGCCACCCCAGTGCCGCTGCGCGCGCAGCGCCGCGAGCGGGCCGACCCGTTCGCCGAAGATGCCGCGCGACAGCACGTACAGCGGGGCACGCTCGAACAACGGCTTGCACCACCACATCGCCAGCAAGGCCCAGCCGTAGGCATCCAGCCATCCGGCCAGCGCGTTGAACAGCACGAACAGCGGCGCACTGGCCAGCAGCCAGCTGCCCCACACCGCGCGTGCATGGCGACGGGCGAGGGCGCTGCCCAGCTCCATCGCTTCCCAGCCGCTGCGTGCGCGCAGGACCACGTCCAGATGGTCAATCCGCATGGCCGGCTCCACGTCCACCGCGCCACAGCCACAGCAGCACGCCGCTCCACAACACGCCGGCGACGCTGAACTTCAGCCACGCCGGGATCTCGGCGATGGACGACCAGAAGGCTTCCACGAACGCGGCCAGCAGCAGCATGAACGCCACGCCGAGGCACAGCCGTGCGCCGATGCGACCGCCTTCGACCAGCGCGTCCAGGCGCCGGCGGCGGCCCGGGGCCAGCAGCTTCATGCCCAGCTGCAGGCCGGCGCCGCCGGCAATCACGATCGCGGTCAGTTCGAATGCGCCGTGGCCGACCACGAAGCGCCAGAACGGCCCCCCGTGACCGACGTGCTGCAGGTGGCCGGCGACCGCGCCGATGGTGATGCCGTTGAACAGCAGCACCAGCAGCGTGCCCAGCCCGGCCAGCAGGCCGCTGGCAAACGTGCGCAGGGCGATGCTGATGTTGTTCATGATGTAGTAGCCGAACATCATCCAGTCGGTGCCGCTGTCGCGGCCCAGCCGTTCGGCCGATGGGTCGTACATGCGCTCCATCTCGGCGATCTGGCCGTTGTCCATCAACAGATGGATGGCGTCCGGATACAGCTGGACCAGCACGAAGCAGGCCAGCGCCGGCGCCGCGAACATCGCCAGCGCCGCCCACATGCTGCGCGCCTGGCTGCGCACCAGCAGCGGGAAGTCGGCGACAAGGAACTCGAGGGCACGGCGCCAGCGCGTGGGTGGCGTGCGGTACAGCACGCCGTGTCCGCGCTGCATCAGCTGCTGCAGGCGCTGCACCAGCTGCGGGCTGTAGCCGCGCTCGCGGGCCAGCGCCAACTGCTGGCACAGCCGCCGGTAGCGCTGCGGGAAGCTGGTATCGCCGGCCTCGTCCGCGCCCGGCGCGCGCCGGCGCCGGCGCGAGGCACCCGCGCGGTGCTGCAGCCATTGCTCCAGGTCATGCCATTCCTGCTGATGGCGCGCGACGAACTGTTCCTGCTTCATCGCCGGCCCAGCAGCCAGTTGGCCATGGCGTACAGGCGCAGCACGCCGACCTGGCCGGACGCGCGGGTCAGCGGCTCGGCAAGCGTGGCCAGTTCCTGCTGGCGCGCGGGCGACAGCCGCGGCGCACGTTCGGCGAAGGCCATCACCGCGGCCTGCTCTTCCGGGCGCAGCGGCTGCGGCGGGGCCATCACGCTGTCGATGGTGGCCGGCGGTGCCAGGTAGTGCAGCGGTGCATGCACCACCATCGTGCCGGCCACCAGGTCACCCAGTCGGCGTCCATGGGGGTCGAACAGACTGGTGACCAGGCCGAGGGCATACCCGAACGGCAGCATGTCCACGGTACGCAGCAGGTTGCGGGTGATCGAGGCCATCCAGCCCACCGGCGCGCCGTCCTGCGCCAGCACGCGCAGACCGAGCACGCGCTTGCCCAGGGTGCAGCCCCACAGCGCTTCGCAGACGATGGGGTAGGCCCACATCAGCAGGAACATCAGCGCCAGGTACAGGCCACGGCCGAACTCGTCGAGCAGGGCCAGCGGAATGGACAGCGCGGTCAGCGCCCCGAAACGCACGCCCACGTCGATCAGCCAGGCCAGCGCACGCGGCATCGGACCGGCCGCGGGCAACTGCAGCGGCACGCCTTCCGGCGTTACCACCTCGCGGTAGGTATCGAGCATTGGCGTGGCCATCAGAGCGATGGCCCCGGATGTGGGCGCTGGAGTCCTCTCCGGCGTGCAGCCACAGGCATGGGGGTCTCGACGGTTCCTGGTCGGGCCCAGACTGTAGCAGAGCCCGGCGACCGACGAAGCGGCTTCAGCCCAGGTACTCGGCCTTCAACCGCACGTAGTGGTCGGCCGAGTAGTGCAGCGATTCGATTTCCCTGTCGCTCAGCATACGGACGGGACGGGCCGGGTTGCCCACCCACAGTTCCCCTTCGCCCACCACCTTGCCCGGACCGACCACCGCACCGGCGCCGACGAAGCCGTGGCGCTCGACCCGGGCACCATCGAGGATGCAGGCGCCCATGCCGATCAGGCTGTAATCGCCGATGCTGCAGGCGTGGATGATGCAGCCGTGGCCGACGGTCACGCCTTCGCCGATCAGGGTCGGGTAGCCGGCCTTGTTGTACGGGCTGTGGTGGCTGACGTGGATGATGGTGCCGTCCTGCACGTTGGTGCGGGCGCCGATGCGGACATGGTTGACGTCGCCACGGATGACCGTGCCCGGCCACACCGACACGTCATCGGCCAGTTCGACATCGCCGATGATCGTGCAGGCCGGGTCGACGTACACGCGCTCGCCGAGGACGGGCATCTTGTCGCGGAAGGGGCGCAGCGGGGTCATCGGTGTCTCCAGGTGGGGCAAACACGACGATGATACGCGGCGAACGTGTTGGTAGCGCCGGGCCATGCCCGGCGGCTGTTCGCGTGCCGCTACGCTCGCCGGGCATGGCCCCGCGCTACCGCTGATGCGCGTTACGCCACGCGGCCGCGGCGTGCACGCTCCAGGTGCACCAGCAGCAGCGAGATCGCCGCCGGCGTCATGCCCGGAATCCGCTGCGCCTGGCCGATGGTCTGCGGCCGCACGCGCTCCAGCTTCTGCAGTGCCTCGGCCGACAACCCGCGCACGATGGCGTAGTCGAAGCCTTCGGCAATCGGCGTGGCTTCATGCCGCTGCTGGCGCGCGATCTCGTCGCGCTGGCGGTCGAGGTAGCCGGCGTACTTCACCCCGATCTCCACCTGCTCGGCCACCTTGCTGTCGGCCACCGCCGGGCCCAGCGACGGCACCTGCATCAGCTGCGCGTAATCCAGCTCGGGGCGTTTGATCAGGTCCAGCACGTTGGTTTCGCGGCTGACCGCCACGCCCAGCGTTTCCTGCACTTCGCGGCCCAGTGCATTGGCCGGGGTGGCCCACAATGCCGCCAGCCGCGAACGCTCGGCGGCGACTGCCGCCTGCTTGGCTTCAAAAGCGCGCCAGCGCTGATCGTCGACCAGGCCCATGTCGCGGCCGGCCGGGGTCAGCCGCTGGTCGGCGTTGTCCTCGCGCAGCTGCAGCCGGTACTCGGCGCGGCTGGTGAACATGCGGTACGGCTCGTTGGTGCCATGGGTGATCAGGTCGTCCACCAGCACACCCAGGTAGGCCTCGTCGCGGCGCGGGCACCAGCCGTCCAGCCCGCGCACCTGGCGGGCGGCGTTGAGGCCGGCCAGCAGGCCCTGCGCGGCCGCTTCCTCGTACCCGGTGGTGCCGTTGATCTGGCCGGCGAAGAACAGGCCGTTGACCAGCTTGGTTTCCAGCGAAGCCTTCAGCCCGCGCGGATCGAAGAAGTCGTATTCGATGGCGTAGCCGGGGCGGGTGATGTGCGCGTTCTGGAAGCCGCGGATGCTGCGCACCATCTCCAGCTGCACGTCGAATGGCAGCGAGGTGGAGATGCCGTTGGGATAGATCTCGACGATGCCCAGGCCCTCCGGCTCGACGAAGATCTGGTGGCTGGCCTTCTCGGCGAAGCGCACCACCTTGTCTTCGATGGAAGGGCAGTAACGCGGGCCGATGCCTTCGATCTGGCCGCTGTACAGCGGCGAGCGGTGCAGGGCATCGCGGATGATCTGGTGGGTCTGCTCGGTGGTGTGGGTGATCCAACAGCTGACCTGCTGCGGATGCTCCTCCACCGAACCCAGGAAGGACATCACCGGTCGCGGCGTGTCGCCGGGCTGTTCGTCCATCACGCTGTAATCCAGCGAACGGCCATCGATGCGCGGCGGCGTGCCGGTCTTCAGGCGGTCCACCTGGAACGGGCGCTCGCGCAGGCGCGCGGCCAGCGTGGTGGCCGGCGGGTCGCCCATGCGGCCGGCGGCGTACTGGGTGGGGCCGACGTGGATCTTGCCGGCCAGGAAGGTGCCGGCGGTCAGCACCACGGCCTCGGCATCGAAGCGCAGGCCGGTCTGGGTGATCACCCCGCGCACGGCGTCGCCTTCGATCACCAGATCGTCCACCGCCGCCTGGAACACGGTCAGGTTGGCCTGGCTTTCGACGATGGCGCGGATCGCCATGCGGTACAGGTTGCGGTCGGCCTGGCAGCGGGTGGCGCGCACGGCCGGGCCCTTGGAGGCATTGAGCGTGCGCCACTGGATGCCGGCGCGATCGGCGGCATGCGCCATCGCACCGCCCAGGGCATCGATTTCCTTGACCAGATGGCCCTTGCCGATACCGCCGATGGCCGGGTTGCAGCTCATCGCGCCCACGGTTTCGATGTTGTGGGTCAGCAGCAGGGTGCGCACGCCGGTACGGGCTGCGGCCAGCGCGGCCTCGGTGCCGGCGTGGCCACCGCCGATGACGATGACGTCGTAACGATGGAAGGAATCGATCATGGGGTCGGGTGGCGCAGGCCAGGTCAGCAGGGGGGTGGCGCGGCCGGGGGCGGCGCCAGGGTGGCGATTTTAGCGCCATTCGCGGGGGCAGGACGGGCGCGGGCCGGTCCGCAGCGAAATCGACCCTAAAGTTGGCAGGATTTTTGCAGATAACCCAATAGCACCCATCGTGGCTGGCGCCGCAGGCGCCCGTGACCGGAATTGGAACAGGGGCCGGTACAGGCGCACGGTGGGGGAGCAGGGGGCCGGCAGTCGGGGGACTGTCCGGCCCTGTTTTTCTTTGCGGCAGGCCGGAACGCCGCCTCCATCCAGGCCGCCGATCCACCGTGGTGCGGCGCCTGCAAAACAAACGGCCCCGCAGTGCGGGGCCGTTTGCCTGTAAAGGTGCCGACATCCGACAGGGCCGGAACAGGGGGGATCCAGATGTTCCTGTCGGATATCGACGTAGAGCTTTTTGCGACGCGCCCTGTCGTTTTTGTCACTTTGTGACGCGGGCCGTCACCACCCGCCTAGATTGAGGCTTGGACCGTGTGAAATGCAAGATGGTCCAAGCCGCAACTGTGCGCTACCTCTCACGATCCATCGCGCGCCAGGGGGAACTGTTCATCCTCGGAGCGCGCGGGGCAGGGGCCGGACGCGCCTGTGGCGGCGGCGACGGGCGTTCGATGCGCTGTGCAGGCTGCGACGGCCGGCGCAGCGAGTCCATGTTCCGCCACGGCGACCCGCCATTGTTCTGGCGCGGCGGCGGCGGCGGACGATTCTCGCCACCGTTGCCCGGACGCGGCGGCGGACGATGATGGTGCGGCGGGCGGTAGATCGGACGCTGGTAATAGGGGCCGCCGTAGCCGTAGTAACCACCGCCATAGCCGCGGTAGTACGGGTAGCCATAGTCGGACGGGTAGCCATAGGGATAGCGGTATTCCACCGACGGCGCACCGTGGTAGTAGCCGCCGCTGCGGCCACCGCCGACATAGTCGTAGGTGGTGCAACCGGTCAGGGCCAGCATCAGGCCGCCGGCGAGCATCAGGCGCGTTTTCATGGGTCCCCCCAGAGGACGGGTATGCGGGCAGCTTCAGGCGCGGGCATTGAATCGGCCCTTAACTCCGTTGGCCAGGATGAATGGCGGTGAAGGCCAGCATGCTGGCATGACCGAAGGCCCCGTCGCCAGCGCAAAGGCATACGTTAATCTTGCGTCATGAGCGATTCACTGTTGCCCCGCGCTGATGACGTCCTCGCCGCCGCCGCGCGGATCGCCCCGCATGCCAGCGTGACCCCGGTGCTGCGCTCGCGCACGCTGGATGAACTGGCCGGCGCACGGCTGGCCTTCAAGGCCGAGCACCTGCAGCGAGGCGGCGCATTCAAGTTCCGCGGCGCCTGCAATGCGGTGTGGTCGCTGGATGCCGACCGCGCCCGTGCCGGCGTGGTCACCCACTCCTCCGGCAACCACGGTGCGGCGCTGGCGCTGGCCGCGCGCACGCGCGGGATTCCCTGCCACGTGGTGGTGCCGGAAGGCGCAGTGGCTGCCAAGCTGGCCAACATTGCCCGCCACGGTGCCACCCTGTGGCGCTGCCCGGCCACCATCGCCGACCGCGAGGCCACCTGCGCCCGTGTCCAGGCCGATACCGGGGCGACGCTGGTCCACCCCTATGCGGACCCGGCCGTCATGGCCGGCCAGGGCACCGCTGCGCTGGAACTGCTGCACAGCGACGGGCCGTTCGACGTGCTGGTGGTTCCGGTCGGCGGCGGCGGCCTGGCCAGCGGCACGGCACTGGCCCTGCAGCACGCCAGCCCGCAGACCCGTCTGCTGCTGGCCGAACCGGCCGGGGCCGACGACACCGCGCGTTCGCTGGCTGCCGGTACGCGCCAGCAGGATCAGGTGCCGGATACCGTCTGCGATGGCCTGCGCACGCTGATCGGCGCACCCAATTTCGCGCTGCTGCAGGCCGCCGCCGCCGAGGTGATCGTGGTCGACGATGCCGCGACCCTGGCCGCCATGCGCCTGCTGTGGGACGTACTCAAGCAAGTGGTCGAGCCGTCCTCGGCAACCGTGCTGGCGGCGGTGCTCGCGCAGCCGCAGCGGTTCGCCGGCCAGCACGTGGGCCTGGTGCTGTCGGGTGGCAACGTCGATCTGCCTGCGCTGCGCTGGGGGATGCCGTGAGCGGCGGCCGCCGCCGGCCCCGCACCGGCCTGTTCGGCTGGCTGTGGCGCGTGTTCGTGCTGCTGGTGGTGTGGCTGCTGGGCGTCACCGCGTGGATTGTCTGGGTGGGTGAGCGGGACCAGGCGGCCAAGGCCGACGCGATCATCGTGCTGGGCGCCGCCGCTTACGACGCCAAGCCGTCGCCGGTGTTCGAAGAGCGCATCCGCCATGGGCTGGATCTGTACGACGCCGGCTACGCACCCCTGCTGATCTTTACAGGCGGCTATGGCGGCAGCGGCGCACGCTTCTCCGAATCGCAGGTGGCGCGTCGCTATGCGCTCAAGCACGGTATCCCGGATGAGGCGATCCTGATCGAGACCGCCTCACGCAATACCGTGCAGAACCTGGTGGAGGCCAAGCGGCTGATGGACCAGCGCAGGCTGCATTCGGTGATCATCGTCAGCGACCCGCTGCACATGGCCCGCGCGCTGCGCCTGAGCAGGGCGCTGGGCATCGACGCGCTGGCCTCCTCCACGCCCAGCACGCGCTTCCGCAGCTTCCATACCAGCTGGCGCTTCCTGGTGCAGGAGATCTACTTCTTCCATCGTGACCTGGTCCGTCCGCCGCTGAGTTCGCCGGCCAATACCTGACGGCACGCCGCTGCGCTCGCCGGGCATGGCCCGGCGCTACCCCCATGGCGCGCCCTGCGATCAGCTCTGCCTGCGCCGGATCGGGATCGCCGACACCGGCACCGACGCCACGTCATGGCCGCCTTCGCGGATCGGCGCGCCCGGCTCCGGTGCCCAGGCGTGGGCGTAGATCACTTCCCAGCTGCTGGGCAGCTTGCCATCGCTGCGCCGCATCGGCTCGTACGCTGCCGCGGCTGCGGCGAAGCGCCCACGCCCGGTCAGGGTATGGCGGCGATCCACCCGCGCATTGGTGGCGCCCATCGCCCGCAGCTCGCGCATCAGTGCCGGCAGGTCGTCGTAGGTGAGGGTGAACAGATCGCGGTCCAGCACCGGGTCGCGGAAGCCGGCCATCATCAGCGCATCACCGAACTGCGCGATCTGCGCGAAGCGGCTGACGTGCGGACGGTCATCGGCGGCAGCAAAGGCCTCGTTGAGTTCGATCAGGGTTTCCGGGCCGAACGTCGAGCACACCAGCAGGCCACCGGGCTTGAGCACGCGGCGGAAGCCGGCGAACACCGCCGGCAGGTCGTCGACCCACTGCAGGCACAGGTTGCTGAAGATCACATCGACGCTGTTGTCGGCCAGCGGCAGTGCTGCGGCGTCGGCGCACAGGCGCTGGAACGGCTTCCACCAGCCGGCCTGGCGCTTGGCCTGGTCGAGCATCGGCAGCGCCACGTCCAGCGCGATCACCTGCGCCTTCGGCCAGCGCTTCTTCATCAGCGCGCTGGCGTGGCCGGTACCCGCGCCGATGTCGAGCACCACCTCGGGCCTGCGTGCCTCCAGGTAATCCAGCGACTCCAGCAGGCGCGACTGCACCTCGCGCTGCAGCGCGGCGGCGGCATCGTAGCTGCTGGCGGCACGCGCGAACGCGCGGCGGACATGGCGGGCATCGAAGTGGGACGGCATTGTGAAAGTCTCTCAGAACGTACCGGGGTAGGCGCCGCCGTCGATCAGCAGGTTCTGCCCGGTGAGGTAACCGGCCTGTGCACTGCACAGGAAGGCGCAGGCGGCGCCGAATTCGTCCGCCGTGCCGAAGCGGCCGGCGGGAATCTGCTGGCGGCGGCGTTCGGCCACTTCCGCAGCATCGCCGTCCTTGCCCGCACTGTGGGCGAAGTTGGCGCGCAGGCGGTCGGTATCGAACTGGCCGGGCAGCAGGTTGTTGACGGTGACGTTGTGGCCGACCGTGCGCCGTGCCAGCCCGGCCACGAAGCCGGTCAGGCCACTGCGCGCGCCGTTGGACAGCGCCAGGGCGTCGATCGGTGCCTTCACCGACGAGGAGGTGATGTTGACGATGCGGCCGAAGCCGCGCGCGATCATCGCATCCACGGTGGCGCGGATCAGCGCGATCGGCGCCAGCATGTTGGCATCCAGCGCGGCGATCCAGTCATCGCGCTCGAACGTGCGGAAATCACCCGGCGGCGGACCGCCTGCGTTGGTCACCAGGATATCGACCTGCGGGCACGCCGCCAGCGCCTGGGCGCGGCCGGCCTCGGTGGTGATATCGGCGGCGACCGCGCGCACCTCGCCGGCAGCCGGCAACGCACGCAGTGCAGTGGCAGCGGCCTGCAGCGTGGACTCACCACGGGCCACGATCACCACGTTGACGCCTTCACGCACCAGCGCCTGCGCGCAACCGAGGCCCAGTCCCTTGCTGGCGCCGCAGACCAGTGCCCAGCGGCCGTTGATACCCAGATCCATGCGTCAGTCCTGCGGAATTCGGAAGGCGCTCATTGTCCGCCATCGGCCGGCGACAGGCTGGCAACGAACTGTTGCAGGGCGACGGCTACCTCGTCGGCATGGCCGAGGAACGGGGCATGGCCACCGTGGGCGATGGTCAGCGACTGTGCGGCCGGTGCCAGCGTGGCGGCCGCCTGCATCGCCGCCGGCGACACCAGGCGATCGCGCTGGCCGGCAATCCACAGGCTCGGCCTGCCCAGTGCCGGCAGCGCGCCACGCAGGTCGGCGCTCTCCAGCAGCTGCAGGCCCTCGCGCAGTGCGCGCTCGCTGGGCGCACCGCGTTCAACCAGGCGCTGGCGCAGGGTGCGCAGTTCCTCGCGGGCATGCGCCGAACCCATCACGTCCAGCGCCAGGAAGCGCTCCAGCGTGCCACCGAAATCGGTGGCCAGGTCGCGCCCGAACTGCGCGAACACCGCCGGTTCCACCGCGTGCGGCCAGTCCTCGCTGCGCACGAAGCGCGGCGTGGCGGCGATCATCACCAGCCCGCGCACCTTCGGCAGCGTCGCCGTTGCATGCAGCGCGAACAGGCCACCCAGCGACCAGCCGCACCACACCGCCGGCGGCGTGGCCGCGGCAATGGCGTTGACCACGAACGGCAGGCGCAGTGGCGTGCTGTCCTCGCGGCTGTGGCCGTGGCCAGGCAGGTCGACCAGGTGCAGCGTGAACTGCTCGGCCAGGCGCTGTACCAGCGGCGCGAACACACCGCCCTGCAGGGCCCAGCCGTGGATCAGCACCAGGTCCGGCCCACGGCCGGTGACTTCAATATGCATGGGCAACGATGCCGGACTCAGGCAAAGGCGGGCAGCGGTGGCGGAGCGGTTTCGCGCACCGCCAGGGTCACCCGGTCGCGCGCGCTGGCGATGGCCTCGACCAGGCCGCGCACCTGTTCCGGCGTATGCAGTGCCGACAGGGTGATGCGCAGGCGTGCCTTGCCCTCCGGCACCGTCGGTGGACGGATCGCGCCGACCAGCCAGCCGGCGTGTTCCAGCGCCCGCGACATCGCCACGGCCGCGTGGTCGTCGCCACACAGCAGTGGCTGGATCGGGGTTTCCGAGGCCATCAGGTCCAGCCCGTGGCGGCGCGCTTCGCCGCGGAACAGCGCGACCAGCTCGGCCAGCTTGGTCCGGCGCCAGGTGTCACGGCGCGCCAGGCGCACCGCTTCCAGCGCGGCGGCGGCCATCGCTGGCGGCACTGCGGTGGTGTAGATGTACGGGCGTGCGGTCTCGGCGAGGTGCTCGATCAGATCGTCGCGGCCCAGCACCAGCGCGCCGGAGCCGCCCAGTGCCTTGCCCAGCGTCACCAGCTGCAGCGGCACATCGTCCACGCCCAGCCCGGCGGCGGCGACCGCGCCACGGCCATCGCCGACCACGCCGACACCGTGCGCGTCATCGACGTAGAACAGTGCCTGCTGCAGCCGTGCCACCAGCGACAACGCACGCAACGGCGCGATGTCGCCATCCATGCTGAAGACACCATCGGTAGCCAGCATCGCCGCGCCTTCGGGCGCATGCTTGAGCTGGCGCATCGCGCCTTCGGCATCCAGATGCGGATAACGGCGCAGGCGCGCACCGGCCAGCCGCGTCGCATCGAGCAGGCTGGCGTGGTTGAGCTTGTCCTGCACGCAGACATCGTTCTCTTCGCTCAGCAGCGCCTGCTGCACCGCCAGGTTGGCGGCAAAGCCGCTGCCGAACAGCAGCGCACGCGGGTAGCCCAGCCACTCGGCCACTTCGCGTTCCAGTGCGTCATGCAGCGCGTGGTGGCCGCACACCAGGTGCGACGCGCCGGCACCGGCGCCTTCGCGCGCGGCGGCGTCCTGCAGTGCGTTGACCACGCTGAACTGCTGGGCCAGGCCCAGGTAATCGTTGCTGCAGAAGCCGGTCAGCCACTGGCCGTCCACTTCCAGGCGCACGCCATCACGACGGGTGACCGTGCGCCGCGTGCGGCGACGGCCTTGGGCATCGCGCAGAGCGCGCTGGGCATGGAGGCGAGCGGTCAGGTCGGGGCGGGCCATGGCGGCTGAATGCGGCGACGGGGCGGCTAGGGTAGCGCGTTGCCGCGACGCCTGCCTGTGCCCCGTCTCAGGCCGCGTGAGCGCAGCCGCAGCCGGGCGCATCGGCACTGATATCGGCGTGCACCGTGCCGCCGTGGTCATGGCCCTCGGCATCCACCTGTACCGCCATCGGCTGCAACCCAAGCCGGGCGAACAGGGCCAGGTCGCGCTCGCTCTCGGGGTTGCCGGTGGTCAGCAGCTTGTCGCCGTAGAAGATCGAGTTGGCCCCGGCCAGGAAGCACAGCGCCTGCAGCTCGTCGCTCATCGCCTCGCGCCCGGCCGACAGCCGCACCATCGAGCGCGGCATGGCGATGCGCGCCACCGCGATCATGCGCACGAACTCGAACGGATCCAGCTCGGCACTGCCATGCAGCGGCGTGCCTGCCACCTGCACCAGCTTGTTGATCGGCACCGAATCCGGGTGCGCCGGCAGCGTGGCCAGCGCCAGCAGCAGGCCGACACGCTGTGCGCGTGTTTCGCCCATGCCGACGATGCCGCCGCAGCAGGTCTTCAGGCCGGCATCGCGCACGTGTTCCAGCGTGTCCAGCCGGTCCTGGTACTGGCGGGTGTGGATGATCGAGTCGTAGTAGTCCGGCGCGGTGTCGAGGTTGTGGTTGTAGTAATCCAGGCCCGCATCCTTCAGCGCACGCGCCTGGTCGCCACTGAGCATGCCCAGGGTGGCGCAGGTTTCCAGGCCAAGTGCCTTCACCCCGGCGATCATCGCCGCCACCTTCGGAATGTCGCGGTCCTTCGGCGAACGCCACGCAGCGCCCATGCAGAAGCGGGATGCACCGGCGGCCTTGGCCTGGCGTGCCTTGGCCAGCACCGCGTCGGTGTCCATCAGCTTCTGCGCGCTCACCCCGGTGCTGTAGCGCTGCGCCTGCGGGCAGTACGCGCAATCCTCGGGGCAGCCGCCGGTCTTCACCGACAGCAGCGTGGAGACCTGCACCTGCGCTGGGTCGAAGTGCTCGCGATGGACCGTTGCGGCGCGGAACAGCAGCTCGGGGAACGGCAGATCGAACAGTGCCTGCAGTTCGTCGTGTTGCCAGTCGTGGCGGATGGCCGATGCCATGGCGGGACCTTGGAAGGGGGTGGAGCGAGGGCGGCAGTGTGGGTGGGCGGGTCGGCTCCTGTCAACCAGTGCATCTGTTACGGAGTTTACAGTGACAAGGTGCAAGGACCGCGCGGCACGGTGTAAGTTCATTGCTGCATACGGATTCGCGAGCACTTCCCCATGGACAGTTGCCAGACCTGCCCGATCCGCCGCGATGCGGTGCTGTGCAGTGTGCCGGAGCTGCCTGACGGCGATCCGGCCATCCGGCGTTCGGCACAACAGTGGTTGCAGCAGGGACAGGCCGCACGCGGATGATGGGCTTCCTTCGAAGCCGGTTGAACACACCGTTCGCCCGCAAGTGGGGAGCACTCATCGCCTTCGCTACGGTGATCCTGTTCCTGTCGAATCCCGAACTGCTGTCGGTGGTTCTGCTGGTGAACATGATCGGCGTGGATGTGTTCGTCCTGCTGATCGGCATCCAGGTGCGCCAGAACTGGTCGGTCATCAGTACGTTCATCATCATGCCCTGCTACCTCAGGCTCAGGAGGCTGTTCAGGGCCGGCTGAGCTCGGGTCGGGTGCAGCGGCGACGCCGCGACGGGTACAACCCCCACCCTCGGCGGTCGCCTGCGCTGATGGCGATCAGGGCAGGTGCTGCCGAAGCTGGGAGGATGCACACGTGGTCTCCATCCGGCGTGACGCGCTGCGGGCAGGCAGTGCTTCGCCTGCTGCTGCCCCTGCGCTGCCTGGTCTGTGGCGACCCGGGGCACGACGACCTCGATCTCTGCCCCGCCTGCTACGCGGACCTGCCCTGGTCCGGCCACGCCTGTCTTCGCTGTGCGCTGCCGCTGGCCGACGATGCACTTCCGGTCTGCGCACAGTGCCGGGACGAGCCGCCACCGCAGACCGCCACCCATGCCAGCCTGCTGTACCTGCCGCCGGTCGACCAGCTGCTGCCGCGCTACAAGTTCCACCAGGACCTGGCGGCGGGACGCCTGCTGGCGCAGCTGATGCAGCGCGCACCGCCGCCATGGTGGTGCCCGCCGCTGGTACCGGTGCCGCTGCATCGACGACGCGTGCGCCAGCGCGGCTACAACCAGGCGGCAGAACTGTGCCGGTTGCTGGCCGGGCCGGTATGGCATGGCCTGTACCGGCGTCGGCACACCGCACCGCAGTCCGAACGCAGCGCCGAGCAGCGGCGCGACAATCTGTTCGATGCCTTCGGCGTGCGCGGCACGCCACCGGCCCGCCTGACCCTGGTCGACGATGTGATGACCACCGGCAGCACGGTGCTGGAGATCGCCGACACGCTGCGGATGGTGGGGACCGATGAGGTACGGGTGTGGGTGTGCGCACGGGTGCCGTGATCGCTGCCTTCATGCCCGGGGACTAGGATGGCTCCGTTCCCGGATCGAAGGAGTGGCCATGAATTCCCCCTTGTCTCCCCTGTTGTCGGCGGTCGGCCGTAGCTGGTGGATCCTCCTGCTGTACGGCCTGGTCGCCCTCGGCTTCGGCATCATCGCCATCGGTTGGCCGATGTCGGCGGCAACCGCCCTGGCCTGGACGCTGGGCGTGATGGCCATCGTGGAGGGTGTCATCAGCCTGTTCGCACTGGTCAGCGGCGGCAGCGGTGCCTCCCGCGGCTGGTTGCTGCTGTACGCCGTCGCCTCGCTGGGCTTCGGCATCCTGGCGGTGATCAATCCGTTGGCCACCGCCAGCGTGCTGGTGCTGTTCCTGGCGGCCTGGCTGCTGGTGGCCGGTATCTACCGCATCGTGTTCGCGATCCGCGTGCGCAGGCAGATCCAGGGCGAATGGCTGCTGGTCCTCAGCGGCGTGCTGGCCGTGGTGCTGGGCCTGCTGTTTGCGGCCAACCCGTATGCCGGTGTAGCGGTGACCACACTGTGGATCGGCATCGGCAGCCTGCTGTACGGGCTGCTGCAGGTGCTGGTGGCATTCAAGCTGCGCAAGCTGCGGTGAGGGCCCTGCAACCGGTGTTGCTTGGCGCGGCCCTGGCGCTGACCGGATGCGTGTCGGGCACGACTTCCGGTTCGTCGGCGGCTGCGGACCACGTGCCGCGCGCCGGGGTGGAGGTGCGCCTGAGTGCGGTCGACACAGCGGGGAAGGGCACGCAGGCACAGTGGCAGAACGAGCGGCTGACGCTTCGCGAGCCGCCGATTGCCAGCAGTGCCGACATCGCCGACGTGCGCTCGGTGCTGGATGAGAGCGGCCTGGCAGTGCTGCAGATCCGCTATCGACCCGAAGCACAGCAGCGCATCCACGAGAGTACGGCGGCGATGGTGGGTCAGCGCATCGCAGTCAGCGTGGATGGCCGGATACTGAGCGTGGCGACCGTGCAGGGACCGTTTGCGGAGTCGATGAGGTTGAGCGGGCTGCCCGCAAACGAGGCCAGGGATCTGGCGAAGCACATCACCGGCCAGTGAGGTGCTTCGGTGGACGCGACGCTCAGTCGGCCCTCCCCGCGCCCTGCTTGCCCGCGAACCGCGCTTCGATCTCTTCCAGCGACTTGCCCTTGGTCTCCGGCAGCCAGAACGCGGCCACCAGGAAGAACACAAACGTGCACGCCGCCCAGAACACGAACATGCTGGCGTAGCCGTAGTGTCCCACCGTGGGCAGGAAGATCGCGGCGATGGTGGTGGACACGAACTGGTTGATCAGCAGCGCGATGCTCATGCCGTTGGAGCGGATGCGGTTGGGCATCAGCTCCGACAGCGCCAGCCACACGCACACACCGGGGCCCACCGCGAAGAACGCCACGAACACCAGGATGCAGGCGGCCACCGCCCAGCCGTGGGCCGGTGGCGGCACCGGGCCGATGCGCGCCTGCTCGATGCGCAGCGGCGCCTGCGCGGCGCTGGCCGGGTCGGGGAACGGGTTCAGGTGCAGCGTGCGGAAGAACGCACTGATCACGCTGTCCGGCTGCACGGTGCCGGTGCGCTCGATGCGCAGTTCGCGGTCGGTCAGGTTGTCGCTGCGCAGGGCGCGCACATTGGCGAAGTCCCCATAGGCATACGATACGGTCAGCTGTAGCGGCCGGCCTTCGCTGTCGATGCCAGCGCCAAGGCGCTGCCACTGCGCATCATCCAGTACCAGTTGCAGACCATCGCCGCTGACCGCCGCCTGCAGCTGCGGCTGCACGTCGGTCCGCCCGCGCTCGGCCTGGAAGAACAGCGTGGCGGCTGCCAGCAGGGCCACGCAGATGCCGCCGCTGCCGAGCATCAGCAGGAACTTGCGGCCCTTGCGGTCGACCAGCAGCAGCGCGACCACGGTCATCACCGCGTTGAGCAGTTTGATCGCCACGTCGGCGCCATTGGCCACCGAGCCGGACAGGCCCGCCTGGTTGAGGATGTTCACCGCGTAGGCCAGCACCGAGTTGATGCCGGTGGCCTGGGTGCACGCCAGTACCACGCAGGCGAGCAGGAACGGCACCACGTAGCGGCGGCTGAGCAGCGGGTCGCGCCTGCCGCTGTTGCTGCTGGATTCGGGCGCCTGGATCTGTGCGAGCGTCGGCTCGACCTCCGAAGTCGGCAGCACGCGCTGCAGGCTGCGACGGGCATCATCGATACGCCCACGGCGTACCAGCCAGCGCGGCGACTCGGACAGCCAGAAGATGCCGGCGCAGAACAGCAGGCCCGGTGCCAGGCAGGTCCAGAAGATGGTGCGCCAGGCGTGGTCCTTCACCGTGAACAGTTCCTGTGCCTGCTGCGCGACCGGCAGCGAACGCACGGCTTCGGCGGCGGCATCCACCGCGTGCGCGTGGTACAGGCCGATCAGGGCTGCCAGCACCAGGCCAACGGTCAGCAGCAGCTGGAACATCGCCGCGCCACGGCCGCGGCGCTCGGGGCTGAGTACTTCGGCCAGGTACAGCGGAATGACCACGCCGATCAGGCCGCCACTGATGCCCTGCAGCAGCCGCCCCAGCAGCAGCGGCGTGTAGCCGGAGGCCAGTGCCATGATCGGAATCGAGGCGGTGAACAGCAGTCCGGCCAGCAGCATCGCGCCGCGACGGCCGATCAGGTCGGCAACCATGCCGGCGAACAGCGAGGACAGCACGCTGCCCAGCAGCACGGCGGCGACGACGAAACCGAGCTGCTGGCTGCTGAGCTGCCAGGCGTGGCTGGCGGTCGCTTCGAGGTAGGGCAGGGCACCGGCGATGATGCCGATGTCGATGCCGTACAGCAGGCCGCCGAGGCCGCCGATGAACAGCAGGTAGCGAACGGGCCAGCGCGGGGCGGTGCGTGCAGTCATCGACAGGTTTCCTGTGCGGCGTTTCGGTGCGGATTGCTTTCTGTAAAGTCGAGCCATGCTCGACTGCTTTGCCGCGCCATTCGCGGTCAGTCGAGCATGGCTCGACTCTACAAATCGATTACCCGCCCGCCGACCACCACCTGCTGCAGGCGCAGTTCGGCATCCAGCACCACCAGGTCGGCGCGGGCGTCGGGCGCGATGCGGCCGCGATCGTCCAGGCCCAGGTAGTCGGCCGGGAACGTGGAAACCCGTTGCGAGGCGTCGGCCAGCTCCAGGCCCACGCGCACCAGGTTGCGCAGCGCCTGGTCCATGGTCAGCGCGCTGCCGGCCAGCGAACCGGTCGCCAGGCGCACGCAGCCACCGCACTTGTGCACGCGCTGCTCGCCCAGCGCGTACTCGCCATCGGGCATGCCGGTGGCGGCGGTGGCGTCGGTCACCGCGTACAGGCGCGGGATCGCGCGCGCTGCCAGGCGGATCACGCCCGGATGGATGTGCTGCAGGTCGGGGATGATTTCGGCGTACTGCGCATGTGCCAGTGCCGCCGCGGCGATGCCCGGGCGATAGTGATCGACGCCGGTCATGCCGTTGAACAGGTGGGTGAAGCCGGACGCACCGGCCTGCAGCGCAGCAACCCCTTCCTCGTAGGTGCCGGCGCTGTGGCCGAGCTGCACGCGGATGCCCAGCGCCGACAGCGCGGGAATCAGCGCGGTGTGTTCGCCGATCTCCGGGGCCAGCGTCATCACCCGGATCGGCGCCAGCGCGTGCAGCTTCTGCACCAGTGCCAGGGTCGCCTCGATCGTTCTGTTGGGCTGCGCGCCCAGCCGCTGCGGGCTGATGAACGGCCCTTCCAGATGCACGCCGGCAATGCACGCGGCCTCGGCATCCGGCGCCGCCATGGTGGCGGCCACCCCCTGCAGCGCGTGCTCGATCTCGTCCAGCCCGGCGGTCATGGTGGTTGCCAGCAGCGTGGTGGTGCCGAAGCGCAGATGGGTGCGCGCGATGGTGCGCGCCACCTCGCCACCCTGCATCAGGTCCACCCCGGCCGCGCCGTGCACGTGCAGGTCGATGAAGCCGGGCAGGATCACCGGCAGCTGCAGATCGTCGCTGCCGCTGTGGTCATCCACCTGCAGCTGGCGCACCTGCGAATCAAAATGGACCTGGCCGCGGCGCCAGCCCAGCGGGGTGAGGATGCGGCCGTGCAGGGTGCGGGTGTCGGTCATGCGGGAGGCTCGGCGATGATCACTTCGATGCCCAGCCGCTGCAGCCCCTCGCGGGTCGCCTCGTCGATTCCGGCGTCGGTGATGATGGCGTGGATCTGGTCCAGGCGGGCGATGCGGTGCAGGCTGACGCGGCCGAACTTGGAGGCGTCGGTGAGCACCACGATGCGGCGCGCGCGCTCGACCATGCGGTGGTTGAGGCGTGCTTCGGCCTCGTCGTGGGTGGTCAGGCCGAACTGCAGGTCCAGGCCATCCACGCCGAGGAACAGGGTGTCGAAGCTGTAGGAGTTGAGGCTGGCCTCGGCCTGGCTGCCCTGCAGCGACAGCGATTGCTGGCGCAGCAGGCCACCGGTCAGCAGCACGTTGATGCCGGGCGCGTTGGCCAGTTCCCACGCGATGTTCAGCCCGTTGGTCATCACGGTCACATCGCGGTGCTCGCGCAGGTGCCGGGCCAGGGTCATCGTGGTCGAGCCGGAGTCGATGATGATGTTGTCACCGGACTGCACCAGGCGCGCGGCGGCCGTGCCGATCGACTCCTTCAGCGGCAGGTTCAGTGCGTCCTTCTCATGGATGTCCTGCTCCTGCGGCGGCGTGCGCACCAGCGTGGCACCGCCATGGGTGCGGTTGGCCAGCCCCTGCGACTCGAAGTGGGTCAGGTCGGCGCGGATCGTCACCGCCGACACGCCGAAGCGCTCGACCAGATCGGCCACCTGCACCGAGCCATGCTCGATCAGCAGCTGCAGGATCTGTTGACGGCGGGAGCGGGTGTTGCGCATGGCCATTCTCGGTTTCGCGGGGAAAGGTAGAGATTAGCCGTTCGCAAGAACGCCGGCAGCCGAACTTGCGTTCTGCTTGCGGGTTCCGGCCTGGTTGGCGCTGCAGGCGCGGGCGTACTCGCCCAGGCACAGGCCGATACGGTGCTGCACCAGTGCGGTGGGGGTGTTGGCCAGGGTGCCTTCGCGCACGGCGCGGTACTGCTCCGGCAGGTGCTGGCTGAGCAGCACCAGCGGCGGCGCGTGCTGTTCCAGGTTGGCGAACAGGGTCTGCACCGCCTGCACCAGCGCCGGTTCGCCCCAGTAGTAGCGGCAGCGGTCGCTGAAGGAATAGCTGCGCAGCAGGCGCAGCGCCGCGTCATCGCCCTGGTAGTAGGACTGCCAGTATTTCGGCTGCGCCACCATCACCTCGTCCAGCACCTGCGGCAGGCGCGAGCACTGCGCGGCCGGCAGCAGTTCGGCTTCAATGGCGGCCAGTGCGAACAGCGCCTCGCGGTAGGCGAACGTGGCGGCCGGGCCGACCTTGAGGATGGCGAAGTGATCGCGCACCAGCGCGTGCAGGCCACTTTCGCGCTGGTAATCGGTCGAGTGTGCCTCGAACACGATGCGCGGCTGCTGCTCCAGGAAGTCGGCCAGTTCGCCCGCCGCTGTCGGGTCGTATTCGTGCACGCTGCTGTGGTCGAAGTCCACGCCCGGCTGCACCACCATGGCGATCACGCGCTGCCACGCATCGCGCAGCTGTGGCGTATCGAAGGCCTGCTGGTGGATGGCCAGGGTCTGCGCGGCCGCGGCCGGCGTGGTCACCTGCAGGCCGTCGGCCAGGGAGGCCTCGCCACCGGGAATCGGCACTTCGGTACCGATCACGTACACCGGCGGCGGCAGGCCATGTTCGGCGGCGGTGCGCTCGGCAATCCCGGCCAGCTCGGCCGAGCGCGCAGCGACGATGGCATCGGGCAGCGGCACCGGATCATCGGCGCAGGACATGCTGCAATCCAGATGGATCTTGTGGAACCCGGCGGCGACGTAGGCCTCGATCAGCACGCGCGCGTGGGTCATCGCTTCGGCGGCCGGACGCTTCTGCCAGGCATTCGGGCCGAGGTGGTCACCGCCCAGGATCAACCGCGCGCGCGGGAAGCCTTCCTCATCGGCCAATGCACCCACGTAGTCGCGGTACTGCGGTGGGGTCATGCCGGTGTAGCCGCCGAACTGGTCGACCTGGTTGGAGGTGGCCTCGACCAGCAGCACGGTGCCGTGTGCCTGCGCGACGTGCATGGCCGCGCGCAGCACCTGTTCGTTGCTGCAGCAGACGCTGTACAGGCCGACGTTGGCACCGGCGCGGTGGGAGGCAAGCAGGCTCTGCAACGGGGACATGGTCAGGCTCCAGACATCAGGAAAACGAGGGTTGGCAGGCCAGCAGGGCGGCACCACGGGCGCCGCCGGCATCGCCGAAGCGTGGCGGCACGATCGGCGGCACCTGCACGCCATTGAACAGATGGGCGGCGACGGCCGCCGGCAGCTGCTGGTACAGCGGCGCGTACTGCGAGAGCCCGCCGCCGAGCACGATCACGTGCGGGTCCAGCGCCAGCACCAGTGCGGCCAGGCTGTGGCCGAGCAGGTCGCGATGGATGCCCAGTGCCTGCTGCGCGCGGGCATCACCGGCCTCTGCCAGTGCGATCACCGCACCGGCGTCGGGGGCGCTGCCACCAAGATGGCGCTCGATCATCGCCAGGCCACTGCCCGAGACGTAGCGCTCCACGCAGCCCTGCAGGCCACAGGCACATGCGATCAGCGGCAGACCGTGGCGCTGCAGCAGATGGCCCGGCACGCTCCAGTGGCCCCATTCGCCGGCCAGTCCATTGAATCCGGACAGCAGCCGGCCCTGCACGCAGAAGCCACCGCCGGCGCCGGTACCGAGGATGGCGCCGAACATGCTGGGGTAACCATCGGCGGCGCCGCCATGGGCTTCGGACAACGCAAAGCACTGCAGATCGTTGCCGAAGTGCAGGGCACGCGGCAGGCGTGCCTGCAGATCGGCGGCCACGCACTGGCCGGTCAGCGCGGGAACATTGGCGCTGAGCTGGCGACCGCTGCGGCGGTCACGCACGCCGGGCAAGGCGATGCCGATGGCGGCGTCGTTGCGGCCCAGGGCCGCATCGGCGTCGGCCACCAGCGCCACCAGCGCCTGCAGGAACCCGTCGTAGTCGCCCTGCGGCGTGGTCACGCGGCGGCGCCACGCGACCTGCATCGCCGCATCGCACGCCACCAGCTCGATCTTGGTGCCGCCGATGTCGATGCCGTAGCAGGCGTGGGCGATCAGCTCAGCCATGATGGATGGTGACGCCCTTCACCACGCGGTTGACCGTGCCGTCCGGGAACGGATTGTCCGGGGTCAGCCCGAGTGCAGCCGAACGCTGCAGTGCGAACAGCTGCGCGAAGCCCAGCCATACCGGCGCCAGCCACGGGTCGTCCAGGGCCGGCACGGTGAGGGTGTATTCGTCATCGGCACCGATATCCGAATGCGGGCCGATCGCCAGCACCTGGCCGGCGACGCCGTCGCGGCGCAGTTCTTCCAGCAGATCCTGTTCGTAGCGGCGCGCCAGCGGCTGCACACTGCGCAGCACCACCACCAGGGTATCGGCGTCCAGCGTCGACTTCGGACCGTGGCGGAAACCGAGCGGTGTGTTGGCCAGCGCCAGCACGCGGCCGGCGGTCAGTTCCAGCACCTTCAGTGCGCACTCGCGTGCCAGCGCCTCCAGCGGACCGCTGCCCAGATAGATCACGCGGTTGAACGGGCGCTGTGCCAGCGCGGCCACCGGCGCATCCCAGTGCGCCAGCCCTTCGCGGGCCAGGGCGGCGATCTGCTTCAGGCGCGCCACGCGGGTCTCCCAGGGCGCGCGGTCGAACACGGTGAGCGCGGCCAGCAGCATGCAGGTCAGGCTGCTGGTCATGGCGAAGGCACGGTCGCAGCTGGCCGAAGGCATCAGCAGGGTACACGTGTCGGCGCGGCCGGCGCCGCGACGGGCCAGCTCGCCCTCGGCGTTGCAGGTGATGTCCAGGAAGCGCGCGTCATCCACATCGCTGCGCACGCGGTCCACCGCGGCCACGCTTTCCGGGCTGGAACCGCTGCGGCCGAACGACACCAGCAGGGTGGGACGGTCGCGCTGCAGGTACAGCCCGGGGTGGGTCAGCAGGCTGGTGGTATGCACCACGCGCACGTCGGCCGGCCACTGCGCATTGATCGCATCGGCCACCATTTCGGCGATGAAACCGGAACTGCCGGCGCCGGTGAACAGCACGCGCTGGCGGGGATCGTCGAGGCGGTCGCCAAGAAACGCCTGCAGGCGTTCGCGGGCACGCGACAGGTCCTGCGCCAGGGAGTCCCACAGCGCCGGCTGCTGGGCGATTTCGGTAGCGGTATCGGCTCCGCCTCGGCGCTGCCAGGCGGACACATCGGAAAGCAGGGTGACGTCCATTCGGAGGTTCCAGTTGGGCCACCGCACCATCTGCGTTTTCTTTCGAAATGTCAAATACCGAAAGCAAAAAGAAAGATATGGCGGGGTTGCCTTTCTGCCTTGAACCGCAGCGGAGAAAACGAAAGAAAGGGCTGAATGCCGTATCGCACAATGCTTAACAGGCCTCTGCAAGCGATTACACAAAGTATTGCACCGCACCAACTTTCGTTTCATCTAAATATATCTTCCTTTTTCCTTTCAATTTGTTGACATCTTTCGAATCGCTGCCCTAGAGTCGGCCCAACCGCTTTCGAAACGCCCGGTGAACGGGTTGGGAGTCCGTGTGGAAATCTGCGTTCGTCGTTCGCCGCTGCTGCTGGCATTGCTGCCGGCCCTGATGCTGGTGGCCACGACTGCCCAGGCCGAACCCGTCGGCAACCTGCGCTCGGTCCGTGCCAGCGATGGCGAGGGCGTGCGCGGCTGGGACCTGCAGACCGACAACGGCGCGCGGATCCGCATCGAACTGCCGGCCAGCGACATCATCCGCGTGCAGGCCGGACGCAACGGCACCCTGACCGGTGCCGGCGACAAGGCCGCACCGATCGTGCTGCCGCAGCCCAAGGCGAACGTGCAGGCGCAGCTGGAAGAAGACGCGCAGGAAATCCGCGTGCGCACCGATGCGCTGGTACTGCACGTACAGCGCCAGCCGCTGCGGCTGCGCCTGGAACGCCTGGACAACGGCCAGCCCACCGCGCTGTGGCAGGAACTGCAGCCGCTGGACCTGGATGCCGCGCAGAGCGTGCAGGTGCTGTCCTCGCAGGCCGATGAGGGCTATTACGGCGGCGGCCAGCAGAACGGCCGCTACCAGTTCAAGGGCCGCGAGCTGGAGGTGTCCTATTCCGGCGGCTGGGAAGAGGGCGACCGCCCAAGCCCGGCGCCGATGCTGCTGAGCAGCCGCGGCTGGGGCATGCTGCGCAACACCTGGAGCGATGGCAGCTACGACCTGCGCCAGAGCGACCAGGCCACGCTGCTGCACCGCGAAGACCGCTTCGATGCCTACTACTTCGTGGGCGCGGACCTGCCCAGGCTGATCGAACGCTACACCCAGCTGACCGGCCGCCCGAACATGGTTGCGCGCTGGGCGCTGTCCTACGGCGATGCCGATTGCTACAACGACGGCGACAACAGCAAGAAGCCCGGCACCGTGCCCGAAGGCTGGAGCGACGGCCCGACCGGTACCACGCCGGATGTGGTCGACAGCGTGGCCAGGCAGTACCGCGCCCACGACATGCCCGGTGGCTGGATCCTGCCCAACGATGGCTATGGCTGCGGTTACAGGCAGCTGCCGGAAACGGTGAAGGGGCTGGCCGGCTACGGTTTCCGCACCGGCCTGTGGACCGAGAACGGCGTCGACAAGATCGCCTGGGAAGTGGGCAAGGCCGGCAGCCGCGTGCAGAAACTGGACGTGGCCTGGACCGGCAAGGGCTACCAGTTCGCGATGGACGCCAACCGCCAGGCATTCAACGGCATCCTCGACAATTCCGACTCGCGCCCGTTCCTGTGGACGGTGATGGGCTGGGCCGGCATCCAGCGCTATGCCGTGGCCTGGACCGGAGACCAGAGCAGCAGCTGGGACTACATCCGCTGGCACGTGCCGACCCTGGTCGGTTCGGGCCTGTCCGGCATGGCCTACGCCAGCGGCGATGTGGATGCGATCTTCGGCGGCAGCGCCGAGACCTTCACCCGCGACCTGCAGTGGAAGGCGTTCACCCCGGTGCTGATGGGCATGAGCGGCTGGTCGTCGAACGCGCGCAAGCATCCATGGTGGTACGACGAGCCCTACCGCAGCATCAACCGCGATTACCTGAAGCTGAAGATGCGCCTGACCCCGTACATGTACGGCCTGGTGCACGAGGCCGCGCAGACCGGTGCACCGCCGGTGCGTGGCCTGATGTGGGACAACCCGCGCGATCCGCATGCGCAGGATGAAACCTACAAGTACCAGTTCCTGCTCGGCCGCGACCTGCTGGTGGCGCCGGTGTACCGCAGCCAGGCCGCCAGCCGCGGCTGGCGCCGCGACATCCACCTGCCCGCCGGCGGCTGGATCGACTACTGGGATGGCCGCCGCGTGCAGGCCGCCGCCGACGGCCGCCAGCTGGATCGCCAGGTCGACCTGGCCACGCTGCCGGTGTTCGTGCGTGCCGGTGCGATCCTGCCGATGTACCCGTCGATGCTGTTCGATGGCGAAAAGCCCCTCGACGAAGTGACGTTCGACCTGTACCCGCAGGGTGATTCGCAGTACACGCTGTACGAAGACGATGGCAACACCCGCCGCTACCAGCAGGGCGAGTCGAGCACGCAGCAGATCCGCATGCAGGCACCGGCGCAGGGCAGTGGCCCGGTGCAGGTGCAGATCGATGCGGTGCAGGGAACCTACAAGGGCCAGCTGGCGCAGCGCCGCTATGGCCTGCGCGTGCTGAGCCGGCAGGCGCCGCGTGCGGTGCAGGCCGGTGGCCGCGCATTGCCGGCGCTGGCCGATGCGGCCACGTTCAACAGCGCCAGCGAAGGCTGGTACTTCGATGCCGCCGAACGCCGGGGCACGCTGCACGTGCGCACGGCCAGCCAGGACATCCGCCAGCCGCTGCAGCTGCAGCTGGACTTCGCCGTCGCTGCTGCCACCGCCGACGACGCCTACCCGGCCGCGCCGGTGCTGGGCCGCGAACTGCCGGCCGACAGCCTGCTGGTGGTCAACCGCCCGGCCGAAGAACCCGGCCATGCGCTGGAAAACGCCTTCGACGATGACCCGGGCACCTGGTTCCGCAGCGTGCGCAACCAGGCCGTGCGTACCGGTGCCCACGAATGGGTGGTGGGCTTCGGCGAACGGAAGATGATCGACGGCATCGACATCGCCCCGCGCAACGACAAGAACTGGAAGCATGGCCAGGTGCGCGACTACGAGGTGTACCTGGGCGACAGCAACGGCGAGTGGGGCGAGCCGATCGCCCGTGGCCGCCTGCAGCTGAAGGAAGGCGTGCAGCGCATCGATTTCCCTGCCCATGCCGGCCGCCTGCTGCGCTTCCGCGTGTTGAGCGTGCAGAACCCTGAAGGAGACGGTGCCAGCAGTACCGATCCGATGGTGACAGCGGCGCAGGGAAGTGCGCGCGCGTTCGATGCGCTGCAGCCGCGCGATGTCGGCCCGATCGCGCTGTCCACCTTCCACATTCTCGAACACCAGGAACCGGAGCGACCGGCCCGGCAGCGCTATCTCTCCGAGCTGCCGGTGCCGGCCGCGCTGGCCCAGCAGGTGCGCACCGACAAGGCGTTCAGCGGCGAGGCCGGCATGCGCATGAACGGCCTGCAGTTCCGCCGCGGCCTCGGCGTGGCCGCCACCAGCCGCATCGATCTGCGCCTGCAGGGCAGCTGGCATCTGCTGCGCGCCGACCTGGGCATCGATGACGCCTGCCGCAGCGCCGGCGGCCTGCAGTTCCAGGTCTGGGGCGACAACCGCCTGCTGTACGACAGCGGCCTGGTGAAGGCGCCCGGCGTGGTCAAGCCGGAACTGGACATCCGTGGTCTTTCCACCCTGAGCCTGCGCACGCTGGGTGCGCAGGGCAGCCAACCCGCCCAGGTCTGTGCCAACTGGGCCAACGCCGTGCTGATCGGCCAGGAGGGCGACTCCGCCAGCTTCGTCGCCCCATGACCCCCTCGTAACACCGCTCCTCCCCCGCCCATTCCGACCACGGCTTCCGAGCCGTGGCCCGGGAGCGTTTTGCCCGCCAATCGCTTTCGTGCTGCCTTCCGCGCCGCCACCCCTGCCAGGAGAGAACCCCGATGTTGCCCGCACGCCACCGCCGCCCCCCCTGTCGTTCCATCGCTCCGCTGTCGCTGGCCATCGCCGGCGTGCTGCTGTCGGTCGCTGCGCCCGCCTTCGCGCAGGACAGCAAGGACAACGCCACCGATCTGGCCCGCATCGAGGTCACCGGTTCCAACATCCGCCGCACCGACGTGGAAACCGCCTCGCCGGTGCAGGTGATCAGCAAGCAGGACATCCAGAACATGGGTGCGCGCACGCTGCTGCAGGTGCTGGACAACCTGCCGGCCGCCCGCCCGGCGCAGCAGGACTCGCGTTCGCTGTTCACCGGCTCCGACGGTGCATCGCAGGCCAACCTGCGTGGCCTGGGCGCACAGGGCACCCTGGTGCTGCTGAACGGCCGGCGCCTGTCGTACTACGGTGCGCCGGCCGGCTTCCAGACCCAGTTCGTCAACATCGATGCGATTCCGGCTGCGGCCATCGAACGCATGGAGGTGCTGACCGACGGCGCCTCGGCGGTGTACGGCACCGATGCGGTGGCCGGCGTGATCAACGTGATCACCAAGCGCAACTTCCAGGGCGCGGAAATCACCTTCAGCAACGACACCTCCTCGCGCATCGACTCCTACGGCGAGCGCCAGGCCAGCATCACCGCCGGCTTCGGTGACCTGGCCGAGAACCGCTTCAACATCTACGGCGCGGTGAACATGTACCGCCGCGACGCGATCCCGCTGGCCGATTTCTATGACAAGCGCCCGGACCAGTACTACGTCAACAACCCCAACTACCTGACCAACCTGCGCCTGGGCGTGGGCAGCAAGCCCGGCCAGTTCAATCCGGGCAGCTACTTCGCCTTCGATCCCGTCACCGGCCGCCGCGTGCAGGAAGCCGCGCCGGGGTGCCAGAACGTGCTGGTCGGCGAAGCTGCCGGCCCGCGTTGCGTCTGGGAAACCTGGATGAACAACGAGATCGATGCCGGCGCCAAGTCCGAGCGCAACACCGCCTACCTCAACGGCACCTTCCTGGTCGGCGACAGCACCGAGATCTTCGCCGAGGCCACCTATACCGACATCGACCTGCGCGCCAACGGCGGTACGCCGCGTGCATTCAGCACCACCACCGGCAATCCGACCAGCTGGTTCTCGCGCGATACCGGCACCACGGTCAACCAGTTCCTGTACCCGTACCTGGGCCCGAACAACGAGTACAACCACGCCAGCCCCGAACTGAAGGCGATGATGGGCGGCGTGGTCGGCCTGCAGTACCTGCTGCAGGACGCCGGTGCCAACTACTTCGGCCAGCGCAACACCGACAAGAGCTACCGCGTGCTGACCGGCGCGCGCGGCAATGTCGGTGACTGGAACTGGGAAACCGCCTTTGCCACCGCCGGCACGCACTCGACCACCTACCAGACCATCAACGTCAACCTGAAGGGCTTCGAGAAGGCCTTCGGTCCGTACAGCATCGATCCGGGCACCGGCCGGGTGATCATTTCCGACCACCCCGCCTACCGCTTCGGCGAGATCAGCGATGCCAACGGTGCGTTGATCCGCGAGGCCTTCCCGACGTTCGACATCCAGTCGTGGACCCGCCTGCATACCCTGGACGGCAAGATCGAAGGTCCGCTGTTTCAGCTGCCGGCCGGTGAGATGCGTGCGGCGTTCGGCTTCAATGCCAGCCGCGAAACCTTCTACACCCCCGGCAACCCGGATGCAGCCGCTGGCCTGATCACCCAGCAGGGTGGCTCGTGGTTCGACGGTGCGCGCAATACCTACGCGCTGTTCGCCGAAACGGTGGCGCCGATCACCGACAAGCTGGAACTGGATGCCGCTCTGCGCGTGGACAAGTACCCGAACTTCAAGGCCAACGTGGCCCCGAAGATCGGCTTCAAGTACCAGGCGTTCGACCAGCTGATGCTGCGCGGTACCTATTCCACCGGCTTCCGCGCGCCGAGCCTGGCCGAGTCGGGCAGCGGCGGCGTGTTCGCCCAGCTGGGCGGCTATCGCGATGAGGTCCGCTGCGCCGAGACCAACGCCATCGCCGACCTGCTGCGGCAGTCGCGCCGTGCCGGTGACGTGGACCTGGGCAAGAGCCTGACCAACGTCGACTGCAGCCGCACAGTGGCCCGCATGACCCAGCCCAACCAGGACCTGAAGCCGGAAAAGGCCAAGATCGCCACGCTGGGCTTCGTGTACGAGCCGGCCAGCTGGCTGTCGGTGTCGGCCGACTACTGGTTCATCTACCGCGACAATGAAATCGTTGCCCCGGACTTCACCAAGGACACCGACATCATCGCCTCCACCCGTTCGCCGATCACCGACAGCGATCGCGCCAACGTGGCCCAGCTGGCAGCCATGTGTGCCGACCCGGCCAGTGGCGTGAGCTGCCCGTCGGTGCTGCCCGGCTACAGCGTCGGCAACGTCGCCAGCGTGGTGGGGCAATACAAGAACCGCGGCAAGACCCTGGTCGATGGCTTCGACATCGACGCGCGCAGCCGCTTCTCGCTGGGTGAGTGGGGTGGCCTGAACATCGGCCTGGCCGCCACCATCGCCAACCGCAACCGCTACTACATGGATGCGGAGAACGGCTGGTACTACGGCGATGTGGTGGGCTACTACAACAACCCGCGCCTGCGTGCCACGCTCAACGCCGACTGGACCTACAAGCAGGTGACCACCAGCATGTTCGTCAACTACGTGGGTGGCACCAAGTGGGCCCGCGACCGCGTGGACGAGGTGGACAACAACCGGGAAACCTGCACGGCCGGCTTCCTGGCCCTGGAAGAGAGCAAGTGTGATGGCGCGCCGTCCTGGTGGACCGCCAACATGAGCGTCACCTGGCGCCCGGATGATGCCTGGAACCTGAGCTTCACCGTCAAGAACCTGTTCAACCGCCTGCCGTTCTACGATCCGAACAGCTTCCTGGGTGACTCCAGTGACTACGCCACCATCTTTGGTCGTGGTTACAGTGTGACCATCGGCTACCGGTTCAAGTAACCCCGTTCGCGTGACCTGGCGCGCCGGCTGCGGCCGGCGCGCTTCCAAGAGGAGAGTGTTTGCCATGAAGCGTAGGGAATTCATCGCGGCCAGTGCCGCTGTCGCCGCCAGCAGCCTGCTGCCACAGACGCCCGCCTGGGCCCGCGGCCGCAAGGTGCGCCTGGCCGTGATCGGTACCGGCATGCGCGGCCTGGTGCTGCTGAAGGAACTGGTGCGCCGCGACGACGTGGAGGTTGTTGCCCTGTGCGATATCGAGCCGATCATGCTCGGCCGCGCCGTCGAGATGGTCACCAAGGCCGGCAAGCCCGCGCCGAAGACCTACGGCCAGGACCGTGACACCGCCGCGTGGAAGCGCGTGCTGGAGCAGAAGGGCGTTGACGGCGTGATCATCGCCACGCCGTGGGAATACCACGCACCGATGGCGATTGCCGCGATGCAGGCCGGCGTGGCGGTCGGCTGCGAAGTGGTGGCCGGCATCACCCTGCAGGACCATTGGGACGTACTGAAGACCCAGCTGAGCACCGGTACCCCCTACATGCTGCTGGAGAACGTCTGTTACCGCCGCGATGTGATGGCCGCGCTGCAGATGGTGCGCCAGGGCCTGTTCGGCGAACTGGTGCACCTGCAGGCCGGCTACCAGCACGACCTGCGCGGGGTGAAGTTCAACTCCGGCGACCCGAACCAGCCCTACGACAGCGGCGTGGAGTTCGGGCCCAAGGGCTGGAGCGAAGCGCGCTGGCGCACCGAGCATTCGGTCGAGCGCAACGGCGAGCTGTACCCCAGCCACGGTATCGGCCCGTGCGCGATGTATACCGGCATCAACCGCGGCAACCGCTTCACCCATATCAACGCCTTTGCTACCAAGGCACGTGGCCTGCACGAGTACACCGTGGCCAAGAGTGGCGGCACCACCCATCCCAGCACCAAGGTCAAGTTCAAGCTGGGTGACATCGTCACCACTACGCTGGCCTGCGAGAACGGCGAGACCATCCTGCTGCAGCACGACACCTCGCTGCCGCGCCCGTACTCGATGGGCTTCCGCGTGCAGGGCACCAAGGGTTTGTGGATGGACGTGAACCATTCGATCCACATCGAAGGCCGCAGCCCGCCGCACCAGTGGGAGGAGTTCAAGAAGTACCAGGACCAGTACGAACATCCGCTGTGGAAGCAGCATGCCGACACCGCCGCCAGCGCCGGCCACGGCGGCATGGACTGGTTCGTGATCCATGCGTTCGTGGAAGCGCTGAAGGCCAAGGCGCCGATGCCGATCGACATCTACGACGCCGTGACCTGGAGCGCGATTACCCCATTGAGCGAGCAGTCGATCGCCAACAGTTTCCAGACGCTGGAATTCCCGGATTTCACTGCGGGCGCGTGGAGGCAGCGCAAGCCGATTTTTGCGTTTGATGGAAAGTATTGAATTCTGAAACCCCTTCCATGCTGTGACGGTAGCGCCGGGCCATGCCCGGCGTTGCTGTTTGTGGCGCCTCCCTACCTCGTCCATGCTAGGCTCGGCTTCGCGCCTGACAGATGTTGCCACTCGACAGAGAGGAGCTTGCCTGATGCGCCTGCTGACCTTCGCCTGTCCGTTCTGTGGCGGCCAAGGGCAATGCTTCCCCCAGCGCTTTTCTGCGAAGCGTCAGGCGAAGACGTCCTGCCGGGGATGCAACGTCGAGCTTCGATCGGATCCGCGACTGGCATGCATTCGTTCAATCTTCTGTATACGTACGTGATCATCCTTCTGGCGTCATTGCCGCTGATCGGGGCCTGCGTCGCGCGTGAATGGGCATGGCTGGAAATGAACTGTCTGGTGGTGCTGGCGCTGAGCGGGTTCCCCGGCGCGATCAGGCATGCACGACGTCCGATCGTCCGGGCCACGCAGGATCCCAACCGCAGCTATGCGCGCAGCCCGGGTGCTTCGACTACGCATGCTGCTGCAAACCTTGGGCAGGGTAACGATGCGCCAGGTGCCAGCCCATGATCCGATCAATCATTCTGCTCCTGGCCGCGAGCCTGCCCGCGTGCGCATCTCACCCAGCCGGCGCAGTGCCGTGCCCCAGGGTCACGATCACCTACATTGGCAGTGAAACCGTGGATGCCGTGGCCCATGGCCGCTTCCAGATCACCACGGACGGAGCGCAGACGCTACGATTGCCTCTTGCCAGCGTGGATCGGCAGGTGCATGCACACGCGGTATCGACCGATATCCGCGATGAACCCGATCTGGACTGGCGCCCTTTCAGTGTTGTTCTGGAAGAGGTCAAGGCGCCGGCCGCGGACCTGGTGGTTGCACCTGGCGAGATTGAAACCTTCCTGTACGACGGCAAGGGCGTCTTTCTGCCCGGTGCGGTGCAGAAGGGGCAGGAGCTTTCCATCGTCATCCGCGATTTTCAAGGTTGCGCGCATCGCTCGATGCCGTTCCTTCCTGAGCCGCGTTGACGTGGAAGTGCAGGGACAAGCGACCGGTGACGCGGCCAAGCGGTTTCAGGTACCGGGAGCGTCCTGCTGCAAAGAAGCCCGGAGTGACTGGCACGAGCTGGGAAGATGGCGCGCCCGGAGGGATTCGAACCCCCGACCAATGGCTTCGGAAGCCACTACTCTATCCGGCTGAGCTACGGGCGCGTTGTAGGACCGCCGCGCCACCGACCTGTGCCGGGGCGGGCATCGCAGCGCCATGAGGCGGTGCGGGATGGGCATTCTATCCAGTTTCGCCGCACAAATCTCCCCCCGCCGGCAAAGTCGCGTCGAAGGCACAGGAGTATCCTAGTGGCCATGGCTGATACCCCCGTTTCCGCGCCGCATCCGGCGCCGACGCCGCGCTGGCGTCATTACTGGTCCCTGATGCGCGCCGATCGCCCGATCGGCACGCTGCTGCTGCTGTGGCCCACCTGGTGGGCGCTGTGGCTGGCCGCGGGCGGCCTGCCGCCGCTGTGGACCCTGTTCGTGTTCACCGCCGGCGTCTGGCTGACCCGCTCGGCCGGTTGCGTCATCAACGATTACGCCGACCGCTGGCTCGACCCGCACGTGGAGCGCACCAAGGCGCGACCGCTGGCGACCGGTGCGGTCAGCGGCCGCGCAGCGCTGGCGCTGTTCGCGGTGCTGATGCTGGTGGCGTTCGGCCTGGTGCTGACGATGAACGGGCTGACCATCGGCCTGAGCTTCATCGGC
The DNA here is from genome assembly GCF_030549525.1 of Stenotrophomonas sp. 704A1. Lineage (NCBI taxonomy): Bacteria > Pseudomonadati > Pseudomonadota > Gammaproteobacteria > Lysobacterales > Lysobacteraceae > Stenotrophomonas > Stenotrophomonas tuberculopleuritidis. The sequence goes on along the minus strand of NZ_CP130831.1, from coordinate 4,423,443 downwards.
GTGTTCCTGGCTGCCAGCTACCCCTACCTGAAGCGCTACACCCACCTGCCGCAGGTCTATCTGGGCATGTCGTTCGGCTGGGGCATCCCGATGGCCTTCGCCGCCGTGCAGGGCGAGGTGCCGATGCTGGGCTGGCTGCTGTATGCCGGCAACATCCTGTGGTCCACCGCCTACGACACCTGGTACGCCATGGTCGATCGCGAGGACGATCTGAAGATGGGCTCGCACTCCACCGCAATCCTGTTCGGTGACCTGGACCTGGTCATCCAGGGCGTGCTGTACGCGTTGTTCCTGGCCACCATGGCGCTGGTTGGCGTGCGCGGTGGGTTGGGTGGCTACTACCTGGCGGGCGTGGCGGTGGCCACCGCGCTGGTGGTGTACGAGTTCTGGATCTGCCGCAACCGCGAGCGCGGCCCGTGCTTCAAGGCGTTCCTGCACAACAACTGGGTGGGCGCAGCCCTGTTTGCCGGCATCGCCGTGGATCTGGCGCTGCGCTGAGAAGGCCGCCGGGGCATGCCCCGGCGATAGCCCGCGCCATGTGCACGGGTCGCAGTCCTCGGCCGAACCGGTAGCGCCGGGCCATGCCCGGCGCGCGGTCACCTACGACCAATAGGTGGCTGACAGTCCGCGCCCCACCACCCAGAATCGGGCCATTGAACCTGGGAGGGTGGTCGATGGCCTCGACGGCAGCGGTACAGGACGGCTGGATGGCGCGCGCCGCGTTGCGCTCGGCCGCCTGGGCGGAAAAGTGGTTCCCCGATGCGTACGTATTCGCGGTGCTTGGCGTGGTCATCGTCGCGCTGGCGGCGATGGGCATGGGCGCGACCCCGCAGGCGACCGCCAGTGCCTTCGGTGACGGCTTCTGGAGCCTGATTCCCTTCACCATGCAGATGGCCTTCGTGGTCATCGGCGGCTATGCGGTGGCGACAGCGCCGGTGGTGGCGCGCTTCATCGACTTCCTGGCCCGGGTGCCGCGCAGCGGCCGCGGTGCGGTGGTGTACGTGGGCCTGATCAGCATGCTGGCCTCGCTGCTCAGCTGGGGCTTCTCGCTGGTGTTCGGCGGCCTGCTGGTGCGCGCACTGGCACGGCGCACGGAACTACGCATGGACTATCGCGCCGCCGGCGCCTCGGCCTACCTGGGGCTGGGCGCGGTGTGGGCGATGGGCCTGAGTTCGTCGGCCGCGCAGCTGCAGGCCAACCCGGCCAGCATGCCGCCGGGACTGGTGGAGATCACCGGCGTCTTGCCGTTCACCGAAACCATCTTCCTGTGGCAGTCGATCGTGCTGACCTCGGTACTGATCCTGGTCTCGCTGCTGATCGCCTGGCTCACCGCACCCGCTGCCGCCAGTGCGCGTACCGCCGAGGACTTCCCCGGTGCCGCGCAGGCCGAACCCGAGCCGCTGCAGCGACGCACGCGCCCGGGTGAGTGGCTGGAATACAGCCCGCTGCTGACCGTGCTGCTCTCACTGCTGGCCTTCGGCTGGCTGTTCAACGAGTTCGCCAGCAAGCCGCTGGTCACCGCCATCGCCAACCTCAACACCTACAACTTCCTGTTCATCTCGTTGGGCCTGCTGCTGCACTGGCGTCCGCGCAGCTTCCTCAACGCGGTGGCCAAGGCGGTGCCCAGCACCACCGGCGTGCTGATCCAGTTCCCGCTGTACGGCGGCATCGCGATGATCCTCACCCATGCCGCCGGTGCCGACGGGCAGACCCTGGCGCACCGGCTGTCGAGCCTGTTCGTGCACGTGGCCAGCACCGACAGCTTCGCGCTGGTGATGGGCGTCTACTCGGCGGTGCTCGGCTTCTTCGTGCCGTCCGGTGGTGGCAAGTGGATCATCGAGGCGCCGTACGTGATGCAGGCCGCCAACGAACTGAAGGCGCACCTGGGCTGGGCGGTGCAGGTGTACAACGCAGCCGAGGCCTTGCCGAACCTGATCAATCCGTTCTGGATGCTGCCGCTGCTGGGTGTGCTGGGACTGAAGGCACGCGACATCGTCGGCTTCACGTTCATCCAGCTGCTGGTGCACATCCCGCTGGTCCTCGGCCTGCTGTGGCTGCTGGGCATGACCCTGGCCTATGTGCCACCGGTGATGCCGTAGCCGCGCGGCGGCGGACAGGGCGCGGGCCGGCGTGCGCTGCGCGTGCCGGCACGCCGCCACCGGCTGAATAGGTCTGTTGCTGAGCGCGGCATGAGCACATGCCAGACCTGCATGAATCCTTCAGTGGCTTGTGCCACTAGGGGTTTGGCCTGTTCATTCACGCCCGTACACACCAGTGTAGCTGCCCGCGCACGCGTGATTAACCAACCGCTGCAGACGATGGCCCCGTCCACCGCATTCCGCGAGTGGCTTTGGAGATCGGACATGGCACAGCAGAACCAGAACCAGAACCAGAACCCGAACCAGAAGCAACAGGGCCAGCAGAACCAGCAGGACCAGCAGCAGGGCCGCGGCCGCGACCAGCAGCAGCAACAGCAGCAGGAACAGCAGAAGCGCAACCAGAACCAGCAGCAGGGCGGGCAGGACGAGGAAGAGTGAGCCCAGTCCGGGCCGAATGTAACGTCGGGAGCCCCGCCCTGTGCGGGGCTTCTGCTATTCCAGCACGCCGATGCGGGTCAGTACCGGGGCGGCGGCCATGTCGTTCGGATTGGTCCCGGGCAGCCCCTGCGGCACCTGCATGCCCATGCCACGGTACAGATCGACCCAGTGCCGGGAGATCTCGCCGGTCTGCGGGTTGCGGAAGTTCATCGGCTGCAGCGCGAACACATGGTGCGCGCGGAACGCCCGCTCGATGAAGTCCGAACAGTAGTAGCTGTCCTCGTTCAACACGTACGACGTGTTGTACGGCTTGCCCAGCATCGTCCGTGCGCTGGCCACGGCATCGGCGATGGCACCGCGCGGCGGCGAGCGCAGGCGATAGACCACGATCTGCCGGTGCTTGTCGCGTGCTTCCTGCTGGAAGTCGGCCAGCGTCTGCTGGCGCGAGCCCTTTTCGTCAGCGTGCAGCACCTGCAGTTCGCGCTGTGCCCGGGCCACCAGTGCCACGTGATCGAAGCTGGGGGCATCCTGCCTGCCGGTCGCATCATCGATGGCCGCGCTCAGGCCGGTGTGGCCGGCGGTGACGAACAGCAGGTCGCCTTCGCGCACTTCGACAGCCGCCGCCACGGTGGGCCACAGGGTAGGCAGGAGCAGGCTGACGACAAGCAGGAGCGCGCGCATGGGAACCCCAGGCAGGAAGGCGTAGCGGCGTAGTCTACCCGGCGTGCGCTGTGCAGCCGGCGCAGGGCGACAACGGCTATCCTTGCCCTCCCGGCCCGTACCGATCGGTGCGGGCCCACCCGGAATCAGGAGGATCCCGTGAAGCTGCCATTCCCGGCAACCGCGCTTGCCCTCGCCGTTGGCGTGCTGGCCGGCTCTACCCCCGTGGCACAGGCCGGGTCTGCCGCCGCCTGTCCGTACCCGGCCTTTGACAGCTTCCTCCAGCACTTCGGACGCGAGATCGCCCTGCAGCAGGCGTCTACCGCCGACCCGCTGCTGGACAGCCATGTCGATGCGCAGGCAGAGCCCGAGCCGGCGACGGTGGAAAAGAAGGTCCCGCTGGCCGACGTGGCGTGGCCAGTGATGCCCGATCCGGCATCATTGCCCGGGCGGGGACGCGAAATGACCGTCACCCGCCTGCCCGATGGCCAGATGCAAGTGTTGATGCGAACGCCCAACAGCAGCGACCAGCAGCGCTATACCTTCGCGCAGGCGCCTTGCTGGCAGCTGGTACGGCGCGACGACGAATCGATCTGAGCGCACAGGCAATCGGCCGATCCTGCACAGGCGGGCAGGGTCACAGCTGCTAGGCTCGATGTCCGCCACAGGCAGGGAGACGCCGATGCAGGCCCGCAGGACGCACCTCACGTTGACCGCCATTGCCACGCTGCTGGCGATGGCCACCGCCGGCACGGTCGCCGCGCAGTCGCTGCACGCCGATGACCGCGCCTACTTTGCAAGCGCTGCTGCCGAACAGACGGCACGCGCCGCGCTGGGCGAACAGGTTGCGGCATTGCAGGACGCAACGGCCAGCGACCCGGCCACGCGTTTCCGTCGCGCCGAAGCGCTGCAGGCACGCTGCCTGCGCCATCACGGTTATCTGCATCTGCAGGCCGCCCGCAATGCGCGTGATCGCCGCCCGGCGCAGGCGCTGGATCAGGTGATGGGGATGTGCAGTCGCATCGCGCGTGCTGCCCGCGCGGCCCTGCGTGATGCCCCGGCCGACGCGGCCTGGGTGGCGCCCTATGGGTTCCTCCGCGCCCGCGCGCTGCAGGAAGGCGCAGCGCCGGCCAACGCGGCGCTGGATGATGCCGTGGACGCGCTGGCCGATCCGGCACTGGATACCTTCGCGCGCCTGCGCCGGCAGATCATGCACAGCGCGCAGTACCCGCAGCTTCAAGGCGACGGCCGCCTCTGGGATACCGGTACCGATCGGCAGAGCCTGGCCCAGCATCCGGATCGCGCGCTGCGCGAGGCCGGCTGGAAAGGGTACTGGCAGGGCCTGCAGTCGCGCCGCGAGCCGATGGCCTCGGTGTTGCTGGGGCTGGTGCAGGTGAACGACGCCGCCGCGCGCCTGCAGGGCGATGGCTCGGCCACCGCGCGGGGCTACCGGCGCATGGATCTGGATGCCGCCACCGTTGATGCCACACTGGCTGCGATCGAACGTCACGCGGCGCAGCGCCGCGCCTACCAGGACATGCTGCTGCAGCACGCCGCGCACAGCGGCCTGGCGTCGCCGCAGGTGTGGGACACCACCCTGCCGGATGCCGGTTACACGCCCCCGCTGTTGACCCTGCCGCAGCTGCGCGACACCGCCGCCGACGCCATGCAGCACCTCGGGCCGGAGTACGTGGCCGAACTGCGCGCGCTGCTGGACCCGGCAAACCAGCGCATGGACCTGGCCGCCACGCTGGGCAACCGCAGCCAGGATGCCTTCCCGGTGTCTGCCCCCGGCGTGCCGTCGCTGCTGTTCGCAGGGCGGCGCAGTGGTGACCTGGAAAGCGACGTGGAAATCGTCCATGAAGCCGGCCACGCCATGCACGGGCAATGGATGCAACGCGGCCATGCATCGCCGCTCCAGCAGAACGGCAGCCAGTGGCTGACCGAGGCGTTTGCCATCTACAACGAGCTGCGCTTCCGCGACCAGCTGTACCAGCAGGCGCAGGACCCGCGCGCCAAGGCGTACTACCTGAAATCGCTGCTGGACGACATGGTGCTGCAGCTGTTCACTGCCTCGGAGGAGGCACAGCTGGAGCAGTCGATCTACCAGGCCGTGGCCAGCAACGCGCTGGGCACCGCCGATGATCTGGATGCGCTCACCGGCAAGGTGCTGGCACGCTACGGCCAGCAGCCCGAGCGCTATCCGCAGCTGCGCAGCACCTGGATCGGCAAGCGCCTGATGTATGACGACCCGCAGTATCTGGTCAACTATCTCTACGCCGGACTGCTGGCCGTGCAGCTGTTTGTGCAGGACCAGCAGGACCCGGATGGCTTCCGCCAGCGTTACCTGGCCGTGCTGGGCGAAGGCTTCGACCGCGCACCGCAGCAGCAGGTGGCGCAGCTGCTCGGGCATGCGCCGGATTGGCCGGCGCTGGTCGACGCCGACCTGCAGGTGTTCGCGCAGAACGTAGCGCAGCTGCAGGCACTGTATGCACGGATCGAGGCGGAGCAGGGCGCGTGACGCGCCTGCGGCCGCTGCGCGCTGGCTGGCCTGGCGCATGTCTTGCGCTGCTGCTGTGCCTGGTGCCGCTGCGGGTGTGGGCGCTCGCTCCGGTTCCGGTGCTGGACGACCCGGTGATGGACCCTGCCGGCGCACTGTCGGACAGCACCCGCGCCACGCTGCGCGAGCAGTCGCTGCAGCTGCAGGCCCGCACGGGCGCACAGCTGCAGGTACTGGTCGTGCCGCGGGTGGGCGACGAAGGAATCGAAGCCTACGCGCAGCGGGTATTCGACCACTGGCAGCTGGGCCGTGCCGGCATCGACGATGGCGTGCTGCTGCTGGTGGCCGTGCAGGATCGCCGCGTGCGCATCCAGACCGGCTATGGCCTGGAAGGCAGCATTCCCGATGCCTATGCCGCGCGCATCATCGACAAGGCGATCGTGCCCCACCTGCGCCAGGGCGATCTGGACCAGGGCCTGCTGGCGGGCAGCAGGGTCCTGGTGGCGCTGATCGAAGGCGAAGCCCTGCCGGCCTGGGAAGATCCATCGGCACGCAGCCTGCTGCCGGCAGACTGGCGGACGGGGGATTCGGTGGCGGCGCTGACCCTGCTGGCCGGCTTCCTGGCCGGGCTGTGGCGATCACCGCCGCGCCTGCTGCCAACCCGGACCGCGGCCGAGTTCAGCGGCTCCCGCCGTGAGCGTCGGCGCCGCGCGCTCGCCGCCAATGCCAGTGCGCCGCGCCACGCTCGACCGACGGCACCCGCATGGGCCCGGCCACTGCTGGTGATGGCGGTGATCGGCGGCGGAGTGCTGGCCGCCGCGCTGCTGCTGCCACGGCAGGTGCAGCCCGGCGTGGCCTTCGTGCTGGTGGCGGCGGTGCCGGTGGCGGCACTGCTGGGCTGGTGCTGGCGCCGCAGCCGGGGCGTGCGCATCGTGCTGGGCGGCATGCTGGCCATCAGTGCCGGCTTCGTCGGGGTGATGCTGGCACGTGGCCAGCTGCCGCCCAGCCTGGTCCAGCACACACTGCTGAACCTGGCTGCCGGCCTGCTGGCCATGCTGGGGTTGTTCCTGGTGCGGGCCGGCCACGCGCGCTGGCGGAAGAACCGCAACAGCTTCGCCGTGCGCCTGGTGCTGTTGCTGATACTGACCGTCGGCTATGCGCTGGGCGCACTGCTGATGATCGGCCGCGCCGAGGAGGGCAACGCACGCCAGCTGGCCATGATCGTATCGGGCACCGGCACGCTGTTCCTGTACTTCATCTGGGTGTTCACCCTGCTGCCGGGTGAAGCCCCACGCGGTGGCCGGCGTTCGTCCGCTGGCCACCGTTCCTCGTCCCGCTCGTCTTCCACCAACGCGTCATCCAGCGGCTCCAGCAGCTGGTCCGGTGGCGGGGGGCGCAGTGGCGGTGGCGGCGCGTCGGGGAGCTGGTAGCTCAGGCGGCCTGTACCCGCCAGCCCAGCGCGGCGTCGTGCAGTTCACCGCTGCCGCCGACATCGCTCACGGTCAGCTGCAGTCCCTGTGCATTGGGCAGGTCCTTCTGCTCGGGGAACCAGCGGCGGTCGGCGGCGACCACGATCAGCAGCCCCTCGTCATCCCCCATCGGAGCGAACTGCGCCGACGCGGGGCTGATCGGGTCCAGGCCGAAGCGCCGGTGGGCGTGCTCGCGCACGGCATCGACATCGTGGCTGGGCAGGCCGACTTCACTCAGGCAGCTCAACTCGCTGCCATGGAACGCACCCTGGCGCGTACCGGCCGGAAGGCGGCGGCGGCCGATCAGTTCCAGGATCAGGCCATCGGGCCCCGTGAAGTACACCGACTGCGACTGCCAGCTGCTCTCCAGCGCGAAGTAATCAAGGCCTTCCGGGTTGCGCTGCAGCGGCGTGCGCGCGCGCAGCCAGGTCATGGCCTCGGCGAAGCGGTTGTCCGGCACGTTGAAGGCCAGGTGCACGCCGCCGACCGTGCGGCCCGCGGCCGGCTGCAGTTCGATGATGCTCCAACCGATCCGCACGCGATCGCCCTCGACCTCCTGCTGCAGCACGTCGCGGAAATAGGCAGCGACGCGCTCCACATCGGATACCGGCAGGGTGAGATGCCGCAGGCGCATGATCGATCCTCCGTGGAACGTTGGCACGAGTGTAGTCCCACGCGTCTTCGCGTCGCGTCATCACTGTCGCAACGAATCGTTACCGGCACGCCGCGCCTGCTGCACCGCCCGGAGCAGTGGCTGCCCCTGGCGGCCGCTAGCGCAGGGCGTCGCCAAACAGCCGCAGCGCCTCGGACACCACCACCTCATGCGTCTGCGCCTTCGCAACGGTGGTCGCACACAGGGCCGGCAGCCGTTGCAACGCCAGCGGCGTGCAGGCGGACAGGAAGTCATAGTGGCCGACCGCGGGCAGGGCGCGCAGGGTTGCCGTCGGCAGCTGCGCCGCCGCGACGGTACCGTTGGTGGCCGGCGGCGCCACCTCGTCGGCCTCTCCCTGCACGATCACCACCGGCAGTTGCACCGCACGCAGCTGCTCGGGGGCGAACGCCTGCACGATGGCGGGTGCCAGCAACAGCACCGCGCGCACGCCTGGAATCGAGCGATCGTCGTCGGCGTGCCGCACATGGGGCTGCAGCTCCGGCGACGCCGCTGCCGCCTGCCGGGCCTCCATCGTGTGCGCAGCGGCTTCCTGCTGCGGCCGGCACACGCCATCGTCCGGATGTGCATGGCAGAACGCCAGCAGGCGCGTCATGTCCGGCCGTGCACCGGCGCTGATCAACGCGGTGAAGCCACCGGCGGAATAGCCGACCAGCCCGATCCGGGAAGGGTCGACGTGCGGCCCCAGCAGGGCATCGGCCTGCACGGCGGCCAGCGCCGCCTTCAGATCGTCCGCGCGCAGCCAGGTCAGTACGCTGCCGGCCAGTGTCATCGCATCGGCGCCGTTGTTGCCGGGGTGGTCCACGGCGATCACCAGATAGCCGGCCCGCGCCAGCGCAGTGCCCAGCCAGCCCATCATGCGCGCGCTGCCGCCGTTGCCGTGCGACAGCAGCAACGTCGGCAGGCGGCCGCCGGCAACAGGTGCATCCTGTGCGGCACGGCCCACCTCGAACAGCGGCGCATCTGCCGGACCGATGGACAGCGGCGACTCGCGGCTGCCCGCCAGCGCCGGGTACCACACGGTAAAGCGCAGCGCGGTGCGGTGCGCCGCATCGCGCACCGCCGCGCTGTCGACGGTGGTCACGCCATGGCGCTCGCCCGCGACCGCCGGCAGGTCCGCCATCGCCGGGCCGGCCAGTGTGGTGAGCAACAGCATCAGGATCGATCGTGTCGTGCGCATCGGATTCTCCGGGTCAGGCGGGGCGTTCATCGACCGGCAGCCAGATCTCAACGCCACCGTGGCCACTGTGCTCGTCGAAACGGCTGTCATAGCGCTCCAGGTCCGGCGCATTGGCCAGGCTGAGGCGGGAGGCCGGCAGGTAGTGATCCAGCAGCCAGGACCAGGTCGCGCGGATGGTGGAAATGTGCCCGCCATGCCAGGCCACCAGATAGCGACGCGCCGGCACCGGCACGCGCCGCCAGTGCGCCGGCACCGAGGGCAGGGCGCTGACCGGCAATGCCGCGACATAGTCGAAGCTGCCGTCATCGTCGCTGTTGCAGCACACGCCGAAGCTGATCGGCACCGGCGCCGGCCATTCGCGGTTGAGCTGCGCCCACTGGCCGGGAATGGCGCCGCCACTGTCGCGGGTGTGGCGCATGCCGATCCCGGCCAGCTCGAAGGCGGCGCAGTCGAGCAGCCTCGGTGCCTCGGCGCTGGCCTCGGGCGCGTCGTCCAGCCGGATCGCGTGCACCAGTGCCACGCCGGCCAGGCCGCGCGCGCGGACGCACTCCGGGGTCTGCCCGAACTGCTCGCAGAACGCGCGGGTAAACGCCGCGTGGGTGCTGTAGCCGGCGCCCAGCGCCACCTGCAGGATGTCGTCCGCGCCGTTGGCCAGATGCTGTGCGGCGGCGGTCAGGCGGCGCCCGCGCAGGTAGCGCACCACCGAGGTGCCGGTACGGGCCAGGAACAGGCGTGACAGATGGAAGGGCGAGACGCCGGCGGCCGCCGCGATGTCGGCCAGCGCCAGCGGTCTGTGCGCATGGCTTTCGATGTACCACAACGCCTTGCCTGCCGCGCTCATCGCGCCATCCCCCCGGGTTCCATGGTCGGCAGCGTAGCCGATCGGCGTGGCGTGGCGCTTAGCAGTTCTTGCTGCGCAGTGGCTTTGCGTTTGCCGCGCGAGCGGCAACAATGCACCCGTCATGGACGCAAGGGAGGCCAGGGATATGCCGGACACGCGGTGGGGTACCAGCCCGGGAGCACGCGCCGGATGGCGATGATTCTTGCGATCGCTCTGCTGCCGGCGCTGCTGCCACTGGCGCTGCTGGTGCTGCTGTGGCGCAGGGCGCCGCGCTGGCAGGGAAACCCGTGGCTGTACCGCCTGGTGTTCGCCGTGCTGGCCGCACTGCTGGCGCCCACACTGCTGATGGCCGGCCATGGCGGCCTGCCGTGTCCCACCCTCGGCGGGCTCATCCTGGTGCTGATGAAGCTTGAATGGATAGGCGACCTGAAAGTCAACCTGATTGCCTTCGGCAGCCGGGACACCGCCATCCTTTCCGCACCGATGCTGGTGGTCTTCGCCATCGCGTTGTTCATTCCGCTGCGGACCGCACGCCCGGCCACCCTCGGCATCGACGACGCTACCCGCTGACCGCGTCTGCCTGCGGGGCCGGTCGCGGCAACTGTCGTCTCCACGTCATCGCTGCTTCACATCCCGCGCCGAGACTGCGCGCCTTGTCCAGGTCCGACCTGGCCCTGTCGTGCATTCCCGGAGTCCTGCCGTGCATCGTTGCCCGCTGTCGCGTTCCATCCTCCTCGCCCTTTCCATGGTCAGCGCAGGAGGCGCGATCGCAGCAGATGCCAGTCCGGCAGACACCACCGGTGGCGGCGGCCATGCCGCGCCGACCCAGCTCGACGCGATGCTGGTCACCGGTACCCGTGCCTCCAACCGCACCCAGTTCGAAACGCTGGCGCCGGTGGATGTGTTCACCAAGGAAGACATCACGTCGGTGCAATCCACCGATCTGAAGGATGTGCTGGCACAGCTGGTGCCGTCGTTCGTGGTGCAGCGCCTGCCGATGGCCGATGGCCAGGTGTTCGTGCGCCCGGCCACCCTGCGTGGCCTGTCGCCGGACCAGACCCTGGTGCTGGTCAACGGCCGTCGCTTCCACCGCAGCGCGCTGCTGGGCAACCGCGGTGCACAGGCCGCTGACCTGGCACAGATTCCCACCAGCGCGATCAAGCGCATCGAAGTGCTGCGCGATGGCGCATCGGCGCAGTACGGTTCGGACGCTATTGCCGGTGTCATCAACATCATCCTCGAAGACACCCCTGGTACCGAGATCACTGCGGGCTATTCGCAGTACGCGCAGGGCGATGGCGCCTCGCGTGATTTCAGCGCACGTACCGGCTGGGCGCTGGGCGACTACGGCAGCCTGGCGCTGTTCGCCGAGTCATCGAACGCCGATGCCACCTCGCGTACCCGCCAGCGCCCTGATGCCATCGCCTTCCAGGCGGCACACCCTGAACTGGATGTGCCCGATCCCGTGCAGCGCTGGGGTCAACCGGAACTGGAAAGCCGCCGCGTCGGTTTCAATCTGAAGGCCAATGCCACCGATACGCTGGAGATCTATGCGTTCGGCCTGTACAGCCACAGCGATGGCGTCAGCGATTTCAACTGGCGCAACCCGGACACCACCACCGGCGCCTATCGCACCACCGCGATCTTCCCCGGCTGGAACCTGCGTTCGATCTATCCGGTAGGCTTCAGCCCGCAGTACGGCAACGTGCAGAACGATCTGCAGCTGGTGGCGGGCCTGCGCGGCGAGATCACCCCGAAGCTGCGTTGGGACCTGAGTGCGTCCTATGGCCGCAATGCCATCGACTACAGCCTGGACAACTCGATCAATGCGTCGCTGGGCCCGGACAGCCCGACCTCGTTCGACCTCGGGCGGCTGACCCAGACCGAGAAGAACGCCAACGCCGATTTCAACTACGAGTGGGACGTGGCCGCGCTGTCCCGGCCGATCAACGTGGCCTTCGGTGCCGAGTTCCGCCAGGAAACCTACCAGGTGCGCGCAGGCGACCCGGCCTCGTACGCGGTCGGGCCGGGCGCTGCCGCCGGTCTGGAAGCCAATGCCAATGGTGCGCCGGGCTTCTCGGCCAGCCAGGCCGGGCAGTGGAGCCAGCGCAGCAAGGCCGCCTACGTGGACATGGAAGTGCCGCTGGGCGAGCGCTGGAGCATCGGTGCGGCCGGTCGCTACGAAGACTTCTCCAGCTTCGGCAGCACGGTGGATGGCAAGTTGTCGGCACGCTTTGCGATCACCCCGGACGTGGCCCTGCGCGGTACGCTCTCCACCGGTTTCCGTGCGCCCACGCCGGCACAGTTGAACACCACCAGCACCACCCAGGGCCTGGATACGCGTACGCTGCAGATCTTCACCAGCGGCCGCCTGTCGCCGAACGATCCGCTGGCACAGCTGCTGGGCGCCAGGCCGCTGACCCCGGAAGAATCGCGCACGGCGTCGCTGGGCCTGACCTGGCGTACCGACCTGGGGCTGTCCGGTTCGGTCGATGTCTACCGGATCAAGCTCAGCGACCGCTTCAGCCAGTCGGCCAGCTTCGCCATTCCGGCCGGTACGCCGAACCCGCTGGGCTATACCTCGGTGAACTACTTCACCAACGATTTCGACACCACCACCACCGGTGTCGACGTGGTCGGCAACTACCTGCGCGACCTCGGCGCGGGGCGGATGACGCTGACCCTGGCCTACAACTACAACCAGACCCGGGTCGACAACGGCAGCACGTCGGTGGCCACCAACGAGACCCAGCGCGTGCTGTTCGAAGATCGCCTGCCCGAGCACAAGGGCAGCTTCACCGGCAGCTGGGACGTCGGCGCGTGGTCGTTGATGGCCCGCGTGCGCTATTACGGCAAGTGGACCGACTCCACCGGCAACGCGACCGGCGACATCTACCAGCAGTTCGGCGCGATGACCTTCCTCGACCTGGCGGTGGGCTATCGCATCAACGAGCACCACAGCCTGCGCGTGGGCGCCGACAATGTGTTCGACCGCTACCCGGACGAGGCCACGTTCCAGGCCAGCCGCGGGCTGATCTACTCGCGCAATGCGCCGTATGACACGGACGGTGCCAATGTGTATGCCCAGTACCGGCTGACCTTCTGATGGACAGCCGCCGCCGTTCCCTGCTGCGTGCCGGCACCCTGCTGCCGGCCGCTGCGGCGCTGTCTTCACTGCCGGCGATGGCCGCCACGCGCTACCCTGCACCCATGCAGATTCCCGCGACGACCGTGGCGCCGGACGTGCTGGCCCGCGATGAAGGGTACTGGGCCGCCGTGGCCAGCCACTTCGACATCACCGACGAAGTGAACCATCTGGAGAACGGCTACTGGGGCGCGATGGGGCGCGAAACACTGGCCAGCTACCAGCGCCACAGCGCCGACGTGAACCGTGGCAATGCCTGGTACGGCCGCACCGCATTTCCGGCGCAGTACATGGCTGTGCATCGGCAGGTGGCTGGGATGCTGGGCGTGGGCGCCGATGAGATCGCACTGACCCGTGGCGCCACCGAGGCGATGCTGGCCCTGATCGGCGGCTACAACCGCTTGTCGGCCGGTGACCAGGTGCTGTACGCCGATGTCGACTACGACAGCATGATCAACGCCATGCGCTGGCTGCAGCAGCGCCGTGGCGTGCAGGTCGAGCGCATCGCACTGCCGGCGGTGCCCAGCCGCGAGCAGATCCTGCAGGCCTACGACGCAGCCTTCGCGCGCCTGCCCAGGCTGAAGCTGGTGCTGCTGACCCAGGTCAGCCACCGCCACGGACTGGTGCTGCCGGTGGCCGAGATTGCCGAGCGCGCCCGTGCCCGCGGCATCGACGCGATCGTCGACGCGGCACATGGCTTCGGCCAGCTCGACTACGCGGTGCCGGACCTGAAGGCCGATTTCGTGGGCATCAACCTGCACAAGTGGATCGGCGCACCGGTGGGCGTGGGCGCGATGTACGTGCGCAAGGGCCGCGTGGCCGACCTGGATCCGTACATGGGCGAGAGCGACGATGGCCGTGTCAGCAGCCGCGTGCACACCGGCACGGTGAACTTCGCCGCCTATCTGGCACTGCCGGAGGCGATCGCGCTGCACCAGCGCATCGGTGCAGCGAACAAGCAGGCGCGCCTGCGCTACCTGCGCGAGCGATGGACGGTGCCGGCGCGGCAGATGGCACATATCGAAGTGCTGTCCTCGCCCGACCCGGCGTTGGCCAGTGCATTGGCCAGCTTCCGCCTGCGTGGCCGTACCAGCGTGGCCGATAACATGGCGCTGCAGAAACGCCTGCTGGACGAGCATCGTGTGTTCACCACCCATCGCGATGGGTTGGATTCGGGCGCCTGCGTGCGGGTGACGCCGTCGGTGTTCACCCATCCGCAGCAGGTGGATGCGTTGGTGCAGGCGCTGGCCGCACTGGCCTGACCCTGCGTTGGCAGGTGCCGACCTTGGGGGCCACGCTCCACTCGCGCCGGGGAACCTTGCGCCGGGCACGGCCCGGCGCTACCCAACCGCCATCCACCCATGGCGCTACCGCTCGATCGCCGGCAATGCATCGGACAACAACAGCCGATCGATCCGCCGCAGTGCGTTTTCCAGCTGCCGCCGGTCCGCAGCCAACCCCAACGACAGCCGCACCCCGCTCGCGAACGGTGCGCCCGGTGGGCAGAACGCCGATGACGGTGCGATCGCCAGGCCCTGCAGCTGCGCGGTGCGCACCAGCGTGGCGTCGGTCCACGGTGGCGGCACCCGGCACCAGGCGTGCAGCCCGGCGCTGCGGACCAGCAGCGACGGCGCCAGCAGGTAGCTGGCCATGCGGGTGCGCTCATGTGCTTCGTCGCGGACCTGGGCCAGCAGTGCCTGTGCCGATCCATCCAGCAGCAGCTGGCTGGCCAGCGCCGATACCAGCGGGTGCCCCATCAGCCGCGTAGCGCGCAACGCGTCCGCCATCATCCCGGCGTGTGCGGGACTGGGGCACTGCACGAAGGCGGTGCGCAACCCCGGGCTGATCACCTTCGACAGCGTCGCCACGTAGAACACATGGCGCGGCGCCAGCAGCGCCAGCGGCGTCGGCGCGCTTTCAGCCAGATGCCAGTACGGATCATCCTCGATCGCCAGCAACTGCGCCTGTTGCAGCACCCGCGCCAGCGCTTCGCGGCGTGCGGTCGGCATGCTCAGGGCGGTGGGGTTCTGGCAGGTCGGATTGAGGTAGACCACGCGCGCGCCGCTGTCGCGCGCCTGCCGTGCCAGGTCGTCCGGGCACATGCCCTGCGCGTCACCCTGCACCGGCAGCAGGCGCCGCCCCAGTGCGGCGGCCGCCTGCAGCAGGCCGGGGTATGCCAGTCGATCACATAGAATCACATCGCCCTCGCGTCCCTGGCTGAGCAGGATCGCCGCCAGTGCCACCTGCGCGCCTTCGGTCAGCAGCAGGCGCGTATCGTCCACCGTACCCAGCATCGGCTGCAGCCAGCGCGCCGCCGCGTGGCGGTCGGTCGGGTTGCCGCCGCCCAGGTGGTAGGTCATCAGGTTCGGCGCGTTGCTGCGCGCGAGCACCGCTGCCGCACCACGCCGCAGCATTTCCGCCAGCGCATCGGCGTCGGGTACCGGTGGCACGTTCATGCTCAGGTCCACCGCCTGGGCGAAGCCCGCTTTCGGCGGCGCGATGAAACTGCCCTGTGGACCCCGCGCCTCGATCAGCCCGCGCTTGCGCGCTTCATCGAAGGCGCGGGTCACCGTGGTCAGGTCCACCGCCAACTGCTGCGCCAGTGCGCGTTGCGAAGGCAGTCGCTGCCCAGGCGCCAGCCCGCCGCGGTTGATCGCGCGCTCCAGCGTAGTGACGATGCGCAGGTAGATCGGCCCGCTGTGCGCGTGCACGTCCTGTACCCAGCGCAGCCCTGCGACATCGGGTCGCGGCATGTACGGGGCATGTCGGGGCGTATCGTTGCTTCCAACGGCGGGAGCCTGTCCACAACCATCGGTCGGTTCGGACAGGTGACCGCCGTTGTTGTTTGCGGCGGCCCTGCCGGTCGCTGTCACTGCTGTCATCGCGCGTCCTCAGCGCTGGGCCTGCCAGGGGCAGTAGCAGCCCACGGCAAGCAGTCCTTTCGGGCGCACGGTGTCCCCGCGCACCAGTCTGTCCAGCAGCGGTTCGACGAAGCTGTTGGCCGAATTGCAGACCATGCCGATGCTGTACGGGCCGGCGTAGGCCAGATGGCCGCTGCGGTCCCAGATGGCCACCGCCGGGCTGGCGGGAATGTGCTCGATGCCTTCGATCGTCGCCAGATGGATCACCTTGTCGCGCAGCGGCGTGGGCAGTTCCCCCTGCGTACCAGGACGGCGGACCGCATAGAAGTCGATGCCGGCGCGGCGGTACATGCTGATCAGGTAGCTCAGGTGCGCACCGGTTTCGCGGTTGCACACCGCGCAGGCCGGGTCCCAGAAATGCACCACGCGGATGCGCCCGGTGTCGCCGGCCAGTGCGGCCGGCAGCCGCAGCTGTGCATCGTCGAACACGATCGCCTGTTCGGCAAAGGTGGATTGCTCGCCATAGCCGAAGTACTGCCACAGTGCCACCGCCACGCCGGCCATGAACACACAGGCGAGGGCGATCATCACCGTCAGCATCGAAAGGCGTGGGCGCGGCGCGGCCGCGCCCATCAGGAGCCGTCCGCGCCGAACTTGTGCACGTACTGCTTGCGCATCTCGCGGCACGAATCGGCCTGGGCGCGGCGCTGGATCTCGCTGCGGCTGGCGTCCTCGCTGCGGTGCAGGCACTGCTCGATGGCGTGGCGTTCGGCGGCCTGCACCTCCACGGTCTGCGGCTGCAGGCAGACCCAGGCCAGCGCGGCCAACATCAGCACGACGAACCCGCCGCAGCCGGCCATCACCAGGTGGAACTTCAATTTGTCGGCGGCCATCTGCGGCTCATCCTTCGTCCATACATTACATACAAGATATCATCTTGTATGGATATGGCTTGCGGAATCGCTCAGACGATTGCCGAATGCCGTGCGTCAGGCGCCTCGGACAGGATTTCGTTCAGTTTGGCCAGCGCCCCGGCCAGCGCGTCCTGGTCCACCGCACCACCCAGCGACAGCCGGATCGCGTTGCCCGGCGGCGGCTCTTCCACGCTGAAGGCGTCCGAGCTGGCAATGCCCAGCCCCTGTTCCTGTGCAGCCTGGATCAGCCGGTACTGGTCCAGCCGCGGTGGCAGCGGCAGCCACACGTGCAGCCCGGCCGGATGGGCCTGGCGCTGCGGCGGCAGGTAGCGCGCGGCAATGGCCTGGCGTTCGCGCAGTTCCTGCTGGAAGCGCAGCACCATGTCCTGCGCCTGGCCGCTGCGGATCCAGTGCGAGGCCACGGCCACCATCGACTGGGTGGGCATCAGCGCAATCGCGCGCAGGGCATCCAGCACCGGCTCCATCGGCGCGCCGGCCGGCACCACCAGGTAGGCGGTGCGCAGGCCCGGCGCCAGGCACTTGGACAGGGTGGAGATGTAGTAGACCGGGCAGTCGCTGCCGGCCAGGGCGGCCAGCGGCGGTGCGGCATCGCCGGCCAGCAGCCAGTACGGGTCATCCTCGATCACGGTCAGTTCGTGCTGCCGCGCCACGGCCAGCAGGGCCTGCCGGCGCTGCGCCGACATCGTGGCCGTGGTCGGGTTCTGGATGGTCGGCACCAGGTACAGCAGGCGCGGCCGGCGCCGCTGGCAGGCCTCCTCCAGCGCGTCGGGCAGCATGCCCTCGGCGTCCATCGCCACCGGCACCACGCCCCGCTGCAGCACGCGCGCGGCGGCCAGCAGGCCGGGGTAGGTCAGCGCTTCAGCGGCAATCAGCTCGCCCGGCTGGGTGCGGGCCAGGATCAGCGCGCACAGCGCGGTCTGCGCGCCGGGGCAGATCACCACACGGTCGGCAGGCACCGGGCCGAGGATCGGCGCCAGCCACTGCACCGCGGCGCCGCGGTCATCACGGCTGCCGGCACCGACGTGGTAGCTCATCAACTCGCCCTGGCCCAGCTGCTGGCCCAGGTGCTGGAAGCCGGCCTCCATGCCCTGTGCGAATGGCGCGCTGCCCAGCAGCGGCGGGATGTTCATGCTCAGGTCGACCGAGGTGCTGCGATTGCCGGCGGACATCGCGATGAAGGTACCGCCGGCGCCCTGGGCGTCCAGCAGGCCGGCCTGGCGCAGTTCGGCAAAGGCGCGGGTGACCGTGGTCAGGTCCACGCCCACCTGCTGGGCCAGGTCGCGCTGCGGCGGCAGGCGGTCACCCGGGCGCAGCACGCCGTCGTCCACCGCCTCGCGCACCTGCTGGGCAATCTGCAGGTACAGCGGTCCGCCGCCCTCGCGGAAGGGGCGAACCCAGGTCCGGTTGGGGTGCTTCAGGCGGCGGCCGGCGGCAGGAGGCGTCATCGGTCAGATTTTTCCATACGTGCGAGTGCACAAGTCCATACAATGATGTATCTTGTATGGGCTTGATTGGAGTGGTTCGCCTTCTTGTAGGCGACCTCGTACCCACAGTGTAGCCGCTCCACGCCCGGGCGCTGCGCGCAGGCGGGCCGGTCAAGCGCGCTTCTTCAACAGGGTTGACCTCCAATGAATATCTGCTGGAACCGCATCCGCCTGGCGCTGGTCGCCCTGGCCTGCGTCGCCCTGACGGGCTGCGACTGGGTGCTGCTGGATTCGAAGGGCATGGTCGGGCTCGCCCAGCGCGACCTGATCCTGATCTGCATCGGCCTGATGCTGATCGTGGTGATACCGGCCATCGTGCTCACCTTCGTGTTCGCCTGGCGCTTCCGCGCCGGCAACACCAAGGCGAACTACACGCCGGACTGGTCGCACTCCACCAAGGTGGAAATCGTGGTCTGGGGCGTGCCGCTGATCATCATCGCGGTGCTGGCGGTGATCGTGTGGCAGTCCACCCACGAACTGGACCCGTACAAGCCGCTGGACGTGGCCGGTGAACCGCTGCACGTGGATGTGATCGCCACCGACTGGAAGTGGGTGTTCGTGTACCCGGACCTGGGCATCGCCACGGTCAACCAGCTCAACTTCCCGGCCAACCGCCCGCTGGCGTTCAACATCACCTCCAACTCGACGATGAACACCTTCTTCATCCCGCAGCTGGGTGGGCAGATCTATGCGATGGCCGGCATGCGCACGCAGCTGCACCTGATCGCCAACGAGCCGGGCCAGTTCCGCGGCATGTCCGGCAACTACAGCGGGCATGGCTTCTCGAACATGAAGTTCATCGCCACCGCCAGCAGCGACGAGGCGTTCGAGCGCTGGGTGGCCGAGGTGCGCAGCGCACCGCAGGCACTGGATTTCGAGCAGTTCAAGGCACTGGCCGCACCGTCGAAGAACGCGCCGGTGCAGCACTTCTCCAGTGTCGAGCCGCTGCTGTTCAAGAAGGTCATCGACCAGTTCATCGGCGTTGGTGAAAACACCGCTGCCGCCACCCCGGTGGGCGCTGCCGGCGGTGTCCAGGTTTCCCAGGAGTAACGCACATGTTGGGTAAATTGACGTGGGAGGCCGTGCCGTTGCACGAGCCGATCGTCGTGGTCACCTTGGCGGCCATGGTGCTGGGTGGCCTCGCGCTGCTTGGCGCGGTGACGTACTTCAAGCTGTGGGGCCTGCTGTGGCGGGACTGGTTCACCACCGTCGACCACAAGAAGATCGGCATCATGTACGTGGTGGTGGCGCTGGTCATGCTGGTGCGTGGCTTTGCCGACGCGCTGATGATGCGTGCGCAGCTGGCCGCGGCCGGGCCGGGCAGTGACGGCTTCCTGCCGCCCGAGCACTACGACCAGATCTTCACCGCGCACGGCGTGATCATGATCTTCTTCGTGGCCACCCCGTTCGTGGTCGGCCTGATGAACATCATCGTGCCGCTGCAGATCGGCGCGCGCGACATGGCCTTCCCGTTCCTCAACGCCTTCAGCTTCTGGATCTTCGTGGTCGGCGCGGCGCTGATGATGATCTCGCTGGGTGTTGGCGAATTCGCCATGACCGGCTGGGTGGCCTATCCGCCGCTGTCGGGCATCGAGTTCAGTCCTGGCGTCGGCGTGGACTACTACATCTGGGCGTTGCAGGCTTCGGGCATCGGCACATTGCTGACCGGCGTCAACCTGTTCATCACCATCCTGCGCATGCGTGCGCCGGGCATGACGCTGATGAAGATGCCGGTGTTCACCTGGACCGTGCTGGTCACCAGCGTGATCATCATCGCTGCGTTCCCGATCCTGACCGTGGCGCTGGGTGCGCTGACCCTGGACCGCTACCTGGATTTCAATTTCTACACCAACACATTGGGTGGCAACCCGATGATGTACGTGAACCTGGTGTGGGCCTGGGGCCACCCGGAGGTGTACATCCTGGTGCTGCCGGCGTTCGGCATCTTCTCGGAAGTGACTGCCACGTTCTCGCGCAAGAAGCTGTTCGGCTACACGTCGATGGTCGGCGCAACGCTGGCGATCGGCATCCTGTCGTTCGTGGTCTGGCTGCACCACTTCTTCACCATGGGCTCCGGTGCCAGCGTCAATGCCTTCTTCGGCATCATGACGATGATCATCGCCATTCCCACCGGGGTGAAGATCTTCACCTGGCTGTTCACCATGTACGGCGGCCGCGTCGAGTTCAGCGTGCCGATGCTGTGGACCATCGCCTTCCTGGTCACCTTCACCATCGGCGGCATGACCGGCGTGCTGCTGGCCATTCCGGGCGCGGACTTCCTGCTGCACAACAGCCTGTTCCTGGTGGCCCACTTCCACAACACCATCATCGGTGGCGCACTGTTCGGCTACCTGGCCGGCTTCGCCTACTGGTTCCCGAAGGTGTTCGGCTTCACCCTCAACGAGCGCCTGGGCAAGTGGTCCTTCGCCTGCTGGGTGATCGGCTTCTACCTGGCCTTCATGCCGCTGTACATGCTCGGCTTCATGGGCATGACCCGGCGCATGAACCAGTACGACAACCCGGCGTGGACGCCGTACCTGATCGCCGCCTTCATCGGTGCACTGTTCGTGTTCGCGGGCATCATCCTGATGCTGGTGCAGATCTACGTGAGCGTGCGTGACCGTAAGCGCAACCTGGACCTGACCGGCGACCCGTGGAACGCACGCACGCTGGAATGGGCCACGCCTTCGCCGCCGCCGTTCTACAACTTCGCCGTGGTGCCCAGGGCCGATGCGCTGGATGCCTTCCACGAAGCGAAGAAGCGTGGCCTGCCGCCGCCGCCGAAGACGTACGCGCCGATCCACATGCCGAAGAACACAGGCGTGCCGTTGATCCTCAACGTCTGGATCCTGGTGCTGTGCTTCGCCCTGGTGTGGCACATCTGGTGGATGGCCGGCGCCAGCTTCATCGCGATGATCGCCACGTTGATCGTGCGTTCCTACGACGAGGACGTGGACTACTACGTCAGCGCCGAGGAGGTGGCACGCACCGAAGCGGCCAACCATGCCAAGCTGAAGGAGGTACGTGCATGAACCTGTTGACCCGCCCCGAGCTGGCCGACGACGCGCTGGCCGACGCGGCGCACCACGAACACGACCACGCCCACGAACAGGGTGGCATGAAGGTGTTCGGCATGTGGGTCTACCTCATGTCCGACCTGGTGCTGTTCGGTTCGCTGTTCGCCTCGTACGCGGTGCTCAGCACCGCCTACGCCGGCGGACCGACCGGCAAGGAGCTGTTCTCGCTGCCGTTCGTGATGGCCGAAACGTTCCTGCTGCTGGTCTCCAGCATCACCTACGGCCAGGCCGTTCTGGCGATGCACCGTCTGGACAGGGCCGCCGTGCTGCGCTGGCTGGGCGCGACCTTCGTGCTCGGTGCGTCGTTCATCGGCATGGAGATCTACGAGTTCTCGCACCTGATCCATGAAGGCGCAGGCCCCAGCACCAGTGCCTACCTGTCGGCGTTCTTCGCGCTGGTGGCCACCCACGGCCTGCACGTGGCCAGCGGCCTGATCTGGATGGCGGTGGTCATGCACCAGGTCTACCGCCGCGGCCTGACCCCGACCAACATCACCCGCGTTTCGTGCCTGAGCCTGTTCTGGCACTTCCTGGACCTGGTCTGGATCTGCGTCTTCACCTTCGTTTACCTGATTGGAGCCTTCTGACATGGCCCACGTCGAAACTTCGCGCGCCGGCAATGCGCACGGTTCAACCAGGTCGTACCTGATCGGCTTCGTGCTGTGCGCGCTGCTGACGGTGGTGCCGTTTGCGCTGGTGATGAACCCGGTGCTGTCGCGGCCGCTCACGCTGTTCCTGCTGGTCGGCTTCGCCGTCGCGCAGATCCTGGTGCAGCTGGTGTACTTCCTGCACATGGACCGCAAGTCGGAAGGTGGCTGGAACCTGGCCAGCTTCGTATTCACCCTGGTGATCCTGTTCATCGTGGTCGCGTTGTCGATCTGGATCATCTGGAGCATGCACTACCACATGATGATCAACTGAGCCAGCAGCCGTGACGTGTATTGCTTTCCGCAGCCATGTCCTGCGGCTTGCCGCAGGCGCGCTGCTCGGCCTGCTGGCCGGCTGCAGCGCGCAGTCGCGCATGGATTTCTACTCCAAGGACATCGCCTGCGAAGCGCTCGGCCAGCATTGGACGATGCCCGACAGCACCGGCACCGTGCGCGGCCCGAAGGACCTGCAGGGGCAGGTGACCTATCTGTTCTTCGGTTTCACCAGTTGCCCGGATGTCTGCCCGACCACGATGGTCGAGCTCAGCCAGGTCAAGCACCTGATGGGCAAGGAGGCCGACCGGCTGCAGGTAGTGTTCGTCAGCGTCGACCCGGCCCGCGACACGCCGGAGGTAGCGCGCACCTACGTGGAAGCCTTCGATCCCAAGGCGATCGCGCTGGTCGGCAACGAAGCGCAACTGGCCGCGATGGCCAGCGACTTCAAGGCGTTCTACGAAAAGGAACCCGGCCAGGTGCCCGAGACCTACACCATGAGCCACATCGCCGGTGGCTACGTGTTCGACCGCCAGGGCCGGCTGCGCCTGTTCGCGCCGTACGGCATGCCGGTGCAGCAGCTGTTCTCGGATGTGCAGCGGTTGTTGCTGGAGCCGGAGCATCCGGCTGCAGGCAGCGAAGCCCTCGCCACCTGTGCCCTGCCGCGCAGCGCCAGCATCGCCGCCCGGTAGCACGGCGCCGGGCAGGGCGCGGCGCTACCGCGTCTGCTTGCCGGGCACCCCCGTTCGCCAATCCCCGGCCGGCCAGGAGAGCCAACCGGCCGGGGCACCACGCAACGCCCTAGATCACTTCTTCTCTTCCCACTGCACCACGTCCGGCTCGGCCGCCTTGACGCCCGCGGTCGACAGCAGCCGGGTGCTCGCATCCAGTGCCGCGTTCACCGACGGGTACTCCACGATCGCCAGGCCTGCGGCCTTGGACACCTTCACCACGGTGCCCCCGGTGGCCTTGGCCGCACGCTGCGCCGAGCCCGCATCGGTAAAGAACACTTTCACCCGCGAGGTCGCCACCACCGGCGCACCATCATTGGATACCGCGGCGGCGAACTTGCCGGCACCGGCGTCAGCACCCGCTGCGGCCGCGCCATCCAGCGAACGCTTGCTGCGCGAAGTGGCGGTGGCTGCTGTCTGCGGGGTGATCGTGAACTGGCCGCCCGCCGCCTGCTTTACCGAGGTGGACGGCGACAGCTGGAAGCGTGTGCCGCCCACATCGAAGGCACGGCCGGTGGCCGAGGCCTTCAGCTCCTGCGCATCCACGGTGGACAGGGTCTTTGCAGGCGGGGTCTGCCCCGAGCTCTGTGCCCAGGCAGGGGAGGTCATCGCCGCGAAGGCGAGCGTGCTCAACAGAATGGTCGTCTTCATCATCAGTGCCCCAGAACGCGGATCTTGAAGAATTCGAGGTTGCCGCGCGATGCAGCGTTCGCGGCCTGCCCCATGTCGGTCACTTCCAGGGTCCAGGTGCCGGTGGCACTCTCATCCAGGAAGGCATTGCTGGACAGCAGGTCCCAGTTGGTGAAGTTGCGCTGCACGCCATTGGTGCCCGAACCGATGGCGGTGAAGGCCGGCTGCACCACGCTGCGCGTGCCGCTGGGCGACACCAGCACGAACTGCAGCTGGCGGGTGTTGCTGTGGTTCACCCGGAAGCCCAGCTGCACCGACTCGATGTTGCGTGCGCCATTGGCCACCTGGAAGGTCAACCGCGCCGCAGCGGCCGAGGTATTGCCGATGGCAACGGTGCGCGTGGTGGTGCGCCAGCCGGTATCCAGCAGCGGGCCCAGCGACTGGAAGGATTCGGCCACCTGCACCGCACGTGCCGCATTGACCACGCCGAAGCCATACCAGTTGCTGTAGGCACGGTTGGCAGCGTTCACCGTCCAGCCCGGTACCAGCACGCGGCCATCGGCCAGTGTCACCGCCGGCTGGTTGGGATGGTTGCGGGTGGCGGTGGTGGCCAGGATGTACTTCACATCGCGGTAGGACAGGTTCGGGTTGGCTTCCAGCACCAGCGCCGCCACGCCCGACACCATCGGTGCCGACGCCGACGTACCGTTCATCTTGGCGGTGTAGTTGCAGGTGCTGTCGATGGCCGACAGGTTGCTGTCCAGTGTGTTCTGGCGGTTGCTGTTCTTGTTGCTGCCCTGCGTGCAGCCGGTCACGTCGGTGGTGACGATGGCCGGGTCGTAGGCGCGTGCCACCAGGTTCGGCGCGTACTGTGCCTGTAGGCCGTACTCGCCACCGAAGGCTGATACCCACAGCGCCGAACCGGTGGACGAGTACGACGAACGCACGCCATCGGCGCGCACCGCACCCACGGTGATCACGTTGAACAGGTTGTTGCGTGGATCGCGCCCGGCCGGCACACAGCCGGTGTTGCGGTTCTTGGTGTCGGTGGTGCAGACGTCCTGGGTCTGGCTGATCGAAGCGTTGTTGAAGTTGTTGCCGGCCGACTTCACGTAGATGCCGCCGCGGCCGCCGCGCGTGCCCGACAGCGCCTGCTCATAGGCGTTGGCGGTGTTCTGGCTGTAGGCCACCGGCAGGTTGGGATTGCCCGGGCCGGCGCCCCAGCTGTTGTTGAACACCTGCACATCGGCCGACTCCGCGCCATCCCACCAGGCGTATTCGATGTTGCTCTGCTGATTGCCCTGCGCATTGGAGGCCAGCACGTTGAAGCCCTTCAGCGTGGCGGCCGGTGCAACGCCGCGTACGCCGCGGTTGTTGGCGCCCACTGCACCGGCAATGCCGCCGACCATGGTGCCGTGATTGTCGGCATCCGGGTTGGACGGCGTGGGATTGTTGGAGCCGTTAGCGAAGTTCTTGCCGGCCACCGCCGCCACGTTGGCGGCCAGGTCCGGGTGGGCGATCTGCAGGCCGTCATCGACGATGCCGATCACTACGCCCTGGCCACGGATGCCATTGCGGAACAGGCCGTCGACATTCAGATCGTTGCCGGCCACCGGCAGCGTATCGGCCGGCACGGTCTGCCCGGTATTGAGCAGATGCCACTGGATACCGGCCAGTGGATCGGCCTGCTGCGCCTGGGCGGTAACGGCCAGGCTGCCCAGTACCAGGGCAGTGGCCAGGGCCAGGCGCGCAGAGCGCGGTGGCGCGGAGCGTTGCGTGTGTCGCTTCATACACGAATCCTTCTGTTGTGAATCGGCATGGCAGGACGGCGGGGCGGAACTGCCCCATCGCAACGAGCCAAACGCGACACAACGAACAACCCCCTACCTCTTCACAG
The DNA here is from genome assembly GCF_030549525.1 of Stenotrophomonas sp. 704A1. Lineage (NCBI taxonomy): Bacteria > Pseudomonadati > Pseudomonadota > Gammaproteobacteria > Lysobacterales > Lysobacteraceae > Stenotrophomonas > Stenotrophomonas tuberculopleuritidis. The sequence goes on along the minus strand of NZ_CP130831.1, from coordinate 4,397,906 downwards.
ACGCAATCTGCAGATGTGCCAATTGCGTCACAAACGCTTATGCCGCCTGGTAATCACGACTGCGCCGCGCAGGCCTGGGCATCGGGGGGGCCACCTTGGCTGGCACGATCCACCCGCACCGCTCACCGGGCCACCTCCGCGTACGCGGCCGGCGCTCTGGTCCGCACCCGCATGGAACACGCATTCGGCTGCGAGACCCTGCTGCCGTTCCATTCCATGAGGTACGCGAAGAGGATCCGGCGCAGCGTGGCGTGCGCGCAATGGCCCAGGCAATGGCAGCAGGGCGTCATCGCACCCCCTCCCGACCCCTTGTGCTACTACAGCCCGTGCACCCCTTCCCGTCCCGGAGCACGACCATGGTCAACCCCGTCGCCCAGGCCCATCGCGGCCTCGGCACCACGCTCTTCAGCCTGTTGAATCCGATACCGTTCGGCTTCTTCGTGGCCGGCCTCATCTTCGACATCCTCTATCTCAACACCGCCGAGGTGATGTGGGGCAAGTCGGCGGCATGGCTGATCACCTTCGGCCTGCTGATCGCCATCATCCCGCGCCTGATCAACCTGTTCGCGGTATGGCGCCGCAACGGTACCGCCACCGGTACCGACCGCGTCGACTTCCTGCTCAACCTGGTCGCCATCGTGCTGGCCGTCTGGAATGCGTTCGTGCACAGCCGCGACGCCTATGCCGTTGCCGTGCCCGGCACCGTTCTCTCGGCGCTGACCGTGCTGCTGATCGCGCTGGGCTTCATCCTGCTTTCGCTGCAGCCGCCGGTGCTGCAGGGAGGTCGTCATGGCTAAGTACATCCTGCCCACCGTGGGCGCCCTGGCGCTGGCCGTGATGCTGTCGGCCTGCGCCGGCAAGGCCGAATACCATCCGACCGACCAGTCCGGCGCGCAGCCGCCGTTGCCGGCACCCAAGAACTTCCTGATGCCGCCGATGCAGGTGCCGCGTGGCGTGGGCTGGGCCGAGGGCCAAGCGCCGTCAGTGGCCGAGGGCCTGAAGATCGAACGCATCGCGGCCAACCTGCAGCATCCGCGCCGTCTGCTCACCCTGCCCAACGGTGACGTGCTGGTGGTGGAAGGCAATGGGCCCGGCGAGGAGCCGGTCACCACGCCCAAGCAATGGATCGCCGGCAAGGTGAAGGCGCGTTCGGGCAAGGCCGGCAAGGGCGGCAACCGGGTCACCCTGCTGCGGCGCACGCCCGGCACCACGACCTGGACCCAGCATGTCTACATCGAAGGTCTGCATTCGCCGTTCGGCATCCAGCTGATCGGTGACACGCTGTACGTGGCCAACACCGGCAACATCATGAAGTATCACTACGTGCCGGGCGAAACCCGCATGTCCGACAAGGGCAGCGAGTTCACCGACCTGCCCAGCACCATCAACCACCACTGGACCAAGGAACTGCTGGCCAGCCGCGATGGCAGCAAGCTGTACGTGGGGGTGGGCTCCAACAGCAACATCACCGAGAACGGGCTGGCGGTCGAGTACCGGCGCGCGGTGGTGCTGGAAGTGGACGTGGCCACCCGCGGCAGCCGCATCTACGCTTCAGGCCTGCGTAACCCCACCGGCCTGGACTGGGAGCCGAGCACCGGCACGCTGTGGGCGGTGGTGAACGAGCGCGACGAGATCGGCGCCGACCTGGTGCCGGATTACCTCACCTCGGTGCAGGAAGACGGCTTCTATGGCTGGCCCTACAGCTACTACGGCCAGCACGTGGATGAGCGCGTGCAGCCGCAGCGGCCGGACCTGGTGGCCAAGGCCATCCGCCCCGACTTCGCCATCGGCTCGCACGTGGCACCGCTGGGCCTGCTGTTCTACACCGGCCAGGCACTGCCGGCGAAGTACCACGGCGGCGCCTTCATCGGCGAGCACGGCAGCTGGGACCGCTCGCCGCTGAGCGGTTACGAGGTGGTGTACGTGCCGTTCAAGGACGGCAAGCCGGCGGGGCGGCCGGAAGCGGTAGTGAGCGGGTTTGCGTCCAAGGATGAGAAGACGCTGATGGGCGCGCCGGTCGGCATGGCGATCGATGCGGAGGGGGCGCTGCTGGTGGCCGACGATGTGGGCGACGTGGTGTGGCGGGTGTCAGCCAAGTAGTTCTGCAGAGTCGAGCCACGCTCGACGGCTAATGGATCCGGCCTTTGTAGAGTCGGGCCATGCTCGACTGCTTCTGCCAGGAGCAGTCGAGCATGGCTCGACTCTACAGAAAGGCCGGAAGCAGCCGACCGTAGGCTCGCCGCTACATTTCCGAAGGCGCCGCGCGGAATCCACTGAACACCGAATCGGCCGCAAACCCCACGCCCCCCAGCAGCACGCCGAAGTACACCAGCGAGGCCACCACGAAGCCGTAGCCGGCCGCCACCGCAGCGCCATCGCGCTGGATGAAGCCGATGGCGAAGGACATCAGCGCCAGTGCCGGCAGCGTGTTGCTGAAGGGAATCGGCCCGGCCGGCAGCATCAGCAGGATCGTGGCGAACACCAGCGCCAGGTTGTTCAGCCGCATCATCTTCTTCGAGCGCACCATCGCGGCCAGCCGCATCGGCCGCGACAGCCGCTCCATGCGGTGCACCCACTTCAGCGCACGGCCCAGGTTGGCCTTCAACGTGTCGGTGGCGATTTCCCTGCCGGCCAGGCGCTGCGGCACCCACAGCGGCCGGCCGCGTACGCGGCTCAGGCCGATCAGCAGGATGGAGGCACCGAACACCGTGCTCAGCCCGGGGATCGATACCGGGATCAGGAAGATCGCCGACAGCAGGATCACCACCAGCATCAGGCCTTCATCGCCCAGCGCCTGCAGCAGGGTGCCAACGCGGATCTGCTCGCCGGGCAGGCCGTCGATCAGGTCTTCAATCTGCTGGGCAAGCGGCGCGGCGTCGGAGGTCTCGGGGGCGTTGTAGGTCATGCGTCGGGCAGATGTCCAGGGTAGGGCGGTCAGGGGCCGTCCTGCGGTGGGGGACGCACAGGCCCACCGAGTATCCCCGGAGCCTGCCGGTCAGAGGTGAACCGGGCATGAGGCCGGGGGCTGTCCTAAAATGGTCGGCCCGCATGCAGGTTGAACAAGATGGACATGGGTCGCAGGCAATCGACCATCGAACTGGTCGCCATCGATATGGATGGCACCCTGCTGGACCCCGCGCACGCCCTCACCGCGCGCGTGAAGCAGGCCATCGCCCAGGCACGCGCACTCGGCGTGCATATCGTGCTGACCAGCGGCCGACCGGTGCCGGGCCTGGCGCCGTTCCTGCATGAGCTGGGCATCGAGGGCGATGATGACTACTGCATCGCCTGCAACGGTGGCCTGGTGCAGCGCATCGGCACGCGCGAGACGGTGGTCGCCTATCCGCTCAGCTTCGACGATTTCCTGTACTGCGAGCAGGTGGCGCGCGAACTCGGCGTGCATTTCCAGGCGCTCGACAGCGAGCGCATGTATACGCCCAACCAGGACATCAGCATCTACACCGTGGCCGATTCGCACCTTTCGCGCATGCCACTGTCGTATCGCCGCGTGGCCGACATGGATCCGGGCATGTCCTTCATCAAGCTGATGATGATCGACGCGCCCGACGTGCTGGATGCGGCCATCGCGCGCCTGCCCGCGGCTCTCACCGAGCGCTTCGCGGTGCTCAAGAGTGCGCCGTTCTTCCTGGAAGTGTTCGACCACCGCGCCGGCAAGGGGCCCAGCCTGCAGAAGCTGGCCGAGCACCTGGGCATCGACCGCGCCAACGTGATGGCCATCGGCGACCAGGAAAACGACCTGACCATGCTGCAGTACGCCGGAACCAGCGTAGCAATGGGCAACGCCATCGACGCGGTGAAGGCGGTAGCGCGCTTTGAAACCGCCACCAATGCCGATGAGGGCGTGGCCAAGGCGATCGAGACCCACGTGCTGCGCTGAGCGCGAATCCTCGAATGTGCCTGCGCTGTTCATTTTCCACGATTCAAACCGGTGCAGCCGCTGGCGTCCGGTGTCTGTCCTCCGCGTTCGTGACGGCGTGAGTCGCACGGCTTCCGGGGATGGCTGATTCTCAGTGCCTTTCCGTGATCGGGCAGGGGGCACTGATGGAAACGCAGGACAGACCGCAGCGGCGGCATTTTTCCCACTATCGCATCGGTGCGGTGTTGGGCGAGGGCGGCTTTGGCCGGGTTCACGCGGCATGGGACGAGCGCCTCGCACGCGACGTGGCCATCAAGTTCGCCACGGCAGGCGCGCACGGCAACGCCGAACTTCGCAGGGAGGCACAGCAACTGGCAGCGCAGCGCCATCGGGCGTTCGTGGCGGTGCATGCACTGGAGGAGCACCGCGGCGAGCTGGCGATCGTGATGGAGCGCATCCGCGGCAGTACGCTTGCTCAGATCCTGGCGCTGCACGGCCGGATCGCGCAGGCACCGGTGATCGAGCTGGGGGCCGAAGCGGCCGCCGCGCTGGCGGTGTCGCATGGGCTGGGCTGGGCGCATGGCGACCTCAAGCCCTCCAACCTGATGCTGGCTGACGACGGCTCGCTGCGCATCCTCGATTTCGGTGCCGGCGGCGCTCTCGATCCACAGCAGACGATGCAGGCCAGTCCCACCGAAGAGGGCGGGGGAACGCTGCGCTATCTGGCCCCCGAGCGCCTGCTGGGCGCGCGCGCCAGCGCGGCAGCCGATATCTATTCATTGGGCCTGGTGCTGTTCGAGGCGCTGCGCGGTGCGGCCACCGACGAGGACCCTGCGCCCTGGCCGCTGCTGCATCAACGCCTGTTTGGTGATCGCCGCGGGCGGCGGCTGCCGGCGGGATTCGATCCGGTACTGGCTGCGTTGATCGAGCGGATGACACGCCACCGCGCGCAGGACCGTCCGTCGAGCATGCGCCAGGTGCACGACTGCCTGCGCGGACTGCAGGCCGACAGCCGGCAGGCCAGCTCGGCCTGTGCGCGTCGCTGGCGCGTGGCGGCACGGGTGGCGGTGCTCGCGCTGGTGGTGTCCATCGGCCAGGACCGGGCGGGTGTTGCCGATGCGGTACCCGCCGGTACGCGGTCCGAGGCACAGCGGGCCGACCCGGTTGCCGAGGCCGAGCGCCTGCTCGCCGACTTCGATGCATCCGGTACGCTGGCACAGGCTACGACCGTGCTGGAAGGCGCGCTGTCCCGCCACAGCGGCGATGCGACGGCGGCCTCGGTGCTGGCCATCGTCTACTGCCTGCGCTACGCCGGTGACGAACGTGACGAGGTGTGGCTTGACCGTGCGCGCCAGGCTGCGGCGCTGGCCGAGCAGCAGGAGCCGCAGCTGGCCGTCGTGCAGGCCTCGCGCGGCTGGGTCGAGGAATATCTCGGCAACAGGACCGATGCCGAACAGCACTACCGGCGCGCGCTGGCGCTGGATCCTGGCAGCCGCTACGCGCTGCTGGGGCTGGCGCGCCTCTATGCCGGCTGGAACCGTGGTGCGGAAGCACGCACCGTGCTGGATGAAGCGATCCGTCGCCACCCCGCCGAGCGCTGGTTCCATGACACGCTGGGTGGGCTGCTCTACCAGCAGAACGACCTGGCCGGTGCCGAGCGCGCACTGCGCAGGAGCATCGCGCTCAAGCCCGACGGCGTGCAGGCCTATGTCAGCCTCAGCGGCGTGCTGCTGAGGGCCGAGCGCAGTGAAGCGGCGCTGCAGGTGCTGCAGCAGGGCCTGCGCCATGGCAGCAACGGCCGCCTGTACGGAAACCTGGGCACGGTGCTGTTCGCGCGCGGTGACTATGTGGAGGCCGCCAACGCGTTCGAGCGGGCGATCTCGCAGGCCAGCGGCAGCCCCAACGATTATTTGAAGTGGGCCAATCTGGGGGATGCGCTGCGCTGGTTGCCCGGCCGCGAGGCGCAGGCACATGCCGCGCACACGCGCGCGCTGCAGATGACCAGCGCGCTGCTGCAGCGCAGTCCGGGCAGCCCTACCCTGGGCAGTCGCAGCGCGCTTTATGCCGCACGCGCCGGCCAGCTGCCGCTGGCCCGGCAGCGCATGGCCGAGGTGCTGGGCAAGGGTGCCGACAGCGCCGATATCCGCTTCCGCGCGGCCATCGTGGCCGAACTGTCGGGTGATCGCAGCCAGGCGCTGCAGCACCTGCAACGCGCTATCGCCCAAGGCTATCCGCCGAATATGATCGCCAGCGAGCCGGACCTTCTGGCTCTGCGCCGGGACCGGCGCTATCACCAGATCATTACAGAGGAAGTTCAGTGAGCGCCATTGACGTGGAAGCGGATGCTGCAATCATCCGGGTGAGTTTCGATATCGAGCAGATCAGTTCCGATCTGGTGTGGCGGGCCGCAGAGGTCAAGAGCAACCGCGATCTGTTCGCGGCGATCGGCCGCTACGCCGGAGCGGTGCACCTGCGCCAGGATGATGCGGTCACCGTGCAGGTGACCGCATACGGCGCTGAGGATTCGCTGGTCACCATCAACGTGATCGATGCGATGCTGTACACGGTGCCGCATACCTCCGGGGGCGTGTTCTGCGCGCCGTCGCCGTTCTCCAAGGTGCGCGCCACCATGCCGGTCGGGCAGTGGTCCGCCGCCGAGATCCACCACTGCCACGAGCGCAAGGTGAAGCTGGCCGTGCAGACCTCGCTGGCACCGCTGCAGGTGGTGGAAACGGACGGGCGCTGGAAGCTGTCACTGATCATCACCGTGCTGATCGACCGCTATGTCGGCAATCAGAAGGTGAGCGAGATCCGGGTGTTCTCCTTCGATCCGGAAGCCGAGGTGGGGTCGGGTACCGAGCCGCCCACCCAGACCGGCAATCCACTCACGCAACGCGGATGATGTAGTACACGGCCATGTTGCGGGCGCGGGTCTCGTGGCTGCTGGTCCGTGCCGAGACCGGGTCGGAGGTCGACGCGCTGTTCAGGGGCGGGTCGCACGCCAGCCCCTTGTCGCCGGCCAGCGCCTTCTGCCCGGGCGTGTCGTAGGTGTGCTGATGCACCTGCAGCGCATCGTGCTGGATCGACCCGACGCCTGCATAGTGGCCGTCATCACTGGCATGCCTGCGCTCGGCGGTATCCGGATCCACCCCGGCGCCATGGTCGACGCCACGCACGAACAGCCCGCGCAGATCGGGCAGGCGGAAGACCCCTTGAGCGGGGTCTCCGCCGTAGCGGTTGCCGAGCACGGCATGCAGATCGGGATATCGTCCGCGCTCCAGTTGACGGCCATCGCAGGCCATCCAGCCCAGCACTTCCAGCAGCGTACCCTGCTGCTCGTCACCGGGCGGAGCGGGTACAACGGCGCCCTCGGCAGGGTCGGGCCAGGCAGGATTGGGCGTCGATGACACGTAGGCCACATCGCCCATGTAGAGGCACACTCCCCCAATGGGAACCGCGCCGATCATGGCATCCCCACGAATGCAGGCAGTGCATCGCCATCCTGCAGCACGCTCAGGTCGGTGGGCAGCGTCAGCGACCATGCTTCGCCTGGCGGTGGCGACTCCGGCGACGCATTCACTGATTCCAGGGCAGCGACCAGATCCAGATAGCGCTGCGTGGACGGAAGGCGCGGATCGATGCTGCCCAGCGTGCTCTCGAACACCGGCGCCATCGCATCGTGCCCGCTCCACAGCATGCCCGAGGCCAGGAAGTACAGGACAGCACGTTCGTGCTCGGCCGACACCGGCAGCAGTACCCGCGCGCAGCGAGCCTGCAGGAAAGACGTGAAAGGCGCCGGCGTTGCGTCCATGGACAGCACGGCCTCCGGATCATCGATGAGGGTGTAACTCATCTGCGACCACTCAAGCGCGCTGGCCATCCACAGCTGCAGGGACGGCGCCAGGCGCCCACCTTCTGCGTACTCGCCGGTGTTGCGGTCGGCCCACTGCAGCAGGATGGACCGGCCGGCGCGCGTGAGCTCCTGGCGGATGGCGCGCTGTTGCGACTGCGGATCCACGCGGGCGCCCGGCGCGACGCCGGCGGCCTGCAGGTAATCGGCGCGGCACTGCCGGTAGCCGAGCTGCAGGCGCCCGTACAGGCGGGCTTTCCATGCCGAAAGATGGGCGTCCATGCAGGTCAGCCCAACCTCGATGTTGATGCCGTAGCTGGCTTCTGCAGTCGCGGTATCCACCGGCGCTGCGATGGATACAGGAAGCCACCCGGTCTGCCCGGCCAGGGTGACGCTGACGGTGCTGGGTGATTCCATCAGCGCGAAGCTGGCCGCGCCGACGTAGCCATCGACACGCAGGCTGGCCGGGTGCGCGGCACGTGACAGGGTCGCGGTTGCTGCGGCATAGCCTTCCGGCAACGCGATGCGCTGGCAGGTCAGGGCCGCACCAGCATCAAGGGTTGCACAGGCGTAGGCGGTGGCTGCCGGCGGTTCCTCCTTCAGCTCTACCCCATAGCGGGCGCACAGGCTGACGTAGTAGCACTCGCTGGTTGGGTCCAGCGAGATGTCCTGCGCGTTGTGCAGCCCCAGCTGTGCAGGCGCCAGCGGCTCTGCCAGGTCGATGCCCAGCTGTTGCCGATGCGCGGTGATGAAGCGCTTGGCCGGTGCCGGCACGAAGTACTCCAGCATCAGACGGCGGCCGACGCGCTCGATCCAGCACTCGAAGCGCGCATCAAGCCAACGGTAGATGCCGCGCTGGTTGCGCTCACGCCCGCGCCGGTTGAAGCACTGTGACGCCTCACTGCGACGCGAATGGTGGCGGCGCTCCAGGCGCTGCTCGGTCAGTTGGCTGGAAAGCCGCTGGGCACCGCGCTGGGTGATGTTGCGGGCCAGTTCGCGATGCTGGCCCTGGCGCTCCCGCACCGGCGCATCGCCTACCGGCGACATCGTGTACGAGCCCGTCTGCTTGCCCTCGGTAGGTGGGCCGTACTGTGTCACGTAGTCGATCTGGAAGTGCTCGCGCACGGCCGCATTCACCTGCGCGTCCAGGGTCAGGCGGCTCCCTTCCTGCACGGTGTCCTGCGCGTCGTCCTGCTGCTCGCGGGCAAGGTGTTCCGATCTGGTGGTCAGAAGATCATGCTGCGCACGCACCTTCTTCTCATCGGCCATCACGTTCTCAATGTGGCTGATCGCCCCCAGCGTATAGCCAAGCAGCCGGCGCTTGACCTGGCACAGTTCGCCGATGGCATAGGGCAGCAGCGCGCAGCTGTCCTGCTGGCCCGGCGGCACGGCGCCGGCGGCCGGCAGCGGGAACACCGGTGCCGGCAGCACCAGCGTGGCCTGCAACGCAGCCCGCAGGCGCTGCGGCGTCCATGCTGCGTCGTGCGGCGCGTCGCCGAGCAGGGCCAGGTGCTGCAGCAGCTGCGCGGCGCGCAGGCAGGCGATGAGCTGTTGCAGCGTGGTCAGCGCGTAGCCGGCAATGCAGCAGAGCGCGAAGACGTTCTGCCAGGCACGATCGACGGTGTCGTGGAAACCGGGCGACGCAAGCCGTTCCACGATCTCCAGCCAAGGGGCGTGCCACTGGTCGCAGGCCAGTGCGTGCAAGCCCTCAACGGTCGGCGGATCCAGTTCGAGCGCCGCCTTCGAGAACGTGGCGAGGGCAACGAAGTCCGGCCCGAGGCAGGCCGGATCGGCCGCCCATTGCCCCTGGTAGGGTGGCTGGTCCTGCACGAACGCCAGGGCCTGCTCCAGCATCGCCTGGCGGGCGCCGGCGCCGGTGCGGTCGATTGCCGCCAGCACCTGGTACAGCCGGGTGACGTCCACGTCGGGGGACGCGTCGGCGTAGAACATGAAGCGATCGAACGCCGCCCGTGCCGGCAGCGCGGGCCAGTCGCGCAGGTGGATGAACGGAAACAGATCGCCGATCTCCTCGATCAGGAGCTGTCCGCTGCTCTCATCGTCACCCTCCACCGGGGCCGGCGGCGGCGGGCAAGGGGTGGGTGGCACCAGCATGACGTCATGCACCGTGCCGTCGGGACATTGCAGCAGCGCCAGCAGCAGCGACCCCGTTGCCGGATTGAACGCCAGCCGGCCGGCCATGTGCAGGTCCCGATCGTGCGGACTCCTGGCGCTGAACGGCAGCTCGGTGCAGGTCACATCCAACTGCTGGGTGGCGATCAACTGGCCCAGCCAGGACACCCGGACCGTGCAGGTGGACCCGTCCTGGCCCAGCCGCCAGCCGATCTCCACGTGCCAGCGCTGATAGCGGTCGGCATCGTCAAAGGGCTGCGCCTGCCGGACAGCGCTCATGTCTCCGCCCCGGAGATCTGTGCTGCGGCGGTGAAACCGCCCGGGTACCGCGCATCCAGCAGCCACAGCTGGACGCTGCCGTGGGCATCGGTGCGCAGCTCGAACCGGCCGCTGAGCAGCAGGGAGCCGGTGTGGCCGTCGCGCAGCGAGAACGGAAGCTGCACCCGGACGGCGCTGGACAGCGTCGTGCGCAGGATGATGCCGCTGTCACCCGCTGCGATCAGCGAACGGTCGATCAACTGCAGTGCAATGGTGAAGGTTCCGGGCCCGGTGCGGTCCCAGTAGACGCAGATGCTGGCACCGTCGTGTGGCATCCACATCTGCGGGGGAAGGACAGGCGGCTTGCAGAAAGAACAGTTGGACATGTCGGCAGGCTCACGAAAGCGGACTGCATCGGAAAAACGGGACGGAGCGCACTCCGTCCCGTGCGGGGGTCAGGCCTTGCTCAGGGCGTATCCCTTCCACTTCGAGCCGGTGACCGTCAGCACATCCCCTTCCAGAACTTCGGTCTGGGTGATGCTGATCTCCTCCTGCACCAGGCGCTGGCCCTTGTAGGTGAACTGCGAAACCACCGCCACGTACAGACTGGCGCGCACGTCCTCCATGAACAGACCGCCCGGCCAGATGATCTGCGGCTCATAGATCGCATCCTGGCCACGCAGGATCGACGCTTCCACGCCGATGCTGTAGTTGTTCTTCACGCGCACTTCGTTCAGCACCAGATCGTTGAACGACTGGTTGATGACTGCCCCGTTCGCGCGCCGATCCTGCGACATCACGCTGTCGATGGTGAAGGCGGCCGAGGTTTCGGCGAAGGCCACCGGCTTGGCCGACGTGTCCAGGTGCTCCGGACGGCTCGGGTCGTTGGAGTAGCGCGCGTGCAGGCTGAAGTCGTCGGGCACTTCGACGATGGAGCTGCCGCCCGGCGGCGGCGCTGCGATCTGCCAGGCGATGGTGGCCAGGGTCGGGTTGTTCACCGGCTTCTGGAAGATGGCCAGACGAACGACTTCGGCGGTGTTGTTGACCAGTACGATATTCGACATGAGCTGATTCCTTTTCCTTGGGTGAGTGAAGTGAGGTGCGTCTGCGCCTCGGGGATTCCCTGATCAATTTCCGTGCCAACTTTTCAGCCCACCCGGATCGTGGGTTTCAGCGGGAATATGCCTGCTTGGGGCCTGTCGGTCATGTCGGCCGACACGTCCGACATGTCGGAAACTGCGATCCTCCCCGCAGTCGCACCGGCAGACCTCGGTTACGATCCGCAACTTGGACGAACGGGGGCGGGGACATGCGGTCGAACAGGAAGGATCGGGAAGCCACGGTGGACACACCTGCCGATGTACTGGCAGCGCAGCCACGGAAGCTGCTGGGCCTTACCGTGCTGTGGCATCCGCAGCGCCAGCGCATCGGCGAACAGGCCGTGCTGATGTTCGACGGCGACCGTTGCGAGGTGCACCGCAACGAACCCGATTTCCAGCGTGCGGGCAGTGACGTGGGGCAGGCGCTCGATCACCAGAGCATCTCGCGTACGCCGATAGGGTTGCGCCGCAACCGCGATGGCAGCATCACCTTGCAGCGCGGTGCCAGCGGCATGCATTTCGAGGTGGATGGCAACGTGGTGCCCCCCGATGCCGCTACGGACGTGGTGCTGAGTGAGCAGCGCCTGGCCAACGGTGTGGTGCTGCGCCTCGGCAGCAGCGTGCTGCTCTGCCTGGGGCACGTCGGGCTGGTGCCATCGCCGCAGCGCGACAGCGCGCTGGCCGGTGTCGGTCAGGCGATGGCCCGCGTGCGTTCGGCCATCGCGCAGGTGGCCAGCACCGACCTGCCCGTGTTGATCCTGGGCGAGACCGGCACCGGCAAGGAGCTGGTCGCGCGGGCGATCCATGCCGCCAGCGCCCGCGCTGGGCAGGCACTGGTCAGCGTGAACATGGCCACGCTGGGCGAATCGCTGGCGGCTGCCGATCTGTTCGGTGCGTGCAAGGGTGCCTACACGGGCGCCGTGGGCGCACGCAAAGGTTTGTTTGCCGAAGCGCATGCGGGCACCCTGTTCCTGGACGAAATCGGTGACACGCCGGCGCAGGTGCAGCCGATGCTGCTGCGCGCACTGGAGACCGGCGAATACCGGCCGCTGGGCAGCGCACGCACAGAACGTGCGGATGTGCGGCTGATCGCCGCCACCGACAGGGACCTGTCTTCGGCAGGCTTCAACCAGCCCCTGTTGCGCCGGCTGGAGGCCTACGTGATCGTGATGGCCCCGCTGCGCGAGCGGCGCGAGGACATCGGCGTGCTGATCGCGCAGGGGCTGTCACGCCTGGGCGGCGACGACACAGCCTCGCCCGAGCTTCCGGTCTCGGTCATCCAGGCACTGTGCCTGCACGACTGGCCCGGCAACGTGCGCCAACTGCAGCACCTGCTGCGGCGCCTGCTGCTGGCGGCGCAGGCGGGAGAAGCGCTGGACATGGTCGATCTGCTGGCGCCGGTGGCCGAACCTGCCGCCGTGCCGGACGTCGTCACCGCGCAGCGCGATGTGGGCGCTGCGATGCGCTATCGCACGCCCGCGACGGTAAGCGAATCGGAGCTGCTGGCTGCGCTGGAGACGCATCAATGGTGCGTGCGCAAGGCCGCCGAGCATCTTTCGCTTTCACGGGCATCGTTCTATGCACTGTTGTATGCCTCGCCGAAGATCCGCCGCGTCGAAGCCATCCCGTTTGATGAAATCGACGCCGTGGTACGCAGTGCGCCTGCCGACCCGGCTGTGTGGGCATCGCAGCTGCGCACTCCGCGCGAGTCGCTGCGTCGGCACGTGCAGCAGCTGGGCCTGCTGACGCGCTAGCGCGCGGCAGCGGTGCCGGCAACGGTTGGCACGGATCATGCGTCAAGCCCTGTTGACAGGTAGCCACCTGTCACAACCACACAAGGGGCAAGCACATGATACGGATCGACATTGTCGGTCGCGGGCTGGTTCTGTCTGCGATCCTGCTCTTGAATGCCTGCAGCACGCTGCCGGGGCCACCCTCACACTCTCCACCGCCGTTGTCACCACCGCCTGCATCCACCTCGGAGCAGACGATGGCGGTCAGTGCCATCGACCCGGGAAGACTGGTGATCCACACCCTGCCCATCGGCGCGGGCAACTGCCAGATCGCCCAGTGCCCGGCCGGTAACAAGCTGATCATCATGGACTGCGGCTCCGGTGGTGCCGGCAGCCAGAACTGGAGTGCGGATGACGCCCGCACCTATGTGCATGGCCTGGTGAACGCCGCCACCGAGATCGCGGTGACGGTCAGCCACCCGCATGTCGATCATTACCGTTACCTGCCGCGCGTGCTGGACGACCTGCCGGTGCGCAACCTGTACATCTCCCGCCAGCTGTCCAGCTACAACGCGGATTTCCGCAACTGGGTCCATCAGCAGCAGGTGCATGCAGGCATGAATGTCATCGCCTATCCCGGCTTCTACGCCTCCACCACGCCCGAGGCCGCGCTCGGCTGCTGGGCATCGGATGGGCATGGCGGGGTGCACAACGAGGTGGCCAGCTACATCCTCGGGGTGAACACCGGCACCGGCGCCAACGAAGGCAGCATGGTGGTGGCCATGCGCTATGGCGGCTTCCAGACTACCTTCACCGGCGACATGACCGCGGCCACCGAAGCGCAACTGCATGTACCGGCCGGGCTCGGTACCCTGCGAAGCAGCGTGCTGACCGGCCCGCACCATGGCAGCGAAAGTCACGGCAGCAACAGTGCGACCTGGGCTGCCGCCACGCAGCCGGAGCTGGTGCTGTTCAGTGCCGGGACCCGGTTCCACCATCCCCGCTGCGCGGCGGTGGCCGCTTACTGGGGTTACGTGGGAGCGAACAGTCCCGGCCATACCTTCCACTGTGGCGACAACGGCGGATGGACCAACGTGACCAACACGCGCAATGTCCTGACCACCGATTCCAACGGCCTGATCCGGGTGGTGGCCCATCCGGACGGTACGTTCAATTTCGGTTGGGGCCTGTAACGGCCTGCGGGGCCCCCGCGCTGCACGATCCATCGCTGTGAGGATCGGGTGCGGGGGCCACCGGTGCATCACCCGGCTATACCCGGGGATAGCCAGGCCATCCCTGCGGACAGCGACGCTTTCCCAAGGCGCAATGGCGGCCCATGCAGACAGCTGCAAGAATGCCGCACGTCGAAATCAACGCCATCGCACGCCCCCGCAGATGACCTGTTGCATCTGCCGCTGACAGGCGCACACCGCGCGCCGCCAGCACGCCTCCGCAATCGCATCTCCAGCCAGCGCAGCGCAGCCCGCTGCAGCGCCGCGCTGGGCGTGAGCCTGCGCCACGTTTCCCCCGCAAACCGGATCTGTCCATGAACACCCCAGCCACGACCCTCCTTGCGTTGGCGATCGGCGTCGCCCTCGTCATCCCGCTGCACGCCGCCGCGTCCAGCGATGGCGCGCACGATGCGCCCACCACCCTGAACGCGCTGCAGGTCATCGCCACCCCACGCGGCGCGGCCGTTGCCCCCACCCAGGTGGTCGGCCCGAACCGCTACCGCATCAACGCCACCGACCTGGACGCAATGGTGACCGGCAACAATGGCCTGGCCATGCTCAAGCAGGTACCCGGTGCCAGCTACACCGCCACCGATGGCCTCGGCCTGGACATCTCCGCCACCAGCCTGTTCGTGCGCGGCTTCCGCATGAATGAAATGGGCGTCACCTTTGAAGGCGTGCCGTTGAACGACAGCGGTTTCCTCTCGCTTACCGGCACCAGCGTGGTCAATGTCGGCGTGCCCGATGGTATCGGCTCGATCACCGTCAGCCCGGGTGGCGCACCGGTCAGCGTGTTCTCCAGCAGCGTCAACGGCGGCAGCCTGGAATACCGTCTGGCCGAGCTGCAGGACAGCCCCAGCCTGCGCATCAGGCAGGGCGTGGGCAGCAACAACACGCTGGTTACCACCGTCTCCGGCCAGAGCGGCCAGCTGGGCGAACACGGCCCGAAGCTGCTGGTCGATCTGCAGCGCGTCTCGGCCGACAAGTACCAGGGCGGCGGCACCCAGCACTTCCTGCGCGGCGATCTGAAGGCGCAGCAGGAGGTGGCCTGGGGTGACTTCACCGTGTTCGTGTCCGACAGCAAGGCGGCGGTGTGGGGTTACAACAACATCTCCTTCGATATGATCCGCACGCTGGGCTGGAAGGCCGACAGCTTCTATCCGGACTATGCGTGGGCGTACTACGTGGCCTCGCCGGAAAACGCCGACAGATCCTGCGGCGCCTACACCTGCGGTGAGCTGTCCGAGCTGATCCCCTACGACACCGGCCAGGTGACCCGCGACCGCGTCGCCTCGATCAACCACCGCTTCCAGATCACGCCCGCACTCAGCGGCAACGTGCAGCTGTACAACGCCAACAGCCACACCCAGGCCACCCTGACCGACCCGACCGTGCCGTCACCCAACGGCCCACCGTTCTCCGAGCAGGTACAGACGCCGCATCTCAACCGGCTGGGTGGCATGTTCAATCTGCAGTTCGAGGCCGGTGTGCACACGTTCACGGCGGGCTTCTGGCAGGAGAAAAGCAAAGCCGCGGCAAAGACCGAGTGGTACCAGCAGCCGCTGCTGGGCGAAGGCAGGCCGCTGAAGGCCATCGGCCCGTTCGATGTGTACGGGCCCGCATTCCAGACCGACAATCAGTCGAGCTGGGTGACGCGCTCGCGCCAGTTCTACCTGCATGACGATATCGCGTTGGCCGACACGCTCACGCTGGGCGTGGGCTTCAAGGCCGTGGACTTCAGCACCCGCGGCGGTGGCATCGGCGATGCGCCGGACCGGCCGGTGAACGGCATGCTGCGTGCCAGGAGCAACTTCCTGCCGCATGTCTCGCTGTTCTGGAGCCCGACCGAAAAGACCGATGCCTTCATCGACCTGGCCAATACCATGAACGGCTATCGCGTGGCCCAGCGCGGCAACATCGGCTACACCGCCTCGGCCTGGACCATCACCGACCAGGAAGAATTCGACCGTGTGGCCGGCACGCTGCGTCCGGAGAAGAACTGGAACCTGACCGTCGGTGCCAGCCACCGCTTCGACGGGCTGACGGTCACCGCCGATGTGTTCTACAACGATATCCGCAACCGCCTGCTGTCGGCGGCGATCGGCACCCAGTTCGCGCAGATCAACACCGTGCGCCTGATGCCGAAGATGCATGTCATTGGTGCCGACCTCGGCATCACCGCCGACCTGACCGAACACCTGCAGTTCTACCAGGGCATCGCCGTTGCCCGTTCGTACTACGACAGTGATTTCGTGGTGGGCGATACCGTGTACCCGATCAAGGGCAATGCACAGCCGGGCTACCCGCAGCTCTCGCTGGTCAGCGATCTATCGGCGCACGTCGGTGACTGGCGCTTCGGTGCCACCAGCACCTCCTACCTGCGCCAGCCCTTCACCTATGAAAATGACATCCGCGTGCCGACGTTCTGGCAGGTCAACACCTATGCGGCCTACAGGCTGGGCGAGCACAGCGTGCTGCCCGGGCTGGAGCTGCGGCTGGACGTGAGCAACCTGTTCAACCGCAACAACATCGGCACCGCCACCATCGCCGGCTCATCGTTCTCGGGGGACTACCAGACCCTGCAGCGCAGCGCTCCACGGCAGCTGATGTTCAGCACCTCGATGGCCTTCTGAGCAGACCCCCACCGCCGCATCGCACGCGCGGCCGCCAGCTCCGGTAGCGCCGGGCCATGCCCGGCGGAATCCCTCCGGCGCCGACGCACGCCACCAACCCAGGCCGGCATCCACAACGCGAGGCCCTTCCGCCGCACTTTGCACAATCCGCAGCGATATCCGCGCATCAACGCAAGGTTCCCACAATGTTGCCGGGGCATGCTGTCCCCATGGCCCAACCGTCCCCCCAGTCGATCCCGCTTCCACTGCTGCGCCGGCGCGCCAACGGACGTTCGCGTCCGGTTCCGTTCGCGGCACCGGCGGTCGACCTCAAAGCCGAATACCAGTTCTGGCAGATCTATGACCGCGTGGTCGGCCCGCTGCCCGGGGGCGGGCTGCGGCCGGCCTGGCTGGTGCTGCAGAAGGTGTATCGCGACCGCGTGCGCTTCCCCGCCGATACGCATCCGGAGGCGCTGTCGCGGGTTCTGTTCGGCGCGAACATGACCGCCGAACGCGCCGCCGAACTGGAAGCGCTGTACGGACTGGTCAGCCGGCGGCTGGCGGCAGTGGCACTCCGCGACCGGGCCGCCCGCAATACGGCCTAGCCGCTCTTGCAGGGCATGCAGATGCGGCCACTGCCGCCGGCACCGCCGCGCAGGTCCGGGTCGAAGAATGCGTCCTGGTCGCGGATCTGCCCGCAGCGGCTGCAGACCTTCTTTTCCTTCGACTCCAGCCCCTGCACCTGCTCGATCACCTGATCGACCGCGGCCGAACGGATCTCCGTGCCGGCCACTTCAATCAGGCGATACAGCCGGTCGGACAGCGTCTGCACCGGATCACTGCCCAGGTTGAAGCGGTTGATGCGCAGGAAGCGATAGCCGTAGCTTTCCAGCGTCAGCTGGCGCTCGACGTCGGCCTCCACCAGATAGCGCTCGTGATTGCCCACGTGCACCGCTTTGTCGCGGCGGAAATGGAACTCGAAGCCGTCGTACTCGATGACGATCTGCAGCGCGCCGCGCACGGTCTGCACGGTCACCAGGAAATCCACGCGCCACGCCGGGTGCTGGTAGGTCGGGTCCAGCTGGCGCAGGTAGTCGCCCACCGGGAACTGCGGAATGATCTCCACCGCATCGCCGTGGGCCTGCACGAACGGCGTCTGCTGCAGCCAATGCAGCACCTTGGTCTCCATCGGGCTGCGGGCATCGGTCTGCGCGGCATCCGGCGCAGGGCGGTCCAGCTGGCGGGCGTAGTAACGCAGCGCCTGGCCGATCGCACCGCGGAAGGCCTCCACAGGCATCGAATGCACGATCCAGATCGCCTCCTGCGCGCGGGAGAAGCCGACATTGAGCCGCTGCACCTTCAGCTTGTCTTCCACCGCGTCGACCGCGCCACTCAGGCTGACCGGGAAGATGTAGTTCAATGCATCCTGTCCCGCAGTGGCGACCATGGAATAGAAGATCAGGCCGCGTTCCTCACCCTGGCAGGAATCGACGGTCATCACCTTCAGGCGCAGGCGCTCTTCGAACTCGCGCCCGCGCGCGTGGTTGAACAGCGCCCTGGACAGCAGCGTCTGCTGTTCGCGGAAGGGCGTGATGATGCCAACGGTCGGCGGGGCATCGCTGTCGAGCAGCTCGACCAGCCGTTCGACGATGAACGCTGCCTCGGCATCGTTGGTGCTGCGACTGGTGCGGTGCGCGCTGGCATCGACCTGGCTGAAACGGATCACCTCCTGCAGCGGCCGGCTGCGGATCTTCAGCGCCTGCAGCTGGTGGTTGTAGAAGGTGGATGACGAGAAGCCGATCAGCTCGGCATAACTGCGGAAGTGCTTGCGCAGCATCACCGAGTAGGACGCCGACAGCGAGCAGAACTCCAGCACCGAGCGCTTCACATCGAACATGGCCAGCCGCTCCAGCACGTCGGCCTGCTGGCTGACGTTGCTGCGGAAGTAGTTCACCAGGTCCGACCGGTACTTGTCGTTCAACGCGATGCTGGCATTGGCCGCCTTCACGTTGGAGAACTGCTTGGAGTCGCCCAGCACCACCACCTTGCGCGCACGCAGCAGCGCCGGCAGTGCCTGCGCCACCGACACCTGCGAGCCTTCGTCGATCACCAGCACGTCGAACAGGTCCGGTGCCAGCGGCATGTACTCGCCGAACTCGCGGATGCTGGCGATCATCACCGGGAACGACTCGCGCACGCTCTCGAACTTGTCCACCGGGAACTTCTGCCGATTGGCGATCACGCCGGCCAGGGCGCGTGCATCGGCACGGTGGTGGTCCATGAAGCTGATCAGGCGCGCATCCACGTGCGCGTTCATCACCGAGGTGTTGAGGCGTTCCAGCTTGCTCTTGGTGCCCACGTAGTCGTACTGCGGTGCCTCCACGAAGGCCCTGCGCGTGGCCATCCAACCGTGCAGGAAGCGCAGGGTCAGCGCCCACAGCGTGGGATCGTCCTTCGGCTCGGCCAGCAGGGCGTGCACGATGGCCGGGTTGAGCCGGGTCAGCAGGGCCATGGCCTGCTGCGCGACCGCAGCGCCGGGGCCCGGCGCGGCCGCATGCGCGATCTGCCGGTAGCTCGCGGCCAGTTCGGCGCCCAGGTCCTCGGCCTGCAGCTTCATGCGCAGTGCGTTGGCGTCCTGCACGATGCCGTGCAGGCGTGCCGCATCCTGCCGGAGCAGCAGCGGCCGGGTGGTCTTCAGCTGGTTGAGCTGCAGTTCCAGTGCACGCACCGCGCTGCCGCGCAGCAGATAGCCCAGCACCGGCATTTTCAGCTGCTGGTATTGCAGCAGCAGGCTGCCCAGCAGCCGCAGCTGATCGGCATCCAGCGATTCGAACAGTGCCCAGTCGGCCACCGCACGCTCGGCCAGGAAGGCGGTCACCACCGCATCGCGGCGGATCCGCTGTTCCAGCGTGGCCGGGGTGTAGTCGGTGCTGCCGAACAGATGGGCCAGGTAGGCCTGCAGCACGTCGGCCTGCGCGGTCACCGCCTCCAGTTCGGGCAGCACCTCGGCGTCCATCACCGCATGCACCTGCTGCAGCACCGCCGGCGCGCGCTCGCCCAGCTCTGCTTCCTGCTCATGCATGGCCTTCACTGCGGCAAGCGACACCCGTCCCAGCGTCTGCACGGTACCGTCGATGGCCTGCCTGAGCATGCTCGCGGTGTCCTGGCGCTCGCGTTCAAGCGCGGGCTGGTTGGCCTTCATGGCCTTGGCGAAGGCCGAAATCTGGCTGACCGTGCCGGTGGAGGTCAGGCGCTTGAAGTTGGCCGCCTGCTGGCCCAGCCGCAGGATCGGGTTGGGGAAATCACGGTCGTGGCGGACCCGGCTCATCGCATCGGACAGCTTGTCGTACACCACATCCAGCGCTTCGGTCTTGTCCGACAGCACCAGGCAGCTCTTCTTGTTGAACGCGCAGTCGGCCGCGATGGCGGTGATGGTGTGCGACTTGCCGGTACCCGGCGGGCCTTCCACCACCACGATGCGGCCCTGCGGCTCGCGCACGGCCAGCAGGATCCTGCGCTGTTCCTCGTTCAACGGAATGGGCGAATCGAACACCATGCGGTCGACCAGCGGCAGCGCATCCCAGGCGGACTCCACCTGCTGGCCGATCGGCTCGGGGTTGCGCATCAGCACGCCCTCCACCATGCCGTGGAACAGATCCACCAGCTTCGACCCACCATTGCGGGCCTGGTCGATGATCTCCTCGAAATCATTCAGCAGCGCCTCGTCGGCCCGCTCGAATGCAGCCAGGTGCAGGGCCGGCGACAGCGCAACGGTGGCGGTCGAGGCCTCGCTGGCCGACGAGGACAGCGAGACCTCGCCACCCAGATCGACCGCATTGGCGACCTGCCGGAACAGCGACGCCGCCACCTCGAACAGGCTCTGTGCCGGGTCGATGTACTGGATGCGTTCCTGGATCGGCGACACCCATTCGCGGGCCATGCCGGTCGCCAGTTCCTGCAGCACGAAGTCGATGGCGCGGCGGTTGGCGAACAGGCGGTTGGTCAGGGTGAGGGTGTAACCGGAACCGTCCTTGGTCCGCACCACGTCCAAGGGCAGGTAGAACACCGGGTACTGCACGCCCGCGTACTTGAGCGCGCCCACGTACAGATAGAGCTGCAGGCCATCGCCGGTGGCGACATAGGTTTCCAGATCCCGGAACTCGTGGAAGGCATCGGCCGCCACGAAGTTCTCGAAGAAGGCGATCAACGCGCTGATCGTGCCGTCGCGGGTCAGCTGGTGCTCGCAGGCCTGCTGCAGCGGCAGCTCGTCGCCCGTGGCCAGCAGGCGGGCCAGCACCTCCGGCAGCGTCTGGTGCAGATCGACAACGGCGCGGCTGACCAGGTCCGATTCGGCCGCGTGCAGCGAATCCATCACCCAGTACGCCTGTCCCTGCAGCGGGCCGGCCAGATGCGCGATCAGTGGCCGCACCACCTGCACGCACATCGCATCGACCAGGGCGCCCTGCACCGATTCCACCCAGGCTTCGGGATCTTCCAGTGCGCCGGCCATGCTGGCGCGCGCCTTGTCCAGCACGGCCACGCGCACCGTGGCGATGGCGGTCTCGTTGATGGCGTTGACCTGCTCTTCGACAATCCGGCGCAGCGTCGCGCTGATCGGCCGGGTATAGCTGCGCGGCCCGATGGTGAAGGAAAGCTCCTCGCCCGAGGGTCGGCTGATCAGCTTCCACAGGTCCCGGTCCAGGGCCGGGTACGGCGCGGTGCGCATGCCGGCACGGAAGCCGGAATCGCTGGTCAGTACGATGCGGCGACGCGGTGCCTGCGCGCGCTTGAAATCCGATCCGAGGAAATCGCGGAAATACTGCGAGATCCGTACCGCGATCTCGCGCATGCGGGTTTCACCCAGGGGCGCCTCGCCACGCGTGGCGGGTGACGGCCGCGGGTCCGGCGCGTTGGCGGTGGGGGACAGCGGCGGCGGCAGAGTACTCATCGATCGGCAGGCATGCTGCTGACGGATCAGGCAGCACAGAAGACAGGGGCCTTCATGGTCGCATGCGCCGGCGGTCGCGGGGAGAGGCGTCAGCGCCTACGCGCCGGGCGTACCGCGGTCCAGCTGCCGGTAGCCGATCGCCTCAGCCAGGTGCGCGGTCTGGATGGTCTCGCTCTCGGCAAGATCGGCGATCGTGCGCGCCACCCGCAGGATGCGGTGCATCGCCCGGGCTGACAGCTGTAACCGCTCGATGGCCTGTTCCAGCAGGTCCTGGTCGGCGTCGCCCAGGCGTGTACACGCACGCAGCGCTGCCGGCGGCAGATGGGCGTTCAGCCCGCCGCGTGACTGCTGCCGCGCATGGGCATGCACAGGCGGCAGGCCAGCGGCTGACATTACCCGAGTAGTTCTTCAGAGCATCCCTAGATACGGGGCGACCGATACTTGCCGGTGTGAGAGGACTACATGGCTTGTCGAACTATGCCGGTCGTCGCCGGCTTAGTTGGTGACCAGGAAGGCAGGCATAGTCTGTGCAAAAGACACCAAACTTCCTGCTCTCCCCAGAAGCGTGCACTGCTGCACGAAATCTGTCATTAGCTTGCTCTAGGATTTGCCGATCCTCGGCAGGTCCGGGGAGGAAGTTCGTTCCGTGCATTAGGGATTGATGCCGGACACAGTCCCTTGGCCGGATTTGCCAACCGCTGTTCACATGGAGTGTGCACCAATGGCGTCAGCCATGTCTCTGCGCAGCCACAAGGCTGCCGCGATCGTCTCTTTATGCTTGGCATTGGGGGGGCTATCGACTGCAGATGCAGCCACCTACTACGGTCCTCTCTACAAGGTTCAGTCGTTCCGCGGGGTTGGCTCGTTTGAGAGCGTAGGTGCGGCGGTCAACTTCCTGGTTGGGAAGATCCAAGCCCCTTGCCAACAGGACCCCAAGTGCACCAAGCCGCCCGTGGTCACGGTCCGCTACGGAAACGACAATTGGGCGGCAGTGATCTACGTGAATGGAAAGGCGAGCGATAAAGTTTTCGCCTCCGAGATCAGCGTGGGGCAGCCTCAGAAGAACTTCGGAGGCTGCCAAAAACGTTGCTCTGCAGGGCTTGGCTTGGCCACGGACGGAACTGGCGCCCGTGCCACGAGGAACAGCGCTGCCGCAGCCAATGCCCATGACCCAGGCATCCCTTTCGAGAGGGACCCGATCAACACGGCGACCGGCAACTTCTACCGGCAGGAAGCCGATTACGAGTCCCCTTCTGGACTGATGTTCCGTCGCTTCCCTCAAAACCGATCACCTATCAGAGGATGAACCACGAGCGCCCGGTGATCATTCCATTCTTCTGAGCATTCATAGACCATATGAAGACAAGAAAATTCGCCTTGGTTGGACTTGGACTGCTGGCCGCAGCCGCATGCTCTGCGGCGGGAAAGCCTGGGGTCGACTACGTATCAAAAGTGTTCCGCGACGGAGCGTACCTTCCTCATGCCTATAGTGAACATGAGGTCCTGCGCCGGTATGGAGAGGGCGATAGGGTAGTAGATGCCTCGGGTCTAATCCGGCGTAGGTACCGGGACCCAACCACTCAGCTGGAGGTGATAGTCACCTCCAACCCTGACGTTGAGCCGAAGTTCCGAACAATCGATGAGATTCGCGTCTCATCGATCACCGCCGATCGGCCATCCTCAGCCCGTGTTGAGGGCCTGAAGAGCCTGAGGCTAAAGGGGGTTGCGATCGGTGATCCAGCGTCCAAGGCGCTCAGTGCTGCGCGTGGATACGGCTCGATGGACGCTGCGCGAGCGAAGCTGGGTTCCTTTGACGTTGAACGCGTCTGCGGCTTCGCGGAAGGTGGATCCAACATATGCTTCTTCACCCGAGATGAGAAAGTCGTTTCAATGGCGGTGGGGTTCGGCCCTTAACGCACGCCCGTAGCCGCTTCAAAGAGAGGGCGCTCAGGTGGCCGCCCGCAAGAGGCTGGCGTTGGAGACGACATCCGCTTTCGGCCAGAAGAAGACTCGGCATCGAACTCGATACCGAGTCCCGCCCTCAAGCCCCAATGTTTCGGTGATGCTCGTCGCAGCCCTCTTACGAATTTGCCGGGGTTGCGTTGTTCTGAGTGCAACGTGATGAGAGCTGACCCTTCTAATTCATTGATTGAAAATCAAAACTGAAGTGCCGCCTTCGTCGTCTGTCAGTCGCATGGCTTTGGTTTAGTCACACTGACTTTGAAAATTGTCACCTACGCGCCGGGCGTACCGCGGTCCAGCTGCCGGTAGCCGATCGCCTCAGCCAGGTGCGCGGTCTGGATGGCCCCGCTCTCGGCAAGATCGGCGATCGTGCGCGCCACCCGCAGGATGCGGTGCATCGCCCGGGCTGACAGCTGCAACCGCTCGATGGCCTGTTCCAGCAGGTCCTGGTCGGCGTCGCTCAGGCGTGTACACGCACGTAGCGCTGCCGGCGGCAGATGCGCGTTCAGCCCGCCGCGTGATTGCTGCCGCGCATGCGCGCCCACTACGCGGGCGCGCACGGTGGCGCTGGGTTCGCCCAGCGGGGTGGTTTCGCGCAGTTCCGCCGCGTCCATGCGCGCCACGCTGATATGCAGGTCGATGCGGTCCAGCAGCGGGCCCGAGACCCGCGCGCGGTAGCGGCTGATGCGCTCGTCGCTGCACAGGCAGCGGTTGCTGCGGTCGCCGGCCCAGCCGCACGGGCACGGATTCATCGCCGCCACCAGCTGGAAGCGCGCCGGGTACTGCACGCTGCGTGCCGCGCGGGCAATACGGATGTGACCAGACTCCAGCGGTTCGCGCAGCGTTTCCAACGCGCTGCGGTTCCATTCGGGCAGTTCATCCAGGAACAGCACGCCATGGTGCGCCAGTGAGATCTCGCCAGGGCAGGGCGGGTTGCCGCCGCCCACCAATGCCGCTGCACTGGCACTGTGGTGCGGCGCCCGGAACGGGCGCTGCCGCCAGCGTGTCGGGTCCAGGCCATCGCCGCTGACCGAGGCGATGGCCGCCAGCTGCAGGGCCTCGGACTCGTCGGTGTCCGGCAGCAGGCTGGGCAGGCGCGAGGCCAGCAGGGTCTTGCCGCAGCCGGGGCTGCCGATCAGCAGCAGATGGTGGCCACCGGCGGCGGCCACTTCCAACGCCCGCCGCGCCACGGCCTGACCGCGCACATCGGCCAGATCCGGCAGCGGCAGCGGTGTGGTATCCACGCGCTCCACCGGCGGCAGCAGGCGCGGATTGCCCAGCCCGGCGCAGCATTCCAGCAGCGTGCGCGCCACGCGTACATCGGCGTGCTCGGCCAGCGCTGCCTCGGCGGCATTGCCGGGCGGCACCACCAGGATGCGCCCTGCTTCAGCCGCTGCAATCGCAGCGGGCAATGCACCCGCCACCGGCCGCAGCTCGCCGGTCAGGCCAAGTTCGCCGAGGAATTCGTACTGCAGCAGCGACTGCGGATCGACCTGGCCGCTGGCGGCGAGGATGCCCAAGGCAATCGCCAAGTCGTAGCGACCGCCTTCCTTGGGCAGGTCGGCCGGTGCGAGGTTGAGGGTGATACGCCGCTGCGGGAAGTCGAAGCGCGCGCAGAGCAGGGCGGCACGCACACGCTCGCGCGACTCGCGCACGCTGGTCTCGGCCAGGCCGACGATCTGGGTGACCGGCAGACCGCCAGAAAGATGCACCTCGATGCGCACCAGCGGGGCATCGACCCCGGCGCGGGCACGGCTGTGGACCAGCGCCAGGCTCATGTGTGGCTTCCTGCGGAGGAGCGCTTGATGGTGAGGGGGCAATCTGCGGGGCACCATCGGGACTTGCTGGTGAAGCGACTCGGGAGATTCCGACAGATGGTTGCGTTCTGCCTCACTCTCCTTTGCGGCAAACTGATCTCTGCAATCAACGACGCGAGCGAGGCTCAAACGCGCAACGCTGCCCACCAGGCACCGCCCCACCGAAGCGCCCAAACCGCGCCTCAACCCACGACGGCCCCGCACGCTCCACCAGCAGCCGCCCCCGGCTCTGGTGCAGATCCAGCCAACGCTCGAAGCTGAGACGCAGGCGCTCGATATCCGGCGCCCGCCACCGAGCATCGGCGGGCATGCGGATCAGCACGCGTGAAGGGGCGTTCTCCACGTCCATCACCAGAACACCCTTGCACCGGATCTCGAAGGACGTCACCCCGGCATAGCGCGGGTGCAGCTCAAAGCCTTCCTTGGCCTTTGCGGTCACGAAGCCGAGCGCATCACTGTGCAGCGCCCGGTAATCAGCCGGCTGCAGCTTCTGGTAGGTCCACACCTGATCGCCCGCTGGCTCGGGCCACCCCGCCCATACCGTGCCGATCACCACGATGCACACCGCCGCAGCGGCAAGGCGGTGCTTGCTCATGCATCACCCCGCGCACAGGCAGAACGGAATATCCACGAGCACATCTTCACTCGCGCGGCCGCACGCGTTCGTGGATGAAGGCCGTGAGTGCGATATCGGCCATCACCAACCCCTCCATCACACGATCGCCCACGTACTGTTCGGGATCACCGTTCTGGCGCGTGCGCTCGGCCGCCAGCAGGATCTCCTGCACGATGCGCTGGCCGGTGAGCGCGCAGTCGGCGTCGGACAACTGCATCTGCCGGCTGCGCAGGTGGTGGCGCTCGGGCCACGGCTGGCCGTCGGCTGCAGCACCGGCGCCGATGCTGTGCAGGATGGCGATGAGGCTGTTGGGGTCGAGGGCAGGTCCGGGTAACGGCGCTTCCTGGATGGGGTGCGGGGGAGGGGAGTGCGGCGTGGTCATGGCTGGCTCCGTGCATGCAGGCAGAAGCCGCCACCGATAAAGGTGGCGGACGATGCGTGGCTCGAAAACCGGATCACTAGACAATGCCGGCGGGTACAAGACCCCCACGCACCGTCCGCCGTAGCCGGCAGACGGATTGCCAGCCGGCACCACGCGTGGCGGTACCGGCTGGCAAGCGTAAACAACGTCTAGTGAATCGGGTTTTCGACGCCCGGCCACCCGTTGTCGGTGGCTCTACCAGAGTTGCCTGATGTTGTTGGAAATGCCAAGGGGGTAGGGTCAATGCCGCCAACGCCCAGGACGTTTTTGGCATTTTGGCATAGCGTGGGGTGGTCCAAGATCCTTGTGCTGCGGGAGGAACGACACTTCTGGGACCGTATCGTCAGATCCTTTAGTCAAAGGGGCTTTGTGCGTCAGATGCGACGTCACGCAGTAGGTGACGGCTCGCGGGGCTGGTGGAACTGCCTCTTCAACTCGGCGAGTTGACCCGCTCACGGAGCCACGCCCCGAACTGTCCGTTGTGAGTGAAATGGCGCAAATCGAACTGCTTGGACTCATGAATGACATGCCGCCACCGGGCGCAGCCGTATTTCTTCGGAGTCTGTTCCGGATGATGCTCGGAAACCCAACGAACAGCTGTGTCCAGATTCAACCAGCCGTCGATGGACCGTTCTCGGCAGGCTTGCCTCAGCGCACTGACAACACCCGCGATGGGCCAGTGAATCTGGCCATCAGGCGCGATGCCGTTGACCACAAACTCATGCGCCATGGGTGATCGCAGCCGCTCCGCAAACTCTCTTCTGACCTCGTCCATCCCTTCAGCGATAGGGCACAGTCGCTGGAGCTGTTGGTCGACCCTCGTGTAGGCACTGCTGAGCGCACCCTGCGCCTGCAGGCATCCTTCGACAGTCCATAGGTCGTGTTGCTCGATGAAGTGGTGAACGAGTGTGTTCCTGAGGTTCACCAGCTCACGCAGATCTGTTTGCAGGGCCGCATGGGATTCCGCTGGCAAACTGATTCTCGTGTGCGAACTGATAGAGCATGGATTGGCGTCGTAGTCGGATGGCTCCCCGGGGGGGGCGCTGCCTTCCTTCACCACGCATTCGGCAGTCAAATGACCCACCAACATGCCCATTGTCTTGCCACCGAACTTGGCTTTGCGGTTGTCCAAGGCGACTGGGAGGGTTTTCAGCGTACCGGACCACTCCTGATGGACGAGCATGGACTTCATGAGTTGCTCGCATTGCTGAAGGCGCAGAATGCAGCGGCCAAGAAGCCGTTGCACTTCGTGCTGCGCACCGACAATGTCATTCTGGTCGATCGCGGGCATGGCAGACCTGAGCACGGGATGGGGCAACTTTACCGCTTTAAGATGCGCAGAGCGGAGCAAGATGGTGTCTGGGTCTCCTCTGCCGCTCCGCTGCCTTCGGCACCCACCCGATACGACCTTCGGCGCACGCCTGCCACAAGGCCCTCGTCCGCCTCACTTCCAGGCCAGAGTGACTTTCTACCTATTGACCCCACGGGGCGCCACGCAGAATCTGACTACAGCTGTAGCCACCCAAGGTCGTCCTGCCCGCAGCAGGACGGCTTTGCGACGCTTGAATGGATTCCACCCACTGGCGCAAGCCGGTACAAGGATCACGGTACGTGTCACGCCGCAGCCGACTTCTCGTCTCCGCAGGTCTGGTTCCCCTTCCATGGTTCCTGTTCTGGACCAGCGTTGCCGCAGCGTTTGCGCCGGGCTACAACCCGCTTGCACAACACGCCAGCGAACTGCTGCAGGCGCCAACGCTCGCAAGCGTCTGCGCCAGGATCGCCGCCATCGGCGCTGGCATGGGGTTCGTGGCGTTTGCCATCGGGGTATGGCGGGAGTCCGGCCACCGGATTGCCGTAGGCGCGATCTGCTGGATGGTCTTTGGCATCTCCATGCTGACCAACGGGCTCTGGCCCATGGGCCATCCGATGCACGGGTTCTATACCATCGGTATCGCAAACATCATTGCACCGGCGATGTCGCACATCGAATTGGGCGCGTGGTCTGCCAACCGAAGGGCGTACGCGGTGACTGCTTTGGTGAGCATCGCTGGCATCGTCTATCTCTGGTTGAACCTGGTGGGCGCGGACCCGGACGGCTTCAGAGGGCTGACCCAGCGCCTGTTTTCATCGATCAACTCGCTGTGGCCATTCCTGGTTGCGCTGTATCTGCTGCGCGGGGGTTAAAGCGGGTTGCCGAGGCAGCCTGCACGTTGATGGGCAGCAGTGCGGGCAGGTAGACGGCCATTGAGCGTATAGAACTGAGATGGGCCGGTGCGCCGCGATACGTGGGGCTCTTGCGATCGATGTCCGCTTCCGGCCGCAGGGCGTCATGCGACCCAAACCGGATCTCTGCGCGACCATAAACGTAAAGCCGGAGCGAGCGCCGAGCCAACAGCTGCGCCTGTTTGTGCGAGGGCTTGTTTGTCGGCCCCGGTCGCTCCAAGATCGCGCTGCATCTGTGAGATGCCAGAAGATGGTTACGTAGTGGGTTGCGCGGGCGGCGTAGGTTGGACGGGCTGAATCACCCCGTCGGTCCCAGTCGTCGGTGTTCTCGCTCTATCTTCCTCGTCCTGCAAACGCTTGGCTTCGCGTTCTGCCTCCGCCGCCTCAGCACGCTTCGCTGCTGCACGCTCTCTCGCGAGCGCAGCACGCTCCGCGAGGTCGGGCGCCGCAACCTGCGTCAGTTCGGCATGCACGGGCTGCATAGCGGTGCTCTTTTCGATCAAGTCGCCCACCAGCCTGTCCAATTGTGCAGAGTTAAGTCCGCCGTTCGCGTGGAGCTGGCATAGATAGAAAAGGGTCGTATCAACATATGCAGTGCGCTCAGTGGAGACTGCGAGAGTAGTAATAGCCTTGCTAACAGCCACAGCACCTTGGGCGAGTGGCTCGCCCGTCACTTTTGCTGTGGGATTAATGAGCGCAGCGGCGGTGTCGTTGATGGCGGCTGAGACCTCGGCGGAGACCGCGCCGGCTGTCATAGCGCGCTGCATGCATATCGCAGTCGCATTGATGGCTCCATCTTCGGAGATGGTTCGATGAGGGTAGGCAACTGCAGCTGATACATCGCTATCCCAAACGAAAAGCGTGCCGCGCGTGTCCTCGCTGCCTGCTACTCCCACGGCCGATCGACTCGTCTTGTGAGGATTCAGCGTCTCGCAAGAAGTGCACAGTAAAGCGACCACCAAAAGCGGTAACGTATACGACGCTTTCATGATATTCCCCCCTGGTATTGCCCGGCGGCAACGGGCACTGATGTCCGCTGATACAGAGCTGGCGGACAGGTCGCGCAAGCCGGGTACTTGCCTCGAGCGTACCGCCACGGGGGTTGGCCAGCAAGCGGCAGTCTGCTGTTGAATCGTATCCGGTGGCGACCAGAATGTCAGCGCCCAGCGCCTCCGCCTCCCGCATATTTGCCACCGTGGGGGTCAGAGGACGATGGATGATCGTCCCGCCCAGTCCCTTGATATGTCCGAACGATTGTTCAGTGGCATTTCCGACGCACACAAAGTGTCTCACACCTTCCTCTGCTCCCATCTGGATCCAATCCGACGTGAACGCATCCAACGGCTCTCCGCTGGTGAGCAATACGTTCAATCCGAACGGTTTGCAGGTAAGGCTTCGTGTCTTGCGGATCTCTGCACGCATGCGGCCGATGGTTTCTGCAGGACCGGATGAGAGCGTGTTTTGGCCCGCGCTAGGACCGAGGACGCCCAGTCCGCCGGCTTCAGACACTGCGGCAACGAACGCCGCGCTGGTGATTCAGGACATCGGCGCTTGAATAAGGGGAAGCTCAGTGCCGAGGATGCGAGCGACACGGGAGGTTTGAGAATTCATGACTGTGGCAGCTTGGGGTCGAGTTTGGCGGAACATACGGCCGTTGGATGGCTCGGCAAGATTCCTTCGATGCAACGGATGTCAGCCGCGCTGCGGAGGCGTGCCGATCAGTGGAAGCTGCTCCAGCATTCTTTTCAGATTGATTGCATCCCAAGGCAGGTGCTCAGCGATGCCCAGGCCAACCACATCTGCAACCTCGGCGACGTCTCGCAGCACGCTGATCACCTGTGTCATGGAGAGCTCGCCTTGAGCAACGCCCTGCAGGAAGGGTGACAGGCCTGAAGGGTTTGCCATCAACTGTGCTCTAAACCCGCTGGTCTCCAGGACATCCAGATCAAAGTGGACGGCCACATGTCGGGCGCCTGTGGAGCGAAGCCAATCCAGAACAGGTGCGCTGCCTTGCTCGGCCAGCATCTCAGGGCTGACGTTTCGCAAGCCCAGACGTTCCATCTCTTTCGCTTCCC
Source organism: Stenotrophomonas sp. 704A1 (assembly GCF_030549525.1). Lineage (NCBI taxonomy): Bacteria > Pseudomonadati > Pseudomonadota > Gammaproteobacteria > Lysobacterales > Lysobacteraceae > Stenotrophomonas > Stenotrophomonas tuberculopleuritidis. Next base: position 4,367,052 of record NZ_CP130831.1, on the reverse strand, counting down.
ATGCATTGGGGTCATGGACGCCCACGTACAGAACGTTGGCCGGCTTGACGGGCACTGCGACTTCGGCCGCGAACTCGGGGTCCGCCTGGCCCATGAGGCTCGCCAACACCATTGCATGGGCAGTCGGGAGCTGTTCCGGCGTGGATATATCCGGGTGGCTGTCTACCCATAGCACGGCCAGGTCGCCACCATACCGCTCGTTCAAGTATGCGAATGGCGCGAGATCCACCAGGCAGTCGCCACCGAGTACTACCAGGCGGTCGGGCCTGTGCTTGTCGATCAAGCGACGCGCTTCGCGCTGCTGCTGGATGAGAGCACCTCGCGCGACGATCCCGTTCTCTTTCTCCAGCGCTGTCCCATCGGGAACGGGAACGAACACCTCTTCCATGGGGCCGGAAGACTGTGGCGCCAACCACGCCAGCAACTGCGCGCCCAAGTGGTAAGGCGGATTGTTACCACCCTGCCACTGCGGGAAGTGAAGGCGCAAGGTTTGATTGTCTGGAAGATTCATCTGATTGCAGTCCTGTAGGCACGTGTCAGCGCTGTGGGGTGCATTCGCTGTAGGTAGGGAAATCGATGTACCCGGCAGCTCCTCCGCCGTAGAACGTCGACGGGTCGGGAATCGCCAAGGGCCAGCGATTGCGTAGGCGCTCAACAAGATCAGGATTGGGGATGAACAACCGCCCGAAAGCCGCCATGTCGATCTCACCTTCTTCGAGCAGCGCATTGGCTCGTTCAGCAGTCATGTTGCCGGCCAGCATCAGCGGCGTGCCCGGCATCAGTTGGCGCATCTGGGCGCGCAGGTCGTCGAAGGCGCTTGGAGACGCTTCGATTGGTGCCAAGCCCAGATTGGCCCGCGGATGATCCATCAGGTGCACGTAGGCAATGCCTCTCTTGGAAAGCTCGACTGCCAGTGCTTTGAAGGTCTCGTCGATGTCCTCAAACAGCGGCATGTCAAACGCTTGGCCGTAGGGTGAGAGCCTGATGGCTGTTCTCTCACGCCCGATCCTTTCACAGACTGCGTCAACCACTTCCAGGGCAAATCGGGTACGTCCTTCGATGGTGCTGCCGGTATAGCTGTCCTCGCGATCGTTCACCAGCGGATTGAGGAACTGGTCGATGAGGTAACCATTGGCGCCATGAATTTCCACGCCGTCGAACCCGGCCGTGATCGCATGGGCCGCTGCTTGCGCATACTCCTGCGCAACCACAGAAACTTCTTCCGTCTGCAGAGCGCGCGGCATGGAACTCTGCACAAATCCCGGTGTGCTCTCTTCCGTCCAGGCGTATGCCTTTGCACCATTGGCTCGCCTTGCCGAGGCACTGACCGGAGCCGCGTTTTCGGGATACAGGCTGGAATGTGATACTCGGCCGACGTGCCAGAGCTGGGCAAAGATCGTGCCGCCGGCCGCGTGTACTGCATTGGTCACCTTGCGCCAGGCGTCGACCTGCGACTGCCGGAACAAGCCTGGTGTGAAGAGGTTCCCACGCCCCATTTCCGAGATGGGGGCTCCCTCGCTGACAATCAGGCCCGCGCCGGCGCGCTGGGCATAGTATTGGGCCGTGATCTCCAGCGGCTCCTCATCTGGAGAGCGCGACCGGGTCAGCGGTGCCATGGCAATGCGGTTCTTCAGGGACAGGCCCCGTAGATCGAACGGTTCGAAAAGCTGACTCACAGGACCACTCCAGCGGTTTCTCAGGTGTCGTGACGCTCGGCAATGCCGTCAACGCCGAATCGCTGAGAAGGTGCTGGTGCCCCTTGTGGAAACAAAGGGGGGCTGGCTGGAATGATCTTCTACGTGGATGGACAATCCGTTGCCGCGCTGGTCCTCATGTCCCCTGACCGAAAGTTCGCTGAAGCCACTCAACGAAGACCATCAGCCGAGCACTCTGGTTGCGATTGGGCGGGTAAACGGCGTGCAGCGGAAGCGCTGGCTTGGTCCAGCCAGGCAGAATCTCTACCAGCTTCCCGCTGTCCAGATGAGGCTGCAGCACCGCCTTGAGGTGCTGCCCGATTCCCATGCCCGCCAGCAGGAGCGCGGTGAGACCGTTGCCTTCGTTGGTCGTAAAGGCGGCAGTAGAGAAAGTATGTGACTGCTCGCCTTGCTGAAAGGCCAGTCCTTCCAGTTTGCCGGACGCTGGGAAGAAGTAGGCGACGAGGCGGTGACCTTCTGCCAACTGTTCGGGATCCTCCGGGATGCCGTGAGTGGCGAGGTAATCAGGAGCGGCGCATGTGACAAAAGGAAGCGCTGACACCTGACGGGCCACCAAGCTCAGATCGTCGAGTTGACCTGCCCTGATGGCGCAGTCCACGCCTTCCCCGAGCACGTTCAACGTCCTGTCGCTTATCCCGATCGCGACGGTGATGTCAGGGTATTGGCGATGAAAGTCAGGAAGTGCGGGGATCAACAGAGAAGTGGCGAAAGAGGCCGGTGCATCGATACGAAGGTGCCCGTGAGGCTTGAGCGTATTGCCGGACAAGGCGTTGTCCACGCTGTCCACGTCATTGACGATCCGCCGGGCATGCACCAGGTAAGCCAGTCCATCGGTGGTTGCGGCCACTGTGCGGGTGGTCCTGTGAATCAGCTTGACCCTCAGGTGTGCCTCAAGGTCAGTGACCAGCTTGCTCACCGTTGAGCGGGGAATGCCCAACTGATCGGCAGCCCGGCTGAAGGACTCCGTTTCCACAACACGAACGAAGGCACGCATCGCAAGGAGCTGGTTCATGGCACTCAGTCGTGTTCAGGCGTGACGATTATCCATTCACATGCACAGTGTTTGCAAATAAACGGGCTTTTAGTCCGAAACATGGCCTCCATCTAAAGGCCAGGGCCCGGTTGGGCCAACCTCTTCCAGCTGATCAGCAGGTGCTCCATGACCTCCCCCGTTTCCTCTACACCGCAGCACGTCGCGCTGGGCCCAGCGCGCACCTTCCTGGCCATCCTGTCACTGGGACTTGGCTCGTTCGCCTCCGTCACGGCAGAGTTCCTCCCAGTAGGGGTGTTGCCCGAGGTTGCAGACTCCTTTGGAGTGACTGCCGGAAGCGCTGGATTGATGATGACCCTCCCGGGCATTTTTGCAGCGATTTCGGCCCCCGGCGTGATGCTGGTCGCCGGCCGAATGGACAGGCGTCTGATTCTGCTCATCCTGTCCGCCATCCTCATCGCCGCTTGCGGCATCTCAGCTGGCGCCGGCACTTTCGCTGCGTTGCTGGTTGGCCGCGCGCTTGTGGGTGTGAGCCTGGGCGCGTTCTGGGCAATGGCGTTGGCAGTGGCCACCCGCCTTGTACCGCCGGAGCGATCGCAAAAGGCGACGGCTGCGGTTTTTGCCGGCGTCACCGCGGCAATGATTCTGGGCGTACCGCTGGGCAACTTTGTCGCCGCCCACTCCTCGTGGCGGGGTGCCTTCATCGCCGCCGGCGGCATCGCGCTGATCGCGATGATCCTCCAGATTTCGGTCCTTCCCAAGGTTCCAGGCAAGGGCTCTCTGAAATTTGACGAACTGATTGCTGCAACCACCTCCCCGGAGGCAAGGCGCAGCATGCTGATGATTTCCCTTGTCTTTGCTGCCCACTTCGGCGCGTACACGTACCTGGCACCTCTGCTGCACGAAGCTGCGATCAAACCAGCGGGCATCACCTACGTACTGCTTGGCTACGGCGTGGCGGGATTTCTATCCACGTTCGTCACCAGCCACTTCGTTGGCAGAAGCGTGAAGTACAGCCTGGCAATGGCCAAGGCTATGCTGTTGATTCCACTGGGCGTGATGCCGTTGCTTCTGTTCTCGCCCTCGCTGGAAATTGCCTTGGTAATGGTCTGGGGCATGGCATGGGGCGCTCTGCCCTTGTGCTTGAACCTTTGGAACCAACAGGCCGCACGCGGGGGCTTGGAGGCCAAGTCAGCCGCCTTTACATTTACGACGCAGGTAGCGATCGCCGCCGGCTCTTCGGCAGGCGGGGTGATCGTGGATTCCGCGGGTGTCGGTGCGACCTTCTGGGTGGCAGCAGGCGCCGTCGCCGTAAGCCTGGGTGTACTCGGCGTGGCGCGCCCGCTCCCTCAACGTAGTTAGTTACCGATTACGGCGGCACGACAGCCAAACGCCAACGCGGCCAATTCGACCGCTACGAGAGGGCAGCCATGTCCCAAGGGGCAGGCTGCCCCCCAAATCGTGCAACCAGATGCGCAATCAACATCTGCAGGGCCTTGGGCTGATTCCTCCGCGAAGCGAAAACCGCGTGGATACCCAGAGACGGCGGTGAATGATCCGGGAGGACGTGGATCAATGAGCCTGCGGCGAGATCCGCGCGAATATAGTACGTAGGCAAAATGGCTATACCGGCGTTGGCCAGCGCAAGTGCGCGTACCACGGCCGTCTCATTCGTGGCGATCCTGGTAAAGCCATGTAACTTCTGGCTTGGCGGCATCGTGAGCTGGTCGGTTACCTGATAGCCAGCTGCAGCCAGGCCGTCGTGGCTCACGAAGTGGTGATCTTTCAGATCCGCAACCTGTGCAGGCATCCCTCGCTGGCCCAGGTAACCCGGAGACGCGCAGAGTACGGAATGGCATGTCGCCAGCCGCCGGGCAACCAATCCCTCATCGAGATGGTTTGTGATGCGCACTGCTAGATCAATGCGCTCTGCAACGAGATTGACCGGCCTATCCAGGACGAGAAGATCAATTTCTATCCGGGGATGCTGGTCTTGGAAATCGATGACGGCGGCGGCCAACTGCGCTTCAGCAAATGAGGCTGTGGTGGTGAGCCGCAGCTTGCCACGCAGCTCCACGCCCTGCTGACCCGCTTGTCCACGAACGTCGTCCAGGAGCTCAAGCATGGCGCGAAATCCCGGCACTGCCTTGCTCCCCGCGTCGGTGACAGCAAGTGCACGCGTGGTTCGGTGCAAGAGACGAGCACCGAGCCACTCTTCAAGGTTCTCGATATGTCGACTTGCCATGGCCCTCGACATTCCCAAAGCGGCGGCCGCAGCACTGATGCTTCCTCGATCTATCGCTTCGACGAGGACTTGGGCAGACGTCAGGCGATCCATGGATTGTCAATTCCCAGTAGACAATGTTTCCAAGAATAGTGACTTCCGCACTAATTGAGTAGCGAATAGAGTCACCTTCCCAATCAATTGGCTCCCAAGATGAGAACCCAGAATTCTGAAGTCCCACAGGTCATCTACGTCGGCGACGCCTATTGCGGCTGGTGCTGGGGGTTCGCGCAACGGCTGGAGGAGTTTGAAGCGGCTAATCGAGACCGTATCGCCTTTACCGCGATCAGCGGTGGACTGTTTGTGGGCGACCGAGCGGCTTCCCTGGCCAGCTACCCCCACATTCCGGAAGCAAACGCGCGAATTGCGCGTATTACCGGCGCGGAGTTCGGTCTCCAGTATCAAGCGCTACTGCAAGACGGACGAATGGTCATGGACTCACAGCACGCGGGCGCGGCGCTGGCAGCGCTGCGCCACCAGTCACCAAACCGGGCAATTCACTGGCTTCAACAGCTGCAGGAGGCATTTTACAAGCGAGGGAAGAGCCTTTCAGACATTGCAACGATCGTTGAAGTTGCTGAATCCAATGGCCTGAATGGTGAAGTGACGAGATCGCTGCTGGAGGACGGGCGCGCCGTGCAGGCTGCCCTTGAGGACTTCGCCGCGGCACGTCTTCTTGGCGCTACAACCTATCCCACCTTGCTTCTGGTCAACGGAAATCACGTGGTCAAGTTGCCTGGAACAGGAACATCGCTGAGTGCATTGAATGAAGCGCTTACGAAGGCGCTGTCAGACCAAGGTGCTCATTCCCAGGCTAGCGCCGCTAAAGACGAGTTGGCCTGATAGCCACAGGATGCCAAAGCTGCTTATGCGACGGATGGATGGTCTCTATTCCATGGTATGGGCAATGCTGTTGCTTATGGAGTTTCGCCGGGATGTCCGCTTTTGGCCGAGAGCGGACATCTTCCGGAATGCTGCCGCTTTGCTCGTCCGTCAGGCAAAGCAGGACCCTTCCCCTCCGTCAGTTGATGATCGCCCCACTACCCGACGCAACAAACGCCTTCAACTGCCGAACGAACTCCGGGTCGTACAGCTCCCACTCCACAATCTCCCCAACCACCCGCAACGGCTGCGCACTCCGATACGACCGCGTCGGGTTCCCGGGAAATTTCTTGTTGGTCACGTTCGGATCGTCCTCGAACGGCCCGGTCGGCGCCGCCACATACACGCGCGGCCGCCCCTCGCCGCGGGCCATCTCCGCAGCGAGCCCAGCGCCTTTGGCAATCGTGGTGAAGTAGATGTGGTTCATCACCACACTGTCGCGATAGTTGGAGCGGAAGCCTGCACTCAGCAGCTCGCCCACCGCCAGGTCAGCGCGGGTGCCGTGGTAGAACGGCCCGGCAACCTGGTCGCAGGTGTCGTGCGAAACGGGTGTCCATTCGGTGTCCTGTGCCATCGGTGCTGCGCTGACTGTCCTGCCGGATCGACAGGCCGGCGAGTCTAGGGCGCCCGGCGGGCCTTGCGGCAAGGCCCCATCCGCGAAATACTCTGTAAACGGGAGGCGCGGCGCGCCTCCTTTTTTCATTCTGCGGTGCCACGCCCTTCCAGCTCGCGCACTGCGGTTTCCAGCGCATCCAGCTTCTCGCGGGTCTTCAGCAGCACCGCGCGCTGCACTTCGAACTCTTCGCGGGTGACCAGATCCAGCTTGGCCAGGCCGGCCTGCAGCGCGCTCTTGAAGGTGGCCTGCAGTTCCTCGCGCGACTCGCGCAGGCCCGGCGGCACCAGGTCGCTGAGGCGACGGGCGAGGTCATCGATTTGGTTCAGGTCGATCATGGGGGTACTCCGTGGTGCGGGCGGGCCGTGCAGGCCACAAGGATACTGCCGTGCCGCGCGCCCGCACAGGCGGGGGCGGCTTCGCACGGGCCGCGTTCAGGCGCTATCCTCCACGCCGGAATACAGGAGATCGACAATGAAGATGGTCATGGCGGTGATCAAGCCGTTCAAGCTCGACGACGTGCGCGAAGCGCTGGCCGAGCGCGGGGTTACCGGGATCACGGTGACCGAGGTGAAAGGCTTCGGTCGCCAGAAGGGCCATACCGAGCTGTACCGTGGCGCGGAGTACGTGGTCGATTTCCTGCCGAAGGTGAAGCTGGAAGTGGCGGTGACCGACGACCAGGTGGAACTGGTGGTGGAAGCCATCGTGAAGGCGGCAGGCACCGGCAAGATCGGCGACGGCAAGGTGTTCGTGTACGACCTGGGCAGCGTGGTGCGTATTCGTACCGGTGAGCTGGACGCGGACGCGTTGTAAGTGGGGGTGTGGGCGGCCATCGGGATGGCGGGCTGCTGATCCGCTGGGCCGTACGTGCGACGGGATGCTTGACCGCTCTGCCGTTGCCTCAGTCGAGCGAGCTCCACTCTACGGCGCGGTGCGCATCACGCGGTCGATCCAGTCGGCATAGCGCGAGATGCGCACGTTGTGCACCACTTGCCCGTAGTAGCCCGCTTCAAGCGCATGCTCCGGTACTGCGGTAATCCACGAACCCAGGCCGATCAGCTGCCAACCCCGAGCGTCGCGGATCATCAATGGGCCGCCACTGTCACCGCTGCCGAGTACGCCTTCCAGCGACAGGCCGCCGTCGGGGCCGTCGAATCGATACCAGAGATAGCGATCGTTGCCGCCGGTCACCGCGTTTTCCGCGCGGCGCAGTACGCCACGGTGCGATCCACCCGGCGCCAGCCCGGTCATGCCGGTGCCCGTGGCCCCCTTGCCGACCAGAGTAGCGATCTTTCCCGCTTCGGCCTGTCCGCGATAGAGGCGAACCGGCACAACGTCGCTGACCGGTGCGGCCAGCTGGATCAGGGCAATGTCATCGGAGGCGGCGAGGAAGGCGTGGATGGGGCCTGGATTGCCTGACGCCAGCGCCGCCTGGCCAAGCGCATCGGGCATGCGCCGGTAACCGGGATGCACGAACACGCGCTCGACACGGTACGGGCGACCATTGATCTGCACGTCCGCGTCCATGCCTTCCATGGGCGCGGCGTGTGCGGCGGTGACCACCCAGCGCGGCGCGATCAGCACGCCGTGGCCCTCGCCGGGCAGGTCGGCCAGGGCCGGGAATGCGGATGCCGGTATGCGGTAGGCGCTGTCATCCACATCGCTGCGGATGACGATGGCGCCGGCGGTGAAGGGCAGGGTAGCCAGGGCGAGAAAGAGCCAGTGGCGCATGGTTCGGTGCAGTCCTGTGCGTGGAAGGCGATGACCCTAGCCGGGATCTGGCGGCGCGAACACCCGTGTGCGACGAAGTGCCCTCCCGATGTGATCAACCCGGCGGGATGAGGGGTGACGACCGCCACTCGGGCAGACCGAGCGCGCGACGGGTGCGCGTCACGGTGGCGGCGATCTCTGCCTCGAAGCCGCCACCAGGATGCAGCAGCGGCATGAGTTCGGCACAGCGTTGCTTCAGCACATCGACCCATGGCGCTGGGTGGGTCTCCGTAGCGGCCAGTGCCAAGTGCCTGCGACCCTCGTCGTAAGCGCCCGCCAGCCCTGCGGTGATGCCGGCATAGATATGCTCGCGGATGCCCGGTTTGGGATGACGGCTCATCAATGCACGCACATGCCCCGGGGTGGGGAAGCGGTCACGCAGGGCCAGTACCTCGGCGGCGGCCTGCTCGGCCAGTGCCTGTGCGGTCGAGGCAAAGCTCACGGCATCGGCGAAGCGCTCGAATCCGGCGACGCGGCCGCCCTCATCGAAGGACAGGTAATCCTGCTCGTTCCAGAGCCAGCAGGCGCCGACATTGAGATGGCTGCCCCTGTCCCATGCCGACGGCTGGAACTCGACCACCCCGACCCACCAGCCCTGGTCGTCAAGCCAGGTGCGCGAACGGCCCTTCTGCACGCAGCCCAACGGGCGCAGTACGGATCTGGCGGCTGCAGTCAGTAGACGAGTGTGTTCCGGTGTCGGCATCCCCAGCGTCCTTGCGAGTGGAGTGCCGACGAGTATCGCAGAGCCCTATCGGCGCGTGTGCCTGGGTAGTGCGGGGAGGCTTCCGTAGAGGCGAGCTTGCTCGACTCTACAAATGCAGAAGCAAACCGCAGTCGAGCAGGACATGCAGGGCCGAACAGCGCTTACCGGCGCTTGGCCCACTTATAGAACCGCTTCCAGCCCTGGCGCACCGCTGCCACCCAGCCCGGGTCGGCGACCAGCGCGGCCTGCGCGGCACTCGGTGCCTGCCCGGTCATGCGCTGGCGCATCTTCAGCAGGTTCTTCATGTCGCTGCGGCTCAGCTGCCGGCTCAGCGGGTTGCGGCGCAGCCAGCGCGGCACGCGCCAGGCCGAGGTGAAGTCCAGCAGCACCGGCACGCCGGCGCTGACCACCACGTTGGTGCCATGCAGATCGTTGTGGGTGATGCCGGCGGCATGCAGGCGGGCAATCGCGTGCTGCAGCTGTTCGAACACTTCATTGCCCACGGCCTGGGCGGTGCTGAGCGTCTGCCCCGGAATGAACTCCATGCCCAGCGCCAGGCCGCCCAGGGTGCCGAGCAGGGCAGGGGCATGCTTCCAGCCGCCCAGCCGCTGCAGCATGCGTGCTTCGCGCCGCACCATCAGCCGGGCGACCAGCGAGACGGGCGTGCCGCGGTAGCGGGAGTAGTCCTTGATCACCGCAGGCCGGCCATCCAGGCAGGTGCGGTAGACATCCGGGGCCAGGAAGCGATCGCCGCGCTTGAGCAGCAGCGGAGCCGCGGCGTCGTCGCCGCAGGTGGGGGAGGGAGAGGCTGAAGGGATCATGTGGGGTCTCGGGCGACCCGGTGGGTGGCGCTGAAGCGTCAAGCGAACCGGTACGACGGGGGAAAACAGCTAACTTTCGTTAAGCAAATTTTAGTACCCGCTAGTTCGCTATTCCACGGGTTGTCGGAGAAATGTCGGCGCCGTGGCTGGAACAGTTCGTCGCGCTTTTTCGGACAATTTTGTCTCACTTATCCAGAAGTCGTTTTATTTCAATCAGTTGCGTGGCGGCCGTGCGTGGCCGGCAACACCGTGATGAACGCACTGCACGTCCGGCTTGACCCCGGCCCACGGCCTGCCGACCATAAGCTGTTGACCCGCGACATCGGCGGCCGCCCCTCTCCGGCACGTCCCCGTCTCCTGCCGCGTCCCCCCTGGTGCTGGCCCTGCGGCCACATCGCCCTGTTTCCCTGTCCGGCACGTGCTGGAGGAAAGTGTTTTGATTATCAAGATCGTCCTTGCAGCGCTGTTCGTGGCCTGCGTGCTGTACATCCACTTCCGCGGCAAGGTCCGCGCGCGCTGGTCGCGCCAGTTGCTGGACCACTCCAGCTTCATGGCCCCGATCAACGTGGTCATGTACATGTTTTCCAAAGTGCCGACCACGCCGTTCCTGGACCCGGGCAAGGAGTTCCCGCAGCTGGAGCCGCTGCGCCAGAACTGGCAGATGATCCGTGACGAGGCGCTGGCGCTGCGCGATGCGCAGAAGATCGCCGCCTCCAGCACGTTCAACGATGCCGGTTTCAATTCGTTCTTCCGCCGTGGCTGGAAGCGCTTCTACCTGAAGTGGTATGGCCCGTCGCACCCGTCGGCGAAGGCGATGTGCCCGAAGACCACCGCGCTGCTGGAGTCGCTGCCGGACGTGCGTGCGGCGATGTTCGCGCAGCTGCCCTCGGGCAGCGAACTGCGCCCGCACCGCGACCCGTTCGCCGGTTCGCTGCGCCTGCACCTGGGCCTGGCCACGCCCAACAACGATGCCTGCTACATCGAAGTGGACGGCATCAAGAAGAGCTGGCGCGATGGCGAGTGGATGATGTTCGACGAGACCTACATCCACCACGCGCACAACGAGACGCCCGATGACCGCGTGATCCTGTTCTGCGATATCGCCCGTCCGCTGCGCTTCGGTCTGCCGGGCCTGTTCAACCGTGCGGTGGCGGCCACGCTGCTGGCCGGCGGCGCCTCGCCGAACCTGCCGGGTGACCCGACCGGTGGCGTCAACAAGGCCTTCGGCAGTGTCTACAAGGTGCGCCTGAAGGCCAAGGCGCTGCGCGAGCGCAGCGTGGTGGCCTACCAGCTGATCAAGTGGGGCCTGGTGGTGGCGGTGATCGCCGGTATCTGGGCGATCTGACCGGAAGGCCGCCGGCATGGCCCGGCGCTACCGGAAAACGAAAAAACCCGCGCTGTCACCAGCGCGGGTTTTTTTGCATTGGTAGGTGCCAACCTGGGTTGGTACGCTCTCCGATCAGCCCTTCAGTGCCGCCTTCACGAACGGCGGGGTGACCAGCACGCCGGTGTGCAGCGCGGCGGTGTAGTACAGGGTGTCGAAGCTCTTGGCCGCCGAATCGGCCTGGCGGAAGTCGAAGCTGCTGTCGCCCTTGCGCGCCAGGGTCACGCTCCACCAGCCGGTGGGGTAGCACGGCTGCGGGAACGGCAGGGTCTTGAACGAACCGAAGCCGGCCTTGCCCATCTCGGTGCGCATTTCGTTGATCAGCTCCAGCTGCATCAGCGGCGATTCGGACTGCTGCACCAGGATGCCGTCGTCCTTCAGGGCCTTGAAGCAGCTCTCGTAGAAGGCCTTGTTGAACAGGCCTTCACCCGGGCCGACCGGATCGGTCGAATCGACGATCACCACGTCCACGCTGCCGGCCGGGCAGTTGGCCATGTAGGCCACGCCGTCGTCGAACATCAGCTCGGCGCGCGGGTCGTCGTTGGAATCGCACAGTTCCGGGAAGTGCTTGCGCGCCATCACCGTGACCTGCTCGTCGATGTCGCACTGGGTGACGCTCTCCACGCCCGGGTGCTTGAGCACTTCGCGCAGGGTGCCGCAGTCACCGCCACCGATGATCACCACGCGCTTGGGCGCGGCGTGGGTGAACAGCACAGGGTGGCTGATCATCTCGTGGTAGAAGAAGTTGTCCTTGCTGGTCAGCATGATGGCCCCGTCGATGGTCATCAGGTTGCCCCAGTCGGTGGTCTGGAAGATCTCGATCTTCTGGAACGGCGACTGCACCTCGTCCAGCTTGCCGGTGATGCGGTAGCCGATGGCCGAGCCGGTGCGCTCGAAGTGTTCGATGTACCAGTTGTTGCTGTCAGTCATGGAGCTGTCCTTCTGGGTCCTGTTCGGAGGGTGAAGCCGGGCTGGCGGGCGGGGCCGCGTGGCACAGATGCCACATCCGGACGGATCGGCCCGTTCAGGTTGGAACCTGCCACGGGCGCGGGCGCGCATGATAACGAACCTGTGGGCATATAGGCGTTATCATGCCCCCCCTTTTATTGCCAACAAGGCCGACTGCAATGACCGATTGGTCCCTCGACCAAGCCCGCAAGACCTACTCGATCCCGCATTGGGCGGATGGTTACTTCGACGTGGATCAGGCTGGGCACATGGTGGTGAGACCGACCGGGGCGGACGGCCCGGTGGTGTCGCTGCCGAAGGTGGTCGGCGCCGCGCGCGCGGCCGGCGCCAAGCTGCCGCTGCTGGTGCGCTTCCCGGACATCCTCGGCCAGCGCCTGGGCAAGCTGCAGGCGGCCTTCGCCCAGGCCCAGCAGGATTGGGACTACCCCGGCGGCTACACCGCGGTGTACCCGATCAAGGTCAACCAGCACCGCGGCGTGGCCGGCACCCTGGCCAGCCACCACGGTGAGGGTTTCGGCCTGGAAGCGGGCAGCAAGCCCGAGCTGATGGCCGTGCTGGCGCTGTCGCGCCCGGGTGGCCTGATCGTCTGCAACGGCTACAAGGACCGCGAGTACATCCGCCTGGCCCTGATCGGCCGCAAGCTGGGCCTGCAGACCTTCATCGTCATCGAGAAGCCGTCCGAGCTGAAGCTGGTGCTGGAAGAGTCCAGGGCGCTGGACGTGAAGCCGGGCCTGGGCGTGCGCATGCGCCTGGCCTCGCTGGGCGCCGGCAAATGGCAGAACAGCGGTGGCGACAAGGCCAAGTTCGGGCTGTCCCCGCGCCAGCTGCTGGACCTGTGGAAGTCGCTGCGCGATACCGAGTACGCCGATTGCCTGAGCCTGCTGCATTTCCACATGGGCTCGCAGATCTCCAACGTGCGCGACATCGCCAACGGCATGCGCGAAGCCACCCGCTATTTCGTCGAGCTGTCACAGCTGGGCGCGAAGATCACCCACGTGGACGTCGGCGGCGGTCTGGGCGTGGACTACGAAGGCACCCGTTCGCGCAGTTTCTGCTCGATCAACTACGGGCTGAATTCGTACGCCAGCAACATCGTGCAGCCGCTGGCCAATGCCTGCGAAGAACACGGCCTGACCCCGCCGCGCATCGTCACCGAGTGCGGCCGCGCGATGACCGCGCACCACGCGGTGCTGATCGCCAATGTCTCTGAAGTGGAGCAGGCGCAGGAAGGCCGCGTGCCCGACCAGCACGACGACGAGCCGGCCTCGATCCGCCACCTGCGCGAGATCCACGAGGAGCTGGACGTGCGCCCGGCGGTGGAACTGTTCCAGGAAGCGCAGCATTTCCATGCCGAAGGCCTGGCCAGCTACGCGCTGGGCCAGATCGACCTGCCGCAGCGTGCGCGCATCGACGACCTGTTCTACGCCATCGCCCATGGCGTGCGTGCGCGCCTGAGCTACGACGAGAAAAGCCACCGCCCGGCGCTGGATGAACTGAACGAGCGCCTGGTCGACAAGTATTTCGTCAACTTCAGCGTATTCGAATCGATTCCCGACGCGTGGGCGATCGACCAGGTGTTCCCGATCGTGCCGATCGAGCGCCTGGACGAGACCCCGGACCGTCGCGGCATCATCGCCGACATGACCTGCGATTCCGATGGCATGGTCAAGACCTATGTCGAGAACGAAAGCCTGGACAGCTCGCTGCCGCTGCACGCGATCAAGCACGGCGAGAGCTACCGCATCGGTTTCTTCATGGTCGGTGCCTACCAGGAAATCCTGGGCGACATCCACAACCTGTTCGGCGATACCGACGCGGTGGAAGTGCTCGCCGATGCCGATGGCTACGCCATCACCCAGCAGCGCCGTGGCGATACCACCGACGTGATGCTGGATTACGTGGGTTACCGGCTGGACGACCTGCGTGCGGCCTACGCCCAGCGCGTGGCCTCGGCCGACCTGCCGCCGGAGCGCGCACAGGAACTGTCCGAAGCGCTGGAAGCGGGCCTGACCGGCTACACCTACCTGTCCGACGAACCGCTGGTCTGAGGTACGCGGGAACGCCGGGCATGGCCCGGCGCTACCGGCTGCGATGAGCGCCCGCGCGATCTTCCACCTGTTCCTGCACGCCGCCGTGCCAGCGTTGCTGGCATGGCTGTTCTGGCGCAAGCGGTTCGCCTCGGCCTGGCTGTTGCTGCTGCTGGGCTGGATCATCGACCTGGACCATCTGCTGGCCGACCCGATCTACGCGCCGAACCGCTGCAGCATCGGTTTCCACCCGCTGCACACCGCACCGGCCATTGCGGTCTACGCCGGGCTGTGCGTACCGAAGAAAACGCGCCTGTTCGGCATTGGGCTGATGATCCACATCGCGCTGGACGCGATCGATTGCTGGTGGATGCATCACCGCTAGCGTGACGGATACGCTACGCCGCCGGGCATGGCCCGGCGCTACCCCGGTGGATGTGTGATCCGGTAGCGCCGGGCCATGGCCGGCGAGCGCAGCGTGTGACCCGGTAGCGCCGGGCCATGCCCGGCGAGCGCAGCGGCCGCTTCAACCCAGCGGCAGCCACAACGTAACCCGCAACCCCGGATGCGCGTTCTCCAGCACCAACCGCCCGCCATAACTGGCGGCGATGTCGCCGACAATGGCCAGGCCCAACCCGCTGCTGCCCTCGCGCTCATCCAGCCGCACACCACGCTGGACCACCTGCGCCAGCGCATCCGGCGCCAGCCCCGGGCCATCGTCGCGTACCTCGATGCGCAGCTGCCCGTCCGCCACCGCCGCATCGATGGTCACCTGCTGCCGCGCCCACTTGCCGGCGTTGTCCAGCAGATTGCCCAGCATCTCTTCCAGGTCCGCGCTGGCGCCGGCGAACTGCAACCCGGCGGCGACGCTGCCGGGCCGGAACTGCAGCGCACGTTCGCCATGCACGCGTGCCATCAACCGGCACAACGCCTGCAACACCGGTGCCACCGCCGCGCGCTGGCGGTGGTCGGCGGCCAACCCGGCGGCCAGGTAGCGGTCCACGCTGGCCTGCATGCGCGCGCCCTGTTCACGCAGGGTGCCGCGCCAGTCGTGGCCATCGCCGTCGGCCTCTGCGGCCAGCACGCTCAGCGGTGTCTTCAGCGCGTGGGCCAGATCCTGCGCGCTGGTTCGCGCCCGCGCCACCATGCGCTGCTGATGATCGAGCAGTGCATTGAGCTCGTCGCCCAGTGGCGCCACTTCGGTGCTCAGGCCCTCGCTGTCGATGCGTTGCGCTTCGCCGCGGCGCACGCGCTCCAGCTGCGCGCCCAGCCGATGCAGCGGACGCAGGCCGAAATGCACCTGGCTGGCCAGCACCGCCAACCAGGCCGCCACCAGCACACCCAGCGCAATCGCGCTGCGCTGCCGGAAGGCGGCGACGTCGGCATCCAGTGCGCTGCGGTCGGTGGCGACCACGGCCACGTAGGGCTGGTCGGCGCGCGGCAGGCGCACCTGCTGCACCCGGGCACGCAGGGATTGCTGCAGCGGTCCGGGCACGTTGCGTTCGGCCGCACCGTGGGCGGTTACCGGCAATGTTTCGTCCCACAGCGAACGCGATTGCCGCAGCACCTTGCCGCGGCCATCGGCGATCTGCCAGTACGCGCCGGAGAACACGCGCTGGAAGCGTGCATCATTGGGTTCCTGGCGCAGCTGCAACTGGCCGTCGGCATCGATCTCGGCCTGCGCCAGCAGGGTCAGCATGTCCTGCTGCAGGTCGTTGTCCAGGCGGTCGCGCGCGCTGCGCTTGAACAGCTCGCCGAGCAGCGCGCTGGCCAGCATCGACACCAGCAGTAGGCCGATACCCCCGGCCAGCAGCAACCGGCGCCGCAGCGAGGGTTGCCGGCTCACGGAGCCGCCAGCCGCCAGCCCTGGCCGCGCACGGTCTGGATCAGATCCTGGCCAAGCTTGCGCCGCACCCGCCCCAGCAGCACGTCCAGTGCGTTCGAGTCCGGATCGTGGCCGCCATCGAACACGTGTTCACCCAACCGGTCGCGACCGATCACCTGGCCACCGTGGTGGATGAAGTAGCTGAGCAGGCGGAACTCCTGCGGGCTCAGTGCCAGTGCCTGCCCGTCCAGTTCGAAGCGGCCGGCGTTGACGTCCAGCTGCAACGGCCCGCACTGCAGGCGCGGACTGGCGTGACCGCGGCTGCGCCGGATCAGTGCACGCAGCCGCAGCACCAGTTCGTCGGCCTGGAAGGGCTTGGTCAGGTAGTCGTCGGCGCCGGCATCGAAGCCGGCCAGCTTGTCGTGCCAGCGCCCGCGCGCGGTCAGCACCAGCACCGGGAAGTCGCGCCCATTGCCGCGCCAGCGCTCGATCACGCTCAGGCCGTCCAGGCCGGGCAGGCCCAGATCGACAATCGCTGCCTGCAGGTCCTCCACCTGGCCGATCTCTTCGGCCTGGCGGCCATCGGCCACCACCTGCACCACGTAGCCGGCCTGCTCCAGCAGCGGCTGCAGGCGCTCTGCCAGCGCGGCATCGTCCTCGGCCAACAGGATGCGCATCAGTCGTCCAGCTCCGTCTTCAGCAGCCTGCCGTTGCGCGCATCATAGTCCAGCTCCACCACCACGCCGTCGCCGCGCAGGACCTCCACTTCGTACACGCCATCGTCCAGTTCCACTTCCAGCAACTGGCCCGGGTGACGCTTCAGCGCATCGCGCACCACGCTCTCCAGCGGTACATACCGGCCCTGCTGCACGGCGCGGCGCGCCACCTGCTGCGCCGGGTCCTGTACGGGGGCGGCGGCGGTCGGCGCGCTGGCCAGGGCCAGCAGCAGGGGCAGGGTGGAGAGCATCGGGGCGCAGAGAGGGCTGTA
The DNA here is from genome assembly GCF_030549525.1 of Stenotrophomonas sp. 704A1. Taxonomy (NCBI): domain Bacteria; kingdom Pseudomonadati; phylum Pseudomonadota; class Gammaproteobacteria; order Lysobacterales; family Lysobacteraceae; genus Stenotrophomonas; species Stenotrophomonas tuberculopleuritidis. Next base: position 4,350,080 of record NZ_CP130831.1, on the reverse strand, counting down.
GGAACAGGCGTGAGTGTGCCCCGGGTGACTAACAGCTGGCTAACAGCGCCGGCTAAGGCGCTGTTAACCACGGGGTGCATTGTGGCGTTGCCGGGATGGTCCGGCCACGAACACGAACAGGAGAACCCCCATGTTGAAGTCGCTCACCCTCGCCACCGTCGCCGCGCTGGTCCTTGTCCCCGCCGCACAGGCCGCGCCGCTGGGCATGGCGCAGGTGGAACAGACCCTGCGCAAGGCCGGTTACACCCGCATCCACGAGATCGAACGCGATGACGGCCTGTGGGAAGCCGATGTCAGCCGCGCCGACGGCCGCTTCAGCGAGGTCTATGTCGATCCGAAGACCGGCGAAATCTTCGACGAGCATGATGGCCGCGCGTTGCTGGGCACCGAACAGGTGCTGGCCAAGGCGCAGGCGCAGGGCCTGCGTGAGATCCGCTCGCTGGAACGGGATGGCGCGACCTGGTCGCTGGAAGCCCGCAATGCACGCAACCAGCGCGTGGACGTGCGGTTGAGCGGTCATGATGGCCGCATCCTGCACAGCGAACGCGATGGCTGGCTGGATTGACGCCTGCTTCGGGATGGGGCGTGTCGCTGAGTAGCGCCGGGCCATGCCCGGCGAGCGCAGCGGGCGCATCAGGCCGCCGGGCATGGCCCGGCGCTACCTTCCGCTGTTACCAGTAGAGGCCGGCCCTGGTCGGCCCAGGCCCGGCGCGGGGCTTACCAGCCGTACGGCGGCGGGTAATCCCAGTAGCCGGGGCCACCGCCGTAGTACCCCCCGCCATACGGCCCGAAGAACCCCGGGCCCTTGCCTTCGCTCACATGGATGTTGACGTTGACCCCGCGGGTCTTGCCCTCATCGTTGGTGTAGTTCTTGCTGAGATTGAGCGTGGCGGCGTTGTAATGCGTGTTGCCGTAGTTCTTGGCGTAGCCGATGCCGGTGGTGAAGCTGCCTGACACCTTGACCTTGTCGTCCTGCACATCGGCGATCCGGCCGTCGCCATGTACGCGCGGGCCGGTCTTGTCGCCATAGAAGGTGCCTGGCGGATCCTGCTGCAGGGTCGGGTCGTTGAGATAGCGCATCGGTGCCTGCGGCACCGACAGATCCAGGCCGGATGCCTGGGGTGCGGTGGCGCCGGCAGCGGACTGCGCCAGCACGGTCCCGGGCAGGGCCGCAGCCAGGCACAGCAGCAGGGTCAGGGGGCGGATCATCACGGCTCTCCAGCGCAGAGGGACCGCGCAGCACGCGGCGGTACAGGCCGACGCTAGCAGGCGTTGCTTGAATGATGCCTGTCGCCGGCCCGCAACGGTAGCGCCGGGCCCTGCCCGGCCGGCCTTACAACCGCCCGAACCCGAACAGGTCCTGCAGCGCGTGCCGTCGCCGCTCGATCCGCGCGCGCAGCAGGGCGGCACCGATCATCGAATAGGTAATGCCATTGCCGCCGTAGGCCATGGCGAACTGTACCCGCGGCCCCCACTGCGGATGCGGGCCGAAGAACGGCAGGCCATCGGCGGTTTCGGCGAACGTGCCGGCCCAGGAAAACGCCGCGGTGGGCTGCAGCTGCGGAAACCAGTGCAGCAGCTGCTTCATCAGCTTGCGGGCCTTGCCCTGCACGCGGCGGTCGCGGCGGGCGGGGATGTCGATGGCATCGTCCAGCCCGCCCACCAGCAGCCGGCGGTCGCCGGTGGCGCGCAGGTACAGGTAGGGGCGCGCGCTTTCCCAGACCATCGTGCGCTGCAGCCGGCCCAGCAGATCGGCATCGATCGGATCGGTGATGAAGGCATAGCTGCTGCGGTTGCGCGCCACGCGTGCGTCCAGCCACCGCTGGTTGGCATAGCCCATGGCCAGCACCACGTGGCGGGCACGGATCTGCATGCCGGATTCGGTGCGGGCGGTTACGCCGCGCGCGCTGGGGGCGAGGGTATGCAGCACGGTGCGGTCGTGGATATGGCCACCGCGCCGGCGCACGCGCTGCAGCAGGCGATAGGTCAGGCAATAGGGATCCACGCGGGCCGCCTGCCGGGTCAGCAGCGCGCCACCGGCGTCCACCCCGAACCGTTCGTGCAGAGCGCCGCGGTCGAGCCAGCGGGCATCCAGGCCGATGCCGCGGCGAGCCTCGCCTTCGGCCATCAGCCGTGGCACGTCGCGGTGGCGGCTGGCCAGGTACAGGCTGTCCATGCGTTGAAAATCCACGTCCTTCAGGCCGCGTGCCACGTCGCCCAGGGCCGGAATCGCATCGGCGCATGCTTGGTAGGCAAGCGCTGCAGCCTCCTGGCCATACTGCGCGGCCAGCTCCAGCAGATGGGTGTCGATCTCGTACTGCAGCAACGCAGTACTGGCTGCAGTGCTGCCCCAGCCGATGTCGCGCTGCTCGATCAGCGCAACATCATGGCCATGGGCCGACAGCTCATCGGCGATCAACGCACCGGTGATGCCGCCGCCCACCACCAGCACATCGCACTGCAGGTCCTGTTCCAGCGGCGGGAATGCCTGGATCAGGCCATTGCGAACCGCCCACCATGGATAGCCGCTTTTCAGGTCCATGCGTGCGCGTGCTCAGGCGGTCGGCTGGCCGGTGTGCGGGGTCTGGATCAGTTCGGACAGATCGAAGCCCTGCAGGCGTGCGGCCGCCAGATAATGCTCCTGCACGGTGGCATCCAGGCGCGGCTCCCGGGCCAGCAGCCACAGGTACTTGCGGTCGGGGCTGCCGACCAGGGCCACGCTGTAGTCCGGCGCCACCTGGATCACCCAGTAGTCGCCCTTGGTGAACGGCAGCCAGCGCAGGCCCTTGGGCAGGAAGCTGACTTCCAGCCGCGCGCTGTCGTTGTCCACCGGGCAGGCCTCGCCGATGGCCTCTTCGACCTCGCCGTCCATGCGGCAGCGGTTGTGCACCTGCACGTGGCCGTTGTCGAGCAGGCTGTAATGCGCCGAGACGTCGGTGCAGCCCTCCGGCTCGTGGCGCATGGGCAGGCGTGCGATCTCGTACCAGGTTCCCAGGTAGCGGGGCAGCTTGAGGTCGGGGACGGTCTTCAGGGGCGGATGGTCGGTCATCGGTGTGCGGGTCGGCAACGGGGCGTTTCACGATGCCGAGGGCGGCGCCACGGGCGGGTGAAGCCGGGGCGAGGGCCGTGTCCAGAACGTTCCGTCGCCATGGCGGGGCGCTCGCTGTCATCGGCGCGGCGGTATGCTTCCGGCCAGCGCCGTGTTCCTTCGATCCAACCGATGTGGAGGTGCCGATGTACCAGGTGATCCTGTTGAAGAATGAAACTTCGTTCGCCCGCGAGCAATGGCCGCAGGTCGATGATCTGGTCGACTACGAAGGGGTGAGCTACAGCCTGCGTGCCGGCCCGCGCCAGCCGTTGCCGACCGACCACGCCTGGCACCCGATCGCGGTGTATGCCCCGGACGAGATCACCGAGGAGGAGTTCCAGGACTGGTACGCGCTGCAGCAGCCCAATGTGGAAGAGCTGCGGCTGAAGTACTGAGCCATCCGGCGCCCGCCAGCCGGCGCTGCGGCTGCGTCGCCGCCGGTGCCTGGCGGGCTCCGCCATCGGCTGTTTACCGGCCGTGCCGTATAGTCGCGCGCAGGCGCGGTGGTCCGCGCGAACCGGTGTGGCTGGCTTGTCTTCCTTCTTCCGAATGATCCTGGTACGCGGGCCCTGGCTGGGCCTGCTGTTGTGCAGCCTGCTGCTGGTGGCCGCGCCGGTGCTGGCCCAGGACGAGGAGCCGAGCCCGAAGCAGCAGCTGGCACAGATCGAGTCCACCCTGAACGACATCGAGCGCAAGCGCGGTGACGCCGCGGCCACCGAAACACTGGCGATGCTGTCTGACAACGCCGCGCAGGCACGGCGCGACGCCGAAGCGCTGGACAAGACACTGCAACCGCAGCTGGACCGGATCAACGAGCAGCTGGCGCAGCTGGGAACGCCCGCCGAGGGCACCACCGAGCCGCCGGAACTGGCAGCCCAGCGCCGCACCATCACCCGCCAGCGCGATGCCCTGGCGGCCTCGGTGGCGCAGGCCAAGACCAGTGCCGTGCGCGCCCAGCAGCTGGCCTCCGACATCGATCAGCAGCGCACCGCACAACGCACCGAGGAGCTGGGCCAGAAAGTCGCTTCGCCGTTGTCGCCGGCGCTGTGGCGCAAGGTGGCCGAGCGCCTGCCGATCGACATCGCCCGCGTCGCGCCGCTGGCCGAACAGGGCCGTGCGGCGCTGGTGGCGGGCATCCGCAGCAACGGCTGGGGCACCCTGCTGCTGGGCCTGGCCGCGGCACTGATCATGATGTTCCCGCTGCGCCTGTGGCTGCGCGGGCTGGGGCGGCGGTTCGCAGCCAGCGAACGTGCGCCTGACGGTCGCCTGCGTCGATCGGGGCTGGCCATGTGGCTGCTGCTGGTCGGCACCCTGCTGCCCGGCTACGCGGTGGTGGTGCTGGTGGCCGCACTCGATGCGATCGACGCGATCGCGCCGCGCCTGCAGGTGGTGGCCGAAGGACTGGAAACGGCGACCTTCCGCGCCGCGTTCATCGCCGCGCTCAGCGCCTGCCTGCTGGTGCCCAAGCGGCCCTCGTGGCGGCTGCTGAATCTGGATGACACCGCCGCGCTCAAGCTGCGCAAGTACGCTTGGGGCGCGGCAGCGCTGGCCTGGCTGAGCACGGTACTGGTGGCGCTGGACCAGGCCACGCGCACCAGCGACGTGACCACGGTGGCGCTGGACGGCCTGATCGCCCTGACCTACCTCGGCCTGATCATGGCCATGCTGGTGACCCTGGCACGCCTGCACCGCCGGCAGACCGCCGAGGCCGAAGCCAAGTTGGAAGCACAGGCCGACGGCCTCGGAACGAGCACGCCGGTGCGGCGCAGCAGCTGGCTGGTGCTGGCGCGGGTGGCGGGCAACATCGCGGTGGTGGCGGCCATCATCGCCACCCTGATGGGGTACCTGAACCTCGCCAAGTTCGTGAACCAGCAGCTGATCGGCGGCAGCATCGTGGTGCTGGCAGCGACACTGCTGTTCAAGTTCGTCGATGACCTGAGCACCTGGCTGCTCAACGCCGACAGCCGGGTCGGCCAGACCATCCTGCTCAGCACCGGCCTGAGCGTATCGCGGCTGGAGCAGGCCGGCGTGCTGTTGTCGGCCGCCCTGCGCACCATCGTCGTGCTGATCGCCCTGCTGGCGCTGGTGGCGCCGTTCGGCAACATCGGTGCAGTGGTGGAGCGCTTCTCCTCGTTGTTCACCACCGGCTTCGATATCGGCGGGACCAAGCTGGAGCCGGTGCGGATCGTGCTGGCGGTGCTGGTGCTGCTGGCGGGGCTGGCGGTTACCCAGCTGGTGCAGCGCTGGTTGACCGACACGTACCTGCCGAAGACCGAACTGGATCTGGGGGCCCGCAACTCGGTCAGTACGGTGGCCCGTTACCTGGGCATCATCATCGCGGTGATCTGGGCGCTGAGCGCGATGGGCCTGCAGCTGAGCAAGCTCGCGCTGCTGGTCAGCGCGCTGTCGGTGGGTATCGGCTTCGGCCTGCAGGTGATCACCCAGAACTTCGTGTCCGGCCTGATCCTGCTGGCCGAGCGTCCGGTGAAGATCGGCGACTGGGTGAAGCTTGGCGATCAGGAAGGGGACATCCGACGCATCAGCCTGCGTTCCACCGAGATCCAGGTGGGCGACAAGTCGACGCTGATCGTGCCCAACTCCGAGCTGGTCACCAAGACCGTGCGCAACATGACGATGGGCAACAACCAGGGCCGCATCCAGATCCAGTTCGCGGTGCCGCCCAGCACCGATGTCGGTGGCCTGCGCGAGGCGCTGCTGGAGGCCTATGGCGCCCATGACAGCGTGCTGCAGCAGCCGGCACCGACGGTGTACATCGACAGCATTGCCGGCGGTCAGATCACCATCAACAGCTTCGCCTATGTCGCCAGCCCGCGGCAGGTCTACGCCGCCCGCAGCGACCTCTATTTCAGCCTGCTGCAGATCCTGGCCGAGCGGAACATCCCGCTGTCCACCCCGACCGATATCCACATCACCCGCGACCCGCAGGAGTAGGGGTTTCTCTGCAGGGCTGCGCCCTGCACCCGCTACGAGCCGGAGCAACAGCAAAAGCAAAAGCAACGGCAAAGGCAGCAGCGGGCATTCCGTGGTTTGGCGGGGCGGTGTGGGTTGTCAGGACACGCCGTAAACCCGTCCATGGGGGCTCGATGGCGCCATCCATGGCGCCAACGGTCCTGCCAACCCACACCGCCCCACCTCTGACAGATTCCTGCGGCTGTCGGTAGGTGTCGACCTTGGTCGACACGTTTGTCAGATAGCGAAATCAATATGGGGTCAGATCCGTTTTCCTCCGGAAAACGGATCTGACCCCAATAGTATTTCCGACAGATCGTGGAAAACTGTCGAAGGCGGGGTGGGTCCGGTTGCGGGAGTGTCCGCGGCATGGATGCCGCGGCCAAGCCCCCATGGATGGGTTTACGGCGTCTCCCGCAACCGGACCCACCCCGCCATCCCACGGAATGCCCGCTGTTGCCGTTGCTGTTGCTTCGGCCGTTGCTTCGGCGGGTGCAGGGCGCAGCCCTGCAAAGAACCCTACCCCCGCGGTCGGTTGCGCGAAGGCACCAGCGCGAACGTATCCACCGCCAGCGTCTCGGCATGGTTCAACCAGGCGCGGATCTCCAGATCGTCCACGGCATGGTCCAGGCCGAAGGACACGTTGATCCTGCCATCCGCATCCGGCTGCACCCACTGCTGGGCCAGCACCACCTTGCGCTGCGAAGACACCGCTTCGATCCAGAAGCCGCGATCCGGCCGCGTGCTCGCCACCAGCTGCAGCATGTACTGCCCGGCGCGGGTGCGGCGCCCCTTCTGGGTGATCATGTGCGCCTGGCGCACGCTCGGACGGGGGCCCTGCAGCGCTTCCAGCGGCGCATCCACCGCGATGCCGCCGCGCAGATCGTCATCGCGGTACAGCTTGATGCCGTTGTCACGGTTGACCAGCAGCGCACACCAGTCGCCGTCGGCCGACCCATCCTCGAACGCGGTGCAGCGATCGATGTAGGCCAGGGTGTTGTCCGGATCGGCGTCGTCGAACTGGCGCGAGGTGTTTTCCAGGTACACCGACTTCAGGTCCCAGTCCTTGTCGTATTCCAGCAGCACCGGCGGCTGCACGTGCTGCAGGCCCACCACCACCTGGTCATCGCCATCGATCTTCAGCTGCCGGGTCGGCTCGCCCAGCCACAGCGAACGGGCAAAGGCCAGGTACTGCGGGTAGTCGCGGCCACCGTCGCGATGCGCGGCGACGCTGGCACTCGGTGCACGCGTGTCATCCAGCAGCGAGCGGCCAAAGCCGAGGGTGTTCAGCGCGGGGTCGAGCAGGCTGAGCAGGGTGGCACCGGAGTCCAGCGTCGAAGCCTCCTCCGCCGCCAGCTGGCGCGGGGCCACGCCGTCGCCCAGGAACAGCAGCAGGTTCTCGCGTTTCTGGCTGGCCAGTACATGGCTGAGGTCGTTGGGCATGGCCAGATGGTCGGAGGCGATCACGATCAGCGTGTCCTTGCCGTACGGACTGGCCTGGATGCGTTCGACCAGCTGCGAGATCAGCCGGTCGGTGCACTTCAGTGCATTGAGCAGGCCGATGTTGCCGTACCGGCTCTGGTAACGCTCGCCCTTGCACGACACCGGCAGGTGCCCGGCCGGGTGGTGGGTATCCATCGTCAGCGTGGTCAGCATGAACGGTGCGCCGGCGCGCGAGAGCTGTTCGAAACGCTGGTAGGCGGTGTCCAGCAGCACGTCGTCGTGCACGCCCCAGGCCGAGTAGTGGATGCGGCCGATCTTCTTCTGCTGCTTGAACCAGGCCAGGTCATGCACTTCATCGAAGCCGTGGCTGGACAGGAACTGGCCCTTGCCGGCGAACTGGCCGTTGGCGCCGCCCAGGTAGTGATTGGTGTAGCCCTGCTGTTTCAGGTAGTCGCCCAGGCACACCGCCTTGGGCAGGAAGCTGCCCATCCGGTCCATGCTGTTCTCATCGCCCTGCGCGGTGGTCAGCGGGACGCCACACATGGAGGACACCAGCCCGGCAATGGTCCAGCCGCCGCCTTCGGCCGAAGCCAGGCCGCGCACATCCAGCGATCTGCCGGCCAGGCGGTTCAGATGGGGCATCAACCCGGGGAACACGGCCTCATCCAGGTAGGTGCGCTCCAGGCTTTCGCCGTAGATCCAGACGATGTTGCGCGGGCGCTGCAGCGGTTGCGTCGGCACCTGGTACTCCGGCGCGATGCGTGCGAAATCCACCGGCCGCAACTGCTGGTACAGGCGCTGGCCGTCGCGTGCCAATGGACTGATCATGAGCGTGGCGACCCACACGGCGGCGAACCCGGCAAACCACGCGCCGCCGGCAGAGGGATGGTGCCAGCGCTTCACCCGCGTGGCGAACAGCGGCAGCAGCGAGACCGCGGCCAGCACCAGGAAGCCGGCGATATACCCCTTGAAATCAGCAACGCCGGCGCCTTCCATGTCGGCGCCCAGGTGATACAGGGTGGCAGCGTTGAGTCCGTCTCCGGACAACTTGTCGATCAGCCACCAGGCACTGAGTGCCAGCAGCAGCAGCGAGAACAGGCCGGCCTTCCACCACACCCACTTCGCGGACGCGAGGAACAACCAGGACAGCAGCAACAACGACAGCAGCAGAATCCAGAGCATAGGCAGCTTCGGCAGTGACGGGGTGGTGGCGATGGACGTCGTACCGACGCGTGTCCATCCGACCGGCGCTGCCGCAAGCACATCTGTATGACAGGCCGATGACCCGATAGTGCATGCACGAACCTGACTGAAATGTTTGTTGAAATCGTGCGCGCGCGATCACGCGACGAACGTAATTCGAGCGTGAAGACTTCCGCTGGATTGCATTAAAAACCGCCTGAATGCAGCAGTTCCGCGCATCGCACCGCTGCGCTGCCGCGCGGTGCTAGCGGTGGCCGCGCTCTTCGCGTGCACGTGCGCGGCGATCGAACAGCAATGCGCTGGTCACGATGCCCAGGCCCAGCGCCACGCCGATCAGCAGCAGCACCAGGGCGATGGCCGGATAGCCGAATACGTGCCAGCCGGTGTCGATCCTCATCATCATCGCGGCGGCCATGATCAGTGCCGCGCTGATGATGCCGGCGGCCACGCGGTTGGCGATCTTCTGCAGGTTTTCCATCAACCGCGACTCTTCCAGCCCGGTCACTTTCATCTGCAGGCGGTTCTCGGCCAGCAGTGCCATGATGTCCGACAGCTTGCGCGGCCCATCGCGCAGCAGCTGCTGCAGCTCCATCGCCTCGCTGGCCAGGTTGGCGGCCGACAGCGACTTTTTCAGGCGCGCGCGCATCACGTGCTGCAGCTGGCGCTCGACGATGCGCCGCGTATCCAGCTCCGGTGCCAGCAGCCGGCACACGGTTTCCAGGTTCAGCAGGGCCTTGCCGAGCAGGCTCAGTTCCGGCGGCGTGCGCAGTCCGGAGGACGTGGCGATGCGCACCATGTCCAGCACCACCCGGCCTTCGGAAAAGTTGGCGCTGGCCGCATAGCGCGCGATCAGCTGCCCGGTCTCGCGCAGGTAGCGCTCTTCGTCGAAGGCTTCCAGCCGCGTGCTGATGCTGATCAGATCGTCGGCCACTTCCTCGCCACGGCCATCGACCGCCGCGAACAGGATCTTCAGCAGGCGCTCGCGCAGGCGCGGCGGCATGTGCGCGACCATGCCCAGGTCGAAGATCGCCAGGCGGCCGTCGGGCATCACCCGCAGGTTGCCGGGGTGCGGATCGGCATGGATCTCGCCGTGCACGAAAATCTGGTCCAGGTAGCCGCGGATCAAGGCGGCGGCCAGCGGGTCCATCGCCTGTTCGGTGCGGCGTACATCGGGGATCGCGTCCACACGCACACCGCTGGCCAGTTCCATGGTCAGCACCCGATGGCTGCAGTAGTCCCACAGCGGCTGCGGAATCCACAGCCGGCGGAACGGTTTCAGGTGGCGGCCGAAGCGCGCCAGGTTCTCCGCCTCGGCGTGGTAGTCCAGCTCCTGCATCAGGGTCTTGGCGAATTCATTGAGCCAGTCGCGCAGGCGCACGCGGCGACCGACCTGGGTCAGGTGGTCGGCGGCCAGCGCGAAGCTGCGCAGCACCTCCAGGTCCGAGCGCAGCTGAGCGGCCACCTCCGGCTTCTGCACCTTCACCGCGACCTCGCGGCCATCGTGCAGCACCGCACGATGCACCTGGGCGATGGACGCGCAACCCAGTGGATGCGGATCGAATGCGGCGAACAGCTTGTTCACCGGTGCGCCAAGCTCCTGCTCGACGATGGCATGGATGCGCTCGACCGGAATCTCGGCCACCTTCTCCTGCATGCGCTCCAGGGCGGTGGCGAACTCCACCGGCACCATGTCCGGCCGGGTCGACAGCATCTGCCCAAGCTTGACGAAGGTAGGGCCGAGCGCTTCGAGGTCGCTGACGAACTGTTCGGGATTGCTTTCCGGCGGGACATCGCTGTGGCTGCCGGCCGCGTCCAGGTTCATGCCGGAAAACACCCCCGAATGGCGATAGCGCATCAGCAGGCGCAGGATCTGGCTGCGCCGGTTCATGCCTTTCACCAGTTGAGGGTTGCCAGCGGCGGTGGGCGGATTGCTCAAGCGGAACTCCTTGCAGACGATGGCCGGCAGCGCCAGGCCATGCCCGGCGGCCACGCCGATGCCGGTAGCGCTGGCCCATGCGCAACGGAACGGGTAGCAGCCCCAGTGTCCCTGCAGCAGGGTCGTCACGCGGTGAACCCGCCATCTTCCGCAGCCCCCGCCGGATCGGTCAGAATCTGCCCATTCCCTTTCCTGGATTCCCCATGGCCGGTGCCAGCCTGTTTGCCCTGCTCGACGATATCGCCTCGCTGCTCGACGACGTCTCGGTCCTGACCAAGGTCGCCGCGAAGAAGACCGCCGGCGTGCTGGGCGACGACCTGGCGCTGAACGCGCAGCAGGTGACCGGGGTGAATGCCAACCGCGAGCTGCCGGTGGTGTGGGCGGTGGCCAAGGGTTCGCTGGTCAACAAGGTGATCCTGGTACCGGCGGCGCTGGCGATCAGCGCGCTGGAGGCCTGGCTGCACGGCCGCGGCTGGAACGTGCCGCTCATCGTGCCGCTGATGATGATCGGCGGCGCCTTCCTGTGTTTCGAAGGCGTGGAGAAGCTGGCGCACCGCTTCCTGCATTCGGCCGAAGAAGATGCCGAACACCAGGCCGAACGGCGCAAGGCCCTGGCCGACGCGCAGGTGGACATGGTTGCGTGGGAGAAGGACAAGGTGAAGGGCGCGATCCGCACCGATTTCATCCTGTCGGCGGAGATCATCGTGCTCTCGCTGGGCGTCGTGGCCACTGCGACGTTCGTCAACCAGGTCAGCACGCTGGTGGTCATCGCACTGGCAATGACCGTATTCGTCTATGGCCTGGTGGCTGGCATCGTCAAGCTGGACGACCTCGGCCTGTACCTGTCACGCAAGGGCGCGGCGCTGGCGGCAGTGGGGCGTGCCCTGCTGGTGTCGGCGCCATGGCTGATGAAGTTCCTGTCGGTGGCCGGCACCGCGGCCATGTTCCTGGTCGGTGGCGGCATCCTGGTGCACAACGTGCCGGCCCTGCACCACGCGGTGCAGGCGCTGGGCGGCGAGGGCCAGTGGGGCTGGCTGGTCAGCGCGCTGGGCAACATGGTGGTCGGCATCATTGCCGGCGCGATCGTGCTGGCAGCGGTGACCGGGTTCCAGAAGCTGCGCGGCCGGTGACATTGGCCGCCGGGCACGGCCCGGCGCTGCCGAACGCCCGCTGCCGGCGCCGGGCATGCCCGGCCGATCGCATCATCCCGCCTGCACGCGGTTCTTGCCGTGGCGCTTGGCCTCGTACAGCGCATCATCGGCGCGCCGCAGCAGGCTCTGTGCATCATCGCCGGGCTGCCATTGCGCCAGGCCCGCGCTGAAGTGCACCGGCACGCGCCGGTCCTGCACGGTCAGTACGCGGTGCGCCAGCGAACGCTGCAGGCGCTGCACGGTGGCCATGCTGTCGGCGCCCGGGGTTTCCGGCAGTACCAGCACGAACTCGTCACCGCCCAGGCGCGCGATGCCATCGGTGGCGCGCAGCAGCAGCTTGCATACCGCCACCAGGTGCTGCAGCAGTGCATCGCCACCGGCATGGCCATGGTGGTCGTTGGTCTGGTGGAAATCATCCAGATCAATCATCGCCACCCCCAGCGGTGCGTTGTGGCGTGCGGCGCGGGCCAGTTCACGCTGCAGCAGTTCATCCAGGCCACGTCGGTTCAGCGCCTGGGTCAGCGGGTCGATGCGGGCCAGGTCGCCGGCCGCACGCAGTTCCTGTTCCAGCACGGTGATGCGCTGCTCGGCCTGTTCCACCTCCTGCCGCGCCGCCGCCAGGTGGTCGCGGGCCTGTGCCGCCTGCAGCTGCACCTTGCCGGTGTCCTGCATCACTTCCTGCAGCAGATGGTTGAGGTCGGCAATGCTGCGCGATTCACGCAGCCGCAGCGCATAGCTGCCGATGCGGTCATGGTACTCGCCGGTACTGGCGGCCATGCCGTCCATGCGCTCGATGAACTCGCCCATCAGGCCGCGCATGGCCGCCTTGGATTCATCGATGCCCTGCCGCAGCAGGCCCTGCCTGTAGATCACTTCGCGCAGTTCGGCACGGGTGCGCTCGACCGATTCGGCCTCCAGCGGCCCGGCCAGCAGCTGGCGCACCGCCGCGATCTGGCCCTGCAGCCAGCTGCGGTCGTCCAGCAGTTCGCTGACGTTCTCCAGCAGCAGCGCGAACAGCTCCAGCAGCAGCGCCTGCTGCTCCTGCCAGCTCTCGGCACGCACGCCGATCTGGTGGCCGAGTTCGCGCACGCCCTGTTCGATCGGCTCCAGCGCCGCGCCGGGCTGCCACTGGCGCAGGCGCCCGGCCAGCAGCTGCGCCTGCTCGCGCAGATCGGGATCGTGCTGCAGCAGGGCGACCACCGCGCCGCCCAGCAGCAGCCGCAGCTGCTCGGACAGGCGCAGGCTGTCGGGCTGGCCGTCGGGCGAATGCTGCTCGATGGTGCGGATGTACTTGTCGATCAGCTGCCGCATGGCCCGGCCATAGCGCGGCCAGTCGGCGCTGGCCTGCGCCGACTGCAGGCGGTCACCCATGTCGCCCAGTTCGCCGGGCAGGGTCGCCATGCCGTTGGCGAATGCGGCCAGCAGCGGCTCGGGCGCGTCGGCGCCGGCGAACAGCTGCTGCAGCGCCACGCCGCCGCCGCCCTGCAGGACCACGCGGTCACCCAGCCCATCATCGGCCACCGCGCGCACGCGCGCCGGCGGCCCAAGGGCGGTGCCGGGGGCAGGGCGATGGTCAGGCTGGTCCGTCATGAAGCGAATCCCGGGGTGGCAGGGGCTGGTTCCAGCATATCGGCGCGGCCGCGCACGGCTTGAACGGATAGCATGGGGCCACAGAATGCCGCAGTGAGGGTGGGTATGCGTGTGATGTTGCTGGGCGCGACCGGGATGGTCGGGGGGCTGGCGCTGCCGATGCTGCTGGAGGACCCGCGCTGCCGCGCCGTGGTGGCGCCCACGCGGCGGCCGCTGGAGCTGCGCGATGCCAGGCTGCACGCGCCCGTGCTGTCCTTCGACGCGTTGCCCGAAGCGCCGGACTGGGCGCAGGTGGACGCGGTCATCTGCGCGCTGGGCAGCACCATGGCCCAGGCCGGCAGTCGCGAGGCGTTCTACCGGATCGACCACGACTACCCGTTGGCGTTCGCCCGCATGGCGCGTACCCAGGGCGCGAGGGCTTTCGTGCTGAACTCCGCAGCGGGCGCCAACCCGCATTCGGCGGTGTTCTACAGCCGGGTGAAAGGCGAGCTGGAGTGCGACCTGCGCGCGCTGGAATTCGCCTCGCTCACCCTCGTGCGGCCCGGCCTGATCGGCGGGCATCGCCAGCAGGTGCGACGTGGTGAAGCGTTCGCGCTGAAGGTGCTGGGCGCGTTGGACCCGGTGCTGCCACGGGCCTGGCGGATCAATCCGGCCGAGTGCATTGCCGCCGCGCTGGTGGATGCCGCGCTGGCACCTGCGCCGGGCGAGCACGTGGTGCCCTCGCGGAATCTGGTCGGCTGATGTCGCGTGCGCTGCGCCTGACCCAGCTGCTGCAGCTGCTGCGCCGCCATCGGCGGCCGGTGGCGGGACAGGCGCTGGCCGATGCCCTGGGTATCAGCCTGCGCACGCTGTACCGCGATATCGAAACCCTGCGTGAGCAGGGCGCCGATCTGCGCGGCGAGGCCGGCGTCGGCTACCAGCTGGCACCCAGCGATACCTTGCCGCCGATGACCCTGCCACCCGCAGAGATCGATGCCTTGGTGCTGGGCCTGCGCTGGGTTGCGGCACGCACCGAGCCGGCACTGGCCGAGGCCGCACGTGATGCGTTGGCGCGCATCGCGCACGTATTGCCGGCCGCGCGTCGCGAAGCGCTGCGTGACAGTGGCCTGCGCGTGGGCCCTTCGCGCGCTGCGGCCAGGGTTCCCGCCGCGCGGCTGCGCGCCGTGCGTGAGGCCGTGGGTGCGCAGCTGCGCCTGCAGTTCGGCTACCAGGATGCACAGGGCCAGCGTAGTGCGCGCATCGTCTGGCCGTTCGCGCTGGGCTACTTCGATGACGTGCCGATGCTGGCGGCGTGGTGCGAGCGCCGCGAGGACTTCCGTCATTTCCGCCTGGACCGCATCCGCCAGGTGCGTGTGCTGCAGGATCGCTACCTGGTGCCGCGCGCCACCCTGCTGCGGCGCTGGCAGAAGGCGCAGGGCATCGCGCCCGACTGGCTGGATCGCTCGTAGCGCCGAGGCTGCTCGCCGCTACTGACAGAATCTGTCAGCAAGGCCATACCACCATGAACGCTCCCAACAACGGAGCTTCCCCATGTTCACGCCCAGCACCCTGCTGCAGTACGTACATGACGTCGCCGCCAGCGTCACCTTCTACAGCGGCATCCTCGGCAAAGCGCCGGTCGAACAGTCGCCCGGCTTTGCCCTGTTCCTGCTCGGCGATGGCGCTGCACTGGGCCTGTGGCAGCGCGACGACGTGCAGCCACCGGTGTCTGCGCAGGCCGGCGCCGCCGAACTGGCGATGGTGGTCGCCAATCCCGACGCCGTACAGCAGATGCACGATGCGTGGCACGCACTCGGCGTGCAGATCCTGCAGGCGCCGGTGACGTTGGCGTTCGGCCACACCTTCGTCGGTGCCGATCCGGATGGCCACCGGCTGCGTGTCTACAGCCGCGCCGAGGGCATGGTTGCGCGCGGCTGATCGCACGCATCTTTGCAGGGCCGAGCATGGCGCGGCTCCACCGTGGCGAAAAAAAACGCCGGGCAGTGCCCGGCGTTCTTCCAGATCAGGTGCCAACCCACGGTTGGCAGCCACCGATCAGCTGGCCAGTGCCAGGTCGTCCATCATCGCGCGCAGGAAGCGTGCCGCTTCACCGCCGGTGGCCGCGCGGTGGTCGAAGGTGACCGACAGCGGGATCACCTTGTGCGCTTCCACGCCGCCCATCACCGGAGTCATCTGGTGGCGGGCACGGCCGGCACCGACGATGGCCACGCACGGCGGCACCACGACCGGGGTCGCGTAGCGGCCGGCGAACATGCCGAAGTTGGACAGCGAGATGGTGTAGCCGCTCAGTTCCGAGGCGGCGATCGAACGCGATTCCACCTGCTCGCGCAGTCGGTTGACGCCTTCGCGGATGCCGCGTGCGTCGAGCATGTCGGCGTTGCGCAGCGCCGGCACGAACAGGCCGTCGTCGGTGTCCACGGCGATGCCGATGTCCACCTGCGCATGCAGGGTGCGGGTCAGCGCTTCACCGTCGAACCAGGCGTTCATCGCCGGCACCTTCTGTGCGGCGACCACGATCGAACGCACCAGGCGCGCGGTGACATCGTTGCCCGGCAGCCAGGCGTGGATGTCGGCGTCGTCGTTCAGCGTGGTCGGCACGACCTTGCTGTGCGCATCGGCCATCACCCGCGCCATGTTGCGGCGCACGCCCTTCAGCGGTTCCGGCTGGCCCTTGGCGACCACGCCCGGCGGCTGGGTACGCATCGGCTTGCCGGCGGCAGACAGCGGGGTGCGCGCTTCGCCCTGCACCGGAGCCGGCACCTGTGCCGGGGCCGGCGCGGCATGGGCCGCAGCGGCCGGAGCCGGAGCGGCGCCGATCCTGGCACTGCCATCCGCCGCCGCCTGCTTGACGTCGGCCATGGTCACCGCGCCGTCGGCACCGGTGGCGCGCACGCGGCTGAGGTCCACGCCCAGCTTGCGCGCGGTGGCTCGCACCGCCGGCACCGCCTTGACGCCGCCCACAGCCACGGCCTGTTCGGCATGCACGGCGTTGGAGCTCTGCATCGCGCCGACCACGGTACCGGCGTCATCACGCTCGGCAGCGGCCGGCTTGGCCTCTTCGGTGGCCACCGGGGCGGCCGCGCTGGGCAGTGGCGGCGGGGTGGGTGCCGCGGCCGGTGCCGCATGGCCGTGGCTGTGGCCGGTGTCCTGGCCATCGGCGCGCTGCGGCAGGTTCGGGTCCAGTTCGAAGCTGGCCAGCACCGAGCCGGTCGGGATGATGTCACCGGCTGCGCCGGACAGCTTCAGCACCTTGCCGGAGAACGGCGAGGGCACCTCGACGACGGCCTTGGCGGTCTCCATCGACACCAGCGGCGCATCCAGCATGATCACGTCGCCTTCCTTGACGAACCATTCAACGATGGTTGCGTCCGGCAGGCCTTCGCCCAGGTCGGGCAGGTTGAAGTTCTTGGTCTGGCTCATGTGCAGTTCTCTTCCAGCAGTTCCAGTTCGCGGGCCGGCAGCCAGCCCGTCGCGCCATTGGCGCGCTCGGACCACCACCATCCGCCGTGTTCGTGATGAAGCTTGACCATCTCGCCGTTTTCCACATCCAGCTCGCGGGCGTCGTAGTCGCACAGGGCTTCTGCGCGACCTTCGTCCAGCGGCTGCAACCACGCTACCGGTGCCCAGCCGGCACGCCCATCGCTGGTGCGTACCCAGGCAAACGCCGGCCATTCCTCGTCACGTACACCGACTTCGACGATCTGGCCGGTGCGGAACCGGAGCGGGTTGGAATACTGGCTGCGGTAAGCCCCGAGAAGGCGGGCCCGCATGTCAGCCCGCCGCCACCGCGCGCTTGGCCGCCGCCACGATCCGCTCCACGCTCGGCAGATACTTCATCTCCAGGCGGAACAGCGGAATGTGGGTGTCGTAGCCGGTCACGCGCTCGACCGGGGCCAGCAGGTCGTAGATCGATTCCTCGGCCAGGCGCGCAGCGATCTCGGCGCCGAAGCCCGCCGTCTTCGGCGCCTCCTGCACGATCACGCAGCGGCCGGTCTTGGCCACCGATTCGGCGATGGTGGCGAAGTCCAGCGGACGCAGCGTGGCCACGTCGATGACTTCGGCGCTGATGCCTTCACCGGCCAGCTTGTCGGCCGCTTCCAGCGCTTCCTTCACCTGTGCGCCCCAGGTCACCAGGGTCACGTCGGTGCCGTCGCGCAGCACGAAGCAGACATCCAGCGGCAGCGCTTCGCCGTCGTTGACCACCACTTCCTTGTACTGCCGGTAGATGCGCTTGGGCTCCATGTAGATCACCGGATCCGGCTCGCGGATCGCGGCCAGCAGCAGGCCGTAGGCGCGCTGCGGCGACGACGGCAGCACCACGCGCAGGCCCGGTACGTTGGTGAAGATGGCTTCGTTGGCTTCGCTGTGGTGTTCCGGCGCACGGATGCCGCCGCCCCACGGCACGCGCAGCACCATCGGGCAGTGCAGGCGGCCACGGGTGCGGTAACGCAGGCGTGCGGCATGGCAGACGATATGGTCGACCATCGGGTACATGAAGCCATCGAACTGGGCTTCGGCCACCGGCTTCATGCCCTGCGCGGCCAGGCCGATGGTGAGGCCGGCGATGGTGGTTTCATCCAGCGGGGTGTCGAGGATGCGCTCGGCGCCGAAGCGCTGCTGCAGGCCGGCGGTGGCGCGGAACACGCCGCCGTTGACGCCCACGTCCTCGCCCAGCACCAGCACCGACGGGTCGTGCTCCAGCTCCCAGGCCAATGCCTGGGTGATGGCTTCGATGAGGGTGATCGGGGTGGCGGTCATGTTCTGTTCTCCGCGCGCGACGGCAGCGCTGTCGGCGGCGTTGGTGTGCGCGCCGGGCGCGCCGTTCTTGATCTCATCCATGGCGCTGCTCCAGGGCGATCGCCTGGGCACGCTGGGCCAGCAGGTCCTGCGGCGGGTCGGCATAGAGGAAATCGAACATCGCCTCGACCGGCTGCACCGGTGTGTTGAGGTACAGGTTCACTTCCTCGTCCACGCGCTTGCCACATTCGGCGGTCCAGGCGGCTTCCTCTTCCTCGCTCCACACCCCGGCGTTGGTCAGGTACTTGCGCAGGCGCAGCATCGGCTCGCGCAGCCAGGCATCCTTCACTTCGGCGTCGTCGCGGTAGCGGCGCGCGTCATCGGCGGTGGTGTGGTCGGACAGGCGGTAGGTCATCAGTTCCAGCACGGTGCCGCCGTCGCCGGCCAGCGCGCGTTCGCGGGCCTGCAGCATGGCCGCCATCACCGCGATCAGGTCGTTGCCGTCCACCTGCAGGCAGTGCAGGCCGCCGGCCAGGCCCTTCTGTGCCAGCGTCTCGGCACCGGTCTGGGCCGAACGCGGAACCGAGATGGCCCAACCGTTGTTGACGATGCACAGGATCAGCGGCAGCTTGTAGGCGCCGGCCGAATTCAGTGCCGCGTAGAAGTCGGTCTTGGAGCTGCCGCCATCGCCGCACACGGCCACCGCGATCTGCGGCTCCTTGTTGAGCTTGAACTTCAGCGCGGCGCCCGCGGCATGCAGGCACTGGGTGGAAATCGGCACGCAGAACGGGAAGTCCTTGGCCGCATTGCCGCCGTAGTCGTTGCCGCGCTCGTCGCCGCCCCAGTACATCAGCACGTCGTGCGGGCGCACGCCGCGCATGAACATCGCGCCGTATTCGCGGTAGGACGGTGCGAACACGTCGTCCTTCTGCATCGCAGCGCCGATGCCCACGTGCGCGGCTTCATGGCCGAGGCAGGCAGCATAGGTACCCAGCTTGCCGGTGCGCTGCAACGCGATCGACTTGCCGTCGAACACGCGCACGAACAGCATCTGCTTGAACATCGGCAGCAGCGCGCGCGGATCGCGCAGGGCATCGGGCAGGTCATCGCGGACGAGCGTGCCGTCCGTGTCCAGGTACTGCAGGTATTCGATCTTGAACTCAGCGGCAACCGTCATTGCGTACTGCACCTTCGACAGAGAAGTTACAAATGATATGAATCGCCATGTTAAGGAATGCGTACGGGAAAGCCGTCCTGCGGCGCAGCACGGCCAGCCCCCCTTGTACCCCGTTTCCCGTGCCGGGCGCCAATAACTTCAACGTATTCAGCGGTTGCTGCAAAGCATCACAAAGGCCCCGGTCCTGAGCGCCAGTGCAACGGCGCAGACGGTTCCACGCGCAAGCCACGTTCCACAAGGGGTTCCGCACGCCCCGGTACGGTCGCTGCGGCTGCCAGCGGGGCGGCAACGCGCTACCCTTGCCGCCCCCGATCTGGTCCCGCCCATGTCCGTCGACAACAACCAACGCGATCTCGAAGCCGGCATCCACACCGATCTGCAGGGGCGGCTGACCTACGGCGGCTACCTGCGGCTGGACCAGCTGCTCAGCGCGCAGCAGCCGCTGTCCAACCCGCCGCACCACGATGAGATGCTCTTCATCATCCAGCACCAGACCTCGGAGCTGTGGCTGAAGCTGCTGGGCCACGAACTGGGCGCGGCGATCGGTTTCCTGCAGCGCGACGAAGTCTGGCAGTGCCGCAAGGTGCTGGCGCGCAGCAAGCAGGTGCTGCGCCAGTTGACCGAGCAGTGGTCGGTGCTGGAAACGCTGACCCCGTCCGAGTACATGGGCTTCCGCGACGTGCTGGGCCCGTCCTCCGGCTTCCAGTCGCTGCAGTACCGCTACATCGAGTTCCTGCTGGGCAACAAGAACGCGCAGATGCTGCAGGTGTTCGAGCACGACCCGGCCGGCCAGGCGCAGCTGCGCGTGGTGCTGGAGGCGCCCAGCCTGTACGAGGAGTTCCTGAAGTACCTGGCCCGTTTCGGCCACGCCGTGCCGGCGGTGTACGAGGCCCACGACTGGACCCAGCCGCATGTGGCCGACGACGCACTGCAGCCGGTGTTCGAGCGCATCTACCAGGACACTGACCGCTACTGGCGCGAGTACGCGCTGTGCGAAGACCTGGTGGACCTGGAGACCGCCTTCCAGCTGTGGCGCTTCCGCCACATGCGCACGGTGATGCGGGTGATCGGCTTCAAACGCGGCACCGGTGGCTCGTCCGGCGTCGGCTTCCTGGCCAAGGCGCTGGAACTGACCTTCTTCCCCGAACTGTTCCAGGTACGCACCAGCCTGCAGGCCGCCCCCCCGGCAGATCAGGCCTGACTCCCATTCAGCTTGGCCGCCGACGGCCGTCTGGATCGTTTCAGATGCAAGTTCAGCGAGCAGGCCGGCACCTGCCTCAGACGGCGTGTATTTGACGTGAACGCCACAAGTCGGTGATCCTCGCGCGTTGCTTCAACTGCACATCGGACGTGCTCGTCATCCACCGAACCAGGAAACCCGCATGAGCGTAAACGCCACTGCGAACACCCCGGAGCCGGCGCTGCCGGACTTCAAGACCACGCTGGGCCACCCGCGCCCGCTGTGGATGCTGTTCATGACCGAGTTCTGGGAGCGCTTTGCGTTCTACGGCATCCGTTGGGCGCTGGTGCTGTACATCGTTGCCCAGTTCTACAACGGCAGCGCGGCCGGTGAAGGCGACGCCAGCCGCATCTACGGTGCCTATCTGGCCCTGGTCTACGCCGCGGCGATCTTCGGCGGCTACGTGGCCGACCGCGTGCTGGGCTACCAGCGCTCGATCCTGACCGGCGCGATCATCATGGCCGCCGGCCTGTTCATGATCTCGCTGCCGCAGGAGCACATCTTCAAGCTCGGCCTGGCCACGATCATCGTCGGCAACGGCCTGTTCAAGCCCAACATCTCGACCATGGTCGGCAAGCTGTACGGCCTGAAGGATGAGCGCCGCGACTCGGGCTTCACCATCTTCTACATGGGCATCAACATCGGCGCGATGATCGCCCCGGTGCTGACCGAGTACCTGGCCCGCAAGGTCTTCGGGACCCCGGAGATGCCGTCGTACAAGGTCGTGTTCATCGCCTCCGGCGTGGGCATGCTGATCTCGCTGGTGTGGTTCTACATCGGCCGTGCCGGCCTGAAGGGCATCGGTGCACCGCCGGCCGGCGCTGAAGGTTTCGGCCGCATCATCATGGTGCTGGTCGGTGCCGTGGTCGCCATCCCGGTGGCCTACTTCCTGCTGGCCACCGGCGCCACCGCGCTGGCCTGGATCCTGGGGGCGATGTTCACCGCCCTGGCCATCCTGCTGCTGGTCGAAGGCATCCGCGAGGGCAAGGTGCAGCGCGACCGCGTGATCGCGATGCTGATCATCTTCGCCTTCAACGTGATGTTCTGGATGTTCTTCGAACAGGCCGGCAGCTCGTTCACCTTCCTGGCCGAGAACATCGTCAACCGCCAGTTCGGTGACTGGACCTTCCCGACCGCGTGGTTCCAGTCGGTCAACTCGGTGGCCATCATCACCCTGGCACCGATCATCGCCTGGATCTGGGTGGCCATGGGCCGCGCCAATCCGTCCATCCCGCGCAAGTTCGGCCTGGGCCTGCTGTTCAACGGCGCCGCCTTCGCGCTGTTGATGTTCGCCCTGTCGCAGATGGTCGTGGACGGCAAGATTCCGTTCTGGACCCTGTTCATGGTCTACGTCATCCAGTCGGTGGGTGAGCTGTGCCTGTCGCCGATCGGCCTGTCGATGGTGACCAAGCTGGCTCCGGTGCGCCTGGTCGGCTTCGGCATGGGCGGCTGGTTCCTGTCCACCGGCATCGGCAACAACCTGTCGGGCATCTTCGCCGGCGTGGTCAGTGGTGAAGGCGGCATGACGGTCGAGTCGGCCCTGAAGGGGTATACCTTCGGGTTCTGGGCCCTGATCGGCTCCGGCGTGGTGCTGTTCCTGATCGCCCCGCTGATCAACAAGCTGATGCACGGCGTCAAATGATGAAGAGAGGGTAGCTGGCATGCGCAACAAGCTCGGTGGTGCAGTGGTGGTGGTCTGTGCGGCGCTGATCGGCGCCTGTTCCCAACCGCAACCGCCTGCCGCGGCCGAGCCGACGCAGCCTCTGGATACCCGACCCACCGAGCCACCGGTCGCTGACCCCAGCGAACCGGTGGCCTCGGGCAACACCCCGGTGGCGGCGGACATCGCCGCCATCGCCGGCCTCGGCGCACAGTTCGACCCGGCCCGCGATGCCGCTGCCGACCTGGAAACCGCCAAGGTCGAAGCCCAGCGCGGCAAGAAGCGCATCCTGCTGGAGGTGGGCCACGCCGCCTGCGAGCCCTGCCATGCGCTGGACGAGACCGTCGAAGGCGACGGTGACCTGCGCCGCTTCCGCGATGCGCACTACGTCTGGGTGAAGGTCAACGCCAGCCCCGACAATCCCAACGCCGCCTTCCTTGGCCAGTTCCCGCCGCTTGCCGGCGAGCCCCCGCACCTGCTGGTGCTGGATGCCGATGGCACCCTGCTGGCCCCACAGGCCGGCGCGGACCTGCGCAAGGGCACCACCGTGCAGCGCACGCGCGTGCTCGCCTTCCTCAAGCAGTGGGCACCGGACAAGCCGGAATAGGGTGCTGCCAGGCGCTGGCCGGCACTGATCACAGGTGGCATCCACGTGTGGCGCGGATCTACTGCGCGGACCGTCACATTCTCTGCATCTGCGTCTCAACTTCAGCGTGGGCGCGCCGCTACCGGCAAGGACCTGAGTCGACGCCTCGTCGATGCAACCTACCGGAACGCCCATGCACAGCGACCATGCCGAACGATTGCCTGAACCTGCCAGCGACCTGGCCGAGGGCGGGGCAGGCGATGGCGTGACCCTGCCGCCGCAGGAGGCCCTGCTGGATGACGCCGGCACCGGCGAGGACACGGTTGAACTGGCACCGCCGCGCCACCGCCTGCCGCAGATCGCACTGCCGGACAACGTCGTGCTGAAGGGCGCGGTGCAGAAGCTGGTGGAGCAGAAGGCGAGGCTGGACCACCTCGCCGCCGAGGGCCAGCTGAGCGGCCTGCTGCCGCCGGAGTGGCAAGGCAACGGCGTGCGCGCGATCGATCTGCCTGCTTTCGTCCAGGGCGTGCTGCCGTTCCTGCAGCCGGGCGAGCGCGGCGAAACCGCACCGGCGCGGCTGCCGGTGCGCCACGTGCTGGGCGATGACAGCCGTTGGGGCGCCAAGGACGTGGGCGAGCCCAAATCACTGGCGTGGTACCTGGCCAGCGATGACCGTGCCAGCGCGGGCAGCAAGGATGTCGCCGAGGCCTACCTGGTCGGAGCACTGGGCCTGGCCTGGATGCAGGAAGGGCGCAGCCGCCCCGGCTTCCTGCGCGCGATGGCGCAGGACAGTCTGGCCGCCCGGGTCACCATGCTGGGGTATCCGCCAGCGGCGGAACTGGCGCTGTACAGCGTCACTGCGCATGGCCAGCCGCAGATCTGGTGCGTGCACGGCCGCCGCAGGCTGCGCCCGCTGGTGGCGCCGTGGCTGAGCGTGCCGCTGCTGACCGCCTATGGCGTCCCCGCGCCGGTGGCGTGGCCGGGCGGTTTCCCGCCGGTGGAGGCGGTGGCCGAGGCGATCGCCGCCGCGCGGCCGGGCAGGCTGTTGCCGGAAGTGGACCTGGGCAAGGTCGTGGCGAAGATCGCCGAAGAGGCGTCGTCCGAAGTCTGGCAGCCGGTCAGCCTGCTGCAGCTCAACACCTGGTCGCCGCGCTGGACGTTCTTCCTTGGCACCTTTGTCGGCCTGCCGTCGCTGCTGCTGGTGACCGCGGCGCTGGCACTGCCGGGCGCGGTCGAAGCCGCCACCGTTGCCGCCTCGCTCGGCTTCGCCGGCGGAGCCATCGCCGCGCTGGCGGTGCCGTGGATCCATGCACGGCGAAAGCACCTGAGTTGACGCCGGAGCGCCATCCACGCCACGCGTGGATAACCCCTCACACCCCTTCGCCCATCCGTTCCAGACCATCGCCGGCCAGGCGCAGGATCAGCTTCTCCAGCACCTGCTCCTCTTCCTCGCTCAGCACCGACATCAGCTTGCGGGTGATCTCGATCACCATCGGCGCGATGGTCTCGTAGACCTCGAAGCCGGCCGCCGACAGCGCCAGCACCGAGCGACGGCGGTCGTCGCCATGGGTCTCGCGCTTGATGAAGCCCCGCTCCAGCAGGCGGGCCACGGCGCGGCTGACCGCCACCTTGTCCATCGCCGTGCGGTCGGACACCTCGCTGGCCGATGAGCCCGGGTACAGCGCCAGGATGGTGATCACCCGCCATTCCGGAATGGCCAGGCCATAGCGGTCGCCGTACAGCTTGGCGATGTTGCCGCTGACCCGGTTGGACAGCACGCTCAGCCGGTACGGCAGGAACTGTTCCAGGTCGAGCAGGACGTGCGAGGCACGCAGGCGGGTGGAAACGGGATCGGCGGGGCTCATGTTGCGGTGCACCTTGCTGGTGGTTTCAAGTGTAACTATAAGTATGGGGGCCGGACCCCGCATTCTCGCGTGGTCCCTTACCGCCCGCACCTGGTTCGTGCCGATGCGGCACCGATTCGGAGCCATGCCATGAATACCGCAGTCCCGTCCGCCGCGCATCCCAACCCCGGCATGCAGGTCACCACCTTTGAGAACCCGATGGGCATCGACGGCTTCGAGTTCGTCGAATTCGCTGCCCCGGCCGGCCGTGGCCAGGAGCTGCACGAGTACTTCCGCAAGATGGGCTTCAGCGCGGTGCTCAGGCACAAGCAGCGTCCGATTACCGTCTATCGCCAGGGCGACGTCAACTTCCTGGTCAATGAAGACCCCGATTCGTTCGCCGCCGACTTCGCCGAGAAGCACGGCCCGTGTGCCTGCGGCTTCGCCATCCGCTTCCAGAAGCCGGGCCAGGAGGTCTTCCAGACCGCGCTGGGCAACGGTGCCGAAGCCATCGCCTTCAAGCCGGACAGCAAGGCCGTGGACGCCCCGGTCATCAAGGGCATCGGCGACTGCATGCTGTACCTGGTCGATCGCTACGGCGCCTCGGGCAGCATCTACGACGGCGACTACGAACTGATCGCCGGCGCCGAGCGCCACCCGAAGGGCTTCGGCCTGACCTTCATCGACCACCTGACCCACAACCTGTACTTCGGCAACATGCAGCAGTGGTCGGATTACTACGAGCGCCTGTTCAACTTCCGCGAGATCCGCTACTTCGACATCAAGGGCCTGAAGACCGGCCTGGTGTCCAAGGCGATGACCGCGCCGGACGGCATCGTGCGCATCCCGCTGAACGAATCGTCGGACCCGAAGAGCCAGATCAACGAGTACCTGGATGCGTACAAGGGCGAGGGCATCCAGCACATCGCCTGCTTCACCGAGAACATCTACGAGACCGTCGAAGCCATGCGGGCGCAGGGCGTGGATTTCCTCGATACGCCGGACACCTATTTCGACGTGATCGACCAGCGCGTGCCGAACCACGGCGAGGACGTGCCGCGCCTGGCGAAGAACAAGATCCTGATCGACGCCGACCCGGAAACCCACCAGCGCAAGCTGCTGCAGATCTTCACCCAGAACTGCATCGGCCCGATCTTCTTCGAGATCATCCAGCGCAAGGGCAACGAAGGCTTCGGCGAGGGCAACTTCACTGCACTGTTCGAAAGCATCGAGCGCGACCAGATCCGCCGCGGCGTGCTGTAAGGTCACCACACGCACCACCTTCGGTAGCGCCGGGCCATGCCCGGCGGCTTTCCGTTCCGGCATCGCTGTTCTCTGGAGCTCCCCATGTCCACCGCCATCACCGCCCGCGGCTACCAGTCCGGCTTCGGCAACGAATTCGCCACCGAGGCCGTCGCCGGCGCGCTGCCGGTCGGGCAGAACTCGCCACAGAAGGTGGCCCATGGCCTCTACGCCGAACAGCTGACCGGCACCGCGTTCACCGCGCCGCGTGGCAGCAACCGCCGCAGCTGGCTGTACCGGATCCGTCCGGCGGTGACCCATGGCGAATTCACCCCGTTCGCGCAGTCCCGGCTGCAGTGCGATTTCGGCGCACAGCCGGCTTCGCCCAACCAGCTGCGCTGGAGCCCGCTGCCGCTGCCCGAACTGCCGACCGACTTCGTCGAAGGTCTGTACACGATGGGCGGCAACGGCTCGCCCGATGCGCATGCCGGCGTTGGCATCCATCTGTACGCGGCCAACCGGGACATGACCGGCCGCTACTTCTACAACGCCGATGGCGAACTGCTGATCGTGCCGCAGCTGGGCGCGCTGCGCCTGCTGACCGAACTGGGCGTGATCGAGATCGAGCCGCAGCAGATCGCGGTGATTCCGCGCGGCGTGCGCTTCCGCGTCGAGCTGCCCGACGGCCCGAGCCGCGGTTACCTCTGCGAAAACTACGGCGCGCTGCTGAAGCTGCCCGACCTGGGCCCGATCGGCTCCAACGGCCTGGCCAATCCGCGCGACTTCGAGACCCCGCATGCCGCCTTCGAGGACATCGACGGTGACTTCGAACTGATCGCCAAGTTCGAGGGCCGCCTGTGGCGCGCGCCGATCGACCATTCGCCGCTGGACGTGGTGGCCTGGCATGGCAACTACGCGCCGTACCGTTACGACCTGCGCCGCTTCAACACCATCGGCTCGATCAGCTACGACCACCCGGACCCGTCGATCTTCCTCGTGCTGCATTCGCCCAGCGACACACCGGGCACCAGCAACATGGATTTCGCGATCTTCCCGCCGCGCTGGCTGGTGGCGCAGAACACCTTCCGCCCGCCGTGGTTCCACCGCAACATCGCCAGCGAGTTCATGGGCCTGGTGCACGGTGCCTACGATGCCAAGGCCGAAGGCTTCGTGCCGGGCGGGGCGTCGCTGCACAACTGCATGAGCGGCCACGGCCCGGACGCGCCGACCTTCGACAAGGCTTCCAGTGCCGATCTGTCCAGGGCCGATGTGATCAAGGACACCATGGCCTTCATGTTCGAGACCCGCGCGGTGATCCGCCCGAGCGCGCAGGCGTTGGCCGCCGGCCATCGGCAGGGCGACTACCAGCAGTGCTGGAACGGCCTGCGCAACAACTTCCGTTGATCGTCCGCAGCGGTTGGCGCGGTTACGCCACTTCGGCGAACGCCTCGCAATGCTCCACCGGCAGCGCCTCCACCAGCCGCTGCCGTACGCGCTGGCAGTAACCCTCCGAGGTCAGGCCCGGCAGCGCCTGCAGCGCGCGCTGCATCACCTGCAGCACATCGGCGTCGGCACGTGCCTGCTGCAGGTCGCGGAACAGCGCCGCAGCCGTGGGATGCCGCTGCATCTCCAGGATGCCCAGCACATAGATACGCGCGGCCACCAGTGAGCGTCGGCGTTCGACCGGCGCGCCACTGGCCGCCGGGGGCGCCGCCGGCAGTGCGGCCGCGGCGGGGGCCGGCGCCGCCGCAGGCGCCGGGGCGGCGTCCTGTGCGGTGGTCACCAGGTAACCGGCCTGGATCAGCTGGAT
Source organism: Stenotrophomonas sp. 704A1 (assembly GCF_030549525.1). Classification (NCBI taxonomy): domain Bacteria; kingdom Pseudomonadati; phylum Pseudomonadota; class Gammaproteobacteria; order Lysobacterales; family Lysobacteraceae; genus Stenotrophomonas; species Stenotrophomonas tuberculopleuritidis. The sequence continues at coordinate 4,322,403 of NZ_CP130831.1, read as the reverse complement.
CACCATGGGCGCCGCCTCCTGCCCCAGCAGGCCGATCAGGTCAGTGACGCTGCGCTGGCCATCGCACAGGATCAACAGCCGCCGCTGCCGCATGTCCAGCGGCGCGCGGTGGGCCTGCAGCGCGGTTCGGGCGAGATCGGTCTTGCGCGGTTGCATGGGTAGGACAGCCAGGTCGGTGCTCGCCGAGCCTGAACGAGTGCGATGAAACCGCGATGACAATGCAGCGCCTGCACGCGCGCTGCGCTAGCGTGCAGCCACCCCGAGCCAAGGATCCGCGCCCATGAAATCACTCCCGATGGCTGGCCTGCTGCTGTTGTCGCTGGCCGCCTGCAACCGTAGTGCCGACGCCGATGCACCCGACGCAGCGCCCGCCGCTACGGCACCGGCCAAGGACGCGTCGGTACCCGCCGACGCCGATCTGTCGACCGCGTCGCCGGTGGACCCGCGCCGCGACAGCCCGGCGCGCCTGGACGGCTTCGGCGGCGTGGCGCTGGGTGCGGGCATCGCCGAGGTCCGCAGTGGCTTCGGTGCACCGCTGCAGGGCCTGGGAACCGACGCCTCCGGCAAGCCGCTGCCAGCCGATGACAGCAATGACGGCTGCTACTTCCTGCGGCCGCAGGACGCCGAGGACCCCCGGCTGATGATCGAGGGCCGCAAGCTGGTGCGCTACGACGTGCGCAGCCCGGCGATCGTCGCGCCCGGAGGGGGCCGGGTCGGCATGACCCTGGGGGAACTGCAGGTGCTGTATCCCGAGCGCGGCGATGTCGGCCCGGACAAGTACGACGACAAGGCCCAGCATCTGCGCGTGCGCCCGGCACAGGAAGGCGCGGCGATCGTGGATTTCACCCTCGGCGCTGACGGCAAGGTCAGTACCTGGCGGGTCGGCCGGACCCCGCAGGTGGACTACGCCGAAGGCTGCGGCTGATCGCCCCGGGCCCGGCCCCCCACAACGGGTGGCCGGGCGTAGAATCGCGCCACGACCGCTGGGGAGTGCTCGATGATCGCTATTGCCATTGCCTGGTTCCTGCTTGGCCTGCTGCTGCTGGCGCTGGGCGGGGACTCCATCGTCAAGGCCGTCGCCGGCCTTGCCCAGCGCTTCGGCGCCAGTGCCTTCACGGCCGGCCTGCTGCTGCTCGGCATCACCACGTCGCTGCCGGAACTGGCGGTCAACGCCCGCGCCCTGTGGGTCGGCCAGCCCGAGCTGGCCCTGGGCAACGCGATCGGCAGCAGCGTGGTCAACCTGGGTCTGACCCTGGCCATGGCCGCAGTGGTGACGCCACTGCTGCTGCGTGCCCGCCTGCAGCGGGTGCTGTGGTGGGCGCTGCTGGGCGCCGGCCTGCTGCTGATCGTGTTCGGCCTCGACGGCCGGTTGCTGCGCTGGGAAGCCGGCGTGCTGGTGGTGGGGTTCGTCGTGGTGCAGTGCGTACTGCTGCGGCGCGGGCGCCACGAGAACACCGAGGTACAGGCGCAGATCGCCGAGTCGGCGTTGAGCCGCACCAGCCTGCCGCTGAACGTGTTGCGCGTGCTCATCGCCGCGCTGGCCCTGTACTGGGGCGCGCGCCTGGTGGTGGGCGCGGCAGCGGATTTCGGCGCCGCGCTGGGCTGGACCCCGTTGCTGGTCGGCCTGCTGCCGGTGGCGATCGGCACCGCGCTGCCGGAAGTGGCCGCCGCGGTTGCCGCCGCGCGTCGCGGTCACGGCGATATGGTGCTCGGCCATGTCCTGGGCTCCAGCGTGGTCAACCTGATGCTGGTGATCGGCGCAATGGGCCTGCTGCAACCGCTGGCGCTGCCGGCGTCGTTCGTGCGGCTGGAACTGCCGGCCCTGCTGGCCTTCGCGCTGGTGCTCTACCCGATGCTGCGCGGCGACCTGCGCATCAGCCGTGGCGAAGGCGCGATCCTGCTGGTCGCGTTCGTGGCCTGGCTGGGGCTGGAGCTCGCGCTGCTGGTGTAGGGCCGGCCACGGGTCGGCACCCGGTTTCAACGCGCGGTGGTGTCCTCTTCCCGCTCCGGTTCCGGCGGCGGCAGCTGCTCGTCTTCGGCCCGCTCGTTGCCCGGCAGGCTGGGGCGGGTTTCCATCAGCAGCGACAGTGCCGCCTTGGCCATCAGGTGCGCACTGATCGGCGCGGTGATGAACAGGAACACCGTGATCAGCAGCTCGCGTGGCTGCGGGTCCTGGCCCAGGAAGATGTGGTAGCAGACCGAGCACACCAGCACGCAGCCGACCCCCAGGGTGCTGGCCTTGGTGGGCGCATGCAGGCGCTTGAAGAAGGTCGACAGCTTCACCAGCCCCAGTGCACCGACCAGGATGAAGAAGCAGCCGAACAGCAGCAGCAGCGACAGGCCGATCTGGAGGGCGGTGATCATTCGACGATATCCCGGCGCAGCACGAACTTGCTGAGCACCACCGTGCTGCCGAAGCCCAGCATGGCGATGACCAGCGCCGCCTCGAAGTAGATCGCCGAATTGAGGTACATGCCGAACAGCATCAGCTCGGCGATCGCGGTTACCGACAGCGTATCCAGTGCCAGGATGCGGTCGGGCACGGTCGGTCCGCGCAGCAGGCGCCAGGTGGCCAGCAGCATGGCCAGGCCGACCACGTGCATGCATACCACCAGGGTGGTCTGGATGATCTGGAATCCAGTCATGGGAAGATCTCCATCAACGGGGCTTCATAACGTCGCTTGATCGTATCGATCAGCGCCTGCGGATCCTCCAGGTGCAGCACATGCACCAGCAGGAACCTGCGGTCGTCGCTGAGCGCGGCCGAGACCGTGCCCGGGGTCAGCGTGATCATGCTGGTCAGTGCCGCGATGCCGTGGATGTTGGCGATGTCCAGCGGCAGCCAGATGAAACCGGGGTGGATGTTCTTCTCCGGGCCGAGCACCTGGATGGCCACGCGGATGTTGGAGACCAGGATGTCCCACAGGGTCACCAGCACCAGCTTGGGCAGCGGGCGCAGCGTGCCGATGCGGGCGAACTCGCGGTCCAGGCGCGCGGCGAACAGCGGAATCACCAGGCCCAGCAGCAGGCCCAGCAGGAACTGGCCGACGCTGAAGCTGTCGGACATCAGCAGCCAGAACGCCAGCACCATCAGGCTCAGCGCGGGCGAGGGAATCAGGCGGCGGAACGCAGAACGCTTGGCGGTCATGGCTGACGGATCTCCGGCGTGGTCGCACGCAGCTGCTGCACGTACTCGCCCGGCTGCAGCAGCTGGGCAGCGATGCCATCGGTGTGGCGCATCAGCGGCGCGGCGGCAAGGGTCATGCCGATGCCGTAGGCAAGCAGGATGCAGGCCGCAAACAGCTCCACCCGGCGCAGCTTGGCCTTGCGCGGGGGCGGAGCGTCCGCGTCCACCGGCGGCACGCGCCAGAACAGGCGGATGCCGCCGCGGGTCAGGCCCATGATCACCAGCAGGCTGCTGACCAGGACTGCGGTCCACACCGCGCCGGTGTACTGCGCCGGCATGCCGGCCAGCAGCGCCGCCTTGGCCAGGAAGCCGGACAACGGCGGCAGGCCGGCCACCGAGACCGCCGCGATCAGGAACAGCAGCGCAGGCGTTTCCTTGCCCGGCATCGGCGCGATCACTTCCTTGCGGTCGCTGGCACCGCCACGGCGGCGGCGGATCAGGTCGGCCACCAGGAACAGCGCGGCCGCGACGAAACTGCTGTGTGGCAGGTAGTACAGGCCCGCGGACAGCACCGCCGGCGTGCCCACCGCGAAAGCGATGAACAGCGTGGCGGCCGAGACGATCACCAGGTAGGAGATCAGCACGCGCAGGCGCGCGGCAGCCAGCGCGCCCAGGCCGCCCAGCACCAGCGTGGCCACACCGGCCCACAGCAGCCAGTCGCGGCCGTAACCGGCCATCGCGCCGGCGTCATCACCGAACCACAGCATCTGGATGCGCAGCACCGCGTACAGGCCGACCTTGGTCATGATCGCGAACAGCGCGGCCACCGCCGCTGGGGCGCGCGCATACGATTCGGGCAGCCACAGGTACAGCGGCATCAGCGCGGCCTTGGCGCAGAACACCAGCAGCAGCAGGCCCATCGTGGCCTTTACCAGGGTCAGCTGCGCCGGCGGCACCTCGGCCACGCGCTGCGACAGCTCGGCCATGTTCAACGACCCCAGCGAGGCGTACAGCAGGCCCAGGGCGATCAGGAACAGGGTCGAGGCGGTGACGTTGAACACCACGTAGTGCAGGCCGATGCGCATGCGCAGGCCGCGGCCGCCGCTGAGCAGCAGGCCGTAGGAGGCGATCAGCATCACCTCGAAGAACACGAACAGGTTGAAGATGTCGCCGGTCAGGAAGGCGCCGTTGAGCCCCACCAGCTGGAACTGGAACAGCGCATGGAAGTGCGGTGCGCGCCGGTCCCAGCCCGAGCAGGCATGCAGCAGGCACGGAATGGCCAGCAGCAGGGTGGTCAGCAGCATCCACGCCGACAACCGGTCGGCCACCAGTGCGATGCCCAGCCGTGACGGCCAGTCGCCCAGCAGGTAGACGCGGACGTCACCGCCGGCGGTATCGGCGAACAGCAGGCCGACCACCACCGCCAACGCCCCCAGCGCGGTCCAGGCGACCGCGCGCTGCACCTTCGGGCCATAGCGACGATGCTCGACGAACAGCGACAGCGCGGCGCCAAGCAGCGGAACCAGGATCGGCAGGATCACCAGATGGTTCATGCCTGGTCCTCGCCACGGCGCGGCGCTGCATCGTCATCCAGCTCGTGCGCGTCCACATGGTCGCTGTGGTTGTCGCTGCGGCTGCGTATGGCCAGCACGATGCTGACCGCAGTCATCGCAAAGGCAATGACGATGGCGGTCAGCACCAGCGCCTGCGGCAGCGGATCGGTGTAGTTGCCGAGGTTGCTGTCCACGCCCTCCTGCAGCACCGGTGCCTTGCCCAGCACCACGCGGCCACCGGCGAAGATCAGCAGGTTGGTGGCATAGGACAGGAAAGTCATGCCCAGGATCACATCGAAGCTGCGTGCGCGCAGCAGCAGGTAGATACCGATGGCGGTCAGCACGCCGATCGCAGAGGCCAGGGCCAGTTCCATCAGTGCATCTCCCCGGTGCGTGCCGAGCGGCGTTGCAGGTCGATCTCGCCCTTGCGCGCGGTGCGGGTGCGAGAGGGTTTCACGGTCGCCATCATCGACAGCATCAGCATCGCGCCACCGAACACCACCAGGTACACGCCGATGTCAAAACCAATCGCGCTGGCCAGCGGCACCTCGCCGATCAACGGCAGGTGCAGGTCCAGGTGGCCGCTGGTCAGGAACGGCACGCCGAACAGCATCGAGGCGCTGCCGCTGAGGATGGCGATCAGCAGGCCCGCACCGATGCAGCGGATGTAGTCGAAGCCGAAGCGGGATTCCACCGAGGCCGTGCCCTGGATGACGTACTGGATCAGCAGCGGCACCGCCAGCACCAGGCCGGCAATGAAGCCGCCACCGGGCGCGTTGTGGCCGCGCAGGAACAGGAAGATCGACACGGTCAGGGTCAGCGGGAACATGATCTGGGCCAGATCGGCCGGCACCGGCAGCTTGATCGGCGGGCCGGGCATGATCTGTTCCGGCGCCATCCGCGTGCGCCGCAGCAGCGCGTGCACCACCAGCGCGGCGATGCCGAACACGGTGATCTCGCCGAAGGTATCGAAGCCGCGGAAGTCGACCAGGATCACGTTGACCACGTTCTGACCGTACGCTTCGGGCAGGGCACGGGCGAGCAGTTCGCCGGCCATGGTGTTGGGCGGCAGGGTCATCGCGCTGTATGCCAGCGCGCCGAGCCCGGCGCCGGCAATGATCGCGATCAGCGCGTCACGGCGCTTGCGCCAGCGCGGGCGCTCCGGTCCGGACTGGGCGGGCAGGTAGTTCATGCCCAGCAGCATCAGCACCAGGGTGACCATCTCCACCAGCAGCTGGGTCAGCGCCAGGTCGGGCGCGGACAGGAACACGAAGGTCAGCGCCACCATCAGGCCGACACCACCGACCAGCAGCACCGCCAGCAGGCGCTGCTTGTACATGCGCAGCGTGGCCACCGCACAGGCCATCATCACCAGCCACAGCGCCCAGCCCAGCAGCGGGATCGGCTGCGGTGCGGTCCAGTTCGGCGAGGCCGGGTTGGCCACGAACGGCGCGGCGGCCACCACGATCGCCACCAGCACCAGGCCCAGCAGCATCCGCTGCAGGCTGCCGTTGGCGATCGCCGCAGTCAGGCGCTGCGCCGCCGCCGACAGCAGATCCAGCTGGCGGTGGAAGGCGTTGCGGCCCGGGCTGGTGTTGGTCACCCCGTGCAGATTGATCAGCTTGCGCAGGCCGAAATACAGCGCCACGCCACCGACCACGCCGATCGCACTCATCGCCAGCGGCAGGTTGAAGCCATGCCACACCGACAGGCTGTACTCGGGCATCGCGCTGCCCAGGATCGAGGCGGCTGCCGCGTGCAGCACCGGCGCCACGGTCAGTGCCGGCGCAATGCCGACGGCCACGCAGATCACCACCAGGATTTCCACCGGCACCTTCATCCAGCGCGGCGGCTCATGCGGTACCCGGTCCAGGTCGTGCGGGCCGGGTCCGAAGAAGGTGTCGTGCACGAAGCGCAGGCTGTAGGCCACGCCGAACACACCGGCCAGCAGGGCGGCGATCGATACCGCCGTGCGCATGGTGTCGGGGCCGCCGGCACTGAGTGCCTCGGCGAACAGCATTTCCTTGGACAGGAAGCCATTGAGCAGCGGGATGCCGGCCATCGCCAGCGACGCGATGATCGCCAGCGCGCTGGTGAACGGCATCAGCCGGCGCAGCCCCCCCAGCTTGCGCATGTCGCGGGTGCCGGTCTCGTGGTCGATGATGCCCGCGGCCATGAACAGCGAGGCCTTGAAGGTGGCGTGATTGAGGATGTGGAACACGCCGGCGACCACCGCCATCGGCGTGGACAGGCCGAACAGCAGGGTGATCAGGCCCAGGTGCGAGATCGTCGAATAGGCCAGCAGGCCCTTCAGGTCGTGCTGGAAGATCGCGTTCCAGGCACCGATCAGCAGGGTGATCGCGCCGATGCCGCTGACCGTATAGAAGAACAGGTCGCTGCCGGCCAGTGCCGGGTGCAGGCGCGCCAGCAGGAACACGCCGGCCTTCACCATGGTGGCCGAGTGCAGGTAGGCCGACACCGGGGTCGGCGCGGCCATTGCGTGCGGCAGCCAGAAATGGAACGGGAACTGCGCGCTCTTGGTGAAGATGCCGGCCAGCACCAGGAACAGGGCGTACGGGTACAGCGTGCTGGCACGGATCTGTTCGCCCGCGGCCAGCACCACGTCCAGATCGAAGCTGCCGACGATGCGGCCGATCAGCAGCACGCCGCCGAGCAGCGCCAGGCCGCCACCGCCGGTGATCACCAGCGCCATCCGCGCGCCCTCCCGGGCATCCTGGCGATGCGACCAGAAACCGATCAGCAGGAACGAGCTGATGCTGGTCATTTCCCAGAAGATCATCAGCAGCAACAGGTTGCCGGACAGCACCATGCCCAGCATGGCGCCCATGAACAGCAGCAGGTAGGTGTAGAAGCGGTGCGCGTTGTCCTGGCCGCTCAGGTAGTAGCGGGCATACAGCACCACCAGCGCGCCGATGCCCAGCACCAGCCCGGCGAACATCCAGGCAAGCCCGTCCAGGCGCAGGGTGAAGTCCAGCCCGATCTGCGGCAGCCACGGAACCAGCGTCCGTACGACCTGGCCATCGAGTACCGCCGGTGTCAGCCAGGCGAGGATCGCCAGCCCGCCCAACGGCGCCAGTGCCGCCAGCCAGGCAGCAGTCGAGCGCGAACTACGGGGGAAGGCCGCAACAGCCACTGCCATCAGGAACGGCAGGGCCAGCAGCAGGGGCAGGCTGGGGAGCATGCAGGGAATCCATGATTCACGAGCAGGTCAGGGAGGATAACAGGCCGTCAAATGTCGCCGAAACCCATCGAACAGCGATCAATTGCATGTAACGTTCGCTGATTCATTTTTTCTGCGGCGCACCATCCGGTTCCTGCGATCTCTCTCCGGCTGCCCTGGGGATCACCCTACGCCCACGCAGGGAGACCGCAGGCCCTGTCGCACAGGGGCTGCCGTCAACGGGGGACGATGGGGGACGGGTCACGGGCGCAGGCTGGCAGGGCCACCGTGGACTACGGGTGACGGAATCTGCCCGTTCAGGAAACAACGGCCCGGGACAGACCGCGCGGGGTCAGTAGCGCCAATCGAGCTTGCGGTAGGCCTTGGCCATCACCCAGGCCGGCCCGATCAGCAGATAGGTCAGGTCGGTCAGGAAGCTGGGCTTGCGGCCCTCGTACTTGTGGCCGATGAACTGTGCGATCCAGGCCACCACGAACACGCCGACCGCCAGCCAGAACAGGTTGTGCAGGCCGATTTCGGCTTCCAGCAGCCGGCACAGGCAGCCGAACACGAAAAACTGGATGAGCATGCCGATGCCCAGCGGGCGCGACAGCTTGTTGTAGAAGCACCAGGCGCTGAACATCGCGAAGGCCGACCAGATGCCGTACTGGAACCAGGTGATCAGCGGCGGTACGCACCACAGCAGGGCCACCACCGACCACAGGATCGCCGGCACCGCCACCACGTGGATGCGCTGGTTGATCACGTTGCGGTGGTCGTCGGAATAGCTGGCGAAATAGCGGTCGATCGGCCGCGCAAGCTGGGTCGTGGTCTGCATGCGGCCAGCATACTCCGGCAAGGGCCGTCAGGAGAGCCAGGCCAGTGCCTGGCTGCGGGTTCGCCGGGACGGCCGGCCAACGGCCGGCACGACCCCTCCACAACGCCCCCGGCCAAGCCGGGGGCGCAGGGAATCAGTCGACGCTGATCCCGGCCAGGCGCTGCAGGGCCTCGGCGTACTTGGCACGGGTGCGCTCGATGATCTCCGCCGGAATGCTCGGGCCCGGGGCGGTCTTGCCCCAGTCCAGCGTCTCCAGGTAGTCGCGGACGAACTGCTTGTCGTAGCTCGGCGGGCTGGTGCCCACTTCGTACTGGTCGGCCGGCCAGTAGCGCGAGGAATCCGGGGTCAGCATCTCGTCCATGATGTACAGACGGCCATCGGCATCGGTGCCGAACTCGAACTTGGTGTCGGCCAGGATGATGCCGCGCTCGCGCGCGTAGTCGGCGGCGAACTTGTAGATGCGCAGCGTGGCGTCGCGCACGCGCTCGGCCATCTCGGCGCCAACGGCCTTCACCATCGCATCGAAATCGATGTTTTCGTCATGGTCGCCGACGGCGGCCTTGGTCGAAGGGGTGAAGATCGGCTCGGGCAGCTGCTCGGCCTGGCGCAGGCCATCGGGCAGGTCGATGCCGCTGACCTTGCCGGTGCGCTGGTAGTCCTTCCAGCCGCTGCCGATCAGGTAGCCACGGGCGATCGCTTCCACCGGTACCGGCTTCAGCTTGCGGGTGACCACCGCGCGCCTGGCGTACAGGGCCGGGTCCACGCCCTCGGGCAGCACGCTGGCCACGTCGATGCCGGTCAGGTGGTTGGGCATCAGGTGCGCGGTCTTGGCGAACCAGAAGTTGGACACCTGGCACAGCATCTCGCCCTTGCCCGGGATCGGGTCGGGCAGGACCACATCGAACGCCGACAGGCGGTCGGTGGCGACCATCAACAGGTAATCGCCCGGCGGGGTCCCTGCAGGCAGCCGCTCGCGCGGGATATCGAACACATCACGCACCTTGCCGCGATGGCGCAAGGGCAGGCCGGGGAGATCGGATTGCAACAGCGTGGTTGGCACGGGCACTCCTGGGGCGTTGTCGATACGGCTGCCCAACGGACCCGGCGGGCCCGCTGACCAGCGGGCGGCCTAGTGTAAAGCCGTCCGGGCCCGCTGTGACGTAAAATGAGCGTCCATTTCGTCGGTCGACCCCGGAGCGCCATGCGCTGGTACGGAAAACTGCTCGGATTCATCGCCGGCGCCCTGCTGTTCCGGCCCAATCCGCTGTTCGGTGCGGTGGTCGGCCTGCTGCTGGGCCATGCCTTCGACAGCGACTGGTTCCGCCTGAACAAGGAAAACCCCTACCGCGAGCTGGGGCTGACCTCCGAGGCCACCGATGCCGAGATCGAGCGCGCCTACCGCCGGCTGATCTCCCAGTACCACCCCGACAAGCTGGGCGGCGCTGCCCCCGAGCTGCAGCAGCAGGCCGAGCAGAAGTCGCGGCGGATCAACGCCGCCTACGACCGCATCAAGACCCTGCGCAAGCGCTGACCCCGCGTCCCGCCTGCGGGCGGGAGACCCCTTTCCCCGTTCCCAAGGCCCCGGCCATGTCCAACTGCCTCATCGCTCCCTCCATCCTCTCGGCCAACTTCGCCCGCCTGGGCGAGGAAGTCGACAACGTCCTCGCCGCGGGTGCCGACTGGGTCCATTTCGACGTGATGGACAACCACTACGTGCCCAACCTGACCATCGGCCCGATGGTCTGCCAGGCGCTGCGCAAGCACGGCGTCACCGCGCCGATCGACGTGCACCTGATGGTGGAGCCGGTGGACCGCATCATTCCGGACTTCGCCGAGGCCGGTGCCACCTACATCAGCTTCCACCCGGAGGCGAGCCGCCACGTGCACCGCACCATCCAGCTGATCCGCTCGCTGGGCTGCAAGCCGGGCCTCGTGCTCAACCCGGCCACGCCGGTCGACATCCTCGACTGGGTGCTGGATGACCTGGACCTGGTGCTGCTGATGTCGGTCAATCCGGGGTTCGGTGGCCAGGCCTTCATTCCCTCGGCATTGGACAAGCTGCGCGTGGTGCGCCAGAAGATCGATGCCAGCGGTCGTGACATCCGGCTGGAAATCGATGGCGGAGTGAAGGCCGACAACATCGGCGAGATCGCTGCCGCAGGCGCCGACACCTTCGTCGCCGGTTCGGCCATCTTCAACGCCAAGAGCAGCTACCAGGACGTGATCGCGCAGATGCGCGCCAACGTCGCTGCGGCGCGGGGCTGAGCCATGAGCACGGTGGCCGTTCTCACCATCCGCCCGGCCACCGTCGCCGATGCCGGCCTGATCCTGCGCTTCATCCGCGAACTGGCGATCTACGAGAAGGCCGAGCATTCGGTGCAGACCGATGAGATCGGCATTGCCGAGAGTCTGTTCGGCGCCGATGCCACCGCCCGCGCGCTGATCTGCGAGGCCAATGGCGATGCGATCGGCTATGCGGTGTATTTCTACAACTACTCCACCTGGCTGGGCCGCAAGGGCATCTACCTGGAAGACCTGTACGTGAGCCCGCACAAGCGCGGCGCCGGCGCAGGCAAGGCGCTGTTGAAGTACATCGCGCGGCAGGCGGTGGCCGAAGGTTGCGGCCGTTTCGAATGGTCGGTGCTGGACTGGAACACCCCGGCCATCGCGTTCTACACCGCTGCCGGTGCCAAGCCGCAGGACGAGTGGACCGTGTACCGGCTGGAAGGCCAGGCGCTGCACGATTTCGCCAACGGCTGAGGCAAAAAAAAAGGCCACGCCAAACACCGGCGCGGCCCTGCTGCATGCGTGGGAGGCTGATCCTGCCTCCATCCATCGTCCCTGCTATGGCCTTCCATTCTCCGGCAGCTGAATGACACCTGCGTGACATTCACCGCTGGCAAACAGCGTGTTGCTAGCCTGAGCGCCCTTTCACCGGAAGCTCTGCATGACCACCCCGCGCTGGCGCCTGATCCTCAACGGAAAATCCGCAGGCAACGAGGAGCTGCGCGACGCCGTCGGTCACTGGCGCGAGCGGGGCGTGCAGTTGGAAGTGCGGGTGACCTGGGAGGACGGCGACGCCGAGCGCTATGTCGCCGAAGCCATCGACCACGGTATCGATGTGATCGTGGCTGCCGGGGGCGATGGCACGCTCAGTGCAGTGGCCGAAACCCTGGCCCATCGCGATGAGCCGGCCGACGCGCTGCCCTCGCTGGCGCTGGTGCCGATGGGCACCGCCAACGACTTCGCCACCTCGGCCGGCATTCCCGCCGAGCCGGGCGCGGCGTTCGGACTGATCGGGCAGGTGCCGACACGGCCCATCGACCTGCTGCGCGTAGAGGCCGATGGCACGCCCTGGTGGTGCGCCAACCTGGCCAGTGGTGGCTTCGGTACCCAGGTGACCGTGGAAACCGATGCTGGCCTGAAGAAGATGCTCGGGGGGCTGGCCTATGTCATCACCGGCATCGCCAAGCTCGGTCGCATCGAACCGATCATCGCGCGCCTGAGCGGGCCCGACTTCCAGTGGGAAGGTGGCTTCATCGCGTTGGGCATCGGCAACGGCCGCCAGGCCGGTGGCGGCCAGCAGCTGTGCCCGCAGGCGCTGATTGATGACGGCCTGCTGGATGTCACCGTGGTGCCGGAACTGGAAGGCGAGGTGGCCGCCACGCTCGGCCAGATGCTGACCGGCGGCAAGGAGGCGGCCCTGGAACGCGTCGCCACCCGCGCGCAGCTGCCATGGCTGCAGATCGACGCACCGCAGGCGCTGACGTTGAACCTGGACGGCGAGCCGGTGCAGGCGCGCACCTTCCGCATCGCCTGCGTGGCAGGCAGGGTGCGCATGCATCTGCCGGTCGGCTGCCCACTGCTGGCGGGGCAGGGGTAGCGTCCACGGGGTAGAGTCGACTGTTAGTCGACTTGCGCGCGCAGCGCGGGGGTTTCAGCGGTCCCGCCAACAGCAGTCGACTAACAGTCGACTCTACCGGCGATGCCCCAGGCCCCCGAGCCATCCCGAACTCCTCAGCCCCCCACGGCCGGTTCAGTTTCTCAGGGTTTCCCTCCCGCCCCGGCTGCGTTACAGTCATCGGGTGTCCAGCCTGACGACCCCGCATACCCTTTCTTCCGCACGCCGTTGGTGGCGATGGTGGCCCGTTGCCGTCGTCCGCCCCCATAACGCTGTGTCCCGGAAGGAAAGTCGTCTTGAACTCGCACGCCCAGTTTCTGCAGCAGGCCGCTGAAGGCCACACCCATATCCCCGTTGTCCGCGAAGTGCTGTCCGACCTGGACACGCCGCTTTCGGTCTATCTGAAGCTCGCCGACGGCCCCAATACCTACCTGTTTGAATCCGTCGAAGGCGGCGAGCGCTTTGGTCGATACTCGATCATCGGCCTGCCGGCACGTCGCGTGTACGCCTTCCACGGCCACACCCTGACCGTGCGCGAGGATGGGCAGGTGGTGGACACCCGCGAGGTGGCCGATCCCTTCGCCGAGGTCGAGGCGCTGCGCAGCGCGCATTCGGTGCCCAAGCTGGATGGCCTGCCGGGCTTCACCGGTGGCCTGGTCGGCTGGTTCGGCTTTGAATGCATCGGCTACATCGAACCGCGCCTGGCTCCGCCGGCCGGCCGTGATGAGCTGGGCACGCCGGACATCCTGCTGCTGCATTCGGACGAGCTGGCGGTGTTCGACAACCTGAAGGGCCGGTTGTACCTGATCGTGCACGCTGACCCGCGCGCGGCTGGCGCCTTCGAACAGGCGCAGGCGCGCCTGGACGCGCTGACCGCCAAGCTGCGGGCGCCCGGCGCGGGGTACCCGGCAGCGCTGACCAGCGATGTGCTGGACGAATCCGATTTCATCTCCGGCTTCACCCGCGAAGGCTTCGTCGATGCGGTCCAGCGCAGCAAGGAGTACATCCGTGCCGGCGATATCTTCCAGGTGGTGCTCAGCCAGCGCCTGAGCGTGCCGTTCAAGGCACGCCCGGTGGATGTGTACCGCGCGCTGCGTGCATTGAACCCGTCGCCGTACATGTATTTCCTGGATGTCGGCGACCTGCAGGTGGTCGGCTCCTCACCGGAGATCCTGGTGCGCCTTCAACATACTGATGACGGCGTGGGCGAAGTCACCGTGCGTCCGATCGCCGGCACCCGTCCGCGCGGGGCCACCGTCGAGCAGGATCTGGCGCTGGAAGCCGAGCTGCTGGCCGATCCGAAGGAGCGCGCCGAGCACCTGATGCTGATCGACCTCGGCCGCAACGACGCCGGCCGCGTCTCGCAGCCCGGCACCGTGGAAGTGGGCGAGCAGTTCGTGATCGAACGCTACAGCCACGTCATGCACATCGTCAGCGAAGTGACCGGGCAGCTGCAGCCTGGCCTGAGTTACGCCGACGTGCTGCGCGCCACGTTCCCGGCCGGTACGGTCAGCGGCGCGCCGAAGATCCGTGCGCTGGAAGTGATCCGCGAGCTGGAGCCGATCAAGCGCAATGTCTACGCCGGCAGCATCGGCTACATCGGCTGGCACGGCGATGCCGATACCGCGATCGCGATCCGCACTGCGGTCATCAAGGATGGCCGCCTGTACGTGCAGGCCGGCGCCGGCATCGTCTACGACTCGGACCCGGACAAGGAATGGGACGAGACGATGAACAAGGGCCGCGCGTTGTTCCGTGCCGTCGCCCAGGCTGCCAAGGGCCTGTAAGCCTTCCCGTGCCGTGGCCCGCGCCGCGGCACCTTCCGCTGTTCCCACTGAAGACAAGGAGTACCGCATGAAGCTGCTGAGCGCATTGCTGTGGTCGTCACTGCTGGCCACGATGGCCCCGTCTGCGTGGGCGCAGGCCAATACCATTCCCTCGCAGCCGCACCTGCTGGTGAAGGGCGAGGCGCGGCGCATGGTGATGCCGGACCGGTTCGGCCTGCAGTTGAACATCGAAGAGACCGACATGGACGCAGATGCGGCACGCCGCCGCGTGCAGGACAACGTCGCCCGCGTGCTGGCGCTGTTCAAGCAGCACAAGGCGGTGGAGGGCAGCGTGCGTGCGGACAACCTGCGGATCGGCCCGGCAACCCGCTATGAGCAGAACCGGCAGGTTTTCATCGGCACCCGCGTGTCGCGCCAGCTGCGCGCCAGCTTCGCCAGCGTGAAGGCGATGCAGGACGTGCTGGGCGCGCTGAAGGCCAACGAGAACGTACAGGTCAGCAGCATGGCCCCGACCTACTCGGGCGAAGTCGCGCTGCGCCGTGAACTCAAGGGCGAGGCGGCGGCCAAGACCCGCGAGTCCGCACAGGGCCTGGCCAAGGCCTATGGAACCCGCGTGCGCGGCCTGTACAGCATCTCCGATGTGGCGCCGGACTTCGCCTATGGCATCCAGGCCGGGCAATGGCCGCAGCCGGGCGAAGATGGCGAGCATCTCGATCGTGTCTTGGTGACCGGAAGTTACGCACCGGCCTCGCCACCGGCGCCCGCTGCACCGGAGTCCATCGAAGCCGGCCCCATCACCTACACCGAAAACGTGTACGCCATTTTCCTGATAAGCGACGGAACCTGACCATGTTGTGGATGATCGACAACTACGACAGCTTCACCTACAACCTCGTGCAGTACCTGCAGACGCTGGGCGCCGAGGTGAAGGTGGTGCGCAACGATGCGATGAGCGTGGACGAGATCGCCGCGCAGAAACCCGAGCGCATCGTCATCTCGCCCGGCCCGTGCACGCCCAACGAAGCAGGCGTGTCGCTGGAACTGATCCAGCGCCTTGGCCCGACCACGCCCATCCTCGGCGTGTGCCTGGGCCACCAGGGCATCGGCCAGGTCTACGGCGGCACGGTGATCCGTGCCGGCAACATCATGCACGGCAAGACCTCGCCGATCCGGCATGAAGGCAAGGGCGTGTTCGCCGGCCTGCCGGACCGTTACCAGGCCACCCGCTACCACTCGCTGGTGGTGGACAAGCACAGCCTGCCCGACGCGCTGGAAGTGACCGCCTGGACCGAGAACGAGGATGGCTCGATCGAAGAGATCATGGGCCTGCGCCACCGCCAGTTCCCGGTGGAGGGCGTGCAGTTCCACCCCGAATCCATCCTCACCGAACACGGCCACGCCCTGCTGCGCAATTTCCTGCAGCGCCCGGCGGCCTGATCCAAGGAGCATTCCGATGAGCTTCTCCCCCCAGGAAGCCCTGCAACGCACCATCGAGCACCGCGAAATCTTCTTCGACGAAATGGTCGACCTGATGCGGCAGATCATGCGCGGCGACGTCTCGCCGATGATGACCGCGGCCATCCTCACCGGCCTGCGCGTAAAGAAGGAGACCGTGGACGAGATCGCCGCGGCGGCCACCGTGATGCGTGAATTCGCCCGGCCGGTGCCGGTGGCCGATACCTCGAACCTGGTCGATATCGTCGGCACGGGTGGCGATGGCTCGCACACCTTCAACATCTCCACCTGTGCGATGTTCGTTGCCGCCGCCGCCGGCGCGCGCGTGGCCAAGCACGGCAACCGCAGCGTGTCGTCCAAGTCCGGCAGCGCCGATGCGCTGGAAGCGCTGGGCGCGGTGATCGAACTGCAGCCGGACCAGGTCGCGCAGGCCATCGAGCAGACCGGCATCGGGTTCATGTTCGCGCCGATCCATCACCCGTCGATGAAAGTGGTGGCGCCGGTGCGCCGCGAGATGGGCGTGCGCACCATCTTCAACATCCTCGGGCCGCTGACCAACCCGGCCAGCGCGCCGTCGGTGCTGATGGGCGTATTCCATCCCGACCTGGTGGGCATCCAGGCACGCGTGCTGCGCGAGCTGGGCACCGAGCGTGCGATGGTGGTCTGGGGCCGCGACAACATGGACGAGATCTCGCTCGGCGCCGGCACCCTGGTCGGCGAGCTGCGCGATGGCAAGGTGCGCGAGTACGAGATCCATCCGGAAGACTTCGGAATCGCCATGTCGGCCAGCCGCAACCTGCGCGTGGAGGGCCCGGAGCAGTCCATCCAGATGCTGCGCGCGGTGCTGGACAGCGCGCCCGGCCCGGCGCTGGAGATCGTCGCCCTGAACGCCGGCGCGGCCCTGTACGTGGCCGGGGTGGCCAGCGACATCGGCGATGGCCTGGCCCGTGCCCGCGCCGCCATCGCCGACGGCAGCGCCCGTGCCCGGCTGCAGCAGTACGTCGACATCACCCGCGTGCTGGCTGCCTGAGCACGCGGTTCAGCCTGACCCATCCGATGGCCGATAATGGCCCTCCTCACCGCCCCAGCACCGAACCGACGACGATGAGTGACATCCTGCAGACGATCCTGGCCCGCAAGGCCGAAGAAGTGGCCCAGCGCCGCGCCCAGCGCCCGCTCGAGGCGCTGCAGGCCGCACTGGCCAGCGCCCCCCCGGTCCGTGGCTTCGTGCGTGCGCTGCAGGCGGCGATCGCCAATGGCGATCCGGCGGTGATCGCCGAGGTGAAGAAGGCCAGTCCGTCCAAGGGCGTGATCCGCCCCGACTTCCGCCCGGCCGACATCGCCGTGAGCTACGAGTTCGGTGGTGCCAGCTGCCTGTCGGTGCTGACCGATGTCGATTTCTTCCAGGGGGCCGACGCCTACCTGCAGCAGGCCCGCGACGCCTGCACGCTGCCGGTGCTGCGCAAGGACTTCGTGATCGACCCCTATCAGGTGGTCGAGGCGCGCGTGCTGGGCGCCGACTGCATCCTGCTGATCGTCGCCGCGCTGGATGACACCCAGCTGGCCACCCTGTCCGAACTGGCGATGTCGCTGGGCATGGACGTGCTGGTGGAAGTGCACGACATCGACGAGCTGGAGCGCGCGCTGCAGGTGCCGGCGCCGATGATCGGCATCAACAACCGCAACCTGCGCACCTTCGAAGTCTCGCTGCAGACCACGCTGGACATGCGCAACGCCGTGCCACGCGACCGCCTGCTGGTCACCGAGAGCGGCATCCTCGGCCCGCAGGACGTGGCCCTGATGCGCGATGCCGGCATCCACGGGTTCCTGGTCGGCGAGGCCTTCATGCGCGTGGAAGAGCCGGGCGAGGGCCTGCGTCAGCTATTCTTCGCGGCATGAAAACGCACTATCCAACGCCGCGCGAGGATGCGCCGCTGGTGGTCTTCGACTTCGACCACACGCTGTACGACGGCGATTCGGGCACCCATCTGTTTGCCTCGCTGATCAAGCGCAACCCGCTGCGGATGCTGGCGGCGCTGCTGGTCACCCCGATCGCCGGACCGATGGTGGCGATGCTGCCCACCCGCCGCGCCGGCATTTCGATCTATGTGTGGATCGGCAGTTTCGGCCTGCACCGGGCGCGGGAGTTCAACCGGGTGATCGATGCCTACGTGATCCGGCATGAGGCGCAGATGCGGGCCAAGCTGCTGCCGCAGGCGCTGGAGGTCTTTGCCGCGCACCGGGCCAGGGGCGATCGCGTGGTGGTGGCCACCGGCGCGCCGCCGGAACTGGCGCGCGCGATCCTGGCGTTCGTCGCCCACCAGGACGTGCCGGTGATCGGCACCGAAGTCGGCCCGCGCCTGGGCGGCGTCGGCCCGACCCGGCACTGCCACAACGAGGAAAAGATGCGCATGCTGCGCGAGCGCGGCTACGGCGACATCGATATCGCCTACTCCGACAGCACGGCCGATCTGCCCCTGCTGCTGGCGGCCAAGGCCCCGGTGGTGGTCAATCCGAAGCCGGCCAAGGTGGCCTTCTTCCGCAGCGTGCTGCCGGCCGGAACCCGCATCCTCAACTGGGGCTGCGTCGACCGCGGCGGCGAGAAGGCGTAGACGGATCCCCCGGCGTTACCGGAAGCGGCGGGGGTAGCGCCGGGCCATGCCCGGCGGACGGTCAGCGGTACAGGTGGCCGTACACCGCATGGCCGATCTGGAACAGGCTGATGCCCAGCACCAGCACACCCACGGCGACCAGCACCCAGCGCTCCTTCACCCGTTTGACCAGCATCGCCGCCACCGGTGCGGCCATCATGCCGCCGACCAGCAGGCCGGCGACGATCTGCAGGTGCTGCAGGCCCATCGACAGCAGGAACGTGGCGGAAATGGTCACGGTGACCACGAATTCAGCGGCATTGACCGTGCCGATGGTGGTCCGCGCCTGGCCGCCACGGGCGAGCAGGGTGGAGGTGGCCACCGGGCCCCAGCCGCCACCGCCGCTGGCATCCAGCAGGCCGGCGAAGAAGCCCAGCACCGGCACCCGGCGGATCTCGCCCTTGGGCATCCAGCGGCCGGCGGCGCGGGCCAGGATGATGATGGCCAGCACCAGCAGATACAGATAGATCAGCGGCCGGATCAGGTCGCCGGGGATCTGGGTCAGGACGTACGCACCCAGCGCGCCGCCCACTGCGCCGGGCACAGCCAGACGCAGGAACAGGCGTTTGTCGACATTGCCGGCCACCAGATGCGACACACCGGAGGCGCCGGTGGTGAACACTTCGGCCGTGTGGATGCTGGCGCTGACCTGCGCCGGGGGCAGCCCCATGCTCAGCAGCACCGACGAGGACACCAGCCCGAATGCCATGCCCAGCGCGCCATCCACCAGCTGCGCGCCGAGGCCGATCAGGATGAACCACCAGAATTCGCTGCCAAGCTCCATGACCCCAGCCTAGCGGATGTGGGTGTGCGGGACATGCGATGGTGGGTCGCATGTGCCTGGATCGGCCGGGCATGGCCCGGCGCTACCGTGATGGAGACGGCGGGGTGGCGCCGGGCGGTGCCCGGCGGACAACAGGTTGCTCAACGCGTGCCGTACAGCACCACGGTCTTGCCGCGGGCGTGCAGCAGGCCATCGGTCTGGAGCTTCTTCAGGACCCGGCCGGCCATTTCACGCGAGCAGCCGACCAGTCGGGCCAGCTCCTGGCGCGAAACGCGCAGCTGGCTGCCCTGTGGGTGGCTCATCGACTCCGGTTCCTGGGCCAGATCGTGCAGGGTGCGCACGATGCGGTCGGTGACATCCAGGAACGCCAGGCGGCTGGCCTTGCGGCTGGTGTCGAGCAGGCGCTTGGAGATCTGCTGGCCCAGCGCATACAGCAGGCGCGGGGCATCGGCCGACAGCGGGCCGAGGAACAGCTGATGCAGGCGCTCGTAGCTGATTTCGGCCAGCTCGCAGGCGGTCCGGGTGCGCAGGATCACCTCGCGGCGGTCCGACTCCACGAACAGGCCCATCTCGCCGACGAACTCGCCAGCGCCGAAATAGCCCAGCACCAGCTCACGGTCGTCATCTTCCTCGGCCATGATCGAGACCGAGCCGCTGATGACGTAATACAGGGTGCCCGCCGGGTCGCCGGGTCGGAAGACGTCGGTCCGGGTGGGGTAGCGCCGCCGATGGCTATGCGCCAGGAAGCGATCGATAGTTGCGATGTCCAAGGCCAATGGGCTGCTAGCTAGGCGCACGGTTGACACGATAGGGGCGCTCCCTCTGCGCATGAACGGATTCACGGGGTCGATAGCGGAGCTTAACCAGCGCAATTGTTAAGGGCAAACAGTGTGCCAGAACCTGGGCGTCTTCACGTTCCCCCCGGGGGCAGTTTGCCTCATAATTCCTCCTTTCCCTTCTTACACAGGAATCGACCGCCGTGGTCAAGCCGTTGCCTCGCCTGAGGCTGCAGGGTTTCAACAACCTCACCAAGGCGCTGAGCTTCAACATCTATGACGTGTGTTACGCGCGCACCGAAGAGGAGCGTCAGCGTTACATTGAATACATCGATGAAGAGTACAACGCCGACAGGCTGACTCAGATCTTGACCGATGTCGCTGAGATCATCGGCGCCAACATCCTCAACGTGGCCCGCCAGGACTATGATCCGCAGGGCGCCTCGGTGACGATCCTGATCTCCGAAGAACCGGTGATCGACAAGAAGCAGGCCGGCAAGGAGCTCATTCCCGACGCCGTGGTCGCGCATATGGACAAGTCGCACATCACCGTGCACACCTATCCGGAAACGCACCCGCAGGAAGGCATTGCCACCTTCCGCGCCGATATCGACGTTGCCACCTGCGGCGTGATCTCGCCGTTGAAGGCGTTGAACTACCTGATCGAGAGCCTGGAATCGGACATCGTGATCATGGACTACCGTGTCCGTGGCTTCACCCGTGATGTGAAGGGCAAGAAGCACTACATCGATCACAAGATCAACTCGATCCAGAACTTCCTGGCCAAGAACATCAAGTCGCGTTACGAGATGTTCGACGTCAATGTCTACCAGGAGAACATCTTCCACACGAAGATGCACCTGAAGGACTTCGACCTGGACCAGTACCTGTTCGAGGAAAAGGCCAAGAACCTGTCGTTCAAGGAGCGCATGAAGATCGAGGCGCTGCTCAAGCGCGAGATCGAAGAGCTGTTCCACGGCCGCAACCTGTCCGAGTAAGACCCGTGCGCGGTGCCGGCAGGCATCGCCACCCAGGCGGGACGACCCGCCCCGTGGAACCTGCGCCCTGCGCAATCTTCAGTTCCACGGCGATGTACCGACCTACGGCCCGGTGTGAAAACACCGGGCCGTTTCTTTTCCCCACAAGGTAAGGAGCCCCCACCCATGCCCTGGATCTATCTGCTGCTGGCCGGTCTGTTCGAGATCGGATTCGCCCTTGGAATGAAGTACTCCGAAGGCTTCAGCAAACCCCTGCCGACCGCTGCCACGGTGGTGTCGGCGCTGATCAGCCTGTACCTGATGAGCCAGGCGATGAAGAGCATCCCGGTCGGCACCGCCTATGCGATCTGGACCGGCATCGGCGCCATGGGCGTGGCGGTGCTGGGCATCTACCTGTTCAATGACAGTGCCTCACCGGCGCGCCTGGCCTGCGTGGGCCTGATCGTGGCCGGCGTGATCGGGCTGAAGCTGGTATCGCCGAACTGAAAGGTGGCCCGGGCAACAGCCGGGCCCCGGCGTGCCCGGGCAGGCCCCCTCCGTGGCTGGGGGCCGCCATTCAGATGCGGTAGGCGATGGTCTTCATGACCTTGGACGCCAGCGCCATCGCGCCCGGAATCGGGAACGGCAGGCGGCGCGCGCCGGCCTGTTCGGCGTGTTCGGCATGCCGGGCCTCGTCTTCCTTCATCACCTGGATGACGGCACGGCTGCGCAGGTCGGCCGCTGGAAGGTCGACCAGGTGCTCGTCCAGGTGGGCCTCCACCTGGCGCTCGGTTTCCACCACGAAGCCCAGGTTCCAGCCGTCGCCGCGCAGCCCGGCCAGGGTGCCGATGGTGTAGCTGCCGGCATACCACAACGGGTTGAACAGGCTCGGCCGGCTGTCCAGTTCGCCCAGCCGGGTGGCGCACCAGGCCAGGTGGTCGGTCTCTTCCTGCGCCGCTTCCAGCAGGTGTTCGCGGGTGGCCGGGTCGCGGGCCACGGCGGCCTGGCCGAAGTACAGGCCCTGGGCGCAGACCTCGCCGACGTGGTTGATCCGCATCAGGCCTGCGGCGTGGCGGCGCTGGGCGCTGTCCATGCCGGGCTCCGCGGTGTCCGTGGCCGGGTAGGGGCGGGCCGCCGGCGGATTGCCGAACACCGTGTCCAGCGCGCGCTGCGCCTCGGTCAGCAGGTGGTCCAGTGGGGTGTTCTGGCGGAGCACGGTCATGGCGGCACGGGGTGGGGCGGGGACCTGAGATTCTCGCCCGGCCCCGGCGCCCTGCCAACCCGGTGCTGGGGGCGGCTTGCACCCGCCGACCAGGGTGAGTACAATCCCGCCTCTTACGCTTCACCTTTCACAACGCGTGGCAGAGTTCCGGCGAGTCCTTCGCCGCAATGAGCCCGACCTAACCAGAGTTCTTCATGAGCACTTTCACTGCCAAGAACGAGACCGTCCAGCGCGACTGGTACCTCGTCGACGCCGAGGGCAAGACCCTGGGCCGTCTCGCCACCGAGCTGGCCCGCCGTCTGCGTGGCAAGCACAAGCCGGTCTACACCCCGCACGTTGATACCGGCGACTACCTGGTCGTCATCAATGCAGAAAAGATTGCCGTCACCGGCAAGAAGCTGCAGGACAAGATGTATCACCGTTTCACCGGTTACATCGGCAACCTGAAGACCGAATCCCTGGCCCAGGCGCTGGAGCGCCACCCGGAGCGCGTGATCGAGATCGCCGTGAAGGGCATGCTGCCGAAGGGCCCGCTGGGTCGCCAGATGTACCGCAAGCTCAAGGTCTACGCCGGCACTGAGCATCCGCACGCCGCACAGCAGCCGCAGGTTCTGGATATCTAATCATGGCTATCACTCAAAACTACGGCACTGGCCGCCGCAAGTCCTCCACCGCTCGCGTGTTCCTGCGCAAGGGTTCGGGCAACATCACCGTCAATGGCCGTCCGCTGGACGAGTTCTTCGGCCGTGAGACCGCGCGCATGATCGTGCGCCAGCCGCTCGAGCTGACCAAGAACACCGAAAGCTTCGACATCCTGGTCACCGCCGCTGGCGGCGGCACCACCGGCCAGGCCGGTGCGATCCGTCTGGGCATCGCCCGTGCTCTGGTCGAGTACGACGAAACCCTGAAGTCCGAGCTGCGCAAGGCTGGCTTCATGACCCGCGACGCCCGCGAAGTCGAACGTAAGAAGGTCGGTCTGCACAAGGCCCGCCGCGCCACCCAGTTCTCCAAGCGCTGATTTGCCGCGCCTGGTTGGGCTCCTTCGGGAGCCCGCTGGCTGGAAACGCAAAAGCCCGGCTTCGGCCGGGCTTTTGTCGTTCTGGGGGTAAAGCATTTCCAGGTTGCCGGCCAGCGACCGGCACTACCCGTGGCTTCGCATATCGACCCCGGACCTCTCTCTGGAGAAGAGCCCCCTTGTTGTTCAAGGGGGCGCGCCGACAGGCGCGGGGATAAGGTGGAATGCGTGACCAAATCAAACGCAAAAGGCCAGATCTTTCGATCTGGCCTTTTGCGTTTAATTTGGCTGCCCCGGATGGATTCGAACCACCGAATGCCTGAGTCAGAGTCAGGTGCCTTACCGCTTGGCGACGGGGCAATGTCGCGTGTAACTATTTTCTCACTTTTCACATTGAAAGACAACTTCAACGTGGTGGCTATGGGTGGACTCGAACCACCGACCCCAGCATTATGAGTGCTGTGCTCTAACCGGCTGAGCTACATAGCCTTGGTGAGCCCGCTATTCTGCTGATGTGTACTGGGCCTGTCAACAGTTTTGTGCCGTGCTTGTGGGCCGACAGACGGCATGGGATAGTCCCGACCAGTAGATTTTCTTAGGAGTCCGCATCGTGATCGATCCGGACGGCTATCGACCGAACGTCGGCATCGTGCTGATGCGGCAGGACGGGCAGGTGTTCTGGGCACGACGTGTGCGCCGGGATGGCTGGCAGTTCCCGCAGGGCGGCATGAACACCGATGAGACGCCTGTCGAGGCCATGTATCGTGAATTGCAGGAAGAGACCGGCCTGCTGCCCGAGCACGTGGAAGTGCTGGGGGCGACACCGGGCTGGCTGCGTTACAAGCTGCCGGCACGGGCCATCCGTCGCAACGAGCGGCAGGTCTGCATCGGCCAGAAGCAGGTCTGGTTCCTGCTGCGCCTGACCGGCGACGAGGCCCACGTGCGCCTGGACCATACCGATTCGCCTGAATTCGACCACTGGCGCTGGGTGGATTTCTGGTACCCGGTCGAGCACGTGGTGGTGTTCAAGCGAGGGGTCTACGCGCGTGCCCTGCGGCACCTGGCGCCGCTGGCCCAGGGAGTGGCGGGGCAGGGCATCAGTGCCATGCCCAAGAGCGCCGCCGAGGCCTGGATGCCCGGCCACACTGCCGGCCATGACCGCCCGCGCAAGCGCCCGCGCAGCCGGGGCTACTGGCCCAAGAAGGCGCAGAGCGACGGACCGGCCACCTGACCGTCTGAACGGTATCGAGAATGGTTCAGGTCTTTGATTGACAACCATTCTCGTTTCCATTGGAATAGTGACCAGGCCGCTACTGGCCTGCTGCCCTGGTTTCCGCCCGTGTACGTCTGCATCTGCAATGGTGTCACCGACCACCAGATCCGCGAAGCCGCCAGCCATGGCGTCACGTCGGTGGCCGAGCTGACCATGCGTACCGGTTGTGGTGCCACCTGCGGCTCCTGCCTGGACATGGCCGGCGATCTGCTGGCCAAGGCGCGCGCGACCCACGACCTGGCGCTGCCGGTGCTGGGCCTGGCCCAGGTCGCCTGAGTCCGCCTGCAGCGCCTTGACGCTGCGTTGCTTCAACCTTCACTTCCGCCCCTGCCGGCCAATGCGCACGATTCGCGTTCCTTCATCGGCGCGCGCGAGGCGTTACAGTGCCCGCGATTTCAGCGTGCAGGAGCATCCCCATGAAGGGCGACACCAAGGTCATCGAATTCCTCAACAAGGTCCTCTACAACGAGTTGACCGCGATCAACCAGTACTTCCTGCACGCCAAGATGCTGAAGAACTGGGGCATCAAGGAGCTCGCCGAGCACGAGTACAAGGAATCGATCGACGAGATGAAGCATGCCGACATGCTCGCCGACCGCATCCTGTTCCTCGAAGGCCTGCCGAATTTCCAGGCGCTGGGCAAGCTGCGCATCGGCGAGAACCCGACCGAGATCCTGCAGTGCGACCTGTCGCTCGAGCGCGATGGCGTGGTCACCCTGCGCGACGCCGTGGCCTATGCCGACTCGGTTGGCGACTATGTCAGCCGCCAGCTGTTCGTGAAGATCCTCGATTCGGAGGAAGAGCACATCGACTGGCTGGAAACCCAGCTGGACCTGATCGAGCGTATCGGCGAGCCGAAGTACCTGCTGAGCAAGCTCGAGGAGTGAGTCAGCCGGCCGCGCCGCTGCGCTGCTGCGCCAGGTAACCGGTCAAGGCCACCCGCGCGCGCGCGAATTCGGCCACCAGCAGCGCCACTGCCACCGCAGGGCGCTGCAGGCTGCCGTTGCGCGCTTCGTGTTCGATCCGGCGCGCCACCGCTGACAGCGACACGGCGCCGACATTGGCACTGGAGGATTTCAGGCTGTGCGCCAGCGCCTGCAGGCGCTCGATGTCATTGCCCTGTGCCGCCTGCTGCAGTGCTTGCACCAGAGGCGGGGCGTCTTCCAGGAAGACCGCCACGATCTGCATGGCCACCTCACCGATCACCGCGTGCAGTTCGTCCAGCACGCTGCGGTCGAGCACGGGCTGCGGCGGCGTTGTCGCCTCCGCCGGCGCGCCACCCGCTGCCTCGCCGGCCTGCAACGGCGCTGGCCCCGGCTCCGCCATGGCCAACTCCGGCGGCGGGCGGTCGTCCATGTCCATGGCCGGCGCAGGCCGCGCCCAGCGTCGCAGCAGCGCATGCAGCGCCTCGCGCGTGATCGGTTTGGACAGATAGTCGTCCATGCCGGCCTGCAGGCAGCGTTCGCGATCGCCGGCCATGGCATTGGCGGTCATGGCGATGATCGGCAACCGCGCCTGCCCGGCCGCGCGCTCTTCGTCACGCCAGCGCCGGGTGGCGCTGTAGCCATCGAGCACCGGCATCTGGCAATCCATCAGCACTACGTCGATGGCGCCCTCGCGCATCGCCGCCAGCGCGTGTTCACCATCGGCGGCAGTGCGCACCTGACAGTGGAAGCTGCGCAGCAGGTGCTCGGCGACCATCCGGTTGACCGTGTTGTCCTCCACCAGCAGAACGCGCAGCTGCAGTGCAGGCAAGGCCGCAGCGGGCGTGGCCGCAGCCGCATCGGCCAGCAGCGCGGCCGGCCGCGCGGTGGCGGCAGGGGGGGCCAGCAGCGCGTGCAGCTCGGCATCGCTGAAGGTGCTGCACAGCTGCTGCTGGCGCGGCCGTGGCGCCAGCGCGGTGTCCTGCAGCCACAGCACCTGCAGCGCATCGTCGTCGCCACGTTCGGCCAGTGCCCGTTGCAGCGCCGCCTCGCCGCTGCGGCGCTGGCGTGCATCGACCAGCAGCCATGCCGCCGCATTCCGGCCCGGACGCGGCGCCGTGCGCAGATGCTCGATCACGTCTTCCAGGCGGTGCAGCGGCTGCACCTGCAGGGTGTGGTGCGCGGCGATACGTTCAAGGCGCGCCTGCAGGTGCGCATCGCTGCTGAACAACAGCAGGGACGCCGGTGAACGCGCCAGTGCCGGCAGATCGCCGGGCACCTTCAACAACGGCACTTCGAACCAGAACGTGGCGCCGTGGCCCGGCGTGGACTGCACGCCGATCCGGCCCTGCATCAGGTCGGTGATGCGCTTGCAGATGGCCAGGCCGAGCCCGGTGCCGCCGTAGAGGCGGGTGGTGGACGCGTCGGCCTGGCTGAAGGACTGGAACAGCCGCGCCTGCAGCGCCTCGTCGATGCCGATGCCGGTATCCACGACCTCGAAGCGCAGCAGATGCTGCGCGGGGCCTTCGCCCAGCCGCTGCACGCGCAGCTGCACGTGGCCGCGCGCGGTGAATTTGATCGCGTTGGCCAGCAGGTTGCCCAGCACCTGGCGCAGCCGCACCGGGTCGCCCCGCACAGGCAGGCGCACGCCCGGGTCCAGCTGCAGGCTCAGCGCCAGGCCCTTGGCTTCGGCGGCGCGCTGCAGCAGCTGCACGACGCCGTCGAGCAGTTCGCGCAGGTTGAACGTGGTGATCTCCAGTTCCAGCGCCTGCGCTTCCAGCCGCGAGTAGTCGAGGATGTCATCGACGATGCGCAGCAGCTGCTGCGAGCTGGCCGAGGCCGTGGCCAGCATCTGCCGCTGATCCTCGCCGAGCGGGCCGCGTGCGATCAGTTCCAGCATCGGCAGGATGCCGTTGAGCGGGGTGCGGATCTCATGGCTCATGGTGGCCAGGAACTCGCCCTTGGCCAGTACCGCCGCCTCGGCCGCCTGCTTGGCCTGCAGCAGCTGCTGCTCCAGCTGGCCCTGGCGTTCGGTGGTCCGCCGCAGCTGGTCGCGTTCGCTGGTCAGGGTGATGCGCTCGCGCTGCAGCAGCGCCAGCGACCGGTTGCGCGCCCGCAGCCGCAGGCCCAGTACCAGCAGCGCGACGATGGCCAGTGCCAGCGCGGCCAGCAGGGCGGCCGTCAGCGGCACTCAGAGCACCGCGTTGTGGAAGTCGAAGTTCAGGTCGCTGCCGGCCGACTGCACCATGTTGCCCTGGATGTAATCGACGCCGCCGACCCACATCGCGGCAGCCGCCTGCGGATCTTCGATCTGCTGGCCGATGATCTGCAGGCCGGCCGCGTGCGCCTGTGCGATCGCCTGGCGCAGCTCCTCCCGGGTCTCGGGATTGGAGTGGCTGCTGGAGAAGCGCGCGCCCAGCCGGACGAACGACAACGGCAGCTGGGCAAGCAGCGCACTGGCCTCGCTGCCCGGCTCGAACTGGCTCAGGCAGAAGCGCACGCCGACGCCGACCATGCGCTGGCAGAACTGCTGCAATGGCACGGTGTGGATGAGGGCATCGGGCAGGCGCACATCGATCACCAGCGCGGAGCCGGGCAGGTCGCGCTGCTGCAGCGACTCCAGCAGCCAATCGGCGAAGGCATCGCGCTGCAGCGTGCGCAGCGACTGCGAGACGAACAGGTTCAATGGCTGGGTGGCATGCCGGTACAGGTCGAGCAGGCCCATCGCGTGCTCCAGCACCTGCTGGTCGAGATCGGCGATGCGGCCGGCGGCCTCGGCGGCCGGAATCACCTGGCCCGCGGTCAGCACGGTGCCATCGTTCTGGCGCAGGCGCAGCAACAGCTGGTACTGCGCGCTGCTGCCGCCGGCGACCGCGACGATCGGCTGGTAGGCCAGCTCCAGCTGCCCTTCGAGCAGTGCCAGGTGCTCCTGCTCGGTGATTTCCTCGCGGTGCACGTGCCCGGCCACGCCGGCACTCAGCAGGCGCGCCTGCAGGGTGGTGCGTTCCACCGCCTCCAGCGCACTGCTGGCATCGCTGAAGCCCGACGACAGCGGCGCGTAACCCACCACGCCGCGCAGGTGAACCGATTCGTCATCGCGGATCACGAAGGCACGCGCCGACAGCTGTTCGCGCAGGGTGCCGGCGAGTGTTTCCAGGCTGTCCTCGTCGGCAGTGCGTGCCAGCAGCAGGAAGCTGTTGTCGTTCAGGCGCGCCAGCAGGTGCGGGTGGCCGGCCTCGGCCAGGCGCTGGCCGGCCTGCACCATCAACCGTTCGAAGGCGGCGTAGCCGTAGCGCTCGCGCAGCCCCAGCGCGCTGGAGACCTCGACGAAGAACACCCCGCCACGGTCGTGCTGGGCGAGCGAGGTGGTGAGCTGCTGCAGGACGTGGTGGCGCGTGGGCAGCCCGGTTTCCGGATTGCTGGTGGCCGGAGCGCCAGTGGCGCCGGGCAGGGTCGCGGCCTGTGCACGGGCCCGGCGGATGCGGTTGGCCACGGCGGCGATCAGATGGCGCGGCCGGATCGGCTTGCTCAGGTAGTCGTCGGCGCCGCAGTCGAGGACCTCGAACTGGCGCTCGGGATCGGGATCGCCGCTGAGGAACACGATCGGCAGCAGCTGCATGCCCGGCTGCTGGCGGATCATCGCGGTCAGCCGCATGCCATCCAGGCCCGGCAGGTGCAGGTCCATCAGGATCAGGTCGGGCCGCTGCTCGCGGATGGCCTGCTGCACGCCATCAGCATCGCCGAGCACGGTCGCCTGCATGCCGGCGCCGTGCAGCACGCTCTGTGCGAACAGCGCCTGGGCGCGATCGTCCTCGACGATCAGCACGCGGTACGGGGAATCGGCCTCGGTGGGCGGCAGGTCACTGTTGCCGGCCTCGGGCACGGCCACGGCGGCAGGCAACGGCGGTGGCGCCGCCAGCGGAGCATCACCGCCGGTGGTCGGCCGCGGCGGCGCTTCCAGCACCACACGTACCGGCTCGGTGACCGCGGGCACGACTGCAGTGGCTGCAGGCGTCGTCCAGCGCTGCCAATGATCGGCCGGAGGGGTTTCAGCGCGTCCCGGGCGGGCAGGCGCGGCGGATTCGTTGACGGCCATCGATGCTCCTGGTGTTCGCCGCCATTATGCGGCAAGGCAGGGGGTCAACCGGTCCGCGGCTGCCCCGGGCCATCACCGGTGCCGCTGCGTGCCAGCCAGCGCACGCCCCTCCACAGGGCGCGCCAGACCAGCCATACCAGCAACGCGCCGGCCAGGCTGCAGGCGAGCACCACGATCAGGGCGATCCACGGATGCGCCAGGGCAAGCGCCAGGCCACCGACCACCACGGTGTCTTCGGCAGCCGAAGCGACCCAGTTGCTGGCCGGTTCCGGCGAGGTATTGAGCAGCGCGCGGGTACCGGCCTTCAGGCCATGGCTGGCCAGCGCGACGCCGGCACCGGCGACCAGTGCGCCGGTGCCCAGATCCCCATCGGGCGACAGGGTTGCCGCCGCCAGGAAGGCGCCTGCGGGCACGCGCGCCAGGGTCTGGACCAGATCCCAGGCCGAGTCCACGCCGGGAATCTTGTCGGCGAAGAATTCAGCGACGGCCAGCGCCGCAGAGGTGCCCAGCACCCACCACGACTCGGTGGCCTGCAGGGCAGGCGGCAGCTCGACCCAGCCCAGCAGGCCGGCCAGGCCGACACCGAACACGGTCAGGTAGACACGGATGCCGGCCAGCCAGGCCAGCAGGATGCCGATCACGAACAGGTGGGCTTCGGTCATGGCGGGCTCCGGCGGCGGAACTGTGCGGGGTGCCACACTATCGACGATGACGTCGCTGAACACCACAACCGGGGTCCGGCCGTCACAACGGAATCCCGCCGTTCCTGTCATACACTAGCCCGTCGTCTGCTACAGGGGCCGTGCTGGCGTCGCCGCTGCGATGCCACGGAGACCACCCATGAACAATCGCCCTCCCATGCGCGTGCAGGTCCGCCTGCCCGGCGCGCCGCAACCGCCGGCCGACCGCCGCCGCCTGCTGGTGATCGGCGGCATCTGGCTGCTCAGCCTGGTGCTGGCCGTGCTGGGGGGCTGCTGGCTGGGCGCGCCGCGCGGCGAACAGGGCCAGCGACTGCAGGCGGCCGAGAAGCGCGCCGCGACGCTGCAGGCGCAGTTGACCGAACTGCGCCAGAAGCAGGCCACGCTGGAAGCCTCCGACCGCATCAGCCGCGCCGCCAACAACGAAGTGCAGTCCTCGCTGGCCGAACGGGACGAGGAGATCGCCGGGTTGCGTGCCGACGTCGCCTTCTACGAGCGCCTGGTCGGCTCGACCAGCCAGCGCAAGGGCCTGAACACCCATTCGATCGAGTTCAGCCCCGAATCGGCCGGCACCTGGCAGTACAGCGTGGTGTTGACCCAGAACCTCAACCGCGGCGCGATCAGCCAGGGCCAGATGCGTTTCACCGTGGAAGGCGTGAAGAACGGCAAGCTGGCCACCATCAGCTGGGACGAGCTGCACCAGCGCAGCAAGGTGCCGGGACAGGACTATTCCTTCCGGTACTTCCAGCAGCTCACCGGCAGCGTGATGCTGCCGGCTGACTTCACCCCGCAACGGGTGAGGGTGACATTGGGAGGTGGTGCGGGGGGCGCCACGCAGGTATTCGACTGGAAACAGGCCGGCGCACCGGCCAGCAAAGGGGAGTAGGCAGATGTTCGGAAGCAGCAAGTCCAGCCGTGATGGCCAGCTGGTGGTGGATGCCCTGATCGGCAACCAGGTGGTGATCCGCGGCGATGTGGAATTCAGTGGTGGCCTGTACGTGGAAGGCCGCATCCACGGCAAGGTGATCGCCCAGGAAGGCGCCAGTGGCGCGACCCTGACCGTCGCCGAGCATGGCGTGATCGAAGGTGAGATCCGCGCCCAGGTGGTGGTCATCAGTGGCCGGCTCGACGGTGACGTGCATGCCAGCGAGAAGGTCGAGCTGACCCCGAGCGCGCGGGTCAACGGCAATGTCCACTACCAGGTGGTGGAAATGAACGCCGGTGCCCAGCTGAATGGGCGGCTGATCCACGCCAGCGCGCCGATGCAGGCGCTGCCGGCACCGGAGGAGGACGCGGCCGACGGCAAGGACACCGCTGCGCGCCGCAAGCTGGCCGAGGCGATGGCTTGAAAGCCATCGCTGGCGCCCCCATGCTGGAGCCATGAGCACGCTAGTTTCCCTGCCCGGCACCGCGCCGGTTGCCGCGCCCGATTACCAGTCGCTGGACCGGCCGCTGAACTTCACCGAAGCCGCTGCGGCCAAGGTCAAGGACCTGATCCAGGACGAGGGCAACCCCGGCCTGGCGCTGCGCGTGTACATCGAAGGCGGCGGCTGCTCGGGGTTCCAGTATGGGTTCGAGTTCGATGAGAACCGTGCCGAGGATGACCTCGCCGTGCAGACCAGCGGGGTCACCCTGCTGGTCGATCCGCTCAGCCTGCAGTACCTGATGGGCGCTGAAGTGGACTACACCGAAAGCCTGACCGGTGCGCAGTTCGTGATCCGCAATCCGAACGCCAAGACCACCTGCGGCTGCGGCAGCAGTTTCAGCATGTAAGCGCGTGCCGCGGGCATCCGGTACAGCCACGCCACGCCACGCGTGGCTGTGCTGCGCCTGCGGACGACACCGGCAGACTGCGCACAGCGCCGACCTTGCCACCTGCGGCGTTTGGCGGCAGGCTTGTCGGATGCCCAACACCCTTTCGACGCTTTCCGGTTTTGCCTTCGTGGGCGAACCGTTGGAGCGCGCCGATGCCCTGCGCGATGATGCCGATGCCCTGGCACGCCTGTGGCCGGATGCGCGCATTCTCGTGCTGGACCAGGATGGCACGGCCTTCACCGGCGACGACGACCAGCCGCTGCCGCTGACCGGCGCCGATATCGGTGGCGGCCCTGGCGCTGCGATCTTCCTCGGCCTGCGCGGCGAGCAGGCGTGGTTCTCGCTCGAGGCAGCGCATGTCACCACCACCGCGCCGCGCCGGCTCGACCTGCGCCAGGCGGCGCTGCTGTGGACGGTGGCCGATGCAACCGCCTTCAGCTATGCGCGCGGCATGTCGTACTGGCAGTCGCGCACCCGCTTCTGCGGCGTCTGCGCGACCGCCGTCACGTTCGCCCGTGGCGGCTTCGTCGGCCGCTGCGCGCAGTGCGGTACCGAGCACTACCCGCGTGTCGACCCCGCGGTGATCGTGGCGGTGGAAAACCAGGGCCGGCTGCTGCTGGGCCGCCAGTCCAACTGGGCGCCACGCCGCTA
This sequence comes from Stenotrophomonas sp. 704A1, assembly GCF_030549525.1. Taxonomy (NCBI): domain Bacteria; kingdom Pseudomonadati; phylum Pseudomonadota; class Gammaproteobacteria; order Lysobacterales; family Lysobacteraceae; genus Stenotrophomonas; species Stenotrophomonas tuberculopleuritidis. The sequence goes on along the minus strand of NZ_CP130831.1, from coordinate 4,289,680 downwards.
CTCGGTACTGGCCGGCTTCGTCGAACCCGGCGAGACCTTCGAACAGACCGTGGTGCGCGAAGTGCACGAGGAGAGCAAGGTGCGGGTGACCGCCTGCCAATACCTCGGTTCGCAGCCGTGGCCGTTCCCCGGTGCCCTGATGATCGGCTTCCGCGCGCAGGCGCAGGACGACATGCCGACCGTGGATGGCGAACTGGAAGATGCGCGCTGGTTTACCGCCGACGAGGTCGGCGCGGCGTTGGCGCGCGATGTCGAGGACGACGGTGAGGGCATCCGGCTGTCCCCGCCGATCTCGATCTCGCGTGGCCTGATCGAGCACTGGTACCGCCAGCAGCAGGCCTGAGTGCGGTGCTGGGCGGGTCGGCAGCGGCCAGCATTGCCGCCACCTGAACACGCTGCGGGTTACAGTGCGGTTCACTGCTGAGGAGGCCGCTGCGACAGGTAAGGTAGCGGCGCCGAACGCTTGTTTTCCCCGGAGACCTGCCATGTTCACCACCCTGGTTGCCGTGCTGGTGGCACTGGCCTTGGGCCATGTCGCCCCGGCCGCTGCAGCATCGCTGCGCCGTTTCGACGGCTTCCGGCGTTGGCTGGGCTGGCTGGACGCGCACGGTGGCCGTGTCTGGCAGGGGCCCGCCGGCGTAGCGCTGGCGATCGTGCCGCCGCTGCTGGTGCTGGGCCTGCTGGCGTGGGCGCTGCGGGGGGTACTGTTCGGGCTGCCGGGTCTGCTGCTGGGCGTTGCGGTGCTGGCCTGGTGCTGGGGGCCGCGTGACCTCGACCGTGATATCGAAGCGGTCATCGACGCCGACGATGCAGCGACACGGCAGGCCGCCGTGCGCAACCTGCAGGCGGCCGGCGGCAGCCTGCGTGACGACATCCCCTCGCTGGTCGAGGCGACCGTGTTCAACGCGCTGCGCCGTTGGTTCGCGGTGCTGTTCTGGTTCCTGCTGCTGGGCCCGGTGGGTGCGCTGGGGTACCGGCTGCTGGCGCTGATGGCCGAGAGCCCGATGCGCGCGCGCGTGCCGGTGGAGCCGTTGGCGCTGGCGCAGCGGCTGCTGGGCTGGATCGAATGGCCGGTGGCGCAGCTGATGGCGTTCTCGATGGCGCTGGTCGGCAACTTCGACACGGCCTGGAAGGCGTGGCGGCAGGCCCACGGGGAACAGCTGGCCGGCGGCATCGGCTTCCTCGGCGCGGTGGCACGGGCCAGCGTCAACGCCGAGTTGCGCGAGGATGCGCATGACTACACCGAGGCAGGCCTGTTGCCGGTATGGCAGCGGCTGCCGGACCTGCGCGACGCGATGAGCCTGGTGTGGCGGATGCTGCTGCTGTGGCTGGCGGTGCTGGCGCTGCTGGTGATTGCCGGCTGGGTGACCTGAGCTTGCCGGCAGGGAGCGTGCCGCCCTGCAGCCTTGCAGTACTGCGGTGACGATCAGCAGATCAACCCCGTGCGTGGACGCAGCGTGCTCTGCGGCACCCGGTGACCAAGGCCGCTAGAGCGGCGCCAGCGACGTGAAGGGTGGCCATGGCAGGTTGCGGGCAATCCAGAACAGGGGCAGCAGGGTCAGCCAGAACGCCGGTTTCTGCAGCAGCTGCATCAGTGGCTGCAGCCAGCGCGGCCGATAGCCCATCCACCATGCCGCCACAAAGGGCAGCAGTGCGACCAGGATGACCAGCAGCGGATTCATCGACCACGCGGTTGCCAGGTCCCCGTGCAGCAGTGCATGCGCGCAGCGGGTACCGCCGCAGCCGACGCAGTAGAAACCGGTCACCGCGCGGAAGGCGCAGGGCGGGAACGGGCTGTCGGTGCCGTTCGGGTCGATCCGGTACAGCAACCACGCGCCGCCGCCGGCGATTGCAAGCGCCGGCGGCAACGCGAGCCAGCTCCAGCGGGGGAGCTGGAACGAGCGCATTACCTGCTGTTTTCCAGCTGCTGCTGGAACTGCTGCAGCTGCATCATGTAGCCGTCCACGCCCATGGTCGCCAGCGAGATGATCCAGACCAGCAGACCCAGGATGAGCAGGCCGGCGGTGACCCACATCCAGATCTTCGCGGTGCGCGATGCGGCCTGGGCTGCGGCGATGTCGCCCAGGGTCAGCGCCTTGCTGGTCTTGTTGGCGAAGACGATGGCCACGATGCCGGTGCCGATGCCGAGGATGCTGACGCACGACAGGCAGCAGACGATGAAGGAGGCGACCGTCAGGATGATCGACGGCGTCATGTAGGTCGGGATCGCGCCGCTATGGGCCTGCGGCGGTTGCGGGGTGCTCATGGGTCTTTCCTTGAATGAGGGTGCGCGCAATCTTGGCACCCCAGACACCGGTCGTCCATCGCACCCCCCCGCCAGCAGCGGCCGGGCAGGCGCCCGGCCGCTGGGGAATGACTCAGTTGGCTTCCTGCGGCCACAGCAGCAGGATCTGGAACAGCCCGATCACACCGTCGGACACGCCGGTCGGAGCGACAGTGGTCGGCAGGTCTTCGATTTCCAGCAGCAGTTCGTTGTTCATTCGCAGTCCTTTTGGATGAAAGCCTCTCGGGAAGAAAGACAGGCGCCGCCGAGAGGTATCGGCGCCCGGGGGCATGCGCTTCAATCGCGCTTGTAGAGGTCCGCAGCGCTGGCCAGGTCCAGGCCGGCATCCAGCGCGGCTCCGTCGTGAAGACTGCGCGCGGCCATCGCCATCAGCGGATCGCTGTCGTCGACGAAGCGCTCTGCAGTGTCGCAGCGCTGATTGGCCCGCTGTTGCAGCTGATGTATGGCCTGCAGCGCCGAGACCCTCACGCGCCGGTTGGAATGCTCGTCCAGCAGCCCATGCAGGGTGGGCAGCGCGTGTTCGTCGCCCACTGCGCCGAGCAGCGCAGCGAGGGACGCCCGGCGATACACGTAGGCGGCTTCCGGAATGCCGGAGATCACGCCCTGGGTGGTGTCGAAGAAGTACTGCTCGGTATGCTGGCTGCGCGGTGACAGCAGCATCAGGTTCAACGAAATCGACAGTTCCGCCGGCGCGTGCTGTATGTGGATGTCGCGACGTTCCCGGTAGAACATCACCTTGCCCTTGGGCAGCGTGGTTTCCTCGAGGGGGGTGAGTTCGACGCGTTCACCGACGTAGCCCACCACCTGGGTGGGGTCATAGTCGAAGATCTCGGTGCGGTAACCGGAACCGAAACAGCCCGCAGTAAGGAATGCGAAGTTGTGGTCGTGCGCCAGGTTGTAGGAGAAGATCCGCTCTTCCTGCTCGCGGATCGCGCCGGCCAGCCGGGGCGGTGTCCAGATGTTGGCACGGACGTAGAAGTGCTCGGTACCGCCGAGGATGATCGACTGCGGGGTGTAGCTGACCTGGCGGTTTCCCTGCAGGAAGGCGTTTACCTGTTTCTGGATCGCATCGCGCATCAGGTGTGGGTGCAGGGCCAGGCCGGCCAGCGCATCGGCCAGCTGCAGGGCGCTCTCCGGCTCGTTCACATCCACCTGCCTGCGCGCCAGGGCGATGAATTCCTCCAGGCCGAGCGGCGTGATGTCGGCAGAAAGCTGCGGTGTGATGGCCATCAGGAACGCGCCTGTGCATGGCGGGCCAGCACGCTGCTGGCGCTTTGCCGGATCTGTGGGTGCGCATCGGTGCGGGCGTGATCGAGCAGCTGCAGCGCTTGCTGTGCGTCGACACGGCCCATCGCCTGGATTGCGGACCAGCGCACGAAATGACTCTCATGGGTGGCAAGACTGGCCAGGGTGTCGGCGCCGCCGTCGCGCAGCGCGCCCAGCGTGCGGGCCATGATCTCCAGCTCGGAGTGCACCGGGCTGGATGAAATGGCCTGGATGACCTCGCCGCTCCCGCGGTCGATCATCCATTGCAGCGGCTCGCGTACCGCGCCGATCAGCTTGGCCACCAGCGTGGGCTGCTGGATGCGCAGATCGTGGACAGTGCCGGATGCACCGCAGAGCAGGGCAGTTCCCGGTTCAAGCACGCTGCGCCCCTGATGCTGGATCCGGCTCCCTTCGGCCAGTGCCGGAGGGCGGTCGATCTGATAGGCATCCACTGTCAGGGCGCCGTTCAACGGCATGACAATCAGTTCGAACGGCTGCGTGTACAGGAACCGCGTATTGATCGATTGCTGGACCACCTTCAACTGCCACGAAGGGCCCTGCGCCAGGGTGACGGCGAACGCTTCCTGACTGGGTTGCCCGTGGCCGCAGAGTTCTTCAAGGATGCAGCTGCGCATCCACGCGATCAGCTCCTCCCGCCGCAGCATGCCGATGCAGCCCGCCAGCGAGCCGCCAGGCGAGAGCAGGTGCTGTTCGATCCCCCGGGTGAAATCTACCCTGCAGTCCATTGATGCCGTCCCTGTGATGGATGCCAGGCCGCTTCCGTGGCCTCCGCCGAGTCTACGTGCACCTTTTGAACGCGCGCAAGGCCCTCAGGCGTGGTCGCCGCGCAGCGCCCGGACCTGTGCTTCCAGGCGCGCCGCGTCGGTGCTGCGGCCCTCCACGCCGGGGCCGGCGACCACCTCGATCGTGGCCCGGAAGCGCCGCGGCACGCGCATGCGGCCCAGCCGGGTGTCGCGCCGGCTCCACATGCTCGACCACATGCCGCGCAGTGCCATCGGCACCACCGGCACCGGGCGGCGCTCCAGGATCTTCTCGACCCCGGACTTGAACGGGGCGATCTGCCCATCGCGGGTAAGCGCGCCCTCGGGGAAGATGCATACCAGCTCGCCTTCGGCCAGCGCCGCATCGATCTCATCGAACGCGCGCTGCATCAACGCGGGGTCCTCGCGCGCACCCGCAATCGGAATCGCCTTGGCCGTGCGGAAGATCCAGCGCATCACCGGGATGTTGAAGATCTTGTAGTACATGACGAAGCGGACCGGGCGCGGGATCGTCGCCGACAGGATCAGCGCATCCATGTAGCTGACGTGGTTGCAGACCAGCAGCGCAGCGCCCTCGTCGGGCACGTTGTCTTCAATGCCCTGCGGTCGCAGGCGGTACAGCGTGCGCACCATCACCCAGCTGAGGAAGCGCATCAGGAATTCGGGGACGATGGTGAAGATGTAGATCGCCACCAGCGCATTGGCGATGGCCAACGCCAGGAACAGCTGCGGAATGCTCCAGCCCAGCAGGCGCTGCGCAAGCAGGCCCAGCACGGCAGCGGCAACGATGAAGCCGGAGTTCTGGATGTTGAGCGCGGCGAACACCCGCGACATCTCCGATTTCGGCGTGCGGCTCTGGATCAACGCGAACAGCGGCACCACGAAGAAGCCGGTGAACAGGCCGATGCCGAGCAGGTCGATGATGATGCGCACGCTGCCGGCCTGGTGCACGAACTGGCCGACCGACAGGCCCTGCGCGGTGGCTTCACCGGCGCGTGCGAAGTACAGGTCGAGCAGGAATGCGGTCATGCCGAACGCGCCCAGCGGCACCAGGCCGATCTCGACGGTGCGCGCCGACAGCTTCTCGCACAGCAGCGAACCGACGCCGGTGCCCACCGAGAACAGCGCCAGCGCGAAGATGTACAGGGTTGGTTCGCCGCCCAGATGGGTGACGGCATACGACGGCAGCTGCGCGGTCAGCACGGTGCCGACGAACCAGAACCAGGACACGCCGAGGATGGCATTGCGCACCGGCTTCTGCCGACGCGCCATGCGCAGCACGGCCAGCGATTCCGGGATCGGATTCCAGTTGATCTTCAGGTCCGGCGCGCCGGCATCGACCTTGGGAATCATGCGTGCGGCCAGGTTGCCGCAGACAGCCAGGGCAATGACCGCGGTGGCGGCGACGATCGGGCCGTGCGTGCCGGCCAGGGTGAACACCAGGCCGCCGACGATCATGCCGGTCAGGATCGACATCGAGGTGCCCATCTCGACCAGGCCGTTGCCACCGGTCAGTTCTTCCGGCCGCAGCACCGAGGGCAGCACCGAGTACTTCACCGGCCCGAACAGCGTGGATTGCAGGCCGGTGCAGAACAACGCGACCAGCAGCACCGGCAGGCTCTCGGTGAGGAACCCCACCGCCGCCAGCGACATGATCACGATCTCCATCGAGGTGGTGATGACGATCAGCCGTGATTTCTCCAGCTTCTCGGCCACCTGGCCGGCCAGCGCGGAGAACAGGAAGTACGGCAGGATGAACAGTGCCGGTGCCAGGTTGGTGTAGAGCGTGCGCTCGCTTTCAGCAACGCCGAGATAGAACAGCAGGCCGATGATCGCCTGCCGGTAGACGTTGTCGTTGAAGGCTCCCAGGCCCTGCACGATGAAGAACGGCAGGAAACGGCGCTGGCGCAGCAGGGCGAACTGGTTGTGACCGGACATGGAACCTCCTTGGACCGGCGCAGCCTAGCATTCCTGCCCATCCGCCGTGGGTGCGGACCGTGGCGGGTGCGGACCGTTGGTCCGCACACCTCCGCCTCAGACGATATCGTCGACCACGCCACCATCCACGCGCAGGGCGGCGCCGGAGGTGGCCGACGCCTGCGGCGAGGCGAGATAGACCACCATATTGGCCACTTCCTCGACCGTTGCCGCACGCTGGATGACCGAGGCCGGGCGATGGGCCATCACGAACTCGCGGCCGATCTGTTCCAGCGGCTTTCCGGAGCGCGCGCGTTCCTCCTCGAACATCGCGGCAAAGCCATCGGACAGGGTAGGGCCGGGCAGCACCGCATTGACAGTGACCCCGCTGCCGGCCACGCGCTTGGCCAGGCCGCGCGACAACGACAGCTGCGCGGTCTTGCTGACCCCGTAGTGGATCATGTCGGCCGGAATGTTGCGTGCCGATTCGGAGGAGATGAACAGCACCCGGCCCCAGCCGGCGTCGACCATCGCCGGCAGCAGCGCGCGCGACAGCCGCACGCCGGACATCACGTTGGTCTGCCAGTACTGTTCCCAGGTGGCGTCGTCGGTGTCGAAGAAATCCTCCGGGCCGAAGATGCCGGCATTGTTGACCAGGATGTCGACCCTGGGCAGGCCGGCCAGCAGCGTATCGACACCGGCGGCATCCGAGAGGTCGGCGGCGATGCCGAGCACGTCGGCACCCGGTACGGAGGCGAGCAGGTGCTGGCGTGCGCGCTCGACGCTGCCGGTGCTGCGGTCGTTGAGGATGACGCGTGCGCCGGCGACCGCGAGGCCCTGGGCAATGGCCAGGCCGATGCCGGCGGTGGAGGCGGTGACCAGCGCGGTGCGACCGCTGAGTTCGATCTTCATGGGGGACATCCGGGGCATGGGATGTTCCAGTATTGATCCGCCGGTGTGATCGGGATGCAGCGCGTGGCGCAACGCGCTGTTGCGTTGCCGGTAGCGCCAGGCCATGCCCGGCGGTGGTTCCGCGCGACGGAACGGCGCACTCGCCGGGCGTGGCCCGGCGCCACCGGGGTCAGGTCAGGCCCTGCACCGCCCCATTGGCCGCCGCTCGAATCTTCGGCAACAGCCGCAGCACCAGCGCCATCTGTGTGCGGATCAGCTGCAGCTTGGGCGGCATGCTGTCATCGAGCTGTTCCAGTTCCGCAGCGACCGCACGGTCGGCATCGTTGTGGTCCTCCGCCACCGGCTGCTGCGCGGCAAGGGCGGCAGCCAGCTGCTGCAGGGCGCTGCGCACGCGCTCGCCGGCGGCCAGCGCCAGCGGGTCACCGGCGTAGCTGTCCACCTGGTCACGGTGTGCCCCAAGCGCAGACAGGTGGCCGAGCAGGGTGTTGGACAGCGCCAGGAAGTGGAAACCGGCATCGAGGTTGCGGCGCACGTGCCCGGGCTCGCGCAGCATGTTCGACAGCGCGGTGGACAGCGCCGCGTCGGCGTTGTGCATGTCGCGGCGTGCGATGCGGTAGGCCAGATCATCGCGCATGCCGCTGCGGTACTGGCCCAGCACCGATTCCAGGTAGCGCGCGGCGGTCTCCAGCACCCGCGCCAGCACCCGGTGCAGCTGCCGCCCCTGCCAGTCCGGCAGGATCAGGAAGGCGGCCGCCGCGGCGATCGCGCAGCCCAGGACCGTATCGACCATGCGCGGCACGATCAGCACGAAGCCGTCGCCGATCAGGTTGAAGCAGGTCAGTGCCATCACCGTGATCGCCGCCGATGCCACCAGGTAGCGGTCGGTGCGGGTGAAGAAGAACAGCAGGGCCGACAGCAGCGCGATCAGCAGCTGTACTTCCAGCCGCGGGAACAGCTGCAGCAGCGCCCAGGTCAGCACCAGGCCGGCCAGCGTGCCGACGATGCGCTGGGCCAGACGCTGGCGGGTGGCGCCGAAATTTGGCCGGCACACGAACACGATGGTCAGCAGGACCCAGGAGCCGTTCTGTGCATCGAACAGGCGGATCGCAACAAAGCCGGCGATCAGCGCCAGTGCCATGCGCAGGCCGTGGCGGAACAGCACCGAGCCCGGGGTGAGCTGCTGGCGCAGGCGCACGCCCATCTCGCGCAGCGTGTGCGGGTTGCTGTCGCGCAGGCGGGTGTCGACGTTGTCCAGGCTGGCGTCGGAACGTTCGGCGTCCAGCAGGCGGCGCTCGATGCTGCGCAGGTTGTGCACCAGCAGGTCCAGCGAGCCGAGCAGGCGCTGCCACTGCGGCCGCTGCTGGCCACGCAGATAGCCCAGCGCATCGGCCAGGTCGCGGCCGGCCTGCTGGTTGGCCTCGCCGTAGACGAACGGGCGGCGCAGGCGGATCGCTTCGCCCAGTCGTGCGCAGGCCTGCCCCTGCAGGTCGAGCAGGCGCTGGCAGCGGTACAGGACGTCGCTGTGGAAGAACGCATCGACCAGCGCGCCGTACGGATAGTGGGAGGAACTGGCGCGTTCGTGGAAATCCTGTGCCATGTAGTACAGGCGCAGGTACAGGCCGGAATTCACCCCGGGCCGGCCGGAGCGGCCGAAACGGGCCAGGATCGCCGCCTTTGCTTCGTTCAGTGCGCCGACCACGCGGCGGTTCTGCTCGGCCAGGTCCAGCTGGCGGCGCTGCAGGTCGGCTTCACGCACCGGCTCAAACAGCGCGGCCTTCAGCTGCAGGTAGCGGCCCAGCTCCACGTACAGGCGGGCGACCCGTTCGCGCACCGGCCGGTTGGCAAACAGTGCGGTCCACAGGATCGACAGCAGTCCGTACCAGACGGCACCGGCCAGCAGGTGGCTGACCGCATCCAGCGCGCTGTGGAGATCGCGCGCGCCGTGCTGCTCCAGGCCGATCATGGTGTAGATGGCCAGCGTCACCGTGGCCTGGGCGATCGAGGCATAGCGCTCGCCCAGCGCGCCCAGCAGGGTCAGGCCGAAGGTGGACAGCGCCAGCGCGGCGATGAAGATCCACGGCCAGGGGAACAGCCAGATCACCGAGGCCGCTGCGATGCAGAAGCACAGCAGTGACAGCAGGACCGCCTTGGTACGGCCCCACGCGTTGTCGTCGGTCTCGGCGATGGCGCTGGCGATGATGCCGAGGAACACGCCGGGCAATGCGGTCAGCGCATCCAGATGCCAGCACACGGCCAGCGCCGCGGTCAGGGCGATGAACACCCGCAGGCCATAGCTGGCCTTTTCGTGCGCCCACAGGCGGCTGAGGCGGGATTCGCGTGCGGACATGCAGGCTCGGCGAAAGGATCGGCCACCATTATTACGGGCCACGGGTGAAATCCGGTAGCGCCGCGCCATGCAGCCGCCGGGCATGGCCCGGCGCTGCCGAGGCCGTTACATGTCGAAACGCACGCTGAGCGCGAAGGTGCGTGGCAGGCCGACACCGGCGTTGGACCAGTACCTGCGGTTGGCCAGGTTCTCCACGCTGGCACGCAGGGTCACCGGGTGCCCGGAGGCCAGCAGGCGATAGCCGATGCCCGCATTCACCAGCGTGTAGTCGGGCAGCTTGAGGGTGTTGTCGGCGTCGTACCAGACATCGCCGTAGTAGCGCACGGCGGCATAGGTTTCCAGGCCATCCACCCACGGCAGCTGGTAGGTGGCATGCAGCACACCGCTCCAGCGCGCCGCGCCGGCGGTGCGGTTGCCTTCCTGCGCCGCACTGGCCGGGGACAGCTTGTCGTAGGTCGGGTCCAGCCAGGTGACGCCGCCGCCGACGCTCAGCGCGTCACTCAGATGCAGCTCGGCACTGGCCTCGACACCTTCATACAGGGTGATGCCATCCTGCACCAGGCGCCTGCCGGCGTCGGTCAGCTCATCGATGTTGGCGCCGCGCTCCAGCCGGAAGGCAGCCAGGTTCGCGTTCCAGCGCGCCGCCTCGACCTTGGCACCGATTTCGTACTGCTTGCTGATGGTCGGGTCCAGCACGTCGCCGGCATTGATGTAGCTGTTGCCGACGCGGCTGCCGGCTTCCAGCGATTCGATGTAGCTGGCGTAAAGGGTGACCGCCTCGCTGGGCTTGAACATCAGCGCATAGGTCGGGGTGACCGGGTAGGTGTGGTAGCGGCCCTTGGTTTCGAAGTCGTTGTAGCGCCAGCCGGCCAGCACCGACCAGCCGCTGCCGAGATCGACGGTATCGCTGGCGAACACCGCCTGCTGCACGGTTTCATCGCCGCGGGTCATCACCCGCGAGCCGACCGCATCGTGGCGGATCGCATGGCGCTGGTAGAGGTTGGCGCGACCGATCAGGTTCCACTCGTACGGGCGGTCCCAGCCGAGCCCGGTCTGGTGGCTGACCCCGGCCACCAGCTGGTGCCGCAGCGGGCCGGTGCGGAAGCTGCCCTGCAGCAGGGCCTGGGCCAGCTTCCATTCGCTCTTGCCGCCCAGCTCGTAGACGTTGACGTCATAGTCGCCGTTGGGATCGTCGATATAGGCGAAGATCTTGTTGACGTCGTTCCACGAGGTGGTGACGCCATAGCTCAGGCTGGCTTTCCAGTCACTGTTGATCTGCCAGTCCAGCGTGGTCGACAGCAGGCTGGAGCGGGTGTCGTAGTAGGTCCCCGGCACACTGTTGTCGATATCGCCGGCGATCGGCCGGGGGGGCGAGGTCAGGTCGCGGAAGTAGTACTGCGGCGATTCCTCGCGCAGGTCGCGCGACTGGAACACGCCATCGACGCTCCAGGTGAGTGCATCGCTGAGGCGCGCATCCAGCGACAGTGCACCGACCTTGCGGTCGATGTGCCCGCCATTGAAGGTTTCGCCCTTTTCCTGGAAGGCATTGAAGCGGTAGCCGAACATCTGTTCGTTGCCGAAACGACCGCCGGCATCGACCCCGCCGCTGACGATGCCCTGTTCGCGCCAGCCGAGCTGCGCGGAGAACAGCGGCGTTTCGGTGGGCTTCTTGGTGATGTAGTTGACGATGCCGCCGGGAGCGCCGAAGCCGTACAGGAAGCCACCCGGGCCCTTCAGCAGATCGACCTGTTCCATCACTTCCAGCGGCCACTCGGTGCCCCACGATGACACCTGCAGGCCGTTGACCCGGTAACTGTCGTAGTTCAGGTCGATGCCGCGGTTGCGGATCGGCGAGCTCCAGCCGCTGGCATAGGCGCTGACCTGGGTGGTCACCGACGGGTCCAGCAGGAACGCTTCACCCAGCGAGACCACCTGGCGCTGCTCGATCTGTTCGCGGCCCACCGCGGTGATGGCGAACGGTGTATCGCGCAGGGCGCGATCACCCAGCGCGCCAGCGGCGGTATGGGTGCGTTCGGCGATGACCTTGACTGCATCCAGGTCGGTGGCGCTGCGGGTATCGGCCGGGGCTTCGGCGTGTGCGGTGCACGCCGCGGACAGGGCAATGGCCAGCGCGGCCAGGCGGGGGGAACGGGTGGGCAGCATCGATCGGGATCCTCGGCGGACGGCCACGGGCCATCCACCCATGCAATGGGGGGAAAGGTCGGTGGCTGGGATCACGCAGGCGTGCCGGCAAGGGGCAGCGGGGCGCCGCAACGGGGCGCAGGACCATGGCTGGATGCGAATTGTTCTCTTTTCGCCAGGCCGCGTCAAACCCAACGATGTGCGGACCAACGGTCCGCACCCACCTGGTAGCGCCGGGCCATGCCCGGCGGATCGCATCAGGCCCGCTGCGCGCGCTTGAGCAGCCTGGCCTCGCGTCGGCGTGCGCGACGCGCGCGCCAGCGGTCGGCCAGGCAGGAGAAGATCACGTACAACGCCGGGGTGCTGAGCAGGGTCAGGCTCTGCGAGAACAGCAGGCCGCCGATCATCGCGATGCCCAGCGGCCTGCGCAGTTCCGAACCTTCGCCCAGGCCGATCGCCAGCGGCACCGCGGCCAGGATCGCCACCATCGTGGTCATCATGATCGGACGGAAGCGCACGATGCTGGCTTCGCGTGCGGCCTCGCGCGGGGCCAGGCCATGCTCGCGCTGCGCCACCAGCGCGAAGTCGATCATCATGATCGCGTTCTTCTTGACGATGCCGATCAGCAGCACCAGCGCGATCATCGAGATCACCGACAGCTCGGTGCCGGTGCCGAACAGGGCCAGCAACGCGCCCACGCCCGCCGCCGGCAGCGTCGACAGGATGGTCACCGGGTGGATCAGGCTCTCGTACAGCATGCCCAGCACCAGATACACGGTCAGGATCGCCGCGAATACCAGGATCAGCATGTCGCTGGGGTCGGAGTTGAACCCGAAGCCGGCATCATCGGCCAGGCGGATGTCGCCGGGCATGCGCATGCCGGCCACGGTGCTGTCGATGATGGCCTTGGCCTCGCCCATGCTGACCCCGGGGGCGAGGTTGTAGCTCAGGTCCATGGTCGTGTACTGGTTCTCATGAGTGATCTGCGAGGGCGCCAAGCCCGGGACCTGACGCGCCACCGCAGTGATCGGCACCATGTCGCCGTTGCCCGCACGCACGTACACCTCGTCCAGCGCCGCCGGAGTCGCGGTCTGCGATGGCAGGGCGTTGACCACCACGCTGTACTGGTTGATGTCCGAGTAGATGGTGGAGATCTGGCGCTGGCCGAAGGCACCGTACAGCGCGCCGTCGATGGCACCCACCGAGATGCCCAGGCGTGCCGCCTTGGCACGGTCGATCTCGATGTTCTGGCGCAGCCCGGCGTTGTCGACATCGGTGCCGACGTCGCGCAGCTTCGGGTTCTTCTTCAGCGCCGCCTGCAGCTTGGGCAGCCATTCCTGCAGCGCAGCCAGGTCATTGCCCTGCAGCGAGACGCGGTACTGCGCGCCCTGGCTGCTGCCACCGCCATCATTGCTGGGCAGGTCCTGGATCGCGCGCAAGCGCAGCTGCAGATCGGGGTAGCGGTCGGCCTTGGCGCTCAACCGTGCCAGTGCCTGCGCGGTGGTTTCGCGCCGGCCTTCCTTGCGCGACTTCAATTCGACGTTGAACTGCGCGCTGGAGCCCTGGCGGCCGCTGCCCAGGCGCACGCCCACGGTCTTCACCGCCGGATCGGCCATCAGCATGTCGGTGATGCGGCGCTGGCGGCTGACCATGTCCTCGAAGGACACCGTGGCGCTGGAATTGGCGCGGCCCCAGATCAGGCCGGTGTCCTGTGGCGGGAACGCGCCCTTCTTCACCGCACCGAACAGGAAGATGGTGACGCCGATCAGGATCAGCGGGGTGAGCGACAGCAGCAGCGCGTGGCGCAGCGAGAAGTCGAGGAACACGGTGTAGACACGCAGCATGCGCTCGTGCCCGGCATCGAGCCAGCGGCCGAAGCGCGACGGTGCAGCCGCGTGATCATGTGCGCTCAGGAAGCGGCTGCACAGCGCCGGTGTCAGCGTCAGCGAGACGATCATCGAGACCACGATCGCCGCCACCAGGGTGACGGTGAACTCGCGGAAGAACGCACCCATCATGCCGCTGGCGAACAGCAGCGGGATGAACACCGCCACCAGCGAGGCGGTGATCGAGACGATGGTGAAGCCGATCTCGCGCGCGCCGGTGAAGGCCGCCTGCAGGCGGGGCATGCCCTCATCGAGATGGCGCATGATGTTCTCGATGACCACGATCGCATCGTCGACCACGAAGCCGATCGCGATCACCAGTGCCAGCAGGCTCAGGTTGTTCAGGGTGAAGCCCATCACGTACATCACCAGCGCGGCACCGGCCAGCGACAGCGGCACGGTGACCGCGGCGATCAGCGTCGGCGCCAGGCGGCGCAGGAACAGCGCCATGGTCAGCACCACCATCGCCAGGCTGATCAGCAGGGTGATCTGCACTTCGTGCAGCGACGAGCGGATGGTCGGCGTACGGTCGAAGTACGGCGTCATCGTGGTGCCCGGCTGCAGGTAATCGCGCAGCGCCGGAATCTGTGCCTTGACCCGGTCCACCGTCTCCACGATGTTGGCGCCGGCGCGGGTGAACACGTACATCACCACCGCCGGCTTGTGGTCGAACCACGCGGCCTGGTAGGCGTCCTGCTGGCCATCGTAGACGTTGGCGATGTCCTTCAGGCGGATCACCCGGCCATCGCCCTGGGTCTTGACCACCAGGTCGGCGAAGTCGGCCGCGCGGGCCACCGAATCGTTGGCGATGATCGCGGTGGTGGTGTTGCCGTCGCTGAGGAAGCCGGTGGGTGAGGTCACGTTGGCCGCGCGCACGGCGTTGCGCAGGTCGTCGGCGGTCAGCCCGAGTGCGTTCATCAGGCGCAGGTTGACGTCCACGCGTACCGCCGGCGTCGAGGCGCCGGCGATGTCCACCGAGGCGACGCCGCCGATCTGGCGGATACGCTGGGCCAGCAGCGAGTCGGCCACGTTGTACAGCTCGTCGGCGGACTGGGTCTGCGAGGTCAGTGCGATCGCGATCACCGGATCGTCGTTCGGATTGGCCTTCTGGTACATCGGCGACCCCATGCCCGAGGGCAGGTCGGCCTGCGCCGAATTGATCGCGGTCTGCACATCCAGCGCCGCCGAATCGATATCGCGGTCGGTCTGGAAGATCATGAACACCAGCGAGCTGCCTTCCGAGCTCGATGAGCGCATGCGGTCGATGCCCGGCAGCTGGCCGAGGTGGCGCTCCAGCGGCGCGGTCACCGTGGACGCCATGGTGGCGGCATCCGCACCGGACTGGCTGGCGTGGACGAAGATCACCGGGATCTCGATGTTCGGCAGCGCCGATACGCCCAGCCGCAGGTAGCAGATCACCCCGACCATGAACAGTCCGATGGCGAGCAGGGCGGTGCCGATCGGGCGGCGGATGAAGGGGCCGGACAGGTTCATCGTGCGGCCGCCTGCAGCGGGGCAGGGGTCATGCCTGCGGCTCCTGCAATGCGCCGTCGGGCAGCGCCCGCTGCTCGCGGCGGCGAGCCAGCCACTCCGAGAACCGCTCCATGTACAGGTAGATCACCGGCGTGGTGTACAGGGTGACCAGCTGCGACAGCAGCAGGCCGCCGACGATGGCGATGCCCAGCGGGCGGCGCAGTTCCGAGCCGATGCCGGTGCCCAGCGCCAGCGGCAGGGCGCCGAGCATGGCCGCGGCGGTGGTCATCATGATCGGGCGGAAGCGCAGCAGGCAGGCGCGGCGGATCGCTTCGTGCGCATTGGCACCAGCACGACGCGCCTCGATCGCGAAGTCGACCATCATGATGCCGTTCTTCTTGACGATGCCGATCAGCAGCACGATGCCGACGATGCCGTCCACCGACAGGCTCAACCCGCACAGCATCAGCGCCAGCAGCGCGCCGACACCGGCCGGCGGCAGCGTGGAGATGATCGTGATCGGGTGGATGTAGCTCTCGTAGAGCACGCCCAGCACGATGTAGATCACCACCAGCGAGGCCAGCAGCAGCCACACCACGTCGGTCTGGCTGCCGGTGAACTCGGCGGCCTTGCCGATGAACTGCGCATGCACGTGGGCCGGCATGTCCAGGCTGGCCCGGGTCTGCTCGATCGCCTCGACCGCGTCGGACAACGAATAGCCGGCGGCGACGTTGAAGGACACGGTGACCGCCGGCAGCTGCTGCTGGTGGCTGACCAGCAGCGGCGCGCTGGTGACCGTGCCTTCGGCCAGCGCCGACAGCGGGATGATGCTGCCCGCGCCGACGGTGATGCCGGTGTTCTGTGCGCCGATGCCGGTGGCGGTGGACGAGTTGGAGGAGGTCACCTGGCCGAAGCTGGTGGCGTTGGTGCCGGTCAGCGCGCCGGCACCGTTGGAGGCGACCGCCAGCTGCTCCATCAATGCGGTGCTGGTGCGGAACTCGGGCGCCACTTCCAGCACGACCCGGTACTGGTTGAGTTCGGTGAAGATGGTCGAGATCTGGCGCTGGCCGAAGGCATCGTAGAGCGTGTCGTCGATGGTCTGCATCGGCACGCCCAGTACGCTGGCCTTGTCGCGGTCGATGTCCAGCTGCAGCGCCCGGCCCTGGTTGGACAGGTTGTTGTCGACGTCGGCCAGTTCCGGGCGCTGGCGCAGCGCTTCGGTCAGGCGCGTGGCCTGCAGCGCGACTTCCGCGCTGTCCACGTCCGACAGCGAGTACTGGTACTCGGTGGCGGCCACGCGGGTGTCCAGGGTCACGTCCTGCACCGGTTTCAGGTACAGCGCCACACCCGGAATGCCGGCGACGGATTTCTGCAGGCGCGGCAGGATCTCATCAAGCCCATCGCGGTCGCTGCGTTCCTTCAGCACGATGGACAGCTGGCCCTGGTTGAGCGTCGGGTTCATGCTGCCGGCACCGATGAAGGCCGACACGCCGGTCACGTCCGGGTCCTGGCGCAGGGCTTCGGCCACCTGCTGGGTGCGCTGTTCCATCTGCGGGAAGGCGATGTTCTGGTCGGCCTGGACCACGGCGGTGATCAGGCCGGTGTCCTGTTCGGGCAGCAGGCCCTTGGGGATCAGCACGTACAGCAGCACCGTCAGCACGAGGGCCGCGGCCGCCACGGCCAGGGTGATCGGCTGGTGTCGCAGCACCCAGTCCAGGCTGCGCTCGTACAGGCCGACGGTGCGGGTCCACAGGTTCTGCCTGCCGGCCGCCGCCGCGCGCTCGTGCGCGTCCTCGCCCTCGGGCAGCGCGTCGGGCTTGAGCAGGTAGGCGCACATCATCGGCGTCAGCGTCAGCGAGATCAGCATCGACAGCACCACCGCGATGCTCAGCACCCACGCGAACTCGTGGAACAGGCGACCGGTGACACCAGGCATCAGCAGCAGCGGCAGGAACACCGCGACCAGCGAAACGGTCAGCGACAGCACGGTGAAGCCGATCTGGCGCGCACCGATCTCGGCCGCTTCCTTGCCGCTCTTGCCCTGTTCGATGTAGCGCACGATGTTCTCGATCATCACGATCGCATCGTCGACCACGAAACCGGTGGCCACCACCAGCGCCATCAGCGAGAGGTTGTCCAGCGACATGCCGGCAAAGGCCATCACCGCGAAGGTGCCGGCCAGTGACAGCGGTACCGCCACCGAGGGAATGATCGTGGCCCAGAAGCGGCGCAGGAACACGAAGATCACCGCCACCACCAGGCCGATGGTCAGGATCAGGGTGAACTGCACTTCATGCACCGAGGCACGGATGGTCTCGGTGCGATCGGAGAAGATCTCCAGGTGCACATCGGCCGGCAGCACGCCCTGCAGCTGCGGCAGCAGCGCGCGGATGCGCTCGACCGTCTGCACGATGTTGGCGCCGGGCTGGCGGCGGACTTCCAGCAGCACCGCCGGCTTGCCGTCGGCCCAGGCGGCAAGCTGATCGTTCTCCACCCCGTCCACCACCTCGGCCACGTCCGACAGGCGCACCGGGCGGCCGTTCCTGTAGCTGATGATGGTGTCGCGGTACTCGGCGGCGCTGGCCAGCTGGTCGTTGGTGCCGATGCTGTAGGACTGGGTCTTGCCGTTCAGCGAGCCCTTGGGTGCATTGACGTTGGCCTGGGTGAGCGCACTGCGCAGCTCTTCCAGGGTCAGCCCGATGTTCGACAGCTGCGCCGGGTTGACCTGGATGCGCACGGCCGGGCGCACGTTGCCGGCGATCGAGACCAGGCCCACGCCCTGCACCTGCGACAGGCGCTGGGCCAGGATCGAGTCGGCGTAGTTGTTGACGTCGCGCAGCGGGCGCGTGTCCGAGGTCAGCTTCAGGGTGACGATGGCCGCATCGGCCGGGTTCACCCGGTTGTAGACCGGCTGGTACGGCAGCGACGAGGGCAGGGTGGCCTGGCGGATGGCGGCCTGCACGTCCTGCGCGGCGATGTCGATGTCGCGGTCCATCGAGAACTGCAGGATGATCGTCGACAACCCGGCCGAGGAATCGGAGGTCATCAGCTCCAGCCCGGAGATCTGTCCGAACTGGCGCTCCAGCGGGGTGGTCACCAGCGAGGCCATGGTGGTGGCATTGGCGCCCGGGTACTGGGTGGTCACCACCAGGCTGGGCGCATCGATTTCCGGCAGCGCCGACACCGGCAGCTTGCGGTAACCGAGGATGCCCAGCAGCAACAGGCCCGCCATCAGCAGCGAGGTGGCGATGGGGCGGCGGATGAAGATCGTCGAAAAGCCCACGGACTGATCCTTGCTGGCACTTCAATGGCAGCGCCGGCAGGATCGCCGGCGCGGGGAGAGGGGCTGGCCTGCGCTCAGCGCGGGCCACCGCCACGGCGACCACTGCCGCCACTCTTCTGTTCGGCGGCCTTCAGTTCGGCCTCGGTCGGGGCCGCCGGGGTCTCGCCCGGCTTCAACGCGGTCACCTTGCTGCCCGGCTTCAGCCGGAACTGGCCTTCGCTGACCACGCGCTCGCCGCCCTTCAGGCCCTCGGCGATCTGCACCTGGCTGTCGCCCACTTCCACCCCGCTGCGCACGGTCTGCATCTTCACCGTGTTGTCGCCCTGCACGAGGTAGACGTATTCGCCGTCCGGACCGCGCAGCACCGCCTGGGTCGGAATCACAACGCCACCGGCAATCGTGCGCAGCTGCATGCGGACATTGACGAACTGGCCCGGCCACAGCCCGTTGTCGGTGTTGTCGAAGATCGCACGTGCCTTGAAGGTGCCGCTGTCGGCGCTGATCAGGTTGTCGATCACGTCCAGCCTGCCGTCGCCGGACAGCACATGCGAATCGGCGCGGTCCAGCGCGGCCACCGGCACGCTGCCCGCAGCCTGTGCCTGGCGGACATCGCCGAGCTGGCGCTCGGGCAGGTTGAACAGCACGTGGATCGGGTGGATCTGGGTCAGGGTGACCAGCGCGGTGCCGGCGTTGACCACGTTGCCGGCGTCGACCGCGCGGATGCCGGCGATGCCGGAGATCGGCGCGGTGACCTTGGTGTACTGCAGCTGCACCTGTGCCGAGCGCATGCTGGCTTCGTTGGCCGCCACGGCGCTTTCGTACTGTGCCACCTGGTTTCGTTGTGTATCCAGATCGGTTTTGGCGACGAACTGGCGGTACTCCGGTGCATTGGAGCGCTGGTAGTTGGAGCGCGCGGTGGCCAGCAGGGCCTCGTTCTGGCGCTTGGACGCCACCGCCTGGTCGTAGCTGGCCTGGGCGGTACGCGGGTCGATCACCGCCAGCACATCGCCCTGCTTCACTTCCTGGCCTTCGCGGAAATTGAGGCTCATCAGCTGGCCGCCGACCTGCGGGCTGACCGTGACCGTGTTCATCGCCGTCACCGTGCCCAGCGCGCTGGCATAGACCGGAACGTCCTGGCGGACCGCGTCGACCACGGTCACCGGCACCGGCCCGGCAGCGGGATCCTCACCGTCGCGGCCTGCCGCCGCGCCCGCGCCAGCGGCCTTGTCCTTGCCACCCCCGAGTACCCGCAGGCCGACCACGGCCAGCACCAGCACCGCCACGACCAGCAGCACGATCTTCCAAACACGTGACATTCAAGGACTCCAAGAGGGCTGGACGGGGCAGCGCCCCGGGTGGCAATGCGCAAAGCATACCTGTGGCCCACCGGGTTTCCTGCATGACGGATGGGACGGGCGCTAAGACCGGGCGCGCGCCTGGAGGTTCCCGTAACGGCGGCGTTGCCCTACATTCAGGTGCAGGCCCCCCTTGCGTGGAGATCGAGATGCGTCCTTCGTTGCTGCTGTCCGCCCTGCTGCTGGCCCTGCCGGCCCTTGCCCACGCCCAGGACGCGCAGCGCCCGGAGGTCGCCTTCGCCGCGCAGCGCATGCAGGCCAAGGTGGTGGAATGGCGGCGCGATTTCCATCAGCACCCGGAGCTGTCCAACCGCGAGGAGCGCACCGCCGCCGAGGTCGCCAAGCGCCTGCGCGCGATGGGCCTGAAGCCGCGGACCGGCATCGCCCACCATGGCGTGGTGGCGATCATCGAAGGCGGCAGGCCCGGCCCGAAGATCGCCCTGCGCGCCGACATGGACGCGCTGCCGGTGACCGAACAGACCGGCCTGCCGTTCGCCTCCAAGGCCACCGCGCAGTACCGCGGCCAGACCGTAGGCGTCATGCATGCCTGCGGCCATGACGCGCACACCGCCACCCTGCTTGGGGTCGCCGAAGCGCTGGTGTCGATGAAGAAGGACCTGCCGGGCCAGGTGATGCTGATCTTCCAGCCTTCGGAGGAGGGCGCGCCGCCGCCGGAGGAGGGCGGTGCCGCGCTGATGCTGAAGGAAGGCCTGTTCGCCGACTTCAAGCCTGAAGCGGTGTTCGGCCTGCACGTGTTCTCCAGCGTGCAGGCGGGCCAGATCGCGGTGCGCGGTGGCCCGCTGATGGCCGCGTCCGACCGCTTTGGCATCAAGGTGATCGGCCGCCAGACGCACGGATCGGCGCCGTGGAACGGGGTGGACCCGATCGTGGCCACCGCCGACCTGATCGGCACGGCGCAGACCATCGTCAGCCGCCGCGCCAACCTGTCCAAGCAGCCGGCGGTGCTGACTTTCGGCGCCATCAACGGCGGCATCCGCTACAACATCATTCCCGATGAAGTGGAAATGGTCGGCACCATCCGCACCTTCGACGAAGGCATGCGCCAGCAGATCTTTGCCGATCTGCGCAATGTCGCCGAGCACACTGCAGCGGCACATGGCGCCAAGGCGGTGACCGACATCTACGAATCGGAAGGCAATCCGGCCACGGTGAACGATCCGGCCCTGACCGCACGCATGCTGCCGAGCCTGCAGGCGGTGGTGGGCAAGGACAACGTGTACGAGCCGCCGCTGCAGATGGGGGCGGAGGACTTCTCGCTGTACGCGAAGGAAGTGCCGGGCATGTTCTTCTTCGTCGGTTCGACCAGTGTCGGCATCGATCCGGCGACAGCGCCGGCCAACCATTCGCCGAAGTTCCTGCTGGATGAGAAGGCGTTGGATGTCGGCTTCCGTGCGCTGCTGCAGGTGAGCCTGGATTACTTGAACGGTGCTGGTGCTCCTGCGGGGTGAGGGTTTCCGGCAGGGCTTGCAGCCCTGCACCCGCTTGAATCAACGTCAACGTCAACGTCAAAAGCGGTGCTGGATTTCTACTGGTTGGGCGGGGCGGTGTGGGCCTGCAGGACACGCCGTAAACCCATCCATGGGGGCTCGATGGCGCCATCCATGGCGCCAACGGTCCTGCAGGCCCACACCGCCCCACCCCCGACAGGTTCACGCGGCTGTTGGTAGGTGTCGACCTTGGTCGACACGGCGGACGTCATGAACGTCTGAAGGATCGGCTTTTGATTTTGATTCTCCTGATCTTTCCCGTGGTGGCGGCCGCGCGCAGGAAACTGTCAGGGGCCGGGTGGGCAGGCGGGGCGGGGGTGTCCGCGGCATGGATGCCGCGGCCAAGCCCCCAGGGATGGGTTTACGGCGTCCCCCGACCCGCCTGCCCACCCGGCCACGCCGATAGACCGCCTTCTGCGACCAGCCAACCCATCCACCACGGAGGGGCTCCGCCGTTGGCCGCGCAGGCCGAAGGCCCGCCTTCCGCGCGATACAATGAGCAGCATGAACACCCCACAGGATTCCAGCCTCGGTCGCGAGGTCAGTTACCCGTCGCAGTACGATCCCGGCCTGCTGTTTCCCATCCCCCGCAGCGGCGCCCGCGCCGAGATCGGCCTCGATGATGCCGCGCTGCCGTTCGTCGGTCATGACCGCTGGCATGCCTTCGAGCTGAGCTGGCTCGACCCGCGTGGCAAGCCGCAGGTCGCTGTCGCCACCGTGCAGGTGCCGTGCACCTCGCCGCGGCTGATCGAATCGAAGTCGTTCAAGCTGTACCTCAATTCCCTCAACAGCACCCGCATCGACAGCGCCGAGGCCCTGCGTGCGCGCCTCGTCGCCGATCTGTCGGGCTGCGCCGGTGCGCCGGTCCAGGTCGAGTTCGGCCTGCCGGGCCTGCGTGAGTCGCCGCTCGGCGAGTCCATCGACGGCCTGGACCTGGAGATCGACTGCTACGGCCCGCCGCAGGCGGACTTCCTGGTGGCCGATGCGGGCGAGGTGGTGGAGGAGACCCTGGTCTCGGCCCTGCTGAAGTCCAACTGCCCGGTCACCGGCCAGCCGGACTGGGCCACGGTCAGCCTGCGTTACCGCGGCCCGAAGATCGACCGCGCCGGCCTGCTGCGCTATCTGGTCAGCTACCGCGAGCACGCCGAGTTCCACGAGCAGTGCGTTGAGCGGATCTTCAGCGAGGTGTCCGCGCGCTGCCACCCGCAGTGGCTGGAAGTGGAGGCCCGCTATACCCGTCGCGGCGGCCTGGACATCAATCCCTGGCGTGCCAGCCCCGGTATCGCCGCCCCGGCCGCGACCTACCGCGAGCTGCGCCAATAACCGCCGCAGGCGGTTACCGGTAGCGCCGGGCCATGCCCGGCGAGCGCAGCGGCGGCGTTCCGCCCCGATTGTTCAGCCGGCCCCGGTGGCGGCTTCACATCGGCACCATCCCCATTTAACAACCTCTATGACACCGTGCCAGCCATGTAGTCATACAGACGGGAGTGTGTGGATGAGTACCGAGAAGAAGGCCGATTTCTCCGGCGTGAGTGGCAGCGTCGACAGTACCGCCCAGCAGGTCCCCAAGGCGGACTTCTCCGGCGTCAGTGCCTCGGTGGACAGTACCGCCGACGTGGTGGGTGGCGAGACCTACACCGTGCAGAAGGGTGATTCGCTGTCGAAGATCGCCAAGCAGCATCTGGGCGATGCCAACGCCTGGAAGAAGATCTTCGAAGCCAACCGCGATGTACTGGATGACCCGGACAAGATCTTCCCGGGCCAGACCCTGAAGCTGCCGCCGAAGTAATGCCGGCGATCGATTCGCCGTCCGACAATCCCTGGGAGGAACCCCGCATGATCAAGACCACCCCGCTCCAGAATGCCCTGATGGCCGCGCTGCTGGGCAGCGTCGCCCTGGTGGGCTGCAAGAAGAAGGAAGAGTCGACCGACACCAACGCCATGCCGGCCGCCACGGCGCCCGCCGAGCCGGCGCCGGCACCGATGACCGGCGCACCGCCGCCGATGGCTGCCGCCACCGTCGCCGTGTCCGCCGTCACCGTCGGCAAGACCGCCGCCGCAGACAAGTCGGTCGCGCCGACGGCACTGTTCGCGCCGAAGGACGATGTCGTCGTCTCGGTGAAGACCGACGGCGCCGCCAGCAACGTCAATGTCGGCGCCAAGCTGACCTTCCAGGATGGCCAGGTGGCCGGTGAACAGAACGCGACCCTGAACACCAGCGGCGCAGAGACCACCAACATCACCTTCAAGAATGCCAATGGCTGGCCGGCCGGCAAGTACCGCGCCGAAGTCATGGTCGATGGTAAGGCGGCCGGATCGCCGCAGGAGTTCGAGGTCAAGTAAGTCCCGCCGACTCTCTCCCGGTTGGGCTCACGATGGACGCAGCCGCGAGGCTGCGTCTTTTTTATTGGGCGATGCTCGGGTTCCACCCACGCGCGCCGATGTTTCCGCAGATCCACGTGCTCCGCGCATGGATCACAGCGTTGCCGGCGTGCAGTACCGCCGCGTATGGCACGGCTTTGCCCCGCGCGGCTGAAAACGCGACAATGCAGGGGTTTCCCCGCCGCGCGCCCACCCTGACGGCGACGGGGGAAAGCGACACGGTTGCACGTGGCCCGGCGCTGGCGCCGGCCTTCCCCTGAGCACTGCTACAGAGTCCAAGTCCCCCATGTCCAAGATCCTCTATACGCTGACCGACGAAGCCCCGTTCCTGGCCACCCAGTCGCTGCTGCCGATCGTCGATGCCTACACCGCCACCGCTGGCATCGTGGTGGAAACCCGCGACATCTCGCTGTCCGGCCGCATCCTGTCGCAGTTCCCCGAACTGCTGGGCGATGCGCAGAAGGTCAGCGACGACCTAGCCGAGCTGGGCCAGCTGGCGACCACCCCGGACGCCAACATCATCAAGCTGCCGAACATCTCCGCCTCGGTGCCGCAGCTGAAGGCGGCCATCAAGGAACTGCAGGAGCAGGGCTACGCGCTGCCGGATTACCCGGAAACCCCGGCCGACGACCAGCAGCGCGACTACAAGGCGCGCTACGACAAGGTCAAGGGCAGCGCGGTGAACCCGGTGCTGCGCGAAGGCAATTCCGACCGCCGTGCTCCGCTGTCGGTGAAGAACTATGCGCGCAAGCACCCGCACCGCATGGGCGCCTGGGCGGCCGATTCGAAGTCGCACGTCGCGCACATGGCGGCCGGTGATTTCTACGGCAGCGAGAAGTCGGCCACTCTGGCCAACGCCGGTTCGCTGAAGATCACCTTCCACGGCAAGGACGGCAGCGCCGTCGTGCTGAAGGAAAAGACCGCGGTGAAGGCTGGCGAGATCGTCGATGCCGCGGTGATGAGCCGCAAGGCACTGGCTGCGTTCATCGGCGAGCAGATCGCCGACGCCAAGGCCCAGGGCGTGCTGTTCTCGCTGCATCTGAAGGCGACCATGATGAAGGTCTCCGACCCGATCATGTTCGGCGTGGCCGTCAACGAGTTCTACAAGGACGTGCTGGCCAAGCACGCCGACGTGCTGAAGCAGGCCGGTTTCGATGCCAACAACGGCATCGGTGACCTGACCGCGCGCCTGCCGTCGCTGCCCGAAGCCACCCGCGCCGCGATCGAAGCCGACCTGGCTGCCGAGTACGCACAGCGCCCGGGCGTGGCCATGGTCAACTCGGACAAGGGCATCACCAACCTGCACGTGCCGAGCGATGTGATCGTCGATGCTTCGATGCCGGCGATGATCCGCGATTCCGGCAAGATGTGGAACGCCGAGGGCAAGCTGCAGGACACCAAGGCCGTCATTCCGGACCGCTGCTACGCCGGGGTGTACCAGGCCGTCATCGACGACTGCAAGGCGCACGGTGCCTTCGACCCGGCCAGCATGGGTTCGGTGCCGAACGTCGGCCTGATGGCGCAGAAGGCCGAAGAGTACGGCTCGCACGACAAGACCTTCCAGATTGCCGCCGATGGCGTGGTCAAGGTCACCGACGACGCCGGCAACGTGGTGTTCGAGCATGCGGTGGAAGCTGGTGACATCTGGCGCATGTGCCAGACCAAGGACGCGCCGATCCAGGACTGGGTGAAGCTGGCCGTCGAACGCGCGCGCCTGAGCAGCACCCCGGCCGTGTTCTGGCTGGACGCCGCGCGCGCCCACGACGCGCAGGTCATCGCCAAGGTCGAGCAGTACCTGAAGGACCACGACACCACCGGCCTGGACATCCGCATCCTGCCGCCGGTCGAGGCCACCGCGTTCTCGCTGGCCCGCATCCGCAAGGGCGAGGACACCATCTCGGTGACCGGCAACGTGCTGCGCGACTACCTGACCGACCTGTTCCCGATCATGGAGCTGGGCACCAGCGCCAAGATGCTGTCGATCGTGCCGTTGATGGCCGGTGGCGGCCTGTTCGAGACCGGCGCCGGCGGTTCGGCCCCGAAGCACGTGCAGCAGTTCGTGGAAGAGGACTACCTGCGCTGGGATTCGCTGGGTGAGTTCCTGGCCCTGGCCGCGTCGCTGGAACACCTCGGCAACCGCTACGACAACGCCGCGGCCCGCGTGCTGGCCAAGGCGCTGGACGAAGCCAACGGCCAGTTCCTGGACAACGACAAGTCGCCGTCGCGCAAGCTGGGTGGCATCGACAACCGCGGCAGCCACTTCTACATCGCCCTGTACTGGGCGCAGGCGCTGGCGGCGCAGAACGACGATGCCGCCCTGAAGGCGCGCTTTGCACCGCTGGCCAAGGCGCTGACCGACAACGAGCAGAAGATCGTCGAGGAGCTCATCGCAGTGCAGGGCAAGGCCGTGGACATCGGCGGCTATTACCGCCCGGACGTGGCCAAGGCTGCCGCCGCGATGCGTCCGAGCGCGACCTTCAATGCCGCACTGGCGCAACTGCGCGGCTGATCCAACGCGACCCGGTCGCATCAGAAGAACCCGCGCTTCGGCGCGGGTTTTTCTTTGTGCGGGCGCGGGCCCCGGTGCGTCGCAGGCGGGGCCCGCGCCCGACCCGGAAAACGTGAAATCGGTCGGGCCTGGCAACCCCGTCAATGCGGCATGAAACTTGCCCGCGATGGCCGTCTCAGAACCGATCAGCGGGGGTCGGTGGTCGCCCTCAATCTGAGCAGTCGATCACGGCGACGGCTGTCGACGTTGCCCTAGCCTTGGCGCTGCGAGACCGCCGGGGAGGTGGTCGCACGGGGAACACCGATGGCACGCGTGCTGGTAGTGGGAACCGACATCCAGGGCGAGCAGGCCCTGTTGCAGCGGCTGCGCGTGGCCTCGGCACTGCCTGACGGCCAGGTCCGGCGCAGCCAGGACCTGGACGACTGCGACCTGCTGGTGATCCGCGATACGCCGGCGCTGCGCAACGCCGCGGTGCGCATGCGCCAGCAGCGTCCGCGCCTGCAGTGCTGGATCGAAGACATCGGCGGCCAGCTGCGTGAGGGGGATGGTCGCCACGACGTGCTCGACGACGGTGCGATCGGCCGCGCGCTGCGAGGCATGCAGCAGGAGGCCCGCCCTGCGCCCATCCGCCTGGCCGACGGTGCCCATGCCATCACCCGCCTGCTGCGCGAGCGCCTGCCACTGCGGCAGGGGCAGGCGCTGCTGGGCGAAGGCGAGCACCCCCTGCTGCTGCTGGATCTGGAGCAGGACCAGGCGGTGCTGTTGCAGGAGCCGGCCGCTGCGCTGGTGGAGCGCCTGGCGCTGGGCTTCGAACACCTCTATCTGGATGCGCTGCTGCCTGCGCAGCTGCAGGCGCTGGCCGCTGATCGTCCACGCCAGCCGTTGCGTCCGCTGCTGTGGCAGTGGGCGCAGCGCAGCCGCCACTGGCAGGCCCTGGACGAGCGCCTGCGCGGGACCGCGGTGAAGCTGCTGCGCTGGCCGGACTTCCGCGTGCTCGGCCACGATCATGATGGTTTCCGCCTGTGCTCGCTGCTGCTCAAGCGCGCCTGCACCGTGGACGAATGCGCGATGCTGCTGGATCTGCCTGCCGCCGCCGTGCGTGATTTCATCCATGCCGCCTACCTGTGCGGCTATGCGCAGCTGCAGGCCGGCGGCACGCCGCTGGCGAGCGCCCACGTACCGCGCTCGGACAGCGGCCTGCTGGCACGCCTGTGGCGCTCGCTGCGGGGGAGCGATCGCAATGCGTGAGCACAAGGTGGTGGTGCTGGGGGGCATGGGCAGTGGCAAATCGACGCTGGTGCGCAGCATCGCCGCCGGCGCTGTGATCGACACCGACGTGGCCAACAGCGACCGGGTCGGCGCGGACAAGGCGTCGACCACCGTGGCGCTGGATTACGCCGACATCGATCTGCCCAACGGCGAACGCCTGCGCCTGTACGGGACGCCAGGCCAGCAGCGCTTCGACTTCCTGTGGCCGATCCTGCTGCAGGGCGCGCGCGGCGCGGTGCTGCTGCTGGATGCACGTCGTGCCGGCGTGGCCACCGAACTGGAGACCTACCTGCAGGTGCTGCAGCCATTTGCTGCGGAGCTGGCGCTGGTGGTGGCCGTGACCCATCTGGACCAGGCGCCCGCGGCGGCGCTGGAAGACTGGGCGCGGCATGCACAGCTGCAGGGACAGCCGCTGCCGGTGCTGGCGGTGGACGCACGCGACCGCCAACAGGGACTGCTGCTGATGGATGTACTGATGAGCGAAATGGAAGCGCACGCACTGGTGGCCGCGCATGGCTGATGGACAGGCGGCGCCGTTGCCCGACGCACGCCAGCGCGAACGCCTGCAGCCGTTGCTGCAGGACCTCCAGCAACGGGTGGAAGGGGTTCGCACCGTCGTGCTGGCCAGTGTGGATGGGTTCGCCCTGGTCAGCGCCGGTGCCGAGGGGCGCGGCGAACGGCTGGCCGCCATGACCAGCGCGATGCTGGCGCTGGCTGCGGCCGTGGGGCGTGAACTGCTGCTGGGCGATCTTCAGACGCTGATGCTGGAAGCGGCCGGCGGCAAGGTGCTGATGCTGGCCATCCAGGCCGAAGGGCGCGCACCGCTGCTGCTGATGGCGGCCTGCGACCAGCGCAGCGTGATCGGTCAGGTGCTGTGGCAGAGCAGGGAATGTGGCCAGGCGATCCTGGCCGAACTCGGCGGATCGTGAGCCCGGCCGCAGGGGAACGAGGGGCTCGAATCAACTTTGAGAGGGGTGCGACGTGGCTGGACTGACTGATTCGCTGACTGCATTGATGGGGATCGATGGCGCGCAGGCGGTGGCGCTGGTCGACTACGAGAGCGGCATGCTGCTGGGCGAGGCCGGCTCGGGCATGGACATGGAAGTGGCGGCCGCCGGCAACACCGAAGTGATCCGCGCCAAGATGAAGACTGCCGCTTCGCTCAACCTCAATGACAGCATCGAGGACATCCTGATCTCGCTGGGCAAGGCGTACCACATCATGCGACCGGTGGCGAAGAAGAAGGGCCTGTTCTTCTACATCGTGCTGGACCGGACCAAATCCAACCTGGCCCTGGCCCGGCGCAAGGTGCAGGACGTGGAAGCCGACCTGGCGATCTGAGCCGGGCGCCTGCGTAGCGTCGAGCGCTGCTCGGCGCTACCACCAGGCATCGACCGCACCCGGCGATGACTGCCCGGGGCACGCGGTGCGGGCCCTACACAAGCCACCCCACGCCGGCGTATGGTGAAGCCGGTCCTCCCGGGTAAGCCCTGCATGTCCGAGCCTGACATCGCTGCCGAACTGGCGCCGCGTATCGCTGCGGCGATCCGCGATGGCTTCGAGCAGTACCACGCCCGTTTTGCGGCGGTCACTGCCCGTGCGCGGCAGCGCTTCGAGCAGCGCGACTGGGCCGGCGCCCGCCGCGATGCGGTCGAGCGCATCGGGCTGTACGACCTGTGCATCGCCGAGCAGATGGATGCGCTGCGCCGCCTGGCCGGCGAGGCGATCGGCGCGCGCACACTGTGGCTGCAGGTGCATGCGCGATACAGTGAACTGGTACAGGGGCTGATCGACGCCGAGCTGTACAAGACGTACTACAACACCCTGTCGCGGCGCCTGTTCGCCACCCGGGGCGTGGACCCGGCGCTGGAGTTCATCGCCTTCGATGTCGAGCCCTCCGATGCGATCACCCATCCGGTCGCCCGGCATACCTATGCGGTCTCGCCCACGCGACCGGTCGAGGCGTTGCAGCGCGTGCTGGCCGATTACCGGTTCGACGTTCCCTACGCGCACCAGCTGCGCTGCGCGGCGGCGATCGCGGTGCGCCTGCAGGACGATCTGGCGCACTGGGGGGACACGCCGGTACGCAGCATCGAACTGCTGGATACCGTGTTCTACCGCGAGCGCCGCGCCTATCTGGTCGGCCGCGTATTCGGTGAGCACCGGTTCTCGCCCTGCGTGATCGCCCTGGTCAATGACGGGCAGG
Organism: Stenotrophomonas sp. 704A1; assembly: GCF_030549525.1. Taxonomy (NCBI): domain Bacteria; kingdom Pseudomonadati; phylum Pseudomonadota; class Gammaproteobacteria; order Lysobacterales; family Lysobacteraceae; genus Stenotrophomonas; species Stenotrophomonas tuberculopleuritidis. The sequence goes on along the minus strand of NZ_CP130831.1, from coordinate 4,260,138 downwards.
GCCTGCGTGCCGATGCGGTGCTGACCCGGCGCCGCGATGTCGCCCATCTGTTCGGCGTCTCGCGCAGCTATTTCCAGGCCGACCTCGCTACCGTGGGCGACGCGGTGGTGTTCCTGCGCAGCCTGTTGCCAGGCAAGCCCATCGACGAGATCTACACCGTGCTGGGCCGCGCCAAGCAGGGCAAGACCGAGCGCTACCGCACCTTCTTCCGCCATTTCAACGAGCACCCGCATGAGCGCCTGGTGCATGCCGAAGGCACCCCCGGCATGGTCATGGCGGTGTTCACACTGCCCAGCTATCCGCTGGTGTTCAAGCTGATCCGCGACCGCTTTGCCTGGCCCAAATCGATGTCGCGGCAACAGGTGGAGGAGAAGTACGCACTGGTGTTCAACCTGGACCGTGTCGGTCGCCTGCTCGACGCACAACCCTACCGGCACCTGCGCTTTCCGCGCGAACGCTTCGCCCCGGCACTGCTGGATGAGCTGCTGCAGCACTGCGCGCAGAGCGTGCGGGTGGAGGGCGACGAGGTGGAGATCGCGCTGTGCTACGTACAGCGCCGCTTCCGCCCGCTGAACCTGTACCTGCGCGAGCAGCGTGCCGAAGCGGTGCGATCGGCCGTGCTCGACTACGCGCAGGCCATCACCGACATGGCCCGCAACAACATCTTCCCCGGTGACATGCTGCCGAAGAACTTCGGTGTATCGCGCCACGGCCGTGCCGTGTTCTACGACTACGACGAACTGTGCCTGGTCAGCGACTGCGTGTTCCGGCGCTGGCCGCAGCCGGCCACGCCGGAGGAGGCGATGGCCGACGAACCGTGGTTCCACGTCGGCCCGCGCGATGTGTTTCCCGAGCGCTTCGGTCCGTTCATGGGCCTGCCGGCAGGCGAGCTGGCCGCGGTACGCGAGCACTACCGGCATCTGTTCGACCCGGCGTGGTGGCAGGAACTGCAGGACCGCTTCGCACGCGCGGACTTTCCTGACACGCCGCCGTACGCGGCCGGCCATCGTCTGGCGTGATCGGCTGCACCGGTGCGCCGCGACTGCGGTAGGCTTGGGTTCTCATCACCAAGGATCGGACAATGATGCGTTCCCCCCTGCTTCTCGCCCTGGCACTTGCGGTGGGTACCGCGGCCGGGCTGGCCAGCGCCGGTGCCACGGCACAGACCGCGCGCGCCGTGCGCGCCACGGCGGAGGCCAGCATGGTACTGACCGGCAACATCGACGTTGCCGCCGACGGCACGGTCAGCGGCCTGGTGCTCGACCAGCGCGACGCGATCGCACCTGCCATCGCCACCTTCGTGGACGGCACGATCCGTCGCTGGCAGTTCGAGCCCTTCCTGGTCGACGGCGTGGCGTCGCCAAAGCACGCGCCGATGCGCGTGCGCCTGCTGGGCCGGTCGCGGGACGACGGGGCGCTGGACGTACGCATGGTCAGCGTGGACTTCAGCGAATATGACGGCAACGCCATCGATGCGGTGACGATAGACAGGATGACACCGCCGCGTTATCCGGAGGCGGCGTTCCGCGCCGGCGCCCAGGGCGAGGTGACGCTGCTGGTCAAGGTCGGGCGCACCGGCACGGTTGCCGATGTCGTCGCCGAGCAGGTGAACCTGGGCGTGGTGGCTCGCGAACGGGACATGCAGAAGATGCGCGACCTGCTGGCCAAGGCCAGCACCAGCGAGGCCCGCCGATGGACGTTCAGGCCACCGACCTCGGGTGAGGACAGGGACCGTGCGTTCTGGACCCTGCGCGTCCCGGTCACCTTCGAGTTGAGAGAGCGCCACGACGCGGCACCGGGCCCGTCCTACGGCCGCTGGAAGGCCTACATCCCCGGTCCGCGCCAGACGGCACCCTGGCCCACCGGCGAGGAAGCCGCGCAGGTCGGCAGTGATCTGCTGCCGGCCGGCGGGGTCTACATGGTCGACAGCGCCAACCGTGGCCTGCGCCTGCTGACGCCGCTTTCCAAGGACTGAACGGCCGGCGTTGCCGTTGCGTCTCCAGGGATGCCCGAGTTCATCACCTCGGGTACGCTCAGGTTTCCATGCACAAGGAGTGGCTGTGATGCGTTCTTCCCTTTTCCTCGCCGTGGCACTGGCCGTCGGCAGCGGCGCCCTCCTGGTGGACAGCGCGCAGGCGCAGACCGCGCGGCAGGTGCGCAGACAGGCAGAGGCCAGCATGACGTTGAGTGGCGTCATCGACATCGGACGCGAGGGCCAGGTGGAAGCGTTCCAGCTCGATCATCGCGAGAAGGTGGATGCAGCCCTGGCCGGATTCGTTGACAAGGTCGTGCAGGACTGGCGCTTCGAGCCGGTGCTGGTCGATGGCGCGCCGGTGCAGGCGCGCACCGCCGTGCGCCTGCGGCTGATGGCCGACAACCCGGCCGAGGGCAGCATGCGCGTCCGCCTGGTCGATGCCAACTTCAGCAAGCTCGGCGAAACACGCGACACCGGCACCGACAGGGTGACCAGCAGGGCCCTGCCGGCCCCAGCCTACCCGCCGCAGGCGCTGGCCATGCAGGGCGAGGGTACCGTGCTGCTGCTGGTGAAAGTGGGACGCGACGGCAAGGTGGCCGATGTGGTGGCCGAACAGACCAACCTGACCGTGGTCGGGTCCGAGCGCGAAATGAACCAACTGCGCGAGATCCTGGCCAAGGCCAGCATCAGGAACGCCAAGCGCTGGACCTTCAATACGCCGACCACGGGTGAACGCAGGGACCGCGAATTCTGGACCGTGCGGGTGCCGGTGAACTACTTCTTCCACGACCGCGCGCAGCGTTATGGGCGCTGGGCCGCTTACATTCCGGGCCCGCGCCAGCCCGCGCCCTGGAACACCGGCGAAGATGCCAGCGTCGCGGCATCGGATCTGCTGCCCGAAGGCGGCGTGTACATGGTGGGCAGCACGCAGGAAGGTCCGCGACTGCTGACCCCGCTGGGCTGAAGCCGCGGCGGGTGGCGCCGGTCCGTGCCGGTGCCCCCGTCAGTCCGCGTGCGGGTACACCACCACGCGGTTGCGGCCCTGTTCCTTGGCCAGGTACAGGGCCTTGTCGGCCAGCGGCAGCGCCTGTTCCACATCGGCATGGAAGGTGGGGAAGTGGGCCACGCCCAGTGACACCGTGATCGTGCCCACCGGTGCGAACGGCTGCTCGGCAATGGCCTGGCGCAGCCGCTCGGCGGCCTGCTGTGCCGCGGCGATGCCCACACCCGGCAGCAGCAGCAGGAACTCCTCGCCACCGGCGCGGCACAGCACGTCGGTCTCCCGCGAATGGCGGCGCATCTGTTCGGCGATGTGGACGATGGCACCATCACCCACGTCATGGCCATGGCCATCATTGATGGCCTTGAAGCGGTCGATGTCCAGCGCCACGATCGAGAAGGGCAGGCCCTGCGCCTGCAGCATTTCCAGCGCATTCTGCAGGCCGCGACGGTTCAGCAACCCGGTCATCGGATCGGTGCGGCTGGCCCGGTTGAGGGTGCCGATGCGGTCCTGCAGCGCGTTGAAGCTGTACAGCACCGCCTGCTTCAGCTGCGCCACTTCGAAGTACCACGCGCGGATGCCGTTGACATGGCTGATCGCGTTGCCGGTGTCCTCGCCATCCTGCACGTTGCGCGCCAGCTGCCACAGCGGCAGCGAAATGCGCCGCGCGAACCACCAGGTGATCAGCAGCGACAGTACGCCCAACGGGATCGCGTTCCAGATGACCGAGGTCATCAACCGCGACAGCGGCCGCAGGGTGGATTCGGTGGGGCGCTGGGCGATGATGCCCCAGCCGGTGGCCGGCACCGGCGCATAGCCGGACAGCTGCGCCACGCCATGGTTGTTCACCAGCTGCTGGCTGCCGGACCGCCCGCGCATCACCGCCTTCACCGCCGGGTTGTCCAGCGCGTAGGTGCCCACTTCCTTTGGATTGTTGTGATAGATGATGCGGCCATTGTGGTCCACCACGTACAGGTAGGACCCGTCGCGGTAGTAGTGCTTGCCCAGCAGCGTGTGCAGCGCGCTGCGCTGGCGCAGGTACAGGGTGCCACTCACGTAGCCCAGGTAGGTGCCTTCGCGGTCGAAGACGGGGTGGGACAGCGAGATCAGCAGCTTGCCCGTGGCCGACTGGTAGGGAACGCTGATCAGCGGCTGGCGCCGCGCCAGCGCCTGGTTGTTGCCGAAGCTCTTGAGCACTTCCCCCTGCAGCTGCAGGGTCTGCGGCGAGGTGGCGATCACCCGCCCGTCCACATTCACCACCAGCGAGGAATTGAAGCTGCTGGACTGCAGCTGCAGCCGGCGGGCCTCGTCCTGCGCGTGGTCCCTGTCCAGGCCGCGTTCGCCCAGCCGGGTGGCGGCGTACGCCAACTGCTGCTGGGCCGACAACAGGAAGATCTGCGTCGTCTCGGCCAGCTTGCTGGTGTAGACGCGGTTGGCTTCCAGGGTGTTGCTCACCAGCTGGTCGCGCTGCACGCGGTAGCTGGCCAGCAGGGTGTTGGCCAGCGCCACCAGCGTGGTCAGCAGGGCCAGCGCGAGAATCAGCGTGCCCAGGTTCAGGCGTTTGGAGATGGGAGGCATACGGCAGCAGTGTGCGGCGCAGCGGGAGCGCAGCCGTGCACGGTCGGTGGGGGAAGCGCCATTATGGGCACATTCGCACGCAGCGGGGCAGCCAGGGAGTCAGCGCTGCAGTCGCCGCCGCAGCGTGTCGCGCACGCGTTCTGCAGCTGCCGCGTCCAGCGGTGCCAGCAGGCCACGCGCTGATGCCGGTACATGCGCGGCCGTATGTTCATCGGCATCGAACACGTAGTGGTCAAGCATGGCACGCCAGTGCGCGCGCTGTTCCGCCGGCAGGTCGCGCAGGGCCAGGATGGCCAGCATCAGCGCGTTCATCGGCGAATCCATCCACGCCGGCACCGGCCGCCACCAGCTGTTGACCAGGACATTGAATGCCTCCAGCCCTTCCATGTGGTGCCACCACAGCGAGGGAATGAACACCGCGTCTCCCGGTTCCAGTTCGGCCACCTGTGCGTGCTCCAGCGCCTGCGCGAAGCGCGGGAAGCGCTGCAGGTCGGGCGCATGGAAGTCGACCAGGCTGATCGCCTGCCCGGCGGGAGTGAAGTCCAGTGGCCCGACATACAGATTGGCGATCTGCGCCGGTGGGAACAGGGTGACCCGGCGCCGGCCGGCGGCCACGCAGGCCAGGTTGTCCGGCACGTCCTGGTGGGCGGCGATGCGCGAACGGTTGCCGATCCAGATGCTGGCAAGCGGGTCGGTCACGCCCAGCTGCAGCGGGTTGGCCTGGGCAAAGCCGGGCAGGAAGCTGTCCAGCGTGGTGGAGGCCACGTAGATCGACGGCGGCGTGGGGTCGCTGGCGTACTTCAGCAGGGTGGCCAGCACCACCTTCAAGGGCACCTGTTCGCGGCGGAAATTGAAGCCGCTCATGTCCTCGTTGTAGAACAGCCGGCCGCGTGCTTCGGGCGCGGCGGTGGTCGCGGTCACCGGCATCTGCCCGTGGTCGAACGCGGCCAACTGGGCCACCGCTTCGGCGGCGGAACGGCGCGCAGCCGCTACCAGCGGCCAGTGCGCGACCAGCCCGCGGACCACCTTGGGCGCCGTCCAGGTGGGCAGCTGCGTGTGCAGCAGCGCCGGGTCCAGGCCGTGGATCTCTTCGATGGGGCGGGGCGAAGGCAACATGCGCGGATATCCGGGACAGTGTGTGGAGCCGGGCCTGGGCTCGGCTCCACGGTACCGCAGCAGGTCAGAACTTGTAACGCACGCCGAACATGTAGCGCGGACCGGTCTGGGTGGCGTAGCGCAGCATGTTGGTGTGGCGCGAGTAGGTGCGCATGGTCTCGTCGGTCAGGTTGATCGCTTCCAGGCTCAGCGTCAGCTGCTCGCTCACCGCATAGCTGATGTTCAGATCCAGCTGGCCGTAGGCCGCGGTGTAGTTCGGGTTCGGGCCCTGGCCACCGATGCCGTTGAGGAACTTGTCGCGCCAGTTGTACGCCGCACGGATCTGCCAGGCGTTCCTGTCATAGAAGGCAACCAGGTTGGCCGAATCGCTCAGGCCGATCATCGGGTACTGGTCACCCAGGCTCAGGTTGTTGAAGGTCAGCCCCGACTTCACCTTGGTGTAGTTGGCAGCCACGCCGAAGCCGGACTGGCCGAACAGGTGCTGCACCGCCACTTCCCAGCCATCCAGATGGTCCGAGTGCTGGTTGGCCGGCACCGTCACGTCGAAGCCGGCGATCGGGTCGGTGGGCAGGCCTTCGATGGTGCCGGTCAGCTGGCCGGCCGAGTTGACGCCGGTGAAGTTCACGCCCGGGTCACCGGCATGGTTGGTGAAGATGTAATCGCGGATGCATGGCATGTCGGTGCCGCCACAGGACGCCAGCGCTTCGTTCCAGTACGCGCCCCCCACCGGCGTGTGCAGGTTGCCGGAATTCTCGCGCACCACGGTATCGCTGATGAAGTTCTTGATGTTCTTGCGGAAGAAGCCGACCGAGGCGTAGCTGGCGTCGCCGTAGTACCACTCCAGCGACATGTCGAAGTTGTCCGAGATCAGCGGCTCCAGCCCGGGATTGCCGCGGCTGCCGCTGCCGCCCTGGGTGCGCACGATGTCAGCCAGCGACTGCCCGCTCTGGATCTGCGTCCAGCTGGGACGGCCCAGCGTGCGGCTGTAGCTGCCACGCAGCGCCAGCGCATCGCTCAGGTCCAGCTTCAGGTCCACGTTGGGCAGCACGTAGTCGTACTTGCCGCGCCCGCCCACGAAGCTGCTGTCCGCGGCGTACACGATGTTCAGCTCGTTGGCCGAGCCCCAGCTGATGCCGGTGGGCACGCGCACCATCGCGTTGGATTCCACTTCGGTCTGCTCGTAGCGCACGCCGGCGGCCACGTGCAGCGGCATCGACCAGTCGAAGGTGGTGCGGTACTGCAGGTAGGCGCTGCGGGTCTTCTCGGTGGTGCGGATGTCTTCGGAGTACTCGGTCGGCGCGTAGTAGCAGGTCGGGCAGGCCGGGTCGGAGGCGGTGCCGACCTGCGCGGCGCGGTCGATCAGGCGGTCGAAGTCGAACACCAGGAACTGGCCGGTCAGGCGCGGGTCGCTGTGCCCGGAGAACGACTTGAAGTACCTGGCCATGTTGTCCGCGTACCAGATGTCATCGGCATAGTCGGACGGCGAGCCGAGGCCGCCCCAGCTGTTGCGCTGCATGATGGCCGACGCCGAGCGGTTCTCCACCTGGGTGTGGCCGATGCCGAAGTCCAGGGCCGAGTAGTCGGCGAAGCGGAACGTACCGCGGCCCTGGTACTGCTGCACCTCGGATTTGTTGTAGCTGTTCTGGAACACCGAACCGGTGACCAGCGCGTCGGACGCCTGCACACCACCCGGCGGCAGCGCGATGTTGATGATCGGCAGGTCGCCGCTGTAATCGACCGTGGTCGTGCCACGCACGAAGGCGGCCACGCCCAGCACGCCGGCCGAGCCGTACGGGCTGTCCGGCTGCGATTCGGCGGTGGAACTGTGCGCATCGAACGACAGGTCCAGCGCGTCGTTCACTTCCCAGTCCACGTTGAAGCCCAGCGAGTGCATGTCGGTCTTGGTGGCCAGCCGGGCACCGCCCATCGACACGTCCGAGTTGGTCATGTCTTCGCTGTAGATGATCGGCGCGGACACCGGGCCGTTGGTCCAGATGCTGTCACCCGGGCCGTAGTTGAACCACACCGACAGTTCGCTGCGCTGCTGCTGCACCTTGTTCTCGACATAGGTGTAGTCCAGCGTGGTGGTCACATTGTCGGCCGGCTTCCACTGGAAGGTGGCCTGCGCATTGGTGCGTTGGCGCTGCACGCCGTTGACGTTGTAGGCGGTGTTCTGCGGCCGCGCGTACACGTCGTTCGGGCCCGGGCGGTTGCTGATGCGGTCCGAATAGCCCTGGCCCGGCTGCGGCAGGGCGCGCCAGTCGGTGGTGTTGTTGCCGTAGAAGGTAGCCCAGCCCTCAGCCACGGTGGCCTGGTTGAAGCCGGAGTCGCGCTCCTGGTGGCTGGCACTGAACGCCACGCCGAAGCGGTCATCGGCATAGCGCTGGCTGAAGATGCCCGACAGTTCGCCGGTGACGTTGGAACCCTGCAGCGTGCGTGGCAGGTTGTCATTGGACGAATCGTTGACCGCCTTCAGGCCCAGGCTGATGACCGGTTCCGATTGCAGCGGGCGCAGGGTCTTGATGTTGATGGTGGCGCCGATGCCGCCGGCCGGGTTGTCGGCGCGGCTGGTCTTGTATACCTCCACCGCCGAGATCGATTCGGAGGCGAGGTTGGCGAAGTCGAACGAGCGCGAGCCGTTCAGGCCCGCGCCGCCGTTGCCGAGGTTGGACGCTGGCATCTGCCGCCCGTTCAACAGCACCAGGTTGTAGTCCGGTCCGATGCCACGCACGGTCACCTTGGACCCTTCGCCGCTGGAGGTGCGGTCGATCGAGACGCCGCTGATGCGCTGCAGTGATTCGGCCAGGTTGGTATCCGGGAACTTGCCGATGTCCTCGGCCACGATGCCATCGACCACGCCCTGGCTGTCGCGCTTGAGGTTCATCGATGACTGCAGGCTGCCGCGGATGCCGGTGACCTGCACCGTGTCGAGTGTGGCCGGGTCCGGTGTCCCATCGGCAGGCGCATCCTGCGCCCAGGCCGGTGCAGCGAGCGCTGCCAGCAGCGCGGAAGTGAGCATCGTCTTGCGAGGTACGGCCGTGTACGTCTTCATGGAAGCTCCCTCCCCAGGGAATTCGGTGGCGTCGTTGTGGCGTTGTCTCGATGGCGGGTTACTGCACGTGGCCGGATTGGAGCGACGGTTGACAGCGTTGTCAACAAACTGCCATCAAGCGCGCCTGCTCAACGCCTGCGCAGGCGCTGATGTAACCGTTGCCATGAAAGTGCTCACGCTGATGAATTGCCTTTGCCTGCGGCATCTGCAGCGGTTTTTCAGCGATGACAGCGCTGCCAATCAAGCCATGGAAGGACGTTGTGCGGTGCAGAACAGAACTGCGCGGATGCAGGCGCAGCATGCCGGAGACGGGGAGCTGGAGTGGCTGACAGCGCTGGACAAATGGAATGCCCGGTGGATGTCGTGCATGTCCTTTCGATGGCTTGAATCAATGGCCCGCAGGACAGCTTCTGGACATGGCAACCACGGTGGGCGGACAGGGCATCCAGGTCCGCGTCCGCGCGCGGGCGTGTCATCGCGCGCGGCGAAGCAGCCGTCACCCACGTGCACGCGCATGCGTGGGAACCGGCAACGAACGCGTCGGTCCGTTGCGGCAGGGGGATCAGCGCCGGCGTGGCGCGGCGGTCGATTCGCGATCCAGCACCGCGTGCTCGACGGTGATCATGCGTCCGGCCGTCTCGGCACGAATGTGCTCGATCAGCTGCTCGGTCGCCAGCCGGCCCATGTGCGCGGTGGGCTGCCGCACCGTGGTCAGTGCCGGGTAGATGTGGCCGGCGATGGGCGTGTCATCGAAGCCGCATACCGACAGGTCGCGTGGCACGCGCAGGCCACGTTCGCCCGCTACGCGGTAGATCGCAGCGGCCATGTCGTCGTTGGCGGCGAAGATCGCGGTGGGCGGTTCGTCCAGGTCGAGCAGGACATTGGCCGCGTCCACGCCCGATTCGAAGGAGAACTGGCCGTTGACCACCAGTGCCGGGTCGTAGGCAATGCCGGCATCGCGCAGTGCCTGGCGGTAGCCGGCATGACGCCACTGGCAAGCGCCATGCGCACGCGGGCCCTTGATGTGGGCGATGCGACGGTGGCCCTGCGCGACCAGGTGGCCGATCAGTTCGACCACGGCAGTGGTCTCGTCCATGCGCACGCCGATGCGGCCTTCCGGGTGGCGTGGCGCGATGCACGCAAACGGAATGCCGTGCTCTTCCAGGTAGGACAGCACCACCGCGTCATCGGTCAGCGGCGGGATCAGCACCACGCCATCCGGGCGCGAGTTCTCGAACAGCGCGGCCAGGTCGGGCAGGGTGCGGCGGCCGATGCCGACCGGCCCCAGGATCAGGTTGTAGTGCTGCGCATGGCAGGCGTCCAGCATGCCGCTCTGGATTTCCATCAGGTAGTTGCGTGATGGATTGTTGTAGACCAGCGCCAGCGCATACGAGCGCTGACCGGCCAGGCTGCGCGCCGACGGGTTGGGCTTGTAGCCCAGCCGCGCCACGGCGGCCAACACCCGGTCGCGGGTCTGCTCGCGCACGTTCGGCTCGTGGTTGAGCACGCGGGACACGGTCTTGATCGAAACCCCGGCAACGGCAGCAACATCCTCGATTCGACTGCGCATGGTGCGATGGATCCTCCTGGAAGGCGGCGGGCACGCGGCGATGGTAGTGCGTGGTGGCCCGGTCGGTGTTGCCGAAGCAGGCGGATGTTGCCACGACAGGTGGTGCGCTGGCACGTCCCGATTTCTTGCCGCGATGCAGCACCCGGGCGCCACTGCAACACGCGCGTGATGTGCCCGGGCCCGTGGTTGCGGGACGGCCGCCTCAGCGCGCACGCGCAACGATTGACAGCACGCAGGCCGGCTTATATGACAGCGCTGTCAGGAGCGGTGCGCAAGCGCCCATGCCGGCGTGCGGTCGCAGACGCGCATGCCAGGAACTTCATCCACGGAGGTAGAGCCCAGTGAATCGCCCCACCCAGACCCTTCTCGCCAGCTGCCTGCTGGCTGTCCTGGCCGCGCCCGCCGGTGCCGCACCGGCCAGTGGCGAACCCCTGCAGGACTGGCCGCGCGTGCACAGCGCAATCACTGCCAATGCGGATATCGAACGCCGCGTGCAGCAGATCCTTGCGCAGATGACGCTGGCGCAGAAGATCGGGCAGATGACCCAGGCCGAGATCAAGACCATCACGCCCGCACAGGTGCGGCAGTACTACATCGGCTCGGTCCTCAACGGCGGCGGCTCCTGGCCGGGCATGGACAAGCACGCGAGCGTGCAGGCATGGCTGGCGCTGGCCGATGCCTACCACGCCGCATCGCTGGCTACCGACGCGAAGACGCCGGTGCCGGTGATCTGGGGCACCGATGCGGTGCACGGCCACAACAACGTGCTGGGCGCCACGCTGTTCCCGCACAACATCGGGCTGGGCGCGGCCGGCGACCCCGAACTGATCGAGCGCATCGGCGAGGCGACTGCGCGCTCGGTGCGCGCCACCGGCATCGGCTGGGTGTTCGCGCCGACCCTGGCGGTCGCCCACGATCCACGTTGGGGCCGCACCTATGAAAGCTACTCGTCCGATCCCAAGGTGATCCGTCGCTTCGCCCATGCCTACGTCAAGGGTGCGCAGGGTACATTCAAGGATGACGGCAACGTGGTCACCACCGCCAAGCACTACCTGGGCGACGGTGCCACCGACAGCGGCCGCGACCAGGGCGAAGCGCTGGTCGACAAGGCCACCATGATCAACGTCCACGCGCAGGGCTACTACGGCGCACTGGAAGAAGGCGCGCAGACGGTGATGGCCTCGTTCAACAGCTGGAACGATCGTGCCGCGGGTGTGGACTACGGCAAGATGCACGGCAGCAAGGCGCTGCTGACCGATGCGCTGAAGGACAGGATGGGCTTCGATGGCTTCGTCGTTTCCGACTGGAACGGCATCGCCCAGGTGCCGGGCTGCCGCAACGACAGCTGCGCGCAGGCGATCAACGCCGGCATCGACATGGTGATGGTGCCCGATGACTGGAAAGCCTTCATCGACAACACCACCGCGCAGGTGCAGAAGGGCGAGATCCCGATGGCGCGCATCGATGATGCGGTCACCCGCATCCTGCGGGTGAAGCTGCGTGCCGGCCTGTTCGAACACAAGCCGTCCGACAGCCGCTACGCAGGCGATGCCAGCGCCGTGCAGCACCGCGAGCTGGCCCGCCGTGCGGTACGCGAATCGCTGGTACTGCTGAAGAACGAGGGCCAGGCGCTGCCGCTGCGCCGCGACGCGCGCGTGCTGGTGGTCGGCAAGGGCGCCGACAGCATCGGCGACCAGTCCGGTGGCTGGTCGCTGACCTGGCAGGGCACCGAGAACAGCAACGCCGATTTCCCCAACGCCGATTCGGTGCTGGGCGCGCTGCGCGCCGAACTCGGCGCGGACAAGGTCAGCTTCAGTGCCGATGGCCAGGGCGTCGACCCGAAGGCGTTCGACGTGGTGCTGGCGGTGATCGGCGAGACGCCGTATGCGGAAACCAACGGTGACATCCTCGCTTCGGATACCGTCAGTCACAGCCGTGCCTACCCGCAGGACCTGGCTGCGCTGAAAGCGGCCGCAGCCACCGGCAAGCCGGTGGTGACCGTCTACCTGTCCGGTCGCCCGATGTACACCAACGATCTGCTCAACCTGTCCAGCGCCTTCGTTGCCGCGTGGCTGCCGGGCACCGAAGGCAAGGGCGTGACCGACGTGCTGGTGGCCGGCAAGGGCGGAAAGCCCGCGCACGACTTCCGCGGGCGCCTCAGCTTCCCGTGGCCGGGCGTGCCGTGCCCGGCACCGATCGACCAGCCCGATGCGAAGAAGCCGTCGCTGTTCGCACTTGGCTATGGCCTGAGCTATGCCAAGGGCGGCAAGGTCGCACGGCTGGACGAAGCCACCCCGGACAGCTGCGGCGAAGTGACCGTGCTGCCGATCTTCAACCGTGCCGACACGCCGCCGTTCGCCCTGCACGTGGCCGCGGCCGGTGCCACCCAGCCGCTGGGCAGCGATCTGAATGCCACGCTGCGCTGGCCGACCGCCACGCCGGTGGTGCAGGTACGTACCGTGCAGGTGAACACCCAGCAGGATGCCAAGGAAGTGACTTGGTTGGCCCCCGCGCAGCTGATCGCGCGCAGCACCTCTCGCCGCAACCTGGGCGCGCTGGCGCGCAGCAACGGCGCGCTGCAGTTCGACGTGCAGCTGGTGAAGCGCCCGGTCTCGCCGGTGAAGCTGACCATGCAGTGCGGCAGTGGCTGCGAGGGCGGGGTGGATATCGCCCCGCTGCTGGGCAAGCTCTCGCCGGGGCAGAAGCAGACGGTGACCGTGCCGCTGGCGTGCTTCGCCAGGCAGGGTGTGGCACTGGGTGCGGTGGAGGCTCCGTTCGTGGTGACCGCGGACAAGCCGTTTGCGGCGGCATTCACCCAGGTCAAGTTGACCGCCAACACGGCCAACGCCGAGGGCGCGGTGGCCTGCCCGTAAGCCGCAAGGTAGCGCCGGCCATGACCGGCGAACGAAGCAGATCCACGACATGCGTGGATGGAGCCTTTCCGAAAACAAAAAAAGCCCCGCAGTGCGGGGCTTTTTTCTTATCGCTTCATGGAACCGAAGAACTCGTCGTTGGACTTGGTGTTCTTCATCTTGTCCAGCAGGAATTCCATCGCGGCCATTTCATCCATCGGATGCAGCAGCTTGCGCAGGATCCAGATCTTCTGCAGCAGTTCCGGCTCGATCAGCAGGTCTTCGCGGCGGGTGCCGGAACGGTTGATGTCGATCGCCGGGAACACGCGCTTTTCAGCGATGCGGCGGCTCAGGTGCACTTCGCTGTTGCCGGTGCCCTTGAACTCTTCGTAGATCACCTCGTCCATCTTCGAGCCGGTGTCGACCAGCGCGGTGGCAATGATGGTCAGGCTGCCGCCTTCTTCCACGTTGCGCGCGGCACCGAAGAAACGCTTCGGGCGGTGCAGGGCGTTGGCGTCCACACCACCGGTCAGCACCTTGCCCGAGCTCGGCACCACGTTGTTGTAGGCGCGTGCCAGGCGGGTGATCGAATCCAGCAGGATCACCACGTCCTTTTTGTGTTCGACCAGGCGCTTGGCGCGCTCGATGACCATTTCGGCCACCTGCACGTGGCGTGCGGCCGGTTCGTCGAAGGTCGAGCTGATGACTTCGCCGCGCACGGTGCGCTGCATTTCGGTCACTTCTTCCGGGCGCTCGTCGATCAGCAGCACGATCAGGTGCACGTCCGGGTGGTTGGTGGTGATCGCCGTGGCCACCTGCTGCATCATCATCGTCTTACCGGCCTTCGGCTGGGAGACGATCAGCGAGCGCTGGCCCTTGCCCTGCGGCGCCATCAGATCGAGGATGCGGCCGGTGATGTCTTCCGAGGAGCCGTTGCCGCGCTCCAGGGTGAAGCGGCGTCGCGGGAACAGAGGCGTCAGGTTCTCGAACAGCACCTTGTTCTTCGACGCTTCCAGCGGCTCACCGTTGATGGTGTCCACGATCGACAGCGCGAAGTAGCGTTCGCCGTCCTTCGGGAAGCGGATGCGACCGGACAGGTGGTCGCCGGTGCGCAGGTTGAAGCGGCGGATCTGGCTGGGCGAGATGTAGGTATCGTCCGGGCCGGCCAGGTAGCTGGCCTCGGCCGCGCGCAGGAAGCCGAAGCCGTCCGGCAGGATTTCCAGCACACCGTCGGCGGCCACGCCGTCGCCGTGGCGGGTCAGCACCTTCAGCAGCGCGAAGATCACGTCCTGCTTGCGGGCGCGGGCCACGCCTTCGGAAATCTGCAGCTGCTCGGCGATCTCCAGCAGCTTCTGCGCCGGCATGCGCTTGAGGTCGCTCAGCGAATAGACCGGGAAACCTTCCGGCACGTTGGCGTGCGGGCGCGGCACGAAGGCCTGCTGGTCGCCGTTGTCGTTGGGCATGCCGTCATCGCGGAAGCGGCCGCCACCACCGCCGCCGCTGTTGCGATCACGGTCGCGACGGTTGCGGAACCGGTCACGGCGGTTGCCCTGGCCTTGGCCCTGGCCCTGCTGGTTCTGGTTGTACGGGTTCTGGTTCTGGCCACCGCCCTGGTTGTTCTGCTGCGACTGCCGCGGCTGGCCGGATTCGCGGCCCTCGCCACCGTCGCCGCCGCCACTGCTGGCAGGGGCCTCGGCGGCCGGTGCGCTCGGCGCAGGCGCAGGCGCGGCCGGTGCCGGCGCTTCGGGCGCGGCTGCCAGCGGCAGGGTGGGCTGCGCCGGCGCGGCGCTGGTTTCAGCGGCGGCCGGGGCGGCAGCCTTGGTTACGCGGGCCTTGCGCACGCGCTTTTCGGCGGGCGCTTCAGCGCTGCCGGTTTCGGAAGTGTTATCGGACAAGAGCGTTATTCCTCGCTTGAAGGTGCGAGCGCCCGGCTGGGGCGGCGAACGTTGGGAATGGGTCTGGAAGAAACTGCGTCCAGAAGGTGCGGCACGCGAACGCGGCCGGATATGCCGACACTATCATCGGCCTGCGGCGCCGTGCAAGGGTCGCCGGATACGGTATTCATGCAGGCGCCGGGGCGCCTGCCCGGCAGCCGCGCTCAGCGGCTGCCGGCAGCCCATCGGATCAGGCCAGGGCCTTGTCCAGCAGACCGGCCAGCTGGGCCTTGCCCACGGCACCGATCTGCTCGCCCACCTTCTCGCCGTCCTTGAACACGACCAGGTAGGGAATCGAGCGCACGTGGTACTTGGCGGCCAGCGCACGGTTGTTGTCGACGTTGACCTTGGCGATCTTGGCGCGGCCCTGGTAGGCGTCGGCCAGTTCATCCAGCGCGGGGGCGATCATCTTGCACGGGCCACACCACTCGGCCCAGAAATCGACCAGCACCGGTTCCTTGGAATTCAGTACGGCGCTATCAAAGTCGGCATCGCCGACGTGTACAACCTTGTCGCTCATCTTGGTTTCTCGTCTTGGATTGCACCCGGCCAGGCCGGAGGTGGGTGAACTGGGCCATGCCCGGTGGCGCGACCCTCGTCGTTGCCTCGCGGCGGTCTGCCGCGGTGCGTTCGGCGGGATGCCTGGACGCTCACGGCCGGCAGTGTACCCCTATCGCAGGGCGGGGACAGAGGCTGGCTGGAACCCAGCGTATCGTGATCGCATCGGAGCACGGTATGTGTCGGATTTCACTGTCCGCTGCTGAAATGGGGGTGCCGGCGCCCCAGGCCAGGGCCGGGGCGGGCAGGCGTTCAAGCGCCATGTGGCTGGGTGAAGACGGCTTGATGCGCTGTCTCATGCCGCCGCGAGACCCCCGTCTTCCGGTTTGCCGGCCCGAGTGCGTTAAACTGGGGCATTGTGCGGCGCGCGGACCCGAGGGTCCCGGCCAGCCCGACCCGCCGCAGGGGCCGCAATTTGCGACGGAGCCCCAGACAGATTGCAGTGCCGCCGCCCGCAGGCGCGTGGCCATACCAAGACGGACACATGAGCGACAAACCGCTGACCGATTTGACCTTCTCCTCCTTCGAGCTGCACCCGGCCCTGCAGGCCGGCCTTGAAGGAGCCGGATTCACCCGTTGCACGCCCATCCAGGCGCTGACCCTGCCGGTCGCACTGCCTGGCGGTGACGTCGCCGGCCAGGCCCAGACCGGCACCGGCAAGACGCTGGCCTTCCTGGTCGCTGTCGTGAACCGCCTGCTGACGCGCCCGGCGCTGGCCGATCGCAAGCCGGAGGACCCGCGTGCGCTGATCCTTGCCCCGACCCGCGAACTGGCCATCCAGATCCACAAGGACGCAGTGAAGTTCGGTTCCGAACTGGGCCTGCGTTTCGCCCTGGTCTACGGCGGCGTGGATTACGACAAGCAGCGTGAGCTGCTGCAGCAGGGCGTGGACGTGATCATCGCCACCCCCGGCCGCCTGATCGACTACGTCAAGCAGCACAAGGTGGTCTCGCTGCACGCCTGCGAGATCTGCGTGCTGGACGAAGCCGACCGCATGTTCGACCTCGGCTTCATCAAGGACATCCGCTTCCTGCTGCGCCGCATGCCCGAGCGCACCACCCGCCAGACCCTGCTGTTCAGCGCCACCCTGAGCCACCGCGTGCTCGAGCTGGCCTATGAGCACATGAACGAGCCGCAGAAGCTGGTGGTGGAAGCTGAAACCATCACCGCCGCCCGCGTCCGCCAGCGCATCTATTTCCCGGCCGACGAAGAGAAGATCCCGCTGCTGCTGGGCCTGCTGTCGCGCAGCGAAGGCGCGCGCACCATGGTGTTCGTCAACACCAAGGTGTTCGTCGAGCGCGTGGCCCGATCGCTGGAACGTGCCGGCTACCGCGTCGGCGTGCTGTCCGGCGACGTGCCGCAGAAGAAGCGCGAGAGCCTGCTCAACCGCTTCCAGAAGGGCCAGCTGGAGATTCTGGTCGCCACCGACGTGGCCGCCCGCGGCCTGCACATCGACGGCATCAAGTACGTCTACAACTACGATCTGCCGTTCGACGCCGAAGACTACGTGCACCGCATCGGCCGTACCGCCCGCCTCGGCGAGGAGGGCGATGCGATCAGCTTCGCCTGTGAGCGCTACGCGATGGGTCTGCCGGACATCGAGGCCTACATCGAGCAGAAGATCCCGGTCGAGGCGGTCACCAGCGAGATCCTGACCGCGCTGCCGCGTCCGGAGCGTGCTGCCCCGGCCCCGGGCGAGGAAGGCGAAGAGAACGAGAGCGTCGGCCAGATCTTCCGAGAGGCCCGCGAAGCCCGCGCGGCCGAGGAAGAGCGTCGGGGTGGCGGCCGCAGTGGCGGTCGCTCCGGCAGTGGCGGTGGCCGCGGTGGGCGTGACGGCGAGCGCAGCGGTGAGCGCCGTCCGCGTGGCCCGCGCAAGCCGCGCGTGGAAGGCGAGCCGGGTGCTGCGGTGGCAGCCGAAGCCACCGTGACCGCCGACGCCGGCGTGGTCCAGGCGCCGCGTCCGCCGCGCGCCGACGGTGCACCGGAAGCCGCGGGCGAGGGTGAGCGCAAGCCGCGCAAGCGCCGTCGTCGTCGCCATGGCCGGCCGGTCGAAGGCGCCGAGGGGGTGGCCAGCAGCGCGGGCCAGGGTGCCCACCCGGTCACCCCGGTGCAGGTGGTGGCCAAGCCGGTGCGCACCAGTGCCGATGCCGGCGATTCGTTCCTGACCCGCATTGGCCGCAAGATCCGCCGGATGCTGTCGGGCAGCTGATCGGCGCCGCCGATCAGCGGGTAGCGCCGGGCCACGCCCGGCGAGCGCAGCGGCCTCCCTCAGGCACCGCGATCCCGGACGGTGTGCGCCAGGCATGGCCAGGCGCTACCAAAGCGCCACATCCGCGGGTAGCGCCGGGCCATGCCCGGCGAGCGCAGCGGCCTCCCTCAGGCACCGCGATCCCGGACGGTGTGCGCCAGGCATGGCCAGGCGCTACCACAGCGCGACCGATCAGCGGGTAGCGCCGGGCCACGCCCGGCGAGCGCAGCGGTCTCCCTCAGGCACCGCGATCCCGGACGGTGTGCGCCAGGCATGGCCAGGCGCTACCAAAGCGCCACATCCGCAGGTAGCGCCGAGCCATGCCCGGCGAGCGCAGCGGCCTCCCTCAGGCGCCGCGATCCCGGACGGTGTGCGCCAGGCATGGCCAGGCGCTATCGATCCGTCGCGCCGGTCCTGCATAATCGGGGCATGAGTGTCCTGCGCTTCGACAATGTCAGCAAACAGTACGCCGGTGGCCACGAAGCGCTGATCGATGTCAGCTTCGAGGTCGCGCCGGGCGAAATGTTGTTCGTGACCGGCCACTCCGGTGCGGGCAAGAGCACCCTGCTCAAGTTGATCCACCTGGACGAGCGGCCCAGCCGCGGTGCGGTGGTATTCGACGAGCGCAACCTGCTGAAGGTGCGTGGCGGCGATGTCCCGCGCCATCGCCGCGCGGTGGGCGCGGTCTACCAGGACCATCGCCTGCTGATGGACCGCTCGATCGCCGAGAACGTGGCGTTGCCGCTGATCCTGCGCGGCACCCGCCGCGGCGATATCAGCAAGCGCGTGCGCTCGGTGCTGGAGCGCATGGGCCTGGGCCATCGCGAGAAGGCGTTGCCCTCGCAGCTGTCGGCCGGCGAGCAGCAGCGCGTCGGCATCGCCCGCGCGATTGTCGGCGAACCCAAGCTGCTGGTGGCCGACGAACCGACCGGCAATCTCGACCCGACCCTGGCGGCGGAGATCATGGCGCTGTTTGCCGAACTGCCGGCGCGTGGCACCGGGGTGCTGGTGGTCAGCCATGACCTGCCGCTGCTGCGGCGCATGCGCAAGCGCGTGCTGATCCTCGACCACGGCCGGCTGGTGGACGACATCTCGCCGCAGGATCTGGCGGAGTAACCATGGCCAAGAACGAAAACACCGAAGCCGCCGCGCCGTCGCGCCTGGGCGTGTGGTTCCAGCATCACGTGCACAGCGTGGTGTTCAGCCTGGGCCGTGCCTGCCGCAAGCCCTGGGCCACGCTGTTGACCGTGGTGGTCATGGCGCTGGCGCTGGCCTTGCCGCTGGGCCTGTCGATCGCGCTGGACAACCTCAAGCAGTTTGCCGGCAGCGTGCAGCAGTCGCGCGACATCAATGTGTTCCTGAAGGCGGATGTCGATGGCCCGGCCGCGCTGCGCCTGGCCGGCGAGCTGCGCGACCGTGACGATGTCGCCAGCGTCACCGTGCGCACGCCCGAGCAGGGCCTGGAAGAACTGCGCCAGGCCGGGCTGGGCGAGGCGATCGATGCCCTCAATGACAATCCTCTGCCCTCGCTGCTGGTGATCACCCCGGGGCAGGGCAAGGACGATGCGCGGTTGGCGCGCTCGCTGGAAAGCCTGCCGGGCGCTGATCTGGTCCAGCACGATGCGCTGTGGCGCCAGCGCCTGGATGCCTGGCTGGCATTCGGTGCGCGGCTGGTCCAGGTGCTGTCGGTGCTGCTGGGCGCCGGCGCGGCGCTGGTGGTGGGCAACACCGTGCGCCTGGACATCCAGGCCCGGCGCGAGGAAATCGGCGTGCTGCAGCTGCTGGGTGCCAGCGATGGCTTCATCCGCCGCCCGTTCCTGTACCTGGGGGCCTGGTATGGCGTGGGCGCCGGCGCGGTCGCGCTGGGCCTGATCGGCATCGCCGGCGCGGCCCTGCGCGCGCCGCTGGCCGAACTGTCGCGCAGCTATGGCAGCCCGTTCATCCTCCACGGCCTGGACCTGCTGCACGGCAGCCTGGTCCTGCTCGGTACCCTGCTGCTGGGCTGGCTGGGTGCCTGGCTGGTGACCGGCCACTTCCTCCGCCAGACCCGACCGACCGACACCTGAGACCGGCATGCAACCGCAAGCGCTGAAGCACCTGCAAGGACCCGCAACGCGGGTGATGGTGGTCGATGGGTCGAAGCTGGTCCGCAAGCTGATTGCCGATCTGCTGCAGCGCGACCTGCCGGGTGTGGAGGTGATCGGCTGCGACAGCATCGAGGACGCGCAGCACGCGCTGGCGCAGGGCCCCGTCGACCTGGTCACCACGTCGCTGACGCTGCGCGATGGCGACGGCCTGGCGCTGGCGCGGATGGTCCGCGAAGCCGCCGGCCAGGCCTACGTCCCGGTGATCGTGGTGTCCGGCGATGCGCAGCAGCATCTGGAGCAGCGCCGCTTCACCGAGTACGTCACCGACTACTTCGACAAGGCGCTGGGCCACGAGGCACTGGCGACCTTCATCCGTGGCTACGTGCAGCCGCAGACCATACCCGGCGCGACCATCCTCTATATCGAGGACAGTCGCGTGGTGGCCGAGGCCACCAAGCGCATGCTGGAACGCCAGCAGTTGAACGTGCTGCACGTGGTCAGCGCCGAAGAAGCGTTCACCCTGCTCACCGCCGAATCGCTGGGCCGCAGCCGCCACCGCATCGACCTGGTGCTGACCGACGTCACCCTGAAGGGCGAATTGAGCGGCCGCGACGTGGTGCAGCGCGTGCGCGTGGACTTCGGCTACGGCAAGCGTCGCCTGCCGGTGCTGGTGATGACCGGCGATGGCAATCCGCACAACCAGACCGGGCTGCTGCAGGCCGGTGCCAACGACCTGGTGCTCAAGCCCATCGAAGAACGGCTGCTGGTCACCAAGGTGCTGTTCCAGCTGCGGCTGGCCCGATTGAATGATGGACCGGTGTTGAGATGACGTGGTGCGATGATCGATGAAGTGACCGAGACCCCGGCGATCCAGCTGGAACCGAGCTGGAAGCAGCGTGTGGGCGAGTACCTGCTGCAGCCGCAGATGCGTGAACTGTCGGCGTTCCTGCGCCAGCGCAAGGCCGCTGGTGCGGCGGTGTTCCCGCCCGGCCCGCAGATCTTTGCCGCCTTCGATGCCACGCCGTTCGAGCAGGTGAAGGTGGTGATCCTCGGCCAGGACCCGTACCACGGCCGCGGCCAGGCCCATGGCCTGAGTTTCTCGGTGCAGCCGGGCGTGCCGGTGCCGCCGTCGCTGTTGAACATCTACAAGGAGATCGAAGGCGATCTCGGCCTGCCGCGTCCGGACCACGGCTGCCTGATGCCCTGGGCGCAGCGCGGCGTGCTGCTGCTCAATGCAGTGCTGACGGTGGAGGAGGGCAAGGCCGGCGCCCATCAGGGGCGTGGCTGGGAGGGCTTCACCGACCACGTGGTGGATGTGCTCAACCGCGAACGCGAAGGCCTGGTGTTCATGCTCTGGGGGGCCTACGCGCAGCAGAAGGGCAAGGTCATCGATACCGGCCGCCACCGCGTGCTGAAGTCGCCCCATCCGTCGCCGCTGTCGGCCCATCGGGGCTTTCTCGGCTGCCGTCATTTCTCCATGGCCAACGAGTATCTGCAGCGCCGCGGCCAGGCGCCGATCGACTGGTCGCTGCCGCCGCGCTCGGCGCTCTGATCCGGCCGGCCGAAGGCCGCCGCCGTCAGTGAGGGATCAGCGGTCCGCGGGCGGGCTGGCGTCGGTGCGTCGATAGTAGGCACGCGCGCCATCGGCGATCACGCTCAGCGCCTGCACCGTGCCGTCGCCACCACGGTGGAACAGCAGTTCCGCGCCCGCGTTGACCGCCAGGAAGCGGACCGGCGTCAAGGGCTGCAACGCTATCGGCCGGTCACGCCCGGGCAGACGCAGCTGCAGCCCGCCCTCGGCGGTCTCCACGTCGAGCGTGTCCGCGTCGAACCAGTCGGCCAGGCCACTACGGACCTCCATGGGCAGGGCGTCGTCGAGCAGGAAGCGGCCATTGAAGCGCGGGTAGCTGTCGGCCAGCAGCGCCGGATCCAGCGTGCGGATGACCGGCTTGGCGTTGTGCCCGAGCGCGTCGGACAGCGCATTGCGGATCTCTCCGCGCAGTGCCGGGCCGTTGTCACCGTTGGTCAGGATGACGAACCCATCGCCACTCTCCGGATAGCCTTCGATGCCGGCGTGATAGCTGTCATTGCTGCCATTGTGGAAGAAGCGGCGAGCGGCACCGGAACCGGCCAGCTCCGGGCCCAGGCCGCGACCGGCCGGTGCCACTTCGCTGACCATCTGCAGGGCCAGCGGCTGCGGCAGCCATCCATCGCTGCTGCGGATGCTGCGCAGAAGCGCGGCCACGAACAGGCCCATATCGTGGGCGCTGGTCCACAGGCCGGACGCCGCCTGTTCGGGAAAGCTCTGCCAGCCGCGCGGCAGCGCCTGTGGCTGGCCCTTGTTGTCGTGCGCATGGGCAACGTTGCCATAGTCGGCGGGCAGCGGGTTCCGGTAGGTACTGCGGGACATGCCCAGTGGAGCGAACACCTCGCGCTGTGCGACGTCGGCAAACGAACTGCCGGTCAGGTCTTCGATCGCCAGCTGCACCACCGTATAGCCGCCGCCGGAATAGTCGACCTGCTGGCCTGGGGCGTGGATCAGTCGTACCGGTTCGTTCTTCGCCGGTGGCCGCCCTTCGAGTGTCTGCAGCAAGGTCGGCAGGCGCTCGTCCGGCAGGTAGTCCTGGAAACCATGCACGTTGAAGCCGGCGGTGTGCGAGAGCAGCGTGCGCAGATTGACCGTGGGCCGCCTTCCCTGTGCATCGACAGGCACGTGCCAGCGACGCAGGCGGCGGTCGATGTCTTCTTCAAGCGTGACCTGGCCGGTGGCGACCAGCTTCAGGGCGGTCGCTGCGGCGCCCATCTTGCTGACCGAGCCTACCGAGAACACGGTATCGGCATCCACCGCATCGCCGGTTCCGGCCTGGCGGCGCCCGTACCCGGCGGCGTACACCACCTCGCCATTGCGGATTACCGCAACGGCGGCGCCCGGCACCTTGTAGTGGGCGAGGCGTTCCTGGATCGACCACTGCGGCACCGCTGCACCCAGCGCTGCGGTGCTGGGGCGCAGGCCATGGGCCATTGCGCGGGCGAACCGCGCACTGTCTTCGCCCCCGGCATCCATGGCCATTGCGTGGAAGGGGGCCAGGGTGGCCAGCAATGAACACAGCACCAGGCGTTTCATGATCGACATCCTTGCAGGAGAGAAAAGGAGAACGGCATTGATGCAGGCGTTGCCGCGCACGCAGGCGCGTCCGGTCGTTGTCGGTGGAACGGAATGTTCGCCGCGAAGGACGCGGCGCGGTGCAGGCTCAGCGTCGTTCGCGGCGGGCGCCCTGCGCCAGCAGGTAATCGCGGACGGCAGCGTTGCCAGCCTGGTTCAGCGGCGTTCGCCAGCGGCCCAGCCAGCCATCGGCTTCCACCCCCAGGTTGATCTCGGCACCGTGCGCGAGCAGGTAGCGCACGGTGGCCAGATGGCCTGCGCGTGACGCGTTGATCAACGGTGTCTCGTCGTAGGTCACGACCCGATTGACGTCGGCACCGGCCTGTACCAGTCGCTCGACAATGGGTTGCAGGCCCAGCGCGGACGCCACGATCAGCGGATTGCCTTCGCCCAGTGCAGCGCGGTCAGGATCGGCGCCCAGCTGCAGCAGGGTGTCGACCATCGCCGGATCGCGTGCACGGATGGCCTGGATCAGCGCGGTGCCCTCGCCGAGCGCGCGTGCATCGAGATCGACGCCGGCCGCCGCCAGCGCCCGCACCTGCGCGACGTCATGCGTGCTGGCAGCCCGCAGCAACTGGCTGACCCGCGCATCGGAGGAGAAGGCGGCCGGTGCAGGGGGCAGTCGTGGTGCGATGGCAACTGCAGTGCTGGTACAGGCCAGCAGGAGCAGCAGGCCGAGCAGCAGCCGGCTGCGCCGCCGCGGTACGGGAGGCGTGGCGTCCACCAGCTGGTCGATGCGTTGCGCGAGCTGGCTGCGCGCACTGAACATGCCCAATGCCAGGGTCGGCGGTGCCTCGCGAAGGGCCTGCAGCTGCTCGATGCTGGCCAGCAGCGAGCTGGCATAGTCCAGCGGTTCGCGCGACTGCCTTGCCGCCCGCGCATCACAGGCCATCTCGCGCAGCACCGCCAGGCGCGCCTGGGCGAGGTGCAGCAGCGGATTCCACCAGAACAGCGCCAGCCCTGCCCGCAGTACCGTGCTTGCCCACAGGTCGCGACGCTGCAGGTGGGCCAGCTCATGGCGGACGATGTCGCGCAGCACGCGGTCATCCAGTCGTGCCAGCAGGGGCCGCGGCAGCACGATCTGCGGGCGCAGCAGGCCGACGACCATCGGTCCATCGATGGCGCAGGTGGCGATCGGCACATGGTCGGGCACGACGCCGGCCAGCGCGGCGCGCAGCTCGGCCGATGCCGGTTGTGCCAACCGCAGCAGCCGGCGGGCCTGCAGCACCGCATCGAGCAGGCGCATGCCCAGCCACAGGGTGCCCAGCAGCCACAGCGCCGCCAGCAGCGTCGGCAGCGCCTTCGGCAGTTCCAGGTAATAGATGTCCGGTTGCCGTCCTGCCTCGTAGATGGCCTCCGCCGCGGTGGCCCCTTCGCCGGGCATCGGGTGCAGTGCGGGAGCGGACGGTGCCGGGGTCGGCAGCGTGGTGGGCCAGCCGGGCAGGAACGCACTGAGCGGCAGCAGCAGGGCGACCGCGATCGCAGCGGTCAACAGCCACGAGCGTTGTTCGGTGCTGAGCGCCCGCCGTCGTGACAGCCACAGCGCCGGCAGCAGGACCGCTGCAGACAACAGCAACTGGCGAGCGCCCAGCGCCATTGCCAGGTCGATGATGTTCATTGCTTCCTCCCGGCCCTGGCGTCGCTGATGCGCTGCTGCAGCGCCTGCAGTTCGTTGCGGTCGATTTCCTGCTCGTCCACCAGGTGCTGTGCCAGCACGTTCGGCGAACCATCGAAGAACTGATGCAGCAGATGCTCCAGCGCCTGCCGGCGGGCCTGCTCGCGGCTGAGCGTGGCGTGGTAGATGTAGGCGCGCCCCTCCTGCCGGTGGCTGACGAAGCCTTTCCGGGTCAGCACGTTGAACATGGTTAGCACGGTGGTGTACGCGACCGGCTTGTGTTCGCCGAGCATGTCGGCCACGTCGCGTACGGAGGCCTCGCCCTTGTCCCAGAGGATGTCCAGGATTGCCTGCTCGGCCGGTGTGGGGGTCTGGGAGACGGGACGGGCCATGGGCATCTACGAATGAATTAGTTG
Organism: Stenotrophomonas sp. 704A1; assembly: GCF_030549525.1. NCBI lineage: Bacteria > Pseudomonadati > Pseudomonadota > Gammaproteobacteria > Lysobacterales > Lysobacteraceae > Stenotrophomonas > Stenotrophomonas tuberculopleuritidis. Next base: position 4,234,974 of record NZ_CP130831.1, on the reverse strand, counting down.
ATGCATCGGAGCATGGCCATGGCGCAGTGTCAACGGGTTCTTTAGTAGTGGCAGGCGGGCCAGCAGGGCGCTGCGACTGAACGTCCGGCAACCCCCGGCACCCTGAACAGGCAGCTTCACCGGCCCATTCAGCTCCGCTTGACCGGATCCGGCTGTATCTGCGTGGGTAATTGATTGAATTCCAAGGGATTGTGAATCCCGAAATGGGTGCTCGCCACTGTCATCAAATCGCGCTACGGTAGGGCACTGTTTGGGACCAGTGTTGCACCAATAGGACGCTGGAACTTTTTCCTCCTTTAGCAGTCCAAATCCCGGACTGCTAAGATGGGTGCCTATGAGCCAGAACACCTCTACTGCCCTTGTGGCAAACAATCTCCCGATTCCCAGTGCGCTCGGTTCGCTGGACGCCTACATCGGTGCCGTGCACCAGATCCCGGTGCTGTCGGTCGATGACGAACAGGACCTGGCCCGTCGCTTCCGCGACGGCAACGATCTGGACGCCGCCCGCGAGCTGGTGCATTCGCACCTGCGCTTCGTGGTGCACGTGGCCCGCGGCTACAACGGCTACGGGCTTGCGCTGGGCGACCTGATCCAGGAAGGCAACATCGGCCTGATGAAGGCGGTCAAGCGCTTCGACCCGGACATGGGCGTGCGCCTGGTTTCCTTCGCCGTGCACTGGATCCGTGCCGAGATGCACGAGTTCATCCTGAAGAACTGGCGCATCGTGAAGGTCGCCACCACCAAGGCGCAGCGCAAGCTGTTCTTCAACCTGCGCAAGTCGAAGACGCGCCTGGGCTGGATGAACGCGGCCGAAGTCAGCGCGGTGGCCAAGGACCTGAACGTGTCCGAGCGCGAGGTCATGGAAATGGAGTCGCGCCTGTCCGGTCGCGATATCGGTTTCGATGCGCCGACCGACGAGGACAACGACCATGCACCGCCGTCGCCGGCCGCGTACCTGGTCGCCAACGACGAAGACCCGTCGATGGCGTACGAGCGCGAGGACAGCGAAGACAACCAGATGCAGCTGCTGCGTGAAGGCCTGGCGGAACTGGATGCGCGTTCGCGCGACATCATCCGCCGGCGTTGGCTGGATGCGGACAGCAAGGTGACGCTGCAGGAACTGGCTGACGAGTACGGCGTGTCGGCCGAGCGCATCCGCCAGGTTGAAGCCAATGCACTGAAGAAGATGAAGGCGCTGTTCACCGCATAAGCGGGAAGGCGTTGGAATGAAGAAAGGCCCGGCAATGCCGGGCCTTTCTTGTTTGCGGTGTTCATCCATGCATGGCGTGGATCTACTTATCCCTCGCGTGCGATCGCGCGCCAGCCGATGTCGTTGCGGTGGAACGCGTTGGCCCAGGTGACCCCGGCCACGCCGGCGTAGGCGTTGGCCTGCGCGTCGCGCACGCTGTCGCCCAGCGCAGCCACGCACAGCACGCGGCCGCCGGCGCTGACCACCTGGCCCTGCGCGTCCAGCGCGGTGCCGGCATGGAACACCTTGGCACTGGCCGGCACGTCGTCCAGGCCGGAAATCACCTCACCGGTGATCGGTGCCTCCGGGTAGGGCCTGGCGGCCAGCACCACGCCCAGCGACGGGCGCGGGTCCCACTGTGCCTGCACCTGGTCCAGGCGGCCGTCGATGGCCGCTTCCACCAGTTCGACCAGGTCCGACTGCAGGCGCAGCATCACCGGCTGGGTTTCCGGGTCGCCGAAGCGCACGTTGAACTCGATCACCTTCGGCGCGCCGCTGGCATCGATCATCAAGCCGGCGTAGAGGAAGCCGGTGAACGGGATGCCGTCGGCGATCATGCCCTGCACGGTCGGATTCACCACCTCGCGCATCACGCGCGCGTGCACCTCCGGGGTGACCACCGGGGCGGGCGAGTACGCACCCATGCCGCCGGTGTTCGGGCCGGTGTCGCCGTCGCCGACGCGCTTGTGGTCCTGCGAGGTGGCCATCGGCAGTGCGTGCACGCCGTCCACCATCGAGATGAAGCTGGCTTCCTCGCCATCGAGGAATTCCTCGATGACCACGCGCGCACCGGCATCACCGAAGGCGTTGCCCGAAAGCATGTCACGCACCGCGTCTTCGGCCTCGGCCCGGGTCATCGCCACGATCACGCCCTTGCCGGCAGCCAGGCCATCGGCCTTGACCACGATCGGCGCGCCCTTCTCGTTGATGTAGGCCAGCGCCGCGTCCACCTCGGTATGCACGGCGTAGAACGCGGTGGGGATGTTGTGGCGGGCCAGGAAGTCCTTGGCGTAGGCCTTGCTGCCTTCCAGCTGCGCAGCGGCGGCGGTCGGTCCGAAGATGCGCAGGCCGGCAGCGCGGAAGCGGTCGACCACCCCGGCCACCAGCGGCACTTCCGGGCCGACCACGGTCAGCGCCGCGCCTTCGGCCTGGGCCAGTGCCAGCAGGCCGTCGATGTCGGTGACCTTGACCGCCACGTTGCGGCACTTGTCCTCGTTGGCGGTACCGGCATTGCCGGGCGCGACGATCACTTCGGTGACACGGGAGGACTGGGCCAGCTTCCAGGCCAGGGCATGTTCGCGGCCGCCGGAGCCGATGACGAGGATCTTCATGGGGCAGGGTTCTCGGATGCAGAAAAGAAAAGCCGGGCAGGGCCCGGCTTGGTGGTGCGGATCAGTGGCGGAAGTGGCGCACGCCGGTGAACACCATGGCCAGGCCATGTTCGTCGGCGGCGGCGATCACTTCGGCATCGCGCATCGAACCGCCCGGCTGGATGACCGCCTTGATGCCGGCGGCAGCGGCGGCATCGATGCCGTCGCGGAACGGGAAGAACGCATCGGAGGCCATCACCGAACCTTCCACCACCAGGTTGGCGTCGGCGGCCTTGATGCCGGCGATGCGGGCCGAGTACACGCGGCTCATCTGCCCGGCGCCCACGCCGATCGTGCGGTTGTCCTTCGCATAGACGATCGCATTGGACTTCACGAACTTGGCCACCTTCCAGGCGAACAGCAGGTCGGTGAACTGCTTGTCGGTCGGTGCCAGCTTGCTGACCACCGTCAGTTCGTCGCGGGTCATGCCGCGGTTGTCCGACGACTGCAGCAGCAGGCCTGAGCCGACGCGCTTGGTGTCGACGTTGTTCAGTCCGTCGCCGAGCGGAATGCGCAGCACGCGCACGTTGGCCTTCTTCTGCGCGTACTCCAGCGCGGCCGGCTCGTAGTCCGGGGCGATCAGCACTTCGACGAACTGGCGGTCCAGGATCACCTGTGCGGTGGCGGCGTCCAGCGGCGTGTTGAAGGCGATGATGCCGCCGAAGGCGCTGGTCGGGTCGGTGGCGTAGGCCAGTTCGTAGGCATCGCCATTGCCGGCACCGACGGCCACGCCGCAGGGGTTGGCGTGCTTGACGATGACACACGCCGGCGCGTCGAACTGGCGCACGCATTCCCACGCGGCATCGGCATCGGCCAGGTTGTTGTAGCTCAGTTCCTTGCCCTGCAGCTGCTGGAAGGTGGCCAGGGTGCCCGGCACCGGGTACAGGTCGCGGTAGAACGCGCCGCTCTGGTGCGGGTTCTCGCCGTAGCGCAGGTCCATCACCTTCACGAAGCTGGAATTCATCTGCGCCGGGTACTCGGCGCGCACCGGCACCGCCGCGTCGGTGGCGGTGACCGCCGACAGGTAGTTGCTGATGGCGGCGTCGTACTGGGCGACGCGGTTGAACGCAGCCACCGAGAAGGCGAAGCGGGTGCTGGCCGACAGCTGGCCGTTGTTGGCCTCCAGCGAGGCCAGCAGCTCGGCGTACTGCGACGGGTCGGTGGCCACCGCCACGCGGGCGAAGTTCTTGGCCGCCGAACGCAGCATGGCCGGACCGCCGATGTCGATGTTCTCCACCGCGTCGGCCAGGGTGCAGTCGGCCCTGGCGGTGACCGATTCGAACGGATACAGGTTCAGCACCAGCAGGTCGATGGCACCGATGCCGTGCTCGGCCATCACCGCGTCATCCAGCCCCGAACGGCCGAGCAGGCCGCCGTGCACCATCGGGTGCAGGGTCTTGACCCGGCCATCCATCATTTCCGGGAAACCGGTGACGTCGGCCACGTCCTTCACGGCCAGGCCGGCATCGCGGATCGCCTTGGCGGTGCCGCCGGTGGACAGCAGCTCCACGCCACGTGCGGCCAGCGCAGTGGCCAGCTCGACCAGGCCGGTCTTGTCGGAAACGGAGAGGAGGGCCCGACGGACGGGCAACAGATCAGCAGTCATGGGGACAGGGCAATCGGCAGCGGAGCGGGGCCGATATTGTAGTTCGTGGGGGCCGGTGGCGGGCGCTGCCGGGGCCAATCGCCGCCAGCGGCACGCCGGGCTGGGCACGCCATGGGGTAGGCTATGCCGGAACTGCCAGGGAGCTGCGGGTTCAGATCGTGTCGATCTATGCATTGAAAGGACGTTTCCAGGACCTGTTGCGTCCGGCCGTACGCGGGCTTTACCGCATGGGCATCACCGCCAACACGGTGACTGTGGTTGCTGCGGCGGTCTCGCTGCTGGTGGCCGCGGCCGTGTGGTGCTGCGCGCCGGCACACCCCCTGCTGTACCTGCTGCTGCCGCTGTGGATGCTGCTGCGCATGGCGCTCAACGCGGTCGACGGCATGCTGGCCCGTGAGTTCGGCCAGCAATCACGGCTGGGCGCCTATCTGAACGAGCTGTGCGATGTGGTTGCCGATGCGGCGCTGTACCTGAGCCTGCTCAGCGTGCCGGGCGTGCGCCCGGAGGCGCTGTGGCTGCTGGCCTGGACGGCGGCGCTGAGCGAGTACGCCGGCGTACTGGGGCTGATGGTCGGTGCCAGCCGCCGCTATGACGGCCCGATGGGCAAGAGTGACCGTGCCTTCGTGATCGGCGTGCTGGGCCTGCTGCTGGCCTTCGGCTGGGTGGGGGCCCTCACGGTGACGTGGGTGGCAGGCGTGGCCGCGCTGCTGTGCGCGGTGACGCTGTTCAACCGGGTGCGCCGGGGCCTTCAGGAATCGGCGGTTTCACCGCAGTAAACACCACGACAATACGGAGATTGCATGCGTCAGGCGCAGGAACGGGAATTCCACAGCTTCGACCAGGTACCGCTGTTCTACCGGTACTGGGCGAGCACGACGGGCAGCACGGCCAGCAAGGCCATCGTGCTGCTGCATCGCGGCCACGAACATTCCGGCCGGGTCACCCACCTGGTCGATGAGCTGGACCTGCCCGATACCGCCTTCTTCGCGTGGGACGCGCGTGGCAATGGCCGCTCGCCCGGTGCGCGCGGCGATGCTCCCGGTTTCCCGGCGCTGGTGCGTGACCTCGACAGTTTCATCGCCCATATCGGCGCCGAGCACGGCATCGCGGTGGAAGACATCGTGGTCATCGCGCAGAGCGTGGGCGCGGTGGTTGCCGCCATCTGGGTGCACGACTATGCGCCGCGCCTGCGCGCGCTGGTGATGGCCTCGCCGGCGTTCAAGGTGAAGCTGTACGTGCCGTTCGCGCGCGCTGGCCTGGCCCTGATGCAGAAGCTGCGCGGCAATTTCTTCGTCAACAGCTACGTCAAGCCGCAGTGGTTGACCCATGATCCGGCGCGGGTGCAGAGCTACCGCACCGATCCGCTGATCACCCGGCCGATTTCGGTGCGCGTGCTGCTGGGCCTGTACGAGGCGGCCGACCGCGTCGTGGCCGATGCGCAGGCGATCAGCGTGCCGGTGCAGCTGCTGGTGTCCGGTTCGGATTTCGTCGTGCACCGCGGCCCGCAGGACCGCTTCTACGAACGCCTGTCCAGCCCGATCAAGGAGCGTGTGCACCTGCCGGGCTTTTTCCACGACACCCTGGGCGAGCGTGACCGCGCGCCGGCACTGGCGCGCATCCGCAGCTTTATCCAGGCACGTTTCGCCGAACCACTGCGCGAACTGTCGCGCCGCGATGCGCACCGCCACGGGCCGACCTTCGAAGAATCGGAGATTCTGTCGTGGCCGCCCGAACGCAACAGCCTGGCCGACCTGCGCTGGCGCTTCGTGCGCGGCGGCCTGCGTTTCGGTGGCACGCTGTCCGAGGGCATCGCGCTGGGCCTGCAGACCGGTTTCGATTCGGGCAGCACGCTGGATTACATCTACCGCGATGAGGCGCGTGGCAAGGGCCCGCTCGGCCGGATGGTGGACCGCAACTACCTGGATGCGATCGGCTGGCGCGGCATCCGCGTGCGTGGTCAGCACCTGCAGGAGCTGCTGCGCGATGCCGCCCAGCGCCTGCGCGGGCAGGGCACGCCGGTGCGTGTGCTGGACGTCGCCGCCGGCCATGGCCGCTACGTGCTGGAAGCACTGGGCCAGGGCGCGCAGCGTGCCGACCACATCGTGCTGCGCGACTTCAGCGATCTCAACGTCACCCAGGGCCGGGCCCTGATCGAGCGCCTGGGTGCGGCCGATATCGCGCGTTTCGAGCAGGGCGATGCGTTTGATCCGGCGCAGCTGGCACAGGTGGACCCGGCGCCGACGCTGGCGGTGGTATCGGGCCTGTACGAACTGTTCCCGGACAACGATGCCGTGCTGCGCTCGCTGCAGGGCATCGCCGCCACCGTGCCGGAGGGCGGCTACCTGGCCTACACCGGGCAGCCCTGGCACCCGCAGCTGGAGTTCATCGCGCGCGCATTGACCAGCCATCGTGGCGGTGCGGCATGGGTGATGCGTCGCCGCACCCAGCAGGAAATGGATGAGCTGGTGCGCCTGGCCGGGTTCGAGAAGGTGGCCCAGCGCATCGATGCGTTCGGCATCTTCACGGTGTCGCTGGCCCGCCGGATCGCGTGATGGCGACGCTGCTGGCCACTGCGGCACCCAGCGAGGCGCGCCCCTGGCGGCGTGCCCTGCTGTGGCTGGCCCTGCTCGGGCCGTTCTTCTTCGCCAGCTACGGCTTTGCCAACTGGATGGCCGGCCGCCAGGCCGAGCTGCCGGTGATGGCCTTCGGCTGGGAAACGCACATTCCCTTCGTGGCGTGGACGATCGTGCCGTACTGGTCGATCGATCTGTTCTATGCGATCTCGTTCTTCCTGTGCCGGCGTCAGCGGGAGCTGGACCGGCATGCGTTGCGCCTGCTCAGTGCGCAGCTGATCTCGGTGGCCTGCTTCCTGCTGTGGCCGCTGCGTTTCAGTTTCCAGCGGCCGCAGATCGAAGGCGTGTTCGGCTGGCTGTTCGACGTGCTGCTGGGCTTCGACAAACCGTTCAACCAGGCGCCCTCGCTGCACATCGTGCTGCTGATCGTGCTGTGGGTGAAGTTCGCGCAGTACGTGCACGGCGGCTGGCGCGTCGTGCTGCATGCATGGGCGGCACTGATCGGCATTTCGGTGCTGACCACCTTCCAGCATCACTTCATCGACATTCCGACCGGGCTGCTGGTCGGGTGGCTGTGCGTCTGGCTGTGGCCGGAGCAGGGCACGCCGCCGCTGCGCGCCTGGCGCCGCGTGCGCGACCTGAAGCGCTGGCGGCTGGCCGCCTTATACCTGCTGGGGGCCGGTCTGTTGCTGATGCCGGCGGTGCTGGTGGGCGGGGCGGCCCTGTGGCTGCTGTGGCCGGTGCTGTCACTGCTGCTGGTGGCGCTGGCCTATGCCGGGCTGGGCATGGCGGTATTCCAGAAGCGCGCCGATGGGCGACTGACCATGGCCGCGCGCTGGCTGCTGGCACCGTACCTGGCCGCGGCCTGGATCAATTCGCGGCTGTGGACGCGCAGTGCGCCGCAGCCGGTGGAAGTGGCCGGCGGCGTGTGGCTGGGCCGCATTACCTGCGGCGCGCTGCCCGCTCCGTTGCGTGGCGTGGTCGATGCCTGCGCCGAGCTGTCCTGCCACGCGCCGGGCGCGGCCTATGCCAGCGTACCGATGCTGGACCTGGTGGTGCCTGCACCGGCGCAGCTGGCCGAGGCCGCCGATGCCATCGAAGCCCTGAGTGCGCAGGGCCCGCTGCTGGTGTGTTGCGCGCTGGGCTATTCGCGCAGTGCGGCCAGTGTCGCCACCTGGCTGCTGCGCACCGGCCGGGCATGCAGCGCCGCCGAGGCGGTGGCGCGGGTGCGTGCCGCACGGCCGTCCATCGTCCTGCATGACGTTCATCTACAGGCCATCGCGGCCGCCGCCGCACGGGAGCGCACTGCATGAGCACCACTGCCGATCTGCCGATGATGCACCTGCTGCTGCGCCAGGGCCGGCTCCCCGCCGCGCTGTCACTGGGCCTGCTGCTGGTGGCGTTGTTGCTGCTGGGCATCGAGCCCGGCCTGGCGATGTTCGCCGCCGGCCTGCTGCTGCTGAGCGTGGCAGTGGGCGTGGTGCAGGCGTACTACGCGGTTCGTGTGCAGCTGGATGCCAGCCTGCTGCAGCTGCTGCTGCGGGAAGACCTTCAGGGCGAAGCCGCGGCCGAGCGGGTCGACACCGCCCTGCACACTGCCGGCCTGCGCCGCCGTGATGCGCAGGCGCCGGTGCGCGGTTGGGACGTACGCTGGATCGGCATGCGCCGCCTGCTGGTGCGCCAGTACGTCGCCACCCTGCTGCAGTTTGCTGCGCTGCTGCTGGCTGTGCTGTGGCCGCAGACCTGACCGGAGGTGCCGATGCTGGCTGAACTGATCGCCCGCGCCTGCAGTGGCGCGATCCATGTGGTGACCGGTGCGCGCGCGCTGTGGATCGGCTGTGCGCCGTCCAGCGAGCACCGCGTGTACTACGGCAACCACGCCAGCCATGGCGATTTCGTGCTGATCTGGTCGTCGATGCCGCCGGCGCTGCGTCGCCAGGTGCGGCCCGTCGCCGCCGCCGAATACTGGCAGGGCGATGCGCTGCGCCGTTATCTGATCGATGCGGTGTTCAACGGCGTGCTGGTCGAGCGCGACGCTGCGCGGCGCCAGCAGGATCCGCTGCAGGGGCTGCGCGATGCGGTGGACGAGGGATGCTCGTTGATCCTGTTCCCGGAAGGCACGCGCAATATCGGCGAGGAACCGCTGCTGCCGTTCAAGAGTGGCATCTACCACCTGGCGCGGCAGCGTCCGGAACTGGAGTTCGTACCGGTGTGGATCGACAACCTGAAGCGGGTAATGCCCAAGGGGCGTTTCCTGCCACTGCCGCTGCTGTGCACGGCGACCTTCGGCACGCCGCTGCGCCTGCAGGCCGATGAGGACAAGGCCGCGTTCCTCGCGCGCAGCCGCCAGGCGCTGCTGGACCTGGCACCGAACGGAGGCCGGGCATGAGCTTCGTGCTGGATGTATCCGGCGACCTGGCCACGCAGAGCGTGGGCCAGCAGACCGGCCTGCTGTTTGCCGGCGTCGGCGCGGTGCTGGTGCTGGCCACGCTGGTATCGGAGACGCTGCGCTGGCGCCAGCGCGACAACCCCAGCGCGGTCATCGCCAACCTGGTCTCGCGCATCCGCGCGTGGTGGGTGATGGCCATCGTAGTGGGCGGTGCGCTCCTGTTCGGCCGTGTTGGCGTGATCGTGCTGTTCGCGATCATCTCGCTGTTCGCCCTGCGCGAATTCATCACCCTGGCGCCCACGCGCTCGGGCGATTACTACGCACTGCTGGCCGCGTTCTACATCGTGCTGCCGTGGCAGTACTACCTGGTGTGGATCGACTGGTATGGCATGTACACGCTGCTGATTCCCGTCTACGCCTTCCTGTTCCTGCCCATCCTGGCCACCATCGGCGGTGACACCACGCACTATCTGGAGCGCACGGCGAAGGTGCAGTGGGGCCTGATGATCTGCGTGTTCTGCATCTCGCATGTGCCGTTGCTGCTGAACCTGCGCGTGCCGGGCTACGACCCTGCACGCAACGTGCTGTTGTTTGCGTTCCTGGTGATCGTGGTGCAGTCCTCGGACGTGCTGCAGTACATCTGGGGCAAGCTGCTGGGCCGGCGCCTGATCGCACCGAAGCTGTCACCATCGAAGACGGTGGAAGGCTTTGTCGGTGGGGTGCTCTGCGCCAGCGCGCTGGGCGCGGCGCTGTGGTGGATCACCCCGTTCACGCCGTTGCAGGCGTTCGGGCTGTCGCTGCTGATCAACCTGATGGGCTTCTGGGGCGGCCTGGTGATGTCGGCGATCAAGCGCGACCGCGGCATCAAGGACTGGGGCCACATGATCGAGGGCCACGGCGGCATGCTCGACCGGCTGGATTCGGTGTGTTTCGCGGCACCGGTGTTCTTCCATGTGGTGCGCTATTACTGGAAGGCGGGCGGCGGGTAACGGACCGATGCGCTGGTAGCGCCGGGCCATGCCCGGCGGCACCGGATGGCGTGTTCCACGGCAGCGGCAGGCGCTTACGCGCTGATGCCGTATTCCTTCAGCTTCTTGCGCAGCGTGGCGCGGTGAATGCCGAGCATCGCCGCGGCGCGGCTCTGGTTGCCTTCGCAGTGGTTGAGCACTTCCACGAACAGCGGAATCTCCATCTCGCGCAGCACGATCTCGTAGACATCATCCGCATCGCAGCCGTCGAGGTCGCGCAGGTAACGGCGCACGGACTGGGCCACGTGTTCGCGCAGCGGTGGCCGGGCGGCGCCACGACTGGTGTCAGGACGAGAAAGGACAGCGTTCAAGGGGGATCCCGATCTGGTTGGCCCGTGCACGCGGGGGTGCAGGACCGGATGAGGTGGTGGTCAGTCTAGCGCGAGCGTGCCCGGCCCGCCACGGCCCGACGCTCAGCCGACGGTCACAGGAACTCGAAGGTGAATGCGACGGTGGACGATGCCGGCTCCTGGACCCGGAACGCGATGCGCGCGCTTTGGCCCGGATCCAGCGCGGCTGCCCCCGGGTTCTCGCCCAGGTACTGCGCCGGTGCGAACACGCCGGTGCCGATCACCCGTCCATCGGCATCGGACAGCGACAAGCGCAGGTCCGGCCACGCCTGTGCCCAGCGTGCGTCGTTGCGGATGCTGGCCTGGACCTGCAGCACGCCGGCCTGGCCCGGCAGCGGACGGATCTCGCGGCTGGTCATGGTGAACGCGGCGGGCTCGCGCCAGGCCGGCACGCTGCAGCGCAGGACGCCGCACAGCGCGCTGATCCAGGGCCGGTGAGCGGCATCGGCCGCCAGCCGCGCGCGGTCGGCAAGCACGCTCTGCAGCAGCAGCAGCAGGGCCAGCCCGGCCACCAGCAGCCACTGCCAGCGGGGTGCCGGCGAGGTGCGCGGGCGCGTGCCGAGGAAGCTCGGCGCATCGGCGCTGGCGGTCACCGGCACCGGCGTGTCATCGCGTGGCGCTTCGCTGGTCACGTCGGTATCGGCAGCGACGTCCCCGGCGGCGAGCGGCGCATCACGCCGTGCATCGGCGTGAGCATCCGTCGCAGCAGGCACCGGCTCTGCGTCGGTGGATGCCACGTCCCCTCCCGGCGCGGTGCGCAGGAAGGTGGCGAGCGGGCGGCGGGGTGGGTTCGGCTCGGACATGCTCAGGGCGCGGGCTCGGATCCAGCGGTCATTCAACCACGATCAGGCGCGGCGCACGCCGGTGATGCGCATCCAGTCGCCGTCCCGGGTGGCCTGCAGGTCGTCGAACCAGGCGGCGTAGCGCTGCAGCAGTTCGCCTTCCTGGCCATGCAGGATGCCCGAGAGCGCGATGCGTCCGCCGGCGGCCACGCGCGCGGCGAGCAGTTCGGCCAGCGCATCCAGCGCCGAGGCCAGGATGTTGGCGACCACGATCGGGTAGGTCGCCACCGGTTCGTCCTGCGGCAGGTACACCTGCATGCGCGCCTGCTCGCCATTGCGTTCGGCGTTGTCGGCGGTGGCGATCAGGGCCTGCGGGTCGTTGTCCACGCCGATGGCCTGGGCGGCACCCAGCTTCAGCGCGGCCAGCGCCAGGATGCCCGAGCCGCAGCCGAAATCGAGCACGCGCTGTCCCTGCAGCTGGCCGTCGGCAGCCAGCTGGTCCAGCCAGCGCAGGCACAGCGCGGTGGTCGGATGGGTTCCCGAACCGAACGCCAGGCCCGGATCGAGGCGCACGATGGCGGCGTTGGCGGCCTGCGCGGCGTCCGGCAGTTCATGGTTCCACGGCACGATCCAGGTGCGGCTGCCGAAGTCCATCGGCTGGAACTGGTCCAGCCAGGCGCGCTCCCAGTCCTCGTCTTCGACGGCGCGGAAACTGCCCTGGCTCCAGTCCAGCTCCGGGTCGAACGCCTCCAGCGCGGCCAGCAGCAGCAGGGCGTTGCTGTCGGCCGGGAACAGCGCGCTGAGCACCAGCGTGTCCCACAGCGGGGTTTCACCTACGCCGGGTTCGAGGATGGCCTGTTCGTTGCTGGTATCGGCTTCGGCATCGAGCAGGGTCACGGCCAGCGCGCCCACGTCCTCCAGCGCATTCTCATAGCGGGGCTGGGTGGCTTCGGTGCAGCGCAGGGTCAGTTCCAGGAACGGCATGGCAGTGGGGGCAATCGCGGAAAAGAGGGCCATGCTAGACCATCAGGCCGTCTCCGTATCCCCTGAGATGCCGCTCGGGGATGAACGGGGGCGATTCAGACAGGCCGGACGGGCCTTGCTAAACTCGGCGCTTTCCTGTGCACCGCCGCTGCCCTTCCGCCGATGGCTTTCGCCCCGACCCTGAAAACCTGGTTGCTCGTGCTGCCGGCCGTGGCCGTGCTGGGCGTGGCCGGTTACCGGGCCAACGGCCATGGCCGGGACGTGGACGCACGCGTGGACACCCTGCTGTCGGCGGCGCCGGCCCGTGATGCCCAGCCGGCACTGGAACCGGTGATACCCGAGGCGCTGGCACGCCGCCTGGAGGCCTTCGAGCGCGGCAGCGCGCTGCCGTCGGGGCTGCCGCTGGACATCCGCGCCGACATTGAAGGCCAGACCGATCTGTATGCCTATGCGCAGCGCCTGCGCGTGCAGGCCGACCAGGGCAACCACGAGGCGCGCTGGATGCTCAGCCGTGTCTACGACTACTGCGCGCAGTATGCCGTCGATCCCGGTGGCTACCGCCTGGACAACAACGTGCTGGCCGGCCTGGGCCTGAGCGCGGCGCCGGTGATGGTGGACGCGCGCGAGCGGGTGGCACAGCGCTGTGGCGGATTCGTGCCGGGCGACAAGCTGGGGCCGGCACTGGTGCTGAGCGAACGCCGGCGTGCCGCGCAGCAGGGCAACCTGGCCGCCGAGGCCTCCCTGTTCGCCGAAGGCGAGCCGCTGCACGACAGCGAGCAGTACCGCCGTGACCTGGTGGAACGCGTGCGCGACTCGCGCGATCCGGAGGCCTACATGGCGATCGCGCCGGGCATGGGCCTGCGTGCGGCGGGGGACAAGGCGCTCACCGATATGGTGGCTGGCGAACAGCTGAGCGAACTGGCATGGCGGGTTGCGGCCTGCGAACTCGGTCTCCCCTGTGGCGCCGACAGTGTGCTGGTCAACAGTTTTTGCGCGAATGGAGGGATCTGTTCGCCGGATGGAACGCAGGACTTCCGTGATTTTGTGTATGACGCTGCGGTTTCGCGGCAAGGTGCGGGGAAAATGAACGAATGGATCAAGCGATTGATTGGAAAGAGGAACGGGCGATGAATTACCGTCGATTCCTGCATGGCGCCAAGTTCTGGTTCTGGGTCGTGCTGTTCGTGGCCTACTCGGCAGGCGCCGTCGGTCTGTTGATGATCGACACCTACGAGGATCGTTACCGGCACCTGTCCAAGGTCGAGCTGACCACGGTGAAGGCGCAGGAAGATACGCGCCGTGCCGGTGCCAGCCAGGTTGCGGCGGTGTACCGCGCGCAGAGCGGCGTGCCGTTCTCTTCCCTGCCCGCCGGCAGCACCTTCCAGGTGGTCTGGCCGGACGGCTCCAGCGAGACCATGGTGATCGTCGACCCGACCTCGCCCAATGGCGTGCGTCCGCTGGCGAACTCGCAGATTCCGGCGACGGCGGCCGACGCGCGCTGAAGGTAGCGCCGGGCCATGCCCGGCGGCCTCGCGCTTCGTTGCCATTTCGCCGGGCATGGCCCGGCGCTACCGGAAGAAAAACAGAAAAGGGCGGGGATATCCCCGCCCTTTTCGTGTCCGCACTGGCAAGCCTGGATCAGGTCAACGCGATCGGCTTGTTCTTGCGCTCGGCCAGGCGCTTTTCCAGATAGTGGATGTTCTGGCCACCGGCCTGGAAACCCTTGTCGCGCATGATCCGCTGCTGCAGCGCGATGTTGGTCTTGATGCCATCCACCACCATCTCGCTCAGTGCCACGCGCATGCGCGCGATGGCGGTCTCGCGGTCCGGCCCGTGCACGATCAGCTTGCCGATCATCGAGTCGTAGTTGGACGGCACGCGGTAGCCACTGTAGATGTGGGTATCCACGCGCACGCCGGGGCCGCCCGGCGGATGGAAGCCGGTGATGGTGCCCGGGCTCGGCACGAAGGTCTCGGCATCTTCGGCATTGATGCGGCATTCGATGGCATGGCCGGTGAGGACCACGTCGCTCTGCTTGATCGACAGCTTCTGGCCCGCGGCGATCTTCAGCTGCTCGGCGACCAGGTCGATGCCGGTGACCATTTCGGTGACCGGATGCTCCACCTGGATGCGGGTGTTCATTTCGATGAAGTAGAAGCGGCCGTCCTCGTACAGGAACTCGAACGTGCCGGCGCCGCGGTAGCCGATGCGCACGCAGGCCTCGGTGCACACCTTGCCGATCTGCTCGCGCTGTTCGGCGCTGATGCCCGGCGCCGGGGCTTCCTCGACCACCTTCTGGTGGCGGCGCTGCATCGAGCAGTCGCGCTCACCCAGGTGGATGGCGTTGCCCTGGCCGTCGGCCAGCACCTGGATCTCCACGTGGCGCGGATTCTCCAGGAACTTCTCCATGTAGACCTCGCCATTGCCGAACGCGGCCTTGGCCTCGCTCTTGGTGGTTTCGATCGAGGTCTTCAGCGAGGCTTCGGCATGCACCACGCGCATGCCGCGGCCACCACCGCCACCGGCCGCCTTGATGATGACCGGGTAGCCGATCTCACGGGCGATCTTGGTGTTGGCGACGATATCGTCGCCCAGCGGGCCGCCCGAGCCGGGCACGCACGGCACGCCGGCGGCCTTCATCGCGCGGATGGCTTCGACCTTGTCGCCCATCATCCGGATGGTGTCGGCCTTGGGCCCGATGAAGATGAAACCGGACTCTTCCACGCGCTCGGCGAAGTCGGCGTTCTCCGACAGGAAGCCGTAGCCCGGGTGGATGGCCTGGGCGTCGGTGACTTCCGCCGCGGCGATCAGCGCCGGGATGTTGAGGTAGCTCTGCGGCGAAGGTGCCGGGCCGATGCAGACCGACTCGTCGGCCATGGCCACGTGCTTGAGGTTGCGGTCGACCGTGGAATGCACGGCCACCGTGCGGATGCCCAGGGTGTGGCACGCGCGCAGGATGCGCAGCGCGATTTCCCCCCGGTTGGCGATGACGACTTTGTCGAGCATGGCGTGCCCCTCAGCCGATCACGAACAGCGGCTGGTCGAACTCCACCGGCTGGCCGTTCTCGCCGAGGATGGCGACGATGGTGCCGGACGTGTCGGCTTCGATCGGGTTGAACATCTTCATCGCTTCGATGATGGCCAGGGTCTCGCCTTCCTTGACCTGCTGGCCCACGCTGACGAAGGCCGGCTTGTCCGGAGCCGACGAGGCGTAGAAGGTGCCGACCATCGGCGAGCGCAGCACGTGGCCTTCCGGCAGCGCCGGGCCCGGCTTGGCGGTGCCGCCGGTGGAGGCTTCGGTCGGCGACTGCATCGGCATCGCCTGCGGGGCGGGGGCGGCCGGGGCGGCGTACACCGGTGCCGGCGCCGGCGCGGCATAGCCGGCCACCGGAGCGCGCGACAGGCGCACCGACTCTTCGCCTTCCTTGATTTCGATTTCGGCCAGGTTCGACTCTTCCAGCAGGTCGATCAGCTTCTTGATTTTGCGGAGATCCATGGTGGCCTCTTTGCTCTTGATGTCAGTGTGGTGGGAAGCGCGTTGCGCTCGGGTCAACGAAGTTCGTAGAACTCGCGCAGCTGCCGGGTGCGGTCGCGCGTCTGGGTGATCAGGCAGTGCATCTTCGCGGGATTGCGCGAGGTGCCGTCCGCATTGAAGGCGTATACCGCCTCGCAGTCTGCATCGCGCAGGGTGATCCAGATGCGCTGCGCGTTGACCAGGTGCTGTCCGGCCGCCGCGCAGCGGCTGCAGCTGCCATCGGCCGCCTGCGCCTCGAGTTCGCCGCGCGCCTGCGCGTAGACGGCGTTCAGTTCGCTGTCGGCGTCATCCAGGCGATCGGAATCGCACATGTCGCGCTCATGGCCGCCGGTGGCCTGCGCACAGTCGATACCTGCGGCCGCGCGCTCGGCGGCGACGCTGGCGCCGCACACGCCGGCCCACAGCACGATGCTGGCAAGTACGCGCGGCAGCCTCATCAGGCACCCGCCGCCTGCAGGCGCGTCAGCGCCGCGTCCATCGCATAGCGATAGCTGTCGGCGCCGAAGCCGCAGACCACACCGACCGCCTTGTCGCTGAAATAGCTGTGCTGGCGGAACGGTTCGCGGGCATGCGGATTGGACAGGTGGATCTCGATGAATGGCAGCGCCACCGCGGCCAGCGCGTCACGCAGCGCGACCGAGGTATGGGTGAAGGCGGCAGGGTTGATCAGGATGAACGCAGTGCCGTCGCTGCGTGCCGCCTGCACCCGGTCCACCAGCACATGCTCGGCATTGGACTGCAGGCTCTCCACGGCGTGCCCGGCGGCCGATGCCTGCGCGGCCAGGGCCTGGTCGATGTCGGCCAGCGTGGTGTGGCCGTAGACCTCCGGCTCGCGGGTGCCGAGCAGGT
The DNA here is from genome assembly GCF_030549525.1 of Stenotrophomonas sp. 704A1. Taxonomy (NCBI): domain Bacteria; kingdom Pseudomonadati; phylum Pseudomonadota; class Gammaproteobacteria; order Lysobacterales; family Lysobacteraceae; genus Stenotrophomonas; species Stenotrophomonas tuberculopleuritidis. The sequence continues at coordinate 4,218,259 of NZ_CP130831.1, read as the reverse complement.
TGAGGTTGGGGCCATGCAGGACCAGCAGCTTCGCCATGGGATCCGATTGACGGGAAAGGGCGGCAGTCTGGCGGAACCGGCGGATGCTGTCCAGTTCGGCGAAGTTTGCCGTGTTTCAATCGATTGTTTGAAATCTGCCAAAGTGCCTGCGGCCGTATGCGGGGCGGCGCATCACCGCGCGCTGAACGCGGTAGCGGCGGCGAATGCATGCACGTAGGCCGACGATGGCGGCAGAGGCGGCTGCCAGCGCCCGGCCCGACGGGCGGCGGGTGTCCCGCAAGCGCGCGCCCTGTGCTCACGGCCGCCGCGCCGCGCTTGAGACGCCGGGCACAGCGGGCTACGGTGAGCGATCCGGGTGGCCGCCCGCCTGCGCAGGACGACGTGATGCTCCCGCCCGATGCCGATGACATTCAATCCAGGCGTGCGCGCTTCCGCCAGTTGCATGCGCGCGGCTGTTTCGTGCTGCCCAATCCCTGGGACGTGGGCAGCGCCCGCTACCTGCAGCGGCAGGGCTTCCAGGCCCTGGCGACGACCAGTGCAGGCTGCGCCTGGAGTGAGGGACGCCCGGACGGGGCGGTCTCGCTGCAGGCGACGCTGGAACACCTGCGGCTGATGGTCGGCGCCACCACGCTGCCCCTGAACGCCGACTTCGGTGATGGCTTCGGTGATACGCCGGCGGACGTCGCGGTGGCGGTGACGGCGGCGCTGGAGACCGGCGTCGCCGCGTTGTCGATCGAAGATGCCAGTGGTGATCCCGGGGCGCCGCTGCGCCCGCTCGACGAGGCGGTGCAGCGACTGCGTGCGGCCCGAGAGGCCATCGACCGCAGCGGTGCCGATGTACTGCTGGTGGGGCGGGCCGAGAATTTCTTCGTCGGCGTGCCGGACCTGGACGACACCCTGCTGCGCCTGCGTGCCTATGCGCAGGCCGGTGCCGATGTGCTGTACGCACCGGGCATCAGCACGCGCGAGCAGATCCGTGCGGTGGTCGCAGTGGCGGGATCGAAGCCGGTGAATCTGCTGGTCGGCGGGCCGACGCCGCTGCGCCTGCAGGACATCGCCGCGCTCGGCGTGCGCCGTGTGAGCCTGGGCGGCGCGCTGGCCCGTGCGGCGTGGGGTGGCCTGATCCAGGCGACCCAGCCGATCGTGCAGGACGGATGCTTCGATGGCCTGCAGCAGGCGGCTTCAGGCGCCGCATTGAACGCGCTGTTCCAGTAGGCCCCACTCCCGGCGCGGGCGGATCAGCCGGCGCCTACAACGCTTCGATATGCCGCTTGGGCAGGGCGACACCCGGCTCGAGCGCGGGCAGCAGCTGGCGCAGCAGGCCCGGGTTGTCCTGCAGTCCGGAACCGTCCAGATAGGTCCAGCCCTGTTCGCCAACGCGGCGCACGGCCACCATGAAGGTGGTACTGCGGACTGCGGTGCCGCGCACCCGCATCAGTGACTGCCGCGGCACGAAACACACTTCCTCCTCGCCGGCGGCATAGGTCCGGCCGGGGATGCCGACATCTTCGCTGACGATCTCCACGCCGGTGCTGCGCAGCTGGGCCGTCGCATCCCCGACGATCCGCGCGAACGCTTCGTCGCCGCCCGCCAGCTGCTTCAGGCTGGGATGGGTGCGCGCGATGAGGAACGCCGCGTCGCCTCGGCTGAACGCCGCCACCATCGCGCGCACCTCCGCGCGCAGGGCGGCCGCATCATCGGCGCTGAGCTCTCCTGCGATGGCGGGCGCGCCCATGCACAGCAACGCGGCCAGCAACGGGGCAAACAGGCATCGGCGCATCGTCGAAGCTCTCCACGGGACCGGGCGCACTATACGGCGAACACAAAAACAGCGTCCTACCGATGGCGCTGGTGCCGCCGGAATCCATACTTACCATTGGTAGGTAATGATTCCTGGAGGCACACCCATGCACACCCTCATCGTCACCACCCATCCCGAACCCGGCTCGCTCACCCATGCCATCGCCAGGTGCATCGGCGATGCCATCATCGCAACGGATGCCACCCATACCGTGGCCCACGCCGACCTGGTGGCTGAGGGCTTCGATCCCCGCTTCAACCGGCAGGACCAGGCGCTGTTCCGGGGCACCGCCGCGGCGCCGGCCGACGTCGCCGCCGAGCAGGCGCGGCTGGATGCCGCCGACACGCTGGTGCTGGTCTACCCGCTGTACTGGTGGTCGTTCCCCGCGCTGCTGAAGGGATGGATCGATCGGGTGTTCACCCAGGGCTGGGCCTACCAGGACGGTACCGACGGCAAGGTGCAGAAAAAACTGCAGCGGTTGCGCGTGCACCTGGTCGGGATCGGCGGAGCGGGCGCGGACATGATCGAACGGCGCGGCTATGGCGCAGCAATGAAGACCCAGATCGACATGGGCATCTTCGACTACTGCGGCGCGCGCGTGCTGTCGTCGGACCTGCTGCTGGATGCCGATTCCGGTGCGGCCGAAGCGCATCTGCAGTCGGCCGGGAACATCGGCCGTAGAATCGGCACTTCGATGCACTGACCGCCGTACCCTGCCGATGCCTGACAACGCTGCTCCCACGCGCCGCCGGCTGACCCGCGAGCAACGCGCCCGCCAGTTGCTGGACGTGGCCTGGGCGCTGGTCGGGGCCGAAGGCACCGACGCGCTGACGCTGGGACGGCTGGCCGAGGCCGCGGGCGTGACCAAGCCGGTCGCCTACGATCACTTCGTGACCCGCAACGGGCTGCTGGCTGCGCTCTACGAAGACTACGACGGCCGCCAGACGGAGGTCTTCAACGAGCGCATCGGGCGCGCCAGGGCGCAGCTGGCCGATCGTGCGGCGGCCATCGCCTCCGGCTACATCGACTGCATCCTCAGCCAGGGCAGCGACGTGCAGGGCATCCTTGCCGCGCTGGTCGGCGCGCCGGAACTGCATGAGGTACGGCGGCGCTACCAGCAGGATTTCATCGACAACTGTGGCGTCTGGCTGGGCCCGTTCGCGGCCGACGGCATCGTGCCGCTGGCGGGCCGCTGGGCGATTCTCGGTGCGGCCGAAGCCCTGTCCGAAGCCGTGGCCGCGGGCGCACTCGACAAGGCCGGCGCCGAAGCCGAGCTGCAACGGTTGATCGTGGCGACGGTCAAGCGACGCTGAGCCCTTCAGGCATCGGCGGTGCTGTCGGCCAGTGCGGCGAAACCGGCGGCCAGCTGTCCGCGTACCCAGGCATCGCGTGCGTCGCGGCTGTCCGCGCCCAGCACCACGGTGATCAGCCGCACCGGATGCGCACGTCCCTGCACCGGCTGGCACGCGGTGGCCGCCAGGCAGAAGCCTGCGGCCTGGGTGTAGCCGGTCTTCAAGCCATCCACGCCGTCATCGCCGAGCAGGGCGTTCTGGTTGCTGCGGCTGAAGCTGCCATGCACGAACGCGCGCTGCGCGGTGATCGCCAGTATCTGCGGATGGTCATCCAGCAGGCGGGCAGCAAGCAGCGCCATGTCGCGCGCGCTGGAGGCATGGTCCGCGGTGGTGATGCCGGACACGCTGGTGAAGCCGCTGCTGTGCAGGCCGAGCTGGCGCGCATGCCGGTTCATGCGCTCCAGGAACGCCGCCTGTGATCCGTCCAGGTGGCGCGCGATCGCCAGCGCGGCATCATTGCCGGAGACGATCATCAAGCCTTCCAGCAGGCGGGCCAGGCGGACCGTTTCGCCGGGCACCAGACCCATGCGCGTTTCATCATCGGCCACCGCGTGCACATCGTCGGCGGCAATGGTGACCGCCTCGTCCCACGCGCCTGCGTTGTCCTTGAGGCATTCGTAAGCCGCATACGCGGTCATCAGCTTGGTCAGCGAGGCCGGCTGCCGCGCGATGTCCGCGTTGTGCTGGTGGATCACCGCGAAGGTTGCGGCGTCGAGGGTGATCGAGGACAGCGGCGCGCGTGCAGGGGCAGGAGACAGCATGGAGACGGCGAAGGCGGAGGAGGCCAGCAGGATAGTCCGCGGCGGCTGCATCAATCTGCAATAATGCAATGATATAACGTATCTTTATCGCGGGCGCCACTGGCCCGGGGGGATCACCGATGACTGCACGCATGCCACGCCGCTGGCTCCATTGCCCGTTGCTGCTCGCACTGGCCGCGCTGGCCGGGTGCCAGCCGAACCTGCGCGGCGACGCCGTCGCTTCCGGCGACGCGCGCCCGCACAACGTGATCGTGATGATCAACGACGGTGCCGGGTGGGGGACCTGGGATGCCGCCGCGTACTGGCAGTACGGCAGCCGCGAAGGGGCGCCGTACGCGGCCTTCCCGCAGCGCCTGGCGGTGACCACCTTCCCGTTGAACGCCAGCAGCCAGCCGACCCGCGACAACGCACAGACCCTGGGCTACGACCCGGCCAGGGCCTGGGACAGCGAGCCGGTGCCGGCGCCGGACCTGCCGTTCGCCGGCTACCAGTATCTGGCCGCGGTGGCGACCGACAGCGCTGCAGCGGGCACCGCATTGTCCTCGGGCATCAAGACCTACAACAACGCCATCAACGTCAACAACGATGGCCAGCCGGTCGAGTTCAACACGCTGCGCGCCAAGCGCCTGGGCATGGCCACCGGGGTGGTCACCTCGGTACCGTTCGCGCACGCCACGCCCGCTGCGTTCGCGGCGCAGAACGCCTCGCGCAACGACTACCACGCCATCGCGCACCAGATGCTGGCGCAGGGCCACCTGGACCTGGTGATGGGCACCGGCGGTCCTGGCTACAGCGTGGATGGACGCGCCTGTGGCCAGGGCACGGATGCCGCGCCGGCCGAAGGCTGCGCGAATCCGTGGCAGTGGGTCTCGCAGCAGGACTGGCAGCAGCTGGAAGCGGGCGGCACCCTCGGTGGCAATCCGGCCGGACCGTGGCGCCTGATCCGCAGCAAGGAGGACTTCCTCGCGCTGGCGCAGGGCCAGCTGCCCGCCGACCGGCCGCTGATCGGCGTGCCGCGCGTGGCCAACACGCTGCAGCAGGCGCGCCAGCTGCAGGTGCTGGGCAGGGACGCGGCAACGCCTTCCGGTGTGAGGAAGATCGACAGCGTGCCGGACCTTGCGACCATGACCCGCGGTGCGCTGTGGTTCCTGCAGCAGCGCTCGGCCCACGGCCTGTTCCTGATGGTGGAGGGCGGTGCCACCGACTGGGCCGCGCATACCAGCGCCTGCGCTACCGGATGGCAGTACGGTCCATGCAGCGACCAGCCGCAGTACGGCCGGCTGATCGAGGAGACCGTGGGGTTCAACGATGCGGTGGCGGCGGTGGTCGACTGGATCGAGCGCAACGGCGGGTGGGAACGCAACCTGCTGATCGTCACCACCGACCACGACAACAGCCTGCCGATGGGCCCGGATGCACAGCGCATCGCCTTCGAGCCGGTCCGCAACAACGGCCGCGGGCGCATGCCGGGCATGAGTTTCCGCCCCACCGGCAACCATTCCAATGCACTGGTGCCGTTGTGGGCCAAGGGTGCGGGATCGCAGTTGCTGGGCCAGCGCGTGCGGGGTGTCGATGCGGGCTACCGCCAGCATGTGCGCTGGAACGACGGCAGCTACATCGACAACACCGACGTGGCCGCGGCGGTGCAGGACGCGCTGCAGCGCCCGCGCTGACGCCCGCTTGCGCGGGGGCCGCCACCGAGGCAGCCTGCCTCCATGCAATCGGACATCCGCATCGATGGTCGGGTCTTCGCCTACGTCTTCCCCTGCGCGTGGGAAGACTACGCGAAGATCGGCTTCTCCCGTGATCCGCTCGGACGCATCAGCGCACTGCACCGGCGCTGGTTCGAGTTCTTCGATCTGGAGGCGGGCGCACTGGTGGAGGCGGAAAGCGAGCGCGATGCGCGTGACCTGGAACTGCAGCTGCGCGCGCCATTCAAGGCGCACCGCGCACCGGCACCGATGACGGTGCAGGACAAGGCCGGAGGGCGCACCGAATGGGTCCGTGGTGCCAACCAGGCGCTGGCGGTGGCGATCGACGGCCTGGGCGAACAGGGCTATCGCTGCTACCCGCTGAAGCCATGGCTGCGGGCCGCGCTGCAGCTGCGCATGGACCGGCTGCATGACTGGGCGGCGGCGCAGCTGCCGCAGGAAGAAGGCCTGCGGATGCCCGGTGGCCCCGGCGAGGTTGCCCTGCGCGACACCCTCGATGGCTATCGGGCGCTGGAGATCGATCCGTTGCCGTGGCTGCCCGACCATGTCCAGCGCTGGTATGCAGGTTGAGCCGCGCTCAGCGGGGCCGCGGTTGCTGGACCGGCACGGCCGGCTGCGGCGCGCACCGCGGCGGGGCCGGAGACGGGCTGGCCAGCTGCCGCGCCAGCTCGGCGCTGGCCACGTGGCCATGCAGGAACAGCAGTCCGCTGAAGATGTTCATGATCGTTGCTCCACTTGAGTGGATTGAACGATACGGGCAGCATGAGCGAGCAAAAAGCGACATTTCCGCAAGCGTGCCTTGAGAGGAATTCAAGCCTCATGTCCCGTCCACCGCTGCATGCCCTGCAGGGATTCGTTGCCGCCGCACGGCTGGGCAATCTGTCCCGTGCCGCCGCCCTGATGAATGTGACGGTCAGCGCGCTCAGCCACCAGGTGCGGCAGCTGGAGGAGCGCCTGGGCCAGCCGCTGCTGATCCGCCAGGCACGCGGCGTGGCCCTGACCCTGGAAGGGCAGCGCCTGCTGGACCGCGTGGGTCCGCACCTGGATGCGATCAGCGAAGCGTTCCAGCCGTACGCCGCGCGCCCCGAGCATGTACTCACCCTCAGTGCCGTGCCCTCGATGGCCAGTGCGTGGCTGGTGCCGCGGCTGGGCGACTTCGTGGCCGCGCACCCGCAGATCGAGATCAACCTGCAATCGAGCGAACGTCTGATCGACTTCGATCGGCAGCTGCAGTTCGATGCTGCGCTGCGGCTGGGCGCCGGGCAGTGGCCGGGACTGGTGGTGGAACCGCTGTTCGATGAATGGCTGCTGCCGATGGCCAGCCCCGCGCTGATCGAGCGGATGGGCGGCATCGACCGCGTGCCGCTGGTGCAGTGGCCGTTGCTGGGCGACCCGGACGGCGCATGGGGCGCGTGGTTCGCGCTGAGTGGACAACAACCGCCTTCGCGGTTCGTGGCGGTGCTGGACGACTCCGAGGCCCACCATCGCGCGGCCCTGGATGGCGTCGGCGTCGCGCTGGGACGGGTGACCCGGGCACGCCTGCTGCTCGATTCAGGCCAGCTGGTCGCCCTGTCGACGCAGCGCCTGAAGACCGCGTGGCCGCACTGGCTGGTCTATCCGCAGCGCTCTTCACGGCACCGTGGCTTCCTTGCGTTCCGCGACTGGCTGCACGCCCAGGCGGCCGAGCACGTGCGGCACACGGCGGCGCAGGGCGCGCCCGGCTAGACAGGTGCACGTGCCTGTCCGGGCGCTGTCATCAGGGCGTGGCCGGCCGCGGCGATGCTGGGCACCTCCGCTCAACGCCGCCCACCGCCATGCGCTACCGCCTCGCCGTTCTTGATATCGCTGGAACCACCGTTGCCGACCCGGGCCTGGTCGCCCATGCCTTCGCTGAAGCGATGGCTGCCGCGGGCCAGCCCATCGAGGTGGAGGATGTGCGCCCGTTGATGGGCTATCCCAAGCCGCAGGCGATTGCCCGCCTGTTGGGAGCGGCGCAGGAAGACCCGCGCGTGGCGCCGATCCACGCCGACTTCGTGGCGCGCATGCTCGCGTGCTACCGCCATGCGCCGGGCATCGCACAGTTGCCCGGTGCCGAGGCCCTGTTTGAAACGCTGCGCGCGCACGACATCCGCATCGGCCTGGATACCGGCTTCTCGCGTGACATTGCCGAGGTGATCATCGAACGGCTCGGCTGGCAGCACCGCATCGACGCGCTGGTGGCCAGCGACGAGGTGCCCGCCGGGCGCCCGGCCCCGTACATGATCCAGGCGCTGATGCAGCGCACCGGCGTGGATGATCCGGCCAGTGTGGTGAAGGTGGGCGACACCGAGGTCGACATCAACGAAGGCCGCAACGCCGGCGTCGGCCTGAACGTGGCCGTCACCACCGGCGCGTTCACCCGCGCCGAACTGCTGCCGCATGGCCCGGACCACATCATCGACCACCTGGATCGCCTGCCGGCGCTGCTCGGCCTGGCACGCGCCGGCACGGTCGCCGCTGCATGAGCCGGGCCCCGCTGCGGACACGCCTGCAGGGGCACCCGTGGGCGCTGACCGTGTTCGCCGGCAGTGCCGCGTTGTCCACCTATGCGTGCATGTATGCCTTCCGCAAGCCGTTCGCTGCCGCGTCCTTCGATGGCCAGCACCTGTTCGGTGCCGACTACAAGGTCTGGCTGGTGGTGGCGCAGGTGCTGGGCTACATGTGCAGCAAATTCATCGGCGTGCGGGTGATCGGCGAACTGCGCGCCGAGCGCCGCGCCAGCCTGCTGCTCGGCCTGATCGGCATCTCCTGGCTGGCCCTGCTTGGCTTCGCGCTGGTGCCGGCGCCCTGGAACATCCCGTTCCTGTTCCTCAACGGCCTGCCGCTGGGCATGGTCTGGGGCCTGGTGTTCAGCTACCTGGAAGGACGGCGCACCACCGAGGCGATGGGCGCGATCCTCGCGTCCAGTTTCATCATGGCCTCCGGCGTGGTGAAGTCGGTCGGCAAGTGGCTGCTGCTGCAGGGCGTGAGCGAGTTCTGGATGCCGTTCCTGTGCGGCCTGCTGTTCCTGCCGCTGCTTCTGGTGTCGGTGCGCATGCTGGAACGCCTTCCTGCGCCGGATGCCGCCGATCTGCGCGAGCGATCGCCGCGCCTGCCGATGGACCGCGCGCAGCGTCGTGCGTTCGTGCGCCGCTTCCTGCCAGGTCTGGCGCTGATGATCCTGTGCTACGTGTGCCTGACCGTGGTCCGCGATTTCCGCGACAGCTTCGAGGCCGAACTGTTCCGCGAGCTGGGTTATGGCGGCAGCGCCGGCGTGTTCGCCGCCATCGAAACGCCGGTGGCGTTCGCGGTGCTGGCGCTGACCGCCGGCCTGACCTGGTTCCGCAACAACCTCAACGGCCTGATCGCCCTGCACGCGCTGATGTTCATCGGCCTGGCCACCGCCGGGCTGAGCACGCTGGCGTTCCGCGAAGGCATGCTGCATCCGCTGGCGTGGCTGGGCCTGGTGGGTTTCGGCCTGTACCTGGCCTACGTGCCCTTCAACTGCGTGTTCTTCGAACGCCTGATCGCCACGTTCCGGGTGGCCGGCAATGTCGGCTTCGTCATGTACCTGGCCGATGCGTTCGGCTATCTCGGCAGTGTGCTGGTCCTGCTCGGCCATGAGTTCTCCGGCCTGCAGCTGTCCTGGGTGCGCTTCTTCTCCAGTGCGGTCATCCACCTGTCGCTGCTGGGCGGTGCCTGCCTGCTGTTGTCCCTGCTGTACTTCCACCACAAGGCGCTGCGCCTGGCCCGCGTGCCGGCACTTGCCTCCGTCTGAGTCCATCCCCCATGAACAACCCAACCGCCCTCGTGGTCGGTGCCGGCATCGTCGGCCTGGCCGTGGCCCGCGCGCTGGCCGTACGTGGCTGCAAGGTCACCGTGCTGGAGCGCCATGAGCGCGCTGTCGGCGCCTCCATCCGCAACTTCGGCATGGTCTGGCCGATCGGCGTGCCCAATGGTCCGCTGTACGAGCGTGCGCTGCGCTCGCGGCAGGTCTGGCAGGAACTGATCGACGTTGCCGGCCTCTGGCACGACCCCAGCGGCTCGCTGCACGTCGCCCATGCCGACGACGAATGGGCCGTGCTGCAGCAGTACGCGGCGGCCAACGCGCAGTTGCGCCCCTGCCACCTGCTGGACCGTGACGCCGCACTGGCGATGTCGCCGGCGCTGGTCGCGCGCGAGCTGCGCGGCGCGCTGTTCAATGCCGATGAGCTGGTGGTCGATCCGCGCCAGGCCATCCGTGCATTGCCGGATGTCCTGCGCGAGTGCCACGGTGTGCAGTTCCATTGGCGCACGCCGGTGACGGCCGTGGAAACGGGACGCGCGTGGTCGGGCAGCCGCCTGTTCGAGGCCGACCAGGTGTTCGTGTGCAGCGGCCCGGAGTTCGAGCAGCTGTATCCGGAACTGTACGCGGCCGCGCCGCTGACCCGCTGCAAGCTGCAGATGCTGCGCCTGGCCGCGCAGCCCTCCGGGTTCCGGCTGGGTGCTGCCCTGTGCGGTGGCCTGTCACTGGTGCACTACGCCGGCTTCCGTGAGGCCGCCGACGTCGCCCCGCTGCAGGCACGCTACCAGGCCGAGCACGCCGACCTGATCGAGCTCGGCATCCACGTGATGGCGGCGCAGAACGGCCTGGGTGAAGTCACCATCGGCGATTCGCATGCCTATGCACATACCCATGACCCGTTCGACGAGCACGCCATCAACCAGAAGGTGCTCGATTACCTGTCCCGCTTCATGCAGGTGCCCGACGCACGCATCGCGCAGACCTGGCACGGAATCTACCCCAAGCTGCTGGACGGCAGCAGCGAGTTCGTCGCCGAGCCGGCGCCGGGCGTGACCATCGTCAACGCCATCGGCGGTGGCGGGCTGGGCATGACGCTCAGTTTCGGCCTGGCCGAAGAACTGGTGGACGGTCGCTACACGGCGCTGCGCCGCGCGGCCTGAGGGCCGGCACGCGGCGGGTGCAATGCCCGCTGCGTGCCCGCTAGGGATCGCTGCTGACCATCAGCTGTACCCAGTCACCGGCAAAGCAGGTGATGCCGAACTGCACCGGCAGGCCCTGCGGATCGACATTCAGCGAATGCACGCACAGCACCGGCCGCCGCGTCGACTGCCCGAGCACGCGCGCGACCTCGGCATCCGGCAGCCGTGCCATCACCGTGGTGTGCCGGCGCAGGTAGTCGGTCACCCCGAACGCAGCGAGGGTGCGGGTCACCGACGGCGTGCGCGCGAACACCTCGCCCAGGCCCGGGAAGCGGGTGGCCGGGAAATAGGCTTCGCTGTGGTCCACCGTGCGGCCTTCCACCTGGCTGGAGTACACCACCCGGTGCACGCGCTCGCCTGCAACCAGGCCCAGCGCACGCGCCACCTGCCGGCTCGGCACCTGCACGCGGGCGTCGAGCAGGGTGTAGTGGCTTTCCACGCTCAGGTCATGCATGGCCCGGCCGAAGCGCGTGCGGCGGCTGATCGGGTAATGGTACGGATGCTCCTGCACGAAGCTGCCGCGGCCGGTCTCGGTGCGCACGTAGCCGCGGTCCTCCAGCGCCTCGATCGCGCGCCGCACGGTGTGGCGGTTGACGGCGAAGCGCTTGGCCAGCACCTGCGCCGAGGGCAGCTGGTCGCCTTCCACCAGCTGGCGTTCGCGGATCTGCCGCAGCAGCGCCTGTTCGATCTGCTGCCACAGCGGCAGCGCCGAATCGCGCGGCGTCGGCGCCGGATCGGTCATCGTCATCAAACCTCCATCTGCGGCTGCTGGACTAGACAGGTGCACTGCACGTGCTGGCATATCAACGCGTTGCGGTTGCAACGGCATGACACGGACGGCGGAATCGATGGGCGAACGCATTCTCGACAACCTGAAGCTGGTGCTGGCCGACGAGGTCGTGCAGGGCCACGTGGTGCTGCACGGGCCACGCATCCGCGCCGTGGGCCAGGGCCGGGTGGGCCTGCCGCGCGCGGAGGACTGCGGCGGCGACTGGTTGCTGCCGGGGTTTGTCGAACTGCATACCGACAATCTGGAGAAACATCTGGTGCCACGTCCCGGCGTTGCGTTCCCCGCGGCTGCGGCGGTACAGGCGCACGATGCCCAGCTGCTGGCGGCGGGCATCACCACCGCCTGCGATGCCCTGTCGGTGGGCGACGTGGAAGCCGACAGCGTGCGCGTGCGCACGCTGCAGGCGGCGCATGCGGCGCTGGCCGGGGCGCGCCAACAGGGCGGGCTGCGCAGCAATCACTACCTGCACCTGCGCGCCGAACTGCCCTATCCCGGCCTGTTGCCGTTGCTGGAGCCGCTGCTGGATGACCCGGCGGTGCGCCTGCTGTCGTTGACCGATCACACGCCGGGACAGCGCCAGTTCCGTGATCTGCGGCGCTATGCGGCCTACTACGGGCTGGCGCCTGCTGCCAACCGCGATTGGCTGGACGAGCTGCTGCAGGCGCGGCGCGAGCAGCAGGCGCGCCACCGCCCGGCGCACCTGGAGCAGGTGCTGCGCTGGGTGCGCGAGCGCGGCCTGTGCCTGGCCAGCCACGATGACACGGTGGCGGCCGACGTCGACGAAGCCGTGGCCTGCGGCGCGCGCATCTGCGAGTTCCCGACCACGCTCGAGGCCGCGGCGGTCGCACGCACGGCCGGCATGACGATCGTCGCCGGCGCGCCCAACCTGGTGCTGGGGGGCTCGCATTCCGGCAATGTCGCCGCGCTGGATCTGGCCCGCGCCGGCTGCCTCGACGTGCTCTCCTCCGACTATGTGCCGGCCAGCCTGCTGCCGGCGCTGGGCGTGCTGTGCACCCGCCTGGGCTGGGGCCTGCCACGCGCGGTGGCCACGGTCAGCCATGCGCCGGCACGGGCGCTGGGCCTGCACGATCGCGGCCGCATCGGCGAGGGCCTGCGCGCCGACCTGCTGCGGGTGTGTGGCGCCACGCCGGACTATGTGGCCGAGGTCTGGGTGGGCGGCCGCCGCCTGCTGGCCCAGTGACCGCGATCGCGCGAATACCTAGACAGCTGCCCCGACCTGCCTAGTGGATGCCGCCGGCGCTTCACCGCGCGGGTCGAAAGTGGCCGCCATCGCCGCTCCCGCTGGAGCGGTCCACTTTCCCTTGCCGCCGCCATCGCCATGTCCACTCTGCCTACGCGCCATCCGCTCACCCTGGGCCTGCTCGCCCTGCTGCATGCCCCGCTGGCCGCCCAGGCCGCGTCCCCGGTCGCGACCGATACCGCACCCACGCCCTCTGCCGTCGATCTGGATACCGTGACCGTGGTCGGCAGCATCGTCAGCGGCGAGAAACAGGCGCTGGATGCACAGCGCGAAGCCAGCCACCTGATGAACGTGGTCAGCGCCGATGGCATCGGCAAGCTGCCCGACCACAACGCGGCCGAAGCCGTGCAGCGGGTACCCGGGGTGTCGATCGAACGCGACCAGGGCGAAGGCCGTTTCGTCGCCGTGCGTGGCCTGCCCGCACAGTGGAACTCGACCACCCTCAACGGCGACCGCCTGCCGACCGCCGAGGAGGAAACCACCAGCCGTGCCACCGCATTCGATTTCTTCCCGACCGAGCTGATCGAGCGCATCGAAGTCAGCAAGACGCTGACGCCGGACCGCGAGGGCGATGCCATCGGCGGCCAGGTCAACTTCGTCACCCGCACGGCACCGACGCGCCGTACCTTCGCTGCCAGCGTGGCCGGCAACTACAACGACAAGGCAGTCGACACCGGTACCAGTGCCAACGTGCTGTACGGCGACCGCAGTGCCGATGGCCGCTTCGGCTTCCTGGTCAACGGCACCTACTGGAAGCGCCCGTGGGCGACCGACAACTTCGAGCCGCGCCGCAGTGCCGACAGCCTCGGCACCTACCGGCTGGAACTGCGTGACTACACGGGCGAGCGCACCACCCGCGGCGTCAACGGTGGCATCGAATTCCTGCCGGCCGACGGCCACCGTCTGTATGCACGTGGCCAGTACGGCGAGCTGAGCGACGATGAGACCCACTACAAGCACCGCTACCGGTTCGACAAGGACCGCGTCGAACTGCAGAACATCCACAACCAGCTGATCACCGAGTTCAAGACCTTCGAACTGGGAGGCCAGCACACCTTCGGTCGCGGCCAGGTGGACTGGAAGCTGGCCAGCGCCGAGAACGACTTCCGCTACGGCTGCATTCCCACCTGCGCCGACAACGCCTACTTCGTGGTCCAGTTCAACCAGGGCAGGGTGGGTTACCAGGGCCTGCAGGACCGCGGCGCAGGGCGCAATTCGTACAACATCGTCGATGGTGGCAGTGTCGCCGCCGATACCCCGGAGACCCATCTGCCGCCCGGCTTCTCGATGGACCCGCGGAAGATGTCGCTGAGCGCGGTGGAGCTGTACCGGGTGGCGGTCAACGAGAAGGACAAGGCGGTTGCGCAACTGGACTTCAGCTTCGATGCCAGCGACACGCTGACCTGGAAGACCGGCGCCAAGTACCGTGACAAGCAGCGCCGCGCGCGGTTCTCCGACGAGTTCTATGCCTGGAACACCGCCACCGGTGGCCCGGTGCCGACCCTGGCCGACTTCCCGTTGATGGACCAGCCCGGCCGCAGTGGCTATGACATCGGCAACGGCCGCGACTATGCAGGTGATTTCTCGCAGGTGGTGCCGATGCAGGCACTGGCCGAGTGGTACCGGCAGAACAGGCAGCACCTGGTGCTGGTGCCCGGCGATTCGGCGCTGGTGGCCAACGGCGCGGCGCTGGGCCGCAACTTCGACGTGGCCGAGAAGCAGTACGCGGCCTATGCGATGGCCACCTGGACGCCGGACGAACGCTGGGACGTGGTCGGCGGTGTGCGCCTGGAGCGGACCGCCACCGATGTGCGCGGGCTGGTGCTGGAGCGCGATGCCGATGGCAGCAGCGCGCTGGTGCCCAACCTGGGCCGCAAGCGCTACACCTCGGTGTTGCCGCAGCTCAACGTGCGCTTCTCGCCACGCAGCGATCTCAACCTGCGGCTGGGCCTGACCCGCAGTTTCGCCCGCCCGAACTTCGGTGACATCAACCCGGGTGGCTCGTTCATGGAAGCCGATGGCACCTTCACCTCCGGCAATGCCAATCTGGACCCGACCTATTCGGACAACCTGGACCTGATGGCCGAGTGGTATGCCGGTCCGCTGGGCCTGCTGTCCGGCGGCGTGTTCTACAAGAACATCAGCAATCCCGTATTCCAGAGCAGCAGCACCGGCAGCTTCAACGGCAATGCCAACGTCACCTTCTACCGGCCCGAGAACGGCGACGACGCCAAGCTGTGGGGCGCCGAGTTCGCTTTCGTACGCCGCTTCGATTTCCTGCCGGGCCTGTGGAGCAACTTCGGCATCAACGCCAACCTGACCGTGATGGACTCGCGCATGCACATCCCGGGACGCAGCGGCAGCGTGCCGATCACCGGGCAGGCCGACCGCCTGTACAACGTCACGCTGTATTACGACGATGGCGCGTTCGCCGCCCGGCTGGCGACCAATCACAAGGGCGCCTACATCGAATCGCACGGCGGCAGCAGCGTGACCGACGCCTGGTATGGCGCCAACACGTCGGTCGACTTCAGCGCGTCCTACACCTTCGATCGCTGGACGGTGTTCGCCGAGCTGAGCAATCTCACCGATGAGCCGCTGAAGTACTACCAGGGCAGCCCGCAGCGTCCGCTGCAGGTGGAGTACTACGGCCGGCGTGCGCAGATCGGCCTGAAGTACCTGTTCCAGTAGTCCGCACGGCAGGTGCCGGCACGCGTCGCGCCCGATCGGTGGCGGGCGGTCAACGCAGCAGCGTGACCGCCTGCCCGGCACGGGCAAGGGCGTCGCGCAGCAGCGGGCCGGCCTTGATCGCGTCCACCTCGGCGAACAGTGCCCGCAATGCCTCATCCGGGCGCGAGGCGGGTGCCGCCACCGCCTGCTGGATCGCGGTGAAGCGGTCAGCCAGCACACGGTGGCCGCGATGCGCCTGCGCCCAGGCCAGCAGCGGCTGGCGTACGCCGGCCGCCGCGTCCAGCCGCTGCTGGTCGAACAGTGCGATGGCGGCGGCCGAGGTCGGCGCGCGTTCGATGCTGGCCTGGCGCAGTTCCCGGCTCAGGAACAGGTCGTAGGCCGCGCCGCGTCCGACGGCGATGCGCAGGCCGGGCTGGTCCAGATCGGCAACCGATCGCGCCGGGCTGTCTTCGCGCACCAGATAGGTTCCTTCGATTTCAACGTAGGGCGCGCTGAAGGCAATGCGCTCGGCGCGCGCCGGATCGATCGCCAGGAATGCCAGATCCCAGGCATCGCTGGCCGCAGCGGCCACCACCGACGCAGCGCCATCGTGGCAGGTGAAGCGCGCCTGCACGCCCAGCCGCTGCGCCAGCGCGACGGCCAGCTCCACCGACGGACCACGCGGCGAGTGGGCATCGCCCTGTGCCAGTACCGGGTTGCCAAGATTGATCGCCACGCGCAGGAATCCCTGCGGTGCCAGTGCATTTCGATGATCGGCCAGGGACATCGCGGGCCTGCGCTGCGGGTGGGGGCTTCAGCATGCCACCGCCCGTGTGCTTTCATGTGACTCCGTGAAGGGGAGCAGAGGCAGGAATGGACAGGGCGCTGGCAGCAGACGGGTTCCACCCGGCAGCGGTTGCGCCGTAAATTCCGAGGCATCATGAATCCCATCCTGCACGTTGAAATTCCGGTCATCGATCTCGCCCGCGCCATCGCGTTCTACCAGCGCTGGTTGCGGTTGGAGGTCGACGAACCCATCGTGCTGCATGCCTGCACGATGGCCTACCTGCCGTTTGCCGATGCTGCCGCCGGCGCCAGCGTGGCGCTGGTCAGCGGCGCCGACTATCGGCCCAGCGAGCAGGGCGCGCGCGTCTACTTCGCTGTGGATGACCTTGACGCCAGCCTGGACCGCGCGCTGAAGGCCGGCGCGGTGCTGCGTTTCGGCCCGGCGCTGGCCGGCCAATGGCGCGTGGCCGAGATCCGTGACAGCGAAGGCAACCGCATCGCCCTGCAGGCCCTGGCGAACCGGTAGTGCCGCGCCAGGGCCGGCGCCCCCGGCCGCGCCAGGGCCGCCGAGCGTGGGGGCGGCGCTACGCGGTGCGCGAGCGCTGCAGCCAGTCGTCGATGGCCGGATCCAGGCGGGCGTCGTCCGGCAAGCGGATGCCGAACTGCTGCTGCAGCACCTCGCGCACGTCCTGTACATCGCGCAGCGGGCGGCGGATTGCTGCCTGGCCCGGCCGGTATTCGGTGTAGCGGCCGCTGCCGATGGTGCGTCGCCACGCAGGGCCGGTCAGTGACGCGCGCAGCTGGCCGGGAAAGCCCGACTGCGGATGCGTGCACACGTACCAGTTGCCGACCTCGTTGTCGATCGGCGCAGGCGGCTGCAGGTCGAAACGGTACAGCGGCCGCCACCCCTCGCCGCCGTCTGCCGCCAGCACGAAGTCACCGCCGTCCAGCTGCTGCACGCGGTAGCGTTCATGCGGTGTGTCCTGCGGTGCGCTGTGCAGCAGCCGCAGTGGCACGGTCGGGGTCAGGCTGCCGAAGCCGGTGTCGACCAGCCAGTCCTCGCCGTCCAGCTGCACGCGCACCAGCAGGTGGGTGCGCGCGGTCAGCTCGCCGTCGCCGGCCGACAGCAGTACCCGTGCGCTGAGTGGCTGTGCATCGAAGCCCAGCGCCCTGAGCAGCGCCAGGAAGGCGCCGTTGAGTTCGAAGCAGTAGCCGCCACGCTGCGCGTGCAGCAGTTTGTGCTGGACGCTGTCCAGGTCGATCGGCACCGCATCGCGGAGCAGGCAGGTGAGTGTCTCGAACGGCAGCACGGCGTTGTGGCGCTGCTGCAGCCGGCGCAGGCCGTCCAGCGTGGGCGCTGGCGGCGCATCCAGCTGCAGGCGCTGCAGGTAGCGCGGAACATCGATGGGCATGGCCGGTATCGCAGGCGGGGGGCTCCACTGTGCTACCGCAACCGGGGTTGAGGTCAAGCCCGGCCCGCCGGTGTCATCGCGCGGTCGCCTGGTGCCGGTACAACAGGGGCGTCCGCCAGGGGCCGGCGGTCGATCGCAGATCCGGCCTAAAGTTCATCGGCAGACGGCCGATAGAGGTGCGTCCTTCCGCCTGGAGTCTGTCATGTCGGCCGTCGTCCCCCACCTTCGGTCCCTGCGCGCCCGCCTTGCCGGGCTGCGCGTTGCTTCCCCCGGCCTGTTGCGCTGGCTGCTGCCGCACCGGCTCAGCGTGGCCGACAAGCTCAAGGCTACCCTGCTGGTATGTGGCCTGGGCCTGGTGGCCATTGCCGCGGTCCACGCCTGGACCAGCCATGCCAGCGCCCAGGCGGCCCGCGACCAGGCCCGCTACCAGCAGGGCAGTGACCGGGTCGCCGCGCTGGCGGCCCGCGTGGCCGAGGCCCGGCGCCTGCAGACCCAGTATGCCCGCAGTTTCGACGACGCCGACCGCAGCCAGCTGCTGGCATCGCAACAGGCCCTGCAGCACGACCTGCAGGCGCTGCGCGCGCTGCCGATGGAAGCGGGCCGGCGCAAGGTCCTGCAGACCTTGGCAGATGCGGTGGATGCGTTCTCGCAGGGCATCGCCGCGCTGTTCGAGCGGGTCGATGAAATGGGCCGCGGTGATGCGGCGCTGGCCTCACAGCTGCAGCACGCCGCCGATGCGCTGCAGGCGCAGGTGGATGGCCTGGAACGCCCGGTGCTCGCCCTGCACCTGCAGAAGATGCGACGGCAGGAAGCCCTGCTGCTGCTGGATGGTGATTCGGCCCATGCCGATCGTGCCAGTGAAGAGAAGCTGCCCTTCGATCTGGCATTGGCCGGTCTGCCGGCGGACGTGCAGGAGCAGCTGCGCACCCACATGGAGGCCTACCAGGCGGCCCTGCTGGGCTATACCGCCGCGCGCGTCGGCCTGGATGTCGAAGCACAGTCATTGCTGGATACCGCAGCCAACGTCGGCCCGGCGCTGAGCGCGTTCCAGCAGGCGCAGGCGCTGGCACTGGAGCAGGCACAGCTGCGCCAGCAGGCGGGGGCGCGGGCCGCCGGCGTGCTGTTCGTGGCGACCCTGCTGCTGGTGGCGGGTGTGCTGATCACCAGCCTGGTGCTGGTGCTGCGCGCCGTGCGCCGGCCGATCCAGGACACCCTGCGGTTTGCCAGCGACATCGCCGATGACCGGCTCGATACCACCCTGCGCGTGCACAACGCCAACGATGAAATCGGCCAGCTGGCACAGCGCCTGATCGACATGCAGCAGCGGCTGCGCACGCGCATCGGCAGCGAGCGCGCCATCGCCCGCGGCAACACCCGGGTACGGCAGGCGCTGGACAGCACACAGACCGGGCTGATGGTGGTCGATGCCGAAGGCCAGGTGGCCTATGCCAATCCGGCGCTGCTGCATCTGCTCGACCTGCCGGGTGATGCCTTGGTCGGTACCGATGCGGTGCGGCTGCACCCGGCACTGGCGGCGCTGATCGGCGTCCGCCAGCGCGAGGAGCGCGAGATCAGCCAGGCGGGTACCCGCTACCAGCTGATCGCCAACGCCATCATCGACGACGGTCATTTCCTCGGCGTGGCGGTGGAGTGGCGCAGCCGTGCGCTGGAAACCCTGCTGGAAACCGAGGTGGCAGCGCTGGTCGATGCCGCCGCGCATGGCGAGCTGCACGGCCGCATCGCGCTGGAGGGCAAGCAGGGCTTCGTGCGCACGCTGTCGACCAGCATCAATCGCCTGCTGGCCACGTTTGAAACCAACCTGGGCGATCTGCAGGCGCTGCTGGCAGCACTGGCACGCGGTGACCTGAGCGTGCGCATGGAAGGGGACCAGCAGGGGGTGTTCGCGCGCATGCGCGACGACGCCAACAGCACGGTCACCCAGCTTGGCCGGATCGTCACCCGCATCCAGCAGGCGACCGCGCGGCTGGACGTGGGCGTGGGTGAAATCGTCGCCGGCCACCATGACCTTTCCCAGCGCACCGAACAGCAGGCCGCCGGGCTGGAGGAAACCGCGGCATCGATGCATGAACTGACCGACACCGTGGGCCGCAACGCCGACGCTGCCGGGCGCGCCGATGGCCTGGTGCGCGAGGCGGCCGATGTGGCCCAGCGCGGAGGCACGGCGGTCGCTGAGGTGATGGCGACGATGCAGGGCATCAGTACCGCCTCCAGGCGCATCGGCGACATCATCCAGCTGATTGACGGCATTGCCTTCCAGACCAACATCCTGGCCCTCAATGCCGCCGTGGAAGCCGCACGGGCCGGCGAGCAGGGCCGCAGCTTCGCGGTGGTCGCCGCGGAAGTGCGGCTGCTGGCACAGCGCAGCGCGGATGCGGCCAAGCAGATCAAGGGGCTGATCGAGGATTCGGTGGCACGGGTCGGGCAGGGCAACGCACAGGTGCAGCGGGCAGGCATCACCATGGACGAGATCGTTGGCAGCGTGCAGCAGCTGGCCGGGTTGCTGGCCGGCATCCGCAGCGCGTCGCAGGAACAGCACGCCGGCATCGCCCAGGTGAACCAGACCATCGTGCAGATGGAGGCCAGCACGCAACGCAACGCCAGCCTGGTGGAAGAGGCCGGTGCATCGACCACGCAGATGCAGGCGCAGGTGCAGGCGCTGGCCGAAGCCGTGGCCGCGTTCCGCCTGCAGCCGGCGCGGCAGGCGGCACGCGCGGCGTGATCACGCAGGCCGGGCAGGGCCCGGCGCTGCCCGGTGCAGGGCAATGGGGTGGCGCCCGGCCCTGGCCGGGTCAGTACACGTCGCGCCGGTAGCGTCCGCTGTCCAGCAGTGCTTCCACCGCGTCGTCGCCCAGCGCATCGCGCAGCACCCGGTCCACGCCCTCGGCCATGCCGTGCAGCGAACCACAGACGTGGATCACCGCGCCGCGCGCCAGCCAGCGCTGCAGCTCGTCGACCGCCGCCAGCAGCCGGTGCTGTACATAGCCGCCCCCCTCCGCATCGCGCGAGAACGCCAGGTCGACCCGCAGCAGATGCGCGTCGGCCTGCCAGTGGGTGATCGCGTCCGCGAACAGGAAATCGTGCGCGCGCTGGCGCTCGCCGAACAGCAGCCAGTGACCGTGCTCGCCGTGCTGCGCCGCTTCGCGCAGCAGGCTGCGCAGGCCGGCGATGCCGGTGCCGTTGCCGATCAGGATCATCGGCGCGCCAGGCCGTCGATGGAATCCCGGATTGCGGTGCACGCGTGCGCTGATCGCCGCCGACAGCGGCGCATGCAGCGCCAGCCAGCCGGACCCCAGCCCCGGCCGTCCCGCCGCGTCGTGGACCAGGCGCACGATCAGTTCCACCTGGCCGTCGGCAGCGCACGACGCGATGGAGTACTCACGGCCAGGCAGTGCCGGCAGGCCCGACAGCCACAGGCAGGCATCCTGCACCGGCAGCGCGTTGCCCGGATCGGGCAGGGCACGCTCGGCGGCCAGCTCCGCCAGGGTCCGCGTGCCACCGTCGAGCAGCACCGGCTGCAGCGGATCCAGGCCATGCGCGCGCAGTACCGCGGCCACATGCTGCGGTGCATGGCGCGGTGCGATATGCAGGATGTCGCCGGCCTGCCAGCTGACCCCAGCGGGCGCTGCCAGGCGGATCAGCCAGATGTCACCGCCGATGCTGCCGCCATTGAGCAGGGTGCGGCCGAGCAGGCGCCAGTCATGCATCACCGTGGCTGCCGGCAGCACACTGTCATCGGTGTCGATGCCGGTCAGCTCACCCAGCCGCAGCTGCCACTGGCGCAATGCCGGCACCGAGGCCGCATCGACATCGATGCGTGCGAACAGCGGCTGCGCGCCCGAACGGGCCAGCCACGTATCGATCTGCATGCCGAAGCCGCAGAACCGTGGGTACTGATGATCGCCCAGTGCCAGCAGCCCGTAACGCAGGCGCGCAAGGTCCGGTGTCTGTGACAGCCACTGTCGCGCGCTGCGGCGCGCGCTGTCCGGCGGCTCGCCATCGCCGAACGTGCTGAGCACGAACAGTGCGCGGGTGGCCGCCTGCAGGTGGCCGACCGGCACCTGTGACATGGGCAGCACCTGCACCGGATGGCCTGCCGCCTGCAGCTGAGCGGCGGCGCGCCAGGCCAGCTGTTCTGCCAGGCCGCTCTGGCTGGCGTGCACCACCAGCCAGCCGGCAGCGGCATCGGCGGCTGCCGCCGGAACGGTCTGGCGCAGCGCGCGTGCTGCACGCTGGCTGCGCCGGCGGTCCAGATACAACAGCCAGCCGGTGATGAAGAACAGGCTCATGCCCAGGCTGCTGAGCATCACCACGATACGGCCGGGCATGCCGAAGAAGCTGCCCGAGTGCAGGGCGAACATGCTGGTGGCGAGCTGGCCCCCCGCACCCTGGCGATCATAGGGGCGTGCATCGAGGATCGCGCCGGTGCCGGGATCGAGCTGCAGCAGGTCGTGCGCGCGATCGTGATGGCCGCCGCGCAGCGCAGGGTCGCCGGACATCACCCGCACATTCAGCGCCTGCCCGGGCTTCTCCGGCAGGCGCAGGTCGATGAAGCCCTGGCGTACGCCGGGCAGCGCGTACAGCGTGGCCTCGATGCGCGCCAGGTCCAGCGCTGCATCGGCCGCGACCGCGTGCGTTGCCGGCGGCGCGACACCCAGCAGCCGGTTGAGCCCGTTGCGGTACCAGTCGAAGGACCACCACAGTCCGGTCAGCGCGCTCATCAGGTAGATCAGCAGCACCCAGGTGCCGATGACCGAATGCAGGCTCCACAGGAACCCCCGGCCGCGCCGTGACCACTCCACCACCAGCCAGCTGCGCCAGTGCCACCAGCGCCGGGGCCAGCGCAGGTACAGCCCGGACAGGGTGAAGAACAGCAGGGCGATCGCACAGCTGCCGGTGATCCACTTGCCGCGTTCGCCGGCCACCAGGTGGCGATGCAGCTCTTCGACGAAATCGAAGAAGGCCTGGCCGCGCAGCGCGCTGAAGCGCTCGCCGCTGTACGGATCGAAGTACACCCAGTGCTGCTTGCCACCGGCGAAACGCGCCACCGAGGGGCGCTGCCCGGTCGCATCCACGCGCAGCCGCTGCAGCGGACGTTCGCTGCCGGCCTGCAGCAGGGGTACCAGTTCGCTCAGGGGCAGCGGATGCTGGCCATCCTCATGGTGCTCGGCAATCTCGGCAAAGCCCGGGTTGGCCGCGCGCAGCAGCTCATCCTCGAAGGACAGCAGCGCCCCGCTCAGGCCCATCACGGCGAGGATGGCGCCCGCGCTGATGCCCAGCAGCCAGTGCAGTTGGAACAGGACGTTCTTGAACATCGGGATCGAGGGCCGTGGGGGCTGCCGCCCGCATCCTGCGCAACAGCAAATGAGAATTAATCTCGCAATTCTCCGGGTCCGGGGCGGCCACGGTCAAGGCGGTTCCGTGGCAGGGCGAATCCCTGCCAGACCCTCACTTCGCCCAGTCTTCGATCTCGCCGTGGGCGAACGGCCCAAGCTTCGCTTTCACCAGCCGCCCCTGCGCATCGAACAGCACGCTGTAGGGCAGCAGGCCCTGCGTATTGCCCAGCTGTACGCTGGCATCGCGTGGCCCCGGGGTCTCGATCACGATCGGGTAGCCCACCGGTACCCGCTGCACGAAGGCCTGCACGTCCTCCGGGGTATCCAGCGCCAACCCCAGCACCTGCACCCCCTGCGCACCCTGGCCTTCGGCGAAGCGCGCCAGTTCGGGCATCTCATCGATGCACGGGCCGCACCAGCTGGCCCATACATTCACCAGCAGCGGCCGCCCTGCGAAACGCTGGCGGACATCCAGCGCGTGGCCGTCGATACCGGGCAGCACCAGCGCCGGCAACGCGTCACCGGGACGCAGCACCGGCAGCGCCGGTGCTGCCGCCGGCGCGGGAGAGGACGGCGGCACCTCGGGCGCGGGCGTCAGCCGGTGGCCGGCCCACAGCCCGAGGCCGGCGGCCAGCACCGCTGTCCACAGCAACGCTGGCCGCTGCCATTTCATCGGGCCGTGCGCAGCAGCGCTTCTTCGACCACCGCCTGGGTCAGCAGGGTCGGCAGCACGGCCGGCGGTGCGCCGGGGCCGTACACCACGTACAGCGGCACGCCTACCGCCTTGTGCTCGTCCAGGAACGCGGTGATCTGCGGGTCGACATTGGTGTAGTCGCCGCGCATGTACACCGCGTTGGTGCGCTTGAGCAGTTCCTTGAACTCGGGGCGCGACAGGACCGCGCGCTCGTTGGCCTTGCAGCTCACGCACCAGTCGGCGGTCATGTTGACGAACACCACGCGGTTGTCGGCGCGCAGGCGGTCCAGCATCTGCGGCGAATAGTCGACCACGTTGTCGCTGGTCGCCTGCGCAGCGCGCGCCGGCGGCGCCAGCTGGGTCACCGCCCACACCGGCACCAGCGCGGCAAGCGCCAGCAGCACGCCCAGCAGGCCGGCCGCACGCTGGCTGCGCCAGCGGCTGCGCTCGAACAGCCACAGGCCGCCGGTGAGCAGCAGCAGGCCGCCCAGCGCCAGCGCCATGCCGTCCACGCCGCGCTGCTTGCCCAGCACCCACAGCAGCCACAGCGCGGCGGCGTACATCGGGAATGCCAGCACGTGCTTCAGGGTTTCCATCCAGGGGCCCGGCTTGGGCAGGCGCCGCGCCAGTGCCGGCACGAAACCGATCAGCAGGAATGGCAGCGCCAGGCCGAGGCCGAGGAACAGGAACACCAGCATGGCCGCGACCGGCGGAGCAACGAAGGCATAGGCCACGGCCGGGCCGAAGAACGGACCCACGCATGCACTGCCGACCACGCAGGCCAGCACGCCGGTGAAGAAGTCACCGGCCGGGCCACTGCGCCGCGCCAGCGACTGGCCGAAGTTGCCGATGCCGCCGCCCATGGTGAACACGCCGGACAGGCTCAGTCCCACCGCGAACATGATGTAGGCCAACGCCGCCACCACGCCCGGATGCTGCAGCTGGAAGCCGATGCCGACCGCGTTGCCGAGCATGCGCAGCCCGACCATCAGCGCGCCGATCACCGCGAACGCGACCAGCACGCCCAGCGTGTACCACATGGCATGGCTGCGGGCGCGCTCGGCGCTTTCGCCGCTCTGCGCAAGGCTCAGCACCTTCAGCGACAGGATCGGCAGCACGCACGGCATCAGGTTCAGGACCAGGCCGCCACCCAGCGCCAGCAGCAGCACCCACAGCAGCGACATGTCGGTCTTCGCCACGCTGGTCGGAGGCTTGGTGCGAAGTGCGTTGTCCTGCTGGGCATCGGCGGCGAAGCCCGCGCTGTCGCCGCTCGCCGGTGCCGCCAGTGCCGGTGCGGCATTGGGGACGGTCGGCAACAGGCGCAGCGGGGTCCCGTTGGCACCTTCGCGGGTACCCGTGCCGGCCGCGGCCGGCACGGTGCGGATGACATCGTCGCGCGGTGCCGGCGCGTCGGCGCTGGCGCTGACCTTGCCGGCCGGGATCGCCAGCTTCACCCGCCGGGTCATCGGCGGATAGCAGATGCCATCGGTCTGGCAGCCCTGGAAGGTCACCACCAGGGTGCTGTCGACCGCGTCGGCGCGGCTGCGGCGCAGCGGCACCGGCACTTCCACCTGCGAGAAGTACACCGAGACGTCACCGAAGTGTTCGTCGCGATGCGACTGCGCGGCGGGCCAGCGCGGCTTGTCGGCCAGCACGCCGGCGCCGCCCTCCAGCTTCAGCGAGGTGCGGTCGCGATACAGGTAGTAGCCCGGTGCCGGGCTGAAGCGCAGCAGCAGCGTATTGCCATCGCTGGCGATGGCGTCGAAGCCGAAGGCCTGTTCCGACGGCAGCGGCAGCGCCTGGCTGTTGCTGGCGCCAGGCAGGCGCAGCCCGCCGCTGCTGCCTGCGCCGGCCAGCGGGTTGTTGAAGGGGCTGGCCGCGCTCGCGCGCGCGGTCGGAACCGCCGCCGCCGCGCCGCCGCCGCCGGGCAGGGTGACCTGCACCACGCGCTTCTGCGGCGGGTAGCAGACACCGGCATCCGCGCAGCCCTGGTAGCGCACCTCCAGGCTGAGGGTGCCGGCCGCTTCGGTCGGCGCGCCCGGCAGGGTGGCCTGCAGGCGCTCGCGATAGGTCTCGACCTCGCCGAAGAAGTCGTCGTGGTGCTTCTTGCCGTTCGGCAACTGCAACGCACCGGCATTGAAGGCCGGGTCGGCCTTGACGCTGGTGCGATGGCGGTAAAGGTAATAGCCGGGCGCGATCTTGAACTGCAGCTGGATCTGGCCACGGTCGGGGGCGGTCGCGGTCAGCGCGAATGCCTGGTCCACCGGCAGCAGATCCTTCTCATCCAGCGCGAAGGCCGGCAGCGAAAGCCACAACAGGGCGCACAAGGCGGCGCCACGCGCAAACAGAGTCTTCAATCAGTGTCCTCCCGGGTCTGTGCCCGGATCCAATCCAGATACGCCGGCAGGCCGGCCCGGGTTTCGACCGCGATGCACTCCGGGAGTTCATACGGATGCAGTTCGACGATCCGGGCGATGGCTTCATCGACGCGGCGTGCGGTGGTTTTCACCAGCAGCTGCAGCTCGGCATCGGTGGTGACCTCGCCTTGCCAGCGGTAGGTCGACTGCGCGCCGTCCAGGCGGGTCACGCAGGCCGCCAGGCGCTCGGCGACCAGCGCGTGCGCGATGCGCTCGGCGCTGGCCCGCTCGGGGCAGGTGGTCAGCAGAAGCAGGACGGGATCGACGGTCGACATGACCGCCGAGTATAGGGCCGCCGCCGGGGCAAGGCCCGGCGGCGGCGGTGGACCGCAGCGTTGCGCGGTCAGTTGGCCAGCTGGCAGGTCGCCGGTTTGGCCGAAGTGAACAGGCCGGGGGTGGCCCACTCGGGGTGGTCGATGAACGGGTTGCGGTTGCCCTGGAACGAGTAGATCACGTCATTACGCGCACGTTCGGCGGCATCCGGCGGATCGGACAGGTGCCAGTCGATCAGGGTCGACAGCAGGCCCATGTAGGCCGGCGAACTGCTGGTCTTGACGATCCTGCTGCGGTCGTCGGTCAGCTCCAGGTCCGGTTCGGACTGGCCGGTGGCCGCATCCTTGCCGCCTTCGTAGCGGATGGCCATGTACATCACCGCACGCGCCATGTCGCCCTTGCGATGGCCCCACACCTCGAAGGTCCCGGTGTTGCCGTCCGGCGTGCGCACCCAGTTGGAATTGCCGGGGTAGCCGCCACTGCCGCCGCCCTGGCCGTTGTTGGCCTCGGTGGCACGCTCGCCGCAGTTGGCGTCGCACTTGCCGAACGGCTTGTTGCCGCGGTCTGCGTTCCACTGCGCGTCGGTCAGGTACAGCATGTGGGTGTCGGTGTACGGGGCGTACGGCAGGCCCTTGTCGCCGGTGGTGCTGGCAAAGCCCAGCGAGTTCGGCCAGGTGTGCTCGCGGTTGTACTTCAGGCCGCCGCCGCTGCCGGCGCGGTCGGTCACCTTGGTGTAGCTGCGGTTGCGGTAGGCATCCAGGATCCTGCCGCTGTTGTTGGGATCCTCGTCGGCGATCTCCAGGATGGTCCAGGTGCTGGTGCCCGAGCCGCTGTACGGGTAGGCGGTGTGCCCTTTGATGGTTTCATGCAGCGAGCAGCGCAGCTGGCTGGCGCTGGAGGTGTTGACCCTGGAGTAGTACCCGGCCGGGCCGCCCGGGTTGCCCGGGTCCGGATTGCCGGTCGTGGTGGCCACGGTGAAGGCGATGCGGCTGTCGGCCGCCGGGTGGGCGCCCTGCGCGTCGGTGATGCGTGCGGCGCGGATGTCGAAGCGGCACGCTTCGCCGGCCACCAGCGCGGTGTTGGTGGAGAGCTTCACGCTCTTGCCGCTTGCCGGCCAGGTCAGCGGGACGCTGCCCGAGCTGCCGCAGGTGAGCGCAAAGGCGCCGCTGGCCAGGCTGACAGTCTCGCTGAACACCACTTCCAGGTCGGCGGCGGCGGGGAAGGTGCTGCTGCCCTGCGCCGGGGTGGTGGTGGACACCGACGGAGGTGTGTTCGGGCCGGGGGTACCGCCGCCACTGAAGGTCTGGCCGTTGTTGCAGCTGCCGAAGGTCTGCTTCGCCGATTCGGCCCAGGTGAAGTGCGTGTACTGGC
Organism: Stenotrophomonas sp. 704A1; assembly: GCF_030549525.1. NCBI lineage: Bacteria > Pseudomonadati > Pseudomonadota > Gammaproteobacteria > Lysobacterales > Lysobacteraceae > Stenotrophomonas > Stenotrophomonas tuberculopleuritidis. Next base: position 4,190,604 of record NZ_CP130831.1, on the reverse strand, counting down.
TGCCGCTGCCGGTCAGCTGCAGCGACGTGCCGGCTGCGGTGCTGTTGCTTTCGGCAACCGGGATGTTCTGGCTGGTCATGCCGGCGGCCGGGCCGCCGGAGGCGGTGATCGCGCCTTCATAGCTGAGGAACTGGATCACCTTGCCGCTCGCATCGACCAGCGCGATGCCGTCGTTGGCGCCGTTCTGCAGGCCGTTGGTCGGGTAGCTGACCACCGCCAGGGTGGCGCTGCCGCAGCCGGCCGCGGTGCCGGCGGGCACGGCGTTGTTGGCGTAGACGGTGGCGGCCGACGGGGTGCTGCCGTTGTACAGATAGAGCCGGTAGCCGGACAGGTCCTCGCCGGCGGTGGCGACCACTTCAATGGCTTCGCCGACATCGCCGGCGGCGGTGCTGTCGTCGTAGTGCAGTTCGTTGATGAAGACCTCGGCCTGGGCCGGCGCGGCGACCAGCGCCAGCAGGCAGGCGGCGGCGAGCGGGGACAGCAATCGCATCGACAACTCCTTGTGATTGGGAATGCCGGCCCACCGTAAGGCCGAACCCGTGACACTTTGTCGTAAATGAACGCCAGATATCTGACAGTGCGACGTGGGTCACCAAATTGACGTGAGCGGACACGCCGGTGTCGCACTGCGGCCCTGGAGGGGACATCGGCAGGACACGCTCGCCTGTCCTGGCCGGACCGGCAGGGAGCAGGGCGGCGGGCTGAAAATTTTTCCCGGGGCGGCCTTGAAAGGCCTGTGCGGGTCTCCATCTCTGTCCTGCTCCCGACCTGTCGGGCTTTTTCACGCGCGTTGCTGGCAGTCACCTGGTGTGAGTGCTAACATCGCCGGACTTTTTTAGACCAATCAATAACTTAAGAGGGTCTCACATGAGCATCAAGCCGCTGCACGACCGCGTTGTGGTCAAGCCGATCGAAGCCGACGAAATCTCCGCCGGTGGCATCGTGATCCCGGACTCGGCCAAGGAAAAGTCCACCAAGGGTGAAGTCGTGGCCGTGGGCCCGGGCAAGCCGCTGGACAACGGCACCGTGCGCGCCCCGTCGCTGAAGGTCGGTGACAAGGTCATCTACGGCCAGTACGCCGGCAGCTCGTACAAGAGCGAAGGCGTCGAATACAAGGTCCTGCGCGAAGACGACGTGCTCGCCGTCATCGGCTGAGCGTCGGCGCAACCTGCTTCCCAGTAAGACATCCCCTTTCGTCGCCGGGCCCGGCCCGGCGCAATCAACGAGGTAATCGCAATGGCTGCCAAGGATATTCGTTTCGGTGAAGACGCCCGTTCGCGCATGGTGCGCGGCGTCAACGTTCTCGCCAATGCCGTCAAGGCCACCCTGGGCCCGAAGGGCCGCAACGTCGTGCTCGAGAAGAGCTTCGGCGCTCCGACCATCACCAAGGACGGCGTCTCCGTCGCCAAGGAAATCGAACTGGCTGACAAGTTCGAGAACATGGGCGCGCAGATGGTGAAGGAAGTCGCTTCCCGCACCAACGACGACGCCGGCGACGGCACCACCACCGCCACCGTGCTGGCCCAGGCCCTGATCCGCGAAGGTGCCAAGGCCGTTGCCGCCGGCATGAACCCGATGGACCTCAAGCGCGGTATCGACAAGGCCGTCGTGGCCGCCGTCAACGAGCTGAAGAGCATCTCCAAGCCGACCGCCGACGACAAGGCGATCGCCCAGGTCGGCACCATCTCGGCCAACTCGGACGAGTCGATCGGCCAGATCATCGCCGATGCGATGAAGGAAGTCGGCAAGGAAGGCGTGATCACCGTTGAAGAAGGCTCGGGCCTGGACAACGAGCTGGACGTGGTCAAGGGCATGCAGTTCGACCGCGGCTACCTGTCCCCGTACTTCATCAACAACCAGCAGTCGCAGACCGCTGACCTGGATGACCCGTTCATCCTGCTGCACGACAAGAAGATCTCCAACGTCCGTGACCTGCTGCCGGTGCTGGAAGGCGTCGCCAAGGCCGGCAAGCCGCTGCTGATCGTGGCCGAGGAAGTCGAAGGCGAAGCGCTGGCGACCCTGGTGGTCAACACCATCCGTGGCATCGTCAAGGTCGTGGCCGTCAAGGCTCCGGGCTTCGGCGACCGTCGCAAGGCGATGCTGGAAGACATGGCCGTGCTGACCGGCGGCACCGTGATCTCCGAAGAAGTGGGCCTGTCGCTGGAGAAGGCCACCATCAAGGATCTGGGCCGCGCCAAGAAGGTGCAGGTCTCCAAGGAAAACACCACCATCATCGATGGCGTGGGTGACAAGGCTGCGGTCGATTCGCGCGTTGCGCAGATCAAGACCCAGATCCAGGACACCTCCTCGGATTACGACCGCGAGAAGCTGCAGGAACGCGTGGCCAAGCTGGCCGGCGGCGTTGCCGTGATCAAGGTCGGTGCCTCGACCGAAATCGAAATGAAGGAAAAGAAGGACCGCGTTGACGACGCCCTGCACGCGACCCGTGCGGCCGTTGAGGAAGGCGTGGTCCCGGGCGGCGGCGTGGCCCTGGTCCGTGCAGTGTCGGCGCTGGCTGGCCTGAAGGGTGCCAACGAAGACCAGAACCACGGCATCCAGATCGCCCTGCGCGCGATGGAAGCCCCGCTGCGCGAGATCGTCGCCAACGCCGGCGAAGAGCCGTCGGTCATCGTCAACAAGGTCAAGGAAGGCACCGGCAGCTTCGGCTACAACGCCGCCACCGGCGAGTTCGGTGACATGCTGCAGTTCGGCATCCTGGACCCGACCAAGGTGACCCGTTCGGCGCTGCAGAACGCAGCTTCGATCGCTGGCCTGATGATCACCACCGAAGCCATGGTTGCCGAAGCTCCGAAGAAGGACGAGCCGGCCATGGGTGGCGCCGGTGGCATGGGCGGCATGGGTGGCATGGGCGGCATGGACTTCTAAGTCCCCGCGTTCGCCCCGCAATGAAAAACCCCGCCGTATGGCGGGGTTTTTTTTGTCTGCCCGGCTGCCTGGATGCCGTCAGCGCACGAACACCTTCTTCGCCCCGTATTCCCACGGCCACGGCACGCCGGTCCGGCCCAGCACGAATGCCACCAGGGCCGGAAACGTGGCTTCCGCACGTACGTCATTGCCCAGAATCACCATGCAGCGCTGTCCCCGCTCGATGCACACCAGCGTATTGCCCACCGCATCATCGTGGCCGCCCTTGTAGAAGCCCGGGCCCTGAGGGCCGCGGAAGGCGACCACCCCCAGCGCTGCCGCCAGTTCCCGGTGCCGCTGCGCCACCGGCAGCGCCGGCTGCAGTGTCGGGAACTGGCTGGCGGTGGTGATCGGCAGCTGCGGACGCACCAGTTCCTGTCGCATGGCCGCTGAAAGGCCGTCGCCGCGCACATAGCCTGCAGCGAAGTTGGCCATGTCCGCGATGGTGGTATCCATCGAGCCGGCGGCCCGCACCCGGCTGCGCTCGTCATGCGGCTCGGGCGTGCCATCGGCGGTCCAGCCGTCGGCCAGGTTGGCGGCGAAATCCCCGCGCCACATCATGCTGGTACGCGGCATGCCGAAGCGGTCGAACACACGCTGCTGCATCAGCGCGCCGACGTCCTGGCCAGGGCGCCCGCGTTCGAGCACGAACTGCAGCAGGATCAGTCCTTCGCCGGAATACCCGTAGCGGCTTCCCGGATCGAAATGGAATTTCAGCCTGCCATCCGGTTCCAGAAACGCGAAGTTGGCGAAGCCGCTGCCATGATTGAGCAGCAGGCGCGGCGTGAGCTGGCGCCAGCGCGGGTCGCCGGCCAGTACGCTGTAATCGGCGTAGTGCTTCGTGTCGACCGGGTAGTCCGGCAGCGGCCTGTCCAGCAAGGTGGCGATGCTGGCATCCAGGTCGATCACTTTTTCCTGCGCCAGCTGCGCGACCAGATGGCCGAACGCCATCTTGGTCAGCGATGCCGCATACATCACCGTATCAGTGCGCAGCGGCTCGCCGGCGGCGTTGCGCTCGCCATAGGCGGCCACGTGCACCACCTGGCCACCGTCGATCACCGCCAGCGCCATGCCGCGTGCCTGCGCGGCCTGCATCAGGCGCTGCGCCTCGGCGTCGATACGGGCCGGTGTCGGCAGGGGCGGCGGTGCGGACAGCGCCACCATCGGCAACAGCGTCAGCAACAGCAGGACGACACGGCGCATGGCGTGGTACCCGGAGGGACGTGGCGCGATCCTACCGCGTCCCTGGCGCCGCCGTGCAATGGAACCCGCAGCGTGCCCGCGCGGGGGATGGCACATGCGGGTGTCATCGGTTCCGGGTAAAGATGGTGCTCGGCCGTATCCACCCGCAGGGAAGTCGATCATGCAGAGCAAGCTCCAGGTGACGCTGTACGGAACCCTTGGCGACAGCCCGGCGCTGCAGTTGCCGGGGCTGCAGGGGCCGTCGGTGGCCATTCTGGAAACAACCCTGCGGCAGCTGGTTTCCGATCTCTACACCGCCCGTTCGCTGCTCAACCCCGAGCAGCTGGACGAGGCCCGCAAGGAACTGGACCGCGTGGTCGAGCGCTGGGTCGACATCCACGAGGCGCTGCTGCTGGACGTGGAAGTGCACGGCAAGCGCTAGCGCATCGCCGGGCCCTGAACCGCGCCCGCAGTTGCGAATGAAACAGTTGGCACCCGCCAAAACCCTGTGTTATCAATACATCCCATGAACGCAGCCCACGCCAGCTTTTATTGGTATTACTTTCCGAAGCCTCTGGCGGAGGAAGGACTGCGCTCACCCTGAAGAAACCTTCAGACGCATTCCCGAAAGCCGCCAGCGAACCTGGCGGCTTTTTTCATGTCGCCACGCTGGGGACCCCCAACGTTCCGGAGAACCCCCGCAATGCCCCCGCACACCGACGACCTGCGTATCCGCACCATCGAACCGCTGACACCGCCTGCCCAGCTGCTGGCGATGCTGCCGTGCGATGACGAAGCCTCCGACACCGTCAGCGCCTCGCGCGCGGCCCTGCACGAAATCCTGCACGGCCGCGATGACCGCCTGGCGGTGGTGGTGGGCCCGTGCTCGATCCACGATCCGCACGCGGCCATCGAATACGCCCAGCGCCTGAAGCCCCTGCGCGACGCGCTGGCCGGCGAACTGGAAATCGTCATGCGCGTGTACTTCGAAAAGCCGCGTACAACGGTCGGCTGGAAGGGCCTGATCAACGACCCGGACCTGGATGGCAGCTTCAGGATCGACAAGGGCCTGCGCATTGCCCGCGGCCTGCTGCGCGACATCAACAAGCTCGGCCTGCCGGCCGGTGTCGAGTTCCTCGACGTGATCTCGCCGCAGTACATCGCCGATCTGGTGGCCTGGGGCGCGATCGGTGCGCGTACCACCGAGAGCCAGGTGCATCGCGAACTGGCCTCGGGCCTTTCCTGCCCGGTCGGCTTCAAGAACGGCACCGACGGCAACGTCAAGATCGCCGCCGATGCAGTGGGCGCAGCGTCCAACCCGCACCACTTCCTGTCGGTGACCAAGCAGGGCGGCACCGCCATCGTGTCCACCACCGGCAACCCGGATTGCCATGTGATCCTGCGCGGCGGCAAGCAGCCGAACTACGATGCCGCCAGCGTGGGCGAGGCCTGCCAGGCGCTGGCCAAGGCCAAGCTGCCGACGCGGCTGATGATCGATGCCAGCCACGCCAACAGCCTGAAGAATCCGGACAACCAGCCCAAGGTGATCGAGGACATCGCTACCCAGCTGGAAGAGGGCGAACAGCGCATCGTCGGCGTGATGGTGGAGAGCCATCTGGTCGGCGGCCGCCAGGAACTGGTCGAAGGCCAGCCGCTGGTCTACGGCCAGAGCATCACCGATGGCTGCATCGACTGGGATACCACGGTGACGGTGCTGGAGCGCCTGGCCGCTGCCGTGCGCGCCCGTCGTGAAGTAAAGGTGTCTGAAGCGGCTTGAGTGCGGCACGTGTGTGGATGGCGGCCAGCGCCTGCGGGGGTGCGGCCGCGATCAGGGTCGGTCGGAGTTGGAGGCCGGCCCGTCCGCACCGGCGATGCGCCTGGCGCTGCGCAAGTACGACAGCGCCAGGTCCATCGCCGGGGTGGTGATACCTTTTTTTGTAGAGTCGAGCCATGCTCGACTGACGCGATAGCCTTGCTCGACTGACGCAGTAGCCATGCTCGACTGACGCAGTAGCCATGCTCGACTGACGCAGTAGATCCACGCCACGCGTGGATGTGCGCCACAATGCGGCAACCTGTCCCGCGGCTGCCGCCATGAATGAACTGCTCATCCCTGACGCTGCACGACGCGACGAATCGTCCGTCGAGATGATCCGGGTGTGGATCGCCGAGCGCGGGCTGCATGCTTCGTTGAAGGTGGGGCGGTACGAGGATCGTCCCGACATCCAGGAAGAACGTGCCTGGGGCCGGATCCTCGCCGATGTTGCCCAGCACGTGGCCGACGCGCTGATGACCCGCCAGGGCATGAACCGGGACGCTGCCATCACGGCCATCAAAGCGGCATTCAATGAGGAGCTGCAGGCGCCCTCCAGCGGTCGGTCTGGCGGCTTCGTCGTGCGGCACTGACCGCCGATCCCAGTCGAGCATGGCTCGACGCTACAGGGTCTGTTTCGCCCGGATCCTCGCCAACGCCAGATACATCGCTGGGGTCGTGTACAGCGTCAGCCACTGGCTGACCAGCAATCCGCCCACGATCGCGATGCCCAGCGGCTGCCGCAGTTCCCAGCCCTCGCCATTGGCCAGCATCAGCGGCAGCGTGCCCAGCAGCGCCGCCAGCGAGGTCATCAGGATCGGCCGCAGGCGCAACCGCGCGGCTTCCATCACTGAATCCTGCGCGCTCAGCCCGCGCCGCTCGCCGGCCAGTGCGAAATCCACCAGCAGGATGGTGTTCTTCATCACCACCCCCACCAGCAGGAACAGGCCGAGCAGGGCGATCAGGTTCAGTTCGTTGCCGAACAGCCACAGCGCCAGCAGCGCGCCGACGCCGGCCGAGGGCAGCGTGGACAGGATCACCAGCGGCTGCAGGAAGCTCTCGTAGAGGATGCCCAGCACCAGGTAGACCGCCAGCGTCGCGCCCAGCACCAGCCACAGCTGGCGCGCGCGCAGGCTGTCCAGGCCACCGGCTTCACCGGACAGCTTTGCCTGCACCGTGCGCGGCAGCATCAGCTGTGCCATCGCTGCGTTGATGGCCTGCGTGGCCTGCTCCAGGCCCACGCCTGGCGCCAGCGCGAACTCGATCCAGATCGAGGCGAACTGCTCGCTGTGGTAGACGCGGTCCGGTGCCATGCCGTAGCGCCAGCTGGCGATGCTCGACAACGGAATGCGCTGGCCCGTGCCATCGACCACCTGCAGCCGCGACAGCGTGCCCGGGTCCTGGGTGTGCTTTGGATCCAGTTCCATCACCACGCGGTACTGGTTGAGGCTGTCGTACAGGGTGGCGACCTGGCGCTGGCTGAAGGAGTTGTTGAGCATGTTGGCGACCGTGCGCAGGTCCACGCCATGGCGGGCGGCCGCCTCGCGGTCGATGTCCAGCACCACCTGGCGCATGCCCGCTTCGCCCTGTGCTTCCACGTCCACCAGCTCGGGCAGCCCGCGCAGTGCGGCGGCCACCTTCGGCGCCCACTGGCGCAGCGGCGCGGTTTCGGCCGACAGCAGCTGGAACTCGTACTTGCCGCTGCTGCCCGCGCCTTCCAGGCGGATGTCCTGGTCCACCCACAGATAGAGATTGCCGCCGGGCAGCTTGGGCAGGCGCGCGCGCAGGCGGTCGATCACCTGCTGGCTGGAGACCCTGCGCTCGGCCAGCGGCTTCATCTTGATCATGATGAAGGCGTTGTTGACGCCGTTGCTGCCGCCGATGTACCCGATGATGTCCTCGATGGCCGGGTCGGACAGCAGGAGCCTGCGATAGGCGTCGATCTTCGGCTGCATCGCCTGGAAGGACAGGCCGTCGTCGCCGCGGGCGAAGCCGCGCAGCTGCGCGGTATCCTGCTGCGGCACGATGCCCTTGGGAACCTGCTGGAACAGCCAGGCATTGAGCGCGATCACCGCCGCGAAGGCCAGCAGCGGCCAACCAAGATGCCGCAGGCTGGCCTGCAGGGTGCGCAGGTAGGCACCGCGCACGCGTTCGAACAGTGCCGTGCTGCCGCGTTGCCAGCGCGACGGCCGTTGCGCATCGTCCACCAGCAGCCGTGCGCACAGCATCGGCACGAGGCTCAGCGCCACCAGTACCGATACCGCCATCGCGGCGATCAGGGTCAGAGAGAACTCGCGGAACAGCCGCTGCACGAAATCGTCCAGGAACAGGATCGAGACGAACACCACCGCCAGTGCCAGGTTCATCGACAGCAGGGTGGCGCCCACTTCCGAGGCACCGCGTACCGCTGCCTGCCAGCGGTCGGCGCCCCGTTCGCGGTGCCGTGCAATGTTCTCCAGCACCACGATGGCATCGTCCACCACCAGCACCGCGGCGACGATCAACGCCATCAGCGAGAGCGTGTTGAGAGAGAACCCCAGCAACGCGATCAACGCCAGCGTGCCGAACAGCACCACCGGGATCGCCACGCTGGGCACCAGCGCGGCGCGCCAGTGGCCGAGGAAGCCGAGTACCACCAGCACCACCAGTGCGATGGCCAGCAGCAGGGTGATCTCCGCCTCGTGCAGCGTGGCCCGGATCACCGGCGAACGGTCCATCACCAGGCGCATGTCGACGTTGGCCGGCAGCAGCGCATGCAGTTGCGGCAGCTGTGCCTGGATCGCGTCGACCGTGGCGATGATGTTGGCACCGGGCTGGCGGCTGACAATCAACAGCACCGCCGGGCGTTCATTGTGGAAGCCGCTGGCGTAACGGTCTTCCACACCATCGGCCACGGCAGCGACATCGCCCAGCCGCAGCATGTGATCGCCGCTGATCTTCAGCGCCAGCGCGCGGTACTGTGCGGCCTGGCGCAGCTGCAGCGGCGCCTCCAGCTGCCACTGCTGGCGGGCATCGCCGACCGCACCCAGGGGGCGCACCGCATTGGCACGGTCGATCGCCTGTGCCACATCCTCCAGCGCCAGCCCGGCGTGGTTCAACGCGTTGGGATCCAGTGACACGCGCACCGCGGGCAAGGCGCTGCCGCCCACCTGCACCTCACCGACGCCCGGCACCTGCGACAGCTTCTGCGCCAGCACGGTAGAACCCAGGTCGTACAGCTGGCCGGGCGACAGCGTATCCGAGGTCAGCGCCAGGGCCAGGATCGGTGCCTGCGAAGGATTCACCTTGCGGTAGTCCGGCATGCCCGGCATGCCGCTGGGCAACTGGCCGCGGGCCAGGTTGATCGCCGCCTGCACTTCACGCGCAGCCTCGTCGATATCGCGTCCGAGCACGAACTTCAGTTCGATCTCGGTCTGCCCCTGGGTGCTGGCCGAATCGATGCGCGAGATGCCGGGCAGGCTGCCCAGCGCGCGCTCCAGTGGCGTGGCGACCGTGGCCGCCATCGATTCAGGCGAGGCGCCGGGCAGGCTGGCGCTGACCTCGATGGCCGGATAGTCGACCTGCGGCAGCGGCGCCACCGGCAGCAGGCGCAGTGCCAGCAGGCCGGCCAGCACCAGTGCCACGGCCAGCAGCACGGTGGCTACCGGGCGCTGCACGCACGCCTGCACCACGCGGGCGACAGGGCTCACGCGCGTGCCTCGTCAGGCGCGGACGGCGCAGCGCCGCGGCGGCGCTGCAGGCGGTCGAACGCCAGGTAGATCACCGGCGTGGTGAACAGGGTCAGCACCTGGCTGACCAGCAGGCCACCGACCATCACCCAGCCCAGCGGCTGCCGCAGTTCAGCGCCGGAGCCGCTGGCGAGCATCAGCGGCACCGCGCCGAACAGCGCGGCCAGCGTGGTCATCAGGATCGGCCGGAAGCGCAGCAGTGCGGCCTGATGGATGGCCTCGCGTGGTGCCATGCCGCGGCTGCGCTGCGCATCCAGTGCGAAGTCGATCATCATGATCGCGTTCTTCTTCACCAGGCCGATCAGCAGCACGATGCCGATCACCGCGATCAGGTCCAGGCTGCGACCGCTGAGCCACACGGCGGCCAGCGCACCCACCGTGGCCGAGGGCAGGGTGGAGAGGATGGTGATGGGGTGGATGAAGCTCTCATAGAGCACGCCCAGCACGATGTACATCACCACCACCGCCGCCAGGATCAACCAGAGCGTGGACGACAGCGAGCTGCTGAACGCCGCCGCCGCGCCCTGCAGGCGCAGTTCGATGCTGTCGGGCAGGGCGACCTGCGTGCGCGCGGCCTGGACGGCGTCGATGGCTTCGCCCAGCGACGCGCCCGTTGCCAGATTGAACGACAGCGTGGCCGCCGGGAACTGGCCGACATGGTTGCGCAGCAGTGCCGCCGGTCCCAGTGTCACTCGCGCCACCGCGCCCAACGGCACGGTCTGTCCGGCGCTGCTGCGCACGCGCAGGCCGCTGATCGCATCAGGCCCCGGCTGCCGCGACGGATCGGCCTCCAGCACCACGCGGTACTGGCTGGCCTGGGTGAAGATGGTGGAGCTCTGCCGCTGACCGTAGGCGTCGTACAGCGCATCGGCCACGGCTTCCACGCTGACGCCCAGCCTTGCGGCCGCATCACGGTCGATGCTGACCCGCGCCTGCCGGCCCTGCATCTGCAGGTCGCTGGCCACATCGCGCAGCGCCGGCTGCTGGCGCAGGGCCTGCAACAGCTTCGGCGTCCAGGTTTCCAGCGTCTGCTGTTCCGGCGTGGTCAGGGTGAACTGGTACTGGGTGCGGCTGATGCGGTCTTCGATGCCCAGCTCCTGCACCGGCTGCAGGTACAGGGTGATGCCGGGAATCTTCGATACGCGCTGCTGCAACCGTTCCATCACCACGGCCGCGCCGTCGCGGTCGCCATGTGGCTTCAGCTCGATCAGCAGGCGGCCGGTGTTGAGGGTGGCGTTGTTGCCGTCCACGCCGATGTAGGACGACACGCTGGCCACCGCCTCGTCGGCTTCAATGGCCGCCGCCAGTGCCTGCTGGCGCTCGCGCATGGCCTGGAACGAGATCGCCTGCGGTGCTTCGCTGATGCCCTGCACCAGGCCGGCGTCCTGCACCGGGAAGAAGCCCTTGGGCACGGCGAGGTATAGCGCCACGGTCAGCGCCAGCGTGGCGACGGTGGCCAGCAGCATCAGCGGCTGGCGCTGCAGCACCCACTGCAGCTGGCGGTCGTAGACGGCGATGATGCGGTCGAAGACATCCGGCGCGTGCGCGGTCTTCGCATGCGGCTTCAGGAACCGCGCGCACAGCATCGGCGTCAACGTCAGCGACACCAGCAGCGAGATGCCGATGGCCACCGCCAGCGTCACCGCGAACTCATGGAACAGCGCCCCGACCAGGTCGGCCATGAACAGCAGCGGGATCAGCACCGCGATCAGTGACACGGTCAGCGATACCAGGGTGAAGCCGATCTCGCTGGCGCCTTTCAGCGCGGCGTCGCGCGGGGACTCGCCGTCTTCCAGGTGGCGGGCGATGTTCTCCAGCATCACGATGGCATCGTCCACCACGAAGCCGGTGGCGATGGTCAGCGCCATCAGCGTGAGATTGTTGAGCGAGTACCCCACCAGCAGCATCACCGCGAACGTACCGACCAATGACAGCGGCACGGCAACGCTGGGGATCAGCGTGGCCCGCAGGTTGCGCAGGAACACCCAGGTCACCAGCACCACCAGGCCGATGGCCAGCACCAGTTCCTTCTGCACGCCGCGCACCGAGGCGCGGATCGATTCGGTGCGGTCGCTCAGCACGGTCATCTGCACACCGGCCGGCAGCGTGGCCTGCAGCTGCGGCAGCAGCGCACGCACCTGTTCGACCACGGCGATCACATTGGCGCCGGGCTGGCGCTGGAGGTTCACCAGCACCGCTGGCGTGGTGCCGCTCCAGGCGGCCAGCTGGCGGTTCTCGGCGCCATCGGTGATGGTGGCCACGTCGCCCAGCCGCAGCGGAGCGCCGTCGCGCCAGGCCAGCACCAGGGCGCGGTACTCCTCCACGCTGCGCATCTGGTCATTGGCATCGAGCATCACCGCGCGGATCGGACCGTCGAAGCTGCCCTTGGGCAGATTGACGTTGGCCGCCGCGATCGCGGTGCGGATGTGGTCCATGCCCAGGTTGTTGGCAGCCAGTGCAGCCGGGTTCACCTGGATGCGCACGGCCGGGCGCTGGCCACCGGCCAGGCTGACCAGGCCGACGCCGGGCAACTGCGCCAGGCGCTGGGCGATGCGGGTGTCGACCAGGTTGTGCACCTGCGGCAGCGACAGGCCCTGCGAGGTCACCGCCAGGGTCAGGATCGGCGTGTCGGCTGGATTGACCTTCCGGTACACCGGCGGAACCGGCAGGTCGGCGGGAAGGAAGCTGCCGGCCGCGTTGATCGCCGCCTGCACGTCCTGCTCGGCCACGCCCAGCGACACGTCCAGGCCGAACTGCAGGGTGATCACCGAGGCCCCACCGGAACTGGTGGACGACAGCTGCTTCAGGCCGGGAATCTGCCCGAGCTGGCGTTCCAGCGGCGCGGTGATGGTGCGCGTGGTCAACTCCGGGCTGGCCCCCGGATACAGCGTGCTGATCTGGATGATCGGGTAGTCGACCTGTGGCAGTGCGGCCACCGGCAGCAGCCGGTACGCCAGTGCACCGGACAGCAGCAGCGCCACCATCAGGAGAGTCGTTGCGACCGGGCGCAGGATGAACGCGCGCGAGAGATTCATGCGCCAGCCCTGGTTGCGGCCTCCTCGGTGATGATCTCCACCGCGGTGCCGTCCTCCAGTCCGTCGATGCCTTCAATCACCACCTGGTCGCCCGCCTGCAGGCCGGAGCGCACGGCCACGCGTCCATCATCGGCAGGCCCCAGCACCACAGTGCGGCGCTGCGCCCTGTTGTCCTTGTCGACGATGTGCACGTAGTTGCCCTGGCTGCCGAACTGCACGGCGGCATCGGGAATCAGCAGTGCCGGTTGCTCGCCCAGTTGCAGGCGCACGTTGACGAACTGGTTCGGGAACAGTGCGCGGTCCGGGTTGTCGAACTGCGCGCGCAGCTTCAGCGTGCCGGTCGCGGTATCGATGCGGTTGTCGACGCTGGACAGCGTGCCCTGCGCCAGTGCACGGCCCTCACTGCGGTCCCAGGCTTGCACCGCCAGCCCCGGCTGCGCCTGCACGGCATCGAGCAGGGCCGGCAGGTCCGGTTCGGGCACGGTGAACAGCACGCTGATCGGCGCGGTCTGCGCCAGGGTCACCAGGCCTTCGGTATCGCTGGCGTGCACCAGGTTGCCGACATCGAGGCGGCGCAGGCCGACGCGGCCGCTGACCGGCGCGGTGATGCGGGTGTACTGCAGCTGCAGGCGCGCCTCGTCCACCGAGGCCTGGTCGCTGAGACGGCGGCCCTGCAGCTGGCGCACCTTGCTCTGCTGGTCGCTCAGCTCCTGTGCGGATACATAGTTCTGCTTCTGCAGTTCGCGATAGCGCTGCAGTTGACGCTCGGCGTTCTCCAGCTCGGCCAGGTTCTGCTGCTGGGTGCCCTGGGCCTGTGCCAGCTTCACTTCGTAGGGGCGCGGGTCGATCTGCGCGAGCAGGTCCCCGGCCTTGACCTGCTGGCCTTCCTGGAAGTGCAGGCGTAGCAGTTCGCCATCCACGCGGCTGCGCACCACCACGCTGTGCAGCGGGGTGACCGTGCCGACCGCCTTCAGCCGCAGCACCAGCGGCTCGGCGCTGGCCCGGGCGATGCGCACCGGCACCGTTCTGCCGCCCCCTTCCTCGTTGCTGGCTACCTCGGCGCGCGGCCACAGCCACGCGGCCAGGCCGGCAACAAGGGCGAGGCCGGCCATCGCCAGCAACGGGCGGGCGCGACGGAAGCGGGAATTTTCGGCGACAGACATGCGGCATCCTGCGCCCTGCACGGGCAGGGACATCGGGCCCGTCGGCACGGCGGTGCCACGGGCGGCGGGGGGGGGGGGGTGTCTGGCGGGGCCGCGGGCGCGGCGTGGCTGGATGCCGTCGCGCGTGCGACGGGGCGACAATGGTAGCCAATCACCCCGGCCACTGCCGCATGACCATGGTCATGTTCTGCAATGCGTCGAACGTGCTCGACCCGTTTTGTAGAGTCGAGCCATGCTCGACTGCGTCTGCCAGGAACAGTCGAGCATGGCTCGACGCTACGAAGCGGCTCAATGCACTTCGTCGTGGTACACGAACTTCGGCATTTCCCAACGGTAGTGGATGGCCAGCAGGCGCAGCGCGAAGCCGCCGCCCAGGCAGCACAGAATCGCCGTGGCATCGGCCACGCCCCAATGCAGCAACAGCAGATACACCGCGCCGGTCAGCAACGAGATGATCGCGTACAGCTCCTTCTGGAAGATCAGCGGTACCTCGTTGCAGAGGATGTCGCGCAGTACACCGCCGAACGCGCCGGTCAGCATGCCGGCGATCAGCACGATCGGCAGCGCGTGGCCAGCCTCGCGCGCGATCGAGCAGCCGATCAGGGTGAAGGCGATCAGGCCCAGCCCGTCCAGCACCAGGAAGGTACGGCGGAAGTGGTGCATCCAGCGTGCCACCCAGGTGGCGATCAGCGCGGCGCACACGGTGAAACCGAGGTATTCCGGATGCTTGACCCAGCCCAGCGGATAGTGGCCGAGCAGGATGTCGCGCAGCGAACCGCCGCCGAGGGCGGTGACGCAGGCGATCATGACCACGCCGAACAGGTCCATGCGGCGGCGGCCGGCGGACAGCGCGCCGGTCATGGCTTCGGCGGAAATGGCGATCAGGTAGATGATGGACAGCAGCATGGGACAGGCTCCGGGCGCGGTGGGGCCGGCCATGCGCGACTACCGCCACTGCCTGCGCACTGACGGGATGACGATGACCGGTGCCGCTCCCGCTGTCCTTTTGCCTGAGAGTTCAGCGGCGTAGGCCGCGTGCCCCTTCGGCGGATCGTCCCGGGCATGCCCGGTGACCTCTCTCCAGCTCGGCGAGTCGAATGCATGGTTGGTGGGATTCCAGCCCACCGGCCTGAGCGATCATGGGAGCCTGCGCCTTCGGCGGGCGCCAGCGCGGCGCCTCTCTCCTGCATTCGGGCGCCAGTATATCCGCTGCAGTGCAGCACGGCATAATCCGGGCATGGCCCCGTCCCTCCGCCCGTGGTTCCTGTACCTGCTCGAATGCCGGGACGGCAGCTATTACGCCGGCATCAGCACCGACGTGCAGGCCCGCTTTGCTGCCCATCAGGCCGGCAAGGGCGCGCGCTACACACGGGCCCGGCCGCCGCTGCGGGTGCTGGCCGTGCGTGAGTACCCGGACCGCGCGGCCGCCTCCCGTGCCGAGTGGCAGCTCAAGCAGCAGCCGCGCGAACGCAAGCTGGCCTGGCTGCAGGCCCCGGCCGAGGCCGTCCTGTAGACCCACGCCAGGCGTGGATGGGCACGCCTGCCATGCCATGATCGCCCCGTGCCCCGCGCAGGAGACCCTGATGTCCACGATTGCCCTGCTGTTCGCTCTCTCCGCATCAACAAGCCCCGCCGCCGACCCGGCCACGATCGCGGCCATCGAAGCCACTTGCCATGACTATGTGGATGGCCAGCTGGAGGCCGACCCGCAGCGCGTCGCCCGCTCCCTGCACCCGGATCTGGCCAAGCGCGCGGTGCTGGGCGATACGCCCGACGAGCGCCTGGGCCTGCGCCGCATGTCGAAGGAAGAGCTGGTGGCATTGACGAAGCAGGGGGCGTTGAAAACCCCCAAGGCGCAATGGGACCGCCGCTGCACGGTGCTGGACGTGACCGGCAACGCGGCCTCGGTGCGGCTGGAAACCCCGTGGTTCGTCGATTATTTCCACATGGGCCGATTCGACCAGCGCTGGGTCATCGTCAATGCGCTGTGGTACCCGAAGCCGAAGGCACCGTAGAGCGATGCGTGCCGCTGGCACAGCATGGATCTCCGTCGTCGTACTGGTCGCCGGTATCGCGCTGCTGCCGGGCCTGCTGTACCTGCTCGGGCTGGCGCTGGTGGAGGGCCGGCCGAAGCCCGCAGACCGTGCGCCCAGTGGTGTGGCTGCGTGCAGCAGTGAACCACGGCCGGGATACCCGCCGATGAATCCCTGGCGATTCGCCGCGCGGTTCTTCGACAAGGACGTGATGAAGAAGGTGCCTGACGTGGAACGGGAGGCCTTCTGGATTGCTCGACGCCACCTGTGGCGGCAACCGCAGCAGGGCATGCTGCGCTGGCATCTCAGCAGTACCGCATTGACGATCTGGATTACCCGACATTGGAGCGCGGCGCAGATTGCCGATACCGCGAGAAAGGAGGATTTCTGCCGCGCATGGTCGAAGCGGCGGGTGCCCGACGGCCCGATGAAGCAGTAGAGCCACGCCATGCGTGGCTGAGTTCCATGCGGCCTGCACAGACATTCATCCACGCATGGCGTGGATCTGCTCCCAGAGAGATAACCCGTGTCCGTCTTCGGCCCTAGCGTCCCGGCCGTCGGTCTTCCTGGTCGTCACCGAAGATGATGCGCGCGCTGCGCTGGTAGCTCCAGTACGCCACCGCCCAGTTCAGCAGCACCACGATGCGGTTGCGGAAGCCGATCAGGAAGAACACGTGCGCGGCCAGCCAGAACCACCAGGCCAGGATGCCCGACAGCTGCAGCCGGCCCAGGTGCACGATCGCGGCCATGCGGCCGATGGTGGCCAGGTTGCCGTAGTCGGCGTACCTGAAAGGGCCGGGGGCAGGCTTGCCGCGCAGGCGCGCGCGGATCACCTCGGCCACGTACTTGCCCATCTGCTTGGCCGCAGGCGCCACACCGGGCACCGGCTTGCCGTTGGCCTGGTTCAATGCGGCCAGATCGCCGGCCACGAACAGCTCCGGGTGATCGGGCAGGGTCAGGTCGGGTTGCACCTGCACGCGGCCGGCGCGATCCAGCGGCACCTGCAGCGTGCGCGCCAGCGGCGAAGCCGCCACGCCGGCGGCCCAGACCACGGTACGCGCCGCCACGAACTGGTTGCCCAGCTGGAACCCCTGGCCGTCGATGTGGCTTACCGGCGTACCGGTCAGCACTTCCACACCCAGCTTCTCCAGCTGCCGGCGTGCCTTCAGCGAGAGCACCTCGGGGAAGGTCGACAGCACGCGCGGGCCGGCTTCCACTAGGCGCACCTTGGCGCTGGCCGGATCGATGTGACGGAACTCGTTGCGCAGGGTGTGCCGTGCGATCTCGGCCAAGGTGCCGGCCAGCTCCACACCGGTGGGGCCGCCGCCGACCACGGCGAAGCTCAGCCATGCGGCCTTCTTCGCTGGATCCGGTTCGGCCTCGGCACGCTCGAAGGCCAGCAGCAGCTTGCGGCGCAGGGCGATGGCATCGTCCAGCGTCTTCAGGCCGGGCGCATCGTCGGCCCATTCGTCATGGCCGAAATAGGCATGGGTGGCGCCGGTGGCCAGCAGCAGCGTGTCGTAGTCCAGTGCACTGCCATCGGCCATGCGTACCTGCCGGGCCTGCTTGTCGATCGCCACCACCTCGCCCAGGCGCACTTCCACGTTGCGCTGGTGGCCAAGGATGTGCCGCAGTGGCGCGGCGATGTCCGGCGCCGACAGGCCGGCGGTGGCCACCTGGTACAGCAGCGGCTGGAACAGGTGATGGTTGCGGCGGTCGACCAGGGTAATGCGTATGCGCTCGCGGGCCAGGGCGCGGGTGGCCCAGAGGCCGGCGAAACCGCCGCCGACGATGACCAGGTGGGGAACGCGATCGCGACTCATCGACTCACTCCAGGGGGGCGTGGGGAACCGTTTCGCATCTTCGCACGCCAGCACCTTGTCACGTCAGCGCCGGTGCCGATGGGAGATACTCGGGTTCAGCCTATCGCCCGCGAGGAACCCATGAGCGAACCGGAAAAGCGCATCGCCCTGCTGATCGACGCCGACAATGCGCCGGCCTCGAAGATCGATGAAGTGCTGGCAGAGGTGGCGCGCTACGGCGTGGCCAATGTCCGCCGCGCCTATGGCAACTGGAAGAGCCCGCGCCTGAAAGGCTGGGAAGCGGTGCTGCACGAGTATGCGATCCGCCCGATCCAGCAGTTCGCCTACAGCAAGGGCAAGAACGCCTCGGACATGGCGATGGTGATCGATGCGATGGACCTGCTGTACGCGCGCAACCTGGACGGCTTCGCGATCGTGTCCAGCGATGCCGACTTTACGCCGATGGTGATGCGCCTGCTGACCGATGGCGTGAAGGTGTATGGCTTCGGCGAAAAGAAGACGCCCGAGCCGTTCGTCAACGCCTGTTCCAAGTTCACCTACCTGGAAGCGCTGGGGCAGACCCACGCCAGCGTGCCGGATGTCGAGCAGGCATCGAGCGAGCAGGCGTCGAACGAGCCCGTTGCCAGCGACGATGCCCGCCCGCGCAAGAGCGGCGCGGAAATGCGCAGCGATACGCGGCTGGTGAAGATGCTGCGACGTGCGGTGTCATCGGCCGAAGGCGAGGATGGCTGGTCGCACCTGGGGCCGGTCGGCAGCCAGATCGGCAACCAGGCCTCGTTCGATCCGCGCAACTATGGCTACGGCAAGCTCAGCGACCTGCTGGCGGCGATCGGCCTGTTCGAACTGAAGAAGGACGGCAAGTCGTCCTACGTGCGCGCGCTGCCGAAGAAGAACCGGTAGTGCCGGGCCATGCCCGGCGAATCCATGCCGCCGGTCAGATCTCCCGCGCAGTGGAATGTGCGTAGCCGTCGGCAAAGCCGGCGGCGAAATCCTCCACGCCATTGAAGGCCAGCAGCAACAGGCCGGCGCACAGCAGCAGGTTGCGGCTGGATCGCCGGTAGCCCACCACCAGCATCACCAGGCCTGCTGCCAGCAGAACGTAGTTCACGGCATCCCATGCAGTCACGTCGTCTCTCCCTGTGGATGAGCGTATCGTAGCGTCTCCGCGCCGGCGTGGCGCACCGCTGCAGGCAAGGAACTCCGCATGTTGAAGATCTGGGGCCGTCGCAATTCCAGCAACGTCCGCAAGGTGCTGTGGTGCGCCGAAGAGATCGGGCTGCCGTACGAATCCATTGAAGTCGGGGGCAGCCACGGCGGCACGCAGTCGCCGGAGTACGTGGCGATGAACCCGAACGGGCTGGTGCCGGTGATCGAGGACCACGGCCTGCCGCTGTGGGAATCGAACACCATCGTGCGCTACCTGAGCGCGCGCTACGCGCTTGGCACGCTGTATGCCGAGGATCCGATGGAACGCGCCCAGGCCGAGAAGTGGATGGACTGGAGCACCTCGCGGATGGCGCCGCTGTACTCCGAACTGATCTGGGGCATCATGCGCACCGCGCCGGCCGACCGCGATGAGGCGCGCATCAATGCGGCCATCGTCCGTGCCGGCGATTTCCTCGCCCTGCCCGATGCGACCCTGGCCACCCAGCCCTGGTTGTCGGGCAAGCAGTTCGCGATGGGCGACATCGCACTGGGGTCGCTGATCTACGCCTGGTTCGAACTGCCGATACAGCGGCCCGATCTGCCGCACCTGGCCGACTGGTATGCGCGCCTGCGCGAGCGCCCGGCGTACCAGCGCGGCGTGATGTCCCCGATGACGTAAGCGTTGGGGCCGGGGATGGCGTGGAGCACGCCCGACACGACCCAACGGTGTCCACGAAGGTAGCGCCGGGCCATGCCCGGCGGATGTGGCAGCACCCTCAATACAGATCCGTCGGGTCCACATCCAGCGACCAGCGCACCTTGCGGGCTTCCGGCAGCGCGTACAGCGGCGGCACCAGCTGCGCCAGCACGCCATGCAGTGGCGGCCGCTGGGCCGCCGACAGCAGCAGCTGCGTGCGCTGGTAACCGGCACGGCGTGGCATCGGTGCCGGCATCGGTCCGTAGGCCTCCACTCCGGTCTGTTCGCCGATCAGGCGCCGCGCTGCCAGCAGAAACGCATTGGCATGTTCGACCTGCTGCGCCTCGGCGCGCATCAGTGCCAGATGCGCGAAGGGAGGGAAGCCGGCGGCCTGGCGCTGGTTGAGTTCAGCCTGCGCGAACGGGTGGTAGCCACCGTTCACCAGCGTTTCCAGCAGCGGATGGCCCGGGTGGTGGGTCTGCAGCCAGACCTCGCCGGGATCGCGTGCGCGGCCGGCACGCCCGGCCACCTGGATCAGCTGCTGCGCCAGTTTCTCGCTGGCACGGAAGTCGGCCGAAAACAGCCCTTCGTCGATCCCGACCACCACCACCAGGGTCAGCTTGGGCAGGTCGTGGCCCTTGGCCAGGATCTGCGTGCCGACCAGGATGCCGGGCTGGTCGCCGAGCTTGGCGAGCTGTTGCTCCAGCGCGTCCCGGCGTGAGGTGGTGCCGCGGTCGATGCGCACCACCGGGTAATCGGCGAAGGCGCTGACCAGGTGTTCCTCCAGGCGTTCGGTACCGATGCCCTGCGGCTGCAATGCCAGGCTGCCGCAGGCCGGGCAGGCCAGCGGCGCCGGCTGCCGCGCGCCACAGTGGTGGCACTGCAGGCGACGCCCTCCACCGTGCACGGTCATCGGCGCATCGCACCGATGGCACGGTGCGGTCCAGCCGCAGTCGTGGCACAGCAGCACCGGCGCATAGCCGCGGCGGTTCTTGAACACCAGCACCTGCTGGCCACGCTGCAGGTGTTCGCCGATACCGGCCAGCACATCGGCCGAGAGGCCATCGTGCAGCGGCCGCTTGCGCACATCGAGGATGCGCACCCGCGGTGGCCGTGCCTCGCCGGCGCGCTGCTTCAGGCGCAGGTGGCTGTAGCGGCCGGCATGGGCGTTGTGCAGGGTTTCCAGCGACGGTGTGGCACTGCCCAGCAGCACCGGGATGCCCAGCGCCTTGGCCCGCACCAGCGCGAAGTCGCGCGCGTGGTAGCGGATGCCGTCCTGCTGCTTGTAGCTGCCGTCGTGCTCCTCGTCGACGATCAGCAGGCCGGCCTGCGGCAGCGGGGTGAATACCGCCGAGCGGGTGCCGACGATCACCCGCGCTTCGCCGCGCGAGGCCGCAGCCCAGACGCGCGCGCGTTCGTTGTCGTTCAGGCCCGAATGCAGTGCATGCACCGCGATGCCGAGGCGGCCACGGAAGCGCGCCAGGGTCTGCGGGGTCAGGCCGATTTCCGGCACCAGCACAAGCGCCTGCCGGCCCTGCGCCAGACAGTGGATGATGGCCTGCAGGTAGACCTCGGTCTTGCCGCTGCCGGTCACGCCGTCCAGCAGGAAGGCATGGAAGCCGTCGGCGGCGGTGATCGCGGCCACGGCCTCGGCCTGTTCCGCGTTGAGGGTGGGGCCGGGCAGCGGCTGCGCATGCTGCGGCGCCACGCTCAGGGCTACGCGCTCGGCCAGCCCGCGCTTGGCCAGGCTGCGGGCGGCGGTGCGCCAGTCCTCCATGCGCGCGCCCAGCACGTCTTCGTCGACCACGGCCTCGCCCAGCAGCTCGGCCAGTTGCCGCGGGCGGGTGCCCGCGCGCAGCGTTGCGCGCTGGGCCTGTCCGGCGGCGGTCAGCTGCCAGCCCCAGTGATGGGTGTCGAGCAGGGCCTCGCCGTGCCGCAGCGGGCCGGGCAGGGCGGTGTTCACCACTTCACCCAGCGGTGAATGGGTGTAGCGGGCCAGCCACTGCAGGCTCTGCCAGAGCTCGCCCTGCAGCAGCGGCGCCGGGTCGCACCATGCCAGGGCCTGGCGTAGGCCGGGGCTGGCGTCGGCCTGGCCATGGGCGGCGACCAGGCCGATCAGTTCGCGGTTGCCGAACGGCACCTTCAGCCGGCAGCCGACCGCCTCGGCCGGCGCGATCCCGTCCGGCGGCAGGTAGTCGAACAGGCGTGGCAGCGGCACGGGCAGGGCAACCTGCAGGGTCGGGACGGGGCCGGAGTCGGGGGCGAGCATCGGGTCAGTGTAACGGCCCATGCGCGGGCGGATGGCCGCCTGCACCGGCGTGCATGCGCCGTCCGCGAATCATAAATGTCACCTAAATATCGGTGTCTATTGGAGATTCAGTCTTATCCACATCTTCTGTGGATAAGTCTGTGCGTTAGCGGGTCATGGCGCCGCATGAGGCCGATGGCGACGGCCTCACACTCGGGTTGGTCAAAAAATAGCCGCACTTCAAAAGCATTCAAAATCAACAACTTGGATGTGAAACATTGCTGAAACAGGGTGAATTCAGCGCTTTCCGCGGGAAGCCGCCGGTACCCGCGTGATGCTGTGCACAACCTGCAGCACGAAGTGCCCTGCACCGCAAGTCCTGCCGGGCACCAATGGCCTGCCGCTATCATGCCGGCAGACCTTTGGAGTGACCGATGACGGCTGTGCCCGCCCCTGTTTCCTCGACCGCGGCCGGCGCGCTGTCGGCATTCCTGCGCGGTGTCGAGCGCCGTGCCCTGGTGGTGGCCGAACTGCAGTGCGGCGACCCTGCCCGGGCCGAGCAGACCCTGGTGGCGGTGATGCGGGCGTTCGCTGCGGTGGCCAGCGATCTGCCGATGGCGCAGTGGCCCACCCGCTTCTGGACCCTGCTTGGCCAGCGCCAGGCGCTGCGCGAGCCTTCGGCCGGGCAATGGCCGCCGGCGCTGGCAGCGCTGGGCGGGATGCCGCCGCTGCCGCGGCTGGCGCTGCTGCTGCGGGTCGGCGGCAGCCTGGAAGAGGGCATCGCCACGCGCGTGCTGGACATCGATGAAGGCGGCTACCAGCAGCTGCTGGCCACCGCGTGCCCGCGTGATGCGCACGGCCAGCCCGATGCGGGCGCCTGGCGCGCGCTGGCCGAGCAGGTGCAGGCGCGGATCCGCGATCTGCCGGCCAAGCGCCTGCAGCAGCTGCAGCAGCCGGCGGCGCCGACCGCCAGCACGCAGCCGGCCGCCTCCACCTGGCGCGCCCCGCAGGACCCCCGCGCCCCTGCCCCTGGCAAGCGCCGTCGGCCCCACGCCGCACCGCGCTGGCGCGGCCCGGCGATCCTGCTGGCAACCGTGGCGGTTCTGCTGGTTGCAGCACTGGGCTGGCGCTACTGGCAGGGCCGGCCGAGCGGCGCTGATGCGCCGTTGCCGGAAGGCGTGGTGGGCGAAGCCGGGCCGGTGACGGTCGAGGCCCTGCCGGCCAGCGACGTCCGCGCCGCGCCCGACGCCACGGCGCAGGCTGCCGAGGACGCAGCCATGCTGGCCGATCATGACTATCCCTTGCTGGCCGATGCCGACCTGTATGCCTGGAGCGCGGCCGGTGGCCCCTTGCCGGTGGATGAATCACAACCCAAGCCGACCCACCCGGAACCGGTCGGCGCAGCGCTGGAGACCTCGGCTGCCGATGAATAAGACGCTCCTGCCCTGTCTGCTGCTGCTGGTGCCGCTGTCGTTGGCTGCTGCGCCGCGCCCGGCGAACGTACCGCTGCCACCGGCATCGCCGTCGACCGCCGCTGCGCCGGCACCGACCGCCGCCACTGCCTTTGCCGAGCTCGATCCCGGTGAACAGCGCCAGCGTCGCAGCGACTACGCCGCGTGGCGCGCGCTGCCGGAAGGCGAGCGCGAACGGGTCCGCCAGGCCGCCGCCCGCTTTGCCGCCTTGCCGCCCGAACAGCAGGCACGCCTGCGCAACCAGTTCCTGGCGCAGGACCAGGCGTTCCGCGAAGGCTGGCGACTGGGACCGCAGCTCGGTGCCGAGTTCCCCAAGCTGCACGGCCTGTTCGGTTTCGTGCCGCCGCAACAGCGCGATGCGGCGCTGGCGCTGCTGCGCCAGCTCAGCCCGTCGCAGCTGGCGCAGCTGGCGCTGGTGGCCCAGCGCACACCGCCGCAGCAACGCGACAGCGTCCGCAGCGCGTTGCTGGCCGTACCCGCGGCCGAGCGCGATGCCTGGCTCAAGCGGCAGGCCGGCCAGTAGCTCCAGCCCTGGCCAGCCGGGGCAGCGTGGACCGATGATCGGCGCTGGCGGCTGCCTTTTAGGTGGCAGTCATGGGAATGCCCGGCGCGCGCGCGTAAGATGACCGGCCGCAACCCGGTGCCTGTGCCCTTCGCGCGCAACCGCAGTTCGCGTCCTGCACCCCATGTCTACCGCAACCTCCACGCCGCGCTTCAGCAAGGAAGTCGGCGCTACCGGTCTGCTTGCCCTGCCGCTCGTGCTCGGGCATGTCTCCACCGGCCTGATCTCCTTCGTCGACAACGTGATTGCCGGCCACCACGCCACCGCCACGCTGGCGGCGGTCACCATCGGCACGGCGCTGCTGTGGCTGCCGATGCTGATCCCGATCGGCACGCTGATCTCGTTGACCGCCTCGGTGTCGCAGCTGCACGGCGCTGGCCGTGAGCGCGAGATCGGTCCGCTGTTCCGGCAGGCCTTGTGGCTGGCGCTGGGCCTGGGCCTGATCATGTTCACCTTCCTCACCGTGGTGCCGCCGCTGTTGCCGGCGTTCGGCATCGCACCGGACATCGTGCCTGGCGCCACCGCGTTCCTGCATGCGGTGCGTTGGGGCGGCCCGGCGCTGACCCTGTACTTCTGCATGCGCTACCTCAGCGAAGGCATGCACTGGACGCTGCCGACCATGCTGCTCGGCTTCGGTGGCCTGCTGGTGCTGGCACCGATGGGCTACGTGCTGGCCAACGGCAAGCTGGGGTTCCCGGAAATGGGCGCCGAAGGCCTGGGCATCGCTTCGGCGGTGATGATGTGGCTGCAGGCCATCGCGTTCGCCACGTATCTGTGGTTCACCAAGCGCTTTGCCCACCTGCAGCTGTTCTCGCATTTCGAAGGCCCGCGCTGGGGCGCGATCTGGGACCTGCTGCGTACCGGCCTGCCGATCGGCATCACCGTGCTGATGGAAGGGGGCCTGTTCATCGTCACCGCGTTGCTGATCGGCCGACTGGGCGCCAACGAAGCGGCAGCGCATCAGATTGCGATCAACGTGGCGCAGCTGTGCTTCATGATCCCGATGGGCGTGGCCGAAGCGACCACCGTGCGGGTGGGCCATGCGGTCGGCCGCGGTGATGGTTTCGGCGTGCGCCGTGCCGCCTGGGCCGGCTACGCGATCATCATGGGGACGCAGACGCTGTCCGCCGCCGTCCTGCTGTTCGGCCACGACGCCATCGTCGGCGTCTACACCAACGACCTGGCGGTGGCCGGGCTGGCCTCGACCCTGCTGCTGTACGCGGCCACGTTCCAGTTCCCCGATGGCATCCAGGTGCTGTCGGCCGGTGCCCTGCGTGGCCTGAAGGACACCCGCGTGCCGATGTTCATCGCCATGTTCGCCTACTGGGGGCTGGGCATGCCGCTTGGCGCCGGGCTCGGCCTGGGGCTGGGCATGGGCCCGCAGGGCATGTGGATCGGCCTGATCGTCGGCCTGACCGCGGCCGCCATCCTGATGGGCTGGCGCCTGCGCCGCAGCAGCCTGCGCATCGGCCAGTCCTCGCTGGCCTGACCCTGCGCCGGCCACGACTGACCGTGACCGGCGATCCCCTGACTTGTGTCCGATGCCGCCTCACGCGGCACCGGCTATGCTGGTACCACGGCAAGAAGCCATCCGGAGTGCTCCATGAACCAACCCGTGCCGCCGCTGCCCCCGGCGAATCGCAACCCTGTCGCCAGCTTCTTCATCGGGCTGTGGGACGTGATGAATTTCACCCGCCGGTTGATCCTCAACCTGGTGTTCTTCGGCCTGTTGCTGCTGGTGCTGGTGATGTTCATCGTCGCAGCAGGCATGGGCGCCGGTGCCAGCAAATCGCTGCAGGACCGCACCACCCTGGTGATCGCGCCGGAAGGGCGGCTGGTCGAACAGTACAGCGCTGATCCGGTCAGCCGCGCACTGGCCAAGGCGGTCGGCGACAACGGTGCCGAGGAAGTGCAGCTGCGCGATCTGATCCGGGTGATCGAGACCGCGCGCGATGACAAGAAGGTCGAGCGGGTGGTGCTGGAGCTGGACAAGCTGCAGCCGTCCGGCTTCGCCTCGCTGCGTGAGGTCGCCGCCGCGCTGCAGGACCTGCGCGCCTCGGGCAAGCAGCTTGTCGCCTTCAGCGAAAGCATGGGCCAGTCGCAGTACCTGCTGGCCGCGCAGGCCGACGAGGTGTACCTCGACCCGATGGGGTCGGTGGTGCTGGAAGGCCTCGGCCGCTACCGCCAGTACTTCCGCACCGGCCTGCAGGACAAGCTGGGCGTGGACGTGCACCTGTTCAAGGTGGGCGAGTACAAGTCAGCTGCCGAGCCGTATGTGCTCGATGCGGCCTCGCCGGCGTCCAAGGAAGCCGACCTGTACTGGATGAACGACGTGTGGCAGCGCTACCTGGGCGACATCGCCAAGGCCCGCCGCCTGGACCCGGCGCAGCTGGCGGCCGGCATCGACACCCTGCCCGAAGGCGTGGCCGCTGCCGGCGGCGACCTAGCCAAGTTCGCCCTGCAGCAGAAGCTGGTGACCGCGCTGAAGACCCGCGAGGAATTCGAGGATCTGATGATCGACCGCGGCGTGGCCGATGAAGACGCCGAAGGCGGTTTCCGCAGCATCGACTTTGCTGCCTATCTGGCCCTGCTCGACGCGCGCCGCAACCCGGTCGACTCGCGGCCGCAGGTGGCGGTGGTGGTGGCCTCCGGTGAAATCAGCGGGGGTGACCTGCCGGCCGGCCGCATCGGGGGCGAATCGACCTCGGCGCTGCTGCGTGCGGCGCGCGACGACAATGACGTCAAGGCCGTGGTGCTGCGCGTGGATTCGCCCGGTGGCGAGGTCTATGCCTCCGAACAGATCCGTCGCGAAGTGGTGGCCCTGCAGGCCGCCGGCAAGCCGGTGGTGGTGTCGATGGGCGATCTGGCGGCATCCGGTGGCTACTGGATCAGCATGAACGCCGATCGCATCTACGCCGACCCGTCGACGATCACCGGTTCGATCGGCATCTTCGGCATGATCCCGAACTTCAGCCGCGCGCTGGACAAGTTCGGCGTGCATACCGACGGTGTGGGCACCACCCGTTTTGCCGGTGCGTTCGATGTCACCCGCCCGATGGATCCGGCCGTGGGCCAGGTCATCCAGTCGGTGATCAACAAGGGCTATGCCGATTTCACCGGTCGCGTCGCCGAGGCCCGCAAGAAGCCGGTCGAGGCCATCGACGAGGTGGCACGCGGGCGTGTCTGGAGCGGTGCGCAGGCCAAGGAACGGGGCCTGGTCGATGCGTTCGGTGGCCTCAAGGATGCCGTCGCCGATGCCGCCGGCCGCGCCAAGCTCGGTGCCAGCGACAAGTACCGCGTGCGCTACATCGAAAAGGCGGCCACCCCGTTCGCGCAGTTCGTCAGCGGTTTCGCTGGCAGCCGCGCCGGTGCCTGGATGCTGTCCGACTCCGGCATGGGCCGGATGATGCTGGCGCGCACGATGCCGGAGATCGATACGCAGCTGCGTTTCGTCGAGAACGCCGCCCGCGAGAAGGGCAATGGCGCCCCGGTGAAGGCGCTGGCGTACTGCTTCTGCGGGTTCTGACCGGCAGACGCCATGAATGAAGGACGCCCGGCTTCGGCCGGGCGTTTTTGTTGGGTAACGCCGGGCCATGCCCGGCGGAGAGGAGGCCGCGCGTTGCGCTCGCCGGGCATGGCCCGGCGCTACCGGGCGGCGTCAGCCTCGGCCTGGTGCCCGCGCTTGGCGCCCTCGTCCACGGTCTTCTGCACGCCTTTGGCACGCTCGAGGGCGCGCGCGCTCGCCGTGGCCTGCGCCTGCGGCTCGGGCGGTCGTTCCGGATTCGGCGGCGCGGGGCGCTGGCACCCGGCCAGCAGCGCGACCGACAGCAGCAGGGGAATCAGGATGCGCATCGCAGCTCTCCTCCAGGGATGTGCGGCCAGTGTCGCATCGCGGGCCGTGGCCGGCCGTGAGCGCGTATCCTTTCCGCATCGCAATACAGTGGGCGCGGCCCCGGAGGATGCATGACCCAGCAACGGTGGCGACTGGATGGACAGACGGCGCTGATCACCGGTGCCAGCGCCGGTATCGGCCTGGCCATCGCGCGCGAGCTGCTCGGTTTCGGTGCCGACCTGATGATCGTCGGCCGTGACATCGACGCGCTGGAGACCGCGCGCGACGAGCTGGCCGACGCATTCCCGGACCAGCAGGTGCGCGCGCTGGCCGCGGACGTGTCCGACGACGAGGACCGCCGGCAGATCCTGGACTGGGTCGAAGACCACGCCGATGGCCTGCACATCCTGGTCAACAACGCCGGCGGCAACATCACCCGGCCGGCCACCGAGTATTCCGAAGACGAGTGGCGTGGCATCTTCGAAACCAACCTGTTCTCGGCGTTCGAGCTGTCGCGCTATGCGCACCCGCTGCTGGCGCGCCACGCGTCCTCGGCGATCGTCAACGTCGGCAGCGTGTCCGGCCTGACCCATGTCCGCAGCGGCGTGGTCTACGGCATGAGCAAGGCGGCCATGCACCAGATGACCCGCAATCTGGCGGTGGAATGGGCCGAGGATGGCATCCGGGTCAACGCGGTGGCGCCGTGGTACATCCGCACCCGCCGCACCTCGGGCCCGCTCTCCGATGCCGACTACTACGACGAAGTGATCGAACGCACGCCGATGCGCCGGATCGGCGAACCGGAAGAAGTGGCATCGGCGGTGGGCTTCCTGTGCCTGCCGGCTTCCAGCTATGTCACCGGCGAGTGCATCGCCGTCGACGGCGGCTTCCTGCGCTACGGATTCTGAGCGGCGTGGTGTCGGGCGCGGCGGCGCGGTAGCGCCGCGCCATGCCCGGCATGCGGTCAGTCCGGCACGGCACAGCTGCTGGCCGCCAGCACGGCCTGCAGGCGCTCGCGCTCGGCACGGGCGGCCTCCCTGTTTTCCGCCGCGGCGAAACGCTCGCGGCCCCGTGCATCGCGGAAGCGCTGTTGCCAGCTGCCGCAGCGCTGGTCCTCGGCCACCTCGCTGCAGCGGTCGCGGACCACTTCGCAGCTGGCGGCATTGACCGGCGTCGCGCCGCCCAGTCCCTCCACGTTCAGCAGTTCACAACGCCCCGGTGCCGCCTCGTACTCATGCAGGTACTGCCCGCCCTGCGCATCCATGCACTGGAAGATCAGCGGCAGCGGGGGTTTTGGCGGTGCGTCCGCCGCGGCCGGCGGGACATCACCCGGACGCGGCAGCATGGCACTGTCGAGGATGGCGTCGCCGCCTTCGCGTTCGACCACGTAGGCCTCGCTGATGATGCGTTCCTGGCCCGCATGCGGCGGTTCCGCGGCTGCGGCCGGCGCCGTGGGTGGCTCGGTCGCGACCGGCGCCGGGACAGGGCGGGCGGGTTCCGGCGCCGGCGCCGTCGGGCGCGGTGCAGACCCGGGCAGCTTCACGATCGTCTGCGTCATGCCGGCGGCACACGGCACGCGTTGCACGACGGGGACGTCGCTGCTGCCGGTGCAGCGGTAGATCACCAGGTCATCGGCCGCCGCAGCAGCGGGCAGCAGGCACAGGGCCAACCAGATCAGCTTCTTCATGCCAGCAGCCTACCGCGACGTCCGTAGCCCCGGAAGGTGCGGGCCCGTACCGGAGCGCGGTTCAGCCGCCGCGGCAGTCCTGCGCCAGGCGGGCGTCGATGCCGCGCTGCTCGTTGCTGATCGCGGTGCGTTCGCTCTGCAGCGCGCTGTTGTAGCGACGGTCCAGCTCCCAGCGGCGATCACGCAGGCGCGCGCACACTTCCTGTGGCGGCAGGGCATGGCAGGTATCGCGCACCAGGATGTTGCCGGCGGGCACGTTGACGCCCACCCCGACCGAAGGCGCGTGATGGATCGGTGTGCCGCTGCCGATGGACAGGCCGCTGCCCGCCGGGCGCGGTCCCGGGTGTGGCCGCGGGCCGGGGCCGCCGTAGTGGCCACGTGGATACCAGACCGTGGTCCACAGCGGCACCCAGCGCGGATTTCCCTCGTTGCTGTCGCTGGTGTAGCGATCGCCGTCTTCGCTGACGCACTCGTACATCGGCCGTGGCGGCTGCACGTAGACATGGCGGACTTCGCGATCGCGCAGCACCGGCGCATCCGCAGGCGGCGCTGGGCGGGTGCTGGCAGCGCGCGGTGGCGGATCGCGTGGTCGTTGCAGGTCGCGCACTTCCTGCCGCCCGGCGGTGCAGGGCTTGTCCTGCAGGGCGACCGCACCGGAACTGCCAACGCAGCGGTAGACCCGCACCTCGTCGGCCGCCAGCGCCGGCAACGGCAGGATCAGGGCCAGGCACAGGGCGGGGCGCAGCAGGGTCATGCGGGCAGCGTGCGCGATTGGCGACGCTGGCGCAATCGGCCGGTCAGGAGCGCAGGACGTTGCCACTGAGCGCGTCGCGGATCGGCGTCGGCTGGGCCAGGCCGCCGGTCTGCCCATCGAGGATGCCGTCGAGCAGGCGCAGCAGGCGCGGGTCCAGCTCGTTGCGGCTGCGGGCGGGGGGCTCGCCGGCCAGGTTGGCGCTGGTGGACACCAGCGGGCCACCCCAGGCGCGGCACAGTGCCGCTACCAGCGGATGGGCACTGATCCGCACGGCGATGCCGCTGTGTTCGCCGGTGACCCAGGGCTGCGCACGGGGCCCGGCGGGCAGGATCCAGGTGTTGGCGCCGGGCCAGCTGGCCAGCACCGCGCGCTGGCGGGCGTCGGGCAGGGCGTGCAGGCGCACCCAGCCGTCCAGCTGCGCAAGTTCGGCAGCGACCAGGATCATGCCCTTCTCGATCGGGCGCTGCTTCAGCCGCAGCACCATGTGCACCGCTGTTTCATGGGCGGGGTCGCAGCCCAGGCCCCAGACCGCCTCGGTCGGGTAGGCGATCACACCGCCGGTGCGGAGCGTGGCGACAGCGGAGTCCAGGGTAAGTTCTTTCATGGCGGCGACCGGCCCGGCGTGGGCCTTCATTATCCCCCTGCTGCGTGCAGATGGAGTGGAACGGGGCCGCCCGGCCGTGCCGGCCGTGGTCGGTGCGGACCGCTGGTCCGCACACCCTGGCCCCTCATCCACGCATGGCGTGGCGCTACTTCTTTGCAGCGGCCTTCTTGGCCGGCGCCTTCTTGGCGGCAGCCTTCTTCACGGCCGCCTTCTTCACCGCAGCCTTCTTCACCGCCTTCTTGGCGGGGGCTTTCTTGGCAACCGCCTTCTTCGGCGCGGCGTCCTTCTTTACGGCCGCCTTCTTGGCCGGTGCCTTCTTCGCCGCGGCCTTCTTGCCGAAGCCCTTGCGCACCGGCTTGCCGGTCTCTTCCATC
Source organism: Stenotrophomonas sp. 704A1 (assembly GCF_030549525.1). NCBI lineage: Bacteria > Pseudomonadati > Pseudomonadota > Gammaproteobacteria > Lysobacterales > Lysobacteraceae > Stenotrophomonas > Stenotrophomonas tuberculopleuritidis. The sequence goes on along the minus strand of NZ_CP130831.1, from coordinate 4,159,526 downwards.
AGCTGCTGCACCTCGGCCAGGGTCAGCGATGCCGGTTCGCGATCCTTGGGGATCTTGCCGTTCATCCTGCCGTCGCTGATGTACGGGCCGAAGCGGCCGTTCAGCACCTGGATGTCGCTGCCCTCGAATTCCTTGATGATCCGGTTGCGCGCGATCTCTTCCTTCTCTTCGATCAGGAACACGGCGCGGGCCAGGTCGATGGTGTACGGGTCGTCTTCCTTCTTCAGCGAGGCATAGGTGCTGCCACGCTTGGCGAACGGGCCGAAACGGCCGATGCCGACGCTGACCGGCTCACCGTTGTCCTCGCCCAGCGCGCGCGGCATCAGGAACAGTTCCAGCGCGTCTTCCAGGGAGATGGTGTGCATCGACTGGCCGGGCCGCAGCGACGCGAACTTCGGCTTCTCCTCGGCATCCTCGGCGGTGCTGCCGATCGCCGCATACGGTCCGAAACGGCCCAGGCGCACGCTGACCGGCTTGCCGGTCTTCGGGTCGGTGCCCAGTTCGCGTGCACCGCTGGCCTCGGCACGGTCGACCGATTCCTTCTTGTCTTCGACCAGTTCCTTGAACGGTTCCCAGAAGCGCGACATCAGCGGGATCCACTCTTCCTCGCCGCGCGAGACGGCATCGAGCTCGTCCTCCAGCCTGGCGGTGAAGTCGTAGTCCACGTACTGGGTGAAGTGGCTGGACAGGAACTTGGACACCGCCCGGCCAACGTCGGACGGACGGAAGCTGCGGCCTTCCATCTCCACGTACTTGCGGAACAGCAGGGTCTGGATGATCGAGGCGTAGGTCGAAGGACGGCCGATGCCGTACTCTTCCAGCGCCTTCACCAGCGCCGCTTCGGTGAAACGCGGCGGCGGCTGGGTGAAATGCTGTTCGGCCAGCACGCGTTCCAGCGGGATGCGGTCGCCCGGCTTCATCGCCGGCAGCTTGCGGCCTTCATCCTCGTCCTCGGCGCTCTTGTTGTCCTTGCCTTCCTCGTACACGGCCAGGAAGCCGGGCACCACCACGGTGGTGCCGCTGGCACGGAACACGTGCTCGCTGCCGGCCGACAGGTCGACGCTGACGGTGTTGAGCGTGGCCGGGATCATCTGGCAGGCGACGGCGCGCTTCCAGATCAGCTCGTACAGGCGGCGCTCGTCGTCGGTCAGGAAGCGGGCAACCTGGGCCGGGGTCCGCAGTGCCGAGGTCGGGCGCACGGCTTCGTGCGCTTCCTGGGCGTTCTTGGACTTGGTCTGGTAGGTGTTGGGCTGGTCCGGCAGCGAGGCGATGCCGTAGTCGCGGGCGATCACATCGCGGATCTCGGCCAGCGCATCCTGCGACAGGTTCACCGAGTCGGTACGCATGTACGAAATCAGGCCGACAGTCCCTTCGTCGCCGATGGCCACGCCTTCGTACAGCTTCTGCGCCACCTGCATGGTCTTGCGGGTGGTGAAGCCGAGCTTGCGCGAGGCTTCCTGCTGCAGGGTGGAGGTGGTGAACGGCGGTGCCGGGCGGCGCTTGCGCTCCTTGCTGGCCACGTCGGTGACGTGCAACGCGCCCTGCGCGGCCTGCTGGATGCGCAGGCGCGCGGCCTCGGCGGTCTCGCCATCGGTGACGGTGAACTGCTCGAACTTCTGCCCGTCCAGCTTGATCAGCTTGGCGTTGAAATGCTGCGACGGATGCGCGCACTCGGCGCCGATGGACCAGTATTCGCGGGCGATGAAGGCTTCGATCTCCTCCTCGCGCTCGACGATCATGCGCAGCGCCGGGCTCTGCACGCGGCCGGCGGACAGGCCACGCTGCACCTTGCGCCACAGCACCGGCGACAGGTTGAAGCCGACCAGGTAGTCCAGCGCACGGCGCGCCTGCTGGGCGTCCACCAGATCGCTGGCGATGGCGCGCGGCTGGTTGATGGCTTCCTTGATGGCGCGCGGGGTGATCTCGGTGAAGACCACGCGCTGCATCGGCTTGTCCTTGACCAGCCCGCGCTCCTTCAGGATCTCGGCGATGTGCCAGCTGATCGCTTCACCCTCGCGATCCGGGTCGGTCGCCAGCAGGATGTCGTCGGCGCCCTTGGCGGCCTTGGCGATCGCATCGACGTGCTTTTCGTTCTTGTCGATCACGTCGTAGTGCATGGCGAACCCGTTGTCCGGGTCGACCGCGCCTTCCTTCGGAATCAGGTCACGCACATGCCCATACGAGGCCAGGACGGTGTAGTCCTTGCCGAGGTATTTGTTGATCGTCTTGGCCTTGGCCGGCGATTCAACGATGAGCAGGTGCTTGGGCATGGCAGCAGGGTCTGTGGGTAAGCCGCGGGGAAGGGCCGCTAGGGTGGAGCAAACGGCCGCATTAGTGAAGCGGCCACGGGCAAATCAATAAACTGAACGCCCGGGACTGTGCCGGGCGTTCAGGTTTCACCTTATTAGAGGAATCACGCCCGGCCTGCCGTTGTCAAGCAGGGGGGCGTGACGATGGCCGTCCACGACGGCTCCTTGGCCGTCCGCGTGGCTCAGGACGCCATGTTGGCGATGACGCCGACGGCGAAGATGATCGCGGCGAAGCCGAGCAGGGTCAGCAGGCCGCCCAGCACCAGCACCACGATGGTGACCGTGCCCAGTTCGCGCCGCTGCAGCTGGGGCTGGTCGCTGTAGGCCCAGCGATCGACGACGACGGTGTCGCAGATCATGTCGTGCAGACCCTGCTTGCGCTCGGTGAAGGCGGCCATCAGGTAGCCGATGCACAGGGTCAGGCCGCTGAGGATGGTGGCGAAGTAACGGCCGATGCTGCGGCCCAGGGTCAGGCGCTCGCCGTTGCCGCGCACGACCTTGATGCCGATGGCCATCTTGCCCAGGGTGGCGCCGCCGCGGGACGCATGGAACCAGCCGTAATAGGCGGCGCCGATGAACAGGCCGGCAAAGCCACTGACCAGCTGGGTGACCACTTCCACCGCCGTGTCGCCGCTGCCGGCGGCGCCCATGCCCGCGCCGAGCACGAAGCCCAGTATGCCGCCCACCACGCCGCTGGGGATCAGCAGCACGAAGTAGTCGATCAGGTAAGCGGCAACGCGCTTCCAGAAGCCGGCATAGACCACTTCGCCGCCCTGCACCGGCTGCGAATGATCGCCACCGGCCGCGCCGGGGGCGTTGTACGGCGAGCTGCTGAGTGCACCGGTGCCGGGCAGCGGCGCGGTGCCGTTGTCGATCGCGGCGTAGTCGCCGCGCAGGTCGAAGCCGCCGCTGGCGCTGGAGGTGCTCGCGTCGGCCAGGGTCTGCAGGCCCAGCTCGTCCACCACCTGGCGCAGCTGTGCCCATTGGCCCATGCCTTCGCGCCAGACCAGCGTGTCCAGATTCAACTGCCCGCGCTGGAAGCGCTGGCGGATCTCGGTGACCTCCAGCGGCCCCTGGCGTTGCTGTCCTTCGGCGTAGTACCACTCAGTCATTGCATGTCCCCTGTTGGGTCGTCCTTGGTGGGTTGCGCAGGCACGCGGCTCAGCCGCGGCAGTGCGTGGGCAGATACTTGTCGTCGCTTTCGCCGCTGCATTCCCAGCGTCCGCTGTCACGATCGTACTCGAGCCAGAGCAGGTCACCGTCCAGCGCCTTGCCGGGTACCGACAGGGTCGCTTCGATGCCGCAGTGGCCGTTGTTGAAGCGGCCGATGTTCACGGCCGACAGGCCCTGTGCAGCGAAATCGGCGCTGGCCGGGAAGCCGGCATCGTTGGCACCCGGGCAACGGCCCTGATCATCGGCGAAGTGCTGCACCTTTTCCTTCAGCGGTTCCAGTGCGGTCACCGCCGCAGCGACCTTGGCGCGCTGGGTGTAGTCGGAATAGGCGGGCAGGGCGATGGCGGCCAGGATGGCGCAGATCGGTACCAGCACCAGCAGCACGCCGCCGATGATGGCGCCGATCGCGCAGCCGGACAGGCCCTGTTTCGCGGGCGCGGTGGCCATCTGCGGCGCGGTCGCATACGGCGATGCCGGTGGCAGCGTCGGTGGCAGGGGGGCTGCCGGCGGTGGTGGCGGTGCGACGGTGGCGGTGACCGGGGCCTCGACGGCGGGCACGATCAACCCCAGTTCGTCGACCACGCTGCGCAGCGGCTGCCAGTTCGGCAGGCCGTCGCGCCAGACCAGGGTGTCCAGAGTGACCTGGTTGCTGCGGAACAGCTCGATCAGCTGTTCCGCTGGCAACGGGCCTTGCTGGCGGTTGCCTTCGGCATGGAACCACTCACTCACGGGGGACGCTCCTGAATGCGCACGGCCCCCAAGTGTACGGTCAGTGCAGGGGTTCTGGCTCGTCCACGAACATCTGCGTTTCCATCCAGGCGTAGGCCGCCTCGGCGCCCGGCTGGTTGAACAGCACCATCAGCACCACCCACTTCAGGTCGTCCAGGTCCAGTTCGTCCTGGTCCAGGGCCATCGCACGGTCCAGCACCAGCTCGCGCTGGTCGGCGTCGAGGATGCCGTGCTGTTCCAGGTACAGCAGGAAACCACGGCATTCCACGTCGAGCTTGTCCAGCTCCGGGCCATGGTAGATGCGCACCGGGCCATCGACCCGCGCCTGGGCCACGCTCGGACGCTGCGCAGCCAGGGCATCGAGCCAGTCGAATGCCTTGTTGATCTCGGTGGGGCTGAATCCGGCCTGGATCAGGCCATTCTGCAGCGAATCGCGGTCACGGATCAGGTCCGCATCTTCGCTGAAATAGTGTTCAAACAGGTACAGCAGTACATCCAGGATGCTCTCTTTCATTGCCCCTCGGCCTGCGTCGCGCGACGCTGTGGAGGTGAAGAAACTAGGGACGTCGACAGTAGCGGCCGTGTACGCACACCACGATTCCCGCAAGTTCCATGGCCAGCAGCATGGAGGACACCTCCGGCGCCGTCAATCCACACCGCGTGATCAATGAATCCATACCGCTTGGGTCGGGCTCCAGTGCCCGCCACAAGCGCTGGTAGTTCGCGTCGTCCGCCCAGCGGGCCGGCAGGACCGCCGGCGCTGCCTGTTCAGTGGGGGTGGCCAGCCGGGTTTGCAAGGCCGGAAGCTGCTGGCGCAAGGCCGGCGCCAGCAGTTCCAGCACTTCCTCGGGGCGTTCGACCAGCGCGGCACCCTCGCGGATCAGCCGATGGCAGCCTGCCGCACGCGGGTTCAGCACCGAGCCGGGCAGGGCGCAGACCTCGCGGCCGGCCTCGGCGGCGAGCCGCGCGGTGATCAGCGCGCCGGAGCGATGGGCGGCCTCGACCACCACCGTGGCCAGGGCAAGCCCGGCCACCAGCCGGTTGCGGGCCGGGAAGTGGGCCGGCCGCGCCGCCGTGCCGGGCAGGTACTCGCTCAGCACCACCCCGTCCACGCCGATCCGGGCCTGCAGCCGCGCATGGCTGTCCGGAAAGGCCCGATCCGGGCCGGTCCCGATCACCGCGACGGTGCAGCCGCCGGCGTCCAGCGTCGCCACATGGGCGGCCGCATCGATTCCTGCTGCCAGCCCGCTGGTGACCGCCAGGCCCGCTTCCACGAAGCAGGTGGCGAAGCGGGCGGCGAGCGCGCGCCCGGCCGGGGTCGGCGAGCGGCTGCCGACCAGCGCCACCGAAGGACGCCAGGCCCGGGCCGGATCACCGTCCACGAACAGTGCCAGCGGCGGGTTGGGCACCTCCAGCAGGGCGGGCGGGAAGGCCGGGTGGTTGCACGCCAGCAGATGGTGGGTGTCCTGCTGCAGCCAACGCAGGGCCGGCGCCCAGCTGTGGCTGTCGGGGCGTGCCAGCGCCGCGCACTGCGCGGGCGTGCAGCCGTGTGCGCGCCAGCTGGCCGGCCCCTGGGCGATGGCCGTCGCGGCGTCGCCTGCGGCCTGCAGCAGCGCCCGTCGCGGCGCCAGCGCGCCTCCCGCCATCAGCAGGCGCAGCAGCGCCTCGTGTGCATGTGTGGTCATCCACCGACTATCGGCCGCATGCAACGAAGGCGCCCTAGGGCGCCTTCGCGTGTCGATGTCAGGGGAGTCCGGGCCTTGCCGACCAGTGGCCGGCAGGGCCTTACCTGGCGTCCGGGTGCAGCGCGCTGTAGCCCACCCGCACCGGCTTCACGCCCTGCATCACCAGCGCATAGCTGACGTTGTCGAAGGTGCGGAACACCATCGCATGCGCCGCGTACTCGTCGGGCAGGCTGACCCGGCCGGCACCGGAGCTTGTCGAATCGTCCATGCGCGAGGACCCCGGGTATTTCATCCGGTGCGCCACGTGGCTGCCATGGCGCCACAGCGAGAACACGGTGCCGTTGTCCACGCCCTGGGCGCGGCCGGCGGAGATCGCGATCACGTCGCGCGGACCGCCGGTGCTGAACATGTCGGTCACCGCCAGCACGCGCACATCCAGGCCTTCCACGCCGGCGGCGGGCACGTGCGGGAAGAACTGCAGGTCGTACGGGGTGGCTTCGACCGGGACCAGGCGATCGCCGGCCCGCACCTCGCGGCCACCGCTGCCGTTGTCCAGGACCAGGATCGAGGCTTCGGATGCGCCGCCGGCCACCTTGCTGATGGTGCCGGTGCCGACCTGGGCCAGCTCATAGCCGAGCACGCCACGACGCGCGTTCGGGGCACTGAACGCCTTCCACAGGTTGCCGCTGCCCGGGGTGACGTCGCCGTTGGCGGTCAGGTCCTCGGTGGGCTTGGGCTGGGCATAGCGCACGGTCGGGCGGACCACCGCCCAGCGCTGCCCGGCCTGGGCGTCCGGCAGGCGCACATAGGCGGTCTGGCCACCGGTGGCGCGCAGGCGGTTGTCCTCCAGGCCGACCACGTAGGGCAGCTGTTCAATGCTGTCGACCACGCTGAGCTGCTTCAGGAACGGCTCGACTTCGGCCAGCGGCACGCCGGTGACCGGCGCTTCCTGGCGTGGGCCGGGCTGGGCCGTGACCCGGTCCAGATAGGCCAGGCTGAGCACGTCACCGGGATAGATCAGGTGCGGATTGGCGATCTGCGGATTGGCCTGCCAGATCTCCGGCCACAGCCATGGCTTCTGCAGGAACCGCCCTGCGATGTCCCACAGCGTGTCCCCTTTGCGGACCACATAGGTGTCCGGGTGCCCGCCATTCACTTCCACGGCGGTAGCATAGGCAGCCACGGTCAGCATCGCCGCGGCGACGACCGTACGAAAACGAAGCAACATAGGTGTGAAGCCCTGATTCCCCAACAGGTTCGCGCACTATAGTCCAGAAACCGGGGCGCAAGGCAAGCGTTGGAGCTAGAATCTGCGACGTATGCCGGCGTACCCGGCCACCAACCCGGAAATTGCCATGGCTCTCCTCCCCATCCTTGAGTTCCCCGACCCGCGCCTGCGTACCAAGGCCGCGGTGATCGAGGCCGCCGAAGTGACCACGCCGGCGTTCCAGGAACTGATCGACAACATGTTCCAGACCATGTACGAAGCGCCCGGCATCGGCCTGGCGGCCAGCCAGGTGGACGTGCACAAGCGGTTCATGGTCATCGACGTCAGCGAAGAGAAGAACGAACCGCGCGTCTTCATCAATCCGGAAATCGTCGCCCAGGACGGCGGCCAGGTGTACCAGGAAGGTTGCCTGTCGGTGCCCGGCATCTTCGCCGACGTGACCCGTGCCGACACCATCACCGTGAAGTTCCTGGACCGTCAGGGCCAGCCGCAGGAGCTGAGGACCGACGGCCTGCTGGCGGTGTGCGTGCAGCATGAAATGGATCACCTGGACGGCAAGCTGTTCATCGACTACCTGTCGCCGCTGAAGCGCGAGATGGTCCGCAAGAAGCTGGCCAAGCAGCGCAAGCACGTGGCGTGATCGCCGATCCGGGCTGCCCCGCGGGGCGGCCCGTGCCTGCGCGCGCTGCGCAGGCTGCACGGCGCCGGCCGACGGCGCCGTTTTCTTTCCTGCACGATTTCATCCTGCAAGTGGGGTTGCCATGAGGATTGTCTTTGCCGGTACGCCGGAATTCGCGGTGTCGTCGCTGCGCGCGGCTGCGCGTCATCACGAGGTCGTCGCTGTCTACACCCAGCCTGATCGCCCCGCCGGCCGCGGCCGTGGCCTGGCACCGTCGCCGGTCAAGCTGGAAGCGGTCGCCCGTGGCATTCCGGTGTACCAGCCTGAATCGCTGAAGGATGAGGCAGCGCAGCAGCAGCTGCGCGACCTGCAGCCGGACCTGATGGTGGTGGTGGCCTATGGCCTGATCCTGCCCAGGGCGGTGTTGACGATCCCGACCCACGGTTGCTGGAACGTGCATGCCTCGCTGCTGCCGCGCTGGCGGGGCGCCGCGCCGATCCAGCGCGCGATCCAGGCGGGCGATGAGCGCACCGGCGTGTGCCTGATGCAGATGGAGGCGGGCCTGGACACCGGGCCGGTGCTGCTGCACCAGGAGCTGCCGATCGCGGCCACCGAGACCGGTGGCCAGCTGCATGACAGGCTGGCCGAACTGGGCGCGCAGGTGCTGTCCGATGGGCTGGGCCTGCTGCGCGCAGGCATCAAGCCGATCGCGCGCCCGCAGCCGGAGCAGGGCGTGACCTATGCGCACAAGCTGGACAAGGCCGAGGCCCGGCTCGACTGGGCGCTGGAGGCCGGCGCGCTGGCGCGCACGGTGCGCGCGTTCAATCCGTGGCCGATCGCCGAAGCAGTGCTGGCCGGTGAGCGCGTGCGCATCCACGGAGCGGTGGCGGTGGACGTGGACCATGGGCAGGCGCCGGGAACGGTGCTGGCCGCAGGCCGCGAGGGCATCGACATTGCCTGCGGGCAGGGCGCACTGCGCCTGCGCGTGCTGCAGCGCGAAGGGGGCAAGGCGATCACCGCTGCCGACTACCTCAATGCACGCCGCGACCTGCGCGTGGGGGCGTAAGCGGTGGCGAAGCAGAACGATTTCTCCATCGCCAACGCGGCACCCGGTGCGGCGACCCGCATGCTCGCGGCACGTGTGCTGGCGCAGGTGTTCACCCGCGGCCGCTCGTTGAAGGCCGAGCTGGCCTGGGCCCTGCCGAAACTGGCCGACACCCGTGATCGCGCGCTGCTCGAAGCCCTGTGCTTTGCCGTGCTGCGCCGGCGCAGTACCTATGACGCCGCCCTGCAGGCGTGGATGCAGAAGCCGCTGTCGGCCCGCGACGCCGACCTGCGCACGCTGCTGATGGTCGGCTTCGCCCAGCTGGATGTGCTGGAACTGCCGGCCCACGCCGCACTGTCGGCCACGGTCGACGCCGCGCGCGCGCTGGGGCGTGAGCGCCAGGCCGGCCTGGTCAACGCGATCCTGCGCCGGGCCCAGCGCGAAGGCTTCCCCGAACAGCCGGCGCGCGACGCGTTTCCTGCATGGCTGGCCGACGCGGTCGAACGCGATTGGCCGGCGCAGGCCGAGGCGATCTTCGCCGCCAGCCTGCAGCCGGCACCGCTGTGGCTGCGTGCCAACCGCCAGCAGGGCGGGCGCGAGAAGGCGCTGGCGGCGCTGCAGCAGGCCGGCATTGCCGCCGACGCCAGCCCGCTGAGCGCCGATGCGCTGCGCCTGGCAACACCGGTGCCGGTGAATCAGCTGCCCGGCTTTGCCGACGGCATGTTGTCGGTGCAGGATCTGTCGGCGCAGTGCGCCGCCGATGCGCTGGCAGCGCCGGCCGGCAGCCGCGTGCTGGACGCCTGTGCGGCGCCCGGCGGCAAGTCGGCGCACCTGCTCGAGCGCGATCCCGGTCTGCGGTTGCTGGCACTGGATATCGACGCCCGCCGCCTTGCACGTGCCAAGGACACCTTTGCACGCACCGGGGTGGGCGACGGCGCGCAGGTGCAGGTGGCCGATGCCAGCGATCCGGGCGCATGGTGGGACGGGGTTCCCTTCGACGCGATCCTGCTGGATGCGCCGTGCTCGGCCACCGGTGTGATCCGCCGCCAGCCGGACGTGATGTTCCACCGCCGTGCCGAAGACATCGATGCGCTGGTCGGGATCCAGGCCCGCCTGCTGGAGGCCTGCTGGTCGATGCTGCGCCCCGGTGGCGTGCTGCTGTATGCCACCTGCTCGATCCTGCGCGTGGAGAACGTCGAGCAGGTGCGGGGCTTCCTGAAATGGCATCCGGATGCGGAAGCTGCGCCGCTTGGTGACGCTTTTGGTCTGGATTGTGACGGTATCGCGCGGCAACGGCTGCCCGGAGACCACGATGCTGACGGATTTTTCTACGCACGTCTGCTAAAAAAGGCCTGACCTTCCCGCTGTCCGAGTTCCCATGCTGAAAACCCGTGCGTCACGCCAGACGTGGTTGTTCGTAGTGATGGCCCTGCTGGTGCTGGGCGCCGGACTGGGACTGCGCGACCCCTGGCCCTCGGACGAACCGCGCTTCGCCCTGGTGGCCAAGCAGATGGTGGACAGCGGCGACTGGCTGTTCCCGCACCGCGGGCTTGAGCTGTACTCGGACAAGCCGCCGATGCTGATGTGGTGGCAGGCCACGCTGTACAGCGTGGTCGGCAACTGGCGGGTCGCGTTCCTGCTGCCGTCGCTGATCGCCGCACTCGGGACCTTGTGGTGCGTGGTCGATCTCGGGCGCCGGCTGTGGACGCGGCAGGTGGGCCTGTATGCCGGCTGGGCGCTGCTGTTCGCCCTGCATTTCACCTTCCAGTCGAAGAAGGCGCAGATCGATCCACTGGTGGTGCTGTTCATCACCCTGGCCAACTACGGCCTGCTGCGCCACCTGCTGCTGGGCCCGGCCTGGCGCTGGTGGTGGCTGGGCTGGTTCTTCGCCGGCGTCGGGGTGATCACCAAGGGCGTGGGCGTGATCGCCCTGCTGATGATCGTGCCGGCACTGATCGGCTCGGCGCTGCGCTGGCCGCGCGTGCGCCTGCATGCCCGCGACCCGCGCTTCTGGCTGGCACCGCTGGCGTTCCTGCTGGCGATCGCGCTGTGGCTGGTGCCGATGGTGACGACCGCGCTGGCAACGCGCTCCGGCGACTACCTGGCCTACATGGATGACATCCTGTTCCGGCAGACCGCCAAGCGCTACGCGCAGTCCTGGGACCACCACCAGCCCTGGTGGTACTTCCTCGGCACCATGCCCTCGATGTGGATTCCGGCGTTCCTGGCACTGCCCTGGGCGATCCCGGCCTGGCGGCGGCGGCTGCAGCGCCAGGATGCGCGCTACCTGCTGCTGCTGGGCTGGTGGGCGCTGATCGTGCTGTTCTTCTCGATTCCCGATGGCAAGCGCGATGTCTACATCCTGCCCGCGCTGCCGATGTTCTGCCTGGCACTGGCCCCGTTGCTGCCGGGCCTGCTGCGCCGGCGCGACGTGCAGGCAGTGCTGGGCGGCTTCACCCTGCTGCTGGCACTGGGCACGTTGGCCGCGGGCGTGTCCGCGCTGATCGGCAGGCCCGGCTTTGAAGCCCGGTTGATGCAGACCCGCGGCATCGGCAACGGGGAAATGAACGCCCTGGCCTGGGCCGCGCTGGCGATGGGGGGCTGGGGCGTGGCCAGCCTGCTGCTGTTCGGGCGTGGCCGCCGCGAGCTGGCGCTGGTCTCGACCCTGACCGCGGTGTGGGTGCTGTACAGCCTGGTCGGCTATCCGCTGTTGAATGACTCCAGTTCCGCGCGGGGCCTGATGCGGCATACCGGCCAGCGCATCGGTGCCGACGCCGAACTGGGCCTGGTCGCCTGGAAGGAGCAGAACCTGCTGATGGCCGACCGCCCTGCGGCCACCTTCGGCTTCAGGACGCCCTGGGACGAGCAGCTGGCCGCTGCCGTGCGCTGGCAGCAGCTGGTGCCGCAGCGGCGCTGGCTGCTGGTGCACGAAGACGCATTGCTGCCCTGCGTCGATCGCAGCCGCGCCGAACTGGCCGGTATCGCCAACCGTCGTCGTTGGTGGCTGGTGCCGGCCGCCGCGATCCAGGGGCCCTGCGTGGCCAGTGCGGCCGAGCGCGAACGTGAACGGCGCTTGCAACGTGAGGAGTAACCCTGCGGGCCGGCACTTGTCCAGACTGCCCAAGCGGCGCCAAAGGCAGTAAAACGTCAGCGTGGGACCGGCATCGCCGGTCGTCCGGTTCATTCAGCAGGATCGCAGCGAACTTTTTCGACGTGGCAGCTTCACAGCACAACCTGGAATCCACGATCGGCGATCCGCTGGGCGTCCCCGCAGGGCGGCGTCCGCGCGCGGCGCACTGGCTGGCGCAGATCGGCCTGTTCTGCATGCCGGCGCTGGTGCTGACCATTCCGATCAACCTGCTGCCCTACGCGCTCGTGCTGCTGGTCAGCACCGCGATGGTGCCCGGCCTGCTGTGGCAGGCGCGGAAGATGGACCCGCAGCCGATCAAGGTCCTCAGCTGGCTGATGCTGGCCGTGCTGGTGATGGGCATCGTGTCGGTCATGCTGTTCGAGCAGGGCCTGCGCGATGTCGACAATCGATCCCGCTTCCTCGTCATCCCCTGGATCGCGCTGTGGGTGTGTGCGCTGCGCCCGGACATGCGCTGGCTGTGGCGCGGTGCGCTGGCCGGGTTGCTGGGCACTTTCGTGCTCTCGGCCCTGCAGGTGTTCCGGGGTGCGCCACGGGCCGAACTGTTCACCAACGCGATCGTGCTGGCCGACATCGTGATGATGCTGATGGTGCTGCTGGTGTTCTGCCGGCCGTCGCGGCGCTGGTCGCTGGTGATCGTCGGCATGGCTGCCGGTTGCGGCACCATCATCCTGACCGGCAGCCGCGGCGTGTTCGCGGCGCTGCTGGCGCTGCTGGTGGTGCTGGCACTGAGCCTGCGCTGGCGCACCGGCGTAGCCCGGCTGTCGGTGCTTGCCGGCATGCTGGCGATCGGCGCGACCCTGCTGCTGTCGGTGCCGGAGCTGCGCCAGCAGGTGCGCTTGTCCGAACTGCACAGCGATGTGCAGCGCATGGAGCAGGGTGACAGCGATTCCTCGGCCGGTGCCCGCGTGGAGCGCCTGCAGGTGGCCTGGGAGACCTTCCTCGACCATCCGCTGACCGGCGTCGGCATCGGCCACTTCGACACGGCCATGAAGCGGGTGCCGGCCTGCCGCGAGAATCCGCAGGAAATCCGCTGCCACCTGCGCCATGCCCACAACGATCTGGCCGAGTGGGCCGCCACCCAGGGCCTGCCCGGCCTGTTGCTGCTGCTGGCGGTGTACGGGGTGCCGCTGTGGGTGTTCGTGCGCCTGCATCGGCGCAGTGGGCACACCACCTTCCGTGGCCCGGCCGCCGCCGGCGTGATGGTGGTGGTGTCCTATGTGCTGTGCGGCCTGACCCAGTCGATGTTCGCGCACCAGATGACCGCCAGCTTCTACGTCACCATCCTCGGCCTGCTGGTCGGGTTGTCGATCGTGGAAGGCGCGCGGTACCGCGCGCGCCAGAACGGCTGACCGGCCGGCGCCGGGCACCGCCCGGCACTCAGGGCGGCGGCGGGTCGGCCACGGCCTGCCCGTTGCCGAGCATCCACAGCATGATGGTCTTCTGCCGCACGTAGTTGGCGCGCACATAGGCATAGACCAGGCCGTGCCAGCCATCGCGGAAGCCGCCCCGGAACAGGAAGCCGCGCCAGAACCGCCAGGCCGGGGCCAGCACCAGCTTGCCGAGCGTGGCGCGCTTGCCGCGGGCGAATTCGTGCTCGGCCATCATCCGCGCGTACTTCTCGGTCTTGGCCAGCTGCTGCTGCAGCGACCGGTACGGGTAGTGGATCAGATCACCGCGCAGGGTGCCGACGCTGCCATCGACGCTGGCGGCCTCGTGGATCTCGCGCGTACCGCGCCAGCCCCCGTGGCGCCGGTCGAACAGGCGCAGCACCCGGTCCGGGTAGGCATTGCCGTGGCGCAGGAACCTGCCGAAGTACTCGGACAGGCGCGCGAAGCGATAGCCGTGGTGGCCGCTGAAGCCGCGGTCACGGGCCTGTTCGATGGCGGCGCGCAGTTCCGGGCTGATCCGCTCATCGGCGTCCAGGCACAGCACCCAGTCATGCCGGGCCTGCTCGACGCAGAACGCCTTCTGGCTGCGGAAGCCGTCGAAGCGCCGTTGCAGGACGCGGGCGCCTGCGGCCTCGGCGAGGGCGACGGTGGCGTCGGTGGACTGCGAGTCCACCACCACGATCTCGTCGCAGAACGCCAGCGACGCCAGGCAGTCGCCGATGCGGCCAGCCTCGTTGAACGCGATAATGCAGGCCGAGATGCGAGGCCGTTCGTTGGGAGCGGTCGTGGAGGACATGATGGCCGGGTACCTGTTGTTTGCGACGGAGCGCTATGCGCTGCCTATTCTCGCCCCGTTGGTGCAGGCCTTGCACGCATCCGGCCAGGAGGTGGCGGCCTGGTTCGAGGGGGGCGCCGCCGGCAGCCAGCTGCAGGGGGTGCCGAACATCGGTCTGAAGCAGGCGCTGGCGATGCGCCCGCGCGCGGTGTTCAGCGCGGCCAACTGGGTACCGACGTTCCTCTCTGGAGCCAAGGTGCAGCTGTTCCACGGCTTCAACGTGGAAAAGCGCGACAGTGCACGCGGCCACTTCCGCGTGCGCGGCATGTTCGACCTGTACTGCACCCAGGGCCCGGCCACCACCGCGCCGTTCCGCGAGATGGCCGCGCTGCAGGGGCATTTCGCGGTGGCCGAGACCGGCTGGCCGAAACTGGACCCGCTGTTCCGCGACGATGGCGGTGAGAGTGCTGCGCTGCGTGCCGCGGCGGGCGCGCGCCCGGTGATCCTGTTCGGGTCGACCTTCACCGAGCGCCTCAGCGCGGCCCCGCACCTGCATGCGCAGATTGCCGCCGATATTGCCGCCGGTGAGCGCTACTGGCTGTTGACCCTGCACCCGAAGTGCGCGCCGGAGCTGTTCGAGCGCTACCGTGCGCTGGCCGGCGCCAACGCGCGCTTCATCGAACCGGAACAGGTGATGGCCGCGCAGCGTGCCGCCGATGTGCTGGTGTCCGATACCTCGTCGATCGTTTCGGAGTTCATCGTCCAGCACAAGCCGGTGGTGACGTTCCGCAACCGCGTGCCGAAGCCGCACATGATCGATTTCGACGACCCGGCGCAGCTGCCCGCGATGCTGCAGCGCGCGCTGCACCCGGAGCCGGCACTGCAGGCGGAGATCGTCCGCTATGCCGACGCCATCCACCCCTACCGGGATGGGCGGTCGAGCGAGCGGGTGATTGCCGCGACCGAGGATTTCCTGGCCGGCGAGATGGGCCGGCTGCGCCGCAAGCCGTTCGGCAGCTGGGTGCGCGACCTGCAGATCCGCAAGGACCTGGGGTACTGGGGCCCGTCGCAGCGCTGATCAGCGTGCAGCCGCGCCGCGCCCATCGCCCGGCCCTGCGGTTGATCCCCGCCACGCGTGGATCAACGCTGCACCCTCACCAGCGCAGCTTGCGCCGCGCCAGCGCTGCGGCCAGCTGCTCCATCACCTGCTGGGCCTGGGCGTGCGGCAGGTAATTCAGTGCCAGCGCCACATCGCCATGCGCACCGGCGGTGTCCAGCTGCAGGCTGGCGGTACCCAGCAGCTTGTCCAGCGGTGAGCGCTGCAGGCGCAGGCCCTGCACCTTGTCCAGTTCGGCCCAGCGCCACCAGCGCTTCCACCAGCCACCGCGCACGGCCACGAACTGCGCGTCCAGGTGCCAGCCGATGCGTGCCATCTGCCGGTTGGCCACCAGCAGCGCCACGGGCAGCCAGGCCAGCACCAGCAGCGCCCACGGGCCCCAGCGCCAGTACATGCCGGCCGCCAGCAGCGGCACCATCAGCATGCTGGGCAGGCACAGCCGCCACCAGCCACGCTGCGGCACCGGCTGCCAGTGCGGCGGTGGCCACTGCAGCTGCGGCAGCAGGTGCCGCACCAAGCCGTCACAGGTGCCGGCTGCCGCCAGTGGCGCCAGTTCGCGCAGGGCGCGGTCATCGTCGCGCGATGGCCCGCCGGCGGCACTGTCGATGCGCAGCTGGCGCAGCCCGAACCACCGTTGCAACGTGCTTTCGCGCAGGGTCCAGGCCTGGATGCGGCGGCGCGCGACGCTGCTGCGGGTGCGGCTGAGCAGGCCGGTGGATACGGTCAACCGCCGCTCGCGCTCGCTGAGGGTGAAGCCGTGGTAGCGCAGCAGGGTCAGCACCACCGACAGCACGCGCAGCGACAGCCAGCCCAGCAGCAGCGTGGCCAGCAGCAGCATCAGTGCGCCGGCAACGCCGGGATGCAGGTGGCTGGCGTAGCCGAAGGCTTCACGGCCGCCGCGCTGCAGGGCGTCGTCCATCACCGGCCGCGGCACGGTCTGGAACAGTACGCCGAAGGCGGCGATCGCCAGCGCCCAGCCCCGGTTGGAGAGCAGGCCCATGCGCACCACGTCCCAGCTGGACAGGCGCAGCAGCACCGGATCGTCGTCGCGCGTGGTGGCCGCTGCGGCGATGTCATCGGCGACGGCCACGGGCGGCTGGCCGCGTTGGCGTACCAGCTGTTCCAGCGCCAGTGCCTGGTCCAGCCGCAGCACCCGCATCTCGGCTTCCGGGCGCACGCCGCCGGCCGATTCCAGCCGCAGTTCGGCCACGCCGAACAGACGGTGCAGCGGGTTCTGCCGCACTTCCACGTTGTGGATGCGGGCGAACGGAATCTCGCGCCGGTTGCGGGCCAGCAGTCCGCTGCGCACGGTGATCGCATCGCTGCCGATGCGGTAACGGTAGCTGAGGTACTGCAGGACCGAGACCAGTACCAGGGCGACGATGGCGCCCAGCGGGATCAGTTGCGCCCACAGCGGATCGCGGTCGCCGCGCTGGCCGAACACCAGCAGCGCGACCAGCGGCAGGAAGTAGTGGCGCAGCTGCATGAGCAGCACGAACAACCAGGACCAGCGGTGCAGGCGATGCTCTTCGCCACCGCTCGGCAGCGAGGCGGGCAGGGGCGGCGGCTGGCTCACAGGGCGTCGTCGTCCTGGTCGAGCTGGTGGGCCAGGGTGTCGCGCAGGCGCTCGGCATCGGCCTGGTCCAGGCCGTTGATGGTGACCGCGCTGAGGCGGGTGCCGGCGGTGTGCACGATCAGCGTGGCCAGTCCGGCGCGGCGCTCCAGCGGGCCGCGTCGCAGGTCCAGGTGCTGCACGCGCGAGATCGGCAGGCGGGTTTCAAGCTGCCAGAGCAGGTCGCGGCGCAGCCCCAGGCCCTGCGCATCCAGCCGCCAGCGCGTGCGTGAGGTGCGGCGCTGGCCGATCCAGGCACCGAAGGCGATGCCGGCCAGCAGGCCCAGCGAGGCGCCCCACAGGCCACCGGGAAGGTCGAAGAACCACCACGCTGCGGCGAGCGGAATGCCGGGGATGAACACACCACCGAAGGCCCCTTCCAGCGCCGCCAGCCGCGCGGCACGCGGCGGCAGGGGTTGCCAGTGGTCCAGGGCGGGGGGGAGGGCGGGAGCGGCAGAAGGCAGTTCGGTCACGCGGGCGTCCGTCAGGCAGCAGGGCGGGCATGCGCGGTGGCGACCGCACCGGCAGACGGTAGCAGGTCGGCCGCCTTACTGGGCGGCCTGGATCAGTGCGTCGACATCGAGCAGATGGCCGGCGCGGTCGGCCTTGGTGCGCAGATAGTGCTCGTTCTCGGCGGTGATTTCACCGGTGACCGGAATGCAGTCCAGCACTTCGATGCCGGCGTTGCGCAGCCGCTGGGCCTTGGTCGGGTTGTTGCTGAGCAGGGCCACGCGCGAAACCCCCAGGCCCCGCAGCATGGCCACGGCGCTGCCATAGCGGCGCTCGTCGGCGCCGAAACCCAGCTGCGCATCGGCGTCGATGGTGTCCAGGCCGTCGTGCTGGTAACCATAGGCGCGCATCTTGGCGGCAATGCCGGTGCCACGCCCTTCCTGGTCCAGGTACAGCAGCACGCCGCCGCCCAGTTCCTTCAGCTTGCGCAGACCGCGCCGCAGCTGGTCGCCGCAGTCGCATTTGAGCGAGCCGAACAGGTCACCGGTGAGGCAGGACGAATGCACGCGCACCGGCACCACGGCCGACAGGTCCGGTTCGCCGACGATGATCGCGACCTGGTCGCGCTGCGCCACGCCGCCACGGAACACGGCAAAGGTGGTCATGCCGACGTCGCGCAGCGGCACCGGCGAGCGCGCCACCAGTTCGTAATCGTGTGCCGCATGCGCAGCGCCTTCGGCCAGGTCGCACAGCCCGACCTCGGCCGCCCCCTCGAAGGTGGCATCGTCGGTGGCCAGGCGCACGGCCACCATCGCTGGCAGCAGCAGGCCCAGGCGGGCCAGTTCCACCGCACCGGCATCGAAGCCATCGCCGGCGCTCCAGCCTGCCGGCATCGGACCCGGTTCGCGCAGGTAGCCCAGCGACGGCAGCGCATCGAAGGCCACGCCGGCCAGCGGCAGGCGCGCGCCCTCGGGCGCCTCCACGCCCAGCACACGGGCACGGGTGGCGGTCAGGTACAGGTAGTGGCGCTGGCCGGCGGCAGCGGCGAAGGCGGCGAAGCTGCTGGCCGTGGCGCTGTCCAGCGCGATCACCGCCAGGCGCTGGCCCTGGCCATCGTGGAGCAGCACCGGGCGACCGGCACGCAGTTCGGCGACCGCGCGCTCGCAGCGGATCGCCGCCGGATCACCGAACAGGGAGGAAGCAGACATGGCAGGACCGGGGGAGGCGGACATCGGGGTCTCTATGGGGGCGCCAGCGTCGTATTCAACGTGCTGCGGCGCTGTGTCGCAGGCCGCAGCGCCGGGATCAGTGGGGATGTTCTTCGGTCGCGTACGGGTCGTCTTCGCCGCTGCCCGCTGGCCGCAGCGTATAGCGCTTGTAGGTCCACTGGTACTGCGCCGGGTCGCGGCGGGCGATGCGTTCGATGCCGGCGTTGAGCGCGGCGGCGGCCACCTGCGGGTCCGGATCGGCCACCGCAGGGTCGGTCGGCTCGATGTGCAGGGCGAATTCCATGTCCGGGCCGATCCGCTCGCACCAGCCGTACAGCACGGTGGCGCCGGTACGTTCGGCCAGGCGGTTGACCAGGGTCATGGTCAGCGCCTGCACGCCGAAGAACGGCACGAACACCCCGTCGCCGGCCTTGGGCTGCTGGTCGGGCAGGATGCCGGTGGCGCCGCCGTCCTTGAGCACCTTGAACAGCTGGCGCACGGCCGGCCCCTCGGCGCGCACCTGCTGCACGTTCTGGCCGCCGCGCACGATCTGCAGGAAGGCATCGCTGGCCTCGTCTTCCGGCGGCTTGTAGACGATGGCGATCTGCCCGCGCGAGGCCAGCCACTGGTTCAGCAGCTCCCAGTTGCCGAAGTGCGGCGCGGCCACGATCACCCCCTTGCCGCTGGCCAGCGCGGCGTCGTACAGGGCCTCGCCGTGGCGCTGGCGCAGGTGCCGGCGCAGGTTGTCGGCGGGTTCGCGGCTCCACAGGCGCAGGGTTTCGATGGCCTGCAGGGCGGTGGAGCGCAGCAGATCGCGCTGCAGGCGGTCGCGTGCGGGGCCGTCCAGTTCGGGGTAGGCCAGCTCCAGGTTGCGCCGGGTGACGCGGCTCTCACGCGCGTTCAGGCGCAGCCAGGCCCAGGCCAGCGCATGCGCGAAGCCCCGCAGCAGCGGCCAGGGCAGGCGGGCGAACAGGGTGGTGGCGCGGTAGACCAGGCGGGCTTTGCGGTGCGGATTCATCGGCCCCAGTTTAGCCAAGGGCGCTGCTATCGTGGCCGGCCCCGTGAACTGGAAGCCCCCGATGCTTGTCCTGATCCAGCGTGTCACCCAGGCCGCCGTGCATGTGGACGGCGAAGCGGTGGGGCAGATCGGCCCCGGCCTGCTGGCCCTGGTGGGCATGGAGCCGGGCGATACCGAGGCCCAGCTGCAGCGGATGGCCGAACGGCTGCTGGGCTACCGTGTCTTCGCAGACGAGGCCGGGCGGATGAACCGCTCGCTGCGCGATACCGGGGGCGGGCTGCTGCTGGTCAGCCAGTTCACCCTGGCCGCCGACACCCGTTCGGGCATGCGCCCCAGCTTCACCCGCGCGGCCCCGCCGGACGAGGCTGAACGCGGGTTCAATCGATTTGTCGCGATCTGCCGTGAACAACACGCCCCGGGGGTGGAAACAGGCCGATTTGGTGCCCATATGGTCGTCAGCCTGGTCAACGATGGTCCTGTGACCTTCCTTCTCAGGCCCTAGGCCGCCGGGACCACCGCCCGGCAGGCCGGGCCCCGGGCTGGTATAATGCTACGTTCCCTATTTCTCCCCAGCCGGTGGCGCGAGCACTACATGGCCAACGAACGTCCTGCCCAATCCGAAATCAAGCAACTGATCAGCAAGGGCCTGGAACAGGGCTACCTGACCTACGCCGAAGTCAATGACCATCTGCCGGACGACATGGTCGACCCGGAACAGATCGAAGACATCATCGGCATGATCAACGGCATGGGCATTGATGTCCATGAAGTTGCCCCGGATGTGGAAACCCTGCTTCTCAACGACGGCAACACGGGCAACCGTGAGGTCGACGACACTGCGGCCGAAGAAGCCGCCGCCGCGCTGAGCGCGCTCGATACCGAAGGTGGCCGGACCACCGACCCGGTGCGCATGTACATGCGCGAAATGGGTACCGTCGAGCTGCTGACCCGCGAAGGCGAAATCGCCATTGCCAAGCGCATCGAGGAAGGCCTGTCGCAGGTCCAGGCCGCATTGGGCCAGTTCCCGGTGTCGGTCGAATCGCTGCTGTCCGATTACGAAGCGCACAAGGAAGGCAAGAAGCGCCTGGCCGAAGTGATCGTCGGCTTCAACGACCTGGCCGAGGAAGTGGCCACCCCGGCGCCTGCCGTTGCCGAAGACACCAGCGACGAAGAGGGCGATGAAGACGAGGACGAGGATGATGTCGACGGCGGCGATGAAGAAGCCGCGCCGACCGGTCCGGATCCGGAGGAAGTCGCTGCGCGCATGCAGGCGCTGACCGACGCCTTCACTGCCTTCAAGAAGGCGGCCGCCAAGGGCGACAAGAAGAACCTGCCGCGCCTGCGCGAAGAGATGTCGGCGGTGTTCGTCACCCTGAAACTGCCGCTGCCGCTGACCGACGTGCTGACCAAGCAGCTGCGCGACACCATGGCCAGCATCAAGGCCCATGAGCGCCGCGTGCTGAACCTGGCCACGGTCACCGCCCGCATGCCGCGCAAAGACTTCATCCGTTCCTGGGAAGGCAACCAGACCAACCTGGAGTGGGTCGAAGACGCACTGAAGCGCAAGCAGAAGTGGTCCTCGGCGCTGCGTGAGGTGAAGGACCAGATCGTTGCCGAGCAGCAGGCCACCATCGACGTCGAGAAGCTGACCCTGCTGGACCTGGAAGAGCTGAAGGAACTCAGCCGTGCCATGGCCTACGGCGAAGCCAAGGCGCGCAAGGCCAAGAAGGAAATGGTCGAGGCCAACCTGCGCCTGGTGATCTCGATCGCCAAGAAGTACACCAACCGCGGCCTGCAGTTCCTCGACCTGATCCAGGAAGGCAACATCGGCCTGATGAAGGCGGTGGACAAGTTCGAGTACCGCCGCGGTTACAAGTTCTCCACGTATGCGACCTGGTGGATCCGCCAGGCCATCACCCGTTCGATCGCCGACCAGGCGCGCACCATCCGTATCCCGGTGCACATGATCGAAACGATCAACAAGTTGAACCGCATTTCCCGCCAGATGCTCCAGCAGTACGGCCGCGAGGCTACGCCGGAGGAGCTGGCCAAGGAAATGGACATGCCGGAAGACAAGATCCGCAAGGTGATGAAGATCGCCAAGGAGCCGATCTCGATGGAAACCCCGATCGGCGACGACGAGGATTCCCATCTGGGCGACTTCATCGAGGACACCAACGTGGAGTCCCCGATCGAGAACACCACCAACATCAACCTGTCTGAAACCGTGCGCGACGTGCTGGCCGGCCTCACCCCGAGGGAAGCCAAGGTGCTGCGCATGCGCTTCGGCATCGACATGAACACCGACCACACCCTCGAGGAAGTCGGCAAGCAGTTCGACGTGACCCGCGAGCGCATCCGCCAGATCGAAGCGAAGGCCCTGCGCAAGCTGCGTCACCCGAGCCGTTCGGAGCAGCTGCGCAGCTTCCTGGATATCGATTGATTTCCGGGTTGCGCTGATGTGTTGAGAAAACCCCGCTTCGGCGGGGTTTTTTCTTGGGGTGGCGCAGGCCAATACCCGATATATTTGTATCCCCATTGGAACTTGTTACGTAACACTATTTCCGTTTCCATCGGCAGCAATTCTTTACTAATTCCTTATGGAACAAGGGATTGTGAACTTTAATTCTCTTGCGGCGCCTTGGTATTTGCGATAAATACGTAACACTATTCCGCCAACAACCCCCGCCATGGCCCGCCCCGCGCTGTTGCAGCCCCAGGACCTGATCGCCCAGCTTCCCCCCGGTCAGCCATTGCCGGCGGCGGTCCTGACCGAGCGGCTGGGCGTGAACCGCATGACCCTCAGCCGCCTGGTTGCCGCCAGTGGCGGCCAGGTGGTGCGGCTGGGCCAGACCCGCGCGACCGCCTACGCGCTGCGCCAGCCCTCACGCGCCGGCAGCGAATGGCCGCTGTACCGGCTGCGCGAAGATGCGACGCTGGAAGAGCTGGGTCGGATGATCGCGCTCAGTGGCGATACCTTCCACGTGGACGCCAGCCGCGCGCGCACGAACCTGCAGCGTGCCCCCGAGGGCGACCTGCCCGGTTTCTTCCCTGGTCTGCCCTGGTACCTGGACGACCTGCGGCCGCAGGGATTCCTGGGCCGCAGCTTCGCCCACGGCCGCGGCCGTACGCTCGGCCTGCCGACTGACCTCAATCGATGGCAGCGCGATGATGTGCTGACGGCGCTGGTGCAGGGCGGTGGCACCGAAATCGGCGATCTGCTGCTGGGCGGCGACGCCGTGCAGGCCGCTCTGGTTGCACTGGACGCACCGCCGGACCGGGTGGACGCCGCCGATCGCACGCGCTGGTACCCCGAGCGCGCCCGGGCCGCCTTGGCCGGCGAAGACGTCGGCTCATCGCCGGGCGGCGAGCAGCCCAAGTTCACCGCCACTGTGGAAAGCGCGGGCGGCCGACGCGCGGTAGTGGTGAAGTTCGCCCAGCCCGATGGGGGCGACGCTGCGCAGCGCTGGTCCGATCTGCTGGTGTGCGAACACCTGGCCCTGCAGACGCTGCGCGGCGCTGGCATGAATGCCGCCCACAGCGAGCTGCTGCAGACACCCTCGCATACCTTCCTGGAGGTGGAGCGATTCGACCGCACCGCCGGTCAGCTGGGGCGGCGTGGCTTCGTCTCGCTGCTGGCGCTGTCGGCCGCGTTCACCGGTGAAGCAATGCTGGACTGGCCCGCTGCCGGTGCCCAACTGCAGGCGATGGGCTGGTTGTCTGCGCGCACCGTGCAGGCTGTGGCGCGGCTGCACGCATTCGGCCGCCTGATCGGTAACAGCGACATGCACCAGGGCAACGTGGGTTTCCACTTTGTGGATCGCGGCGCGCTGCCCTTGGCGCCGGCGTACGACATGCTGCCGATGTCGCTGGCGCCTTCCCGACTGGGTGTGCTGCGGCAGGACCTGCCCCTGGAAGCAGTGGCACCGCGTGGCAGTGGCGAGCTGGAACACCTGCGCTGGGCGGCACCGCTGGCCGCTGAGTTCTGGGAGCGCGTGGCGGGGGATGCGCGTGTGGGGGCGGCTGGGCTGCGTGCGTTGGCGGCGATGAATGCCGAGCGGGTAAGCGCGATGGGTGTGCGGTTTGGGTGATTTTGGATGACACATCTCCCCGCGTGTCCAACGACTGAACCGCTCGTACGATCCTGGCGCTGCGCCTCGTAACCTGGTTGGCTTTGAGGATTGTTGGAATCTGATAGCAGAATTTTCCTGGGCGCCGTGATCGCTCAGTCACGTTCCCAATCCATTCAAAGCGTTGGATCTCCCGGAAGCTGCATGCTTTCCAGAGCGTGTCGCAATCAGCAATTGAGCCCTCTACCTTCCTTTCTACACGATACTGCGCGCTTGCGCCGGTGCCGGATTGGGACGATGTGATGCGCGACGAGCGCGTGGATCCAGTGGGATTCGCCCGAAGAGCGACGCTGGCGCTGTTCCAGGTCCACCTGCGGCGGCAGGTGTGGTTCGCGGAAGTGGCGGAGAAGCGGTTGGGGCGTGTTGCTGAGGCTCTTACTGCTGCCGGGTAGCCGATCGAGCGCGGCCTCCACTACACTGTGGCGCTGCGCCGGGCCTATAGCTCAACGGTTAGAGCAGGGGACTCATAATCCCTTGGTTCCAGGTTCGAATCCTGGTGGGCCCACCAACCGGCCTCGAGTGAGCGGCTGCAGGTCTCATCGCCCCCGCGAGTCCTGCCAACGCGTCGGTACCCTCTGATCCGCACACAAGGATCGAACCTGCCCGGCACTCACGCCCCGGTGGAAGACTTCACCACCGAAATCGAAGACAGCCGGCACCTGTTTGCCTGGTGCCTGGTCCGCTATGGCCAGGTGCCGGAGGTGCTGGCGCTCGAGCAGGCGCGCAAGCGCTATCCCGACCAGAGCCGCGGCCGCGAATTCGAACAGGCGCTGATCTTCCACGACGAGCCTTGGCATTGGGCGATGCTGCATGTGGAGGGCGAAGGCTATTGGCGCTGGCGCCCGGAGCGTGAGCAGCCGTCGCTGGACTACGAGGCCGAAGCGGATGCGTTATGCCTGGCCCGCGGTGAGCGGGTCCCACTGCTGGATGAGGATGAGTATCTGGGTGCGCTCGCGCATGCGCGCCACATGCGTGCAGGGACGCTGGTCCATCAGGCGGGTCGTTCACCGGACGAAGCGTGTCGGGAGGCACTTGGCCACTATGCGTATCATCCGCGCCATCATCGCGGTCGACTTCAGGTTCATGATCCGCGTGACGGGTGGGGTGATGTGATACGCGCATTGCATATCAACGATTGCGGGTCACGACCCGAGCTGCGGGAACCACCAGAGGCCTATTGGAGCGCGTCCCGCGCCTTTGTTTCGACGCAGGGAATCCGCTTGCCGGACCCGCCCGGCTGAAAGGCAGCGGCATCGGTGGCGCGGCCGCCTGCCTGGTCGAAGGCGGGCAGGTGCGCTGGGCCGAAGGCGCCGCAATGGCAACTCTGGCTGGGTTGCTATCGCTGACACATCGCCTGGCGGCCGCGTGCTGGCCATGCCGCCGTGACGTCCGCTTCGCACAGGTTCTGCAATGCAAGGATGCGGGTTGCCGACACCCCCGCACTCACGTCTGGCTTGCGGAGCGCGTGAAAGGGGAGACACTCGGCTGCCTCGGCAGCGCCCGTGATCCGGGCTTCACGCGTCGCAGGCTATCCACTGAAGGCATGGACCTCATACGACTGCTGCGATCACTCGAAGAATTCCTGTACGAGCTGGTCGGCTGGCTGGTGTTCTACCCCAGGACGTGCTGGCGGGTCCTGGTACGACCGGGTGCGATTGCGCTGTACACGCGCCGGGAGCTGGCCAGGGATGCGGAGCAGCGGTTTTCCGATGCGATCAGTCCGGTGCTGATGCTGATCCTGTCGGTGGTCATCGCCCATGCCCTGGAGATGGCGCTGCGCATGGCCCCACCGACGCTTGGCTCGCCGGTCGGGCAGCTGCTTTTCAGCAACGAGCAGGGCCTGCTGCTGACGCGGTCCGCAGTGTTCTGCGTGTATGCGCTGGGCGCCGCGCTGGGTACGTTGCGCCGCCAACGGCTGGCGGTGAACCGCGAGACGATGCGCGAGCCGTTCTCGATCCAGGCCTTCATCGCATGCCCCTTCGTGCTGGGCCTGGCGCTGGCGCAGGCGGCGGCGTCCCCTGCAACGCATGCTGGACCGTTCGCCGCGCCCCTGCTCGGCACGCTGACGGTGATCTGGTACCTGTGGGCGCGCACGCAGGCGTTCGTGGCCCTGAACGGAGGATCGTCACTGCGCGCGTTCGCTTCGGTGCTCGCCTCCTTCGTGCTGACGACGATGGTGGTCGTCGCCTTCTTCGCTGCGGTGCTGCAGTAGCCACGCGCGCGGCGTTGCGGCCGGATCAATCGAAACGGTGATCCCCGGCGGCACGCACGTGCGAGCAGATCGCAGAGCGCCGTGGGGATGGCCGGCGTGGCGACCGCAGCCCGGTGGCGGTGACACCGATGTCTACGCGTGTCAGTCAAGGCGCCTTGACAGAGGGCTGCGCCGCAGGGGACCTTTCCGCCATGACTATCGACATCGAATCGCTCAGCCTTCGGGAACTGGGTGCCCTGGTGGTTGCCGCAGAACAGCGCAGACAGCTGATTTCCCGCCGTCGTCCGGCCAACGCGGTACGCCGGATGCTGAAGGCTGCGGCGGCCGAGGCGGGCTACACGCTGGAAGAACTGTTCGGCGATGGCGCGGCGCAGGAGGCGGCGCCCGCGCGGAAGCCCGCGCGGCGCAGAACCGGCAAGGTTGCGGCCAAGTACCGCGACCCGGAGTACAAGCGCCTGACCTGGTCCGGCCGCGGGCGCATGCCGCGCTGGTTGGCGGCCAAGGTGCAGAAGGGCCACAAGGTCACCGATTTCCTGATTCCCGGCCTGGCCCGGCCAACGGCGCGCAAGGGCAGCCCGATCGGCCAGCGCACGGTGTTCAAGAAGGACTGAAGGCGGACAGGGCCGCCTGCAGGTTCCCGCAGCGAAGGAGCAAGGGATGAGCGACAACGGCAGTGCGATGATTCCACGCAGGCTTCTGTACATCGCAGGCGCGGTGGGGATGGTGATCAGCCTGTTGGCCTGGTCGCTGGAATGGAGCGGGATGGCCTATGTCTGCCCGTACTGCCGCGTGCAGCGCACCGCCATCGGCGTGCTGGGCGTGCTGACACTGCTGGCGCGACCGGGCGGCATCGTCGTGCCCTGGCTGGCCTGCAGCATGGGCGGCTTCGGGTTCGTGGTAGCTGCGATGCAGCACTTCAACGGTTGGAAGCGCATTTCCGCCGGCAGTTTCAGCCTCAACGCGCAGTGGTATATCGACCCGTGGTTGCTGTCCGGGTGCGCGATGCTGATCCTGGTGGCACAACTGATGCTGGTGCAGGCGGCCTGCCAGCGCATTGCCCGATCCAGCGGGGTGCCCGCATGAGGCGCCGTGTCGGACTGCTTGTCGCCCTCGCTGCATCCGCGGGCACGCCTGCGCTGGCGGCGGAGCCCACCCCCGCACCGAAGCGGCCTTCGGTGGAAACCCTGCAGCGCCTGGTGGTCGACAGGGCCCCGCAGACGCGGGTGGCAGCGCCGGACAGCGAACGCATCACCGCGCGCCGGCTCGATATCGTCGACGAGAACGGCGTGATCCGCATGACACTGTCCGGACAGACGCCGCCACCGATCATCGATGGCATCCAGTACAGGCGTGCCTTCAACGTGGCCGGCATGGTGCTGTACGACGACAAGGGCAGCGAGCGCGGAGGCTTCGGCACCGCCGACGTGGACGGCGGCATGGCCGTGCTGGCGCTGGACCATCCGGCCATGGATGCGATCGGCTGGCGGGTGTCGCCCGATGGCGAGGTGCGCTTCTCGATCAACCAGGCGCCAGCGCTGATCCGCGAACCGGCGCTGGGCAATGCGCTGATTCCGGGCGTGCAGGCGCCCACCCGGATCGGGCTGGTGGTGGCGCCGGACGGTACTCCGGCCATCGCCCTCAACGACAAGGCCGACCGCACCCGCCTGCGGCTGACCGTGACGGCCGAAGGCTACGGTGCGATCGAGTTCCTGGATGCGCAGGGCAAGGTGATCCATACCCTGGCGCCGGAAGCGGAGCAGCAGCGTGGCCTGCGCTGACACCCGCCGCCATCCGCCGCAGGTACCGGCGGTGTTCTACTGCGATTGCTGGAACACCGCCCGTTGCGCCGCGAACGCGCGCTGGTACGCCGGCCGTGCCGTGCCCCGCGCCAGGTAGGCCGCCAGGTTCGGGTACTCGCCGACGATGCCGCTGCTGTGCAGCCGCAGAAGCACCGACACCATCAGCAGGTCGCCGGCGTTGAAGTCGCCGGCCAGCCACGCCGCATCGCCCAGGCGCGTGGACAGCTGGCCCAGGCGCAGGCGCACGCGCTCATCCAGCATCAGCAGCCGCTGCGCGTACCAGGGCTGCTCCCGTTCCAGTATCCAGGCCATGGAGCGCTCGACGATCGGCGGCTCGACGGTGTTGAGGGCGGCGAACATCCAGCAGATCGCCTGCAGGCGTGCGTCGGCGTCGACCGGCAGCAGGCCGGGGTACTGCTCGGCCAGGTGCAGCACGATCGCACCGGACTCGAACAGCACACGGTCGTGCGCCTGGTAGGTGGGAATCTGCCCGAAGGGATGCCGTGCCAGGTGGGCCGGCTGCTTCATCTGCTCGAACGACAGCAGCTGCACGTCGTAGGCCACACCCAGCTCCTCCAGTGCCCAGCGCACCCGCATGTCGCGGGCCAGGCCCTGGCCACGGTCGGGGGAGTGCGCGAATGCGGTCAGTGTCGGCTTCATCGGTTCCGGTTCCAGGATCGGCGGCGGCCCTCTCTCTACCGACGTGGCAGGGGGCGCGCAATCGACACCGGCGGGCGCGCTGCGGGATGGCTGGCCAGCGCCAGGATGAACCGTTCACCCCGGGGGATTCACAGGGCCGGCAGGCGGACGCACTATTGCGCCACTGCACCCCCGGGGAAAACACGTGAGCGCCTCCAGGCTGCCGCGGATCATTGGGTTCGACGTGCCACGGCTTCATCAGAAGGTGGATGCCTCCGCCGACGAAGCGATCACCGCGCTGCTGGACATCGCGCCCGATGCGCTGTGGAGCGCGCGCTTCCTGCAGCAGTGCGGCACGCTCGCCTCGCAGCTGTCCCTGGCGGCGGTGAAGGTGGAGGGCAGCCGCATCTGTTTCCATGGCTCCACCGCCGATGCGCGCGCCCTGGCCGATGCGGTCATTGCGCTGGTGAACCGGCTGAACGACCAGCTGATGCAGGAACACAACCAGCTCGCCGGCGAGGAGTGAGCGGCCTGCCGTGGCTCAGTGCACGGGCTGCAGCGGGAGCGAGCCCGACAGCCGCGCCCAGCACGCCATCGCTACCGTTTCGGAGCCGGGATGGTCGCGCGCGCTGTCGCGCAGGGCAAGCCGTGTCTGCAGGTCGCTGAGCCAGGCGTCGCGGCTGCCGTGCGGGTTGCGCACATAGATATCGCAGGCGAGGCGGATCACCGGCGCCACCTCGCGGCGGAAGTTGATGGCAGGCAGTTCGCCGCTCTGGAACGCCGCCTGCCAGTGCTGCAGCTCGCGTTCGACGTCGACGAAATCCCGGTTGCTGATGCGGTTCACGATGATTCTCCGGTAGGAACATCACCGTACACCGGTGCATGTCTGCACACCGTGTGGGTCCGGGGTGGCCCTGCGCGCGCCACCCGGGCACTGCTTCCCACAGGGCAACACCACGAGTCCGCTGACGGGTCTACTGCGGCGGCCCGGCCTTTCCTACGCTGATTCCACACGGTCCTGCCGTGTTCCGGAGCCGCTGCCCGCGTGCCACGGATCTGTTCACGCCAGCTGCCCGCCAGCCAACCCTTCGTGGAGATCCCCATGTTCAGCCTTGAAAACACTCTTGACCCCGTCGCCCCCGCGCTCGACGAACTGGTCCCCTCGCGCTATGCCGTGAAGATCGGCGACATCGACGTGCTGGTGGTCAGCGATGGGGTGCTGCCGTTGCCGACCCAGATGCTTGGCCACAATGTCCCGGCCGCCGAGCGTGCCGGCTGGCTGCAGGAGATGTACCTGCCACAGGATGCCTTCGACTGGGCGTTGAACGCGATGGTCGTGCACAGTGGCGACCGCACCATCCTGATCGACGCCGGCCTGGGCATGGACCCGGACCTGCAGCTGCCGCGTGCCGGCCAGTTGATCCGCCGCCTCGGTGCGGCCGGCATCAATCTGGAGGAGATCACCGACGTGGTGATCACCCACATGCACATGGACCACGTCGGTGGCCTGCTGCTGGAGGGGGTGAAGCAGCGGCTGCGGGCGGACCTGAAGATCCACGTCGCCGCTGCGGAAGCCGCATTCTGGAAGTCCCCCGATTTCAGCCGCACCAACATGCCGCAGGGCTTCCCCGATGCACTGCGGGCGACGGCCGCGCACTTCTGGGCCGAGTACAGCAGTTGCGTGCAGACCTTCGAGGACGAGCAGGAGATCGCGCCGGGCGTGGTGGCGCGCCGCACCGGCGGGCATACACCCGGTCATTGCGTGGTACGCGTTGCCTCGGGGGGCCAGGCGCTCACCTTCGCCGGCGACGCGGTGTTCGCGGTGGGCTTCGAGCAGCCGAACTGGCACAACGGCTTCGAGCATGATCCGGAGGAGGCGGCCCGCGTGCGCATCCAGCTGCTTGCCGAGCTGGCCGACACCGGCGAAATGCTGGTGGCCACCCATCTGCCGTTCCCGTCGGTGGGCCGGGTGGCACGGGACGGGGACGTGTTCCGCTGGGTGCCGGTGTTCTGGGATTTCTGATCAAGTTTTACGGACGTTGCATCACCGATGGTCCCTGCCGTAAGCGCACAGTACGTCCTGTCACGCCCCCATCCACTTCCGCAGGAGTCGCTTCCATGAACACCGTTTCCCGCACCCTTGCCGCTACCGTCCTAGCCCTGTCGGTGCAGGCGGGCCTGCCCGCACAGGCCGCCGAGCCGGTGCGCGCGGCGGCCGCCACCCGCATCGCCCATACCGCCAGCACCATCACCACCGCCGATGGCGTGCAGCTGTACTACAAGGACTGGGGACCGAAGGACGGTCCTGTGGTGACCTTCAGCCACGGCTGGCCGCTGGACTCGGACAGCTGGGAATCGCAGATGATGTTCCTGGCCGAGCATGGCTATCGGGTGGTCGCGCATGACCGACGTGGTCACGGCCGTTCCAGCCAGCCCTGGGACGGCAATGACATGGATCACTACGCCGATGATCTGGCCACGGTGATCAATACGCTGGACCTGCACAACGTGACCCTGGTGGGGTTCTCCACCGGCGGCGGCGAAGTGGCGCGCTACATCGGACGCCATGGCACCGGCCGGGTCAGCAGGGCGGTGCTGATCAGCTCGGTGCCGCCGCTCATGCTGAAGACCGCGGACAACCCGGGGGGCGTGCCGATCGCGGTGTTCGATGGCCTGCGCAAGGCACAGCGGGAGAACCGCTCGCAGTTGTTCCGCGACATTCCGTCGGGCCCGTTCTACGGCTTCAACCGGCCGGGCGCCAAGGTCAACCAGGCAATGGTCGATGCGTGGTGGGCACAGGGCATGCTGGGCGGGCACAAGAACACCTACGATTCGATCGCGGCGTTCTCGGCCACCGACTTCCGCGGCGACCTGCAGAAGTTCGACGTGCCGACACTGGTGATCCACGGTGACGACGACCAGATCGTGCCGATCGATGTATCCGGCCGGATGTCGGCGAAACTGATCAAGGGGGCCAGGCTGATCGTCTATCCCGGCGCACCGCATGGCCTGACCGAAACCCACAAGGACCAGGTCAACCAGGATCTGCTGGCGTTCCTGCAGCAGAAGTAGCATAGGCACAGGCAGCACCACAGCACGGGCCCCGGTTCATGCCGGGGCCTTCTGCCGTCTGCGAACACCGGCGCTGCGGCGAAACGCCGTGGTCGTGAAGCCACCGCGAAGGGCGCGCTGCTACTGGATCGACGTTGGCCGGGCCAGCGCCTGCAGCTTGTGCGGGTTGCGCTGCACCAGGATCTCGACGATCTGTTCGCCGTTGGTGTCGAAGGCCATGGCCGCTTCCAGCACGCCGTCGAAATAGCGAAGCAGCCCGAGGCGTCCATTGAACGTGGCCGGCACCAGGCGCAGCGCGGCCCTGCGCCGCAGCAGCGGTGCGTACAGCAGCTGGGCAATGCGTGCGCCACCGACCATCGGCCGGGGGAAGCTGGTGACGATGCCGCCACCATCGCCGATCAGCACCGCCGATTCGGCCATCAGGGTCTTCATGGTGCTGAAGTCGCCGTTGCTGACAGCCTCGGCAAAACGTCGCATCAGCTTCTGGTGCACCGCGTGCGGAACGTTGTAGCGCGGGCGCGCCTGGCGCAGCTGCAGGCGCGCGCGATGCACGATCTGCCGGCAGGCCGCTGCGCTCTTGTCCAGCGTTCGTGCCACCACGTCGTAGTCCTGGTCGAGCACATCGTGCAGCAGGAACGCCGCGCGCGCGTCGGGTGCCAGGCGTTCCAGCACGCTGAGAAACGCGACCGAGAGGTCGCTGGCGATTTCCAGGGTGGATTCGGGCGAGGGTGCGTCATCGGTCAGCAGCGGCTCGGGCAGCCACATGCCGACGTAGTGTTCGCGCGTGCGGCGGGCCAGGCGCAGGCCGTCGATGGCGCGCCGGGTGGTGGTGGCAACCAGCCACGCCTCGGCGTTGTCGATATCCTGCGGGTCGACGCTGTGCCAGCGCAGCCAGACGTCCTGCACCACATCCTCGGCCTCGTGCGGGGAGCCGAGCATGCGGTAGGCCACGCCGAACAGGCGCGGGCGAAGACGGGTGAACAGCGCGGTGGAGTCGTCCATGCCAACGCAGACGGGACAGGTCCCCGGATTGTGACATCCGGGGACCACTCGCGGTGGCCGCCCGAAAGGATCAGTGCGGCGGCAGGACGGCCGGCTTGCCGATGTCCTTGATCAGGAACACCACGAAGCTGGCCGGTTCGGTCTGGCTGGCATTGCGGCCGACGGTGTGCAGATCCTCAGGGCCTTCGTGGAAGGCTTGCCCCGGGCCGAGGGTGACCTCGCGGCCGCCGGCCACGCCCATTACGATGCGGCCTTCGAGTACGTACACGAAGCCGTGCGCATCGTGGCGATGGATGGGGTCGGCGCCACCGGGCGGGTACTTCACGGTCAGGATCAGCACCTCCTTGCCGGGCTGTTCCGGCAAGGGACGGGTCATGACCTCGCGCACGATGGGTTCCGGCGCAGGCGACGCAGGGGCCGGTGCTGCGGCCAGACTGCCCAGGGGCAGCAGTGCGAGCAGGACCAGGCAGGGCAGATGACGCATGGCAGGTCTCCAGGGAGGGGGGCGGGCGGCTCAGGCCAAGCCGGCCTTGTCCAGGCCGAATGCCTTGTCCAGGGTGCCGGGTTCGGTCTGGAAGGCGATGTTGGCGCGGTTCCAGGCATTGATCGCCATCACCGCATAGGTCAGATCGACGATCTCCTGTTCGGACAACTGGCTGCGCACGCGCGCATACAGGTCGTCGGCAATGCCGTGCGCAGGCAGCTGGGTCAGGGCTTCGGTCCAGGCCAGGCACGCGCGTTCGCGCGGGCTGAACAGGGTCGATTCGCGCCAGGCCGCCAGGTGGTGCAATCGCAGGGCGCGCTCGCCGCGGATGGTGGCTTCCTTCACGTGCATGTCCAGGCAGAAGCCGCAGCCGTTGAGCTGGGAGGCACGGATGTTGACCAGGTCGACGATGGCCGCTTCGATCGACGCGGAGTGCGCGGCGTGCGAGAACAGGCCGAGCTTCTTGAACAGTTCGGGGGATTGTGCAGCGTAGTCCAGGCGTGGGCTCATGATGGTGTTCCTGAGGGAGTGGAGGGACGCTGCGAGGCTAGACCGGGCGCCCGCGGGCCGGTAGCCGGAGCCGCGGACGCACGGTGTTGTGCGAAAGGCACCAATGGCCTGTCACAGCCCGGGGTGCTCGGCCGTCTGCCGGGCATGGACACCTCATCCGAGCCACGCCGCGCCGCCCGTCCCGCCAGTGAGCAGGTCTGGCAGGCCTTCCTTGCCGCGCTGCATGAACTGCCGCCCGATGCGCGCGCGGTGCTGCTGCTGCACGACGTGCTCGGTGCGGATATCGACGACATCGGGCCACTGCTGGGGTTGGAGCTGCCGGCCTGCCGGCAGCGCCTGGACCTGGCGCGTGCCCATCTGCTTGCCCGCCGCGACCCCCTGGAGCCCGGAACACCATGAATGCCCTGCCGCAATCCTGCCCGGCCAGTACCGGCCACGATCCGCTCAATGCCTCGTTCTCCACCAGCTATGCCGGCGTGCTGGCGTTCATCGCGGTGGCCGCCGAAGGCAGTTTCGCGCGCGCCGGTGATCGCCTCGGCGTCGGCCGCTCGGCCGTCAGCCGCAGCGTGCAGAAGCTGGAAGGACAGCTGGGCGTGCGCCTGTTCCTGCGCACGACACGCTCGACCTCGCTCACCCGCGAAGGCGAACTGTTCCTGGAGGGCTGCAGCCCGGGCGTGGCCTGCATCCTGCAGGCGCTGGACGAGGTGCGCGACCTGCGCGAGGGACCACCGCGCGGGCACCTGCGGATCAGTGCGAGCCACGGCTTCGGCCGGCGGGTGATCGCACCGCTGTTGTCCTCCTTCCGTGCCGCCTACCCCGAGGTGTCGGTGGAACTGCTGCTGGACGAGCAGGCGCCGGACCTGGCTGCCGACCGCATCGATGTCGCGTTCCGCGATGGCCTGCTGGAAGACAGCCAGGTGATCGCCAAGCAGCTGGTGCCGATGCAGCTGGTGGCCTGCGCCTCGCCGGCGTACGTGCAGGAACATGGCCTGCCGCAGACCCTCGAAGCGCTGTCCAGCCACGCCTGCATCGGGCGGCGCCTGCCCGGCGGACGGCTGCAGCGCTGGGAGTTCCGCGTGGAGGGCAGGGAGGTGAATCCCGAGCCGACGGCGCGCCTGGTGTTCAACGACGCCGACCTCGCCCTGCAGGCGGTGATCGACGGCCAGGGCATCGCCCAGCTGCCCAGCTACCAGGTGCACGATGCGCTGCGCGCCGGCGCGGTGGTGACCTGCCTGGACCGCTATGCGCCCCACGACCGCGGCCACTACCTGTGTTACCTGAGCCGCCGCCAGCTGCCCAAGCGGGTCCGTGCATTCATCGATTTCAGTACCCAGCGCGTCCGCGCGCTGGACCTGGACGCGTTCTCCCAGTGGGAAGCGCGCCAGCAGGCCACGGCACACCCCCAGACCGGGCAGCCGGCCTGGACATGAGGCCAGTGGTGCCAAACCGGCAACGCTGCGCGGCCCGCCAAGGGGCTACTGCACCGTCTGCCGCCTTCCTACGATGCAGGCAATCCCGCATCCACGTTCCAGGAGACCTGTCATGAAGATTCTCGTCATCGGCGGCACCGGCCGCATCGGCAGCAAGGTGGTCGACCGCCTGCGCGCCGCCGGCCATGAAGTCGTTGCCGCCGCACCGTCCACCGGTATCGATGTGTTGAGCGGCGAAGGACTGGCGGCCGCCATGGCCGGCACCCATGTCGTGGTGGACCTGGCCAACTCGCCATCGTTCGAGGACGCCGCGGTGCTGTCGTTCTTCGTCACCGCCGGCCACAACATCCTCACCGCTGCTGCCGAGGCGGGCGTACGCCACCATGTGGCGCTGTCGGTGGTGGGTACCGACAAGCTCGCCGCCAGCGGCTACTTCCGCGGCAAGATCGCCCAGGAACGGCTGATCCGCGACTCGGGGCTGGCGTACACGATCATCCATTCGACCCAGTTCTTCGAGTTCCTGCCGGGCATCGTGCAGTCGGCAGGCAGTGGCCAGACGCTGCGGCTGCCCACTGCGGCGGTGCAGCCGATCGCCGCCGAGGACGTGGCCGAGGCGGTGGCCCGCATCGCGCAGCAGGCACCGGTCAACGGCGTGGTGGAAATCGCAGGACCCGAACGGGAATCCATGGCGGTGCTGGCGCAG
Source organism: Stenotrophomonas sp. 704A1 (assembly GCF_030549525.1). Classification (NCBI taxonomy): domain Bacteria; kingdom Pseudomonadati; phylum Pseudomonadota; class Gammaproteobacteria; order Lysobacterales; family Lysobacteraceae; genus Stenotrophomonas; species Stenotrophomonas tuberculopleuritidis. The sequence continues at coordinate 4,124,038 of NZ_CP130831.1, read as the reverse complement.
CGTTTCCTGCGCAGCACGGGGGATGCGCGGCAGGTGGTCGGCGACGCCGGGGCGCCCTACTTCGGTGCGCAGCTGCAGGAGGACACGCTGGTGCCGGCAGGACAGGCCTGGCTGGGCAGCATCGGCTTCGATGCGTGGCTGCAGCAGTCGGGCCTGCTGCAGCACCCACCGGCCTGATCGCGCGGCGCGCTACCGCACGCTCGATGCAGCGCGGAGGGTTCACACGCGGTGAAGGCATCGCCTGCCCGGTGTGAGCGGGTCGGGAAGCGTTGGGCAGGATGAGTACCGCATCAATCGGTGCTCACCCGCGAACCACACCGGGTTCGCCAGTCTGGTGGTGCAGACAACGGACACCACTGTTGTCCCTTTCCGAGGAGAACCTCCATGAGCACCCAGTCCACCATCGAACACCGCCTCAACGATCTGATCGAAATCGCCCGCGACGGCAAGTCGTTCTACGAAGAAGCCGCGACCAAGGTGAAGGATGTCGAGCTTTCGGAGCTGTTCACCCGCATCGCCGGAGTGAAGGGCCGCATCGTGTCCTCGCTGAGCAGCTCGGTCGCCGCCACCGGCGGCAAGCCGGCCGAGCACGGCACCATGGTCGGTTCCATGCAGCAGTTCTACGGCAAGGTGCGTGCCGCCTTCGGGGACACCAACTACGGCTATGTGGCCGAGTTGGAAGAGTCGGAAGATCGCCTGCTGGGTGCCTTCAAGGATGTGCTGAAGGACAACGACCTGCCGCCGGCCGTGCGCCAGGAAGTGACCCAGTGGCTGCCGGACGTGCAGGAGTGCCACAACGTGATGCGCGCCCGCAAGCATGCGATGAAGGCCGCCTGACGGTCTGACGGCTGCAGGTGCCAAGGCCGGGGCGGTTCGCCGTCCCGGCCCGGCGGTCACCCCTGATGACCGCGGATCCACCACGAACCGACTGCGGGGCGACGGCCGGTTGCCGGTTGTCGCCGTCGGCGCCACGATGGGCGCCCGCAACGTCCTGGAGTCCGTGCATGGCCGTCAACCGCATCGTCGCCAACATCGCAACGCCGGACCCGGCGCGCGCGGCCACGTTCTACACCGGCGTGCTGGGCATGCCGGTGCTGATGGACCACGGCTGGATCGTCACCCACGGCGGCCAGGGCCGCGCAGTGGCGCAGCTCAGTTTTGCCAGTGAGGGCGGCTCCGGTACGCCGGTGCCGGACCTGTCGATCGAAGTGGACAACCTGCAGGAGGTGCTGGAGCGTGTACGCGCAGCCGGCATCGCGCTCGAGTACGGCCCGGCCGACGAGCCCTGGGGTGTGCGCCGCTTCTTCGTCCGTGACCCGTTCGGACGCCTGCTGAACATCCTTGCCCACGCCTGAGCATGGGTGCTGCGTTTGCCAGCAGCGCCCTGCTGCCGCGCGCACGGCCGGCCGGACGCTCAGCCCTGCTGCCGCGATGGTGCCCCTGCCGGCGCTTCGGCCTGCGGCTGTCGTTGTTGCTGCTGCTGAAGCGCATGCGCGTGGCGGGCATGCCCGCCCTCGCGGCCGATTGCTGCCATGTGTTGCCGATCGCGGCTGATCGCCTCGCCGCCCTTGCGCCCGGCCGCGCGGGCTTCGGCGGGACTGAATTCATGTGCGTTGCCCGAGGCATGCGCGGCGCGGCCTCCCTTGGCAGCAATCGCCCGTTGCGTGGCCGGGTCCATCGAAGCAAAGCCGCGGTTGGAGCTGCGGGGTTGGTTGGGCATGGGACTCTCCCGTTGCGTGGATGCGGGGTATGCCGCCGCGGCGCGACGACGCCGACCATCCTTGGCGATGCAGTGCTAAGTCCAGGTCGCTACCGTGGCCTCGGCCTTCACGCCGCCTGCGCACGCAGTTGACACGCGATCGCCGGCTGCCGCGCTGCGCGATGCTATCGCCGCGGCCCCGCGGCATGCCTAGAATCGAAGCATCCCGGTAGTTCCCGGGCGCCTCGAGTGAATGGACTCAATGAAGATTCTGCTGACCGGCAGTTCCGGGCGGATCGGGCGCGCCATCTTTGGCGCACTGGCCGCCGATCATGAAGTGGTGGGGCTGGACCGCAGTCCCTTCGCCACCACGCGCATCATCGCCGATGTCACCCACCGCCAGGCGCTGCAGCGCGCGGTACGCGGCATGGATGCGGTGATCCACACCGCGGCACTGCACGCACCGCACGTCGACCTGGTGCCGGATGCGGTGTTCCAGCAGATCAACGTGGATGCCACGGCGCAGCTGCTGCAGCTGGCACGCGATGCCGGTGTGCGGCGCTTCGTGCTGACCAGTACCACCGCGCTGTATGGCCACGCCGTGGTGTCCGGCGGCTGCCGCTGGATCGACGAGGACACCGCGCCGCTGCCCCGCACCATCTACCACCGCACCAAGCTGCAGGCCGAAGCGCTGGCCGAGCAGGCCGCCAGCGATACCTTCCAGGTGCGGGTGCTGCGCATGGCACGTTGCTTCCCCGAAGCACCGGAGCGCATGGCGATGTTCCGCCTGCACCGCGGCATCGATGCGCGCGATGTGGCCAGCGCGCACGCCGCGCTGGTGGACGACGCCGGGCCGGCGTTCCGCCGCTTCATCGCCTGCGCGCCGACCCCGTTCCAGCGCAGCGACTGCCTGCAGCTGGCCGCCGATCCCCGCCAGGTACTGGCCCGCCGTGCACCGCAGCTGCTGGCCGAGTTCGAACGCCGGGGCTGGCCGCTGCCCCTCAGCATCGACCGCGTGTACGACAGCAGCCGCCTGCGGCAGACGCTGGGCTGGCAACCCCGTTTCGGCCCGGAAGGGGTGCTGCAGCAGTACGCGGCCGGCAGCATCGAAGTGCTGCCACGTACGCCCTGGGTCGGCGAGCGTGTGTTCGAGCGGGCGACGGTGCAGGACACGGACTGAGCCGGCAGCTGAGCAGGTTCAGCTTTGTGCGGGTCGCGCGCCTCAACCTCGTCCGGCACTGGCCGTTAACCCGGTGCGCGCCTTCCTGCGCCGGGCTCCGGCCCGGCCAGGGCCGGCGACCCGCGCGAAGGACCGCGCATCTGCGCGGTGCCGCCCCGGTGCCGGTCGACCTGAACTGCCTGCGGATCCTGCCATGCCTCCTTCCCGTTCCGTCGCTGCCCGCCGCCCCGGCAGCATCGCCCACAAGCTGATGCTGGGCACTGCGCTGATCGCCCTGTTGTGCTTCGGCGCGACAGCGTTCCTGATCTACCACCAGGCCAGCTCGGCGCTGGTGGCCTCCTCGCGGCAGACCATGGCCAGCGAAGCGCGTGCCGAAGCGCGCCAGGTCGCTGCCGACCTCGGCACGGCCTTCGCCAGCAACGATGCGATGGTGGAGACCGTGCTGGCCCAGCGCGCCCGTGGCGACGCTCCGGACCGCGCCGCGCTGGCCAACATCATCGGCGAGCAGCTGCACGCCCACCCCGAATGGCTCGGCAAGAGCACCATGTGGGAGGCCAATGCCTTCGACGGCAAGGACAGCGAGTTCGTCGACACCGAGGCGCACGATGCCACCGGCCGCTACATGAGCTACTGGGCCTGGCAGGACGGCAAGCCCCAGCAGTCGCCGATGACCGATTACACCGAAACCCCCAGCGGCTCGGGCAACTGGTACATGCAGCCGAGCCGCGACAAGCTGCCGCTGGTCAGCGAACCCTATGCCTACGACATCGGCGGGCAGCAGGTACTGATGAGCACCCTGAGCACCCCGATCGTCGAGAACGGGACGTTCCTCGGCGTGTTCACCGTGGACTTCTCGCTGGCCGCGCTGCAGAAGCACCTGGCCACGCTGAAGCCGATGGGGGCCGGCCACATCGAACTGCTGTCGCCCAACGGTGTGGTGCTGGCGTCGGCCGATGCCGCCGAGATCGGCAAGCCGCGCAGCGATGCGGTCACCCGCGGCATGCTGGCGCAGATTGCCGACGACAAGACCTATGAAGCGTTCGAACCCGATGCGTTCGGCAATGTGCGCCTGTACGTGCCCCTGCAGGTGGGCGATGCCCCGCAGCGTTTCGCGCTGGGCGTGGTGGTCCCGCATGCGGTGATCGTGGCGCAGGCGCGCGAGCTGCTGTGGATCATCCTGCTGGTGGGGGTGGTGGCGGCGCTGGTGCTCAGTGGTGGCGTCTACGTGCTGCTGCAGCGGCTGGCCGTGCGCCCGCTGGCCCAGGCCGTGCGCATCGCCGGCGACGTTGCCGCGGGCAGACTGGATACCGCGCTGCCGCCGCTGGGCAACGACGAAGTGGGCCGTCTGCTGGAGGCGATGCAGGGCATGCGCGGGCAGCTGCAGGCGGTGATGGCCGCACAGGCCGAGATGGCGCGCCAGCATGATGCCGGCCAGATCAGCTACCGCATGGATGCCAGCGTGTTCCCGGGCGAGTACGGCCGCATGGTCGCCGACAGCAACCAGCTGGTGGCCTCCAGCACTGCCGTGACCCAGCGCCTGGTCGAGGTGATGCAGCGTTACGCGGTGGGCGATCTGAGCGTGGACATGGAGGCCCTGCCGGGCGAGAAGGCGGTGTTCACCGCAGCCATGGCCACCACCAAGGCCAACCTGGCGGCCATCAACGAGCAGATCCAGCAGCTGGCCGCGGCGGCCGCTGCCGGTGACTTCGCGGTGCGCGGCGATGCCGAGCGCTTCGAGCATGATTTCCGCCGCATGGTGGAAACCCTCAACACCATGATGCAGGTGAGTGACCACAACCTGGCGGCACTGTCGACGCTGCTGCGGGCGATCGCCGCCGGCGACCTGAGCACGCGCATGCAGGGCGATTTCCACGGCGTGTTCGCCGTGATGCGCGACGATGCCAACAGCACCGTGCAGCAGCTGACGGGGATCGTCGGCCAGATCCAGCAGTCGGCGGCGAGCATCCGGCTGGCCGCCGGCGAGATCGCCTCCGGCAACAATGATCTGTCGCGGCGTACCGAACAGCAGGCGGCCAACCTGGAAGAAACCGCCGCGTCGATGGAGGAACTGACCTCCACCGTGCGCCAGAACGCCGATCATGCCCTGCAGGCCAATACGCTGGCGGCATCGGCCGCTGGCGTGGCCGGCGAAGGCGGGCAGGTGGTCAGCCAGGTGGTGCAGACCATGGAGCAGATCGAGACCTCGTCGCAGCGCATCGCCGAGATCATCTCGGTGATCGATGGCATCGCCTTCCAGACCAACATCCTCGCGCTCAACGCAGCGGTGGAGGCGGCACGCGCCGGTGAGCAGGGCCGCGGCTTCGCCGTGGTCGCCAGCGAAGTGCGTGCGCTGGCGCAGCGCTCGGCCGGTGCAGCCAAGGAGATCAAGGAACTGATCGACGCCTCGGTTGCCCAGGTCGGCGCCGGCGCGCAGCTGGTGCACGGTGCCGGCCGCACCATGCAGGAGATCGTCGGCCAGGTCGGCCGGGTCAACGAGATCATGGCCGAGATCTCGGCCGCCTCGCGCGAGCAGTCCGCCGGCATCGAGCAGGTCAACCAGACCGTGGTGCAGATGGACGAGACCACCCAGCAGAATGCGGCGCTGGTGGAGGAAGCCACGGCGGCGGCGCGGGCGATGGAGGAACAGGCCGAGCAGCTGGCCGTGGCGGTGTCGCGCTTCCGTCTGCAGGCCGAGGCGAAGGCGCCGGTGGCGTTGCGCGCGGCCTGAACCACGCTGCAAATGACGACGCCCGGCCAAGGCCGGGCGTCGATGCAACTGGAAACCGCTGGTACTGCCGGGCAATGCCGGCAGACAGGCAGGCTTAGAACATGCCTTCGAAGGGGTTCCAGCTGGTATTGCCCTTCACCTGTTCCAGGTAATAGCTGTAGTTGGTGCTGGAGGCCACCAGGAAGTTCATGGCAATGAACAGCGCGCGGGCGACGATGTCCGGCAGGAACATGCTGATCACGACCAGGACAATGTTGATGCCGATCACCACCAGGGCCTTGCGCCACATGCCCAGGATGAACAGATAGATCGCGCCGAAGAAGAAGGCGAAGAAGTTCAGGTTGATCTTCAGGCGGTCGCCGAAGGACAGCGCCTTCCAGGCCTGCTTGAAACCCGGCTCCTTGGGGGCACCGTGCTGCTGGAAGAAGTTGAAGCGGAACTGCCACTTCGGGCTGAAGCGGGAGAGATCGACGGCGTTCATGTGCGTAGGGACATCCCTGTGAGAAAACGTTTACATGATAAATGGGTCGTATTCAGCCTTCCAGTCCGGACCGTCAAAAATGTGACGGATCTACGTCCAGGGGCTTGCGTCCGAGCGTCGCACGTAACCCATCGGCCTTCTTTTTAGGATAGGGTGCGCAGTCCGCCGCTGCCCCACACGCTTTACGGGCGCTGGCGGAATGTCCATGGAGGTTGCATGACCACACCTGCTACACCGGAAAACGCACCCGGACCGGTGCTCCTGCCGACACCCGAAGTGGTGCAGGCACAACAACTGCTCGCCCGCCAGCAACTGGCGGTGGCGATGGACCGTGCACGCAATGCGGCCAGCCGCGATGCTGCGCCGGCCGTGCTGGAAAACGACTGAACCGCATCGTCTTACGATCGCGCTGGCCGCTTGCCAGCGCGATCGCGGTGCGCATCAGAAGCGCGCGGTGATACCGAGGAAGTAGCTGCGGCCCGCCACGAAGTAGTCGGTGGCGCCGTCGGCGTACAGCTTCTTGTCGGCCAGGTTGCTGACACCGCCACGCAGGGTCAGCACGTCGTTGACGTTCCAGGCTGCGGTCAGGTCATACAGCGTGTAGGCCTTCAGGAAGGTGCTGGCCACGCCGGTCTGCTTGCCGGTGTACTGCGCCGACAGGCTGCTGGAGAAGATCGCGTTCGGGGTCCAGTCCAGCGACGAGTAGCCGGAGAACTCCGGGGTATCGATCAGGTTGCGGCCGGTGGTCAGGTTCTTGGCTTCCTTCATCCAGGTGGCCGACGTGCGCCAGCGCCAGTGCTCGCCGAAGCGGAGATTGAGGTTGCCTTCCATGCCGCTGGTGCGTGCGCGCTGCACGTTGCTCATGCGCGTCCACCAGTAGCCGTTGAAGAAGCCCAGCGCTTCGTACTCGATCTTGTTCTTGAAGTCGGTGTGGAAGTAGGTCAGCCCGGCATCGACGCGGTCGTTGTCGAAGCTGATGCCGAGCTCGCGGTTGGTGCTGGTTTCCGGGTCCAGGTCAGGGTTGCCGGCCATGTAGCAGCCGCCGCGCACGTAGCCCAGCGGAATCAGCGAGGTGCAGCCACGGCCGCCGGACTGGGTCGCCGCGCTGGGGGAGTTCTCGGTCAGGCTGGGCGCGCGGAATCCCTTGGAGACGCCGCCGCGGAGGGTCCACTGCCCGGCCGGGTGCCAGACCAGATAGGCGCGTGGGCTGACATGGCCGCCGAACTGCTCGTGGTGGTCCAGGCGCGCGCCCAGGGTCAGCGCGAGGGTGCGATGCAGCTTCAGCTCGTCCTCGACGAACAGCGCCCAGGTATCCACTTCCAGCGCCGAACCCACGACCGGGTTGCCGGCATAGTCGATCGGCGCCCGGCCGATGGTGTCGGTGTTGGTCAGCTCCTGCCGCTTCCATTGGCCGCCCACCGCGAACTGGTGCTCCACGCCCAGCGTGAACGGCGTGCTCAGGCTCGCTTCGAGAATGCTGTCGGTGGCCTCGGAGCGGCCGGTCGGGCCGATATCGTTCTTGTACTCGGTCCAGTACGCGCTCAGCTTGGAGGTGCCGAAGCGCCAGTTGCCATCATGGTTCAGTGCCAGCGAACTGCGCTTGAGTTCGCTCGCCCCCCACGCGCCCTCGTCCTGCTTTTCCAGGGCCTGGGCGATGAAGGCCTGCTGCACGCCGTGGCCGGCCTCCAGCGACAGCTCCTGCGCGTCGCTGAGCTTCCATTCCAGCAGCGCGTCGACATTGCGGTCCTTCTCGCCGGCATAGGCGTTGCCGTAGACGCCGCCGTTGTCGCGGTCAGAGTCGCGGCGCATGCTGTTGGCGCCGATGCGCAGGCCGAAACGTTCGCCCAGCGGGCCAGAGAAGGTGGCCCCGATCTGCTGGGTGTCGCCGCGCTTGCCATCCTGCGGCCGGGTGTAGCTGTGGGTGGCGCTGCCGTTCCAGGCGTCGCCGATGCGCTTGGTGATGATGTTGATCACACCGCCCATCGCGTCCGAGCCATACAGCGATGACATCGGGCCACGCACCACTTCGATGCGCTCGATCTGGTCCGGCGCGATCCAGTTCAGGTCCTGGCGGCCGAGGTCGGGGCGGTAGTTGGTCGAGGCCGAGCTGCCCATGCGCTTGCCGTCCACCAGCACCAGCGTGTAGTTGGATGGCATGCCGCGCAGCTTGATCTTGGACTGCTCGCCGACCGCACTGAGGCCACCGGTGACACCCGGCACGCGGCTGAGCAGGGTGGCCAGGTCGTGCACGGGCTGGCGCTCGATGTCCTCGCGGCTGATCACGCTGATGCTGGCCGGGGCATCCTTGATCCATTGCTGGTTGCCCGAGGCGGTGACCACCACCGTATCGAGGTCCTTGGTCGAGGCGTCGGCGCTGCCTTCAGCGGCGGCGAGCGCCGGCAGGGTGAGCAGGCAGGCGCTGGCCAGGGCACGGGCAAGGTGGGTGCGCGACGGGCGCGCGGAACGGAAAGGGGACTGGGGCATGACGGCTTCCATGGGAGAGGAGAGACCCGGGGAAGCGGCAGGCGCAGGCAGACAGCAGGCAGCCACCCTTCCGTGGGTCGTCGGGCGCACGGCGTGGCCGGCGCAGCTGGGTGGGTCTGGCGCAGAGGGCGCAACGACCTGCCTGGTTAACGGAATGATAACCGTTCTCGTTTGTTACGATCCAGTACCCACGGCCATCAATCGACATCCGGCGGAACCCGGCGGGCAACGCCTGCTGATGGCTGAATGGGGGAAATCCCCGGGCGGCACCTTCGCACCCGGCTTACATTCAGCCCCCTAGACTGGGCCGCATTTTTCGATTCCGCCCCGTTGGAGATCGTGTGGGTTCCGGTAGTGACAGACATCGACTGCGCGGCATGACGCCGTCGCAGACAGGACAAGTGCGGGCGCCGGGAACGCGTGCCAGGAACCTTGGCGCATGCAGCCTGGCCTGGATGGCCGGCTCTGCGGCCTGCGCGGAGTAGGCGGGCATGGGGAGTCAAACCATCAACGCGGAACCGGCCGTTGCCGGTCCCGACGCCGGCTGGGCCGTGCTGCCGGACGAATCGCCGTTGGCGATGCCCGAGCAGACCCTGCGCGAGGGCGAGCTGAAGGTGCGCCGGCATCGTACCTCGCCGCGCATGATCGGCCTGCGCCGGCTGTACATCCTGGGCGGAACCGTGGCGATGACCGCGGTGGCCACCCGCATGATGTGGCGTGTGCTGTCCGGCAACGGCATCAGCGTGCTGGAGGCGTGCCTGCTGGTGCTGTTCGTCGGTCTGTTCGCCTGGATCGCGCTGTCGTTCGCCAGTGCCGTGGCCGGCTTCCTGACCGCCGTGTTCGACCGTGGCTACCGGCTCGGCATCGATCCGGACAAGCCGTTGCCCACCGTGCACAGCCGCACCGCGCTGCTGATGCCGACCTACAACGAAGACCCGCGGCGGCTGCTGGCCGGCCTGCGCGCGATCTACGAATCGGTGGCGGCCACCGGCCAGCTGCAGCGCTTTGATTTCTTCGTGCTCAGTGATACCCGGCGCGACGACATCGCGCGTGCCGAGGAACAGGTGTTCGCCGAGCTGCGCGGGCTGGTGCCCGACGGCCATGCCCGCCTGTTCTACCGTCGCCGCGGCGACAACAGCGCGCGCAAGGCCGGCAACATCGCCGACTGGGTCCGCCGCTTCGGTGGCGCCTACCCGCAGATGCTGATCCTGGACGCCGACAGCCTGATGACCGGCGACAGCATCGTGCGCCTGGTCGCCGGCATGGAGCACAACGCCGATGTCGGGCTGATCCAGACCCTGCCGTCGGTGATCGGTGGCCGCACCCTGTTCGCGCGCATGCAGCAGTTCGGCGGCCGCGTGTACGGCCCGGTGATCGCCCGTGGCGTGGCCTGGTGGCACGGCGCCGAAAGCAATTACTGGGGCCACAACGCGATCATCCGCACCCGTGCCTTCGCCGACCATGCCGGCCTGCCCGCACTGCCGGGGCGCAAGCCGTTCGGTGGCCACGTGCTGAGCCACGATTTCGTCGAAGCGGCGCTGATGCGCCGCGGCGGCTGGGCCGCGCACATGGTGCCGTACCTGGGCGGCAGCTATGAGGAAGGCCCGCCGACGCTGACCGATCTGCTGGTACGGGACCGCCGCTGGTGCCAGGGCAATCTGCAGCACGGCAAGGTGGTCGGCAGCCGCGGCCTGCACTGGATCAGCCGCATCCACATGCTGATCGGCATCGGCCATTACTTCACCGCGCCGATGTGGGCGATGCTGATGCTGATCGGCATCGCCATCCCGCTGTTCCAGGAAGGCATCGACTTCAACGCCCTGCTGCACCTCTCGCCCAGCGTGTACTGGCGCGCGCAGGATGAAGAACAGGTGGTGCGCCTGTTCGCGGCCACCATGGCCGTGCTGTTGATGCCCAAGGTGCTGGGCTATCTGGCCATGCTGCTCGATCCGGTCGATCGGCGCGGCTGCGGCGGTGCGGTGCGTGCGTTCCTGTCGATGCTGGTGGAAACCGTGCTGGCCGCGCTGATGGCGCCGGTGGTGATGTACGTGCAGTCGCGTGGCGTTGCCGAAGTCCTGTCCGGTCGTGATTCGGGCTGGGATGCGCAGCAGCGCGACGATGGCGGCATCTCCTGGATGGCGCTGATCCGGGGTTACGGCGGGCTGGGGCTGTTCGGCGCCTTCATGGGCGTGCTGGCCTGGGCAGTGTCGCCGTCGCTGGCCGCGTGGATGGCGCCGGTGGTGATCGGCATGGTGCTGGCGATCCCGGTCGTGGCGCTGACCTCCTCGCGGGGGCCGGGTGCGTTCCTGCATCGTCTGGGCCTGCTCGACATTCCCGAGGAGAACATCCCGCCGCCGGTGCTGGTCCGTGCCGTGCAGCTGCGCCGCGAAGCCGCCGAGCAGCCGCCGCTGTACTGATCGCACCCCGTCGGCGGCATAATGCGGCTCGAACGCAACGGAGCCGCAACATGCTGCAAACGGTGGAACAGGAGACCGGCGCCTCGCCGCAGTGGTCGGTGATCTGGCTGCATGGCCTGGGGGCCGATGGCCATGATTTCGCCCCGATCGTGCCCGAACTGGTCCGGCCGCAGTGGCCGGCGCTGCGCTTCGTGTTCCCGCATGCACCGGTGCGCCCGATCACGATCAACAACGGTGTGCCGATGCGCGGCTGGTACGACATCGTCGGCATGGATTTCCGCTCGCGGGCCGACATGGCCGGCGTGCGCGAGTCGATGGCGCAGCTGGATGCGCTGATCGAACGCGAGATCGGACGCGGTATCGCCGCCGATCACATCTTCCTGGCCGGGTTCTCGCAGGGGGGCGCGGTGATCCTCAGCGCCGCGCTGGCGCGGACCGCGCCGCTTGCCGGCCTGATCGCGCTGTCGACCTATCTGCCCGATGCCGAAGCGGCCACCCGCGTCGATGGCGCGGTGGACGTGCCGGTGTTCATGGCCCATGGCAGCAGCGATCCGGTGATCCCGCAGGCGGTGGCCGCGCACAGCGCGCAGGTGCTGGGTGCACTGGGCCTGCAGGTGCAGTGGCACAGCTACCCGATGGCCCACCAGGTCTGCGCCGAGGAAATCGACGCGCTGGGCGACTGGCTGCAGGCCCGGCTGGGCGTGGGCTGAGCCATGGCCACGGGCAGCGCCGCGCCGTGGATGCCCGAACTGTGCCGCCTGCCGCGGCTGGCGGCGATGCTCGGCCTGGCCGAGCTGGTGGTGGTGGTGCTGGCGCTGGCGCCCGATGGCAGCCGGCACTGGACGGTCGGCGAACTGGCATCGGCCAGCGGCTTCGCGCTGTGGCTGGCGCTGGCGGTCAGCGCCTGCCTCTGCGTGCTGCGGCAGGCGCTGTCGCGGCTTCCCGAACTGCTCGGCGCACTGGCGGCGGTCGCACTGGCTGCGGTGATCGCGGTGGCCTGCGCCGGCATCGTCCACGCGCTGTATGCGGTGCTGGGTGACAACTTCACCCGTGGCATCGGTTTCTGGCGCTTCACCCTCGGCAGTGCCGCCACCACCGCGCTGATCACCGCACTGGCGCTGCGCTATTTCTACGTCAGCGATCGCTGGGCGGCCCAGGTGCAGGCCCACGCGCGGGCCCAGGCCGACGCCCTGCAGGCGCGCATCCGCCCGCATTTCCTGTTCAACAGCATGAACCTGATCGCCAGCCTGCTGCATCGCGATCCGGCGGTGGCCGAGCGCGCGGTGCTGGACCTGTCCGATCTGTTCCGCGCAGCACTGGGGGCCGGCGAAGGCGATTCGACCCTGCGTGACGAATGCGAGCTGGCCGAGCGCTATCTGTCGATCGAATCGTTGCGGCTGGGCGAGCGCCTGCAGGTGCACTGGCAACGCGACGAGCCGCTGCCGTGGGAGCTGCCGATGCCACGCCTGGTGCTGCAGCCGCTGGTGGAAAACGCCGTGCTGCATGGCATCTCGCGCCTTCCCGAGGGCGGCACCATCGAACTGCATCTGGCCTGCGCCGGCGATGCGCTGACGATCACGGTGCGCAATCCGGCGCCGGATCCACAGGCACCCGGGCTGGCCCTGGCGCAGGGGGCTGGCCACGCCCAGCACAGCATCGGCCATCGCCTGGCCTGGCGCTTCGGGCGCGCTGCGCGGATGACGGCTGGCTGGAGCGAGGGCTACTATGCCTGCCAGGTGACGGTGCCGATCCAGTGAGGGGTTGATCGTGAGGGTAGTCATCGCCGATGACGAGCCGCTGGCGCGCGAGCGCCTGCGCAGCCTGCTGGCCGCGCAGGACGGGGTGGACGTGGTGGCCGAGGCCGGCAACGGCGAGCAGGCGCTGCACGCGTGTGCGGCGCTGCAGCCGGACCTGGTGCTGCTGGACATCGCCATGCCCGGCCTGGACGGCCTGGAAGCGGCACGCCATCTGGCCAGCTTCGAGCCGCGCCCGGCGGTGGTGTTCTGCACTGCGTACGACGCGCATGCACTGTCGGCCTTCGAGGCGGCAGCGATCGACTATCTGATGAAGCCGGTGCGGGCCGAGCGCCTGGCTGCGGCGATTGCCCGCGCACGCACCTTCCTGGCCGGCCGCGATGGCCAGCCGCAGCACACCGGCGGCCAGGCCCGCAGCATGCTGTGCGCGCGGCTGCGTGGCAGCCTGCGCCTGATTCCGCTGGACGACATCCATTACCTGCAGGCCGAAGAGAAGTACGTGGTGGTGCACCACGCGCGTGGCGAGGACCTGATCGAGGAATCGCTGAAGTCGCTGGAAGAGGAATTCGCCAGTCGCTTCGTGCGCATCCACCGCAACTGCCTGGTGGCGCGCCACGAGCTGGTGGAACTGCGGCGGGGCAGCGGTGGGCAGGTGCAGGCGGTGCTGCGGCATGGCAAGCAGCCGCTGGAGGTCAGCCGCCGCTGCGTGGCGACGCTGAAGCAGGAACTGCGGCATCTGTAGGTTTTCCGCGCGGCCTGCGGCCGCGACTGCTTGCGAGCGACGTCTGAAGCAACAGCAACAGCAACAGCGGGTCATGGCTCGTTGTTTTTACGTATTGGGTCGGGCCGGGGTGGGGGCGCGGGACACGCGGTGAACCCATCCATGGGGCTCGATGGCGCCATCCCTGGCGCCAACGGTCCCGCGCCCCCACCCCGGCCCAACCCTCTTGTTGTCCACTGCGTCGGACGGCAAAAGCGTTGGTGTTGTCGGAGGGGGAGAAATGTAGAGCCGAGCCATGCTCGGCTTAGAGCGTCGCGACCCGCTGTTGCCCTGCTTTTTTGATCTTCCGTGGCTGACGCGCACGGAAACTGTCAGAGGCCGGGCGGGGGGGCTGCGCAGGGGCGTGAGCCGCATGGATGCGGCGACCGAGCTTACATGGACGTACTTGCAGCGACCCCTGCGCAGTCCACCCCGCCCGGCCAAGCAAAGCTGTTGCTTCCAGCCACGAGGGGCTCCGCCGTTGGCCGTATCCGCGCCGAAGGCGCGATAATGACCGGATGGATACCGTCCGCATCGCCACCCGCAAAAGCCCGCTCGCCCTCTGGCAGAGCGAACACGTCGCCGATCGACTGCGCCAGGTCCACCCTGGCCTGCACGTGGAACTGGTGCCGATGAGCACCCGCGGCGATGAAGTGCTTGACCGCTCGCTCGCCGCCATCGGCGGCAAGGGCCTGTTCCTGAAGGAGCTGGAGCTGGCCATGCTGCGCGGTGAGGCCGACTGCGCGGTGCATTCGCTGAAGGATGTGCCGATGGAACTGGATGCGCCGTTCGCGCTGCCGGCAATGCTGACCCGGCATGATCCGGCCGACGGGTTCGTTTCCAATCTCTATGCATCGCTGGAGGCGCTGCCGCTCGGGGCCCGCGTCGGGACCTCGTCGCTGCGCCGCCAGGCCCAGCTGCGTGCGCTGCGGCCGGACCTGCAGCTGCTGGACCTGCGTGGCAACGTCAACACCCGCCTGGCCAAGCTCGACAACGGCGGCTATGACGCCATCGTGCTGGCCGTGGCCGGGCTGGAACGCCTCGGCCTGGGCGCGCGTATCGTCGCGCGGCTGCAGCCGCCACAGTGGCTGCCGGCACCGGCGCAGGGGGCGGTCGCGGTGGAGTGCGACGGTGGCAACGCGGCATTGATGGCGCTGTTTGCACGGCTGGACGATGCGTCCACGCGTGCCTGCGTGGAGGCCGAGCGGGCAATGAACCGTGCCTTGCATGGCAGCTGCCATGTACCGGTGGCGGCCATCGCGCAGTGGCAGGGGCAGGATCTGCACCTGCAGGGCCTGGTCGGCAGTGCCAGCGATGGCCGTGCGGTGCGCGCCGAGGCCGTGGGGCCCGCCAGCGACCCGGACGCGCTGGGCCAGCGCGTGGCGAAGATGCTGCTGGATGCCGGTGCCGGCGAACTGCTGAACGTCTGAGCCGCCGATCTGTAGAGTCGAGCCATGCTCGACGGCTCTTTCCTGGCTGGCCAACAGCAGTCGAGCATGGCTCGACTCTACAAATAAAGAACGGGCGCCCTGCGGCGCCCGTTTCTCATTTGAACTTGTAGACCACGTTCATCGTGGTCAGCGTGTCGGTCCTGCGCTTGTCCTCGGCCACGTCGCTGTTGTAACGGGCCTGCCAGCCGGCCTTCAGTGCCAGGTGTTCGTTCATGCTCACCGATACGCCGAAATCGTTCTGGCCAAAGGTGTTGTACGAACCCGATTCGACCAGCAGGGTGTTGATCAGGTCGGTGTTGCCGGTCAGCGAGTACTTCAGGTCGAACAGGCCACGACCGATCAGGCCGGTGCGGGTGCGGTCGTCTTCGGTGCTGTGGGTGCGGCGCACACCGGGGCCGATCTGCGCATCGAACGAGAACCGGTCGGTGTTCCACAGCCGCGTGCCGTAACCCAGACCGAACGAACTCTGGCGGTCGTAGGTGGCGAAATCGTCGCGCTCGGTACGCACCGTGGCGGTCAGCTGGCGGTGCTCGCCCAGCTGCAGCGCGCTGCCGGCGCTGCCGGTATAGCGGTTGGCGGTGGTGTTGTTGCGGCGGGTGGTGGTGCCGTCATCGTTGGTTTCGGTCACCTTGGAGCTGGATCGCAGACCGAACAGGTCCATGCTGTGCACCCAGTCACCGTCGGTATAGCGCAGGCGCAGGCGGCCGTTGAAGCTCTCGGTGCTGCTGTTGCCGCGGGCCGAGGCGAAGCCGAGCTCGCCGCCACTGCCGCTCCACGGCGAGGACATCGCCGCCAGTTCGGAGGCATCCTGCGCATGGGCCAGTGGCGCGCACAGCAGCAGGGGGATCAGCAGGGACACGCGCAGGGACATCGAGGGCTCTCCGGAGCGGTTGACAGCCGGTGATGATACTGGATGCGTGATGACCGTCCGAATCGATCCAATGCGCGCTTCAGCAGGCGTTTGCCACAGCGCCTGTTCAGGGCCGCTCGATACGGACATCCGGATCGTTGAAGCGTGAATAGCGCAGCCGCAGCTGATAGGCCTTGCCGTTGTTGCTGCCGCTGCGCACGATCTGCCGCGGCAGGCCCTGCGCATCCACCCAGTACTCCAGGCGCTCGCCGCCGGCGCCGCGCAGGCGGTAGTGGCGGGTGGGGACACCGTCCAGTGCCTGGCTGCCCAGGTCTTCGGCCTGCAGGGCCGGTGCGGGCACGTCGGCCGGCAGCGGGTTGCGCCACTGCTCCAGCAGGCCCGGCGGGGTCGGCACCTGGCGGATCGCATCGTCGGCCTGCAGGAACATGGTGTCGCCGATGATCACCTGCGGCCCGGCCAGGGTCTGCACCCGGAAACGGTCCGGGGCGACGAAGTCCATCGCCGCGCGGACCGGCTGCGCCGCGCCCAGCACGTCCAGTTCGGCATGGAAGCTGCGCAGGGCGGCGAAGCGCTGGCTGGCCGCCAGCACCGCCTGGGCGGGATCCGCCGCGGGCACGGGCAGGGGCGCAGCGCTGCCGTCAGGCGGGGGCGCGCGGTCGCAGGCCACCAGCAGCAGGCAGGCCAGCAGGGGCAGGACGGACAAGCGGCGCATCGGGCGCTCCGCGGGGCAGGGGCGACCACGATAGCCCAAACCTCCGCCACAACGGCCGCGACTCGGACATAATCGGGGGCATGGACCGATACGAACGCATCACCGCCCTGCATCGTCTGCTCAAGTCCGCACGCTATCCGGTGACGGTGGCGACCCTGCAGGACAAGCTCGGGTGCTCCCGTGCGACCGTCTACCGCGACCTGGCCTTCCTGCGCGACGCGCTGATGGCGCCGATCGAGGGCGACGGCGAGGCCGGCTTCCGCTACCTGGCCGACGAGAGCGACCGCTTCGAGCTGCCCGGCCTGTGGTTGAGTTCGGAGGAGCTGCACGCCCTGCTGGCCTCGCAGCACCTGCTGGCGCGGACCGGGGGCGGCGTCCTGTCCTCGGTGCTGGCACCGCTGCAGCAGCGCATCGAGGGCCTGCTTGCCGCGCAGGCCGGGGTGTCCAGCTGGCCGGTCGACCGGGTCCGGGTGATTCCGCACCGGGGCCGCAAGTTCGACGAGGCCAGCTTCCGTTCGGTGGCCTCGGCGGTGCTGGAGCGCCGCCAGCTGGGCTTCGAATACCGGGCCCGCTCGACCGATGAAGCGACCAAGCGCACCGTGTCGCCGCAGCGGCTGACCCACTACCGCGACAACTGGTACCTGGACGGCTGGGACCATGATCGCGAGGCCCTGCGCAGTTTCGCGGTGGATCGCATCTACAAGGCGCGGGTGATCGACAGCGCCGCCCGCGATGTCGCCGACAGTGAGCTGGACGAGCAGCTGGGTGCCAGCTACGGCATCTTTTCCGGTGCGCCCAAGGGCTGGGCGACCATCCTGTTCAGTGCCAAGGCGGCGCGCTGGGTGGCCGATGAGCACTGGCATTCCAAGCAGCAGGGGCGCTTCCTGCCCGACGGTCGCTACGAGCTGAAGGTGCCCTACAGCGTCTCGCGCGAACTGCTGATGGACGTGCTGCACTACGGTTCCGATGCCGAGATCGTCGAGCCGGTGATGCTGCGCGAGCAGGCCAAGGCGCTGCTGGGCCTGGCCCTGACCAACTACGAACACTCCTGATCCTCCCCCGAGAGACCCGTTGCCCCCATGAAGAAGACCCTCCTGTTGCCCCTGTTCGCCGCTGCGCTGGCCCTGACCGCCTGCGGCAAGTCCGGCGAGCCTTCGCAGAAGCTGGTGGTGGCTGCTACGGCCGTGCCGCACGCCGAGATCCTCGACGTGGTCAAGCCGATCCTCAAGCAGGAAGGCGTGGAGCTGGACGTGCGCGTGTTCAACGACTACGTGCAGCCCAACGACCAGCTGGTGCAGAAGCAGGTGGACGCCAACTACTTCCAGACCGAGCCGTACCTGGATGCGTACAACCGCGACCGCAAGACCGATCTGACCAAGGTGATCGGCGTGCATATCGAGCCGTTCGGCGCCTACTCGCGCAAGGTCACGTCGCTGGCTGAACTGCGCGAGGGAGCCGACGTGGTCATCCCGAACGATCCGAGCAACAACAGCCGCGCGCTGATCCTGCTGCACAAGGCCGGCGTGATCGAGCTGAAGGACCCGGCCAATGCGCTGTCGACCCAGCGCGACATCGTGGCCAATCCGAAGAAGCTGAAGTTCCGCGAGCTGGATTCGGCGATGCTGCCGCGCGTGCTCGACCAGGTCGACCTGGCCCTGATCAACACCAACTACGCCCTGGATGCCGGCCTCAACCCGACCAAGGACGCGCTGGCGATCGAAAGCAAGGATTCGCCGTACGTGAATTTCCTGGTCGCACGCCCCGACAACAAGGACGACGCGCGCGTGCAGAAGCTGGCCAAGGCGCTGACCAGCCCGCAGGTGAAGACCTTCATCGAGACCAAGTACAAGGGCTCGGTGCTGCCGGCCTTCTGAGGTTCCGGTAGCGCCGGGCCATGCCCGGCGGAATCGAAGCTCGCCGGGCATGGCCCGGCGCTACCCCCCTCAATCGACGTGGAAGGCGAGGGTGGCGGCAACGGCCTGCTGCCACCCTGCGTACAGTCTCTCGCGCTGGGCCGCCGCCATCTGCGGCGCGAAGCGCCGATCCAGGCCCCATTGCGCCGCGATCTGCTCGCGGCTTTCCCAGAAACCGACCGCCAGCCCGGCCAGGTAGGCCGCACCCAGTGCGGTGGTCTCGGTCAACCGTGGCCGCAGCACCGGCACGCCCAGGATGTCGGCCTGGAAGCCGGCCAGGAAATCGTTGCTGATCGCCCCACCATCGGCGCGCAGTTCACTCAAGGCGATGCCCGCATCGGACTGCATCGCATCGAGCACGTCGCGGGTCTGGTAGGCCATCGCCTCCAGTGCTGCGCGCACGAAGTGGGCCTTGCCGGTGCCCCGGGTCAGGCCGAACATCGCCCCGCGTACATCGCTGCGCCAGTAGGGCGCGCCCAGGCCGACGAACGCCGGTACCAGGTAGACGCCGGCGCTGTCCGGCACCTGTGCGGCCAGCGCCTGGCTGTCGCTGGCGCGGCCGATCATCTGCAGGCCATCACGCAGCCACTGCACCACCGAGCCGGCGATGAAGATCGAGCCTTCCAGGGCGTATTCCACCTTGCCATCCAGGCCCCAGGCGATGGTGGTGAGCAGGCCGTTGCGCGAGCGCACCGCCTGCGTGCCGGTGTGCATCAGCATGAAACAGCCGGTGCCATAGGTATTCTTGACCATGCCCGGCTGGAAACAGGCCTGGCCGAACAGGGCGGCCTGCTGGTCGCCTGCGATGCCGGCAATCGGGATCGGGTGGTCGAAGAAGAACTGCGGGCGGGTGTGCGCATATACCGCGCTGGAGTCGCGCACCTGCGGCAGCATCGCGCGCGGGATGTCGAGCAGGGCCAGCAGCTCGTCGTCCCACCCCAGGGTATGGATGTTGAACAGCAGCGTGCGCGCGGCATTGCTGTAGTCGGTCACGTGCGCCTGGCCGCCGCTGAGGTTCCACACCAGCCAGCTGTCGATGGTGCCGAACAGCAGTTCACCACGCTCGGCGCGCTGCTGGGCGCCTTCCACGTGGTCCAGGATCCAGCGCACCTTGGTGGCTGAGAAATACGCATCGATCAGCAGCCCGGTGCGCTCGCGGATCAGCGCTTCGTGGCCATCGGAGCGGAGCCGCTCGCAGATCGCCTGGCTTTGCCGCGACTGCCAGACGATGGCGTTGTGGATCGGCTGGCCGCTGGCGCGGTCCCAGACCACGGTGGTTTCACGCTGGTTGGTGATGCCCAGGGCGGCGATGTGCCGCGGATCGATCTGCTCGCGGCTGAGCAGTTCGGTCAGTGTGGCGTACACGCTGGTGAGGATCTCGCGCGGATCGTGCTCGACCCAGCCCGGCTGCGGGAACAGCTGCGCGAATTCGCGCTGCGCGCTGCCGACGATGTCGCCGGCGCGATCGAACAGGATGGCGCGGGAACTGGTGGTTCCCTGGTCGATGGCCAGCACGTAACGGGGCGTCATGCAGCGTCTCCGGTAGCGATGGGGTGATCGTAATGCATCGGCCACGATCCGCCGGGCATGGCGCGGCGCTACCGGGGCCGCGACGAATGCAGGTAGCCCGGGGCCATGCCCCGCGAGCGCGCAGCGCGGCGCTTCCGGCGTGCCGCCGGGCACGGCCCGGCGCTACCGGGGCCGCGACGAATGCAGGTAGCGCGGGGCCATGCCCCGCGAGCGCGCAGCGCGGCGCTTCCGGCGTGCCGCCGGGCACGGCCCGGCGCTACCGGGGCTGCGACGAATGCAGGTAGCGCGGGGCCATGCCCCGCGAGCGCAGCGCGGCGCTTCCGGCGTGCGACCGGGCACGGCCCGGCGCTACCGGGGCCGCGACGAATGCAGGTAGCGCGGGGCCATGCCCCGCGAGCGCGCAGCGCGGGCTTCGGCCACGATCCGCCGGGCGTGGCCCGGCGCTACCGGGCCGCGACGAATGCAGGTAGCGCGGGGCCATGCCCCGCGAGCGCGCAGCGCGGCGCTTCCGGCGTGCAGCCGGGCACGGCCCGGCGCTACCGACCCTGCATCCACGCCTGCAGCCGCGCCACCTGCGTCGCGTCCAGCCGCAGCCCCAGCTTGCTGCGCCGCCACAGCACGTCTTCGGCGCAGCGTGCCCACTCATGGTCGCGCAGGAATGCCACTTCGCGCGCATGCAGGCCGCCGCCGAACGCCTCGCCAAGATCATCCATGCCGCGCACCCCCTGCAGCAGCGCCGCGCTGCGGCTGCCGTAGGCCCTGGCCCAGCGCTGCGCGGTGTCCGGCGCGAGCCAGGGCGCCAGCGCCTGCAGGCGTGATCGCGCCTGCCCGGCATCGCCCCAGTCGCTGCCGGGCAGCGGGTCGCCGGATGCCGTCCACGCCGCCCCCATCTGCGGCAGGTAGGGGCGCAACAGGTCCAGGGCCTCCTCGGCCAGCACGCGGAACGTGGTCAGCTTGCCGCCCAGCACGTGCACGGCCGGCGCGGCGCCATCGTGCAGCTGCAGCCGGTAGTCGCGGCTCAGCTTCGCCGCCTGCGGGTCGGGGTCGGCCAGCAGTGGGCGCACGCCGGCGAACTGCCAGACCACCTCAGCGCGCGACAGCGGTTCGCGCAGGTAGCGGTTGGCCGCCGTGCACAGGTAGTCCACTTCCGCCGGCAGCACATGGCAGCGTGCCGGATCGCCGCGGTAGTCGGTATCGGTCGTGCCCACCAGCAGGTGGTCATCGGCGAAGGGCAGCAGGAACACGACGCGGCCATCGGGCTGCTGCAGCAGGCACGCATCGTCGCCCGGCCAGGGACGACGCAGCACGATGTGGCTGCCCTGCACCAGGCGCAGGGCAGGGCCACCGCTGCGCGCATGCATGCGTTCGAGCAGGCCGCCGGCCCACGGCCCCGCGGCATTGACCACCGCGCGCGCGCTCAGCGTCTGCGGGTGGCCCGCGCGGTCCTGCAGGTGGACCTGCCAGCGCCCGGCTGCCGGTCGCAGCTCCACGCAGCGGGTGCCGGTCAGGATGCGTGCGCCGCGCCGCGCGGCATCCAGCGCGGTGAGCACCACCAGGCGCGCATCGTCCACCTGTGCGTCGGCGTAACTGAAGGCCTGCCGCAGGTGAGGCGACAGCAGCGCGCCCAGCGGGTCCCTGCCCAGGTCGATCGCGCGCGATGCCGGGAACGCGGCACTGCGGCGGCCCAGCGTGTCGTACAGCCAGAGCCCGGCACGCAGCATCCAGCGCGGGCGCAGGTGCGGTTCCCAGGGCAGCACGAAGCGCAGCGGCCGCACCAGGAAGGGGGCCTGCCGACGTACCACCTCGCGTTCGCCCAGTGCCTTGCGTACCAGCCCGAACTCACCCTGTTCCAGATAGCGCAGGCCGCCGTGGATCAGTTTGCTGCTGGCGCTGGAGGTGTGCGCGGCCAGATCGTGCTGTTCGCACAGCAGCACCTTCAGGCCGCGGCCACTGGCATCACGGGCGATGCCGGCACCGTTGATGCCACCGCCGATCACCAGCAGGTCGATGTCGTCCATCGCGCCTCCGCCTCCCGTGTGTGTGTGCGTAGAGTCGACTGTGAGTCGACTCTACCGTCAGCGGGTGACGGAAACGACGACGGGCCCCGCAGGGCCCGTCGCATTACCGCAGTGACGCAGGTGCTGCCTGGATCAGAAGCGGGCACCGATGCCGAAGCCGACGGTCCACGGATCCATCTTGGCTTCACCGATCTTCTCGCCACCGACCTTCACGTCCGGGCGCGAGCGCATGTAGCGGGCGTCGGCACGGGCGAACCAGGTCGAGTTGATGTTCATGTCCACACCGACGGTGCCGATCACGCCCTTGGCATCCTTCAGGCGGATGTCCGAGCTGCTGCCATCAGCCAGCGTTTCGTTGCTGAAGGCCGACTGGAAGTAACCCACGCCCACGAACGGACGGAACACGTTGTCGGCCTGGCCGAAGTGGTACTGGCCGCTCAGGGCCACCGGCTGCTGCTCGACGCTGCCCAGGCGGGTGTTGCCCGGACCCTTCACGCGGTGGTCGAACTTGTCGGCGGCGCCCCACAGCTCAACGGCCCAGTTGTCGTTGATGTAGTAGCTGAAGCTCACGGTCGGCGCCGGGCCGCCGTCGACCTTCTTGATGCCGTCGATCGGGTCATTCTTCGGCTGCAGCAGCGAGACGCCGCCAACCACGGCAAAATGCTTGCCCGAAGCGGTGTCGGTGGTGCTGCTGTCCTGCGCGAAGGCAGCCGGTGCGAACGCGGCGGAGGTCAGCAGGGCGAGACTCAGGATACGGATGGAGCGCATGGGGGAATCTCCTGTTGTTTCTTGTTTTTGGGCCCCCGGTTGCGGGGCGAGCACACCGTAGTCGCCCCAACATGAATCGAATCCGACGCGCGTTAAAAAATAGTTGCAGTTGTTCAGCGAACAGCGCGGGAGACCTGTTTTCATGGGCTTTTCCGCGATCCACGATATTCATGCAGTTGGAGGCAATGTGAGCGAAAGCACCCTGTGCACCGGTCTGCCCGCGCAGGTGAATGCGAACTGCCGCGTGCTGCTGCTCGGTTCGATGCCGGGTATCGCATCACTGCAGGCGCAGCAGTACTACGCGCATCCGCGCAACCGTTTCTGGCCGCTGCTGGCCGGACTGTGCGGTTTCGATGCGGCGCAGCCCTACCGGCAGCGCATGCAGGCGCTGCTCGGCGCCGGCGTTGGCCTGTGGGATGTGATCGGCCAATGCCAGCGCCGCGGCAGCCTGGACGCGGATATCGTGCGCGGCACGGAAGTGGCCAATGCGCTGCCCGAACTGATCGCCGGCCTGCCTGACCTGCAGCTGATCGGCTGCAACGGAGCGGCGGCGATGCAGGCGTTCCAACGCCGGGTCATGCCGCAGCTGGCGCGGGCACCGACGGTGCTGGCACTGCCGTCCACCAGCCCGGCCAACGCCGCGTGGTCCCTGCCGCGGCTGCGCCAGGCCTGGCAGCCGGTGGCCGTCGCACGGGCGACATGAAGCGGACATCGGCAGGACAATACGCTACCCACTGGAGCCGCCGGCGACCCATGGGCAACAGCGTGTCCCGGCTGCGTGCGTACTGAAAACACCTGTAACGGTTGGCGCTGGACCGCGCTGGCCGCACAATAGACGTTTCCCTACACCAGATTGCCGGAGTTCTCCCCATGGCCGAAATCAAGGAAGCACGTGTCCCCGATATCGGTGACTACAGCGATATCCCGGTAATCGAGGTGCTTGTTGCCGTCGGCGATACGGTGAAGAAGGACCAGGGCCTGGTCACGCTGGAAAGCGACAAGGCGACCATGGAAGTACCGTCCTCGGTGGCCGGCGTGGTCAAGGAACTGAAGGTCAAGCTCGGTGACACCCTGTCCGAAGGCAAGGTCGTGGCGCTGATCGAAGTGGCCGAAGGCGAATCCGCGCAGCCCGCTGCTGCCCCGGCTGCCGCTGCCGCTGCCCCGGCTCCGGCCAAGGCGGCAGCCCCGGCACCGGCCGCTCCGGCGGCCCAGCCCGCCCCGGCCGCTGCGGCCAGTGGTGGTGCGGTGGAAGCCCGGGTGCCGGATATCGGCGACTACAGTGGCATCCCGGTCATCGAAGTGCTGGTCGCCGTGGGCGATACGGTGAAGAAGGACCAGGGCCTGGTCACGCTGGAAAGCGACAAGGCGACCATGGAAGTGCCGTCCTCGGTGGCCGGCGTGGTCAAGGAACTGAAGGTCAAGGTCGGCGACAACCTGTCGCAGGGCGACGTGGTGGCGATTATCGCGTCTGAAGGCGCTGCCGCCCCGGCCCCGGCCCCGACCCAGGCGGCGGCTGCAGCGGCCCCCGCCGCTGCCGAGACCGCAACCAAGGTCGAGCCGGTTGCCGTGCCCGCGCAGCCGGACAAGCTGGCGGCCCGCGAGATGGCCAGCGCGCCGTCGGCCGGTGCGCCGAGCAGCCCGCCGGTGCAGTTCAATGCCGACGGCGTGCTGCCGGCCAAGGTGCCCTACGCCTCGCCGGTGGTGCGCGTGTTCGCCCGCGAGCTTGGCGTGGACCTGCTGCAGGTCAGCGGCACCGAAAAGGGTGGCCGCATCACCAGGGCCGACGTGCAGAAGTTCGTCAAGGCCGCGCTCAGTGGGGGTACCCCGGCCGCTGCCGGCGGCACCGTGGCCGCCGGGGGTGGCCTGAACCTGCTGCCGTGGCCGAAGGTCGATTTCAGCAAGTTCGGCGACGTCGAAGTGCAGCCGCTGTCGCGCATCAAGAAGATTTCGGGTGCGAACCTGGCCCGCAACTGGGCCATGATCCCGCACGTCACCCAGTTCGAGCAGGCCGACATCACCGACCTGGAAGGCCTGCGCGTGGCGCTGAACAAGGAGAACGAGAAGGCCGGCATCAAGCTGACCATGCTTGCCTTCCTGATCAAGGCCAGCGCCGCGGCGCTGAAGAAGTTCCCGGAATTCAACGCCTCGCTGGATGCCAGCGGCGAGAACCTGACCCTGAAGAAGTACTTCAACATCGGCTTCGCTGCCGACACGCCGAACGGCCTGGTGGTTCCGGTCATCCGCGATGTCGACAAGAAGGGCGTGGTGCAGATCGCGCAGGAAACCGGCGAACTGGCCAAGAAGGCGCGCGACGGCAAGCTGGGCCCGGCCGACATGAGCGGTGGCTGCTTCTCGATCAGCTCGCTGGGCGGCATCGGTGGCACCGCGTTCACCCCGATCGTCAATGCACCGGAAGTGGCCATCCTCGGCGTCTCCAAGTCGTCCATCCAGCCGGTCTGGAACGGCAAGGAATTCGCACCGAAGCTGATGCTGCCGCTGTCGCTGAGCTACGACCACCGCGTCATCGATGGCGCCCTGGCCGCACGCTTCACCACGTACCTGTCGCAGGTACTGGCCGACATGCGTCGCGTGCTGCTGTAAGGCACCGCTTCGCCCCCACCGTGCGGCCGCTGCCTGCTGGCGCAGCCGCGTGAACAGATGCAGTGACAGCCTGCCGGCCACGCCGGCGGGCACGAGGAAAACCACCATGGCCACGATTGAAATCAAGGTTCCCGACATCGGCGATTACAGCGATGTGCCGGTGATCGAAGTGCTGGTCGCCGTCGGCGACACGGTGAAGAAGGACCAGGGTCTGGTGACCCTGGAGTCGGACAAGGCCACCCTGGAAGTGCCGTCCTCGGCCGCAGGCGTGGTCAAGGAGCTGAAGGTCAAGCTGGGCGACACCCTGTCCGAAGGGGCCGTGGTCGTGCTGCTGGACACCGAAGGCGCCGCCGACGCCCCGGCCAAGGCGGCTGCGCCGGCCCCTGCGGCCGCCGCCCCGGCCAGCAAGCCGCCGGTGACCCCGTCGCACCGCGCCCCGGCCGAGCCGGCCGCACCGAAGCCGGCGCTGTCCAGCGGCAAGCCGGCCGACATCGAATGCGAGATGGTCGTGCTGGGCTCGGGCCCGGGCGGCTACACCGCCGCCTTCCGTGCCGCCGACGTCGGCCTGGACACGGTGCTGGTCGAGCGTTACGCCAGCCTCGGCGGCGTCTGCCTCAACGTCGGCTGCATTCCGTCCAAGGCCCTGCTGCACGCCGCAGCGGTCATCGACGAAGTGGCCCATGCCGGTGATTTCGGCGTCGAGTTCGGCAAGCCGACCATCACCCTGGACAAGCTGCGCCAGTACAAGGAAAAGGTCGTCAACCAGCTGACCAAGGGCCTGGCCGGCATGGCCAAGCAGCGCAAAGTCCGCAACGTGCAGGGCGTCGGCAAGTTTGTTTCGGCCAACGAACTGGAAATCACCGCCGCCGACGGCAGCACCCAGCTGCTGCGCTTCCAGAAGTGCATCATCGCCGCCGGTTCGCAGGCGGTGAAGCTGCCCAACTTCCCGTGGGACGACAAGCGCGTGATGGATTCCACCGACGCGCTGGAGCTGGCCGACGTGCCGGGCTCGCTGCTGGTCGTCGGCGGCGGCATCATCGGCCTGGAAATGGCCACCGTGTATGGCGCGCTGGGCAGCAAGGTCACCGTGGTCGAGTTCATGGACCAGCTGATGCCGGGCGCCGACAAGGACCTGGTCAAGCCGCTGGCCGACCGCCTGAAGAAGCAGGGCATCGAAGTCCACCTGAAGACCAAGGCGTCGGGCGTCACCGCCGATGCCAAGGGCATCACCGTGACCTTCGAAGCCGCCGAGGAAGGCCAGACGCCGGCCCTGGCGCAGGGCACCTTCGACCGCGTGCTGGTGGCCGTGGGCCGCTCGCCGAACGGAAAGAAGATCGATGCCGAGAAGGCCGGCGTGCAGGTCACCGAGCGCGGCTTCATCCCGGTTGATCGCCAGATGCGCACCAACGTGCCGCACATCTTTGCCATCGGCGACATCGTCGGCAACCCGATGCTGGCCCACAAGGCCACGCACGAAGGCAAGCTGGCCGCCGAAGTGGCTGCCGGCCACAAGAAGGAGTGGGTCGCCCGCGTGATTCCGTCGGTGGCCTACACCAACCCGGAAATCGCCTGGGTTGGCGTGACCGAAACCGAAGCCAAGGCCAAGGGCCTGAAGGTCGGCGTGGCCAAGTTCCCGTGGGCCGCCAGCGGCCGCGCGATCGGCATCGGCCGTACCGAGGGCTTCACCAAGCTGATCTTCGACGAAGAGACCCACCGCATCATCGGTGGTGCCATCGTCGGCGTGCACGCCGGTGACCTGCTGGCCGAGATCGGCCTGGCCATCGAAATGGGTGCCGAAGCCGAAGACATCGGCCACACCATCCATGCCCACCCGACGCTGAGCGAGTCGGTGGCGATGGCGTCGGAGATCTACGACGGCACGATCACCGATCTGTACATGCCGAAGAAGAAATAACGCGCTCGCGCGCTGTAGACGAAGAACCCGGCGAACGCCGGGTTTTTTGTTGCCTGAAGATGGCATGAGGCTTCGGTTGCCGTTGTGGCGAGGGTCGTGGCCGCGCCGCGGGTGGCGGGCACAGCCAGCCCCCGACACACCATCAGCCACCCGTTCGACCCACCAACAGTGCACGGAAACACAAAAAAACGCGGCGCCTGGTTGCCCGGGCGCCGCGTTGGAGAGAGAGAGAGAGAGAGAGAGAGCGGTAACGCTTAGAAGCTGACGCTGATACCGGCCACCGGGCCCTTGAATTCCTGCTTCAGGCCGATGGTGCCATCGCTGCCCTTCTTGTCGGCGTCCAGCTTGAACCAGTCGTAGCCGGCGAACACGCCGAAGTTGTCGGTGAAGCGGTAATCGACGATCGCGTTGGCGCGGCTGAGGTCGCCCTTGTAGTCATCGAAGCTGCCCCAGCGGGTGTTCAGGTACTGGCCCTGCAGGGTGATCATCCACTTCTCCGACGGCGTGAAGCTCAGCCGCGCGCCAACCACCGGCGCCACGCCGTCGGTCTTCTCGTCCAGGAACTGGCCTTCATACAGGGTGCCCAGATCGGCATAGCCCTTGGTGCTGACCTTGGCGTACTCGGCACCCAGCTGCAGGCCGAGGTCGAACGTTTCGGTGTCCACCACCGAGTAGTCGTACACCAGGCTGGCGACCTGGTACTTCAGTTCGGCCTTGACGAAGCTGTCGGCCGGCACGTTGACGTTGCCGAAGGAGATGTCCTGGCCCAGCGTCTCGCGGCGGTCCTTGTCGTACTTGAAGTAGTTGAACAGCAGGCGCTGGCGGTTGCTGATGCGGAACATGCCGTCGATGCGCGGCTCCCATTCCTTGCCGCCCAGCTTGAAGTCCTCGGAGAAGCCGATGTCCTGGCCGGCGACGGTGGTATTGCCGCGCAGGGTGTTGTCCGAGTCGATGTTCATGGCACCCAGGCGCAGCGCGAAGCGGTCATCGCCCTCCGCGGCGCGGGCGCCGTCGGCATGGAACGCGCCAGCGGCAAGCAGGGAGAGGGCGAGCAGGGTGGGTACGGAGCGCATCGAAGAGTCCTTGCAGTGGTTCATCGGAATGAAGGCCACTGTGCCGGACGTCCGCGTCCACCATGCGTGAACGTATGGTCCACGCGATGTGGACGGTTCAGCGCGGTCACGCCCGTGCAAAGAATCAAGAAGATGGCCCCGGAGCGCGGCTTCGGGGCCATCGTGGGACCTGCAGGGCGAAGCGTCGACGAGGTTGCTGCGGGCAGGTCGCAAGGTCGGACCGGGCCGCCGCCGGAAAGTTCCGCGGGGTTCGACCAAAGTTCAATGCGTTGCAGCGCAGCATCGTGTGGACGTCATTGTCCCCCCGATGGTCCGCAAATTTCCTGCCCATACCGCAACTTGCACTGTTCCGGTATGAACAGGCAGCGGTTGTCTCGCAAATTGTCCCATTGCTATAATTTGGCGGCTCGATGAGGCCCCCCCTGCTTTAGCCGCCTCAGCCATTCACTTGCAACCACGCGGGACGTCCTGTGCTGAACTCCGTAGAAACGGGTCGGCGACTGATGCTGCGCGCCGCGGTCTACCCGCTGGCCGCAGTGGCTGTCCTGGCTCTGGCCTTCCTGCTGGTCGGGCCGAACTATGCCCTCGGTGCCCTGGCATCCGGCGTGGCGGTCTCGGCAGGTGGCTGGGTGGCGGCCCGGATGGCACTGGGCGGTGGTGCGCTGGGCGCCGGTTCGGCGATGGCGCGCCTGATCGTCGCGGTGGTGGCCAAGTGGGTACTCGTTTTTGGTGTCCTGGTGGTGGGGTTCGTGGTCTTCAAGCTGCCTGCATTGGCGCTGTTGGCCGGTATCGCCGTCGGGTTGATGTTCCAGGTCCTGGCCATGGCCAGGCGCTAATCGAATTCATTTAACTTAAGGTTCCGGACACATGGCAGGCGAGGCGCTTACTCCCACCTCCTACATCCAGCATCACCTGCACAATCTGACTGCAGGTCATGGCACCCCGTGGGCAATCCACGTGGACACGCTGGTGACCTCGCTGCTGATGGGCCTGGTGATGGTCGTCGCCTTCTGGATGGCGACCCGCAAGGCCACTGCGGGGGTGCCGGGCAAGTGGCAGGCCTTCGTCGAGATCTGCCTGGAGTTCGTTGACCGCCAGGCCAAGGACACCTACCACGGCACCAGCAAGCTGGTGACCCCGATCGCGATCACGATCTTCTTCTGGATCCTCCTGATGAACCTCATCAAGATGATCCCGGCCGATTTCATCGCCAAGCCGCTCGAACTGATGGGCGTGCCGTACTGGAAGCCGGTCCCGACCGCCGACGTCAATGCCACGCTGGGCATGTCGATCAGCGTGTTCTTCCTGATGCTGTTCTTCGCGCTGCGCTCCAAGGGTATTGGTGGCTTCACCAAGGAATTCCTGACCGCGCCGTTCGGCAAGTGGATGATGCCGTTCAACCTGATCCTGAACATCGTCGAGTGGCTGAGCAAGCCGATTTCGCTGGCGATGCGACTGTTCGGCAACATGTTCGGCGGTGAAATCGTGTTCCTGCTGATCTGGGTGCTGGGCGGTGCAGGTATCGCCGGCATGTTTGCAGGCGCGTTCGCCGGCTTCGGCTGGATGCTGTTCCACCTGCTGGTGATCCCGCTGCAGGCCTTCATCTTCATGATGCTGTCCATCGTGTACCTGAGCCTGTCGGAAGACGCTCACTGAGTTTCGCTTCACCCTTCATCCGTTTGTTTCTAAACCCT
Organism: Stenotrophomonas sp. 704A1; assembly: GCF_030549525.1. Lineage (NCBI taxonomy): Bacteria > Pseudomonadati > Pseudomonadota > Gammaproteobacteria > Lysobacterales > Lysobacteraceae > Stenotrophomonas > Stenotrophomonas tuberculopleuritidis. The sequence goes on along the minus strand of NZ_CP130831.1, from coordinate 4,093,989 downwards.
TAGCAATCAAGTTCCTGGAGAAAACCATGTACTTCGCCGTCCTGACCAATCTCGCCCAAGTTCAGAGCTCCACCGTCCTCGCCGTCGGCATCATGATCGGCCTGGCCGCGCTGGGCGCCGGTCTGGGTCTGGCCATCATGGCCGGTAAGTTCCTGGAGTCGGCCGCGCGCCAGCCGGAACTGATCCCGGTCCTGCAGGTCCGCATGTTCATCACCGCCGGCCTGATCGACGCCGCCTTCATCATCTCGGTCGCCGTGGGCCTGCTGTTCGCCTTCGCCAACCCGCTGGTCGGCGAGTTCGTCTCGCGCCTGCCGGCGATCGCTGGCTGATCCAGCGAAAGTGAAACGACCGGGCGCCTCCGGCGCCTGGTCGCGGATGAAGGTTCGGAGGCGCCGCCCGTGTGGCGGCGCATCCATCCCGTCACAACCGACTGAGCGAACCCCATGGATATCGGTTTTACCCTCATCGCCCAGGCCCTGGCCTTTGCCGCCCTGATCTGGCTCATCGCGACCAAGATCTGGCCGCCGCTGATGAACGCGATCGAAGAGCGCCAGCAGAAGATCGCTGAAGGCCTCGCTGCTGCCGACCGCAGCCAGAAAGATCTGGCCCAGGCGCAGGAAAAGGTCAATGAAGCGCTGAAGGAAGCCCGCACCAAGGCCAACGAGATCATCGACCAGGCCCACGCGCGCGCCAACCAGATCGTCGACGCGGCCCGCAACGAAGCGGTTGCCGAAGCCACCCGTCAGAAGGATCTGGCCCAGGCCGAAATCGACGCCGCCGCCAACCGTGCCCGCGAAGATCTGCGCAAGCAGGTGTCCGCGCTGGCCGTGACCGGTGCCGAAAAGCTGCTCAAGCGCGAAATCGACGCCAACGCCCACAAGGCGCTGCTCGACGAGCTGGCCTCGGAGATCTGAGATGAGCCAGGCCCTCACGCTTGCCCGCCCGTACGCCCGCGCCGCGTTCGCGACCGCGCGTGACGAAGGCGCGTTCGCGCCGTGGTCGGACGCCCTGGCGTTCTCCGCCCACGTCGCCGCCGACCCGCGCGTGGCGGCCCTGCTCGCCAACCCGGAGCTGGGTCGTGACGACGCCGTCGCCCTGCTGGCGCCGGACACCCACGGCGAGACCTACTCGCGCTTCCTGGCCGTGCTGGCCGAGTCGCATCGTCTGCCGCTGCTGCCGGAAATCGCTGGCATGTTCGACGCCCTGCGCGCCGAGGCCGAACACGTGGTGAAGGCCACGGTGACCTCCGCGGCCGAGCTGTCGGTTGCCGAACTGGACGCGATCAAGGCCGCGCTGCGCAAGCGCTTCAATCGCGAGGTCGAGGTGACCACCGCGGTCGATGACTCGCTGATCGGCGGCGCCGTCATCGACGCCGGCGACGTGGTCATCGATGGTTCGCTGAAGGGCAAGCTGGCCCGTCTGCAGACCGCGCTCGCTAACTGAATTCATTTAACGTCCGGCCCCGCTGCCGGCACTAGGACTTGACGATGGCAACCACGCTCAACCCCTCCGAAATCAGCGAACTGATCAAGAACCGCATCGAGAAGGTCAAGCTGGCCGCGGAATCGCGCAACGAAGGCACCGTGACCAGCGTGTCCGACGGCATCGTGCGCATCTTCGGTCTGGCCGACGTGATGCAGGGCGAAATGATCGAACTGCCGAACAACACGTTCGCCCTGGCCCTGAACCTGGAGCGCGACTCGGTCGGCGCCGTGGTGCTGGGTGACTACGAGCACCTGCGCGAAGGCGACGTGGCCAAGACCACCGGTCGCATCCTGGAAGTGCCGGTCGGTCCGGAACTGCTGGGCCGCGTCGTCAACGCGCTGGGCGAGCCGATCGACGGCAAGGGCCCGCTGGGTACCGACCTGACCGCTCCGGTCGAGCGCGTTGCCCCGGGCGTGATCTGGCGCAAGTCGGTCGACCAGCCGGTGCAGACCGGTTACAAGTCGGTCGATGCCATGATCCCGATCGGCCGTGGCCAGCGCGAGCTGATCATCGGCGACCGCCAGACCGGCAAGACCGCGATGGCCATCGATGCGGTGATCAACCAGAAGGGCACCGGCATCAAGTGCGTGTACGTTGCGATCGGCCAGAAGGCGTCGACCATCGCCAACATCGTGCGCAAGCTGGAAGAGAACGGCGCGCTGGCCCACACCATCGTGGTGGCCGCGACCGCTTCCGAATCGGCTGCCATGCAGTACATCAGCGCCTACTCGGGCTGCACCATGGGTGAGTACTTCATGGACCGCGGCGAAGACGCGCTGATCGTGTACGACGATCTGTCCAAGCAGGCCGTTGCCTACCGCCAGATCTCGCTGCTGCTGAAGCGCCCGCCGGGCCGTGAAGCCTACCCGGGTGACGTGTTCTACCTGCACTCGCGCCTGCTGGAACGCGCTGCCCGCGTGTCCGAGGAGTACGTCGAGAAGTTCACCGAAGGCAAGGTCACCGGCAAGACCGGTTCGCTGACCGCGCTGCCGATCATCGAAACCCAGGCCGGCGACGTCTCGGCGTTCGTTCCGACCAACGTGATCTCGATCACCGACGGCCAGATCTTCCTGGAAACCGATCTGTTCAACGCCGGCATCCGCCCGGCCGTGAACGCCGGTATCTCGGTGTCGCGCGTCGGTGGTTCGGCCCAGACCAAGATCATCAAGAAGCTGTCCGGCGGCATCCGTATCTCGCTGGCCCAGTACCGCGAGCTGGCGGCGTTCGCGCAGTTCGCCTCGGACCTGGACGAAGCAACCCGCAAGCAGCTGGAGCGCGGTCAGCGCGTGACCGAGCTGATGAAGCAGAAGCAGTACGCGCCGATGTCCATCGCCAACCAGGCGCTGTCGATCTACGCGGTCAACGAGGGTTACCTCGACGACGTGCCGGTCAACAAGCTGCTGGCGTTCGAAGAAGGCCTGCACGCCCACTTCGCCAACACCCAGGGCGAGCTGGTGAACAAGGTCAACGCCACCGGCGGCTGGGACAACGACATCGAAGGCGCCTTCAAGAAGGGCATCGCCGAGTTCAAGACCACCGGCAGCTGGTAACAGCGCATGGGGAACGGGGCCTGGCCCCGTTCCACCGTTGAACAACGCGGGGCAGCAGCCCCGCGCCACGGGAAACAAGAGATGGCAAGCGGACGCGAAATCAAAACCAAGATCAAGAGCGTGCAGAACACCCGCAAGGTGACGCGCGCCCTGGAAATGGTCTCGGCCTCCAAGATCCGCAAGGCGCAGGATCGGATGAAGACCTCGCGTCCGTACGCGCAGGCGATGAAGCAGGTGATCGGCCACCTGGCCCAGGCCAGCACCGACTACCAGCATCCGTTCCTGGTCGAGCGCGAGCAGGTCAAGCGGGTCGGTTTCATCGTGATCTCCTCCGATCGCGGCCTCGCCGGCGGCCTCAACAACAACCTGTTCCGCAGGATGCTGGGCGAAGCCAAGGCATGGCAGGACAAGGGTGCGGAAGTGGACCTGGTGACCATCGGCCAGAAGGCATCGACCTTCTTCCGCCGGGTCAAGGTCAACATGGTCGGCAGCGTGACCCACATCGGCGACCAGCCGAAGCTGGAATCGCTGATCGGTGTGATCAAGGTCATGCTCGACGCCTTCACCGAAGGCAAGGTCGACCGCGTGTACCTGGTCTACAACCGCTTCGTGAACACCATGACGCAGAAGGCCAGCTTCGATCAGCTGCTGCCGCTGCCGCCGGCTGAGAAGCAGGTCGCACACCACGACTGGGACTACCTGTACGAACCCGATGCCGCGACCGTGCTCGAGCACGTGATGACGCGTTACATCGAATCGCTGGTGTACCAGGCACTGCTGGAAAACGTCGCCTCCGAACATGCCGCACGCATGGTCGCGATGAAGGCGGCGAGCGACAACGCCAACAAGCTGATCGGCACCCTGCAGCTCGTCTACAACAAGGCGCGCCAGGCAGCGATCACCCAGGAAATCTCCGAAATCGTCGGCGGCGCGGCAGCAGTCTGACCGCGTTCGTTCAAAGCACACATTTAGAGGATGCAGCAATGAGTCAGGGCAAGATCGTTCAGATCATCGGCGCGGTCGTCGACGTCGAATTCCCGCGTGAGTCGGTGCCGAAGGTGTACGACGCACTGAAGGTCGAAAACACCGAGATCACCCTCGAAGTCCAGCAGCAGCTGGGCGACGGCGTGGTGCGTACCATCGCCCTCGGTTCCACCGACGGCCTGAAGCGCAACCTGGTCGCCGTCAACACCAACCGCGGCATCTCCGTGCCGGTTGGCGCCGGCACCCTGGGCCGCATCATGGACGTGCTCGGCCGTCCGATCGACGAAGCCGGCCCGGTGGCCGCCAGTGACAACTGGGAAATCCACCGTGCGGCCCCGTCGTACGAAGACCAGTCCCCGGCCACCGAACTGCTGGAAACCGGCATCAAGGTCATCGACCTGATGTGCCCGTTCGCCAAGGGCGGCAAGGTCGGCCTGTTCGGCGGCGCCGGCGTCGGCAAGACCGTCAACATGATGGAGCTGATCAACAACATCGCCAAGGCGCACAGCGGTCTGTCCGTGTTCGCCGGCGTGGGCGAGCGTACCCGTGAGGGCAACGACTTCTACCACGAAATGAAGGACTCCAACGTCCTGGACAAGGTGGCGATGGTGTACGGCCAGATGAACGAGCCGCCGGGCAACCGTCTGCGCGTCGCCCTGACCGGCCTGACCATGGCCGAGTACTTCCGTGACGAGAAGGACGAGAACGGCAAGGGCAAGGACGTGCTGCTGTTCGTCGACAACATCTACCGCTACACCCTGGCCGGTACCGAAGTGTCGGCACTGCTGGGCCGCATGCCGTCCGCCGTGGGTTACCAGCCGACCCTGGCCGAGGAAATGGGCGTCCTGCAGGAGCGCATCACCTCGACCAAGAATGGCTCGATCACCTCGATCCAGGCCGTCTACGTTCCCGCGGACGACCTGACCGACCCGTCGCCGGCGACCACCTTCGCCCACCTGGACTCGACCGTCACCCTGTCGCGTTCGATCGCCTCGCTGGGTATCTACCCGGCCGTCGATCCGCTGGACTCCACCAGCCGCCAGATGGACCCGCTGGTCATCGGCCACGAGCACTACGACACCGCCCAGCGCGTCCAGCAGACCCTGCAGAAGTACAAGGAACTGAAGGACATCATCGCCATCCTGGGCATGGACGAACTGTCCGAAGAAGACAAGCAGGCCGTGTCGCGCGCCCGCAAGATCGAGCGCTTCTTCAGCCAGCCGTTCCACGTGGCCGAAGTGTTCACCGGTTCGCCGGGCAAGTACGTGCCGCTGAAGGACACCATCCGTGGCTTCAAGGCCATCGTCGATGGCGAGTACGACCACCTGCCGGAGCAGGCGTTCTACATGGTCGGCGGCATCGAAGAAGCGGTCGAGAAGGCCAAGAAGATGGCCGAGAAGGCCTGATGCGGCAGGGACGGGCAGCCGCCCGTCCCGACCGTGACACGGGGTGGGCCTGCGCCCACCGCTGCGGAATCCCTGCGGTGGGTCACACCCGCCCCCTAGCGAAGAGAGTTACATGAGCACCATCCGTTGCGACATCGTCAGCGCCGAGCAGGAAATCTTCCGTGGCGAAGCGACCCTGGTCGTGGCCACCGGTGAGCTGGGCGAGCTGGGCATCGCGCCCAAGCACGCACCGCTGATCACCCGCCTGAAGCCGGGCAAGGTGGTGGTGACCACGCCGAACGGCGAGCAGCTGGACTTCGCCATTTCCGGCGGCATCCTCGAGGTGCAGCCGCAGGTGGTGACCGTGCTGGCCGACACCGCGATCCGTGCACAGGACATCGACGAAGCCTCGGTCCGCAAGGCCAAGGAAGAAGCCGAGCGCATCCTGGCCAACCGTGGCGAAGCCATGGAAATTGCCGAAGCCCAGCAGAAGCTGGCCGAAGCCGTTGTCCAGCTGCAGGCCCTCGAGCGCCTGCGCAAGACCCTCAAGCACTGAGGGTCAGACGACACCTGCAGAAACGCCGGCCATGTGCCGGCGTTTTTGTTTCCGGCCCGCGCAGGCCCTGCTGCGGCCGGTCAGCGGTACACGACGCAGCGCAGCAGCAGGAACGATACGACGGCCAGCACGCCTTCCACCAGCGGCTTGGCCGCCCACGCGTAGCGCAGGCCCAGTGCGTGGTCGGCAGCGGCGACCAGCAGCGTGCTGGCTGCGGTGAGCAGCAGCCACAACGGCAGGAAGCGCGCGAAGCGACGCCAACCCAGGCGCTGTCCCTCGGCGTCGGCGAAGGTGATGCGGCCATTGAGCCAGAACCCCAGCAGCATCCCGGCCACGCGGCCGGCGATGTTGGCCGGTGCCACCGGCAGCCCCAGCGCCGTGCTGCTGACCAGCACCAGCCAGTCCAGCATCAGCTGAAGCAGGCCGACAACGAAGTAGGAACGACCTTGGCGGAGCAGGCTCATGGCGGGCGCGTGCGGTGGGAGTCCCATGTTAACGGCCCGCGTTCTAGAATCAGCGCCATCGAACGCTGTGGATTACCGCCCATGACCCAACCCCTGCACGTGATCATCCTGGCCGCCGGCGCCGGCAAGCGCATGAAGTCGGTGCTGCCGAAGGTGCTGCAGCCGATCGCCGGTCAGCCGATGCTGGCCCATGTGATCGCCACCGCGCGTGAGCTGCAGCCGGCGGCCATCCACGTGGTGTACGGCCACGGCGGCGAGGCGGTGCGCCAGCGCTTCGCCGACCAGCCCGACCTGCTGTGGGCCGAGCAGGCCCAGCAGCTGGGCACCGGCCATGCGGTGGCGCAGGCCATGCCGGCGGTGCCCGATGCCGCGCAGGTGCTGGTGCTGTACGGCGACGTGCCGCTGATCCGTGCGCAGACGCTGCGCGAGCTGCTGGAACAACCCGGCCGGCTGGCGGTGCTGGTGGCCGAGATGGACGATCCCACCGGCTACGGCCGCGTGCTGCGCGATGCCGAAGGCAAGGTCGGCGCGATCGTCGAGCAGAAGGACGCCGACGATGAACAGCGCCGTGTGCGCATCATCAACACCGGCATCATCACCGCCGAATCGACCGCGCTGCGTCGTTGGCTCTCGCAGCTGTCCAACAGCAACGCACAGGGCGAGTACTACCTGACCGACGTGTTCGCCTTCGCCGCACGCGAGTACACCCCGGCGGAGATGGCGCTGGTGGCCGACGCGCAGGAAGCGGAAGGTGCCAACGATCCCTGGCAGCTGTCGCAGCTGGAGCGGGCCTGGCAGCGCCGTGCGGTCCGTGCGCTGTGCGCCCAGGGCGCACGCGTACTGGACCCGGCACGGCTGGACATCCGTGGCGAGGTGATCGTCGGCAGCGACGTGCTGATCGATGTCGACGTGATCCTGGAAGGCAGGGTGGTGCTGGGCGATGGCGTGACCATCGGCCCGTTCACCCGGCTCAAGGACGTGACGCTGGGGGCGGGGACCGAAGTCCGCGCGCACTGCGATGTGGAGGGCGTGGTGAGTGAGGGCGCGGCCCAGATCGGTCCGTTCGCGCGCCTGCGCCCGGGTACCGTGCTGGCCGATGGCGTGCACGTGGGCAACTTCGTGGAAACCAAGAAGGTGACCCTGGGCGTGGGCAGCAAGGCCAACCACCTGACCTACCTGGGGGATGCGGTGGTCGGCAGCCGGGTCAACATCGGCGCGGGCACCATCACCTGCAACTACGACGGCGTGAACAAGTCGACCACCACCATCGGCGACAACGCCTTCATCGGTTCCAACAGTTCGCTGGTGGCGCCGTTGCTGATCGGCGAAGGTGCGACGATTGCTGCAGGTTCGGTGATTACCCGCACTGCGCCCGATGGCAAGCTGACGGTGGCGCGTGCACGACAGGAAACCATCGATGGCTGGCATCGCCCGGTCAAGAAGTCCTGAGCCCCGGCTCGCGCGCGCCGACGAGCTCGGCGCGCTGCTCCGCATCGAACAGCGTGCCGGCGAACTGCTGAAGGGCCACCCGGCCTATCCGGTGTTTGCCGGCCACGGCCTCGACCTGCCGACGTTGCAGGAGGGCCTGCAGCGCGGACAGCTGTGGGTGGTGGATGGCACCGGGGGCGGGCTTGCCGGCTACCTGCTGGGCGGGGTGCTCGATGGCGATTTCCATGTGCTGCAGATGGACGTGGATCCCAGCCATGCGCGGCGGGGTTACGGGCGAGCGTTGCTGCAGCATGCGCTGGCCGCGTCCAAGGCACAGGGCTATCCGGCGGCGGTGCTGACCACGCTGTCCGACGTGCCGTGGAATGCGGCCTTCTACGCCAGCGAGGGCTTCGTTGCAGTGCCGGCGGGCGGGTGGCCGGCCGGGCTGCGGGCGGTGATGGCCGAGGAAGCCGCGCTGGGCTTCCCGATGCACCTGCGGGTGGCGATGCGGCGAGTGCTGTAGCAACGTCTCCACGCCATGCGGGGAGACGGCCAGCCGCTCACCCCACTGGCAGCAGGATCGACACGCACAGCCCCCCGTCGGGGCGGTTCTGCAGGGACACCCGGCCGCCGTGTGCCTCGACGATCTCGCGGGTCAGCGCCAACCCCAGCCCGGTCCCGTTGCGCTTGGTGGAATAGAACGGCATCAGCGCGTTCTGCAGGACCTGCTCGTTCATGCCCTTGCCGCGGTCGAGCACGTCCAGCCGCAGCCACTGCGGCAGCCGGGTCAGCTGCACACGCACGTCATCGTTCGGCGGTTCTGCCTCGGCGCACGCCTCGTGGGCATTCTTCAGCAGGTTGAGCAGGGCCTGGCCGAACTGCGCGATATCGATGCGGCTGCTCAGCTCCTGGTCCGGTTCGCGCTCCATCGTGAACGGGATCTGCTGGCACAGGCTGGACAGGAACGGCGCCCAGTGCACGGTCTGCAACTGGGGCTGCGGCAGCTTGGCAAAGCGTGCGTAGCCGCGGATGAATCCCTCCAGGTGGCGCGCACGATCTTCGATGGTGGTGAAGATCTCCGGCAGGCGGTCAAAGCGCTCGCGCTTGACCAGCTCGCCACCGGAATGCGCCAGCGACGCAATCGGGGCCAGTGAGTTGTTGAGCTCGTGGCTGATGACCCGGATCACCTTCTTCCAGGTCTGCACTTCCTGCCGGCGCAGCTCGGCGGTGAGCTGGCGCACCAGCAGCAGGTCATGCGGCCGGCCGTTGAGCTGGAACGCGCGGCGCGACAGGTGGTAGACCTGCTCATCGTCCTCGTCGCCGTCCTCGCCCTCGGCCTGCACCGCGAACAGGCTGTCGCCGCCGCGCCCGATCGCATCGCGCAGTTCCACCGGCAGCTGCTCCAGCACGTCTTCCAGGCGCTGGCCTTCCAGCTTCCAGCCACCATGCAGCAGCTTGCGCGCCGCCAGGTTGGAGAACACCACCCGGGCCACGCCATCGCCACCGGCGGCGATCAGCAGCATCGCCACCGGGGTGTTCTGCACCATGGTGTCCAGCAGCAGCTCGCGCTGCACCAGGCCCTGGCGCTGGGCGCGCAGGACGTCGCCCAGCTCGCGGTGCGCCTGCACCAGGTCACCCAGTTCGTCGTTGCCCGGCCAGTACACGCCGAAGGTGTACTCGCCATCGCGGTAGCTGCTGGTGGTACCGGACAGCGCCCGCATCAGCGAACGCACCGGTGCGGTGGCGCGGCGCAGCGTCCACCACATCAGCGAGAGCAGGATGATGGTGGAAACGGTGGTCACCAGCCAGCCATGGTCCATCCAGTACGCCAGCAGCCACGGCAGCGCGGCGGCCAGCGCCAGCACCGGCAGCAGGCGCAGGAACAGGCGGAAGGTGAAGGAGCGCCGTTTCATTCGCGCGGGATGCCGTGGCGGTCCATGCGCCGGTACAGCGCCTGGCGGCTCAGGCCGAGTTCGGCCGCTGCCTGCGCGATGACACCGTGGTTGCGCGCCAGCACGTCTTCGATGCGCGCGCGGTCCGGGTCGTTGCCGGCAGCGGGGGCCGGCCGGGGGGCCGCCGCTGCGCGCGGCAGGTTGAGATCGCCCACCTCGATGCGGGCGCCACTGGCCAGCAGCTCGGCGCGCTGGATCACGTTGCGCAGCTCGCGCACGTTGCCCGGCCACGGGTGCCGCTGCAGGGCGGCGACGGCGGTGCTGGACAGCGGCTTGCCTGCGGTCAGGAAGCGCTCGGCCAGCGGCACGATGTCGCCGGGGCGTTCGGCCAGCGGCGGCAGCACCAGTTCCACCGTGTTGAGGCGGTAGTAGAGGTCCTCACGGAAGCTGCCATCGCGGATCATCGCCGGCAGGTCGGCATTGGTGGCGCTGACCACGCGCACCTTGACCTGGCGTTCGCGGTTGGATCCCAGCCGCTCGAAGCGCCCGGTCTCGAGCACGCGCAGCAGCTTCATCTGCCCACCCAGCGACAGGTTGCCGATCTCATCCAGGAACAGCGTGCCGCCGTCGGCAGCCTCGAACTTGCCCTCGCGCGCCTTGTTGGCGCCGGTATAGGCACCGGCCTCGGCACCGAACAGTTCGGCCTCGATCAGCTCCGAGGGCAGGGCGCCGCAGTTGACCGCCACGAACGGACCCTTGGCCACCAGCGAGTTGGCCTGGATGATCTGCGCGATCTTCTCCTTGCCGGCGCCGTTGGCGCCGGTGATCAGGACCGGCAGTTCCGAACGCGCGACCTGGCAGGCCAGCGCGATCACCCGCTCGCTGGCCGGATCGGCGAACACCGCACCGCACAGGTCGTACTTCTGCTCCAGCGCATGGCGCTGGCGCTGCTCGCGCTGGCGGCGCTGGTCCAGCTCGCGCCGGGCTTCGGAAAGCTCCAGCAGGTTGTTGACCGTGGTCAGCAGCTTGCGGTCGTCCCAGGGCTTGGCCAGGTAGTCGGCAGCCCCGGCCTTGACCAGGTCCACGGCACTGCTCAGGTGGGTCCAGGCGGTGAGCAGGATCACCGGCAGGTCCGGGTGGCGTGCGCGGATCTGCGCGAACAGCGCCTCGCCTTCTTCGCCCGAGGTGGTGTCCTCGCTGAAGTTCATGTCCTGGATGACCAGGTCGACCGGCTGCGATTCCAGCAGCGCCAGCCCCTCGGCCGGGCTCTGCGCCTGCAGCGTGTCGATGTCGTGCAGGGAGAACAGCACATCCAGCGCGGTACCCACGCTGGCATTGTCGTCGATGATCAGGATCGCGGGCATGGGTCGCAAAGAGGTAGCGCCGGGCCATGCCCGGCGGGGCGGGTGCAGTTGCAGCGGCGGCAGCCGCCGGGCATGGCCCGGCACTGCCGGGCCGCTCTGCAATATTAGCGAAACCAGCGGCAGCGCAGGGGTGTCCGGACTCAGCGCGGCGGTGGCGGCGGCGGTGGCGGTGGTGCGGGCGGATTCAGCGCCGGTCGCCACGCCGCGACCGTGACCGGTACCGTCAGCAGCCGGCCGTCGCGGCGCAGCAACAGGTAGACCGTGGGCGACGACGCCCGGTGCATGGCCTGGCCCAGCTGCTCGATCTGCCGCACCGGGGAGTCGTCGGCACGCAGGATGCGGTCGCCGCGGCGCACGCCGAAGCGTGCTTCGGGGCTGGCCGCGTCCACCCGCACCTGGCCTTCGGTCGAGCGCAGCGACAGGCGTGCGTCGTTCTGCTGCCAGTCCAGCGTCTGCGAGGAGGAGGTGGTGGTGCCGGCCAGCGCCGGCAGCGGCAGCACGGCGGCCAGCATCAGTGTCAGCACGCAAGCGCGCATGTCAGGCCCCCCGCGTGGCGACGGCCGGCGGCACCGCAGCGGCGCGGCGGGCCGGCCCGAACACGGCGATCTGGCCCAGCACCCACAGCAGCACCGCACCCAGCGGCAGGTACATCAGCGGCATGCGCGGCAGCTCGTACATGTTCATCAGCGCCAGGTTGATGGCATAGGCCGCCAGCATGCCCAGCACGATGCCCAGCGTGGCCAGCAGGAAGTTCTCGGTCTGGAAATAGCGCAGCACCTGGCCGCGGGTGGCACCGAGCGCGCGGCGGATGCCGATCTGCTTGCTGCGCTGCTGTACCCAGAAGCTGGCCAGGCCGACGATGCCCAGCGCGGTGACCACCAGCAGCGCCACGCACACGGTGACCAGCAGGCCGACCATGGCGCGGTCGTTCTTGAAGTAGTCGGCACGCTGTTCCTCATAGGTCAGCTTCTCGCGCACCAGGCGGTTGGGGTCATTGCGCTCCAGTGCCGCCAGCGCGCCCTTCAGCACCTCGCCGCGCCGTTCCGGCGCGGTGCGCAGCATGTACGGGCCGCGGGTGAAGTCGGTGCGGACCGGCAGGATCATCGACAGTTCGCTGTTGTCGTTGTAGTTGGTCGGCGCCGCCAGGTGGGCGACGATGCCGACCACGTGCAGTGCCTGGTTGCCGGCATAGAAGGTCTTGCCCAGCGCGTTCTGGTCGGGGTACATCTTGGCCGCGACCTGCTGGTTGATGATCACCGGCGTGGCGCGGTCCGGCGTCGGGTTCTTCTGGATCTCGTCGAAATCGACGTACTCGCTGGGCTGGAAGTCGCGGCCAGCGACCAGCTGCAGGCCCAGGGTGGGCAGTGCGTTCTCACTGAGCATGTACAGCGAAACGAACGCGGTCGGCCGTTCCTGCTCGCGCTCGCGCGAGATGCTGGTGTTGGTGGAGTTGCTGCGGAACGGCAGCTGGTTGACCTTGGCCACGTGGGTCACGCCGGGGATGCTGCGCAGCGCAGCCAGGTCCTCGCGGGTGCGGGCCATGCCGTTGGTCTGCTCGCCGATGCCGCTGACCCGGACCATGACCAGTTCGTTCTCGACCAGGCCGCTGGGCTGGCTGATCTTCTCCACGCGCTGGGTGACCAGGAACAGGGCATTGCAGACGATGGCGCAGGTCAGGGCGATTTCAAGCACGATCAGGGCCGCGGCGGTCTTGTGCCGGCGCAGGGTGCTGAGGATGGGGCGGATGTCCATGGGAAGTCCTCGTTCTGGTGCTTACTGCGACTTGAGCTGGATGGCCGGGGTGACCTGCATCGCGCGCCAGGCGGGCAGGAAACCGGCAGCGAGGCTGGCGAGCAGGGTCAGGCCGAGGGCGAGCATCAGCATGCTGCCGTCCAGGTGGGCCAGCTTGGCGTAGTCCACCGGCTGCTGGCGCACCGCATACAGGCCCAGCAGCGCCAGGCCGATGCCGAGCACGCCGCCGACCACGCCGACCGCGCCGGCTTCGACCAGGCACTGCAGGAAGATCTGCCCGCGGCTGGCCCCCAGTGCACGGCGCACGCCGATCTCGCCGCTGCGGCGCAGGAACTTGGCCAGCAGCAGGCCCACGGTGTTGACCAGGCACACTCCCAGGAAGCCCAGTGCCAGCCACATCTGCAGGCGCACATCGCTGGGCACCGCGTTCTTGAAGGTCAGCCATTCCATCACCGGGCGCAGGCGCACGTTGGCCGGGCGTTCGAAGCGGCCAGCCGCACGCTGCTGGTCGGAGTAGTTGACCAGGTAGCGGCGATAGTCATCGACCCTGGACGGGTCCAGTTCCACCCAGTACTGGATCCAGGTGCACGGTGCGTTGAGCGAATTGCTGTCCTCGCCGGGCGGTCCGTCGCGGAAGCAGTTGATGTTGCCGTTGCTGCCCAGCTTGAGGTCCATCGCGGTCGACAGCGGCATCAGCAGATCTTCGTCGCGGCCGTAGGTGCCCACGGTGAGGTCGAAGAAGTGTGGCTCCGGATTCCAGTCCTGCATCACCCCGATCACCCGCAGCGAATGACCGCTGGCGCGGATCTCGCGGCCGACGCTGTTGGCGCCCTGGAACAGCTTGTCGTTGAGCGTCCGCGACAGCACCACCACGCGCGAGCGGCCGTCGTCGTCACTGCGGGTCCAGGCGCGGCCATACTGCATCGGCACGTTGAACATCGGGAAGAAATCGGCCGAGGTCCAGCGCGTGTCGATGCTGAAGGGCTTCAACGTGCTGCTTTCCGGCTCGACGGTCATGTCGCCGGCACTCATCATCGCCTGGTGCTGGCCACGCTTCTCGCGCAGCAGGGTCTCGGCATCGAAGCGCGTCATCTGCTCTTCCGGCTCTTCGCCGGTCAGGTAGCCCGAGCGCGGCCGTGGATCGATCTGCACGTAGAACAGGCGATCGCTCTTGTCCGGGATCGGATCGCCGGACAGCACGTGGAACACGGTCAGGGTGGTCATCGAGGCGCCGATGCCCAGCGCGATGGCCACCACCATCAGCGCGGTGAGTACCTTGTTGCGGCGGAAGCTGCGCACCGCCAGTCGGGCGTAGTAGGCGAACATGGTCGTGCCCTCACTCGTTCACGGCGACGATGCGGCGCGGGGTGGCCAGCACCGGCTCGCGCACCACGTCGGTCACCTGGCCATCGACGATATGCACGTTGCGCTGGGCGCGTGCCGCCAGTTCCGGATCGTGGGTCACCATCACGATGGTGGTGCCGGCGGCGTTGATTTCCTCCAGCAGTTCCATCACCCCGCGTGCCATCTGCGTATCCAGGTTGCCGGTCGGTTCGTCGGCCAGCAGCAGGCGCGGGCTGCCGGCCAGGGCACGGGCAATCGCTGCGCGCTGCTGCTGGCCACCGGACAGTTCGTTGGGGTAGTGCTTCATGCGCGAACCGAGGCCGACCTGGGTCAGCGCCTTCTCGATGCGTTCGCGGCGCTCGTTGGCGCTCATCCTGCGATAGCGCAGCGGCACGTCGACGTTGTCGAACAGGTTCAGGTCCGGAATCAGGTTGAAGCCCTGGAAGATGAAGCCGATCTTCTGGTTGCGCAGGCGGCTGCGCGCGTCATCGCCCAGCGTGCTCACGTCCTGGCCATCGAGCAGGTAGGTGCCGCTGGTGAAGGTCTCCAGCAGCCCGGCGATGTTCAGGAAGGTGGTCTTGCCGGAACCGGACGGGCCGGTGACGGCAACGAACTCGCCTTCCCTGACCTGCAGTTCCAGCGAGCGCAGTGCATGGGTTTCCACCTGTTCGGTGCGGAAGACCTTGGCGACCGAACGCATTTCGAGCATGTACATGGGGTGTCCTCTCTCCAGGATGTATCAGTTGACGGTGACGCGTTCGGCGTCCTTGAACAGGTCGCTGCCCGAGACCACGATGCGGTCCCCCGGCTGCACACCCGACTTGATTTCCACTTCGCCCAGGCTGCTGACGCCCAGTTCCACCGGACGCCGCACCGCCGTGCGGCCGTCCATCACGTAGGCCACGCCGTTGCCCTGTTCGACGAACGGGCCGCGCTCAACCTTCAGCACGTTCCTGCGGGTGTCGAGCAGCACGCGCACCGACATCCGCTGGCTCTGGCGCAGGCCTTCCGGCTGCGCGCTGGCGAAGCGCACGCGGGCGTTGACCTCGCCGTTGACCACTTCCGGCGATACCGCACTGATCTCGCCGGGGAACGGCTGGCCATTGCCACCGGTCAACTGTGCCGGCATGCCGATCGCCAGATCACGGGCGAAGCTTTCCGGCACCTTGATCTCGACTTCGAACCGGGACAGGTCGACCACGCCCAGCACCGGCGCGTTGGCGGCCAGGTTGGTGGCCTGGGTGGCCTGCACCTGGCCGACCTGGCCGTCGAACGGCGCGCGCAGGGTCAGGGCGTCGACCTGGCGCTGCACCTCGGCCACCACGGCCTTCTGGCGGTCGGCCAGCAGCCGCTTGTTGCGCGCATCCAGGTCGGCGCCCTGGCTCTGCAGGCGGGCGTCGGTGGTCGCGTTGACCAGGCTGATGTCGGCCTTCTTCAGGCTGTCCCTGGCCTTGGCCAGGTCGATCTGCGGCACCGCACCGCCGTCGTAGCCGCGCTGGTAGCGCTGCAGGTCACGTTCGGCAGCCTGCCGCTCGATGGTGGCCTGGTCGGTTTCCTTGCGTGCCTTGGCGCGGGCCAGGGTGGCATCCAGGTTGGCACGGCTGGCTTCGGCTTCCAGCCCGGCCAGGGTCGCCTCTTCCTGCGCCAGCTTGCTGCGCAGTTCGGGGCTGTCGATGATCGCCAGCTCCTGGCCCTTCTTCACCACGTCGCCGGCGACCACCTTCAGGTCCACGGTGCCGGCGGAGATCGCGTACAGCACCGGGCTGTTGGCAGCGATCACGCGGCCGTCGGCGGCGATGTCGCGGACCAGGTCACCGCGCTGCACCTCGGCCACGCGCACCCGGCTGCTGTCGAACGAGCGGCTGGCGTTGGACCAGGCGTGCACCGCCCAGCCGATGGCGGCCAGCAGCACCAGGCCGGCCAGCGCCGGCCAGCGGTAGCGGTGCCAGACCGCCTTGGGGGCAGTGGCCGGGGCGGAAGAAACGATCTGGTCCTGGGCGGAGGTGTCGCGGATCATCGGGTTCGTGCCTGTCGGTGCTGCCAGAGTGGTATCCCATCCAAAGCACGTAGCGTGCCAACTTTATTTCATTGCCAATCAAGGGGTTGCGGAAGCGCGGCGACTGTCCGGGTGTCCGCGGACACCTTTGCGGACACTTTCATTAAGCGGACAGGAGGGGGCTGGCAGGCACGCAGGCTAGAATGCGGCCACTGTCTTCAAGGAACTACGTGACATGTGTGGAATCGTGGGTGCGATCGCGGATCGCGATGTGGTGCCGGTCCTGATCGAAGGACTGAAGCGGCTGGAATATCGCGGTTACGACTCCTCCGGTATCGCGGTGATCGACCAGGCCGAGCGGCCCGACGTCCGCCGTGTGCGCCGCACCGGGCGCGTCTCGGAGATGGCCACGGCTGCCGAGAGCGAGGGCTTCAACGCCAGCCTCGGTATCGGCCACACGCGCTGGGCCACCCACGGTGGCGTGACCGAGGCCAATGCGCACCCGCACATCAGCCACGGCGTGGCGCTGGTGCACAACGGCATCATCGAGAACCATGAAGAACAGCGCGAGAAGCTGCGTGCGCTGGGCTACAGCTTCGAGTCGCAGACCGACACCGAGGTGATCGCGCACCTGATCCACCACCATCTGAAGAATGGCGATGACCTGCTGGTCGCCCTGCAGCACACGGTGAAGGAACTGACCGGTGCCTACGCGCTGGCCGTGGTCAGCCGCGCCGAACCGGAACGTTTCGTCTGCGCGCGCATGGGCTGCCCGCTGCTGGTCGGCCTGGGCGAGGGCGAGAACTTCGTCGCCTCCGACGTGTCGGCGGTGATCTCGGCCACGCGCAAGGTGATCTTCCTGGAAGAGGGCGACACCGCCGAGGTGCGCCGCGACGGGGTGAGGATCTTCGATGGCAACGACCAGCCGGTCGAACGCGATGTGCATCTGTCCGATGTCTCGCTTGCGTCGCTGGAGCTGGGCCCGTACCGCCACTTCATGCAGAAGGAAATCCACGAGCAGCCGCGCGCGCTGGGTGACACCATCGAAGCGGCGATCGACGCCGGTGGTTTCCCGGCCGAGCTGTTCGGCAAGAACGCCGAGGCCGTGCTGTCCGGTATCGAAGGCGTGCAGATCCTGGCCTGCGGCACCAGCTACTACTCGGGCCTGACCGCGCGCTACTGGATCGAATCCATCGCCGGCCTGCCGTGCAGCGTGGAGATTGCCAGCGAGTACCGCTACCGCGCCGCCTATGCCAACCCGAAGCACCTGATCGTGACCATCTCCCAGTCCGGCGAAACGCTGGATACGATGGAAGCATTGAAGTACGCCAAGTCGCTGGGCCACACGCACACGCTGTCGATCTGCAACGTGCCGGAAAGCGCGATTCCGCGCGCCAGCGAACTGGTCTGCTACACCCGCGCCGGTGCCGAGATCGGCGTCGCCTCGACCAAGGCCTTCACCACCCAGCTGGCCGCGCTGTTCCAGCTGACCGTGGTGCTGGGCAAGCTGAAGGGCCGTGTCGATGCCGCACAGGAAGCGGACTACCTGGAGCAGCTGCGCTTCCTGCCGGGCAGCGTGCAGCACGCGCTGAACATGGAGCCGCAGATCGCCGCCTGGGCCGAGCGCTTCGCGCGCAAGAGCAGCGCGCTGTTCCTCGGCCGCGGCCTGCATTACCCGATCGCGCTGGAAGGCGCGCTCAAGCTCAAGGAAATCTCGTACATCCATGCCGAGGCCTACCCGGCCGGCGAGCTCAAGCACGGTCCGCTGGCGCTGGTGGACGAGGACATGCCGGTGGTGGTGATCGCGCCCAACGACAGCCTGCTGGAAAAGGTGAAGTCGAACATGCAGGAAGTGCGCGCGCGTGGCGGCGAGCTGTTCGTGTTCGCCGACCAGGACAGCAATTTCAGCGAGTCCGAGGGCGTGCACGTGATCCGCACGCCGCGTCATGCCGGCGTGCTCAGCCCGATCGTGCACACCATCCCGGTGCAGCTGCTGGCCTACCACACCGCACTGGCACGCGGCACCGACGTGGACAAGCCGCGCAACCTGGCCAAGAGCGTGACGGTCGAGTAAGCCGCGCCAGATCCACTGCCTGTCGCACGCGAAAGGGGCCTGATGTGGCCCCTTTCGTTTGTGCGGGCAATGATCCGGCAACCGCAGCAAGTGGGACACCGCCGGGTGGTTGTGTCCGCCTGTCGGCAGCGCATGGCTGCGCTTGAGCGGCGCTCACTGCGGCATTCAGCCTCGGTTTCAGCCACGGTGCCATTCTCTGGATCGTCGCTTGGTTCCCACGACGAACTGTCCCATCCGTGCCGGTAGTGACCGATGGACGCAGTCGTAGAATCGATCCGACCGAGATACGGGCACGCTGTTGAACCCGCCTCGTTCGCGTTGCAGCACGCTGTCTGCCGATCCGTTCCACCGGCAGCCGGGTGCGCCAGACGTGCGCTGAAAGGTCTGTTCCCGGGGAGGGGGCGTATCGGAAGAGCACACTTTTTTGACTTCAGTGACCTGCACCAGGAAACAAGAATGAACGTCCGCGAACTCCTGCAATACAAGAAAGAAGCTGTCATCACCATCGATGCGGAAGACACCATCGGTGCCGCCGCCCACAAGATGAGCGCGAACAAGATCGCAGCCCTGGTGGTGATGAAGGACGGTGCCCCGGTCGGCATCATTTCCGAGAAGGACATCGTGCGTACCCTGGCCGACGACGGTCCGCAGGCCGGGCGACGGGTGATTTCCAGCGTGCCGTCCACCGGCCTGGAAGGCATCGCGCCGGAGGCGACCCTGAAGCAGGCCATGTCGCTCATGACGTATTCGCGTCGTCGCCACCTGATGGTCACCGACGGCAACAGCCTGGTCGGCATCCTCAGCCTGGGCGACATCGTGAAGAACCTGCTGGGCGAGCTGGAACTGGAAAAGGCGGTGTTGCAGGACATCTACATGGCCGCGCACTGACGCCGGCCCGCCTGCGAAAAAGCCGGGCAATGCCCGGCTTTTTCGTTGCTGGCACCGGGCCATGCCCAGCGCGTGCAGCCCGGGAATCAGAAGCTGACTTTCACCGAGTCGGCGCTGTAGGTGGCCGGGCCGTGGTAGACCACTTCGATGTTGTTGCCATCCGGATCGAGCACGAACGCGCCGTAATAGCCGGGATGGTAGGGGCGTTCGCCGGGTGCGCCGTTGTCGGTGCCTCCGGCGGCGATGGCGGCCTTGTGGAATGCATCGACAGTGGCGCTGTCGCGCGCCTGGAAGGCCAGGTGGTGGCGGCCGGTCAGCTGGCCGGCGGCGGCCTCGCTGCTGGCCGTGGAGATGAACAGCTCGTCGGCCCAGAAGTAATCATCGCCTTCGCCGGCGATCGGAATGCCGATCGTATCGAATACCGCCTGGTAGAAGCGGCGGCTGGCGGCCAGATCGCGCACCACCAGTTGCAGGTGGTCGATCAGGCGCCCGCGGTGCAGTTCCATCGTTTCCATACGGACCTCGCAAAAAAGGGGACGGAGTCGGTAGCGCCGGGCCGTGCCCGGCGAGCGCGCAGCGCGGCCTGCTCAAGGCCGCCGGGCATGGCCCGGCGCTACCGGAATTGTGCCCCTTTCCGGGTCAGGCGTTGGAGATGATCTCGACCCAGTAGCCGTCCGGGTCCTTGATGAAGGCCAGGTGCTTCATGCGGCCGTCGGCCAGGCGCTTCTGGAACGTCACGCCCAGGTCCTCGAAGCGCTGGCAGGCCGCTTCGATGTCCGGCACCGACACGCAGATGTGGCCGAAGCCGCGCGGGTCGCTGTTGCCGTCGTGGTAGACCGCGCCGTCCTGGGTTTCGGTGCCGTGGTTGTGGGTCAGCTCCAGCACGCCCGGCAGGCCGGCCATCCACAGGCGGCGCTGGGCATCGTCCTCCGGCACCACCGCGCCGGCCGGCACGTAGGCCAGGAAGTAGAGGCTGAACCGGGCCTCCGGGAAGTCGCGCTTGTCGATCAGCTGGTAGCCGAGCACGCGGGTGTAGAAATCCAGCGAGGCCGTGATGTCCTTGACCCGCAGCATGGTGTGGTTGAACACGAAGCCGGTGGTTTCGGCCGGGGCCTGGGCGGCGACGCCGGGGACATCGCGCAGGGCGGGAATGGTCATGGGGGAGGTCCTTCAGACAGGGCCGTTGCTGGCCGGATGCCCCATTCTACGGTCCGGCAGCTGACGGCACTGCGACGTACAATGGCCGGATCGCACCGTTCCGTCCTGATGACCATTGCCGCCATGTCGCAGCGTGAATGGGTGGCTGCCGCCATCCGCAAGATCGAAGCCGATTTCAATCGTTCCGCCGATACCCACCTGATCCCGCTGGCGTTGCCCGGGTTCGATGGCATCGAGGTCTACCTGAAGGACGAATCCAGCCACCCCACCGGCAGCCTCAAGCACCGGCTGGCGCGCTCGCTGTTCCTGTATGCGCTGGCCAACGGCTGGTTGCGCGAAGGGCGGCCGGTGATCGAAGCGTCCAGCGGCTCCACGGCCGTGTCCGAAGCCTACTTCGCGCGACTGCTCGGGCTGCCGTTCATTGCGGTGATGCCGGCCACCACCTCGCCGGAGAAGATCGCTGCCATCGAGTTCCATGGCGGTCGCTGCCATCTGGTCGAACGCGCCTGCGATCTCAACTGCGACTCGGAGCGCCTGGCCCGCGAAACCGGCGGCCACTTCATGGACCAGTTCACCTATGCCGAGCGTGCGACCGACTGGCGGGCCAACAACAACATCGCCGAGTCCATCTTCAAGCAGATGGCCGAGGAGCCGAGTCCGATCCCGGACTGGATCGTATGCGGCCCGGGCACCGGCGGCACCGCCGCCACGCTGGGCCGTTACGTCAGCTACCGCCGGCACGACACCCGGATCCTGTGCGCCGACCCGGAAGTATCGGTGTTCTTCGACGGCTACCAGGCCGCCGTCGCCGGCGAAAGCCAGTGGCGTGACCTGACCTGCAGCGGCGGTTCACGGGTCGAAGGCATCGGCCGCCCGCGCGTGGAATCGAGCTTCATTCCGACCTGCGTCGACGCGATGGTGAAGGTGCCCGATGACCTGAGCCTGGCGGCGATGCGCCATGTCAGCCGCCAGCTCGGCCGGCGCGTGGGCGGCTCCACCGGCACCAACTTCATCGGTGTGCTGCAGGCGGCGCAGTGGATGCGCGAGGCCGGCCGCCAGGGCAGCATCGTCAGCATCCTGTGCGACAGCGGCGACCGCTATGCACACAGCTACTACGATCCGGCGTGGTACGTGCGCCAGGGCATCGATGTGGAAGCGGCCGACGTGCAGGTGGCAGCGGCGGTGGCGGGGCAGGGACTGCCCGGGCTGCCGTGGTGCAGCCTGGAAGCGCTGTAGCGCCGGGCCATGCCCGGCGAGCGCAGCGGTGCCTCCCCCCCCTGCTCAATACCCGGCCGCGATGAACGCATCCAACACCGTATCGCGCAGGGCATCGGGCAATGCTTCGATGTCCACCGCACGGTCGTCCTGGTGCAGGCGCGGGTCCAGGATGCTGGCGCGGCCCTGGGCCAGGGCCTGCAGCCACAGCAGCACGCAGATCACGAACTCGCGTTCGTGGCCCAGATGCAGGCGGGTGGCGCCCCGTTCGATCACCTCGAACGGATACCACTCCTGCTCGTCGCTGAATCGTCCGCCCTGCTGCTGCAGCGCCTGCAACTGCTGCAGGTGGCGCGGGGCATCGTCGCCGGCATCGCACAGTGCGGCGATCCAGGCCAGTTCGCCCGGGCTTGCCGACAGTGCCAGCGAAAGTGGTGATACGGCGGTTGGAGCTGGAGCCAGACCTTCCATGTGGGGCCTCGTTCGTGCCTGCCGCTGCGGACTCCCCCGCAGCCAAAGCTTCGGGGCGGGACTGTAAGCCCGACGTGAATGCCGGCGCGCGTGCAACGCGCCCGCGACGCCCGACCGGGATCCACCGGTCAGGCCCCCTTGTCTGTGCCCGCCGCCAGCGCCATATCCAAGGGGCTGCCCGCGCTGCCGGGCCCGTAACTCTGGAGACCCGCCGTGACCGATGCCAACCCCCTGCTCGATTTTTCCGGCCTGCCGCGCTTCGAGGCGATCCGCCCCGAGCACGTGGCACCGGCGCTGGACGTGCTGCTGGCCGAGGCCGAGGCCGCGGTGAGCGCGGCCGAGCAGGTGCAGCCGGTCACCTGGCAGACCTTTGTGACCCCGCTGGACGATGCCACCGAGCGTCTGTGGCGGGCCTGGGGCCTGGTCGGCCACCTGCAGGCCGTGGTGAACACCCCGGAACTGCGCGAGGCGTACAACAGCAACCTGCCGCGGGTGACCCGCTTCGCCAGCGCGCTGGGCCAGAACCTGGCGCTGTACCGCCAGTACCAGGCGCTGGCCGCCGGCCCGGAGGCGGCCGGCTTCGACCCGGCGCGGCGCAAGGTGCTGGACAACACCCTGCGCGATTTCCGCCTGGGCGGTGCCGAGCTGGCCGCGGAGGCGCAACAGCGCTTTGCCGCGATCAAGGAAGAACTGTCGGCGCTGTCGGCGAAGTTCTCGCAGAATGTGCTCGACGCCACCGATGCCTGGTCGCTGATCGTCGAGGATGAAAGCCGCCTGGCCGGCGTCCCCGCCGACGTCAAGGCGGCCGCCCGTGCGGCGGCGGAGAAGGACGGTTCGCCGGGCTGGAAGCTGACGCTGCAGATGCCGTGCTACCTGCCGGTGCAGACCTGGGGCGAAGACCGCGACCTGCGCGAGATCCTGTATCGCGCCAGCGCGCAGCGCGCGTCCGAGTTCGGCGACGACGCGCTGGACAACGGCGGCAACATCGATCGCATCCTGGCGCTGCGCGCTGAACTGGCGGCACTGCTCGGCTTTGACTCCTACGGCGACTACTCGGTGGCCACCAAGATGGCCCGGGACCCGGCCGAAGTGCTGGGCTTCCTGCGTGACCTGGCTGCACGCGCCAAGCCGTTCGCGGCCAGGGACCGCGCCGAGCTGGAGCAGTTCGCTCGCGAGCATCTCGGTATCGACACCCTGCAGGCCTGGGATCTGGCATTCGCCGCCGACCGCCTGAAGCAGTCGCGCTACAGCTATTCCGAGCAGGAAGTGAAGCAGTATTTCACCGAACCGAAGGTACTCGGCGGCCTGTTTTCGGTGATCGGGCAGCTGTACGGCCTGCACGTGCAGGAAGACAGTGCGCCGGTCTGGCATGAGGACGTGCGTTTCTTCCGGCTGGTGGATGCGCAGGGCGCGTTGGTCGGCCAGTTCTACCTTGACCTGTACGCCCGCGAGGGCAAGCGTGGCGGCGCGTGGATGGATGACTGCCGCAACCGCCGCGAGCGCGCCGACGGCAGCGTGCAGACGCCGCTGGTGTACCTGGTGTGCAACTTCGGCCGGGGTGCCAGCGGCAAGCCCGCCACCTTCAGCCACAACGAAGTGACCACCCTGTTCCACGAAATGGGCCATGGCCTGCATCAGCTGCTGACCCGCATCGGCGAACTGGGTGTGGCCGGCATCAATGGCGTGGAGTGGGATGCGGTGGAGCTGCCCAGCCAGTTCATGGAGAACTTCTGCTGGGAATGGGAGCACGTGCAGGGCATGACCGCGCATGTGGAAAGCGGCGAGCCGCTGCCGCGCGCGCTGTACGAGCGCATGCTGGCCGCGCGCAACTTCCACAGCGGCATGGCGACCGTACGCCAGCTGGAATTCGGCCTGTTCGACATGCTGCTGCACAGCCAGTTCGCGCCGGCGCAGGAGAGCGTGCTGGCGTTGCTGGAGCGCGTGCGTGCGGAAGTGGCCGTGAACCATCCGCCCAGCTGGAACCGCTTCCCGCACCAGTTCAGCCACATCTTCGCCGGCGGCTACGCGGCCGGCTATTACAGCTACAAGTGGGCCGAGGTGCTGAGCGCCGATGCCTATGCCGCGTTCGAGGAAGCGCCGCAGGCGCTGGCGGAAACGGGTGCACGTTTCCGCGATGAGATCCTGTCGCGCGGCGGCAGCCGCGGCGCCGCCGAGAATTTCCAGGCGTTCCGCGGCCGTGCGCCGCAGATCGATGCGCTGCTGCGGCATTCGGGCATGGCGTAAAAGCAAAAGAGGCGGCGTATCCCGGTAGCGCCGGGCCATGCCCGGCGAGCGCGCAGCGCGGTGCGGCGAGAAGATCCGCCGGGCATGGCCCGGCGCTACCGCACAGCGGTCATTCGGCGTAGATCATCTTCCGGGTCATGCCGCCGTCGACAATGAAGTCCTGCCCGGTGGTGAAGCCGGACAACGAGGACAGCAGGTACACCGCCAGTGCGCCGATGTCCTCGGGTTGGCCGACGCGGCCAACCGGATGCTGGGCATGGTCGGTGGCCGAATGCTGCGGCACGTGCCGGCGCGACGGCGCCTGCCAGGCATCGGTGCTGATCCATCCGGGGCTGATGCTGTTGACCCGCACCGCGGGTCCCGCACTGATTGCCAGTGCATGGGTGAAGGCCACCAGGCCGCCCTTGGCGGCGGCGTAGGCCTCGCTGTGCGCTTCGGACTGCCAGGCGCGGGTCGAGGCGATGTTGATGATCGCCCCGGCAGCACTGCCCGTCAGCGCCGGCAGTGCGTGCTTGCTGCACAGGAAGGCACCGTGCAGCGACGACAGGCGGCGCTGCCACTCGTTCCAGTCCATGTCCTGCAGCAACGTCCCGTGCGGCCCGGCGATGCCCGCGTTGTTGACTAGGCCATCGATACGGCCGAACCGCTGCAGCGCTACGGCGATGAAGGCGCGCACGCTGGCTTCATCGGTGATGTCCAGCCGCTGGAACGCGGCATCATCACCGCGCTGCCATTCGGCCAGGCAGGCCTGGCCCGCCTCCACATCCAGATCGCCGATCAGCACGCGGCCGCCGGCCCCCAGCACCGCCTGGGCGATGCCGCGGCCGATGCCGTTGGCACCGCCGGTGACCAGCACCACCCTGTCGTGCAGCGGCGCAGCCGGCCACAGGGCAATCGGCGGCACCGCGGTCATGACAGGTCGTCGCCGCGCAGGCGACGGTGCCAGCCGTCCACGCCAATGCGGTCGAGCGTCTGGATGTTGCGCTCGACGATCACGTCCGGGTCCGGGTAGACGTCCACCGCGCGCGCGACGCTGTCTTCGCGCAGCAGGTGCAGGGTGGGGAAGGGCGCGCGGTTGGTGTAGTTGCTGGCATCGTCGGCGGCCACGCCATCGAACTGGTAGTCCGGATGGAAGCTGGCCACCTGCAGGATGCCCTGCAGGTCCAACGCCTCGATCGCCGCGTCGGCGTTGTCGAGGAAATCGTTGTAGTCGAGGAAATCGGTCAGCACGTGCGGGTGCACGATCAACGTGGTGTCGATCTGCTCGGCCGGCGTATCGCGCAGCAGCACCAGTTCTT
This sequence comes from Stenotrophomonas sp. 704A1, assembly GCF_030549525.1. Lineage (NCBI taxonomy): Bacteria > Pseudomonadati > Pseudomonadota > Gammaproteobacteria > Lysobacterales > Lysobacteraceae > Stenotrophomonas > Stenotrophomonas tuberculopleuritidis. The sequence continues at coordinate 4,068,441 of NZ_CP130831.1, read as the reverse complement.
CGGCCAGCTCTTCCACCAGCGCCTCGGGGGTGGTGGCATCGCTGAGCACGATGCGGACCTGGTCCTTCACGTACACCGCCTTGGCGAACGGGCACAGGTTCAGGCCGATCACAATGCGCTCCAGCCACAGGCGGGTGGCAGCAATCGGGTCGTCGGCAGGCAGGGAGGTGTCGGTCATGGCGGGCGCATCGGCTGGCAGGGCCGCCATTGTAGGCGCCTCGCCGGCAACCCGCCGTGGTGGCGGTGGCGCCGGGCAATGCCCGGCGGCCCCCTCAGTCGCGGAAGTTGTTGAACTGCAGCGGCAGGTCGAACTTGCCGGCCTTCAGCACCGCGATCGCGTCCTGCAGATCGTCGCGCTTCTTGCCCTGCACGCGCAGCTTGTCGCCGTTGATCTGGCTTTCCACCTTCAGCTTGGCATCCTTCAGCGCCGCAGCGATCTTCTTGGCGATCTTCTGCTCGATGCCCTGCTTGACGGTGATCTTCTGCCGGGCCTGGGCCAGGTTGGTCTCGATGTCGCCGAACTCCAGGCTGAGCACATCGATGCCACGGGCGGCCAGGCGCGCGCGCAGGATGTCGTTCATCTGCTTGAGCTGGAACTCGGTGGGGGCAGTCTGGTTGATGACATCGCCATCCCGCTCGAACTTGGCGTCCACGCCCTTGAAATCGAAGCGGGTGCTCAGTTCGCGGTTGGCCTGGTCGATGGCGTTGGTCAGCTCGTGGGTGTCGACTTCGGACACGACGTCGAAGGAAGGCATGGGCGAGGCTCCACAGAATTCAGTGACCGCCATTCTATCGCGTGGGTGCGCCTGCCCGCGTCTGCGCGGCGCGGCCCTGCCCGAGGACCCATGATCCGACGCTGTCGGTGATAATGGGCCATGAATGTGCAACGCTCCCCTTCGCGCGCCGTGGCCTGGATGGTCGCCGCGGTCGCCTGCTTCTCGCTGATGGATGCCGGCATGAAGCAGCTGTCGGCCAGCTACCCCTCGCTGGAAGTCACCTTCCTGCGCGGTGCCGCGTCGCTGCCTTTCGTGCTGGTCTGGGTGCTGGCCAGTGCCGGTCCGCGCTCGCTGATCCCGCGCCGCTGGGGCCTGCATCTGCTGCGCGGCGGGCTGGGCATGGCGATGATCGGCTGCTTTGTCTTCGCCCTGCGCGACCTGCCGCTGTCCACGGCGTACACCATCTATTTCGTCGCCCCGCTGCTGATCGCTGCGCTGTCGGTGCCGCTGCTGGGTGAGCGGGTCGGCCCGCGGCGCTGGATCGCCATCGGTATCGGCCTGGTCGGCGTACTGGTGGTGCTGCGCCCGGGCGTGGACGGCTTCATCTCGGTGCCGGGGCTGATGGTGCTGGCCGCTGCCACTGCCTACGCCATCGCCGCGATCACGGTCAGCCTGCTGACCCGCACCGATACCTCGCAGTCGATGGTGGTCTGGTTCCTGGTGATCATGGCCATCGGTGCCGGCCTGCTGGCACTGCCCGGCTGGGTGCCGCTGCAGCTGGCCCACGCGCCGCTGATCGCGGGCATGGGCCTGGCCGGGGCACTGGGCCAGATCGCGCTGACCCGGGCGTTCCAGCTGGGCGAGGCATCGATGATCGCGCCCCTGGAGTACAGCGGCCTGGTCTGGGTGATCGGCTGGGATCTGGCGTTCTGGGGCCAGTTGCCCGACGCGTACACCTGGACCGGCGCGGCCATCATCGTGGCGTCCGGGCTGTACCTGCTGCACCGTGAGCGGGTGAACCGGCAGGAACCGCCGAAGCCGCTGGACCACCCGTAGCGCCGTGGCCGGCCTGCGCGTCACGACCGGCGCGGGCGCCTTAGAACCAAAAGGAATAACATTCTGGCCCATGGCGCGGGCGCGCAGGCGCCGGCGCTGGTAGGCTGCACGCCCCTTTCCATCGCCCGCCCGGTGAGCCGCTCCCGTGATCGAGTTCCAGCGCCTGCACAAATCCTATGCCGTTGCCGGCCGCGCGGTCAGCGCGCTGCAGCCGCTGGACCTGACCATCGAGGCCGGTGAGGTGTTCGGCATCATCGGTCATTCCGGTGCGGGCAAATCGACGCTGATCCGCATGATCAACCGGCTGGAGGAACCCAGCGGTGGCCGCCTGCTGATCGCGGGCGAGGATGTGACGGCGCTGGACGCCGACGGCCTGCGCGCGCTGCGCCGGCGCATCGGCATGATCTTCCAGCACTTCAACCTGCTGTCCTCGCGCACGGTGGCCGGCAATGTCGCGTTCCCGCTGGAGCTGGCCGGCACGCCGAAGGCGGAGATCGACGCACGCGTTGCCGAACTGCTGCAGACCGTGGGCCTGGAGGCGCACGCGCAGAAGTACCCGGCACAGCTGTCCGGTGGCCAGAAGCAGCGCGTCGGCATCGCCCGTGCGCTGGCCACCCGGCCGCAGATCCTGCTCTGCGACGAGGCCACCAGCGCGCTGGATCCGCAGACCACCGCCTCGGTGCTGGCGCTGCTGTCGAAGATCAACCGCGAGCTGGGCCTGACCATCGTGCTGATCACCCACGAAATGGATGTGATCCGCCGCGTGTGCGACCGCGTGGCCGTGCTCGACGCCGGCCAGCTGGTCGAAACCGGCCCGGTCACGCAGGTGTTCCTGCACCCGCAGCACCCCACCACGCGCCGTTTCGTCAGCGAGTCCGAGCATGTGGACGAAGGCGCGCTGCACCGCGATTTCGATGCCGTGGGCGGCCGCATCGTGCGCCTGACCTTCCTCGGTGGCGACACCTACGAACCCCTGCTGGGCAGCGTCGCGCGCCAGACTGGAGTCGACTACAACATCCTGTCCGGCCGCATCGACCGGATCAAGGACACCCCCTATGGCCAGCTGGTGGTCGCCCTGGTGGGCGGCGACCACACGGCCGCGCAGGCCGCCTTCGTGGCGGCCGGCGTGCACGTTGAGGAACTGCGCCGATGATCTTCGCCACCGCTGAAGGATTTTTCCGCCATCTCGATGGCGACAAGTGGGTGGATATCGGCAAGGCGACCGTCGAGACGCTGTTGATGATGGCCGGTTCGTTGCCGCTGACCCTGGCCATCGGATTGCCGATGGGCGTGCTGCTCTATGTGTTCGGTGCGCCGCAACTGAAGCGCCGGCCGCTGGCCTACGGCGTGCTGGCGCTGGTGGTGAACCTGCTGCGCTCGGTGCCGTTCATCATCCTGATGGTGGTGCTGATTCCGGTCTCGCTGTGGCTGATGGGCCAGTCGATCGGCGTGCTCGGTACCCTGCCTGCCCTGGTGATCGGTGCGGCGCCGTTCTACGCGCGCCTGGTCGAGACCGCCCTGCGTGAGGTGGACCGTGGCGTGGTCGAGGCCGCGCAGTCGATGGGGGCCACGACGTGGCAGCTGGTCAGCCGGGTGCTGCTGCCCGAGGCCCGCCCGGGCCTGATCGCAGCAGCGACGGTCACCACCGTGGCGCTGGTGGGCTTCACCGCCATGGGCGGCGCGATCGGTTCCGGGGGCCTGGGTGACCTGGCACTGCGCGAAGGCTACCAGCGCAACCGCACCGACGTGGCGCTGGTCACCGTGGTGGTGCTGCTGGTGCTGGTACAGCTGCTGCAGATGCTCGGCGACCGCCTGGTCGCGCATTACAGCCGAAAGTAACGGCTGCGTTCGCCGGGCATGGCCCGGCGCTACCGGAATCGTCTGTCTGTTGCGGGGAGCGCCGGGCCATGCCCGGCGGCGGCGCCTCAGCGTACGTTCGGTACTTCGTAGCCCAGCTTGCCCACCTGCTCGGGGCGCTGCGGTACACGCTTGAGCTTGTCGGTGTTCACGCCGTACTCGTCGCGCAGGCGCTCGGCCAGCTCCTTGTACAGCGCCTTGTCCATGTCCGGCTGGCGCGCGAAGATCCAGGCCATCTCGCGGCCCGGATAGCCGATCAGCGCCCACGAATAATCCGGCGCCACTTCCAGCACGCGCGAATGGGTCGGCACCACGCGGTAGAACCAGGTGCGCCAGCTGTGGTTGCCGCTGTCCGGGTCGACGCTGGCACGGGCACGGACTTCCTGCAGCGGTTCGCCGAAGCCGTCGCGGTAGCGATAGGTGATGGACACCTTGTTGTCATCGCGCAGCGTGTACTGGTTGACGCTGGTGACGTGCCCCCGTTCGATGAAGTTCGGCACGCGACCGATCACGTACCAGGTGCCCATGAAGCGCTGCAGGTCGATGGGGCCGCCCCATTCGCGGCCTTCGGACGCAGCGGCGCGGGGCGCCGGTGGGTCGCTGGCAGCCAGGGCGGGGCCGCCCAGCGACAGGGCCAGCAACACAGCGCAGAACGGGCGGATCGAGGTCATGCGGGAGCGGGCTCCAGTGGGCTTGCCCGCGCATGGTCACTGTGTGCACGCCATCCGTCAATGGTGTCGCAGCCTGTGAGAAGCGTTGCCGCCACGCTGGCGCGCATCGTCCACGGAGAATTCCCATGCGCCCACGTAGCCACCGCCGCCTGCCAGCTGAACGTGTCGATGAACGCAGCGATCCGCGCCTGCAGCGGGCGGTACCGCAGCTGGCACTGGCCGGACTGGCCGTGGTGCTGGTGTGGCCGGCCGCGCGCGGCAGCAGCGTCTGGCTGGGCTGGCTGCCGCTGTGGCTGGTCGGCATGCCGCTGGCGGCATGGTGGGCGTTGCTGCGGTGCCCGCTGCCCTCGCCGGCGGTACTGCGCTGGCTGCGCGGCCGCGGTGCGCAGGCGCAGCGCCGTCGGCCGGCACGCGCGCGCAGCGCGCGGGCAGCCGCAGCCTGACCTTCGACACGGGGGCCGGCCGCGGGATCCATGCTAGCGTTCCACGGCTGATGACTGCCTGGAGCCCAAATGTCCCGATTCGCTTCCGCCTGCCTGCTGGCCGGCATGATGACCGCTGCCTCGGTGGGGACCGCCGTGGCGGCTGAAGACGCCGACCGTTATGCCTGGCTGGAGGACGTCACCGGCGACAAGCCGCTGTCGTGGGTCAAGCAGCAGAATGCGAAGTCCGAGGCGCGCCTGGCGCAGACCCCGGCGTTCAAGCAGATGGAGGCCAGCATCCGCGAGGTGCTCGATTCCGACGCCAAGATTCCCGCCGTGCAGAAGATCGGCGACTACTACTACAACTTCTGGAAGGACAAGCAGCACGAGCGTGGCCTGTGGCGGCGTACCACCCTGGCCGAGTACCGCAAGGCCTCGCCGCAGTGGGAGACCGTGCTCGACCTGGATGCGCTGAACAAGGCCGAGAACGAGAACTGGGTCTGGCACGGCGCCGAATGCCTGCGCCCGGACTACAGCCGCTGCCTGATCGCGCTGTCGCGCGGCGGCGCCGACGCCGACGTCACCCGTGAGTTCGACCTGTCCACCCGGAGCTGGATCCAGGACGGCTTCTTCCGTCCCGAATCAAAGGGCGGCCTGAGCTGGATCGACCGCGACACCGTGTTCGTCTACACCGATTTCGGTGCCGGCTCGATGACCACCTCCGGCTACCCGCGGGTGGCCAAGCTGTGGAAGCGCGGCACCCCGATGGCCTCGGCCAGCGTGGTGTACGAAGGCAAGCCGGAAGACATGTACATCGCGGCCCTGCACGATGACACCCCCGGCTTCGAGCGCAACCTGGTCAGCCGCACGCTGGCCTTCTACAACAACGAGCTCTACCTGCGCGGCGACGATGGCAGGTTGACCCGGATCGACGCGCCGAACTCGGCCGAGAAGAGCCTGCACAAGCAGTGGCTGACCCTGGAACTGCGTGATCCGTGGACCGTCGGCGGCAGGACCTATGCGTCCGGCTCGCTGCTGGCCACCCGGCTCGACGATTTCCTGGCCGGCAAGCGCGAGTTCGAGGTGCTGTTCACCCCGACCCCGACCACGTCGCTGGCCAGCGCGGTCTGGACCAGGAACCACCTGGTGCTGAACGTGCTGGACGACGTCAAGAACCGCCTGTCGGTGCTGACCCCGGGCGCGAAGGGCTGGCAGAAGAGCGATTTCGTCGGTGCACCGGCGTTTGGCACCCTGGGGGTCAGTGCCGTCGACAGCAACGACAGCGACGCGGTGTGGCTGACCGCCACCGACTACCTCACCCCGACCACGCTGGCCCTGGCCGAGATCGGCAAGGCGCCGGAAACGCTGAAGACCATGCCGGCGTTCTTCGACGCTGACGGCAAGGTCATCGAACAGCACTTCGCCACCAGCAAGGACGGCACCCGCGTGCCGTACTTCGTGGTGCACGACAAGGCGATGAAGCTGGACGGTTCCAACCCGACCCTGCTGTACGGCTACGGTGGTTTCGAGATCTCGCTGACCCCGGCCTATTCCGGCGGCATGGGCCGCGCCTGGCTGGAGAAGGGCGGCGTGTACGTGGTTGCCAACATCCGTGGCGGCGGCGAATACGGCCCGCGCTGGCACCAGGCGGCGCTGAAGCAGAACCGTCACAAGGCCTATGAAGACATGGCCGCCGTCGCGCAGGATCTGGTCACCCGCAAGATCACCAGCGCCAAGCACCTGGGCGTGCAGGGCGGCAGCAACGGTGGCCTGCTCACCGGCAACATGCTCACCCAGTACCCGGAACTGTTCGGTGCGGTGGTGGTGCAGGTGCCGCTGCTGGACATGAAGCGCTACAGCCACCTGCTGGCCGGCGCCTCGTGGATGGCCGAGTACGGCAATCCGGACACTGCCGACTGGGAGTTCATCAAGACCTTCTCGCCGTACCACCTGTTCGACGCGAAGAAGACCTATCCGCCGGTGCTGTTCACCACCTCCACCCGCGATGACCGGGTGCACCCGGGCCACGCGCGCAAGATGGCGGCGAAGATGATCGATGCCGGCAAGGACGTGACCTACTACGAGAACATCGAAGGCGGCCACGGCGGCGCGGCCAACAATGCGCAGGCCGCGCACATGTCCGCACTGGCCTACAGCTTCCTGTGGGAGCGGTTGGGCGGTAAGTGATGGAATGAAGAACGCCGCCCTCGGGCGGCGTTTTTCGTTGGGTATTCGTTGATCGGTAGCGCCGGGCCATGCCCGGCGGCTGCTTTGCCGCGCTGCGCGCTCGCCGGGCACGGCCCGGCGCTACCGGAAATGTTTCAACCCGCGCGCAATCCGCTGCACCGCTTCCTGCAGCCTCGGCACTTCCTGGGTATAGGCCAGGCGCACGTGCTGGTTGGCACGGTGGAAGCCGAAATCCAGGCCCGGGGTGAACGCTACATGCTCGGTTTCCAGGAAATGCGCGCAGAACGCCTGCGCGTCATCGGTGAACGCACTGACGTCGGCATACAGGTAGAACGCGCCCTGCGGCTCCACTTCGATGCGGAAGCCGAGCTCGCGCAGCGCCGGCAGCAGGAAGTCGCGGCGCTGCCGGAACGCTTCGCGGCGCTGCTCGAAGATCGCCATCGATTCCTCGCTGAAGCAGGCCAGTGCGGCGTGCTGGGCGATGCTCGAGGCGCTGATGTACAGGTTCTGCGCCAGCTTCTCCAGGTCCGGAACCGCCGCCGGCGGCGCGACCAGCCAGCCCAGCCGCCAGCCGGTCATGCCGAAATACTTGGAGAAGCTGTTCAGCACGAACGCACTGTCGTCGACCTGCAGCACGCTGGCCGCATCCAGGCCGTAGGTCAGGCCGTGGTAGATCTCATCGACCACCAGGTGGCCGCCGCGTGCGCGCAGCGCGGCCGACAACGCGGCCAGCTCATCGGCCGACAACACAGTGCCGGTGGGATTGGCCGGCGACGCCGCCAGCGCGCCGACACTGTCGGCATTCCAGTGTTGCTGCACCAGCGATGGCGTGAGCTGGTAGGCGGTGTCCGGGCCGACCGGCACCAGCTGCGCGCCGCCTTCCACCAGCCGCAGGAAGTGGCGGTTGCAGGGGTAGCCGGGGTCGGCCAGCAGCCAGTGCCGGCCCGGATCGACCAGCAGGCTGCTGGCCAGCAGCAGCGCACCGGAGCCGCCCGGGGTGACCAGGATGCGTTCGGGGTCGATGTCCAGCCGGTAATGGCTGCGGTAGAAGCCGCTGATCGCCTGGCGCAGCGCCGGCAGGCCGCGCGCGGCGGTGTAGCGGGTGTGGCCGGCGGCCAGCGCGGCCTGGCCGGCACGCACCACCGGTTCGGCGGTGGTGAAGTCCGGTTCACCGATCTCCAGATGGATCACGTCATGGCCGGCCTGTTCCAGCGCCTGTGCGCGGGCCAGCAGGGACATCACGTGGAAGGGGGCGATCTCATGGCTGCGCCGGCTGTAGCCCGGCGTGTGGGGCAGGGTACTCATGTGCCCATGGTACGCCGCGTGCTCCGGCAGTGCCGCGGGTGACCCGCTGCAGGGTTGCCCGCCGTGCCCGCACGACCCAGACTCGGCAACAAGGACGCCATTGCATTGCTGTTCAAGGAGCCTTATCTCATGAAGCCCACCCTCTGCCTGTTGCTTGCGAGCCTGATGACCAGCACCGCCACTGCCGCCACCCCGCCCGTTCCGCCGGATGTCGAGAAGCGCCCGCACGTGGTCAAGGCGCCTTTCGGCGCGACCCGCAACGATGACTATTACTGGCTGCGCGACGACAAGCGCGAAGACACGGCCATGCTGGGCTATCTGCAGGCCGAGAACGCCTATGCCGACCAGCTGCTGGCACCGCTGAAGCCGCTGGAGGACACGCTGTACCAGGAGATCGTCGGCCGCATCAAGCAGGACGATTCCAGCGTGCCGGCGCGCGAGCGCGGCTACTGGTACTACAGCCGCTACCAGACCGGCCAGGACTATCCCATCCACGCCCGCCGCAAGGGCGCGATGGAAGCGCCGGAGGAGATCCTGCTGGACGTCAATGCGATGGCCGCCGGCAAGGGCTATTTCAGCGTCGGCGCGATGGAAGTGAGCCAGGACAACCAGTTGCTGGCGTGGGCCGACGACGATGTGGGCCGGCGCCAGTACACCCTCCGTTTCAAGGACCTGCGCAGCGGCCAGGTGCTGCCGGACGTCATTACCGGGACCTCCGGCGACCTGGTCTGGGCCGACGACAACCGCACCGTGCTGTACGTGGAGAACGACCCGGAAACCCTGCTGACCGTGCGCGTGAAGAAGCACGTGCTGGGCACCCCGGCCAGCGCCGACACGGTGGTCTACGAAGAACAGGACGACAGCTTCTACATGGGCATCGGCCGCACCCGCGATGACCGCTTCATCACCATCGGCGTGCACAGCACCGTGTCGTCCGAAGAGCGCTACGCGCCGGCCAGCGATCCGACCACCTTCACCGTGCTGGCGCCGCGCCAGCGCGACGTGGAGTACGACGCCGACCATTACGACGGCCGCTGGGTGATCCGTACCAATGATGGCGCGAAGAACTTCAAGCTGGTGACCGCGCCGACCGATGCCACCTCGCGCGCGCAGTGGCAGGACTGGATCGCGCACGACGATGCGGTGTTCATCGAAGGCTTCGAGCTGTTTGACACCTATACCGCCATCGCCGAGCGTTCCGAAGGCCTGGAGCGCATCCGCCTGCTGTTCAAGGATGGCCGCAGCGATTACGTGAAGGCTGATGAGCCGGCCTACTCGATGGGCCTGGGCGACAACACCGAAGCCGACAGCCCCTGGCTGCGCTACGTCTACACCTCGATGACCACGCCGACCACGGTGTACGAGCTGAACACCGCCAGCGGCGAACGCCGCCAGCTGAAGCAGCAGCCGGTGATCGGCTATGACGTCTCGAAGTACGAAACCGACCGGGTATGGATCACCGCGCGCGACGGGGTGAAGGTGCCGGTGTCACTGGTCTACCGCAAGGGCTACCGGAAGGACGGCAAGGGCGCGCTGTTCCAGTACGCCTATGGCAGCTACGGCATGTCGATGGATCCGTACTTCAACCAGACCGCAGTGAGCCTGCTGGACCGCGGCGTGGTATATGCCATCGCCCACATCCGCGGCGGCCAGGAAATGGGCCGCGACTGGTACGAGACCGGCAAGCTGCTGCACAAGCAGAACACCTTCAACGACTTCATCGATGTCACCCGCGGCCTGGTCGCGCAGGGTTGGGCGGCAAAGGATCGCGTGGCCGCCTCCGGTGGCAGCGCCGGCGGCCTGCTGATGGGCGCCATCGCCAACCAGGCGCCGCAGGACTACCGCGTGCTGGTCGCGCAGGTGCCGTTCGTCGACGTGGTCACCACCATGCTCGACCCGACCATTCCGCTCACCACCAACGAATACGACGAATGGGGCAACCCGGAGCAGAAGCCGTTCTACGACTACATGCTGTCCTACTCGCCCTACGACAACGTAAAGAAGCAGGCCTACCCGGCGCTGTTCGTGGGTACCGGCCTGTGGGATTCGCAGGTGCAGTACTGGGAGCCGGCCAAGTGGGTGGCCAGGCTGCGCGATGACAACACCGGCCCTCACCCGATCCTGTTCCGCACCAACATGGAAGCGGGCCACGGTGGCAAGTCGGGGCGTTTCCAGCGCTACCGCGAGTTGTCCGAGTCGTATGCCTTCGTGCTGCAGCAGCTGGGCATCCACGACCCGGCCGGCGCCGCTGCGGCGGAATGACGCACGGTGGCGGCGGTGATATCGCCGCCGCCACCGCTGTGGGTATCCTTGTGCGATGAGCCAGCCCGATCCTCCTGCTGCCAAAGCCCCGCCCGCGCCGGTCCGGCCGGTGCGCCTGCGCTGGGCCTGGTGGTTGCTGGCCTACGTCAGCCTGGGCACCGGCATCGTCGGCATCTTCGTGCCGGGGCTGCCGACCACCGTATTCATCCTGATTTCGGCCTGGGCTGCCTCGCGCGGCTCCGAGCGCCTGCACAACTGGCTGCTGCAGCACCCGCGCTTCGGCCCGGCCATCGCCAACTGGCAGGCACACGGCGCGGTCAGCCGCCATGGCAAGTGGATGGCCACGATCACCATGGCCGTGTGTGCCGGCATCATGCTGTGGTGCGTGCCGATCGCCTGGGTGAAGTGGTTCTCGATCGGCAGCATGAGCGTGGTGGCGATCTGGCTGTGGACCCGCCCGCTGCCGCCGCCCGCGTGAGAGTTCGCCGGGCATGGCCCGGCGCTACCTGTGGCGCCCGATTACGGTAGCGCCGGGCCATGACCGGCGGATGTGCGGGGTGCGCGGTTGCGGTAGTGCCAGCCGCTGGCCGACAACCCGGTGGAGTGCACCAATCGCTCAGCTGCCAATGGCTATACTCGGGGCATGAAGATCCCCCATCGAACTGTCATCCTGATTCCGCTGGCAGCGGCCTCGCTGCTGTTCCTCGCCGCGTGCGGCAACAAGGGTCCGCTGGTGCTGCCGCAGAAGCCGGTGCCGGTGGAAGAAACGGTCGAGCCGGCCGCCGATCCCGAAGCGGCCCCGCCGGCCACCCAGGACACCGATGCCGGCAATCCGGCCGCCGTCCCGGACCCGGTCAAGAAGGTGGACGACGGGAATGAGTAAGGCCGGTTCCAACCGCCTGCGCTTCAGCAAGATGCACGGCGCCGGCAACGATTTCGTAGTGATCGACCTGCGCGACGGCACCGCGCCGCCCACCCCGCAGCTGGCCGCCCGCCTGGCCGACCGCCACACCGGGGTCGGCTGCGACCAGATCCTGACCATCGAGCCGCCGCGTGCGGAAGGCTCGGTGGCGTCGTACCGCATCTGGAACGCCGACGGTTCCAACTCCGAGCAGTGTGGCAACGGCGCGCGCTGCATCGCCGCCTGGCTGGTGCGCGAGGGCAGCGCGCAGGGCGGGCGTTTCGTCATCGACAGCCCGCTGTCCAGCCATGCCGTGGACGTGCTGGGTGACGGCCAGTTCGCGGTGGCGATGGGCGTGCCGGCGTTCGAACCGGCGCAGGTGCCGCTGGTCGGGTTCGCGCACCCGCGCGAGGAATACCTGCTGCCGCTGCAGGGCGAGAGCGTGCGCTTCGCCGCCGTGTCGATGGGCAACCCGCATGCGGTCATCGAAGTGGGCCTGATCGATGCCGCGCCGGTGGAACGGGTGGGGGGCCTGCTGCAGCAGCACGCCTCGTTCCCGAAATCGGTGAACGTGGGCTTCGCCCAGGTGATGGGCCCCGAGCACGCCCGTCTGCGCGTGTTCGAGCGTGGTGTCGGCGAAACGCTGGCCTGCGGCAGTGGTGCCTGCGCCGCCGCCGTCACCCTGATGCAGCGCGGCCGCCTGCAGCGCGATGCGCGCATCAGCCTGCCCGGGGGCGAGCTGCGCATCCAGTGGCCGGGCGATGGCCAGCCGGTGGTGATGGCCGGCCCGACCGCATTCGTCTTCGAAGGGGAGTGGATCGCATGACTGAGACCGTCGACAAGCTCGGTGCCCATGAAGTGGCCGCGTGGCTGCGGCGTCATCCGGGCTTCCTCAAGCAGTTCCCGGACCTGGCCCTGACCCTGGTGGTGCCGCGCGATGACGGTCCCACCGCGTCGCTGGCCAGCTACCAGCTGGAGGTGCTGCGTGAGAAGAACCGCGAGCTGGCGCGACGCCTGGCCGACCTGGGCGCCACCGCCCAGGTCAACGAACGGTTGGCGGTGCGTACCCACCAGCTGACGCTGGCACTGATGAAGCAGGACAACGCTGCCGACACGCTGCGTGCGATGGCCGCGTCCCTGCAGGAAGATTTCGCCGGTGACCTGGTGCGGCTGGTCGTGCACACCCCGGTGGCCGGCCTGGAGCAGGCCGAGTGGCTGCAGGTGCTCGCCGCCGATGATGCGCAGCTGGCCCCGTTCCGTGACTGCCTGAAGGATGGCGAGCCGATCTGTGGACGCCTGCACGCCGACAAGAACGCCGTGCTGTATGGCACGCGCAGTGAGGAAGTGCAGACCACCGCGCTGCTGCCGCTGCCGCGCATCGGCCTGATCGCGGTCGGCAGCCATGACCCGAACCGCTTCTACCCGGGGATGGGCACCCTGTTCCTGCGCATGATGGGCGAGGCGCTGGTGGCGGCACTGCAGCGCTTCCCGGGCTGAGAGGCACGACGATGAGCGCGGTGCAGGCCTTCCTGCAGCACCTGCAGGTGGAGCGGCGGATGTCGGCGCACACGCTGGACGCCTACCGCCGCGATCTGGACGCGCTGTCCACCTGGGTCGAACCGCGCGGCGTGGCGGTGGAGGCGCTGGACGCTGAAACGCTGCGCCAGTTCGTGGCCGATGAGCACCGCCGCGGATTGTCGGCCAAGAGCCTGCAGCGCCGCCTGTCGGCGTGCCGCAGCTTCTACGCCTGGCTGCTCCGGCATGGCCGCATCGAAGTCAGCCCGGCGGCGACACTGAAGGCACCGCGTGCGCCGCGGCGCTTGCCGCAGGTGCTCGACGCTGACGAGGCGGTGCAACTGGTCGAGCTGGAGCCGGACGGCGCGCTCGGACGGCGTGACCGCGCGCTGCTGGAGCTGTTCTATTCCTCCGGGCTGCGCCTGAGCGAGGTGTGCGCGCTGACCTGGCGCGACCTCGATTTCGCCAGTGGCCTGGTCAACGTGATGGGCAAGGGCAACCGTCAGCGCCGGGTGCCGTTCGGCCGGCCGGCGCGCGAGGCGCTGCTGGCCTGGCGCAGTGAATGCGGTGGTGGCCCGGCCACGCCGGTGTTTCCCGGCCGCAACGGGCCGATCAGCCAGCGCGCGGTGCAGGTCCGCATCCGCCAGCTGGCGCAGCGCCAGGGCCTGTTCAAGCAGGTGCACCCGCACATGCTGCGGCACAGTTTCGCCAGCCACATCCTGGAATCCTCCGGCGACCTGCGCGGTGTGCAGGAACTGCTGGGCCACGCCGACATCGCGACCACCCAGATCTACACCCACCTGGACTTCCAGCACCTGGCCAAGGTCTACGACGCCGCGCACCCGCGCGCCAAGCGGCGCAGCAAGGCCGGGTAGTGCCGGGCCAGGCCCGGCGGCTTGACCTGGATCATGGCGGAGCAGGGCACAGGGGCGCACCGTGGCCGCAGGCCACGACGGAACCGCCACCATGGCGAAGCCCATTCCACTGCACCCCCGGCATCCCGAGCGCATCTGCTGGGGCTGCGACCGCTATTGCGCCGCCGACGCGCTGGCCTGTGGCAACGGCTCCGGGCGCACCCAGCACCCGATCGAGACGCAGGGTGAAGACTGGTATATCGCCTGGGGTATCGAGCCGAATCCAGACCGGCCATCCCAGGCCAAGCGCTGACGGGCGGTGGCGTCCGCGCGCATTGCGATGCGCTCGATGGAAGGGCGCCGCCCTGCCCATGGGGCGCGGCCAAGCGCTGAACGGCAGCCGTCCACGCAGGCTTGATCGCTCCGGCCGCTGTCCCCATCTCCCGTGAACAGCTATCGGAGGCCGCATGGACCCCAGTCAGAATCCCAATGTTTTCCACGCCACCACCATCGTCTGCGTCCGTCGCGGCGAGCACGTGGCGATCGCCGGCGATGGCCAGGTCACCCTGGGCCACACGGTGATGAAGGGCAATGCGCGCAAGGTGCGCCGCCTGGGCCGCGACGGCCAGGTGCTGGCCGGCTTTGCCGGTGCCGCCGCCGATGCCTTCACCCTGTTCGAGCTGTTCGAGGCCAAGCTGGAAAAGCACGGCCAGTTGCAGCGTGCCGCCGTCGAGCTGGCCAAGGATTGGCGTACCGAACGCCGCCTGGGCAAGCTGGAAGCGCTGCTGGCGGTGGCCGACAAGGAAACCTCGCTGATCATCAGCGGCACCGGCGATGTGATCGAGCCGGAGGACGGCATCATCGCCATCGGTTCCGGTGGTTCGTATGCGCTGTCCGCCGCGCGCGCGCTGATGGCGCACACCGAACTGGATGCGCGCACGATTGCCAGCGAAGCGATCGGCATCGCCGGCGACATCTGCATCTATACCAACCGCAACGTGGTGGTCGAGGAGCTGTGACGGGAAACCCGTCACCGCCCTTCCAGATTCGCCGGGCATGGCCCGGCGCTACCGGCCGGGACCGTTCGGTTTCGGCGTCGTAGACAACGCATTCGTGAGCACACCCATGTCGAAGATCGAAGTTTCCTCCGCCACCATGACCCCGCGCGAGATCGTGCAGGAACTGGACCGGCACATCGTCGGCCAGCACGACGCCAAGCGCGCCGTGGCCATCGCGCTGCGCAACCGCTGGCGCCGCATGCAGCTGGTGCCCGAGCTGCGCAATGAAGTGATGCCGAAGAACATCCTGATGATCGGCCCGACCGGCGTCGGCAAGACCGAGATCGCGCGTCGCCTGGCCACCCTGGCCAACGCACCGTTCGTGAAGGTTGAAGCGACCCGCTTCACCGAAGTCGGCTACGTCGGCAAGGACGTCGAGCAGATCATCCGCGACCTGGCCGATACCGCGGTCAAGCTGTACCGCGAGCAGGCCAAGGTGCGCGTGCGCACCCAGGCCGAGGAACGCGCCGAAGACCGCATCCTGGATGCACTGCTGCCGCGTCGCAGTGGTGGCATCGGTTTCGATCCGGAAGCCGCGCGCAACGAGCCGTCGGCGCAGGACAACGAGACCCGCATCAAGTTCCGCAGGATGCTGCGCAATGGCGAACTGGACGAGCGCGAGATCGAACTGGACCTGACCGCCAACGTCAGCATGGACATCATGACCCCGCCGGGCATGGAGGAAATGGGCCAGCAGCTGAAGTCGATGTTCGCCAACCTCGGCGGCGGCGCCAAGGCACACAAGCGCACGCTGACGATCAAGGCCGCACGCCCGTTGCTGGTGGAAGAAGAGGCCGGCAAGCTGGTCAACGAAGACGACATCCGCACCGCCGCGATCGAAGCCTGCGAACAGCACGGCATCGTCTTCATCGACGAGATCGACAAGGTCGCCAAGCGCGGCGACAACGTGGGCGGCGGCGATGTCTCGCGCGAAGGCGTGCAGCGCGACCTGCTGCCGCTGGTGGAGGGCTCCAATGTGTCCACCAAGTACGGCACGATCAAGACCGACCACATCCTGTTCATCGCCTCCGGCGCGTTCCACCTGGCCAAGCCCAGCGACCTGATCCCGGAGCTGCAGGGCCGCTTCCCGATCCGGGTGGAGCTGGGCGCGCTGAGCAAGGACGATTTCGTCCGCATCCTGACCGAGCCGAAGGCCGCGCTGACCAAGCAGTACGAAGCGCTGCTGGCCACCGAAGGGGTCAAGGTCAGCTTCACCACCGACGCCATCGAGCGCCTGGCCGAGATCGCCTTCCAGGTGAACGAGCGCCAGGAAAACATCGGGGCGCGCCGCCTGCACACGGTGCTGGAGCGCCTGCTGGATTCGCTCAGCTATGAAGCCCCGGACCGCGATGGTGAAACCCTGGCCATCGACCGCGCCTACGTCGAGACCCATCTGGGTGAGCTGGTGCAGGACCCGGACCTGAGCCGCTACATCCTGTAACGCCGACTCTGCAAAGCATGAGGCCGCCGGAAGGCGGCCTTATTGTTTGTCCGTTCGCATCCACGCAGGGCGTGGATCCACCACGGTAGCGCCGGGCCATGCCCGGCGACCCTCACGCGGCCGGCAACGGCTCGGGCACCGAGCCCGGAACGAACACGCCGTCCTTTACGTACGCAGCCAGCGTCATGTCCAGCGCCAGCATGCCGTCGCGCTTGAGATCCATCAGCTCCGGTTCGACCATCGCGCCGTGCAGCACGCCCAGTACGGTGGCATGCAGCATGCGCGCGGCGATCTTCGGGTCGGCGCCATCGCGCAGCTGGCCCAGTTCCTGGGCGCGGCGCAGGGCGCGCTCC
Source organism: Stenotrophomonas sp. 704A1 (assembly GCF_030549525.1). Lineage (NCBI taxonomy): Bacteria > Pseudomonadati > Pseudomonadota > Gammaproteobacteria > Lysobacterales > Lysobacteraceae > Stenotrophomonas > Stenotrophomonas tuberculopleuritidis. The sequence continues at coordinate 4,051,843 of NZ_CP130831.1, read as the reverse complement.
ATGCGGTCCAGTGCGTCGCGGAAGCCGGCCTGCTGCAGTTCGGTCAGCACCTTGGTATCGGCCGACGCATCACTGCGCAGCATGATCTCCATGGTCTTGCGCAGGCGCTCGTCCTCGGACAGCTCGATGAAGGAATGGATCATCACGGCGCGCAGATCGTGCACCGGCGTGTCGCGCTGATCGCTGGAGGTGCGCTCCAGCTCCTGCATGAAAGGCAGGTGCACGCGCTCGACCATCGCCGCCAGCACTTCGCCCTTGTTCTTGAAATGCCAGTACACCGCGCCGCGGGTATAGCCGGCACGCGCGCCGATCATCTCCAGCGTGGTGCGGGCGACGCCGTGCTCGTGGAAGCAGGTCTCGGCAGCGTCCAGGATGCCTTCCCGGGTCGCCTGGGTGTCCTCTTTGGTCTTGCGGGCCATGGGTGGGTACGAGTGAGCGTGAAACGTGGCTGAATTGTACCGGTTTACAAACAAATACGCATGTATGTATATTTCCGTCCCATCATTCCCGTCGTGCGTGTGGCCGGCCGCCCAGGCCCCTGCGCCCCGCCGGGTGGGCGTTGCTCGCACGGTCCTGCCTCTGCTGGAGGAGGGCCGCCGTATCAGCGCCGGCTGAGACCCTTTCCTTCAAGAGCCTTTCCGTCATGTTGCTGAGCCGAATCCGACCCTTTGCGCTGTCGTTGGCGATCGCCGCGACCGTGGCCGCCTGTGGCGGTGAACCCCAGACCCCCGAGCAGGGGCCCGGCCAGGTCAGCGTGGTCACGCTGAAGTCCGAGACGGTGGGGCTGACCCGCGAACTGCCGGGCCGCACCAATGCGTTCCTGGTGGCCGAAGTGCGCCCGCAGGTCAATGGCATCGTCGCCAAGCGGCTGTTCACCGAAGGCGCCATGGTCAAGGCCGGCGAGCCGCTGTACCAGATCGAGGACGCCAGCTATCGCGCCCAGGCCAACAGTGCCCGTGCCCAGCTGGCCCGTGCCGAGGCCACTGCCAACGCGGCCCGCCTGAGCGCTAAGCGCATCACCGAGCTGGCCAGGGTCGATGCGGTCAGCCAGCAGGATCTGGAAAACGCGGTCGCTGCACAGAAGCAGGCCGAAGCAGACGTCGGTGCCGCCAAGGCATCGCTGGATGCGGCCAACGTCACCCTCGGCTATGCGCGCATCACCGCGCCGATCAGCGGCCGCATCGGCAAGTCCAGCGTCACCCAGGGTGCGCTGGTCAGCGCCGGCCAGGCCACCGCGCTGGCGACGGTGCAGCAGCTGGACCCGATCTACGTCGACCTCACCCAGTCCTCGGCCGAACTGCTGCAGCTGCGCCGCGAACTGGCCGCCGGCCGCCTGCAGGACAACCAGCAGACCCCGGTCAGCATCCTGATGGAAGACGGCAGCGAATTCGCCCACAAGGGCACGCTGGAGTTCTCCGAAGTCAGCGTCGATCCGGCCACCGGCAGCTTCGCGCTGCGGGTGAAGGTCGACAATCCCGATGGCCTGCTGATGCCGGGCATGTATGTGCGCGCGGTGATCGGCGGTGGCGTGCGCAGCGATGCGGTGCTGGTGCCGATGCAGGGCATCGCCCGTGATGCCAAGGGCGATACCAGCGCCATGGTGGTCGGCAAGGACAACAAGGTCGAGGTGCGCCCGGTCAAGGTCAGCCGCACCGTCGGCGACAAGTGGCTGGTCGAGGATGGCCTGAAGGCCGGTGACAAGGTCATCGTCGAGGGCCTGCAGAAGATCGGCCCGGGCATGCCGGTCAACGCCACCGAACAGGGCGCCGCCCCGGCCAAGCCGGCCGCCGCCCAACCTGCAGCCCCGGCCGCAGGCGCGAAGTAAGCGGAGAACCCCATGGCACGTTTCTTCATCGATCGCCCCATCTTTGCGTGGGTCATCGCGATCATCATCATGCTCGCCGGCGGCCTGGCCCTGTTCAAGCTGCCGATCTCGATGTACCCCAACGTCGCACCGCCGGCGGTGGAAATCAGCGCCAGCTATCCGGGTGCGTCGGCCAAGGTGGTCGAGGACTCGGTGACGCAGATCATCGAGCAGAACATGAAGGGCCTGGATGGCCTGATCTACTTCTCCTCCAACAGCTCGTCCAATGGCCAGGCCACCATCACCCTGACCTTCGAGAGCGGCACCAACCCGGACATCGCCCAGGTGCAGGTGCAGAACAAGCTGCAGCTGGCGATGCCGCTGCTGCCGCAGGAAGTGCAGCGGCAGGGCATCAATGTGGCCAAGTCCAGTTCGGGCTTCCTCAACGTGGTCGCCTTCGTGTCCGAAGACGGCAGCATGGATGCCAACGACATCGCCGACTATGTGGGTTCCAACGTCGTCGACCGCCTGAGCCGCGTGCCCGGCGTGGGCAACATCCAGGTGTTCGGCGGCAAGTACGCCATGCGCATCTGGCTGGACCCCAACAAGCTGCACACCTATGGCCTGTCGGTGCCGGAAGTGACCGCCGCGATCAAGGCCCAGAACGCGCAGGTGGCCATCGGCCAGCTGGGCGGTGCGCCGTCGGTCAAGGGCCAGCAGCTCAACGCCACCATCAACGCGCAGTCGCGCCTGCAGACCCCGGAGCAGTTCCGCAACATCATCGTGCGCGGTGCGCAGGATGGTGCCGAACTGCGCCTGGGCGATGTCGCCCGCGTCGAACTGGGCGCCGAGTCCTACGACTTCGTCACCCGCTACAACGGCCAGCCGGCCAGCGGCCTGGCGGTCACCCTGGCCACCGGCGCCAACGCGCTGGATACCGCCGCCGGTGTCGATGCAACGCTGAAGGAACTGGAAGGCTTCTTCCCGGCCGGTCTGAAGGCCGAGATCCCGTACGACACCACCCCGTTCGTGCGCGTGTCGATCAAGGGCGTGGTGCAGACCCTGCTGGAAGCGATCGTGCTGGTGTTCGTGGTGATGTACCTGTTCCTGCAGAACTTCCGCGCCACGCTGATCCCGACCATCGCCGTGCCGGTGGTGCTGCTGGGCACCTTCGGCGTGCTGTCGGTGCTGGGCTTCTCGGTGAACATGCTGACCATGTTCGCGATGGTGCTGGCCATCGGCCTGCTGGTGGACGATGCCATCGTGGTGGTGGAGAACGTCGAGCGCATCATGTCCGAAGAGGGCCTGTCGCCGCTGGAAGCCACCCGCAAGTCGATGGGGCAGATCACCGGCGCGCTGGTCGGCATCGGCCTGGTGCTGTCGGCGGTGTTCGTGCCGATGGCGTTCATGAGCGGCTCCACCGGTGTGATCTACCGGCAGTTCTCGGCCACGATCGTTTCGGCGATGGCGTTGTCGGTGCTGGTGGCCATCGTGCTGACCCCGGCGCTGTGCGCCACCATGCTCAAGCCGCTGAAGAAGGGCGAGCACCACGTGGCCCACAAGGGCTGGTCGGGCCGATTCTTCAACGGCTTCAACCGCGGCTTCGACCGCACCAGCGAAAGCTACCAGCGCGGCGTGCGCGGCATCCTGCACCGCCCGTGGCGGTTCATGGGCATCGTCGCGGCGCTGTTCGTGCTGATGGGCGTGCTGTTCGTGCGCCTGCCCAGCTCGTTCCTGCCCAATGAAGACCAGGGCGTGCTGATGGCGCTGGTGCAGGCCCCGGTCGGTGCCACCCAGGAGCGCACGCTGGAATCGATCGCCGCGCTTGAAAAGCACTTCATGGAGAACGAGAAGGACGCGGTCGAGTCGGTGTTCTCGGTGCAGGGCTTCAGCTTCGCCGGCATGGGCCAGAACGCGGGCATGGCCTTCGTCAAGCTGAAGGACTGGAAGGACCGCGATGCCGACAACGGCGTGATGCCGATCACCGGCCGCGCGATGGCCGCGCTGGGGCAGATCAAGGATGCCTTCATCTTTGCCTTCCCGCCGCCGGCCATTCCGGAACTGGGCACCGCCTCGGGCTACACCTTCTTCCTGAAGGACAACAGCGGCCAGGGCCACGAAGCGCTGGTGGCCGCGCGCAACCAGCTGCTGGGCCTGGCGGCCCAGAGCAGCAAGCTGGCCAACGTGCGCCCGAACGGTCAGGAAGACACGCCGCAGTTCCGCATCGATATCGATGTGGCCAAGGCAACCTCGCTGGGGCTGTCGATCGACCAGATCAACACCACCCTGGCCACCGCATGGGGCAGCTCGTACATCGACGACTTCGTCGATCGCGGCCGGGTCAAGCGGGTGTTCGTGCAGGCCGACCAGGCGTTCCGCATGGTGCCGGAGGACTTCGATCTCTGGTCGGTGAAGAACGACAAGGGCGAGATGGTGCCGTTCAGCGCCTTCGCCAGCAAGCGCTGGGACTACGGCTCGCCGCGCCTGGAACGCTACAACGGCGTATCGGCCACCGAGATCCAGGGTGAGCCGGCGCCGGGTGTGGCCTCGGGCGATGCGATGGCCGAGATCGAGCAGCTGGCCAAGCAGCTGCCGGCGGGCTTCGACGTCGAGTGGACGGCGATGTCCTACCAGGAGCGCCAGGCCGGTTCGCAGACGCCGCTGCTGTACACGCTGTCGCTGATGATCGTGTTCCTGTGCCTTGCGGCCCTGTATGAAAGCTGGAGCGTGCCGACCTCGGTGCTGCTGGTGGCGCCGCTGGGCATCCTCGGTGCGGTGCTGGCCAATACCTTCCGTGGCATGGAGCGCGACATCTACTTCCAGGTGGCGATGCTGACCACGGTGGGCCTGACCAGCAAGAACGCGATCCTGATCGTGGAGTTCGCCAAGGAGCACCTGGAGAAGGGCGCGGGGCTGATCGAAGCGACGATGCACGCGGTTCGTGACCGCCTGCGCCCGATCATCATGACCTCGCTGGCGTTCGGCATGGGCGTGCTGCCGCTGGCGATCTCCACCGGCGCCGGTTCCGGCGCCAAGCAGGCGATCGGCACCGGTGTGCTCGGCGGCATGATCGTCGGCACCGTGCTGGGCGTGTTCTTCGTGCCGCTGTTCTTCGTGGTGGTGCAGCGCGTGTTCAAGCGCAGGACCGCCGAGTAATGAAAACCGGTAGCGCCGGGCCATGCCCGGCGGATGCCTCACCACGCAGTGGCCGGGCCATGCCCGGCACTGCCACCGTGAATCCGAAGGTATTGCCATGAAGCTTCATTCCATCGCTCTGTCCATCGCCGCCGCGCTCGCGCTGGCCGGCTGCTCCACCCTGGTGCCAAAGGACACCGCCGTTGCGCCGGCCATTCCCGCGCAGTGGCCAGCCGAAGCCGCGCAGGGTGAGGTGGCCGACGCCGCCGCCGTCGGCTGGCGCGACTTCTTCACCGATCCGCGCCTGCAGCAGGTGATCGGCCAGGCGCTCGACCACAACCGCGACCTGCGCGTGGCCGTGCTCAATGTGGAGAAGGCACGCGGCCAGTACCGCGTGCAGCGCGCCGACCGCGTTCCGGGCGTGGCCCTCACCGGGCAGATGGATCGCCGCGGTGGCGACGTGCCGGTGACCGAGCAGTTCACTGCCGGCGTGGGTGTCGCCGAGTTCGAACTGGACCTGTTCGGTCGCGTCCGCAATCTCAGCGAGGCCGCGCTGCAGCAGTACTTCGCCGTGGCCGCCAATCGCCGCAACGCGCAGCTGAGCCTGGTGGCCGAGACCGCCACCGCGTGGCTGACCTACGGCGCCGATCAACAGCAGCTGGCCATCTCCGAAGCCACCCTGAAAAGCTACGAGGACTCGTTGCGGTTGGCCGAGGCCCGCCATGAACGTGGCGGCAGCTCGGGGCTGGAACTGAGCCAGACCCGCACCCTGGTCGAAACCGCACGCACGGACGCCGCGCGCCTGCGCGGGCAGCTGGCGCAGGACCGCAATGCGCTGGCCCTGCTGGCCGGTGGCCAGATCGACCCATCGCTGCTGCCGGACACCCTGGCACCGCAGCTGCAGGCCCTGGCACCGCCGCCGGCGGGCCTGCCCAGCGACGTGCTGCTGCAGCGTCCGGACATCATGGCTGCCGAGCACCAGCTGCTGGCCGCCAACGCCAACATCGGCGCGGCGCGCGCAGCGTTCTTCCCCAGCATCCGCCTGACCGGCAGTGTCGGCAGCAGTTCGGGTGAGCTGTCGGGCCTGTTCGACAGCGGCACGCGGGTGTGGAGCTTCCTGCCCACCATCACCCTGCCGATCTTCCAGGGCGGCAAGCTGCGCGCCAACCTGGCGGTCGCCAATGCCGACCGTGATATCGCACTGGCGCAGTACGAGAAAGCGATCCAGAGCGGCTTCCGCGAAACGGCCGATGCGCTGGCATTGAACGTCAGCCTGGACGAGCAGGTCGCCTCGCAGCAGCGTCTGGTCGATGCCGCCGAGCAGGCCAATCGCCTGTCGCAGGCGCGCTACGACGCCGGCCTGGACAGCTTCGTCACGCTGCTCGACGCACGGCGCACCGCCTACAGCGCACAGCAGACCCAGCTGCAGGCGCAGCTGGCGCAGCAGTCCAACCGGATCACCCTGTACAAGGTGCTCGGCGGCGGCTGGCACGAGCGCGGATAAGTCCCGCACGGTAGCGCCGGGCCATGCCCGGCGGCGTTCCGATCCGATGTGCAGCCCGCCCGACGAAGGCCGCGCGTCGCGCCATCAAGACGCCCTCCGGTAGCGCCGGGCCATGCCCGGCGGCTCTCCGTTCCGATGTTCAACCCGCCTGACGCAGGCCGCGCGTTGCGCTCGCCGGGCATGGCCCGGCGCTACCCTGCGCTGTCCCTCCGGTTGTTGCGCCATCAAGACGCCCTCCGGTAGCGCCGGGCCATGCCCGGCGGCTCTCCGTTCCGATGTGCAACCCGCCTGACGCAGGCCGCGCTTCGCGCTCGCCGGGCATGGCCCGGCGCTACCGCGCGTTGTTCCTCCGGCATTACCGCTGGGGCCAGCGACACCACGCAAATGGATACTCGTCCAGCTGGGTTGCCAGTCCAGCCCGGATGGGATTGCCGAGGATGTAACGCGCGTGGCGTCTCAGCGCATCCTCGTGGCGCACGGCATGGTCGAAGTAGCTCGGCTGCCACAGCGGCGTCTCGATCCCGAACTGCTGCCCCAGCAGCCTGCTGCTGCGTGACTTGAGTGTCCCCATCAGTCGCGCGAGGGAACCGCTACGCAGCTGCACCAGCCAATGCAGGTGGTCCGGCATCACGACCCAGGCAAAGGAGTGGCTGAGGCCCATGGATTCGACCACCCGCAGTGCGTCCACGAGACAGGCCGCACAGCGTGGATCGTCAAACACGCGGCGTCGGCGTTGTACAACGGTGGTCAGCACGTAGCAGCCGTCGATACGGGAAATGCGACCACGCTGTAGATGGCGGCTGGACATGGAGGCAGCCTGCGCGATGGCATGCGCTTGCTTCCATCGGCGTCCGCCGTTGGTTCATGTGGGCATCTTCCGGTCCACGCGCTCGCCGGGCATGGCCCGGCGCTACCTCACGCTCACCCTCCGGTAGCGCCGGGCCATGCCCGGCGGCTCTCCGATCCGATGTTCAATCTGCCTGACGCAGGCCGCGCAATCGTGCCCGCCGGTCATGCGGGGCGGGCAGGCGTTACACCGCTTCATCATCCCGGCGCAGGCCGTGGCAGGCACGCACGCGGGCCAGCGCATCGCCGGCTTCGCGTGCCATCTGTTCGTACTCGGCACGGATCTCTTCCAGCCGCGCCTCGTCCAGCTCTTCCAGGTCCAGCAGCTCGTTGTTGGCTTCGGCCGTGGCCCGGATCAGCTCGTCCAGCTTGATCTGCATCGCCGCGGTGTCGGCGTTCTGCGTGTGCTGGATCAGGAACACCATCAGGAAGGTGATGATGGTGGTGCCGGTGTTGATCACCAGCTGCCAGGTGTCGTTGAACTTGAAGATCGGCCCGCTGATGCCCCACACCACGACGATCGCCACTGCGGCCAGGAAGGTCCACGGCGATCCGGTGGCAGCCGCGGCCTTCTTGGCGATCGTATTGAACAGGTTCCGTGCGCTCATCGTCATCGTTCCAGGAAAGTGCCGACGATGATCGGCGCGGCAGCGTGCAGGAGCCGTGTGCAGCGATGGATCAGGCGCGCAGGCGCGGCGCTTCCTGGATCGGCACCGGGCTGGCCAGGTACAGGTGCTGCCAGCAGCGTTCGACGAATTCACGGGCCTGCGCTTCGCTCAGCCGCGGCATGATCTGCAGTGCGTACTGGGTCTGGAACAGCTCGTCACGCTGCGCATTGCTGGCGCGCGGTTGGGTGATCAGCGAATCGCAGGCGAACTTCACCCACGGCACGTAGGTGCCGAACGAGGTATGCGCCAGCGCCCCGTCGGCGTGCTGGCGGCGCCAGTAATCCAGTTCCGCGTCGACGTTGATGACAGGGGGGATGGCAGGGACTTCAGCGTGCATGACATTCCAATCGGTTGGAGTGGAGGGGAGTGGGGGCCCATCACAGTGTGGCCCCGACGGCGGTGGATGCCGCGTCAGCGAGATGTAGAGCCGGTGTCGGTATTGCCGACACGCTGTGCATGTTCGACCGCGCCCAGTTCTTCGGCCAGCTCGGCCATGGCATTGCACAGTCGCGTGCGGTCGCGCGGGTGGGCGCGTACCAGCTCCTGCTGCAGGCTCTGGTAGGCGGTCCAGAAGGGAGCGGTGCGGTGGTGCAGCGTGTACTGCTGCTGCAGGCGGTCCCGGATCGCGGTCAGGGCCGGATCGGGTTGGGGTCGTGCGGCGTGCGCACTCATGGTAGGGCTCCACCGGGATAGGGGGTCCCGGTGCAACCACCCTAGGCCTCTGGCGTGTGCAGCATGTTAGTACCGCGTGTGCAGCTCATGTTGCTGACTGTGCGCCAGCGCACACCAAACAGCGAAGAGCCTGCCAGCACTAGTGAATTCGGGCGCTGAAGCATTCATCAAGCCCGTCGCGGCATCACTGCGCGCCGTTCATTCGCCGATGTCTTCGTTCCAGATTTCCGGATGCTGCGCAATGAAGCCGCCCAGCAGGTCCACGCATTCCTGGCTGTCCAGGTCGATCACGTTGACGCCGTTCCCGCGCAGCCAGTCGATGCCGCCCTGGAACGTGCGCGACTCGCCGACCACCACGGTGCCGATGTTGAACTGGCGCACCAGGCCCGAGCAGTACCAGCAGGGTGCCAGGGTGGTGACCATGATGGTGTCCTGGTAACGGCGCTGGCGGCCGGCCTTGCGGAACGCATCGGTCTCGCCGTGCACCGACGGGTCGCCTTCCTGCACGCGGCGGTTGTGGCCGCAGCCGAGCAGGCGGCCGTCGTTGTGGTACAGGGCCGCGCCGATCGGCACGCCGCCTTCGGCAAGGCCCTGGCGGGCTTCGGCGATGGCGGTCTGCAGCAGGGCCTGGTAGTCGGGCGTGGTGATCATGCGGGGCTCCGGTAAGTCGTGGTCCGCCATGATACGGGCAGGGGGTGCCGCTGGCCCCCGGCGGTGCGATAATCGGGGCCATGAGCGAATCCCCCTACAAAGCCGGTACCACCCATTTCGGGTTCCGCGACGTTGCCGCCAAGGACAAGCAGAAGCTGGTCGGGCAGGTGTTCACCTCGGTCGCGCGCAACTACGACCTGATGAACGACCTGATGAGCCTGGGCGTGCACCGGGCGTGGAAGCGCTATTACGTGGCGACCGCGCAGGTGAAGCCGGGCGACCGCGTGCTCGACCTGGCGGGCGGCACCGGCGACATCGCCGCGCTGCTGAAGGAGCGTGTCGGCGCCGAGGGCTCGGTGGTGCTGGGCGACATCAACGCCGGCATGCTGTCGGTCGGCCGTGACCGCCTGACCAACCGCGGCCTGGTGCTCGGCCTGGATTACGTGCAGTGCAACGCCGAGGCCCTGCCGTTCCCGGACAACAGCTTCGACCTGGTGACCATCGCCTTCGGCCTGCGCAACGTGACCGACAAGGACGCCGGCCTGCGCGAGATGTACCGCGTGCTGAAGGTGGGCGGCCAGGCCCGCGTGCTGGAATTCTCCGAAGTCACCGCCGACTGGTTCAAGCCGATCTACGACTTCCACTCGTTCAAGATCCTGCCGAAGCTGGGCAAGCTGTTCGCCAACGATTCGGACAGCTACCAGTACCTGGCCGAAAGCATCCGCAAGCACCCGCCGCAGGAAGAGCTGAAGGCGATGATGGGGCAGGCCGGTTTCGAGCGCTGCCACTACAAGAACCTGACCGGCGGCATCGTTTCGATCCACTCCGGCTACAAGCTGTAAGCCAGGAGGCAGCCGGGCATGGCCCGGCGCGACCTGGCCGCTTCCGGTAGCGCCGGGCCATGCCCGGCGAATCCTTACCCCGCATCGCGCAACGCCTGCGGGGCCGGAGGGAGGTACCATTGGGGTTTGATCCCCGTAACGGTCCCGATTCATGCGTAATCCGCTGATGCTCCTTCCGCTGGCCGTGGCCCTGGCCGCCGGCTGCTCCCAGGAGGCGGCCGCGCCCGCCGCCGCCCCGACTGCCGAAAAGGCCCCCGCCGCCCCCGTGAACGCCGAGAACCGCAGCCACGACGAAAGCTCGTACGCCGAGCCGGACAAGGTCGTCATCAAGGACATCGCGCTGGACCTGAAGCTGGACTTCGACCAGAAGCAGATCGGCGGTACCGCCACCTACACCCTGGAATGGAAGCAGAAGGACGCCAAACAGCTGGTGCTCGACACCCGCGAGCTGACCGTGTCCAAGGTCGAGGCCGTCGGCGCCGACGGCGCGCGCAGCCCGCTGAAGTTCGAACTGGCTGCCGCCGACAAGGTGTTCGGCAGCAAGCTGACCATCGAGACCCCGGCGCAGCCGGCCAAGGTCGAGGTGACCTACCACACCGCACCGACCGCCTCGGGCCTGCAGTGGCTGGCGCCGTCGATGACCGAGGGCAAGACGCTGCCCTTCATGTTCAGCCAGTCGCAGGCCATCCACGCCCGTTCGTGGGTGCCGCTGCAGGACACCCCGAGCGTGCGCTTCACCTACAGCGCGCACGTGGTCTCGCGCCCGGACGTGATGGTGCTGATGAGCGCCGACAACGACCCGAAGGCCGCGCGTGACGGCGACTACACCTTCAAGATGCCGCAGCCGATTCCGTCCTACCTGCTGGCCATCGCCGCCGGCGACCTGGTGTTCGAACCGATTTCCGGCCGTTCCGGCGTCTGGGCCGAGCCGACCATGGTCAACAAGGCCGCCAAGGAATTCGAAGACACCGAGAAGATGATCGGTGCCGCCGAGAAGCTGTACGGCGAATACCGCTGGGGCCGCTACGACATGCTGGTGCTGCCGCCGTCGTTCCCGTTCGGCGGCATGGAGAATCCGCGCCTGACCTTCGCCACCCCGACCGTGATCGTCGGCGACAAGTCGCTGGTCTCGCTGGTGGCCCATGAGCTGGCGCACAGCTGGTCGGGCAACCTGGTGACCAACGCCAGCTGGAAGGACATCTGGCTCAACGAAGGCTTCACCACCTACGTCCAGGGCCGCATCACCGAAGCCCTGTACGGCAAGGAGATGGCCGAGATGGAGAAGCAGATCGACCAGACCGATCTGCTGGCCGAAGTGAAGGACATGAGCCCGGCCGACCAGGCGCTGGCACTGCCGCCGCTGAACGAGCGCGACCCCGACGAAGCCCTCAGCCAGGTCGCCTACGTCAAGGGTTCGTGGTTCCTGGAGTTCCTGGAACAGCGCTTCGGCCGCGAGACCTTCGATCCGTTCCTGCGCGGCTGGTTCGATGACCACGCGTTCCAGAGCGCGAATACCGACCAGTTCGTCGCGTACCTGAAGAAGAACCTGCTGCCGAAGAATCCGTCGGCGGTCACCGAGGCCGAACTGAAGGCATGGCTGGACGAGCCGGGCATTCCGGCGTTCGCGGCCAAGGCGCAGTCGCGCAACTTCAGCAGCGTCGATACCGCGCGTATCGCCTTTGCCAGCGCCGGCACCGTGCCCAGCAGCCAGGTCATCGCCGACTGGAGCACGCAGGAATGGGTCCGCTTCATCGACGGCCTGGGTGCCACCCAGCCGCTGGACAAGCTGGCCACGCTGGACAAGGCGTTCCACTTCACCGGCACCCCGAACGGCGAGATCGCCATGCGCTGGTACCCGCTCACCCTGCGCAGCGGCTACGAGCAGGCCAATGAAGCGGCCAGTGCCTTCATCGAACGTGTCGGCCGTCGCAAGCTGATCCTGCCGATCTACGCGGAAATGGTGAAGACCCCGAAGGGGCTGGAGCTGGCCAAGCAGGCCTTCGAGAAGGCCAAGCCGGGCTACCACCCGATCACCACCGCCTCGGTGCAGGACATGCTGTCCAAGGCCGAAGCCAAGTAAGAGAAAGCGCCGGGCATCCCCCGGCGCTTTTTTTTGTAGAGTCGGGCCATGCTCGACTGGCGCTTCAACAGCAGTCGAGCATGGCTCGACTCTACAGACATGCGAAAACACGAAGGACCTCTGCCATGAAACGACTGATCCTGCTCACCGCCTGCACCCTCGCGCTGGCTGCCTGCAGCAACCCCGAGGAGGAGCGCAAGGCGCAGGAAGCCGCCGCTGCCGCCGTGCAGGCGCAGAAGGAAGCCAAGGCCGAGGACGTGGCCAGGCAGTACGACACCGCCGTGGCCGCCCAGGAATGGGAGAAGGCCCGCCTGCACGGCAGCGTGCTGCTCGACCAGTACAAGGGCACCGCCGCGGCCGAGCGCATTGCCACCGGCTTCGACGAGGTCAAGAGCAAGGCCGATGCCGCGCGCGACCTGCGCCGCATGCAGGCGCTGTGGCAGTACAACGAGATTCCGGTCGGCAGCAAGGGCGTGCAGCGCTCGGCGTCGATCTACAGCAAGGAGCGCGTGGATGTCGATGGCAGCGGCGCCAAGCCGGTGCAGCTGGTGTTCCGCGACCACCCCGAATGGAAGCGGCATGCCTACCTGGTGCTGCAGGCCGGCGATTTCCGCTGCCCGCAGTGCACGCTGAAGGTGACCGTGGACGACGGCAAGCCGATTTCGATGGCGGCCTGGCGCCCCAAGACCGACGAGGCCATCGCCCTGTTCATCACCGATCAGAAGGCGCTGTGGAAGCTGGCGGCGAAGGGCAAGTCGATCAGCATCGAGTTCCCGGTCAAGGCCGGTGGCACCCGCACGGCAGTATTCGAGACCGGCGGCGTGGACGCCAGCCGCCTGCCGGCGTGGTGGCGGTGATCGAGCCGATGGCGGCGACCGCCCCGGCATTGTCGGCGGTCCGCCACTGGGTGTTCGACATGGACGGTACGCTGACCGTGGCCGTGCACGACTTCGCCCGCATCAAGCGCGAGCTGGGCATTCCCGCCAGCGTGGACATCCTGGCGCACCTGACCGACCTGCCGGCGGCCGAGGCTGCACCGAAGCACGCCTGGCTGCTGGACCATGAGCGTGGCCTGGCCGAAGACGCCGTGGCGGCGCCTGGGGCAGTGGCGCTGCTGCGCGCGCTGGCGGCGGCCGGTTGCCGGCTCGGCATCCTGACCCGCAACGACCACGCGCTGGCGAAGCTGACGCTGCAGGCGATCGGGGTCGGTGACCTGTTCGACGATGCCGGCATCATCGGCCGCGATGAAGCGGTACCCAAGCCCTCACCGGATGGATTGCAGCAGCACCTGCGGCATTGGGGCATTGCGGCGGCGGAGGCGGTGATGGTGGGCGACCACGCCTACGACCTGGACTGCGGCCGTGCCGCCGGTGCGCGTACCGTGCTGGTCAACCTGCCGGATAACCCGTGGCCGGGCCGCGCGGACTGGCATTTCGCCGATTGCCGCGCCCTGTTGGCCGCCTGGCAGCAGAACCGGTAGCGCCGGGCCATGCCCGGCGAGCGCGCCGCGCGGCAGCATTGAACCGGCGCTACCGTTTGCGTTGATGCGCGGGCAATGTGGTTACACGCTGAGCGCGTAACCGAACTGCTGCTTGAACTGCTCGTTGAACTCGTCGAAGGTGAAGCGCTGGTTCTGGGTGCCCGGGTGCTCGACCTTCAGCGCGCCCATCAGGTTGCCCATGCGGCCGATGGTCAGCCAGTCGAAGCCCTTCTGGATGCCGTAGATCAGGCCAGCGCGGAAGGCATCGCCGCAGCCGGTCGGATCGACCACGCGGCGCTCGTGCGCCGGCGGGATGTCATAGCTCTTTTCCGGGGTGTGGATCACCGCGCCCTTCGGGCCACGGGTGGTGATGTAGGCCTTGACCCGGCTCACGATCTCCTTTTCGTTCCAGCCGGTGCGTTCCTGCAGCAGGTTCGACTCGTAGTCGTTGACCACCACGTAGTCGGCCTGCTCGATGAACTGGCGCAGCTCCGGGCCGTTGAACAGCGGCATGGCCTGGCCGGGGTCGAAAATGAACGGCACGCCGTCTTCGTGGAACTCCAGCGCGTTCTGGATCATGCCTTCGCGGCCGTCCGGGCCGACCAGGCCCAGGCTCACGCCGGGCACGTCGCGCACGTGGTTTTCATAGGAACGCATCATCGCGCCCGGGTGGAAGGCGGTGATCTGGTTGTTGTCGTGGTCGGTGGTGATGAACGCCTGCGGGGTGAACAGCTCGTCGATCACCCGCACACGGCTCAGGTCGATGCCCAGCGCGTCGAAGTGCTCGCGGTAGGGGCCGAAGTCCGAACCCACCGTGCCCATCGGGATCGGCTCGCCGCCCAGCAGGTGCAGGTTGTAGGCGATGTTGCCGGCGCAGCCTCCGAACTCGCGGCGCATGCGCGGCACCAGGAACGACACGTTCAGGATGTGCACCTTGTCCGGCAGGATGTGATTCTTGAACTGGTCCGGGAACACCATGATGGTGTCGAAGGCAAGAGAACCACAGATCAGAGCGGACATCGATGTAAGCCTATGCGGTGAATTTTGGGGTGGGCCGGCCTGCTTCGGCAGGCAAGCAAACGGCGCCCATGGGCGCCCGACGGCGCAAAGGTTACCCGCTGGTGCCGCTCAGGGCCAGAACCGGGTGATGCCCGATCAGGCCGAAAGCCTGTGAAGGCGCGGGTTCAGCTGGATTTTTCCTTGCTCGGCGGCAGGCGGGTTGCTAGGCTTGTCGGCCTCGATTTCTGCCCATTTTTTCGCCATCCCGCGGCGGGCACGACACCCCTCAGGACTCCTTCCTCAGATGTTCAAGAAACTCCGTGGCATGTTCTCCAATGACCTGTCCATCGACCTGGGCACGGCCAATACCCTCATCTACGTGCGCGGGCAGGGAATCGTGCTGAACGAGCCGTCGGTGGTGGCAGTGCGCCAGGATCGCGCCATCGGGGGTACCCGCTCGGTGGCAGCCGTCGGCGCCGAGGCCAAGCAGATGCTGGGCCGTACCCCGGGCCATATCACCACCATCCGCCCGATGAAGGACGGCGTCATCGCCGACTTCACCTATACCGAGGCGATGCTCAAGCACTTCATCAAGAAGGTGCACAAGTCGCGCGTGCTGCGCCCGAGCCCGCGCGTGCTGGTCTGCGTGCCGGCCGGTTCGACCCAGGTCGAGCGCCGCGCCATCAAGGAATCGGCCGAGGAAGCCGGTGCCCGTGACGTGTTCCTGATCGAAGAGCCGATGGCTGCCGCGATCGGCGCCGGCATGCCGGTCACCGAAGCGCGGGGTTCGATGGTCATCGACATCGGCGGCGGCACCACCGAAGTGGCGGTGATCTCGCTCAACGGCATCGTCTACTCGGCCTCGGTCCGCATCGGCGGCGACCGCTTCGACGAATCGATCACCAACTACGTGCGCCGCAACCACGGCATGCTGATCGGTGAAGCCACCGCCGAACGCATCAAGGTCGAACTGGGCTGCGCCTACCCGCAGGCGGAGGTGATCGAGATGGAGATCTCCGGCCGCAACCTCGCCGAGGGCGTGCCGAAGATGATCAAGATCAGCTCCAACGAAGTGCTCGAAGCCCTGCACGAGCCGCTGTCGGGCATCGTCAGTGCGGTCAAGCTGGCGCTGGAACAGACCCCGCCGGAACTGTGCGCCGACGTTGCCGAGCGCGGCATCGTGCTGACCGGTGGCGGCGCGCTGCTGCGCGACCTGGATCGCCTGATTTCCGAGGAAACCGGCCTGCACGTGCAGGTGGCCGACGACCCGCTGACCTGCGTGGCCCGCGGTGGCGGTCGTGCCCTGGAACTGGTCGACATGCACGGCAACGAGTTCTTTGCGCCGGAATAAGCCGTCCCGGCCGTTCCTGCCCGCAGCGCCCCTCCGGGGTGCGGCCCGCCCCACTGGCGGGTCGGCACCGGCGGGGCGCCCGCGTGTTTCCCTTCCGCCTTCTGCCAGTTGAATCGCTGCCGTGCCGCCCTACGCCGGACCTCCCGTCGCTTCCCGATCCGGTGATGCCGCCAGCCCGTTGCGGCTGCTGGCCTACCTGGCGTTGGCCATCACCCTGATCGTGCTGGATGACCAGGCCGGCTGGCTGGCGCGCCTGCGCGAGCAGGCCAACAGCCTGGTGCAGCCGGTCTGGGCCCTGGCCGGGCTGCCCGGCAAGCTCGGCAGCCAGGTCAAGGATTCGGCCGCCAGCCATTCGCAGCTGGTGAGTGAAAACCGCGAACTGCGCAACCAGCTGCTGCTGGCCAACGCCCGCCTCACCCGCCTGCAGACCGCCGCGCTGGACAACGCCCAGCTGCGCGAGCTGCTGAACGTGGCCGAGCGCAGTGGCCTGGACGTACAGCTGGCGCCGATCCTGGATATCGACCTGGACCCGGTGAAACAGCGTCTGGTGCTGGATGCCGGCAGCCGCGAGGGCGTGCACCTCGGCCAGGCGGTGATCGATGCCGGTGGCCTGATGGGGCAGGTGATCAGCGTGACCGGTGGCAGTTCCACCGTGCTGCTGCTGACCGACCCCGACCACGCGGTGCCGGTGACCGTGGCCCGCAACGGCGTGCGCCTGATCGTCTACGGCCGCGGCGACACGCTGGAGCTGCGCGACATCCCGCTCAGCGCCGGCGTGGAAGTCGGCGACGAGATCGTCACCTCCGGCCTCGGTGGCCGCTTCCCGGCCGGCTTCCCGGTCGGCACCATCACCGGCCTTCGCCCGGATGACACCCACGCCTTCCTGGTCGGCGAACTGAAGCCGGCCGCCCAGCTCGACCGCGGCCGCGACGTGCTGCTGCTGCGCCCGGGGGCGGCAATTCGCTTGCCTGCGGCGGGCGAATTGCCGCCGACTGCACCTTCGGCGCAACCGGCCCCCGCATCCCCCCTTACCCCCGCGCCGTCGGCGCGCCCCCTTCAACAACAAGGGGGCTCCACTCCAGCCGGCTCTACGGTAGTGCCGGCCGCTGGACTGCAACCGCAACCCACCCAGCCGCAGCCGGAGGTCCAGCGATGAGCCGCCTGCGCGACAACCGTTGGGTGCTGCCGGCCAGCCTGGTGGTGGCGCTGCTGCTGGGCCTGCTGCCGCTGCCGGCGTTGCTGCAGCCGCTGCGCCCGTACTGGCTGGCGCTGGTGCTGGCGTACTGGGTCATCGAAACGCCCGAGCGGGTCGGCCTGGGCATCGCCTTCGCCAGCGGCGTGGTCGCCGATCTGCTGTACGGCGGGGTGCTCGGCGAGCAGGCGCTGCGGCTGGTGATGCTGGCCTTCATCCTGCAGCGCTTCCGCGCGCGCATCCGCTTCTTCCCGATGTCGCAGCAGATGCTGGCCATTGGCGGCCTGCTGTTCAACGACCGCATCGTCAGCGCGCTGGTGCACATCGTGGTGGACGAGCCGACGTTGCCCTGGTCGTACTGGTGGGCACCGCTGCTGGGCATGGGCCTGTGGCCGCTGGTGTTCGTGCTGCTGGATGCGGTGCGCTTCGGCAAGCGCGGGCGCTGAGCCATGATCCCGCGCCGCCAGGTCAAGAATCCGCACGCCGAGGCCGAGCAGTTCCGGCGCCGCGCCGCGCTGGGCTTCCTCGGCGTGCTGGTCTGCCTGCTGGGCCTGGGCGGCTGGTACTTCAAGCTGCAGGTGCTGGACCACGACATCTACGCCACCCGCTCGGAAGCCAACCGCATCAAGCCGCGGCCGGTGGTGCCGGGGCGCGGCATGATCTACGACCGCAACGGCCGCCTGCTGGCCGAGAACGTGCCGGCGTTCCGCCTGGACATCACCCCGGACAAGGTCAAGGACATGGACGCCACCCTGGATGGGTTGGCGAAGATCATCCAGATCAGCCCGGAAGAGCGCGAAGCGTTCAACAAGTCGCGCAAGGCGCGCCGCAAGTTCCTGCCGGTCACCCTCAAGCTGCGCATGAGCGATGAGGAAATGGCACGCTTCGCCGTGGACCGCTGGCGCTTCCCCGGCGTCGAGCTGGAGCCGTACCTGACCCGTCGCTATCCCTATGGCGACCTGTTCGCGCACATCATCGGCTACGTCGGCCGCGTCGATGACAAGGACCTGGAGATCCTGGGCGAGGGCAATGCCGCGCTTACCCACATCGGCAAGTCCGGCCTGGAGCGCTATTACGAGCAGCAGCTGCGCGGCAAGGTCGGCTACGAGCAGGTGGAGACCAACGTGCAGGGGCGTGCGATCCGCACCATCGGCCGCGTGGCGGCGCAGTCCGGCACCGACCTGCGGCTGTCGATCGATGCCGACCTGCAGCGGGCGATGGTGGCCGCCTTCGGCGAGCAGGAAGGCTCGGCGGTGGCCATGGATCCGCGCACCGGCGAAGTGCTGGCCATGGTCAGCCTGCCGTCGTACGACCCGAACCTGTTCGTCAACGGCATTTCGCACGCCGATTTCAAGGCGTTGAATGACAACCCCTCGCGCCCGCAGTTCAACCGCCTGGTGCTGGGCGGCGTTGCGCCCGGTTCCACGCTGAAGCCGCTGATCGCGCTGGCCGGCCTGGATGCGGGCGTGCGCCGGCCGGAGGACAAGGTGCTGTCCACCGGCATGTTCTACCTGCCCGGCACGTCGCGCGGCTGGGGCGACTCGCACCGCGGCGGCCATGGCTGGACCGACCTGCGCAAGTCGATCGCGCAGTCGGTCAATACCTACTACTACAAGCTGGCGCTGGATCTGGGCATCGAGCGCTTCGACCACTACATGGAGTACTACGGCTTCGGCCAGCCGACCGGCATCGACCTGACCGGTGAAATCGGCGGCATCCTGCCGTCGCCGGCCTACAAGCGCAAGAGCCGCAAGGAAGCCTGGTACCCCGGCGACACGGTCAACATCAGCATCGGCCAGGGTGACTGGAAGGTAACGCCGCTGCAGCTGGCGCGCGGCGTCAGCGCGCTGGCCGACGGCCAGCTGCGTACGCCACACCTGGTCATCCAGCAGCGCGCCGGCTTCGATCACGAATGGGCCGCCAGCGAGCCGGGCGCCAGCAAGCCGGTCAGCCCCAACCCGAACAACGTGCAGGCGGTACGCGAAGGCATGATGGCCACCATGTTGCCCGGGGGCAGCGCGGCACGCATGGCGGCGGGTGCGCCCTACACGATGGCCGGCAAGACCGGTACCGCGCAGGTTGTCAGCCGCAAGGGTACGGCCGCCGTGAACCCGAAGAGCCTGCCGATGCACCTGCGCCACCGCGCGCTGTTCGTCGGCTTTGCGCCGGTCGAACAGCCGGTGATCGCCATCGCGATCGCGGTCGAAGGCGGCGGCTACGGCGGTGCCGCGGCTGCGCCGATCGCGCGCAAGGTGTTCGACGCCTACCTGCTGGGCAAGATGCCGGAGGGCATGCAGCCGCTGGACAGCGAGCGTGGCACCACCGCCATCGGCGCCACCGCCTTCGACAACGAGGATGTCGGCGCACGCCAGGCCGGCGACGCCGCAGCCGCCCAGCTGGGCGAACACCCGGTGCTGGTCGGCATGCCGGCACCGGCACCGGCGCCGGCACCCGCGCCGGCGCCTCCGGCGGCCGCCGCGCTGCCGGCCACGCCGCGCCCCACTGCAGCGGAGACCGCCCGATGAAAGTGTTCCTGCGTTGGGCCGGCGACATGCTGCAGCGCTTCTTCAGCAGCCTGGACTGGGTGCTGTGCCTGGCCCTGGGGGCGCTGATGGTGATCGGCCTGGCCACGTTGAAGAGCGCCGGTGGCGACAGCCTGGTGATGGCGCAGGGCGTGCGCTTCGCCGTGGGCCTGGCCGCGCTGTGGGGCATCTCGCGGGTGCCGATCCTGCGCATCCGTTCGGCCACGCCGCTGATCTACGCCATCTCGATGCTCCCGCTGCTGGCGGTGTTCGTGCTGGGCACCGGCAAGTACGGCCGGCAGTGGCTGGACCTGAAGTTCTTCTACCTGCAGCCGGCCGAGCTGCTGAAGGTCAGTCTGCCGATGATGGTGGCCTGGTACCTGCACAGGATGCCGCTGCCGCCACGCATCAACACGGTGCTGGTGTCGATGGTCATCATCGGCGTGCCCACCGGCCTGGTGATGCTGCAGCCGGACTTCGGTACCGGCGTGCTGATCGCGGCCAGTGGTGTGTTCGTGCTGCTGCTGGCCGGCCTGCCGTGGTGGTGGGTGGGGCTGGGCGTGGGGGGCGTGGCGGCGGTCGCACCGGTGGCCTGGTTCTGGCTGCTGCGGCCGTACCAGAAGGATCGCATCATGATGTTCCTGGACCCGGAAATGGACGCGCTGGGTGCGGGCTGGAACATCATCCAGTCGAAGATCGCCATTGGTTCGGGCGGCTTCGATGGCAAGGGCTGGGGCGAAGGCTCGCAGTCGCACCTGAATTTCATTCCCGAGCAGACCACCGACTTCGCATTCTCCGTGCTCAGCGAGGAATTCGGCTGGATGGGTGTGGCGGTCGTGCTGGCGCTGTATCTGGTGGTGATCGGGCGCTGCCTGTGGATCGCCAGCCAGTCGCGCGATTCCTATTCGCGCCTGCTGGCCGGCGCCACCGGGCTCGCGTTCTTCGTCTACGTGCTGGTGAACGGCGGAATGATTTCCGGCCTGCTGCCGGTGGTGGGCGTACCGATGCCGCTGATCAGTTATGGCGGTACCTCGGCGGTTTCGCTGCTGGCCGGCTTCGGCCTGGTGATGGCCGTGCGCAGCCATAACCCGGTGCATGGCGGCTACGGGTAGTTGCCGCCCCCGGCGCAGCCCGCGCGCACGCCACCGCCTCACGCCGCCGGCAGCTGTACCTCCACGTATTCCGACAGGCCACGGCAGGCCAGCAGCAGGCGCTCGCGCGCGTGATCGCCCAGCGGCTGTGCGTCGTTGCCGTCCACGCGCACGCGTTCGCTGGCATGCAGCAGTTCCAGCAGGAAGATCAGCCCGGCGGTGGCGCGGTCGATGCGCGCCAGCGCCATGCGCTGCCCCGGCGAACGCCCCTTGCCCGGCCACGGCTGGCCGTCGGCGGCGTCGACCTGGCGGATCCGCTGCAGGCACGCCTGCAGCGTGGGGCCGTCGGTGGTGGGCGTCGCCTGTGTCGCGGCGAGCGTGGTTTCCAGTGCGCGGGCGATGGGCGCCGGCAGCTGGTTGGCGGCGTCACCCAGCGTGGCGAACAGGTACGGGTAGGTGGAAGCGGACATGGCGGCATCCTTGTGCGGCAGGCAAGGGCCACCCACGCGCAGCGGCGGGGGTGGCGGACGATGCGTGGCTCCAATACCGGTGACCAAGTGTGAAAGCGCCGGTGGGCACGAGGCCCTCCACGCACCGCCCGCCAAAGAGGCACGGACGGATTGCCAGCTGACGCCGCTCAACAAGGAAAGAGCGACGCCGGCCGGCAAGCGTAAACAACACTTGGGTCAACGGGATTGGAGTCCCGCGCCACCCGTTGTCTGTGGCCACACATGATGTGCACGGGAAGCCCTGCGGTTCCCATCAGAATTGTTTGAAACGCGCCGTGGCCCGCAGCCGCTGGCGGCCATCCGCGAAATGCCGATAGCGACAACCCGCGCCGGCGAGGCGGTACGCACGATCAACCTGCCGTTGCCGCAGCGCAGGTTGCGCACGGGCATTTCTGTAATCGTTCCCACAACACCCCGACGCAGCGCGGCCGCTGACGAAGTTCCACAATAAATGTGGCGTGCTTCACATTTTGACGCCACGTTGATCCTGATCAATGGACTTGTCGCAATCGGCCTGCACAATGACGGCCCGTTCGGCACGGCGCGCCGTCATTGATGCAGCGCGAAGGGGAGCCGGACGGGAAGCAGTACTGATCCAACGGGTACAAGGAGCGCGGAGCACTGTCACTGGGGAGCGACAGCCGCGCAGGTACCGACCGGATCCGGTGGCCGGTTGCGTCTGCGGGGATGGGGACGCAACCGGCAACCTCTGCCTGAATGGGGCAGGTCAATCACGACACCTTCACATTTCTCGCTGAACGCGAGCAAATCGTTTTGATTCATGGTGTTAGGGGTTTTAATTCATCCATGACCTGCTAACCTGCGGTGATGATTCGACGTACTCTGGCCTGCATGCTCACCCTCGGCCTGGTCGCCTGCGCGACCCAGCCGACGTCCCCACCGACTTCGCCCCAGGCCAGCAGCACGCCGCGCCACCCGGTCAGCAAGCCTGCCGGCCCGGCTGAAGCCGCGCCGGAAGCGGCAGCCGCCAGCGCGCCGCCGGTGGATCTGACCCCGGTGCCGTTCGAAACCGCGCGCGCGCGCTTCATTGCCGATACCGCCAAGCGCTACGGCCTGAAACCCGATGAGATCCGCACGGTGCTCGACCAGGCTCAGGTGCGTCAGCCGATCATCGCCGCCATGTCGCGACCGGCCGAACGGGTCAAGCCGTGGAACGAGTACCGGCCGATGTTCATCAGCAAGGCGCGCATCGACGGCGGCAGGGCCTTCCTGGCCCAGCACCGCGCTGAACTGGACCGTGTGCAGCAGCGCACCGGTGTGCCGGCCGAAGTGATCGTGGCGATCATCGGTGTGGAAACCAGCTACGGCAAGAACGCAGGCAACCACCGTGTGCTGGATGCGTTGTACACGCTGGCCTTCTATTACCCGCGCAGTGGTGACCCGGCCAAGCTGGAGCGCGAAGTACGCCGCGAGCTGTTCTTCCGCGACGAGCTGGCCAAGCTGTTCGAGCTGGGCCGGGAAGAGAAGCTGGACATCACCACGCTCAAAGGCAGCTATGCCGGCGCGATGGGCATGGGTCAATTCATGCCGTCCAGCTATCTGGATTACGCCGTGGACGGCAACGGCGATGGCCGCCGCGATCTGTTCACCAGCTACGACGACGTGTTCTCGTCCATCGCCAATTACTTCGTGAAAAAGGGCGGTTGGGTGCGTGGTGGCCAGGTGGCGGTGCCGGCAACGCTGGCCGCCGGCCGCGAGGAATTCAACCCGACCGAGTGGATGCCCAGCTGGTCGCTGGCGGATCTGGCGCAGCGCGGCTACCAGCCCAGCGCACCGGTACAGCCCGGTGCCACCGCGACCCCGGTCACGCTGGAGGGAAGCACCGGCAAGCAGTACTGGCTGGGCTTCCAGAACTACTACGCGATCACCCGCTACAACCTTTCCAAGATGTACGCGATGGCCGTGTTCCAGTTGTCGCAGGCCATTGCCGGTCAGGAGCTGCCCCCGGCATGAACATCAGATGGCTGGTCCCTGGATTGATCGTCCTCGCGCTGGCCGCCTGCAGCAGCGCGCCCAACAAGCCGGCCAGCGCCGGCCACGGCGGCAAGCCGTCCTCGACGGTGGTGCAGGGCAGGGGCGGACGCCCGGCGCACTGCCCGGAAGGCTCGCCCTATGCGGCGGCCACCGAAGACCTGTCCACGCGCGGCAACTACACCGCCGGCGGCCTGTACAAGCCGGGAGTGAAGGACACCACGCCCAGCTACGTGCCCAACGTGGCCTGCATCCCCGAGCCGGTGGTGACCGATGAAGGTCGATCGAGCATCGGCAACAAATCGCCGTACGTGGTGCTGGGCAAGCAGTACAAGGTGCTGGACGACACCCGCAATTACGTCGAGCGCGGCACCGCGTCGTACTACGGCGCCAAGTTCCATGGCCGCCTGACCTCCAACCGCGAGGTCTACGACATGTACCAGTTCACCGCCGCGCACAAGACACTGCCGCTGCCCAGTTTCGCCCGCGTCACCAACCTGGACAATGGTGAGTCGGTGATCGTGCGCGTCAACGATCGTGGCCCGTTCCATGATGGGCGCGTGGTTGATCTGAGCTACGCCGCCGCCGTGCGCCTGGGCATCACCCAGCGCGGCACCGGCAATGTGGAAGTGCGTGCGCTGCAGCCCGGCGAAGGCAACCTGATGGCGCAGAAGCCGTCCCGTCGCGAGCGCCGTGCGGCAGAGGCCGCCGCCGCCAGTGCTGCTGTCGCCAGTGCACGTGCGGCCGCCCCCCGTGCGCCGGCCGACAGTGATATCGACCGCCTGGTCAAGCGCTTGCCCGCAGACAGCGCGCCGGCACGTGGCCAGCCGGCCACCACCCAGGCCGCGCTCGGCAGCGGTGCCGACGTGGCTGTCAGCAGCCTGCCGCCCAGTGCGCCGGTGGCGCGCACGCCGGTGCCGGCCGTGGTCGCTGCGGCGCCGCGCAGCACGTCGGCGCCGGCGGCCACGCCCAGCCTGTCGCAGCAGGTGATGGGTGCGGTGATGCTGCAGGTGGCCAGTTTCTCCAGCCGCGACAACGCCACCCGTGCCATGGGCCAGCTCAACGCTGCCGGCATTGTCGGCGCCACCATCAGTGACATCGCTGCCGGTGGCCGCACCCTGTTCCGCCTGCGCGTGCCCGCCAGCGATCACGCCAGCGCGGCGGAACTTGCCGGGCGCATCTCGGGTCTGGGCTTTGGTTCGCCGCAGATCGTCAAGGACTGACACCCCGGGCCGGTGCTGCCGGCCCTTGCCCTACCGGCCTTACAATGGCCACCTCGTACCACCCTCATTTTCCGGCCGTCCCCTGGAGCCTGCTGTCCCATGAATTTCCGTTCCGCCGCCACCGCCCTGGCCGCCACCCTGGTGGTGGGCCTGGCCTCTGCCCAGACGCCGCTGCCGACCCCGGCCGCCCCGGCGCCTGCCGCCGCTGCTGCCCCCGCCACCGTGGCCACCCCGCCGGCGCCCGCACCCAGCGTGTCCAAGGCCTGGGTGCTGATGGACTACGCCACCGGCCAGGTGCTGGCCGGCGAGAACATCCACGAGGAACTGGCCCCGGCCAGCATCACCAAGGTGATGACCTCGTACGTGATCGCCGCCGAGGTCAAGAACGGCAAGGTGCGCCCGGATGACCAGGTGATGATGAGCGAGCGCGCCTGGCGCGAAGGTGGCGCCGGCACCGACGGCAGCTACAGCGGCTTCCCGGTCAACCAGACCGCGCGCCTGGAAGACATGGAAAAGGGCATGGCGATCCAGTCCGGCAACGATGCCGCGATCGCTCTGGCCGAACACGTGGCCGGCAGCGAAGAAGCCTTTGCCTCGCTGATGAACAGCTACGCCGCCAAGATCGGCATGAAGAACTCGCACTTCGTGAACGCCCACGGCCTGACCGCCGAAGGCCACCACAGCAGTGCCTACGATCTGGCGCTGCTCGGCCGCGCCATGGTGCGCGACTACCCGGAAACCTACGCGTACAACAAGATCAAGGAATTCCAGGTCGGCAGCATCAAGCAGCCCAACCGCAACCTGCTGTTGTGGCGCGATGGCAGCGTGGACGGCATCAAGACCGGCCACACCTCCGAAGCCGGTTACTGCCTGATGAGCTCGGCCCAGCGCGGCGACCAGCGCCTGGTGGCGGTGGTGCTGGGCGGTGCGTCGGAAAAGCAGCGTGCCGATGACAGCCTGGCACTGCTGAACTGGGGCTTCCGCTTCTTCGAAACCCACCGCCTGTACGAGCCGGGCAAGGCCGTGGCCGAGCACAAGGTCTGGAAGGGCACCGCCGACAAGGTGCAGCTGGGCGTGGCCCAGCCGATGCTGGTGAGCGTGCCGCGCGGCCGCTACAACGACCTGAAGCCCAGCATCGATGTGCCCAAGACCCTGGAAGCACCGTTCACCGCTGGCCAGCAGATCGGCACCGTGAAGGTCACCCTGGATGGCAAGCTGGTGGCCGAAGCGCCGCTGGTGGCCGTCGCTGCCGTTGAACAGGCCGGCTTCTTCAAGCGCCTGTGGGACAGCTTCTGGATGTGGTGGGAATCGGAATAAGCGTTCGCGCGTGACCGAACCCTGAAAAAGCGCCGGGCATTGCCCGGCGCTTTTTTTCTGTGCGCATGCCGACGGGCGTCAAGCGCATCGAACACAGCGGGTGCTGGGCAGGAGGCGGTGGATCCACGGTAGGAACTGAATCCTCGCGCGGGCATGCAGCACGCGAGCGCCCCCTGCCCACGCGGCGGCGGGGGATCACCGGGCCGGCCCGTCTGTGCCTTGCTTTTAGGCTGGGTCCGATGTTACCGCGGGCGGCCAAGGACGAGCATGCAGCCATCACACCGGGAGCGGGGCCCAGAGGCACTCGGCCCGCCCGGTGATGGTTTCCTCCACAGAGAGCATGCTCATGAACACGATCTATAAGCTGATTTTCAATATTTCGACTGGCACGTGGGCCGTGGCTCACGAGTTGGCGGCTGCGCGTGGCAAGAAGAGCCGCACCCGCCTGGCTGCCGCGATGGCGGTGGCGCTGGCCCTGCCGGCCGGTGCGGCGATGGCGGCTGACAGCCCGGAAGCGCTGACCTGTGCTGCGGGCCAGGTACTGGCCACCGATGGCCTGCGCTGTGAATCTCCTGCCTCGCGGGGTCCGATGAGTGGTGGGGTCGGCATCGCAGCGACCGCCACCGAGCTGTCTGACCTGATCAAGTTCGGTGGAGCGGCGACCGCCGCCACCGCAACGTCTGGCGGGGCTATCGCCATTGGTTCCGGCGCAAGTGCAGATGGCACTGGCGCATTGTTAGCGGCCGTGGCAATTGGCCAGAACGCAAGCGCGAGGGGTAACGCGCTGTCCGTTGGTGCAGGTTCCGAGGCCGCGAACCGCAGTACTGCAGCTGGCGGCGGAGCCATCGCTTCTGCCGATCGCACCACTGCCGTTGGCTACCAGAGCGCGGCTTCAGGTGCAAGAACGGTTTCCTTGGGCTCGAGAGCGAATGCATCGGGTGCAGGTTCCGTTGCCTTGGGTACCGACTCCACTGCCACGGAGGACAATACTGTTTCGGTCGGCAGCGCGACATTGAATCGCCGCGTCGTCAACATGGCCGCGGGCACTGCAGATACCGACGCCGCCAACGTCGGCCAGCTGCGTGGCATCACCACCGCGCTGGGCGGCGGTGCCGCCGTGGCCGCCGATGGCAGCATCACCGCTCCCAGCTACACCGTCGGTGGAACCTCGGTAAGCAATGTCGGTGACGCGCTGACCAACCTTGATGGCCGTACCACGTCCAACGCGACCAACATCAGCAACATCGATGGCCGTGTGTCCACTGCCGAAGGCACCCTCACCACGTTGCAGGGTGATGTGACCAACCTCGGTGGTCGAGTGACCACCAACGAAGGCGACATCACCAACCTGACCACCCAGGTGAACAATCTGGCAGCGGGTACCATTGGCATCGTGACCTATGACGCCGCCGCTGGCGAAGTGAACGTGGCCGCCGGCCAGGCCGGCAGCCGTGTCAATTTCGCCAACGACGCCGGCGACGCCCGCGTGCTGGCGGATGTGGCCGAAGGTTCGCTGGCCGCGGGCAGCACCGAGGCCGTGAACGGTTCGCAGCTGTTTGCCACCAACGAGCGTGTGTCGACCAACGAAACCAACATCGCCGCCCTGGATGGCCGGGTGAGCAGCAGCGAAACCAACATCACCAACCTGGATGGTCGTGTCACCACCAACGAAGGCGACATCACCAACCTGACCACCCAGGTGAGCGAGCTGGCAGCCGGTACCGGTGGCATCGTGACCTACGACGCCGCCGCTGGCGAAGTGAACGTGGCCGTCGGCCAGGCCGGCAGCCGTGTCAACTTTGCCAACAGCGCCGGCGATGCCCGCGTGCTGGCGGGTGTGGCCGAAGGTTCGCTGGCCGCGGGCAGCACCGAGGCCGTGAACGGCTCGCAGCTGTTTGCCACCAACGAGCGTGTGTCGACCAACGAGACCAACATCGCCGCCCTGGATGGCCGGGTGAGCAGCAGCGAAACCAACATCACCAACCTGGATGGTCGTGTCACCACCAACGAAGGCGACATCACCAACCTGACCACCCAGGTGAGCGAGCTGGCCGCCGGTACCGGTGGCATCGTGACCTATGACGCCGCCGCTGGCGAAGTGAACGTGGCCGCCGGCCAGGCCGGCAGCCGTGTCAATTTTGCCAACAGCGCCGGCGATGCCCGCGTGCTGGCGGGTGTGGCCGAAGGTTCGTTGGCTGCGGGCAGCACCGAGGCCGTGAACGGCTCGCAGCTGTTTGCCACCAACGAGCGTGTGTCGACCAACGAGACCAACATCGCGAACCTGGATGGTCGTGTCACCACCAACGAGACCAACATCACGAACCTGGATGGTCGTGTCACCACCAACGAAGGCAACATCACCAACCTGACCACCCAGATGAGTGAGCTGGCAGCAGGTACGGGCGGCATCGTGACCTATGACGCCGCCGCCGGCGCAGTGAATGTGGCCGCCAACCAGGGCGGAGCCACGGTGAACTTCGCCAACAACCTGGGCGCTGCCCGGGTGCTGGCAGGCGTGGCCGACGGCGAAGTGAGCGACACCAGCGATGAAGCCGTGAACGGTGCGCAGCTGAACGCAACCAACGAGCGTGTGACCACGGCCGAGACCAACATCTCGAACCTGGACGGCCGGGTGACCAGCAACGAAGGCGACATCACCAACCTGACCACCCAGGTGACCAATCTGGCCAGCGGCGCCGTGGGCCTGGTGACCATCGACGCTACCAGCGGTGACGTGCGCGTGGCGAACGACAAGGGCGGCACGCGTGTCGACTTCGAAGGCACCGATGGCAAGCGCCGCCTGGGCGGTGTGGCCAACGGTGTTGATGATGGCGACGCCGCCACCATCGCGCAGCTGAAGGCCGCCGGCCTGGTGGACCCGAACGACGGCCGTGCGCTGGGTGCGCTGGTGTACGACGACCTGACGCTGGACCGTGCCACCCTGGGCGGCGCCAACGGTACCGTGCTGGCCAATGTGGGCAATGGCCTGATCGCAGCCGGCAGCCGCGAAGCGGTGAACGGCGGCCAGATCTGGCAGATGAACGCCGACTGGGAAGCCAAGTGGAACCAGATGGATGGGCGTGTCGGCAGCATCGAGCAGGGCATTGCCGACGGTTCCATCGGCGGTCCGGGGCCGGGTACCGGCAATCCGGGCACTTCGCCGGGCATGGGCGCGGGTTCGGTGGCCATTGGTGAGGGCAGCGATGCCTCTGGCAGCGGTTCGGTGGCCATCGGCGAAGGCAGTGCGGCCTCGGGCGCTGGCTCGGTGGCCATCGGTGAAGGTGCCAGCGCTACCGGCGACAACTCGGTGGCCATCGGTGCCGGCTCCACTGCCGACCGGGACAACGAGTATTCGGTCGGTTCGGCCGGCAATGAGCGCATCGTCAGCAATGTGGCGGCGGGTGTGCGCCCGACCGACGCGGTGAACGTGCAGCAGATGAACGACCGCTTCCAGGCCGAGCGCGAGTACACCGATGGCCGTTTCAACGCGGTCGACAAGCGCATCGACCGCATGGGTGCGATCAGTGCGGCCTATGCGGGCATGGCGATCAACACCGCCGGCCTGGGCGGCGACAACCGCATCGGTGCCGGTATCGGTTCGCAGAACGGCCGTTCCGCACTGGCGGTGGGCTACCAGCGCATCCTGGGCGAGAAGAAGAACGTCTCGGTCTCGCTGGGTGGTGCGTTCAGTGGCAGTGACCAGAGCGTGTCGGCCGGCGCCGGCTTCAGCTGGTAAGGATGCTGTAACCGCCGCACGCGGCGGTAGTGGATGCGTCCAGGACAGGGCCCGTGGTCATCATGACCACGGGCCTTTTCCGTTCCCGCCCGCGTTCGCATGCACTGTGCCGTGTGGTGGACGAGCGCCTTGTTGAAGGTGCGGTCAACCTGCGAGGCAGCGTGCGCCGCGCAGCCGGGCACGGCCCGGCGCTGCCACGGCGGGACGAACGCGGTGGGATTCCCGGCGACCCGCGCAGCCCGGTTACAGCGAACGGCTGATGGTGAAGCTGCCGAAGACCGGGGCTTCGCGCTGGCCGTTGAACTCGCGGGTGCTGTGGTAGCGGGCCACCGCGAACTTCCAGCGGCCGCGCATCACCGCCACGCCGTAGCCGCCATAGGCCACGATGTGGCGCTTGTCCACGCTGTGGCTGTTGCGGAAGGTATTGCCGTCCAGGGTGATATCGCGGATCACCCAGGCCGCATCGGTGGTAGCAAACAGGTGCCACGACCAGCCACTGGGCTTGCCGCCACGGGTGGGTGCGGTGTTCTCGCCGGCCGGGCGCAGCGGGGTGCTGCCGAAATCGTCGGGCAGCTTCCAGCCGAAGCGCACCTCGCCGCCGATGTTCGCCTTGGTTTCCAGGTTGCCGATCGAGCCGCCGTAGTGGCTGATCGCATCCCAGCCCCAGCCATCGGCGTTGCTGCTGGCATCGCCGGGCCAACGCCGCATGCGCTCGTGGGTGAGCATGAACACCGGTTCGTTGTGCAGCTGGTTGTCCCAGCCCTGGAACTTCTCGTCGCCCAGCACGTCATGCACCGCGTTCTGCACCTGCCGGCCCTGCGCCCATGGGCCGACCACGCCCAGGGTCAGCTGGGTGGTCTGCAGGCGGTCGCCACTGCGTGCGTTGTAGCCGAAGCTGGCCACCAGCACGCCGGCATACGGCCGATCGTCTTCGATCAGGTCCTTCCGGGTGAAATCGGTCGGGGTGAAGATGCCCTGGGACAGGCTGAAGATCATGTTCTGCTGCTCGAACTCACCCGGGTGCAGGCGTTCCAGGTGCCGGTTCACCCAGCGCGCCAGCTTCGGCAGGCAGGGGTCGTCGGTGTAGTCCACCAGATTGGGCGAGACCAGGGTGAGCTGGGCGCCGTTGGTGTAGCCCTGGTCCTGGTGGCGGCCACCGAACAGGTCGTTGTCAACACGGAAGTTGACCTGCGGCGGATGCTCCCGCATCGCGTCGGGGCCGCACTGGTCGGCGGCGTAGGCAGAAAGGGGCAGGGCGGTGGCCAGCAGGCCGGACAGGCCAAACAGTGCGAAAGGACGCATGGATGGGATGATCATCGGGAAGGGGGTTTTTGTCTGTCGTTATATGCAACGATACGTTACTCCGCCCGGTGTGACGGAACGAGCGCGTTCAGATCACTTGTCTGTTCCGAAAACAACATTGTCTTGTGAAGACAATGCCGCCCCGCGGCAGCGGCCGGTGCGTACCCGCCGCAGGGCGGCATACGGGCCGGCCGGGCTGAATGGCGGTTCAGCTGCAACGCAGCGGCTCGCCCGCAGCACGCTGCGGCGACATGAATACTCTTGGGTTTGGTGCCTTCCGGCCCGATAATGGGCGCATGGAAATCAAGTCCGACAATCCCGAACACGGCTTCCAGTTCCCCGGTCAGTTCGAGCTCAGCGCGATGGGCCCGGCCAACCGCGGTCTGGAACATGAGCTCCCCCGCCTGCTGCTGGCTGCTGGCGTTGACGTGGTGAACGAACGCATCAGCTGGAAGCATTCGTCCAACGGCAAGTACGTCTCGGTCCGCCTGGTCTTCAAGGCCGACAACCGCGAGCAGTACGACGTGGCCCACCAGGCCCTGCGCGACCACCCGGAAGTGAAGTGGACGGTGTAGCCGCAAGCTGCCCTGCCGACGCCCCGGCCCCCGGAGCGCGTCCGCCGCGCCCGGCGCGGGTGCGTGACCTCGGGCGCCAGGCCTATGAACCGGTCTGGCACGCCATGCAGCGTTTCACCGACCAGCGCGACGAGGACACCCTCGACGAGCTGTGGGTGGTGGAGCACGACCCGGTGTTCACCCTGGGCCAGGCCGGCAAGGTCGAACACGTGCTGGCCCCGGGCGACATCCCGGTGGTGCACGTGGACCGCGGCGGCCAGGTGACCTACCACGGCCCCGGCCAGATCGTGATCTACCCGCTGCTGCGCCTGCCGCGGCTGGGCATCGGCGTGCGCGACTACGTCTGCCGCATCGAACAGGCCATCATCGACACCCTGGCCGAGTGGAACATCGGTGCCGAACGTCTCGACGGCGCCCCCGGTGTCTATGTGGGCGGGGCCAAGATCGCCGCGCTCGGCATCCGCGTGCGCCGTGGCTGCACGTTCCATGGCCTGGCGTTCAACGTGGCCATGGACCTGGACCCCTTCCACCGCATCAACCCCTGTGGCTACGAAGGGTTGCAGGTGACCACGGTGCTAGACTTGGGAGGACCGTCCGGGATGGACGCCGTCAAGCCGGTGCTGCTGGACCACCTGGCCCGCCAGTTCGGCCTGCTGCTGCAGCCGGTGCCGGAACTGCCCGATCTCTCTGCGGCCGCCTGACCGCCCCCGGAAATGTCATGACTGAAACCACCGCCCGCACCATTCCCCTGCAGATCGTGCAGGCCGAGCTTCCGTCCACCGCGCCGTTGCAGGCCGGGGTCAAGCAGATGGGTGGCGACAAGATCAACCGCTCGCCGGTGCAGTTCGCCGACGTGCCGGTGCTGCGCAAGCCATCGTGGATCCGTGTGCGCATTCCGTCGGGCAACGCGGTGCAGAACCTGAAGGCCAAGCTGCGCGAAAACCGCCTGGTGACGGTGTGCGAGGAAGCCAGCTGCCCGAACATCCACGAATGCTTCGGCCACGGCACCGCCACCTTCATGATCCTGGGCGAGGTCTGCACCCGCCGCTGCTCGTTCTGCGACGTGGCCCACGGCCGCCCCAAGCCGCCCGATGCCAACGAGCCGGCCAGCCTGGGCCAGACCGTGGCCGACATGGGCCTGAAGTACGTGGTGGTCACCAGCGTGGACCGCGATGACCTGCGTGACGGCGGTGCCCAGCACTTCGTCGACTGCATCACCGCCATCCGCGAGAAGTCGCCGGGCACCCGCATCGAAGTGCTGACCCCGGATTTCCGCGGCAAGGGCCGCATGGAGCGCGCGCTGGAGATCCTGGCGCAGAACCCGCCGGATGTGTTCAACCACAACATCGAGACCGTGCCGGACCTGTACCGCAACGTGCGCCCGGGTGCGGACTACCAGTGGTCGCTGAACCTGCTGAAGAACTTCAAGGCCCAGCACCCGGAGGTGCCGACCAAGAGCGGCATCATGCTGGGCCTGGGCGAGGATTTCGAACAGATCCAGGCCACCATGCGCGACCTGCGCGCGCACAACGTGGACATGATCACCATCGGCCAGTACCTGCAGCCGACCGCGCACCACCACCCGGTGCTGAAGTACTGGACCCCGGACGACTACAAGGCGCTGGAAGACTACGGCTACGCGCTGGGCTTCAGCCACGTGGCGTCGGGCCCGATGGTGCGCTCGTCGTACCACGCCGACGTGCAGGCCAAGGGCGCCGGCGTCCGGTAAGCGGTTGCGCGATGCGCGCTACCGCTTCCCACGATGCGCTGCGCACATCGTGGGCCCCGGCTTACCACCCCCCACACCCCCGCCGCTTCGCGGCCGCCCCCTGACTCAGGGGGCTCTCCACCCGATGCCATCGGCAATCTGACAGCCGGTGTCCTGCGGGGACGCTTCCCGGCCATTCACAATTTGCTACACCGGCCCCGCTAGGCTGGTTTTCCACCGGCTGTGGCCGGGTGACAAACCCGGCAACTTTCGGCACTGTCGTGGTGTCTGAACACCCTGCAGTCTCCCCCTTGGCAAGGCGCCTTCGAGCACGTCCATGAAATTCAAAGCCCCCGCATTCCTGATCGCCCTGGCGCTGGTCGCGCCGCTGGCGCTGGCGGCCAAGGCCGACTCGCCGGCGTTGCCGGCCGCGGCAACCGCCGACCAGGTGACCACCTCCAAGCTGGTGTATGGCCTGCTGTCCGACAGCCGCTACGCCTACCGCCCGCGCGCGCTCGATGAAGCCACGTCCAAGGATGTGTTCAAGCGCTACCTGGAGACGCTGGACGGTGGCAAGCAGTACTTCACCCAGGCCGACGTGGCCCGCTTCGCGCCGTTCCAGGCCAACATCGCCAACGCCATCCGCGGCGGCGAGCTGGAACCGGCCTTCGAGGTGTTCGCGGTGTACAAGCAGCGCGTCGGCGAGCGGGTGGCCTATGCGCGCAAGCTGCTGAAGCAGGAACCGGACTTCAGCACCGACGAGCGTTTCGAGTACGACCGCAAGGACGTGCCGTGGGCCGCCAGCAATGCCGAGCTGGACGAGCTGTGGCGCAAATCGGTCAAGAATGACTGGCTGCGCCTGAAACTGGCCGGCAAGAAGCCGGATGACATCCGCAAGACGCTGGACAAGCGTTACGCCACGCTGGAAAAGTCGGTGAACGAACTGAAGGGCGAAGATACCTTCCAGTTCTTCCTCAATGCCTACACCAGTGCGGTCGATCCGCACACGGACTACTTCACCCCGCGCACCGCCGAGAACTTCAACCAGGCGATGTCGCTGTCGCTGGAAGGCATCGGCGCGCAGCTGCAGCGCCAGGACGATGTGGTGGTGATCCGCGAGATCATCGCCGGTGGTCCCGCAGCGGTGGATGGCACCCTGAAGCCGGGCGACCGCATCGTCGGTGTCGGCCAGGGCACGTCCGGCGTGGTGGAGGATGTGATCGGCTGGCGCATCGATGACGTGGTGGCCAAGATCCGCGGCGCCAAGGACACCCAGGTGAAGCTGGAATTCATTCCCGCCGAAGCCGGTGTCGATGGCAAGCACCACACCCTGGTGCTGACCCGGCAGAAGGTGCGCCTGGCCGAACAGGCCGCCAAGGGCGAGACCATGACCATCCCGGCCAGCAATGGCGAGCCGGCGCGCAAGGTCGGCGTGATCAAGCTGCCGACGTTCTACCAGGATTTCGAAGGCCGCCGCCGCAACGCCACCGATTACGCCTCGGCGACCCGCGACGTGGCCAAGCTGCTGGCCGGTTTCAAGAACGACAAGCTGGACGGCGTGGTGCTGGACCTGCGCAACAACGGCGGTGGTTCGCTGGATGAAGCGATCGAACTGACCGGCCTGTTCATCGAGCAGGGGCCGGTGGTGCAGGTGCGCGAATCCGGCGGCCGGGTGACCGTGAACAGCGACCGCAACCAGGGCGTGGCATGGGATGGCCCGCTGGCGGTGCTGATCAACCGCGGCTCGGCCTCGGCCTCGGAGATCTTTGCCGGCGCCATCCAGGACTATGGCCGTGGCCTGGTGATCGGTGAGACCAGCTTCGGCAAGGGTACGGTGCAGAACATCGTGGACCTGGACCGCTGGCCGAGTGGCGAGACCCAGCGCTTCGGCCAGGTGAAGCTGACCATCGCCCAGTTCTTCCGCATCAGCGGCAGCAGCACCCAGCACAAGGGCGTGGTGCCGGACCTGGCCTTCCCGGCCAGCGTGGATGCCACCGAGTTCGGTGAAAGCACCTACGACAACGCATTGCCGTGGACCCGCATCGCCGCCGTGCCGCACACCCAGTACGGCAACTTCGCACCGCTGCTGCCGAAGCTGGAAACCCGCCACGACGCACGTATCGTCACCGACAAGGAATTCCAGTGGTGGAACGAGGACGTGCAGCAGTTCCGCAGCGAGGCCGCGAAGAAGTACGTGTCGCTGAACGAAGCCACCCGCCGCGCCGAACGCGAGCGCCAGGACGCGCAGCGCAAGGAACGCCAGATCGTGCGCAAGGAACTGGGCCTGGCCCTGGACCCGCTGGCCGATGACAGCAGCGACGATGGCCTGACCGGCAACGAGCGCGACATCGTCAAGGATGCCGCGCGCGAGAAGGCCGCCGAGAAGCGTCCGGACCCGCTGCTGCGTGAATCGGCCTCGATCCTGGCCGATGCGGTGAATCTGCTGGAGGCCGACCGCCCGCTGTCGGCGCAGGTGCTGCCGCAGTCCACCGCCGCAGGCCGCTGGGCCGACTGAGCGGCTCCCCCGTGATGTCCCGAAGGGGCCGGCATTGCCGGCCCCTTTGCGTTTCCGGCAGCGCCGGGCCAGCCCCGGCGGGCGAAGCGGCCCGCGCAGGCCACCGCGCAGGCCGGCGCATGAACCGCCCGCAACGGCCGGCGCCCGGATGCCCGGTATCGACCTGCCGCACACGCCTGCAGGACTACCCTTGCCGGTACCGTCCTGGCTGGAGTACCCATGCGGGCCTCCCTCGTTTCCGCATCCCTGCTGGCTGCGACCAGCGCCCTGGCGCTGGCCGCCTGTGGTGGCCGCGCCGCCGACAGCACCCTCCTGCGCGAGTCGTTCGACTCGGGCGACACCTTCTCGCGCACCGTCGATGGGCGCCCGGCCGAAGCCTGCGAGGCGGCGCGCCGCACGCTGCTCAGCCAGGGCTATGCCATCGCGCGCTCGGATGATGCCCAGGTGGAAGGCAACAAGAACTTCCAGCCGCGCGAGGACGATCACGAACAGCTGGTGCTGCGCGTCTCCTGCGCGCCACGCGGCAGCCAGGCCCTGGTGTTCGTCAGTGCCGTGCAGGACCGCTACGCGCTGAAGAAGAGCCCGACCTCGGCCAGCGTGGGCGTGGGCGCGCTGGGCTCGGTCTCGCTGCCGTTCGGCAGCAACGACGATTCGCTGGTGAAGGTGGCCAGCAGCACGGTTACCGATGCAGCGTTCTACCGCCGGTTCTTCGAGCGCCTGCAGCAGTATCTGCCGGTTGCCGCGGCGCCGCCGGCGCCTGCCGTGGATGAACCGGCTGCGGGCACGCCCGCCGCCACCGAACCGGTACCGGAACCGGCCGCGCCCGCGGACCAGGGCTGAGCGTGCGCGGCAGGGCGCTGGGATGGGGCCTGCTGCTGTGCTGGCCGGTGAGTGCGGTGGCCACGGCGGCGGACTGCAGCCAGGGTCTGCTGGAACGCCTGGGCTGGCGCTTTGAAACCGCCGACATCACCGCGCCACAGGTGCGGGGCGGCGCGGTCTGCACGCGCGCTTCGCTGGCCGATGCGCAGGCGGCCGGTGACCTGCGGGTGCGCTGGCCGGCGGCCCTGGCCGAGGATGCGCGCCGCACGCTGCTGCAGACGCTGCTGGATGACCCGGCCACGGTGTGCGCCTATGCCTTTGAACTGGGTGCGGCCACCGAGCGCGCCACGCGCGCGCTGCAGGACAACCCACGGTTCCGTTTCAGCGGCCTGCAGCTGGGCTGGATCGGCTTCGGTGCACGCGGCGCGTCGGCGCAGGGCTGGCAGCGGGTGCGCAGCTTCGGCCGCGGCTACGTGCCGGCGGCGGGCAACAGCCAGGCGCTGCAGGCCTTCTACAGCGGCCGCGTGCGCGCCGAGTGCGGCGTCGGCCGCCAGGTCGCGCAGCTGGCCACCCAGCGCGAGCTGTACGGCGACGCGGCCTTCGATGCGGAATTTGCCGCCGACGAACTGTCGATCGGCACGCTGCTGGGCCTGCATGACACCGACAGCATCCTGCTCGGTGCGCATGCCGGTGATTTCTTCGCCGATGGCAAGGCGGTGCGCACCTCATCGATGGGCCGGCAGGCCTTTGTCGGCGTGCCGGGCTTCATCGAACATGTGTATGACAAAGGAACACTGGATGACCTGAGCAACCAGGCCGAGAACTTCGTCGTGGTCGAGGTGGGCGAGGGCACTGCGCAGGCGCTGGCCGCACACGGTGGCCTGGCCTGGTACGACCAGCGCAACGCCGAACTGTGGGCACTGGCGCAGGGCATGCCGCGGGTAGGGCGGCGCTATTTCGAGCGGTTGCTGTACGCGCGCGATCCGGCGCTGCGCGCCGCGCTGGCGCCGCGCTACCACGACGCGCTGGCCCGCATGGACCGTCTGCTGGACGATCCGTTCTACCAGCAGTTCGTGATCTATGTGCACCCGCGCGGTATACGTCCCATCGGGTATCACATCGCCCGCCTGCTCGACCGCAACCCGCGCACGCCGTTTTCGATCGACCTGGCGGTGCACAATCTGCATACCACGCTCTACCGGCGTTGGCGCGAGGCGCAGCTGCGCCACTGCGCGGCCACCGGCAGGCCAGGCAGCCTGACCCTAGACCCCAACTGAAGGTGAAACAATGGATATTGCAATGATCGGCCTCGGCCGGATGGGCGCCAACATGGCCCAGCGCCTGCACCGCGGTGGCCACCGCGTGGTCGGCTACGACCCGGGCGAAGGCGCGCGCCAGCGTGCGGCCGAGGCCGGGCTGGAGGTGGTCGATTCGCTGGCGGCGGCGGTGGCCGCGCTGCCGCTGCCGCGGGTGGTGTGGCTGATGGTGCCGGCCGGCGAGACCGTCGACCAGACGCTGGGGCAGTTGACCCCGCACCTGGCCGAGGGGGACATCGTCATCGACGGCGGAAACTCCAATTACCAGGACTCGATCCGCCGTGCCAAGGCGCTGGCCGAGAATGACCTGGGGTACGTCGATTGCGGGACCAGCGGTGGCGTATGGGGCCTGCAGGAAGGCTACAGCCTGATGGTCGGTGGCGATGCGGCGGTGGTCGAGCAGATCGCGCCGTTGCTGCGCACGCTGGCCCCGGCCGAGGATCGCGGCTGGGCCCGTGTCGGTCCGTCCGGCGCCGGCCACTTCACCAAGATGGTCCACAACGGCATCGAGTACGGAATGATGCAGGCCTATGCCGAAGGCTTCGCGCTGATGGAGCGCAAGCAGGAGCTGGCGCTGGACCTGGCCCAGGTGGCCGAGGTGTGGCGCCACGGCAGCGTGGTGCGTTCGTGGCTGCTGGACCTGAGCACCGAAGCCTTGAAGCGCAATCCGTCGCTGGAGGGCATCGCACCCTACGTGGAAGATTCCGGTGAAGGGCGCTGGACCGTGGCCGAAGCCATCGCACTGGATGTACCGGCGCCGGTGATCACCCTGTCGCTGCTGGAGCGCCTGCGCTCGCGTGAAGCCAACTCGTTCACCGACCGCCTGCTGTCGGCGATGCGCAACGAGTTCGGCGGCCACGCCGTCAAGAAGTCGTAGGACGGCAGCGGCATCGGCTCTGCCGGCATGGCGGCAACGCCGGGCCCTGCGCGGCAGAGCGACCTCGATCCCTTGCGGTCTGTCGATGCCCGTTCCTCGTCTACCCGCCTCAGCAGGCCAGCGCCTGCCGAGGCGGTGGCGCGGGTGTGAAGCCGGTGCAGGGCGCGGCCCTGCCGCTCACTGCAGAGCGATCCGCCGGCCCTCGCGCGCGCTGTCCATGCCGGCCTGCAGCAGCCGCATCAACTGCACGGCCTGCAGCGGACTCACCGTGGCGTGGCCATCGCCGTGCATCGCCGCGGCGAAGTCGGCATACAGCCGCCGGTAGTCGCCCGGCAGATTGTCCACCGTGCTGCGTTGCACGGTGTCCTCGGCATCGCAGTGCAGCAGCTCGCCGTGGCGCGGGTCGATGCCCCAGCCCGGTGCGCCCGGTGCGATACCGCGGCGCAGCTGCGCTTCCTGCACGTCCAGGCCGTGCTTGATCCAGCTGGCGCGGGTGCCATGCACGGCGAAGTGCGGTGCAGGCGCTGCGACCAGCGAACCGGCATGCACGATCGCGCGATGGCGGGGGTAGTGCAGCGCTGCGTGGAAGTAATCGACGCCGCTGCCGCCTTCGCGCTGCACTGCCAGATCCGCATCGATCGCCTGCGGCCAGCCGAACAGCACCAGCATCTGGTCCAGCAGGTGCGGGGCGAGGTCGTACCACAGGCCGCTGCCGGGGCCGTCCTGCTCGCGCCAGCGCTCGCGCACCTGTGGCCGGTACCGGTCGAAGTGCGCGTGGCATTCGGCGATGTCGCCCAGCACGCCTTCGGCCAGCAGCGACTGCAGGGTGAGGAAGTCGGCGTCGAAACGCCGGTTCTGGAACACCGTCACCACCCGCCCGGCGCCACGCGCGGCGGCCAGCACGCGCTCGGCTTCGGCCACATCCAGTGCGAACGGTTTGTCCACCAGCACATGCTTGCCGGCGGCCAATGCGGCGATGGCCAGCGGCGCATGCTGCGCGTTGGGGGTGGCGATCACCACTGCATCCACTGCCGGGTCGTCGAACACCGCCTGCGGCGTGGCGCGCACATGCACCTCGCTGAATGTGCGCAGCAGGGTGTCGCGCTGCGAACTGACGATGCTGTGCAGCGCCAGCCCGGGGGTGTGCTGGATCAGGGGCGCATGAAAGACGCGGCCGGCGAGGCCATAGCCGATCAGGGCAAGTTGCAGGTCGGGGCGCATGGCGGACTCCGTGCCGTTCAGGTGAACAGCGTACGCGGCGCAGGGTAAACGCTTTGGCACGGCTGCCGGAAGCTGAACCATTGCCGGTGCAGCGGCGCTGATTCACGGCGACGTGACCGCAGCGCTACGCCTGCACTACATGCAGTTGGTGACACTGGCTGCACCATCCATCAGGAGAACCGCACGATGACTACCACGACCCGTACGCTGTTGGCTTCCGCCCTGACCCTGGGCCTGGCGCTGTCCTCCTCGGCTGCGTTCGCCCAGGATGCCGGTGCCAAGAAGACCGATCATTCGGCCATGACCCATGCTGATCGCCACGACTCCAACGAGCCGGTGACCGACAGCTGGATCACCACCAAGGTGAAGGCCGACCTGCTTGCCACCAGCAATGTGCCGGGCACCGAAGTGAAGGTGGAAACGGTCAATGGCGTGGTCAGCCTGAGCGGCACCGTGGCCACCCAGGCCGAGCGCGACAAGGCTGTTGCCACCGCCAAGGGCATCAAGGGCGTGACCCGCGTCGACGCCGCCGCGCTGAAGGTCAGCGCCGCCGCCAAGCGCTGATGCCGATGCAGGCGCGCCGGGTGACTGCCC
This sequence comes from Stenotrophomonas sp. 704A1, assembly GCF_030549525.1. Classification (NCBI taxonomy): domain Bacteria; kingdom Pseudomonadati; phylum Pseudomonadota; class Gammaproteobacteria; order Lysobacterales; family Lysobacteraceae; genus Stenotrophomonas; species Stenotrophomonas tuberculopleuritidis. The sequence goes on along the minus strand of NZ_CP130831.1, from coordinate 4,011,302 downwards.
GGCAGCGTCGCAGCCCGCACTGCGCGTGCCGAGCGGACGCGGTCCGCTCCGGCACGCAATACGGCCCCGGGTGACTGCCCGGGGCCGTTCAGCTTCTGGTGGATTGCGCCAGATGTGTGACCGCCTGCGCTATATTGCCGGTTCCGCTGCGGTTGATCCTGACTTGGATTGTCGCTCCGTGGCCGAGCTGACGAGGAACTATGGCGCTGGTTTTCAGTGACGACATCTGGGATCGCTGGCGACTGCCTGCCCTGGCATTGGCGGCGGCCGCCATCATCGTGGTGCCGTGGTTGACCCTGCGCAAACTGCAGCAGGACAGCGAACAGGCCATGGCCTGGGTCACCCATACCCAGCAGGTCGGTACTGCCCTGCAGCAACTGCAGACCGATGTACGCGATATCGAATCGGCGGCGCTCACGCTGTCCAAGGGCGTGGATGCCCCCGGGCTGCGCGAACGCATGGCCAAGGCCAACGACATCCCCGACCAGCTGGCCGCGCTGGGACGCATGACCCGGGACAACCCGGACCAGCTGATCCGCATCGGCCGCATCCAGTCGATGCTGGAAGGACGGATGGGGGTTGCCCGGGAACTGGCGCGCTCGGAACCCAACAGTGATCAGCGCGAACTGGTGCAGGACCTCAGCACGCGTTATCCGATCCGCGGACTGGTGGAGGAACTGCAGGCCAGCGAGCAGGCGTTGCTGGCACAGCGCGCCGAACAGGCGGCGCGGCAGCAGCGGCAGACCAACTTCGTATCGTGGAGTTCGCTGGTGGTGCAGCTGGCGCTGCTCGGCCTGGTGCTGTGGCTGCTGCAGCGGCAGATCGGCCGTCGCCTGCTGGCCGAGCGGCAATCGCTGCGCGCGGCCGCGCGGGCGGCCTCGGTGCTGCAGACCGTGCGCGAACCGATCGTGCTGCTGGACCGCGAACTGCGCGTGCAGCTGCACAACCCGGCGTTCTCCGAGCTGTACGGCCTGCAGGACGAACGTGCCGATGGCCTGCTGCTGGAGAACGTGGGCGAGGGTGCGTGGCGCGATCCGGTGGTGCGCCAGCGCCTGGCCGATGTGCTGCTGCGTGGGCGCGAGCTGTGGGATTTCGAACACGAGCAGCGCGCCGCCGATGGCATGGCGCGCTACATGCTGTTGAATGCACGGCGCATGCCGCTGCCCGACAGCGATGACGAGGTGGTGCTGCTGACCGTGAGCGATGTGACCGTGCAGCGCGCGGTGCAGCTGCGGGTGGAAGAACTCAACCGCCAGCTGGAAGGCAAGGTCGCGCAGGTCTCGGAGGTGAACCGTGAGCTGGAGGCATTCAGCTATTCGGTCTCGCACGATCTGCGCGCCCCGCTGCGTCACGTTGCCGGCTTCTCCGACAAGCTGGCGCGCCACCTGGGCGAGGCGGCCGACGAGAAGAGCCAGCACTACCTGGGAGTGATCTCCAGTTCAGCACGGCGCATGGCGACGCTGATCGACGATCTGCTGGTGTATTCGCGGCTGGGGCGCGTGGCGATGCGCCAGCAGACGGTGGACATGCAGACACTGGTGGCCGACACCCGCGCCATGCTGGATGCCAACCTGCAATCCGAGGCGGAAAGCAGCGGCCAGGCGCACCAGCTGGAGTGGAACATCGCGCCGCTGCCGATCGTGGTGGGCGATGAGAACATGCTGCGCCAGGTCTGGCTGAACCTGCTGGGCAACGCGGTGAAATACTCGGCCAACCGCGAGCCGGCCAGGATCCGCGTGGACTACCAGCAGCAGCCTGACGGCGGCCATCAGTTCACGGTCAGCGACAATGGTGCAGGCTTTGACATGGCGTACGCCGGCAAGCTGTTCGGTGTGTTCCAGCGCCTGCACAAGGCCAGCGACTACGCAGGCACGGGTATCGGCCTGGCCAGCGTGCGCCGGGTACTGACCCGGCATGGCGGCCGCATCTGGGCCGAAGCCGAACCGGACGTCGGTGCCACCTTCCACTTCTATCTTCCTCCCGTGATCGACGCGGACAAACAAGGCCCCATCGCATGACCACACTGCGCACCATCCTCCTTGCCGAAGACAGCCCGGCCGATGCCGAGATGGCGATCGACGCCCTGCAGGAAGCCCGCCTGGCCAACCCCATCGTGCACGTCGAGGACGGCGTGGAAGTGATGGACTACCTGCTGCGCCGTGGCGCCTTTGCCAGCCGCGAAGAAGGCCTGCCGGCCGTGCTGCTGCTGGATATCAAGATGCCACGCATGGATGGCCTGGAAGTGCTGCGGCAGATCCGCGAGCACGATGAGCTGAAGCGGCTGCCGGTGGTGATCCTGTCGTCCTCGCGCGAGGAAAGCGACCTGGCGCGCAGCTGGGACATGGGCGTGAATGCCTACGTGGTCAAGCCGGTGGACGTGGACCAGTTCTTCGGCGCGGTGCAGACCCTGGGCAAGTTCTGGGCACTGATCAACCAGGCGCCGGAGATCGAGTAAGCCCATGCCCTTGACCGGTCCCGCACTCGGCGCACTGCGCATCCTGCTGGTGGAAGATTCCCCCGAGGATGCCGAGCTGATGTCCGAACAGATGCTCGAAGCGGGCCTGGAGGCCACGTTCGAGCGGGTGGAGAGCGCTGACGAACTGCGCCAGGCGCTTGCCCGGTTCGAGCCGGACATCGTGCTGTCGGACCTGAGCATGCCCGGATTTTCCGGTGACGACGCGCTGCGCATCGTGCGCAATGCACTGCCCGACCTGCCTTTCATCTTCGTCTCCGGCACCATGGGCGAAGAGAATGCGGTGGCCGCACTGCAGAAGGGCGCCAACGATTACATCATCAAGCACCAGCCGGCCCGCCTGCCGTCGGCGGTGGCGCGTGCGGTCCGCGATGCACGCAGCGCGATCGAGCGCTCGCGCGTGGAAACCGAACTGATGCGCGCGCAGCGGCTGGAAAGCCTGTCGCTGCTTGCTGCCGGCCTGAGTCATGACCTGCGCAACATCCTGCAGCCGCTGCTGATCATGCCCGACCTGCTGAAGGCGCGCACCGACGATCCGCAGCTGCACCATCTGGCCGACGTGATCGCCGAGTGCGGCCGCCGTGGCCACGAGATGGCCGAATCGATGCTGTCGTTCGTGCGCGGTTCGCGCAAGCCGAGCGAGCGCATCCACATCGACGACCTGTTCCAGGCGGTGGCGCTGCTGTTGCGCAGCAACGTGCCCGATGCGGTGCGGCTGGAGCTGCTGGTCGAGGATGACGGCCTGGTGGTGGACGCCAACTACACCGAGCTGCAGCAGGTGCTGCTGAACCTGGCGCTCAATGCGATCCAGGCGATGCCGCACGGCGGCAACCTGAGCCTCACTGCGCGCCATGGCGGCGAGCGCGACGGCGAGGACTGGCTGTGCATCCGGGTGGTCGACGAAGGCATCGGCATGGATGCGGACACCCTGTCGCACCTGTTCAATCCGTTCTTCACCACCAAGGCCGATGGCACCGGCCTGGGCCTGATTTCCTGCAAGCGCATCGTCGAAGGCGCCGGCGGCAGCATCCATGTCAGCAGCCAGCCGGGGCAGGGCACCTGCTTCGAACTGCGCCTGCCGATGCATGCCAGTGCCGAAGGCAGCGAGCCGGTCGAACAGCTGGTGGCGTTGGGCAGTGGCCAGTCGATCCTGGTGGTCGATGGCGAAGCCACACGCTTGTCGCTGCTGGGCAATGCGCTGTCCAGCCAGGGGTACCAGCTGCAGCTGGCATCCGACGGCCCGGCCGCGCTGCGCTGGATGCAGCAGGAGGCGATGCCGGCGCTGGTCATTGCCGATGCCGGGTCAAAGCTGCTGTCGGCCAGCCAGCTGCTGGGCGAAATGGCCACGCTGGGGTACCGCGGCCCGGCGCTGGTGCTGGAAGACGCTGCGGTGGATGTGCCAGCGGATGTGTTCCCGGCCGGCATCGAGGTGCACGTGCTGCGCAAGCCGCTGCAGATGCAGCAGGTGTTCCGCGCGGTGGCCGAAGCGCTGGGCTGACTGCACCTCGCCGGGCATGGCCCGGCGCTACCGAAGGCTGTGGGTAGCGCCGGGCCATGCCCGGCGGCATGTCAGGCATCGCGGTCCGTGGTTTCCCATGGGAACCGGGGCAGGCTGGCCACGGCCTGTTCCAGCCGCCGCGACCAGTTCTGGTGGATATCGGCGTACAGCGCCGAATCGGCGCCCAGGCGCAGCTGCTGGCCGATGCGCAGGTCGCCGTTGCGCAGCAGCGCCAGGTCGATCGGCAGGCCCACCGACAGGTTTGAGCGGATGGTGGAATCCAGCGACACGATCGCCGTGCGCGCGGCATCCTCCAGCTGCGTGGCCGGGCTGATGATGCGGTCCAGGATCGGCTTGCCGTACTTGGATTCGCCGATCTGCAGGTAGGGGGTCTCCGGCGAGGCGGCAATGGCGTTGCCCAGCGGGTAGACCATGTACAGGCCGGCCTGCTCGCCGGCGATCTGGCCGCCGAAGATCAGCGTGGCCTGGGTATTGACCCCGTCATGGCCGTGCTCGGTGTGCTCGCACTGCACCTGGCTGTCCACCAGCAGCCGGCCGACATACTCGGCGGCCTCGAACAGGTGGGTCATGTCGTGCAGGTTGGGCGTGCGCCGCTCGCCGGCATCGCGCTTCAGCCGCGAGACCAGCAGCTGGGTGGTGGCCAGGTTGCCGGCCGCCATCAGTACATAGGCTGCCTTGCCGGGGTATTCGAACACGTGCAGCTTGCGGTGCACGCGGACATCGTCCAGCGAGGCATTGGTCCGGGTGTCGGCGGCGAAGACCAGGCCCTCGTCGACCTCGATTCCAACGCAATAGGTCATGTCGGTGCCCTATCATATGCGTCCCGGATTGTAGGCAGGCCGCTGTGACGACGGCATGCCCGCGCCCTCCCGATTGCCGTTACCGGATCCGCATGACCACCGTGCTCCTGAGCCTGGGCAGCAACGTCCACCCCCGCCGCTACCTTCACGCCGCGGTGGCGGCCCTGCGCGAGCGCTTCGGTGCGCTGCGGGTGTCTCCGGCCTACCGTACGGCGGCGGTCGGTTTCGACGGCCCGGCCTTTCTCAACAACGGCGTGGCGATCGAGACCGATCTGCCGCTGCCGGCCCTGGATCAGTGGCTGCATGCGCTGGAAGACGCGCACGGTCGCGACCGCAGCGGCCCGCGCTTCTCCGACCGTACGCTGGACATCGATGTGGTGTTCTACGGGGACCTGGTGGTGGAAGGCCCCGGCCACCTGCGCATCCCGCGCCCGGAACTGAAACATGCCTTCGTGCTGAAGCCATTGGCCGACATCGCTCCGGATTTCATCGACCCGGTCAGCGGGCTGGACCTGGCCACGTTGTGGCGCGCGCACAAGCAGCATGGCGAAGCGTTCGAGGTCGTGGACCTGGAATGATGCGCCCGCCGGGCATGGCCCGGCGCTACCGATCTGCGTTGTTCGCCGGGGATGGGGTGGCGTTGCCGATCTGTGTGGCCGCCGGGCATGGCCCGGCGCTACCGGTCTGCGTGCTCGTCGGGGATGGGGCGGCGTTGCCGATCTGCGTGGTTCGCCGGGCATGGCCCGGCGCTACCGATCTGTGTGATCCGGTAGCGCCGGGCCATGCCCGGCGGATCGTCAGCTGACCGTGCGCCCGCCATCCACGCGCAGGGTATGCCCGGTCACGAAGCTGGCCTCGGCCACCAGCCAGTACACCGCTTCGGCGATCTCTTCCACGGTGCCGGTCCGTGCCAGCGGCGTGCGCGCCAGCAGGGCCTCGCGGGCGAAATCGTCCTTGCCCTGTTCCGGCCACAGGATCGCGCCGGGGGCCACTGCATTGACCCGCACCTTCGGCGCCAGCTCCAGCGCCAGCGAGCGGGTGGCCATCTCCAGTGCGGCCTTGGCCATGGTGTAGGCGATGTGGTCGCGCATCGGGTCGGTGCCGTGCAGGTCGGTCAGGTTGACGATGCAGCCGTGCTGACGCCGCAGGTACGGCGCGGCGGCCTGTGACAGCAGCAGCGGCGCACGTGCATTGACCGCGTACAGCTCGTCCATCGCCTCGGCCGTGACCTGGCCCAGCGGGGTGGGGAAGAAGTTGGAGGCGTTGTTGACCAGCGCATCGAGGCGGCCGAAATGGGCCACGGCCTGTTCGACCAGGTCGGGCAGGGCCTCGGCGTCGCGCAGGTCGGCCTGCAGGGCCAGCACGCTGCCGGGCCGTGCGTTGTCCAGATCGAAGGCGGCCTGCTGCAGCTCGGCGCTGGAGGTATGGGCGTGCAGCACCACCGACCAGCCACAGGCGTGGAACTGGCGGGCAATGGCCGCGCCGATCCGGCGCGCGCTGCCGGTGATCAGGGCCACGGGGGCGGTGTCGCTCATCGAGGGTCCTCCAAGGCTCGGCTATCCTGTGCACCATTGTCACCGCAATCGAAGACGCCATGCAGCCCACCTTCCCCCTGCCCGAAGCCGATGCCCTGGCCCACAGCGACCAGCTCGCCGCCGCCCTGCGCGCCGAGATCCATGCGATGGGCGGGGCCATGCCGTTCTCGCGCTTCATGGAGCTGTGCCTGTATGCGCCGGGCTGGGGCTATTACAGCGCCGGTGCCAGCAAGTTCGGGGGCAGCGGCGACTTCACCACCGCACCGGAGCTGGGCAGCCTGTTCGCGGGCAGCGTGGCCAATGCGCTGGCCCCGGTATTCGGCCAGCTGGGGGCGCAGGCGCGCCTGCTGGAACTGGGCGGTGGCACCGGCGCCTTCGCCGAAGCAGTGCTGCTGCGCCTGGCCGAGCTGGAAGCGCTGCCGGCGCGCTACGCCATCCTCGAACCCAGTGCCGATCTGCGCGAGCGCCAGCAGCAGCGCCTGCAGCAGAACCTGCCGGCCGAGCTGGCCAGCCGCGTTGAATGGGTCGATCGTCCTTTCGAGGACGACTGGGAAGGGGTGGTGTTCGCCAACGAGGTGATCGACGCGCTGCCGACGCCACGCTTCCTGATCAAGGACGGCGAGGTCTATGAGGAAACCGTCGAGCTCGATGGCGAGGGCAACTTCATGCGCGGCGCGCAGCCGGCCGACGTCCTGCTCAACGGCGCGGTGCGGCATATCGAACGCTACCTGCAGACGCCGTTCGCCGAGGGCTATCGCTCCGAAGTGCTGCCGCAGCTGCCGTACTGGCTGCAGGCGGTGGCCGGTGGCCTGCAGCGTGGCGCGATGCTGTTCGTCGATTACGGCTACAACCGGGGCGAGTTCTACCAGCCCGACCGCGATGACGGCACCGTGCGCGCGTTCTACCGCCACCATGTGCACAACGAGGTGTACCGCTGGCCGGGCCTGCAGGACATCACCGCGTCGGTGGATTTCACCGCCATGGCCGAGGCCGGCCTGCACGGCGGCTTCGAACTGGCCGGCTACTGCAGCCAGGCCAGCTTCCTGCTCGGCAATGGCCTGGACCAGGTACTGGCCCTGGCCGAAGAGCGCACCGATGAAGTGGGCCGCATCCAGCTGCGCGACCAGGTCAAGAAGCTGACCCTGCCGACCGAGATGGGCGAACGCTTCCAGGCCATCGGCCTGCAGCGCGATGTGGATTTCGAACCGGCCTTCGAACTGGGTGACCTGAGCTGGCGGCTGTGAGTGCGGCGGCACCGGTGCTGAAGCCGCTGCGCCGCCGCACGCTGTGGCTGGCGCTGTGGGCGGTCGCGGTGCTGACCGTGGTGGTGGTCTGCCTGATTCCACCGCCGCCGATCCCGCTGCCGGAAAACAGCGACAAGGGTGAGCACTTCCTCGCCTATTTCATCCTGGCCGGCAGTGCGGTGCAGCTGTTCCGGCGCGGCCGGCCGTTACTGTGGGTCGGCCTCGGGCTGGTCCTGATGGGCATAGGCATCGAGTTCGCACAGGGCGCGCTGACCAGCAACCGCAGCGCTGATCCGATGGATGCAGTGGCCAACACGATCGGCGTGCTGGTGGGCCTGGGCACGGCGCTGAGCCCATTGCGCGACCTGCTTCTGCGCTGGCGCGGGTAGGTTGCCCGTAGATCCACGCCCTGCGTGGACGCTCCGATGCCGGCCAGGGCCGGCACCGGAGGGCAGGACCGCCGTCAGTTCCCCAGCGTTACTTCATCCAGCACCCACATCGCCGGGCGCGTATCACCGGTGAAGTTGATGCACAGGTCATCGGTGCCGCGGGTGCCCTTCGGCAACGCGGCGCGCAGGGTCACGAAGCCATCGGCGTCGGGCTGGGCCGGCAGCGGGACCTGCGCCAGCACCTTGCCGCTGCAGTCGCCACGGCGGATCAGCATGTCACCGTGCGCGCTCCTGGACGTTTCGAACCGGCGCTTCGGCTCGTCGTGGGCCAGCTGGAAGTAGTACGGAATGCGCCCTGCGCGCACCTGCACGCTGCCGATGCCGTCCAGCTGCGCCTGCGGCCAGCGCCAGCACGGCTGGAAGATGTCGACGGTGAACACCGCGCGGGTGCCTTCGCGCGGGCCATCGTCTTCCAGGCGCAGGACCAGTCCCTTTTCACCGACGCAGCTGAGCAGCTCCTGGCTGTGCCGCGACAGCAGCGACTGCGCGGTATACGCGGCCACCGTCGGTGCCGCCGCCAGCATCTGGCCCTGGTAGAACGCAGCGGCCTGCACGCTGGCCGGCAGCGGCGCGGTCAGCGGTTGCCGGTACAGCGGCGAACGTGCACTGACCGGCTGGCCGTCGGTGCTGTAGCGCACCTCGTAGCCCAGCGGATTGGCCAGCGAGACGGTGACGGTGTTGCTGCTGCGGTCATCGGTGTAGGCCACGTCCACTTCGAACGGGGTCTGCGCATAGGCCAGGCCCCAGGCGCGGTAGCGCTGCAGCTGCGCCGGCAGGCGTGCGAGGAAGTCGCGGAAGTCACGCTGTTCCGGCGTGCTCCAGCCGGTCTCGGCCACCGCGGCCAGGCGCGGGAACAGGTTGTGCTGCAGGCGCGCGTAGCTGCGCGTGTGCTCGGTGAACATGTTGGCCTGCAGGCCGAGGATGTGTCCGCGCTTGTCGGCGGCCAGATCGGCCGGTACCGGTTCGAAGTTGTACAGCTTGCCGAGGTTCACCTGCGTCGGGCGGCCCGGCGGTTCGTTCGGCGAGGCCGTCTGCAGGTAATCCAGGTACAGATGGCTGACCGGCGACATCACCACGTCGTGGCCGCTGCTGGCGGCGGCCAGGCCGCCTTCGGTGCCGCGCCAGGACATCACCGTGGCCTGCGGCGGCAGGCCGCCTTCGAGGATCTCGTCCCAGCCGATCAGGCGCCGGTCGTGCTGCTCCAGGAAGGTTTCCAGGCGCTTGATGATGTGGCTCTGCATGGCCATCTCATCCTTGATGCCCAGCGCACGCATGCGCTGCTGCACCTGCCTGGACGCCTCCCACTGGTCCTTCACCGCCTCGTCGCCACCCACGTGCACGTACTTGGCCGGGAACAGGGCGATGACTTCTTCCAGCACGTTCTCGAGGAAGGTGACGGTACTGTCTTCCACGTTGAACAGGTTCGGGAACACGCCCCATTCGCTGATCGGCTTCAGCGGCGTGCTGATCGAACCCAGTTCGGGATAGGCGGCGATCGCGGCGGTGGCATGACCGGGCACGTCGATTTCCGGAATCACCTGGATATGCAGCTTGGCGGCATAGGCGATCACCTCGCGGATCTGTTCCTGCGTGTAGAAGCCGCAGTACGGATGTTCCTTGCCGCTGACCGGATCGATGCCGCCATCGCCTGCCGGCAGGCGACAGCTGCCCACGTCGGTCAGCTTCGGATAGCGCTTGATCTCCATGCGCCAGCCCTGGTCGTCGGTCAGGTGCCAGTGGAAGGTGTTGAGCTTGTGCGCGGCCATCGCGTCCAGCACGCGCTTGATCTCGTCCAGGCTCTGGAAGTGGCGCGCGGAATCAAGCATGAAGCCGCGCCAGCTGAAGCGTGGCGCATCCTGGATCTGCACGGCCGGCAGTACGCCGTTGCTGCCGCCCGTGGCCAGCTGGGCCAGGGTGGTGGCGCCATAGAACAGGCCGGTCTCGTTGCCGGCCTGCACCCGTACACCCTGCGCGGTGCTTTCCAGCGTGTAGCCCTCGCCGCTGTCACGGAAGGTCGGCACGATCTCGAAGCGGATGCCACCGCCGCTGGCGGTGCCCTTGCCGGTTGCCACGGCCAGACGCGGACCACCACTGCGTGCCAGCAGGTCGGCGAACTGCCGCGCGACGCGCTGCGCCGCTTCGCCATCAGCGTGCACGGCGGTACCGGCGGTCACGGTGATGCCGGTGCCGCTGCCACGCTGCACGCTGGCCGGCGCAGGAATCAGCATCAGGCTGCCGGCGCGCAGCTGCGGGCCGGGCGCCTCGTTGTTCACCGGTGCATCGGCGGCGAGCACGGGCAGGGCAGGCAGGGCGGCCAGCAGGCTGCCCAGCAGCACGAGGCTGCGCATCCTGGCGCGGGAGGACTTCGTCATCGGAACGACTCCTTGGATCGGTGCGGGGTTCGCTATACATGAAAAACGCCGGGCCCGGTGTGACCCAGGCCCGGCGTGCGTGCACGGCTCGGCGATGCAGCTGCCGGTGGATCAGTACTTGAAGCGGAAGTTCAGATAGTACTGGCGACCGTTGCTGTAGAACGAGGTCGGGATGGCCGCGGTCTGGTAGTACTTGTAGGTCGGGTTGTTGAGGTTCAGGCCGTCCAGGCTGATGCTCAGCCAGTCGGTCGCCTTGAAGCTGAGCGAGGCCGACAGCGTGCCGAAGTCATCCTGGTAGTACGGGTTGGTGCCCGACAGGCTGATCAGGAACGAAGAGCGGCGGGTGTAGCTGACCCGCGCGCCGAAGCGCTCGTTCTCGAAGTAGGCACCCACGTTGTAGGTGTTCTTCGAGGTGCCCAGCAGGTTGTGCGAGCCGTCCGACCAGGTGTGGGCGGTGCTGCCGTTGGCGTAGGTGTAGTTGGCGTTGACGCCGAAGTACTCGCCGATCGGCTGCTCGTAGGCCACTTCCACGCCGGTGACCTTGCCGTCGGCGTTGATCGGGGTGGAAATCTGGTAGGTCTCGAGCTGGTTGGTCAGTTCGCTGTACAGCTGGCGCGAGACCACGTCGAAGGCGATGTAGTCCTTCAGGTCCATGTGGTAGGCGCCGATCGACAGCAGGCCGCGCGGCATGAAGTACCACTCCAGGTTGGCATCCAGGTTGGTCGACAGGGTCGGCTTGAGGTTCGGGTTGCCGCCGCCGCCGGTACGGTTCAGGTCGGAACCGTACGAGGAGGCGCCCAGTGCCGAGTAGTCCGGCAGGGTCTGGGTCTGCGACGCGGCCACGCGCAGCACCAGGTTGTCGTCCAGGTCGAACTTGATGTTGGCGCTGGGCAGCACGCGGTTGCGCTTGTTCTGGAACGCCATGCGCTCCCACATGCCGAACAGGCTGCTGACATCGGCATCGGCGGCGTTGCTGACCGCGTTGTAGGTGTTGATGTCCTGCTTGATGTTGACGTAGCGCAGGCCCAGGTTGCCGCTCCACCAGTCACCGCGGAAGTTGGCCTGCACGTAGCCGGCGTAGTTCTTCTCCTTCACCTGCCACTCGGCGCCGTAGTTGTGGCGACCGGTCGGGCCGTCGTTGCCGGCCAGCCAGGTGGAGTTGTTGGTCACCGCATCCTTCAGCGCACCCGGGGTGAAGTACCAGATGTTGCGCGGGAAGGTGCCGCCGATGTCGCCGGCGAAGCCGTTCGGGTAGCTGGACGTGGCGCCGCTCTTCAGCGCGCTCCAGATATCACCCGGGGTTGCGCCTTCCGGCGACAGCGCCTCGCGCTTGTGGTCGGCGAAACGCACGCCGAAGTCGATCGAGCTCAGCACGCCGCCATCGCTGAAGTACTGGTTGAAGTCGAGCGTGGCCCACTTCTCCTTGTCCTCCGCGGTGACCTGCTGGTTGCCCCAGGTGCCGAAGCTGGTGACGCCGTTGGGCGAGAGATCGCCGCCGACGTTCCAGTCGATCGGCGAGCCGGCGCCATGGGTGGCCCAGCTGGCGCCACCGCCATTGGCCAGGGTCACTTCGGCGATGTACTGGCGCGGAGTCTCGCCGGTGCCCTTGGTGCTGCCGGCCTGGAACTTGGCGGTCAGGCTGTCGCTGATCTGCCAGTCGGCATCGAAGGTGACATAGCTCGACTTGGCCTTCGACTCGCGGTAGATCATGTCGTACACCGCGTAGTCGGTGCCCGGCACGCCGGTGTAGTTGGCATTGGTCAGCACGCCATCCTTCACCACATAGCCCGGATCCGGCGCCTGCGACTTGGCGAAGCTGTTGCCGAACATCATGAAGTTGCGGTTGTAGTTGTTCGCTTCCAGTTCGGAAGTGAAGCCGTTCAGGCCCAGGGTCAGGTTGTCGCTCGGCTTGAACTGCAGCGAGACCAGGCCGCCCTTGCGCTCGCGGGTCTGTTCGAACAGGGTCGAACCCAGCAGGCCGGGAACGTTGACACCGATCAGGTCGGGATTGGTCAGGGCAACCGGATCGTTGGCGCCGATCTTGAAGAAGCCGCCCGGAATCTCCTGCGCTTCACGGCGCAGCTCGCGCTTCTGGCTGAAGCCCTGCACCATCACGCCGAAGGTGCCTTCCTCGTTCTTGTAGTTGAACAGCGCCGAGTACTGCGGGTCGTTCGACTTGGCCTGGTCCGAGCGCACCATGCCGATCGAGCCTTCCGCGGTGAACTGCTTGGAGAACTCCAGCGGCTTGCGGGTGATGATGTTGACGGTACCGGTGGTGCCGCCGTCCTGCAGCTTGGCCTGCGAGGACTTGTTCACTTCCACCGAGCTGACCAGCTCGGACGGCAGCAGCGAGTAGCTGACGCTGCGGCCTACGTTGTTGCCCTGGCTGAGCACGAACCAGTCGGCCGAACCGACGGTGTGGCCGTTGATCAGGGTCTGGGTGAGGCTGGGGCTGGTGCCGCGCAGGCTGACACGGTCGGCTTCGTCGAAGCCGCCTTCGTCGGCGCTGGACGAGCTGATGTTGACGCCCGGCAGGCGCTGCAGGGTGTCGGCCACGTTGTGTGCGGGCAGCTTGCCCACGTCTTCAGCGGTCACCACTTCCACGCGCGCATTGGCTTCGCGCTTGGTATCGAGCGACTTTTCCATCGAACCACGGATGCCGGTGACGGTCACGGTATCCAGATCGGTGGCGGTCGGGGCGGGGCTGGCCTGCTGCGCGTGTGCAGTGAAGGCGAGGCAGCTGACGATGGCGGCCGAAAGCAGGGTCTTGCAGGTGTTCATGATGTCTCTCCTCATCACTCGATTGGATACCGGCGGCGATATTCGATTGCGACTGCGTTGGGGGGCGCGGGCTGGCGATGTCCCGTGCATTGGCGTGCCACGTACTGCGTGCTGCGATTGCGTTGAAGCCGATTGCAGGTTCAGGCGTCGGCGTGGAGCAGGAACCAGCTGGCGGCGCCGATCACGCCCAGCTGCCCGTGCTCGACCACCTTCACCGGGATGCGCGCCAGCGCCTCGCCCATCGGCCCCTTCTGCAGGTAGCGTTCGACGAAGGTGCTGGTGTGCAGGTACTCGCGGATCTGCGGCAGGATGCCGCCGGCCAGGTAGACACCGCCATGGGCGCCATAGAACAGCGCCATGTCGCCGATGGTGCTGCCGAGCAGGCCGCAGAACACATCCAGCGCCTGCCGCGCCAGCGGGTCGGTGCCGGCCATCGCCGCAGCGGTGACCGCATCGGGGCTGGCCAGGGCAGGGGCCTGGTCCTGCAGCGCGCAGACGGCGCGGTACAGGTTCATCAGGCCGGGGCCGGACAGCGCATGTTCGATCGACACGTGCGCGCGGTCGCGCTGCATGTGGCGGACGATGGCCATCTCCAGTTCGGTGCTGGCGGCCAGGGTCGGCTGGCCGGCTTCGGTGGCCAGCACCACCGGGCCGTTGGCGGTCGGGATCCACAGTGCCGCGCCCAGGCCGGTGCCCGGGCCCACCACCAGGGTCGGGCCGCGCGGCGCGCTGTCCGGGCCGCACAGGTGCAGAACGCCACTGGCATCGACCTGCGCGGCGGCGTAGGCCACCGCTTCGAAATCATTGACGATGTGGACCCGCTGCACGCCGACGTCGGCCTCGATCTGCCGTGCCGACAGCGGCCACGGCACGTTGGCGGTGATCACCGTGCCGTCCTCGCGGGCATAGCCGGCGGTGGCGACCACGCAGTGCGCCGGGCGCGCGCCTTCGCCGAGGAAGTCGCTCAGGATCGCGCTGAGGCCGGCGTGGTCGGCATTGCGGTACTTGCGGTAGTCCAGCACCTGCACCGGGTGGGCATCGTCGCCGCTGGCCTGGACCCGGGCGACACGCACATGGGTGCCACCCACGTCGGCCGCCAGGAACGAGGGCGCGACGGGGGACAGGGCATGGGCCGGGGCGGGGTGGCTGGCGGTCACGCGGGCTCCTGCTGCAGGTGGGGCCGGGCCCGGAAAGGGGGCGTGATGGGACCGGCGATTGGGGCGGAGTCTGTAACCGCGTTGACAACGATGTCAACGAGTTCGTGACACTTTCGTTGCTGCGCCGCAGCGAATGCGGAGGGCCGTAAACGTTTACATGACGTGAATGCAGCATCCCGGTCGGAACCCTTGCAGCGAGGGCTTTCAAGGGTGAAGTGCATTCAGCGGAAGCGTCGGGCGGCGGCTTGCGCAGTGCAGCATGCGGTTTCGGCGCCTGCGTTCCGGCGTTGACAAAACGCCCTCGTCCATCGAAAGAATGTGACAACGTTGTTCCCAGCCACTCTCCGACGTCGTGTTCTGCGACCGTCGCCGCAGGAGCCCTCCTGATGTCAGCCGTCCCCGCTGCAAGCGCACGCCCGAACGTGGCCTCGTCCATCGCCATCGTCGGCGTGCTGTTCTTCCTGATCGGCTTCTTCACCTGGCTCAACGGCCCGTTGATCACCTTCGTCAAGCTGGCCTTCGAGCTCAGCGAAGTCGGTGCCTTCCTGGTGCTGATGGTGTTCTACCTGTCCTACTTCTTCCTGGCGTTGCCGGCCTCGTGGATCCTGCGCCGCACCGGCATGAAGAAGGGCCTCAGCCTGAGCCTGCTGGTGATGGCCGGTGGCGCTGCATTGTTCGGCGAGTTCGCCACGCAACGCTGGTACCCCGGTGCGCTCGGCGGGCTGTTCGTGATCGGCAGTGGCCTGGCGCTGCTGCAGACCGCCATCAACCCCTACATCTCCATCCTCGGCCCGATCGAAACCGCAGCGCGGCGCATTGCCCTGATGGGCATCTGCAACAAGATCGCCGGCATCCTGGCCCCGGTGCTGATCGGCACGCTGGTGCTGCACGGCATCGGTGATCTCGATGCGCAGGTGCAGGCCGCCGATGCAGCCACCAAGGCCACGCTGCTGAACGAGTTCGCGGCCAAGATCCATGCGCCCTACCTGGCCATGGCCGCGCTGCTGGTGGTGCTGGCCGTGGCCGTGCTGTTCTCGCCGCTGCCTGAAATCAAGGCCTCCGAGGCCAATGCCACGCCGGCCGGTGCGGCGGGCGCCGCCGAGCGCCGCAGCATCTTCCAGTTCCCGCACCTGTGGCTGGGCGTGCTGTGCCTGTTCGTGTACGTGGGCGTGGAGGTGATGGCCGGCGATGCGATCGGCACCTACGGCCATGGCTTCGACCTGCCGCTGGACCAGACCAAGATGTTCACCTCGTTCACCCTGTTCGCCATGCTGATCGGCTATGTGGTCGGCCTGGCGCTGATCCCGCGGGTGGTCTCGCAGTCGCGCTACCTGACCCTTTCGGCGGTGCTGGGCGTGGTGTTCTGCCTGGGTGCGTTCTTCACCCACGGCTACGTGTCGGTGGCCTTCGTGGCACTGCTGGGCTTTGCCAACGCGATGATGTGGCCGGCGATCTTCCCGCTGGCCATCCGCGGCCTGGGCCGGTTCACCGAAACCGGGTCGGCGCTGCTGGTGATGGGCATCGCCGGCGGCGCGATCATTCCGCAGCTGTTTGCGGTGCTCAAGCAGCACATCGATTTCCAGCTGGTGTTCCTGCTGCTGATGGTGCCCTGCTACCTGTACATCCTGTTCTACTCGGTGGTCGGCCATCGCGCCGGCCTGCCGCAGGACAAGGTCTGATCGGCGATGATGGACGGCAGCCAACCCCAGGAAAAGCCGATGCGCAGAGCGACCATCAAGGACGTTGCCGAGAAGGCCAAGGTCTCGCTGAAGACCGTATCGCGGGTGATCAACAACGAGCCCTCGGTGATGCAGGCCACCCGCGCGCGGGTACTGCGCGCCATTGCCGAACTCGACTACGAACCCGATCCGTCCGCGCGCAACCTGCGCAGCGGTACCACCTTCGTGATCGGTCTGGTGTACGACAACCCCAACCCGTACCACATCATCGGCGTGCAGAACGGCGTGCTCGCAGCCTGCCGCGAAACCGGCTTCGGCCTGCAGATCCACCCGTGCGATTCCAGTTCGCCGCTGCTGGCCGATGAACTGGCCGACTGGGTGCAGCGCTCGCGGCTGGCCGGGCTGGTGCTGACCGCGCCGATGTCCGAGCGCCGCGACCTGATCCAGGCGCTGACCGCGCGTGGCATCAAGCTGGTGCGGATCATCGCCGCCACCGAGGATCCGGCCGATGGCGCCTGCGTCTTCGTCGACGACCGCGAGGCCGCCTACGAGATCACCGAGCACCTGATCCAACTGGGCCACCAGCGCATCGGTTTCCTCTGGGGCGGCATCTCGCACCGTTCCTCGGGCGAGCGCTATGCCGGCTACGAAGCCGCGCTGAAGGACTACGGCATGACCGTGGACAAGCACCTGGTGGTGCAGGGCGACTACACCTTCGACGATGGCTTCCGCGGCGCCCGCCGCCTGCTGGCCCTGCGTGAACCGCCCACCGCCATCTTCGGCTCCAACGATGAAATCGCCGCCGGCGTGCTCGCTGCGGCGAAGTCGGCCGGCATGAACGTGCCCTACGATCTGTCCATCGCCGGCTTCGAGGACAGCCCGTTCTCGCGTCAGTCCTGGCCGCCGCTGACCACCGCCAAGCAGGCCACCGAGGACATCGCCCGTCATGCTGCGCGCCTGCTGATCGCGCAGCTGCGCAGCGATGCCTACGACGATGCCCCGGCAGCGCTGCACAACCAGGGCTTCGTGCCACAGCTGGTGGTGCGCGGGTCGACCGCACCGATGCGCCCGGCCGGCGTACGCCCCCTTCCTTCCGATCCCGCCTGAGCCCGCCATGTCGCTGTCCGACGCTACCGCTACCCTGATGTTCGCCGAGGCCGCCGAAGCGGCCGACGTCGTTGCCCGCCAGTTCGCCCGCAACCACGCGGTGATGGAAACGCTGGCCGCCAGCCTGCGTGCGGCGCCGCCGCCGTTCGTGGTCACCTGCGCACGCGGCAGCTCCGACCACGCCGCCACCTATGGCAAGTACCTGCTGGAAACCCAGCTCGGGCTGGTGGTCGCCTCGGCATCGCCGTCGGTCGGCTCGGTGTACGCCGCACCGCTGCAGCTGCGTGGCGCGCTGTTCCTGGTCATCTCGCAGTCCGGCAAGAGCCCGGATCTGCTGCGCAACGCCGAAGCGGCCAAGGCCGCCGGTGCACGCGTGGTGGCGTTGGTCAACGTCGAGGATTCGCCGCTGGCACAGCTGGCCGATACGGTCATTCCGCTGCACGCCGGCGCCGAGAAGAGCGTGGCGGCCACCAAGAGCTACCTCGCCTCACTGTCGGCGCTGCTGCAGTTGGCCGCTTACTGGAAGCAGGACAGCGCGCTGCGCAATGCGCTGGACCTGCTGCCTGATGCGCTGCGCGACGCCTGGCAATGTGACTGGACCGCACTCACCGATGGCCTGGTGGAGGCCAACAACCTGTTCGTGCTGGGCCGTGGCCTGGGCCTGGGCGCCGCGCAGGAAGCCGCGCTGAAGTTTAAGGAAACCTGCAGCCTGCACGCCGAGGCCTACAGCTCGGCCGAGGTCAAGCACGGACCGATGGCGCTGGTCGACCGCGGTTTCCCGGTGCTGGCCTTCGCCCAACCGGATGAGACCGGCGCCGGCACCCGGGCCGTGGCCGAGGAATTCACCGCGCGCGGGGCACAGGTGTGGCTGGCCGGCGCCGGCGGCAACCTGCCGGTGGCGGCCGCGCCGCACCCGTTGTGCGCACCGCTGCTGACCGTGCAGAGCTTCTATCGCGCGATCAACGCCCTGGCGCTGCGCCGCGGTTTCAACCCGGACCTGCCGCCGCATCTGAACAAGGTCACGGAGACCGTCTGATGGCCACCGCTCCGCGCAAGACGGTGCTGCGCAACGCGCGCGTGCTCACCGGCGACGATTTCCGCGACGACCTCGCGGTGGTGATCGAAGCGGGCCGCATCAGCGCGCTGCTGCCCGACGCCGCACCGCAGCTGGGCGCCGCCGACGAGCAGGTGGATCTGGGCGGCGGCTGGCTGCTGCCCGGCTTCATCGACGTACAGGTCAACGGCGGCGGCGGCGCGCTGTTCAACAATACGCCGGACGTCGCCGCGCTGCGCACGATCGCGCAGGCGCATCGGCGTTTCGGCACCACGGCACTGCTGCCGACCCTGATCAGTGACGACGTGGCGGTGATGCGCGAGGCCATCGCCGCACTGCGCGAAGCGATCGCACAAGGCGTGCCGGGGGTGATCGGCATCCACCTGGAGGGCCCGTACATCGCACCGGCGCGCAAGGGCACCCACGATGCCAGCAAGTTCCGCGTGCCGGACGAGGCGGAGATCGCACTGGCGGCCTCGCTGGACAACGGCGTGACCCTGCTGACCCTGGCGCCGGAGCGCGTGCCGCTGGACACCGTGCGTGCGCTGGTCGAGCGCGGGGTGATCGTCGCGGCCGGGCATACCGCCGGGACCTATGAAGAGATCCGTGCCGGACTGGATGCCGGCGTGCGCGGCTTCACCCATCTGTACAACGCGATGTCGCCGCTGCAGGGCCGTGAGCCGGGGGCGGTGGGGGCCGCGCTGGAAGATCGCGACAGCTGGATCGGCATCATCGTCGATGGCGTTCACGTGCACCCGGCCAGCCTGCGCGTGGCGCTGGCGGCCAAGCCGCGCGGCCGCCTGCTGCTGGTGACCGATGCGATGCCGCCGGTCGGGGCCGACGATCCGAGCTACGTGCTGTATGGCGAAACCATCACCGCCATCGACGGCGTGGTGCGCAATGCCGCCGGGGCACTGGCCGGTTCGGCGCTGGACATGGCCACGGCGGTGCGCAACACCGTGCAGCTGCTCGGCCAGCCGCTGGCCGAAGCCGCGCGCATGGCCTCGACCTACCCGGCGCAGTTCCTCAACGTCGATGACCGCCTGGGCCATATCGCCGAGGGCTACCAGGCCGACCTGGTGCTGCTGGACGACGCCCTGCAGGTGCGCGGCACCTGGATCGCCGGCCAGTACGAGGCCGCCTGATGACCGCTGCGCCGCCACGCCGGCTGGGCTCGATCGACGCCCTGCGCGGCATGACCGTGGCGGCGATGCTGCTGGTCAACAACCCGGGTGACTGGAGTGCGGTGTTCGCGCCGCTGCGCCACGCGGAGTGGCATGGCTGCACGCCCACCGACCTGGTGTTCCCGTTCTTCCTGTTCCTGGTCGGCGTGTCGATGGCCTTCAGTGTGGCACCGCGCGCGCTGGATCCGGCCGCGCGGCCGGCGCTGCTGCGTAGCGTGCTGGAACGCGCATTGCGTATCGCGCTTGCCGGTGTACTGCTGCACCTGCTGGTGTGGTGGGCGCTGCATACGCACCACTTCCGCATCTGGGGCGTGCTGCAGCGGATCGCGGCGTGTGCGGCGCTGGTCGGCGTGCTGGCGGTGTATGCGCGACCGCGCGTGCAGGCGGCCGTGCTGGTCACGCTGCTGGTGGGGTACACCGTGCTGCTGCTGGGCATTGGCGATCTGGCGCCATGGACCAATCCGGCCAGCCGTCTGGATACCACGCTGTTCGCCCCGTGGATCTACCAGTGGCACGCCGATACCGGGCTGGGGCACGACCCGGAAGGATTGCTGAGCACCCTGGGGGCCCTGGCCAGCACCGTGCTCGGCCTGCTGGCCGGTGGCCTGCTGCGCAATGGGCGCGCTGCCGCCCTGGCCGGGCTGGGCGTGGCAACCGCTGTGCTGGGGTTGCTGCTGGCCACCGCGCTGCCGTTGAACAAGCAGCTGTGGACGCCGAGCTATGTGCTGTGGAGCGGTGGCCTGGCAGCGCTGGCACTGTGGCTGGGCCACGTGCTGATCGACCAGAAGGGCTGGCCCGCGCTGGGCCGTCGCTTCGGGGTCAACGCGATCACGGCCTACCTGGGCGCCTCGGTGATCTCGGTGGTGCTGCTGGCGGTGGGTGCCTGGGGGTGGGTCTGGCAACAGCTGGCCGCAGCGATGCCACAGGCGCTGGAGCTGGCCTCGATGCTGCAGGCGTCGGTGTTCGTCGCGCTGTGGTGGGGCGTGGCGTGGTGGCTGGACCGGCGCAGGATCTATCTGAAGATCTGACTGCCTGCGGCGAGGGCTCTTTCCGCAGGGAGGGCTCCGACCCCACAGGTGTCCACCGCTTTCGCCAACGCTGAACCCTTTCAGTCACATAAAACCCAGGTGATGATCGCTGGATTTCACATTAAAACTGTGATGGTTATCGCGTAAATTCACCTGTCGAAACCATTCACCACACGGCAGACTGCCAGCAGTACCGCATATCCGCAGTTCCTGATCCCCCTGTCCAGGAGTGCTGTATGTCCCGTGCCGTCCCGCGTGCGTTCCGACCGCGCCGCCTCACCGTTTCCGTGCTGCAGGTTCTTGCCGTCCCGTCCGCCATGCTGCTGAGCGCCAGTGCCGCCTGGGCGGGCTGTGACTCGGTCGCCCCCGTTGCCGGCCAGACGGTCAGCTGCGTTGCAGCGGCCCCGAATCCGCAGACCGTTCCCATCACCGCCAGCGGCGCGGCCGGCATCACCGTCACTGTCGCCAGCGGTGCGCAGCTGCAGCAGAGCGGCGGCGCAAGCGCCATTGCGCTGCTCGGTGCCGGCGGACACCTGCTGTCCAACCTGGGAACGATCAGTTCGGTCGGCGGCGTGGCAGTGCAGCTCGGTGGCGGCAGCCGGGTGGAGAACGCCGGCAGCATCAGCACCGGCAACAACACCGCGCTGCAGTTCGTGGGTGCCGGCGACAGCGTGCTGGTCAACCGCGGCACCATCAGCGGGCGCACCGGCGTGCAGTTCGGCGCCGGCAATGATCGCCTGGAGATGCTGGCCGGCAGCATCGCGGGCGCCGCGCTGCAGGGCGACGGCAACGACGTGCTGCTGCTCAGCGGCGGCACGATCGACAGCGTCGACCAGGGCACCGGCGACGACCAGATGACCGTCAGCGGCGGCACCGTGACCGGCGTGGTCGCGCAGGGCAGTGGCCGCGACGATTTCGTCATGACCGAGGGCACGATCGGCGCGTTGCAGCAGGGCGACAACATCGACACCTTCCGCATGAGCGGCGGCCGCATCGTCGGCGCGTTCGAAGACGGTGACCAGGCCTGGATGACCGCGGGCCGCATCGGCCGGGTCAACATGAAGCTGGACAAGAACCTGTGGGACCAGTCCGGCGGCACCGTTGACGGCAACGTGGTGACCGGCTTCGACACCGATACCATCATCATCTCCGGCACGGCGTACATCGGCGGCAACATCAGCGTCAGCGGCGGCGCCGACAGCGTCACCATCACCGATGGCACCGTGCGCGGCCAGGTGCTGATGAGCACCGGCGACGACACGTTCACCTGGAGCGGTGGTGGCATCGTCTACGGCGCCATCGACCTGGGTCCGGACAACGACGTGGCCACTCTCAGCAGCCTCAACCAGGGCAACCTCGGTGCGGTGCCGCTGTTCGAGGGGGGCAGCGGCGTGGACCAGCTCAACTTCAACAACATCAAGACGGCGGGCGTCGGTCGCTTCCAGAACTGGGAAGCGATCCGCCTGGCCAACAGCACCGAACTGAGCTTCGACGGCGATCTGGTGCTGGGTGACAGCGCATCCGGTACCGGCTCGCTCAGCGTGGATGACACCAGCACCGTGTATGCCGGCAGCGGTGGCCACGCCATCCGCCCGTTCAACAGCGCCGCTCTCGTGGACATGGTCAACGCCGGGCGCATCGACCTGACCGGCACCGGTGCCGGCGATGTGTTCACCGTACGTGGCAACTACCGTGGCGAGGGTGGCGGCCTGTACCTGCGCACGGTGCTGGGCGCGGACAACTCCAGCAGCGACCGCCTGGTGATCGATGGGGGAACTGCCAGCGGCACCACCGGCATCGGCATCCTCAATGCCGGCGGTAGCGGCGCGGCCACGCTGGCCGATGGCATCCTGGTGGTGCAGGCCCTGAATGGGGGCAGCACCGCTGCGGGCGCGTTCTCGTTGTTCGCCCCGGTCTCCGCCGGCGCCTACGAGTACTTCCTGTTCAAGGGCGGTGTCAGTGCCGGCACCAGCGAGAACTGGTACCTGCGTTCGACCCTGGTGACCGGGCCGACGCCGGCGCCCAACGGCAACGGCAGTGCCACGCCGCCGCCGCTGACACCGCCGGTGGCGCCGCCGCCGCCGATTCCACCGGCTCCGCCGCCGCCGCCGGAGGGCGCCATCGATCCGGACCTGACCGCCGGCGAGACCGCGCCGCCGCCGCCGCCGCCGGAGCCGGCTCCGGTGGCACCGCCCGGTGATCCGGCCGTACCGGATGTCCCGGTGGCCGGGGGCGCGCTGCCCGGCACCGGCACGCCGCCGACACCGGGCGCGCGCCCGGCCGAGGGCGATGTGGTGCCGCTGTACCGGCTGGAGACCGCCGCCTATGCGGTGGCGCCACCGCTGCTGCGCGAAACCTCGCTGGCCAGCCTCGGCACCTTCCATGAGCGGCAGGGCGAACAGCGCCTGCTGTACAACCAGGGCGCGCTGCGCACCGCGTGGGGGCGGCTGGTCGGGCAGAGCAGCGAGATCCACTGGAAGGGCGATGCGCAGCCCGGTTTCGATGGCGACGTGATGGGCATGCAGGCCGGCCTGGATGTGTGGGCGGCCGCTGCCGACAGCCACCGCAACCAGCTGGGTGTGTTCGTCGGCCGCACCCGCGCCCAGGGCAGGACCACCGGCCTCGCGCTGGGGTGGGAGAACGTGCAGGTGGGCCAGAGCCGCCTGGACGACAAGCACGTGGGCCTGTACTGGACGCTGACCGGCACCGCTGGCGCCTACCTCGATGCGGTGGTGATGCAGAGCCGCTACGACGGACGCGCACGCTCGGCGCGTGGCCTCGGCATCGACCTCAAGGGCGACGGCACCAGCGTTTCGCTGGAAGCCGGCAAGCCGCTGCTGCAGTTCGGGCAGTCCGCCTGGTGGCTGGAACCGCAGCTGCAGGTGATCTGGCAGCGCACCTCGCTGGACGATCAGCGCGATGCCGTGTCGACCGTGCGCTTCGACAACGACAACGCCTGGACCGGCCGCGTCGGCCTGCGCCTGGCCGGTGATTACCAGCTGGCCGACAACGGCTGGCAGCCGTATTTCAAGCTGAACTACTGGCATGGCCGCTCGGGCGAGGACCGCATCCTGTTCGACAACGACGCGATCATCAACACGCAGCGCTCGCGCGCGCTGGAGGCCGGTGTCGGCGTGGTCGGTCGTTTCAACCGCACGATCAGCGCCTATGCCGTGGCCGATTACACCCGCGAACTGGGCGGCGACCGCAGCGAGAAGCGCCGCATCATCGAAGGCAACATCGGCCTGCGCGCGGACTGGTAGCGCCGGGCCATGCCCGGCGGCGTGGCGCCTGTGCTGATCTGCCACCGTCGCCATGCCCCGCCCAGCCGGCGTGCGCTGGGCGCTGATGCCGTTCGCCGCTATGCTGCGGCGCTGGACACTGACATGGATGCGTCAATGAATTCCCGCTTCCCCGCGCGCGCGATCCTGGGCGCAGCCCTGCTGCTGGCCTGTGGCAGCCCGGCACTGGCAGCGCCCGCCGAGGCCGTGGAACTGCCTTCTGCCGAAGCGCTCGAACAGATGCTGCACCTGCTGGAAACCCAGTCGCTGTACCGCGACCGCGTGGATTGGAGTGACGTGCGCGCGCGGCTGAGTGCCGCAGCGGATGACCCTGCACAGCAGCGCCGCGTGCTGGATGAGGCGGCCACGCGTAGCAGCGGCGGGCATGGCCGATGGATCTCGCCCAGACAGCAGCAGGCGCGGTCCGCGCGTGCCCAGCGTCTCAATGCCGGGCAGGGCGCAGCGTTGGCAGAATCCCCGAAGGTCGATGCCCGCATTGGCGTGCTCACGGTCGGCCCCTTCGTGGAGGATCTGCAACGCAGCGGGCAGGAGCGTCATGACGCGCGCAGGACCTACGCGTTGGCGCTGCAGCAACGCATCACCGCGTTGGATGACGGCACGCGCTGCGGTTGGGTGGTGGATGTCAGCGGCAACAGCGGCGGCAACATGTGGCCGATGCTGATGGGGCTGCTGCCTTTGTTGCAGGGAACTCCGGATGCGAAGGGGGCGCTGATCGGCGCCTTCCGCAGCGCCGACGGCCTGCAGTGGTGGCGGCAAGGCGAAGGTGAGGTGAGGCAGGACGGCACGCAGGGTCTGCGCTCGCGAGAGGCCGCCTATCGCCTGCGTGCGGGCAGCGCGCCGGTGGCGGTGCTGATCGGTGCGCGCACCGCCAGTTCAGGCGAAGCCGTCGCGTTGGCATTCCGCGGGCAGGCGGGCAGCCGCAGTTTCGGCGAGCCCAGTGCAGGTTTCTCCACCGGCAACCGGCCGACGAAGCTGGTGGATGGCACCACCTTGCTGTTGACCCACAATGTGA
Organism: Stenotrophomonas sp. 704A1; assembly: GCF_030549525.1. Taxonomy (NCBI): domain Bacteria; kingdom Pseudomonadati; phylum Pseudomonadota; class Gammaproteobacteria; order Lysobacterales; family Lysobacteraceae; genus Stenotrophomonas; species Stenotrophomonas tuberculopleuritidis. The sequence continues at coordinate 3,986,606 of NZ_CP130831.1, read as the reverse complement.
TGGCAGACCGCAACGGGCGGGGCGACGGTGCCAGCCTGCAGCCGGACCAGACCACCGCCAGCGGACCGGACACCCTGGCCGCCGCCCAGCAGTGGCTGCTGGCCCAGCCCGCCTGCGAGGGCCGCGCATGATGCTGCTGATCGGCCAGCAGGAGCGGGTGGTGGTGGTCGGCCCCACCGAAGCCCACCACTGCCTGCGTTGCCAGACCGAAACCGAGTTCGCCCCACAGCTGCGCTACAGGATGGCGCGCATCGACCTGCTGTTCGGCTTCACCTACCAGCGCCGCTACGAACTGGCCTGCACCCGCTGCGCGCATGGCTGGGTGCTGGATACCGAAAGCATGGACCAGCAGCTGGGCGGGGTGCCGATCCCGTGGCGGCACCGCTTTGGCCTGCCGCTGATGCTGATGGTGGTGGCCGGGCTGGCGGTGGCCGGCTGGATGTGGCGGCACGGTTACGTCGGTTGATGACACGGGCTGTTAAAGTTGCAGCCACCCGCCACACTGCCGGACCCACCATGGACCACGAAACGCCGTTCGAACCCGCCAACGACCTGGAAGTGCGCCTGTTGCAGGCCCAGGACGGAACCCTCACGGCCTCGCAGTTCCTCGACGGCCTGCTGACCGCGCCGGTGTTCGTGCTGCTGGACAAGGCCATCGCTGAAGACGGCGCCTGGGACGAGAGCATTTCGCCGCTGGTGCTGACCAGCGAAAGCGGCGAGCCGATGTTCGCGGTGTTCACGGCGCCTGAGCGCGCCGAGATCTGGCACGAGCAGCTGCCGCAGTTCGCCCATGCGATGCCGATCGCCGTGCACGCGCTGCTGTCGGGCATCGGCGAAGGGGTCGGCCTGGTACTGAACCCCGGCCTGGACGTGGGCATGGAGATGATTCCCGACGCCGTCGCCCAGCTGAAGGAACGCGCTGCGGCGATTACCCGCGGCATGGCGCACTGACCCGGCAGCGGATTTCGGCCAGCGGCCGGCGGCCATCAGCGGGCGGCAGCGATGGCCTTGACCCGTGCCCTGGCCAGCGCTTCACCGATGGCAGGGCCTTTCAGGTGCGTGGTGTCCAGGTCACGCGCCTGCACTGACAGCGCCGCCCGGTGCAGGCGCTTGAGTGTTTCGCCCTGCGGGTAGTCACTGTCCTCGAAACCCAGCCGGCCGCGCTTGTCGGCCTCGCAGCACAGCGCGATGCGTGCCACCCGTTCCGGCCGGCGCAGCGCATCGCAGCGGCCCAGCAGTTCCAGCACGGTCGCATCGCGCAGCTCGTCGATGCGATGCACGTTCAGGTGCTCGCGACAGACCGCCTCGGCCAGCTGCTGGTGCTCGGCGGGAATCTTCAGCCGCGCGCACAGCGCTTTCAGCGGCTTGATGCCGCGCTGCTCATGCATGATGTGGCGCGGCCATTCCTCCGGCGGGGTCAGGCCCTTGCCGAGGTCGTGGGTCAACGCAGCGAAGCCGACCAGATCATCGCCAGGCGCCAGCGTGGCAGCCATGTCGCTGACCATCTCCTGGTGGATGCCGGTATCGACTTCCGGGTGGAATTCCGCGCGCTGCGGCACGCCGTACAACGCTTCCAGTTCCGGCAGGATCGGGCCCAGCGCGTGTGCGTCGTGCAGGGTGCGCAGGAAGGCCGAGGGGCGTTCGCAGACCAGCGCCTTGCGCAGTTCCTGCCAGACGCGTTCGGGCACCAGCGCATCCAGCTCGCCGCTGGCGGCGATGTCGCGCATCAGTGCCATGGTTTCCGGCGCGACGGTAAAACCCAGCGCGGCGAAGCGCGCCATGAAGCGCGCCGCGCGCAGCACGCGCAGCGGGTCTTCGACGAACGCCGGGCCGACGTGGCGCAGTACGCGCTGCTCGATGTCACGCGCGCCGCCATAGGGATCGACCAGCGTACCGGTGTCTTCATCGCAGGCGATGGCGTTGATGGTGAAGTCGCGGCGCTGCAGGTCTTCTTCCAGCGTCACCGCCGGATCGGCATCGACCACGAAGCCGCGATAGCCACGACCGGATTTGCGCTCGGTGCGCGCCAGCGCGTATTCCTCGCCGGTCTCCGGGTGCAGGAATACCGGGAAATCGCGGCCGACGGCGGTGTAGCCCTGCGCTTCCATCTGCGCGGGCGTGGCGCCGACCACCACCCAGTCACGGTCGCCGGCAGGGCGCTGCAGCAGGCGGTCGCGCACGGCGCCGCCGACAAGATAGATCTTCATGGGGGCATGATGACACGGTGGCGCCGGGCATGGCCCGGCGCTACCGATGCAACGCGATCAATCCCCGCCCTGGTCGGCGTCGGCCGCGCAGGTGAAGGCCTTGCGCTTGTCCACCAGGCGGCCCATCAGGCGGTCGCTCAGCGGCAGCGCATCGCCGTTGAGGCGCCAGTCGTAGATCACGCTGAAGGCCAGCACGCGGGCCACGTACTCGCGCGTTTCCTTGTAGCTGATGGTTTCGATCCACAGGTCCGGATCGAAGCCCGGGCGCTGGCTCTGCCAGCGGGCGGTCGGGGTCGGGCCGGCGTTGTAGGCGGCGATGGTCACGTACGGCAGGCCGTCGTACTTGTTCATCAGCTGCCGCAGGTAGGCCGTGCCGATGGCGATGTTGGTGTCCGGGTCGTACAGGCTGTCGGCGCCGCCATAACCGGTCAGGCCGATCGACTTGGCCACGCCGGCACCGGTGGCCGGCAAGACCTGCATCAGGCCCATGGCATTGGCAGGCGAGCGCGCACGCGGCGTAAAGGTGCTCTCGGCGCGGATCTCGGCGGCCACCCAGGCCGGGTCGATCGCGTTGCGCGCCGATTCGCGGCGGATGGTGGCGTCGTGATGCAGCGGGAAGCGCAGATCGTACAGGCGCTGTTCCTGCGGCTGCTTGCCGAGCGCGAACACCGCACGGTCGAACCAGCCGTTGTCCTGCGCCACGCGCACGGCGAGCCGGCGCTGGGTGTCATCGAAGCGCGCCAGCGCGCTGTTCCACTCGGCGACCGCCCAGCCGGTGCGATCGATCTGGTACAGCGCCATCGCGCGCTGGATGGCCGGGTCGCGCGCCACCACCGCCTGCGCCTGCGCGCTGTCGTTGGGCTTCCACGGGCACAGCGTGTAGGGCTGCTGTGCCTTGTCCGCGGCGAGGAAGCCATGGAACGTCGGCGCGCGCGCCGCTTCGCGGAACAAGGCCTGGGCCTGCTGGGCCTGTCCGGTCTTCTCCAGCATGCGGCCTTCGAAATAGCGCCAGCGCGAATCATTGCGCTGGGTCGGGCCCATCTTGCGGATCGCGGCCAGCGTGGCCGGCCAGTCACCGCGCGACATCGCTTCGCGGACGCGCCATTCGTGCAGACGCGCGTCGTAGGCCGAGTCCGGCACGGCATTCAGGCGCCGCGCCGAATCGGGCAGGTAGGACGCCACCGTCCACAACGCGATCTGGTACCGCACCTGGGCCTGCTGTTCGGCGCTGAGGCCGAGCGCCTGCGCGTACTGCGGCAGCTGCTGCTCGGTGGCGCCGGGGTCGGCCTTGGCCAGCTTTTCCAGGCCATCGGTGGCGATGCGCCGGCTGCGTTCACTGCGCGGCCAGTTGAGCGCGCTGGCGTTGGGCTGGTCGACAAAGGCGGCGTAGGTGTTGGCCAGCGCCAGCTCGGCCGCAGGCAGGCCACGTGCGGCCGAACGCATCACCGCCGGTTGCTGGGCATCGGCCGCTGCGTCGATGCGCTCCCAGCGCAGTGCATCGCTCAGGCCGCCCTGCGCCTGCAGTACGGCGAACACGGCATCGCACGCGTCGGGCAGTGATTTGCCGTTCCTGCGCCACAGCTCCTGGGCCTCGCCGATCCACTGCGGATCGAGCTTGCCGGTGGCCTGGCGCGCGGTGAGCTGCGCGCAGCGCAGCCCGAGGTTGTCGGTGGGCGCCCAGTTGGCCAGCAGCGTCGGCCAGTCCTGGCGACGCGCCAGCGACGGCAGCCACGCGCTGCGGAAACTGTTGGCGACGGCCTGGCCCTGGTAGCGCTTCAGGAAGGCCTGCGCCTGTGCGGTATCAACGGTGTCGATGTTGCGCCGCAGATTGGCGTATTCCAGCCAGCCATAGGCGGGGTGGCGGCTGAGCGCAGCGGCCTGGCCGGGATCGAACTGGCCGCGTTCGGCGGCCGCGATGGCGGCCTTCAGCTGCGCGTTCTGGGCATCGAGGGACTGGGCACTGGCGCAGCCGATCAGCAGCGTGGCGGCCAGTGGAAGCAGGGACAGGGCGGTCGAAGATCGTCGGGTCATGCCCAGCAGCATAGCGGGCAGTGGCTGAATTCAGTTTCGCATCGCGTGCACGCGCTACGAGGACAAACGACAGCTGAATGACACCCGCATCGGCCCTGCCGCAGCGGGCGTGACCGGGCGTAAGTTCGGCTTCAGGGCAACCGGCCCTGCACAGGGAGCGGCACATGGCGTTCAGCAGCGCAGGAAGGAGCGGCCCATTGGCGGACATCAATGTCACGCCACTGGTGGATGTGATGCTGGTGTTGTTGATCATCTTCATCGTGACCGCGCCGATGCTGTCGCGGCCGATCACCGTGCAGTTGCCGCAGGCCACCGATCGGGTTGTCGAACGCCCGGAGCCGCCACCGCCGATCGCGCTGCGCCTGGATGCAGGCAACCAGCTGAGCTGGGACGGCCAGCCGATGGCCCTCGGCGATCTGCAGGCGCGGCTGCAGGCGCAGGCCAGCACGCACGCCGGCAACCTGCCGGAGCTGCGCATCAGTACCGATCCAGCGGCCGAATACCAGGGCATGGCGAAGATCCTGGCGGCGGCCGAAGCCACCGGCATGGAACGCATCGCCTTCGTGCAGTGATGGATCCGCCGTGCGGCCTTCCTGCGGGAAGGCCGCATTCCGCCGGGCATGGCCCGGCGCTACCGCAGCGGCAGAGTGTCGTTCGCACATTTCGGTAAATACGCTGCAATTTGACGCTATCGCCTTTCAGATTCGTCAAAAGCGCGTGAATTGGTGTCGGTCATCACGCCATGCCTTTTACCGTTTGTTTACAAAGGAGACGCGGCCGCCGTGCAGAAGGCGGCGCGGCAGTCATCCCGACATTCCTTTGGAGAGAGAGCGAATGAACCACCTGCACCACCGCCCGTTGGCGGTTGCCGTTGCGCTGTGCGTGACCGCCCTGGCACCGTTGGGCGCTGCGGCCCAATCCACGACCACCGACCTTGACCGCGTTGAAGTCACCGGCACCCGCATCAAGCGCGCTGAAGTTGAAGGCCAGGTACCGGTCCAGACCCTCAACCGCGCCGATATCGAGCGCACCGGCCTGACCTCCATCGGTGAGGTGCTGCAGCAGTTGACCGGTTCGGGTTCGGCGCTGAACGCCAAGTTCAACTCGTCCGGCAACTTCGGCTTCCCGCCGGACGGCAGCGGTGTCGGTGCCGGCTCGGCGCAGGTCGACCTGCGCCACCTCGGTGCCAAGCGCGTGCTGGTGCTGGTCGACGGCATCCGCTGGGTCAACGAGTCATCCGCATCGGGCGTCGGTGCGGCGACCGACCTCAACACCATCCCGCTGGCCATCGTCGAACGCATCGAGGTGCTGGAAGACGGCGCATCGTCGCTGTACGGCTCCGATGCCATCGCCGGCGTGGTCAACATCATCACCCGCCGCGACTTCGATGGCGGCCAGGTGACCCTGAACTACGGGGAGTACAGCAAGGGCGACGGCACGCAGAAGGGCGTGGACCTGGCGTGGGGCAAGAGTGGCGATCGCTACAGCCTGTTCCTCGGTGCCAGCTGGACCAAGCAGGACCCGGTGTTCGCCCGCGACCGCGAGCAGTCGCGCTTCCCGATCCCGGGGACCGGCCTGGCCTTCGGCAGCGGCGGCATTCCGCAGGGGCGTTTCGCCTTCGTCGATCCCAACACCGGTGCCGAGCAGGACATCGTGCCCAACACCGGCGTGAGCAGCCCGCGTTACGACGGCAGCGCCGGCTGCAACCGCACCGATGACTACCACTGCTTCACCAGTGCCGACCGCTTCAACTTCGCCGAATACAACATGGTGCTGACGCCGTCCGAGCGCAAAGGCCTGTTCGGCCAGTTCCGCTTCGACATCACCGACAACGTGCAGTGGTACGTCAAGGCGCTGGGCAACCGCCGCGAATCGACCAACCAGGCCGGTCCCGAGCCGTTGTTCTTCGGCCCCGATGGCGCTACCGGCAATCCACTGGCCGACAACATCGTGGTCTCCGCGCTGAACCCGTACAACCCGTTCGGCTTCGACCTGGTGTCGTCGGGCAACATGAGCCTGATCGGCCGGCGCCCGGTGGAGGGGGGCGCGCGCGTGTTCGAACAGGAGGTCAACACCACCTACTTCGCCACCGGCCTGGTCGGCAATTTCCAGGCGGCGGACCGCAGCTGGTACTGGGACGTCAACGGCATGTACAGCAAGAACAAGGCCGAACAGACCAACTACGGCAGCTACAACATCTTCAACGTGAACATGGCGCTGGGTGACCCGGCGGTGTGTGCGGCCACGCCGGGCTGCGTACCACTGAACATCTTCGGCGGCGCAGGTTCGATCACCCCGGACATGCTGCGCTGGATCCAGCCGGTGGTGCGTGACCGCAGCCAGAACGAGCTGAGCCTGTTCACCGCCAACCTGTCCAGCGACCTGTTCACCCTGCCGGCCGGCCCGGTGTCCTTCGCCACCGGCTACGAGTACCGCAAGTACGAAGGGTGGTACCAGCCCGATCCGCTCACCGTGATCGGCCATTACAACGGCGTGCCGTCGCAGCCCACCTCGGGCTCCTACGACGTCAATGAAGCCTACCTGGAGCTGAGCGTGCCGATCTTCGCCGACTCGGCGCTGGGCAAGAAGCTGGACCTGAGCCTGGCCGGGCGCTATTCGGACTACTCGACCTTCGGCGGCGAGTTCACGCCCAAGTACGGCCTGCGCTGGCAGGTGACCGATGACTTCGTGCTGCGCACCACCTATGCCGAAGGCTTCCGTGCACCGTCGATCGGCGAGCTGTACGGCTCGGCTGCGCGCGCCGATCTGCAGTTGTTCGATCCGTGCTCGATCGGCCTCGGTGGCACCGCGCCGCGCGGCAGTGCCGCCAACTGCGCTGCACTGGGCGTGCCAGCGGGCTTCCAGCAGGCCAACTCGCAGATCTCGGTGACCACCGGCGGCAACCGCGAGCTGGAGCCGGAGCGGTCGCGCAGCTTCAGTGCCGGTTTCGTGTGGAGCCCGTGGTTCGGCAACGATACCTCCTGGTCGGAGCGCTTCGACGTGGAAGTGACGTTCTACCGCCACAACATCGATGGTGCGATCCAGGCGATCAACGCGCAGACCCAGCTGGACCTGTGCGTGGATACGCTTGACCCGATCTACTGCGAGGGCATCACCCGTGCCAGCACCGGTGCGGTCAGCAGCTTCAACAACCGCCTGACCAACCTCGGCTCGATCAAGACCGATGGCTGGGACGTGGATCTGTTCTGGACGCTGCCGCAGAGTTCGATCGGCCAGTTCAAGCTGGGCTGGAAGAACACCTTCGTCGGCCGCTACGAGGCCACCGGTGCGGCCGGGCAACGGCAGCCGCAGGAGCCGGGCGTGGAAGTGGCCGACAGCTCGATCCCGGAATGGACCAGCAATGCCAGCATCGGCTGGACGCTGGACAACTGGAGCGCGAACTGGACGGTGCGGCACATCTCCGAGCTGACCGAGGAATGCGGAGATGCGGTGGCGTTCCCGGTGTGCAGCAACCAGACGGCTGGCACCAACACGCTGTCGGCCACCACCTTCCACGACCTGCAGGTGGGCTACAAGATCGACTGGATGAAGGGCCTGCAGCTGACGGCAGGCCTGAACAACGTGTTCGACAAGGACCCGCCGATCTGCCTGTCGTGCTCGTTGAACGGCTACGACGCCTCGACCTACGACATCCCGCGTGGGCGCTACTGGTACCTGCGCGCGGACCTGCGGTTCTGACGAAGGACGGCGCCGGGTTCAGCCCGGCGCCGTTGTAGAGCCGAGCCATGCTCGGCTGCTTTGCGCGAAAGCCAGTCGAGCATGGCTCGACTCTACAAAAACCGCGTACACGACGCAGGGCGCCGGGAATCGCCCGGCGCCCTCTGCATCAGAACGACCAGGTGAAGGTCAGCGAGCCGTTGCGGCCATCGCCGTAGGCCCCGTAGCCATTGATCTGCGACAGGTACTTCTTGTCCAGCAGGTTGTTGAGGTTGGCCTGCACGCTGAACTCCGGCGAGATGCGGTAGCGCACGAACGCACTGACCAGCGCATAGCCGCTCTGCTCGATGCGGCCGTAGGCCGGAACCGCGTAATAGATCCGGTTCTGCCAGTTGGCACCACCGCCGACGGTCAGCGCCTGCAGCGATTGCGGGGTGTAGCTGGTGAACAGCTTCAGCGCGGTCTGCGGCAGGTTGGTGTTGATGTCGGCATCGTTGGCGTCCTTGGCCACGTAACGCGAGGCACCGAAGGTCGCGTTCCAGCCCGGTGCCAGTTCACCGTTCAGCTCGAACTCGAAGCCACGGCTGACCGTACCGCGCGCGGCGCGATAGGCGAATTCGTTCTGGCTGCCGGGCACCGGCTCGCCGGTGATCTGGCCGACGTTGTCCTGCTCGATGCGGAACACCGCCAGCGAGGCATTCAGGCGGTTGTCGAACCAGGCGCCCTTCACGCCCACTTCGTAGCTCTTGCCGTCGACCGGGTCGAGGTAGCTGCCATTGCGGTCCTTCAGCGTCTGCGGCTGGAAGATCTCGGTGTAGCTGGCATAGGTCGAGTAGGTGTCGTTGATGTCGAACACCAGGCCGGCGTAGGGCGTGGTTTCCTTGTGCGAGCGGTCGGCGCCTTCACCTTCGCTCTTCCAGTCGGTGTAGCGCGCACCGAGGATCAGCTTCAGCGGATCGGCCAGCGACAGGCGGGCGGCCACGTAGCCGGCCTTCTGGGTGATGGTGCCTTCACTGGCCAGCGCCAGCGGGTTCCAGTTCGGCTCGGCGATGTTGCCGGTCCAGTTGAGGTAGCTGGTGAACGGGTTCCAGGTCTGGCCGGCGCCGCCGACCTGGTAATCGCCGTAGTTGGCGTAGTCGCGCTTGTTGTAGCTCAGGCCTGCCATCAGCTGGTGTTCGCGGCCGAACAGCTGGAACGGCCCATCGACATAGCCATCGACGCCGGTGACCTTGCGCTCGGTGTTGTAGAAGCCGGACGACGGCGAAATGCCGGCACCGGTGTTCTTGTCGAAGAAGGAGGCACCGGTGACCCAGTCGTTGTAGGCCGGGTAGAACAGCTTGTCGTCGGCCTTGGTCTCATCGTGGGTGGCGCCGATCTTGAACTTCCAGCCGTTGCTGAAGGCATGCTGCAGGGTGGCGAACGCGCGCTTGCTGGTGGTGTCCCAGTAGGTCCAGTCCGGGCTGGCGTTGAACGATTCGTCGTAGCCGGTCGGGCTGCCGTCGGAGAACAGCATCGGGAAGCCGCCCCAGGTCGCGCCGTTGGCGCGCTTCTGCTGGTAGTCGTAGCCGACGCTCAGCTGGGTGTCCGGAGTCAGGTCGGCATCGATCACCACATAGCCCAGGGTCTTGTGCTGGTTGTAGCGATCCATCTGCGCGTCGGTGTCCAGATAGCTGCCGATCACGCGGCCACGCACGCTGCCGCTGGCGTTGAGCGCGCTGCCCACGTCCACGGTGGTGCGGGTGCGGCCCCAGCTGCCGACGTTCACCGACACGCTGCCGGCCAGCTCGGCGCTGTCGGCGTGCTTGCGGATCAGGTTCACCGAGGCCGACGGATTGCCGGCGCCGCTGAGCAGGCCGGTGGCGCCGCGGACCACTTCCACGCGGTCATACAGCGCCAGGTCCAGGCCGGAATCGCCGTAGCTCCAGTTCTGCACCATCTGCGTCGGCAGGCCATCGAACTGGTAGGCATCGATGTAGAAGCCGCGCGCGTAGAACTCGGTGCGCTCGCTGTCGGACTGGGTGCTGGTGACACCGGTGGTGTTGGCCAGCACGTCGATGATGTCGTCCAGGTTCTGATCTTCGATGCGCTGGTGGCTGATGATGCTGACCGACTGCGGGATCTCGCGCGGGGCGAGGTCGAAGCGGGTGCCGGCCGACGTGCGGCGCACCGAGTAGCCTTCGGCGCGCTCGCCCTTCACCACGACCTTGTCGAGCGTGGTCGGGTCGGCGGCGGTTTCAGCGAAGGCCGCCGGGGTGACGACGCAGAGCGCGGCGAGCACGGCACGGGAGAGCCGCTGCGGCTGCAGGGGACGGAAGGCGGGACGGATCATGGGGGTTCCTGGACGGGCACATGCGTTCGGCCGGCATCCAGAGTGGCGTGGCGCAGGGGGAAAAAGGACGGGCACGCCGTCCTGGCGGCACCGGAAACGAAAGGAATGGTAATACGAACTATTCCTATTTACAAACCGTGAACGGCATGGCACGCCCGGTCGCGCCGCGTTCGACGGTGCAACGCGCGGGTCAGCGCAGCAGCGGGCGCGGGTCGCGGGCGCCTTCGCTGCCGTAGATGCCCCAGTGCAGGTGCGGCGGCGTGCCCTTGGCGTTGCCGCTGTCGCCGACATGGCCGAGCAGGTCGCCCGGTTGCACCACCTGGCCGCGCGCCAGGCCCTCGGCCCAGTCTTCCAGGTGCGCGTAGTAGTAGCGCTCGCGCCCGGGACCGATCACCCAGACCTGGCGGCCACCGAGGCCGCTGTCGCGGATGTCGGCGACAACGCCGGGGGTTGCGCTGCGCACCGGGGTGCCGCGCGCGGCGAAGATATCGATGCCGGCGTGGGTGCGGTCGCGTCCGCGTGGTGCGCCGAAGGTATCGGCGATCTGCCGCGGCCGCACGCCGTCCACCGGCACCGGCAGTTCGGCGGCCGGTGGCATGCGCGAGAGTGTCCACAGCATCTTTGGTGCGGCGGCCCACGGGCTGTTCCACAACGCCATGGCGCCGACGCTGGCGATCAGCAGCAGTACGACGCGGAGCAGCCAGCGGCGCAGGTGTCGGGCAGGGGAGGGGGATCGGATCATGGCTCCGGGATGTAGAGTCGAGCCATGCTCGACTGCATGGAAGGTCAGTCGAGCATGGCTCGACTCTACAACGGCAAAAAGCAGAATCAGTCGAGCATGGCTCGACTCTACAACGGCAGAACGCAGAATCAGTCGAGCATGGCTCGACTCTACACAGCCGGTGTCAGCGGCACGTCGAAACTCCGCTTCAACGTGCCCAGCGCCACCGAGGTGCGGAAGCGCTCGATGTTGTCATCGCCACCGAACAGGCGCTCGGTGATCGCTTCGTACTCGTCCATCGACGCCGCCGAGAGCAGCAGCAGGAAGTCACTGTCGCCGGTGATCGCGTAGCACTGCTGCACGGCGGGGTCGTCCTGCACGCGACGGCGGAACGGGGCGACCTTTTCGCGCTGCTCGCTGACCACGCGCACCTCGACGATGATGGTCAATGGCCGGCCCACCCTGGAGGCATCGATCACCGCCACGTTGGCCGCGATCACGCCGCTGTCCTGCAGGCGCCTGATGCGCCGCTGCACGGCCGGCGTGGACAGGTGCACGGCTTCGGCGATCTGCCGTTGCGGCAGGGTGTTGTCCCGCTGCAACAGGGCCAGGATGGCGCGGTCGAAGCTGTCCAGCACGGGGGCGGTGGCCATGGTGAGCAGAAGTTGCGCGGGCGGGCCGTCAATTGAGCCAAGTGCTCGCCGTCGGCGCAATAGACTGGCGGCATGCAGACGTCTCGAATCGCGCCGATGTTGCCGGCGCTGGCGGTGCTCGGCTCGGTCACCGCACTGGCCATCGGTACCTCCTACGCCAAGCAGCTGTTCCCCCTGATCGGTGCCCAGGGCACCAGCGCGCTGCGCGTTGGCTTCTCGGCGCTGTTGCTGCTGCTGTTCTGGCGGCCATGGCGCTGGAAGACCCGCCGCGCGGATGCGATCACCATTCTGCGTTATGGCCTGACCCTGGGCCTGATGAACCTGCTGTTCTACATGGCCATCCGCACCATTCCGTTCGGCATCGCGGTGGCCATCGAGTTCACCGGGCCGCTGACGGTGGCGATGCTGTCCTCGCGGCGGCCGATCGACTTCCTCTGGGTGGGCTGCGCTGCCGCCGGCCTGCTGCTGTTGCTGCCGCTGGGCGGTGGCCCGGCGCTGGATCCGGCGGGCGTGCTGTACGCCATGGGGGCGGCGGCGTGCTGGGGGCTCTACATCGTGTTCGGCAAGCGCGCCGGCCACCTGCATGCCGGGCATTCGGTGTCGCTGGGGCTGCTGGCCGCGTCGCTGGTGGTGGTGCCGGTGGGCGTGATCCATGCCGGGGCCGCGCTGCTCGAACCGAAGATCCTGCTGGCCGGCCTGCTGGTGGCGCTGGTCTCCAGCGCGATCCCGATGTCCCTGGAGATGATGGCGCTCAAGCGCCTGCCCAAGGAGACCTTCGGCATCCTGATCAGCATGGAGCCGGCCGTGGCCGCGCTGTGGGCGATGCTGCTGCTGCACGAGCACCTGCATGGATTGCAGTGGCTGGCCATCGGCTGCACGGTGCTGGCCTCGGTGGGCAGCACGATGACCGCGCGGCGGTTGAAGGTGCCAGCGGCGCAGGCAGGGTAGCGCCGGGCCATGCCCAGCGGAGAGCTGTCAGAAGCCGGGTAGCGCCGGGCCATGCCCGGCGGAGAGCTGGCAGAAGCGGGGTAGCGCCGGGCCATGCCCGGCGAGCGCAGCGGCAGCGCGGGGGATCAGCGCAGCGCGCCGGACGGCACGTCGATCTGCATCGCCAGGGCGAGATGGTCGGAGAACGCAGCCGGCACCGCTTCCACGGTCCGCGTCTGCAGGCCACTGCTGACCAGGATGTGGTCGATCGCGCGGTCCGGGCGCCAGCTGGGGAAGGTCGGCACGATGCAGCCGGGCGGCTGCAGCCGGGTCTTCTGGTACAGCACCTGCATTTCCGGGCGCTCGGCCAGGCAGTTGAAATCGCCCATCAGCACCGCGTTGGGGTGGTCGGACAGCAGTTCGGCGATGAACCCCAGCTGCGCCATCCGCGAACCGGCACCCAGCGACAGATGTGCCACCGCCACGGCCAGGCCGTCGGCACCGTCGCCGAACTTGGCCAGCAGCACGCCGCGCCCGCCGATACGGCCGGGCAGGGCATGGTCCTGCACTTCCACCGGTTCCAGCCTGCTCAGCAGGCCATTGGCGCTGGACGCCACGCCCCCCATGCGCCGGTTCGGCTGGTGGCTCCAGTAATTGAAGCCGGCGCGCTGGGCCAGGTAGTGGGTCTGGTTGGTGAAGCCCGAGCGCAGGCTGCCCGGATCGGCCTCCTGCAGGCCGACGATGTCATGGCCGCGCGCCAGCGTGGCGATCGCGTCCAGGCTGCTGCGTTTGCGTCCCGCCGGCAGCGCATGTGACCAGCTGCGGGTCACATAGTCGCTGTAGCGGCGGGTACTTGAGCCGGCCTGGATGTTGGCCGTCAGCAAACGCAGGGTCCGTGTGTGGGGGGAAGTCACGGCCGGGAAAAACGCCTCGTTGATCAGTGGGCCTGGGCCGCACCGCGTTCGCGGGCGATCAGGTGGTCGGCGATGCGCAGCATGTCCGGGAAGCTCTTGCCCTTCACCAGGTACTTGCCGTTGACGATGATCGACGGGGTGCCGCTGATCTGGCTGCGCTGGGCGAACTGCTTGGCCGAGTTGGTCTTGGCGTTGACCGCGAAGCTGCCCATGGTGGCGGCGAACTGCTTCGGATCCACGCCGTAGGCGGCATAGAACTTGGCGATGTCCTCGACCGAATCACGACCGCGCTCGCCCTTCAGGGTCTTCTGCGAGTGGATGGCGGCATACAGCGCTTCGTGGGTCTTCTCCTGCACGCCCAGGGTCTGCGCAGCGTAGAAGGCGCGGCCGTAGTCATCCCAGGTGTTGCCGAACATGGCCGGCACGTAGACGAAGTTCACGTCGCTGGGCAGGCCCGCCTTCCACGGCCCCACCAGCGGCTGGAACGCGGCACAGGCCGGGCAGACATAGCCGAAGATCTCGGCCACTTCGACCTTGCCCGCTGCCGGCTGGAACGGCTGGCCGTTCGGGATCAGCTGGTAGTCGGCGCCTTCCACCGGGGCCGGGCCGGTCAGTGCGGCCGTGGTCGGGGCCGCTGCAGCGGCCGGTGCGGCGTCTGCCGGGGCCTTGTCGCCTTCGGCCGCCGGGGCGGTCGCGTCGCTGCCTGCGGCCGGGGCGGCGGCGGGTTCGGTGGCCGCCGGGGTCGCTGCCGGCGCTGCCGGGGCGGTGGTGTTGGCGGTGCCGTCGTCGGCCTTGCAGGCCGCCAGGATCGGCAGCAGCGCTGCGAGTGCGAGGGCGGCGAAACGGGTCTTCATGGAAACGTCTCCAGCATCTGGAAAGGTGGGGCCGGCGTCAGGCGCCGGCCAGAGGGAAATGATGACATGCGGCGGCGACAGCGCCGTGTCGATGGTGTGTGTTGGTTCAGCGGCCGCGGGCGGCGCGGGCCTGGGCGATCAGCGCCGAGGCGATGCGCAGCTGGTCGTCGAAGCTCTTGCCGCGGACCAGGTACTGGCCATTGATGATGAGGGCCGGGGTGCCCGGCACCTGGGTGCGCTGGGCGAAGGCGCGCGCCGCATCGACCTTCTGCTGCACCGCTTCACCGCGCAGGGCCTGCTTGTAGCGGTCGGCCGTGACGCCATAGGCGGTGTAGAAGGTGGCGAGCTCATCGGCCGAAACGTTCTGCATCGGCAGCGTGCCGTCAACGTGCAGGGCCTTGAACACCGCGCCATGGCTGCGCTTGGCCACGCCCACTTCATCGGCGGCGTAATAGGCCAGGGCCCAGGCATCCCACGCACCGCCGAAGGCGGCCGGGACCGGCGTGAAGCGCACGTCGGCCGGCAGCTTGGCGGCCCAGGCCGCCAGTTTCGGTTCGAAATGGGCGCAGTGCGGGCAGGTGTAGCCGAAGACCTCGACCACCTCGATCTTGCCGGCCAGCGGCTGGAACGGGCCGGGCTGGGCGATGCGCTCGTAGTCTTTGCCTTCGACCAGCGGGGCGTTGGCAGGGGTGGCGGCGCAGGCCGCCAACGGCAGCAGCACCAGCAGGGACAGCAGAAGGCGGGGAATCAACCTCATCGACACGCATCTCCGTTGAAAATGACAACGCCGGCGCAGCCGCCGGCGTGAAGGAAACATACCGCAGGCGCGGGCCGTCGTGGCGACCGGCGCCGACCAGTGGCGGTCAGGGGGCGGCAGCCGGTCGCGTCGCGGCGACCTCGGCGGCGAGATCGTCGGCCTTGTTGTGCAGGCCCTGCAGATAGCTGGAGAGCGCCTGCACCTCCTGTTCGGTCAGCTTCTGCGCGACCGCGGCCATGATCTGGAAGTGCGCCTTGTCGGTCTCGTTGGTCTGCCCGGCCTGGTACTCCTGCAGGCGGCGGGCGACGTAGCTGGCGTGCTGGCCGCCGATATGCGGGTAGGCCGGGCCGGGGTTGCCGGCGCCGCTGGGGCCATGGCAGGCCATGCAGGCCGGCAGCCCGCGCTGGGCATCGCCACCGCGGTACAGCTGCTGGCCGATCTCGTAGAACTTCATGCCCTTGTAGGGGCCCTCGGCGACCACGGTGTCGTCGGCGATGCCGGCGTTGGCCTTCTGGGTGGCGAAGAACGCGCCGATATCGCGCATGTCCTGCGGGGTGAGGTTCTGCACGAAGGGCACCATCGCCACCGCCGCGCCGGAACTGCGCTGGCCATTGGCGATCAGCGCCATCTGCTGGGCCGAGTAGCGTTCGCTCTGGCCGGCGATGCTGGGGTACATCTCCACCGTGGAGTTGCCGTCGGCGCCATGACAGGCCGCGCAGGCCGTGGCCTTGGTCTGCCCGGCCTTGGCGTCGCCCCAGGTGGTCTTGCTGAAGTCCACCTCCAGCGAGGCGGTGTTGATCGGCCCGTTGTCGGGCAGCGGGGTCAACGTGGTCTGCGCGAAGGCAGCGGCGGCAACGACGACAGCGGTAGCAAGGGCGGATACGGCAAGAACGCGAGCGTGGCGCATGCTGAAGCTCCGTATGGACCGGGCCGGGCGGCGGCGGCCGGCATCGCCTGGATTATCAACGCCGTTTCCGCGCACGGTCAACGCAGCAGTGCAGCATTTTCCCGCCAGGGCCCCCGGGCCGGGCGCGCGGCGCCGCAACATGCGATCCTATGCACATGTCATTGCTCATCGAACGCGCCCAATACCACCTGTCTGCCCACAACATGGGGCAGCTGCCGCCCGATGAGGGGGCCGAAGTGGCCTTTGCAGGACGCTCCAACGCCGGCAAGTCCAGTGCTCTCAACGCATTGACCCGCCAGAACAGCCTGGCCCGGGTCTCCAAGACCCCCGGCCGCACCCAGCAGCTGGTGTTCTTCAAGGTCACCGAAGACGCCCATCTGGTCGATCTGCCCGGTTACGGCTATGCCAAGGTGCCGCTGGACCTGCAGGCGCACTGGCAGGCCTTCATCGATCGCTACTTCCGCACCCGTGAGGCCCTGAAGGGGCTGGTGGTGGTGATGGACATCCGCCATCCGCTGAAGGATTACGACCGGCAGATGCTGGCCTATGCCGTGCAGCGTGGCCTGCCGGCGCATGCGCTGCTGACCAAGGCCGACAAGCTCAGCCGCAGCCAGCAGATGCAGACCCTGCAGAAGGTGCGCAAGGAGCTGCATTCTTCCTTTGGTGATACGGTCAGCGTGCAGGTGTTCTCCGGTGCCGCCCGTACCGGCGTTGACGAAGCCCGCGGCATCATCGGTGGTTGGTTGGGGTTGGAATAAGCGTTTTCCGCTGCGCTCGCCGGGCATGGCCCGGCGCTACCTGGTGGTTGCCGTTGCCGCTGCCGCTGCGCTCGCCGGGCATGGCCCGGCGCTACCAATGGTTGTCGCTGCCGGGATCCGGTAGCGCCGGGCCATGCCCGGCGGCTCCTCATGATGTCGCGAATGGCCGCCCCTGAGCGCGAGTACACGGGGGTCAAGATAGCGTCGGTAGGATGCTGAAACCCGTCTCCGTCGCATGCCGTAACGGGTCGCCACGCTATAGTGCGCCCTTGCGATGCAAGGCCCCCAGCCCCACATCCCCTGCCACCGTCCAGCGAGCCACCCCCTTGTCGAGCCCCAGCCACGTCGCCGATACGCCCATTACCGATCGCTCGCAGCTGGTGCAGGAGATCGCTTCCGGCGAGAAGCCCCGTTCGCAATGGCGCATCGGTACCGAGCACGAGAAGTTCGGATTCCGCCTGGATGATCTGCGTCCGCCGACGTTCGATGGCGAGCGCGGTATCGAAGCGCTGCTCAACGGCCTGGTCCGCTTCGGCTGGACCCCGGTGCAGGAAAACGGCAACACCATCGCCCTGCTGCGCGACGGCGCTTCGGTAACCCTGGAGCCGGCCGGGCAGCTGGAACTGTCCGGTGCCGCGCTGGAAACCATCCACCAGACCTGCGTGGAAACCGGCACCCACCTCAACGAAGTGGCACAGGTGGCCGGTGAGCTGCAGCTGGGCTTCCTCGGCATGGGCTTCCAGCCGAAGTGGGCGCGCGAGGAGATGCCGTGGATGCCCAAGGGCCGCTACAGGATCATGCGTTCGTACATGCCCAAGGTCGGTTCGCTGGGCCTGGACATGATGACCCGCACCTGCACGGTGCAGGTGAATCTGGATTACGCCAGCGAAGCGGACATGGTGAAGAAGTTCCGCGTGTCGCTGGCACTGCAGCCGATCGCCACCGCACTGTTTGCCGACTCGCCGTTCACCGAGGGCAAGCCGAACGGCTACCTGAGCTACCGTTCGCACATCTGGACCGACACCGATGCCGACCGCACCGGCATGCTCGACTTCGTGTTCGACGACGGCTTCGGTTACGAGCGCTATGTCGACTACCTGCTCGACGTGCCGATGTACTTTTCCTATCGCGATGGCATCTATCACGATGCCAGCGGGCAGAGCTTCCGCGATTTCATGCAGGGCAGGCTGCCGGTGCTGCCGGGCGCGTTGCCGACCCTGCGCGACTGGTCCGACCACACCACCACCGCGTTCCCGGAAGTACGCCTGAAGAAGTACCTGGAAATGCGTGGCGCCGATGGCGGTCCGTGGAGCCGGCTGTGTGCGCTGCCGGCGTTCTGGGTGGGCCTGCTGTACGACGACACCGCGCTGGATGCGGCGTGGGACCTGGTGCGCGATTTCAGCCTGGCCGAGCGCCACGCGCTGCGCGACGGCGTGCCCAGGCATGCGTTGAACCTGCCGTTCCGCACCGGCACCGTGCGCGACCTGGCCCGCGAAGCGCTGAAGATTTCCGTGGAAGGCCTGAAGCGCCGCGCCGCGCGCAATGCCGATGGCCAGGACGAAAGCAAGTTCCTGGACGTGCTGCAGGAGATCGTCGAGTCCGGCCTGACCCCGGCCGAACGCAAGCTGGCGCTGTTCCATGGCCGCTGGCATGGCGACGTGGACCCGGTGTTCCGCGAATTCGCGTATTGATCGCGTGGCGGTAGCGCCGGGCCACGCCCGGCGGGCCGCTCAGCCCGGCTTGCCGTCCCGGCGCGGGCTCAGGTAGATCCAGCCCAGCCGTGCCACCCACGGTGCCAGCGCCAGCAGCCAGCCGACGGCGGCGGCGAAATGCCACGCAGGGGCGTCGGGCATCAGCTCGGCGACGATGCGCATGATTACCACCGCCTGCAGCGTGACGAACGCGAACCAGGCCACCGCCGGCATCACCAGCGGGCGCCCGGAATGGCCCTGGGTGACCCGGGTCACCATCGCCACCAGCAGGCTGCCGAACAGGCCCACGGCAAGGGCATGCAACGGCGCGTGGCCGAGCAGGCGGGCGTGGCCGAGCAGGTGGCCGACGTCCTGCAGCAGGTACAGCGCGAAGCTGATCGGCAACCATGTCAGCGCCAGGAACAGGGCCGCGAGCAGGCCCGGCATCGGCGCGCGCGGCCACCAGTGCCACAGCGCCTGCAGCGACAACAGCAGCAGCGGTGCATCGGCCAGCCACAGCGCATTGTCGGCCTGCAACGCGGTCAGCAGCAGCCGCAGCATCAGCAGTGCCCACATCGCGGCCAGCCAGCGCAGCGGCCGCCACGGTACGTAGCCGGCCACCACGTTGTTGGCAAAGAACGGAATCATCCGGTGCGCGACGGAGAGGTAGACCGGCAGCAGCAGGCCGAACGTGCCGAGCGCCACGTTGAGCGGCATCCACGAGGCGTGGCCGCGGGCCACCGCCATGAACAGCAGCAGCCCCAGCCAGCCCAGCAGCAGCGCGGCGTAGCAGGCACGCGCGTGCCAGTTGCGGTTGCGACCGGCGGCCTTGAGCACGCCACCGAGCACGATCAGCCCCGCGCTCCAGCCCGCCAGCGCCAGCAGCAGGCCGGGCCACAGCCCGGGCGCCCAACCGCAGGCCGCGGCAATCAGCAGTGCCTGCCCACCGAACAGGCCCGCGCCCACCGGCGCATAGCAGCGGCGCGGCAGTTCGGGCTGGCCCATCCAGCGCGGGAACACGGTGAGCAGGAAGCCGAAGATGAAGCTGGGCAGCACCAGGTACTGCATCAGCAGCGCGTGCAGCCAGGCCGCAGGCAAGGGAGGCGGTTGCGGTGCCCACAGCCCGCGCAGCGCGCCCAGCCACAACGCCCACCACAGCATGGCCAGCAGCAGGTTGCTGGCGCCGATGAAGAACAGCAGCCGGTGCGGCGCACGCATCAGCATCGCAGGAGAGGGAGGGCAGGCCATGGGGCGAGTCTGCGCCCCAACGGTGGCACGGGCCTTGACCTTGGTCATGCCCGAGGGGTGGGGCAACCGCTGCGCTCGCCGGGCATGGCCCGGCGCTACCTGTCATTGCTGCGGCTGCGCAGGCCCACAAAAAACCCCGGCCAGGCCGGGGTTCTTCGTTCACTGCCGCCGATCGATCAGGCGGCGTTCTTCATGGTCGCCATGTCGATCACGAAGCGGTAGCGCACATCGTTCCTGGCCATGCGTTCCCAGGCTTCGTTGACGTTCTTGATGTCGATCATCTCGACGTCGCTGACGATGCCGTGCTCGGCACAGAAGTCCATCATCTCCTGGGTTTCGGCCATGCCGCCGATCGCCGACCCGGTCAGGTGCTTGCGGCCGAAGATCACGCTGCCACCGGTCAGCGGCGGGTCCAGTTCGGTCAGCACGCCGACCAGGCACATGGTCGCTTCGCGCTTGAGCAGGCCCATGTAGGGGTTGGTGTCGTGGCCGACCGGAATGGTGTTGAGCAGGAAATCGAAGCTGCCGGCGTGCGCTTTCATCTGGTCCGCATCGCGCGAGACCAGTACCTCGTCAGCGCCCAGGCGCTTGGCGTCGGCACCCTTCTCCGGCGTGGTGGTGATCATCACCACGTGCGCGCCGAGCGCCTTGGCGAACTTCACGCCCATGTGGCCGAGTCCGCCGAGGCCGATCACGCCGACCTTCTGGCCGGGGCCGACCTTCCAGTGGCGCAGCGGCGACCAGGTGGTGATGCCGGCGCACAGCAGCGGTGCGGCCGCCTTCAGGTCCAGCGTGTCGGCCACCTTGACCACGAAGCGCTGCTCGACCACCACATGGTCGGAATAGCCGCCATAGGTCGGCGCACCGCTTTCACGCTCGCGGCCGTTGTAGGTCCAGGTGGCGCCTTCGGCGCAGTACTGCTCCAGGTCGTGCGCGCAGGCGTCGCAGTGGCGGCACGAGTCGACCATGCAGCCCACGCCGGCATGATCGCCGACCTTGAAGCGGGTGACGTTGCTGCCGACTTCGGTGACGCGGCCGATGATCTCGTGGCCCGGCACCATCGGGTAGATCGAGCCGCCCCAGTCATCGCGGGCCTGGTGCAGGTCCGAATGGCAGATGCCGCTGTACAGGATCTCGATGCGCACATCGTTGGGGCCAACCGCGCGGCGCTCGAACTCGAAGGGCACCAGCGGGTCGGTATGGGTATGGGCGGCGTAACCACGGGCGAGGGACATGGGGAATCCTTGGCGGGTTTGTCGAAAGGCGTTTTACAATACGCGCGGTAACCCGGGGTAAGAAGCCCGGATATCGGCATGATTCATCAAGGCAGACTGCACAATCATGGCCACTGACAATCTCTCCCACCTGGCCGCGTTCGCCGCGGTGGCCCGCCATCGCAGCTTCCGTCGGGCCGGCGCCGAGCTGGCCCTGTCGACCTCGGCGGTGAGCTA
The DNA here is from genome assembly GCF_030549525.1 of Stenotrophomonas sp. 704A1. Taxonomy (NCBI): domain Bacteria; kingdom Pseudomonadati; phylum Pseudomonadota; class Gammaproteobacteria; order Lysobacterales; family Lysobacteraceae; genus Stenotrophomonas; species Stenotrophomonas tuberculopleuritidis. Next base: position 3,965,480 of record NZ_CP130831.1, on the reverse strand, counting down.
TGCGATCCGCGCGCTGGAGGAGCGGCTGGGGGTGGGGCTGTTCCACCGCACCACCCGCAGCGTGGCCCTGACCGAGGCCGGGCAGCGGCTGCTGGAGCGCCTGCAGCCGGCACTTGGGCAGGTGCATGACGCGCTGGAGGAGATGAACCAGTTCCGCGCCGCGCCGGCCGGCCTGCTGCGCATCAACGCCACCCGCGCGGCGGTGCCGACCCAGTTGGGGCCACGGCTGGCGCGCTTCCTGCACGCGCACCCGGATGTGCGGGTCGAACTGACCGAGAACGACGGCTTGGTCGACATCGTGGCCGAGGGCTACGACGCTGGCGTGCGCCTGCATGAGTTCGTGCCCGAGGACATGGTGGCGGTACCGATGGGGCCACCGTTGCGCGGGTTGATCGTCGGCTCCCCGGACTACCTGCAGCGTCGCCCGGCACCGCAGCATCCGCGCGACCTGGCCTCGCATGAGTGCATCCGTTTCCGCTTCGCCAGCGGGCATCTGTACAAGTGGCAGTTCGAACGCGATGGACAGGCGCTGGAAATCGATGTGCCGGGCCGGTTGACGCTGGGCGAGCAGGGCACCGTGGTCGGCGCGGTGCTCGATGGCATCGGCCTGGCCTACGTGCTGGAAGACACCGCGCGGCCGTACATCGATTCCGGGCAGATGGTGGCGGTGCTGGAAGACTGGAGCGAGCCGTTCGCCGGGTTTGCGTTGTATTACCCGAAGCAGCGGCAGATGCCCGGCGCACTGCGCGCGTTCGTGGACATGTTGCGCGCATGACCCTGCGGTAAGGTAGCGCCTCCCAGAACAAGGACGTCCATGAGCACGCTCGCCGGTCTCGAACAGGCCTCCGGCCAGACCTTCCCGCCACTGTTCCGCCAGCTGGTGGAAAGCAACCAGTTCAGCTGGGGCGCGCAGGGCCCGGACTGGTACCGCACGGTGTTCCCGCAGGTACAGCCGCAACCGCCGGTGCTGTTGTACGCCAGTGAGTACGAACCGATCGAACCGCGCGAACTGCGCGCAGCCTGGGAAGATCTGACCGCCGAGGATCACTACAATCCTCTGCGCGATGACCTGAAACTGCTGCCATTCGCGCGGACCGGCGCCGGCGACCATTACTGCTTCTGGACCAATGCGCCGGGCTTCGACGAGCCGCCGGTGCTGCTGGTCTGGCATGACGATGATCGCGCCGATCTGCTGGCGGCCAGTTTCCAGGATTTCCTGTTCCGCAGGATGGCCGAGGCGGTGGTCGAGCTGGAGGAAGAGGACTCGCTGCTTTCCGAAGGCGATATCGCCGCCAACCTGCAGGCCTGGCTCGGCACCCATCGCAACTGGCTGCGCGACGACCAGGTGGTGGCGCTGGAAGCGCTGTACGCGCGGGTGGACGAGATCGCCGACGGCGACATCACCGACGAGGACGTACAGCCGCTGCTGCAGCTGATCGCGTTCGATGGCATCGACAGCGCGATGCCCTACGTGCGGGAGTGACTCCGCCGGTCATTCCAGCAGTGCGTTGTAGCCTTCGCCACTGAACTGGATCAGGCAGAAGCCGTGCCCGAACGGGTCGGCGAGCACGGCAAGGTGGCCCCAGCGACGCTCGCGCACGGGTTGGGTGAGCGTCGCGCCGGCGGCGACGGCACGGGCCAGTGCGGTCTCGATGTCGTCCACCACCCAGTCCAGGTGCAGCGGGGTCCAGTGCCGCTCGTAGTCACGCACGTCGCCGTCTTCGGTGGCTGCGCTGCCCGCCTCGTTCTGCAGCAGGTAGAGCGCGGTGGGGCCCCCCAGCAGTTCGACCGCGGCCGGCCCCAGGCGCCGGCCGATGCGCAGGCCGAAGGCCTGGGTGTAGAAGGCTTCGGCCGCAGCAAGGTCGGGCACGTCGAGATTGACGATGAAGGACGCGGTGGGCGTATCCATGGACAGACTCGGTGGATGCGGGCTGGCAGTGTACGCCCGCACCCACCCGGGGTGAGGAACTACCGGGCCAGCGGGTAGTCCAGATAGCCTTCCCTGCCGCCGCCGTAGTAGGTCGTGCGATCAGGCGTGGCCAGTGCGAGATCGTGCTGCAGGCGCTCGACCAGGTCCGGGTTGGCGATGAACGGTTGGCCGAAGGCGGCGATGTCGATCGTGCCTTCGTCGACCAGGCGCAGGGCGTACTCACGGGTCATGCCGCCGGCCAGCAGCACGGTGCCGCCGTAGGCCTGCTTGAAGGCCTTCAGGAAGTCTTCGCCGATGGCGCGCTCGCCGTGCAGGTAGTTGTCATTCAGATGCACGTAGGCCAGCCCGCGCTTGCCCAGTTCTTCGGCCAGATACAGGTAGCTGGCCTCGTTTTCGGCATACGCGGGCATGTCGAAGACCTGGCTGTTCGGTGCCAGGCGCACGCCGACGCGTTGCGCGCCGATTCTTGCTGCCAGCGCATCGACGGTGTCCAGGATCAGCCGCGCGCGGTTGCGCAGCGAACCGCCGTAGAGGTCCTGCCGATCGTTGGTGAGGGGGTTGAGGAACTGCTCGAACAGGTAGCCATTGGCGGCGTGCAGCTCGATGCCGTCGAAACCGGCGGCGATGGCATTTTCCGCGCCACGCACGAAGTCGCTGACGATGCCTGGCACTTCGTCGGTGCGCAGGGCGCGCGGCGGGGTCGGATCGACACGGCCACGGCTGCCGTCATCCAGGTACACGAAGGCGAAGTTGCGCGGGTCGCTGCCCACGGCACGCGTACCGGCGCTGACCGGCTGGCCGCCGTCGGGCTGCAGCGAGCTGTGCGACATGCGGCCGACGTGCCACAGCTGGGCGAAGATCGTGCCCTGCACGGCGTGTACCGCGTCGGTCACCAACTTCCAGCCCGCCACCTGTTCGGCCGACCAGATGCCCGGCACGTCGATGTAGCCCTGGCCCTGCGGCGAGACCGGCGTGCCTTCGCTGATGATCAGGCCGGCGCTGGCGCGCTGCCGGTAGTACTGTGCGGTCAGCTCGTTGGCCACGGCGCCCGGGTTGCGGGCACGGGTCATCGGCGCCATGGCGATGCGGTTGTGGAGCGGGGTTCCCGCCAGGTCGAAGGGGCGGAACAGCAGGTCGGTCATCTCGGTCAACTCGGTGTGGGGGAGGGCGCCCGTGGCGCCGTGCACACAGGATGGAGTTGACATTGAGGCTCATAAAGAGCTTCGATTTCCCTCTTGGCGGGACATTGTGTCCCCAATGGAGGCTGCAGATGCTGCCCGTGGAGTCCTTGAATGGCCTGGTGACCTTCGTCACCACGGCGCGCGCCGGCACCTTCACCGAGGCGGCCGAAGCGCTGGGCATCTCGCGCTCGGCCGTGGGCAAGGCCATTGCCCGGCTGGAGGCGCGGCTGGGCGTGCGCCTGTTCCACCGCACCACCCGGCGCATCTCGCTGACCACCGACGGCGAGGCCTACTACGCCTCGTGCGCGGCCGCGCTGGATGAGATCTCCGCCGCCGAGGCCTGCCTGGGCTCGGCCGCGCACCTGCCCAGCGGACGCCTGCGCATCGACATGCCCTCGTCTTTCGGTCGCCTGGTGGTGATGCCGGTGCTGCTGAAGCTCTGCCAGCAGTACCCCGACCTGCAGCTGACCGTGACCTTCACCGATCACTTCGTCGACCCGATCGAGGAAGGCATCGACCTGCTGATCCGCTTCGGTGGCCTGCAGCAGGCCGAGCACCTGGTGGCGCGCCGGCTGGGTAGCCAGCGCCTGGTCACCTGCGCCGCGCCGTCCTACCTGCAGGCGCACGGCGTACCACAGACCATCGAGGACCTGCGTGCGCACCGCAGCGTCGTGGGGTTCCGGCACGGGCAGCCGGTGGCCTGGCGGATCGGGCCGGAAGGCGAGCATGCGCCCTTCATTCCCAGTGGCACCCACCAGCTCAACGATGGCGATGCGGTGATCGACGGCGCCATCGCCGGGCTCGGCATCTGCCAGATGCCGGTCTCGCTGGTGCGCCGTCACCTGCAGTCCGGTGCCCTGCAGTCGGTGCTGGACGAGTGCATGCAGCGACATGTCGAGATCCACGCGCTGTGGCCGCCGACCCGCCACCTGCGGCCGAAAGTGCGCTTCGTGGTGGATGAACTGACCCGGCTGGCCGCTGCGGGCGTGTTCGACTGAACGCCCTGGACGGCCCCGCGGATTGAGCCCCGGCGCCGCCTGTGTATACTATCCCCCAGTATAGTTCCGAGGTGGCCCGCGATGCCGCACTCCCCCGAAGAGAAGAAGAAGGTCCTGGCCCGCGTGCGCCGCATCCGCGGCCAGTGCGATGCGCTGGACCGCGCGCTGGAAGCCGGTGCCGACTGTGGGCCGGTGCTGCAGCAGATCGCCGCCATCCGTGGCGCGGTCAACGGCCTGATGTCGGAGGTGATGGAGGCGCATCTGCGCGAGGAGTTCGGCCAGCCCGCGGCCTCCGACGAACAACGCGCCGAACGCGTGCGCGACATGAGCGCGTTGATCCGCTCGTACCTGAAATAAACGATGGCGCACCATGGCGCCGCCCATCCTGTCATTGCCTGTCCCTGGAGAGTCCACCATGAAGTCCCGTGCCGCCGTCGCCTTTGGTCCCGGCCAGCCGCTGCAGATCGTCGAGATCGACGTCGCCCCGCCGAAGGCCGGCGAAGTGCTGGTCAGGATCACCCACACCGGTGTCTGCCACACCGATGCGTTCACCCTGTCCGGTGATGATCCGGAAGGCCTGTTCCCGGTGGTGCTGGGCCATGAAGGCGCCGGCATCGTGGTGGAGGTGGGCGAGGGCGTGACCAGCGTCAAGCCGGGCGACCACGTGATTCCGCTGTACACCGCCGAGTGCGGCGAGTGCCTGTTCTGCAGGAGCGGCAAGACCAACCTGTGCGTGTCGGTGCGTGCCACCCAGGGCAAGGGCGTGATGCCCGACGGCACCAGCCGCTTCAGCTACAACGGCGAGCCGCTGTACCACTACATGGGCTGCTCGACCTTCAGCGAGTACACCGTGGTGGCCGAGGTGTCGCTGGCGAAGATCAATCCAGACGCGAACCCGGAGCACGTCTGCCTGCTGGGTTGCGGCGTCACCACCGGCATCGGCGCGGTGCACAACACCGCCAAGGTGCAGGAAGGCGACAGCGTGGCCGTGTTCGGCCTCGGTGGCATCGGCCTGGCGGTCATCCAGGGTGCGCGCCAGGCCAAGGCCGGCCGCATCATCGCGGTGGACACCAACCCGTCCAAGTTCGCGCTGGCGCGCGAATTCGGCGCCACCGACTGCATCAACCCGAAGGACTTCGACACGCCGATCCAGCAGGTCATCGTTGAAATGACCACCTGGGGCGTGGACCACAGCTTCGAGTGCATCGGCAACGTCAACGTCATGCGTGCGGCACTGGAATGCGCGCACCGCGGCTGGGGCCAGAGCGTGGTGATCGGCGTGGCCGGTTCGGGCCAGGAGATCTCCACCCGTCCGTTCCAGCTGGTCACCGGCCGCAAGTGGATGGGCACGGCCTTCGGCGGCGTGAAGGGCCGCAGCCAGCTGCCGGGCATGGTCGAGGACGCAATGAAGGGCGACATCGAGCTGGCGCCGTTCGTCACCCACACCATGGACCTGGACAAGATCAACGAAGCCTTCGACCTGATGCATGAAGGCAAGTCGATCCGTTCGGTGGTCCACTACTGAGCCACGCCGGGTGGCAGGTCGTCGTGCCTGCCGCCCTTCGGGAGGAACCCATGGAACGCATTGAACACCGCGCCTGCTTCGGTGGCTGGCAGGACGTCTATCGCCACACCTCCACCACGCTGGGCTGCGACATGCAGTTCGCCGTGTACCTGCCGCCGCAGGCGGAAACCCGCAGGCTGCCGGTGCTGTACTGGTTGAGCGGGCTGACCTGCACCGAGCAGAACTTCATCACCAAGGCGGGCGCGCAGCAGTACGCCGCCGAACACGGGGTGATCCTGGTCGTGCCCGATACCAGCCCGCGTGGCGATGCTGTCGCCGACGCCGAAGGCTATGACCTGGGCAAGGGCGCCGGCTTCTATCTCAACGCCACGCAGCAACCGTGGGCGAAGCACTACCGCATGCACGACTACATCGTGCAGGAACTGCCGGCGCTGATCGAGGCGGGCTTCCCGGCGACCGACGCGCGTGGCATCAGCGGCCATTCGATGGGCGGCCACGGCGCGCTGGTGATCGCACTGCGCAACCCCGGCCGCTACCTCAGCGTGTCCGCGTTCTCGCCGATCGTGGCCCCCAGCCAGGTGCCGTGGGGACAGAAGGCGTTCACCGCCTATCTGGGTGACGACCGCGCCGACTGGGCGCAGTGGGACGCCACCGGGCTGGTCGCCGGCGCCAGCGAGCGCCTGCCGCTGCTGGTCGATCAGGGCCAGGCCGATGAATTCCTCGACAGCCAGCTGCAGCCGCAGCGCCTGCAGCAGGCCTGCGCTGCCGTGGGCCATCCGCTGACCCTGCGCCTGCAGCCGGGCTACGACCACAGCTACTACTTCATCGCCAGCTTCATCGGCGAGCACATCGCCCACCACGCCCGCGCACTGCAGGACTGAGCGGGGCCGCCGCCCGACCGCCAGGCAGCGGCCAGCGGCCGTGGCGGCCCGGCGCGGGCCCGGCGGCACCCGGTTTGCTGAGACGGATCACATCACCGTGGCGGCGCAGCGCGCTATGGTGCGCGCAGACGGCCTTGCGGATCTGGGGGATGCATGCCGGTGGTGCTGATGCTGCTGTTCGTGGTCTGCCACGGCCTGGTCCTGGCGTTCTGGCCGGGGACGGCCGGTGGTGGATCGTTCGCCTTCCTGACCGCCGCGCCGTTGCTGGCCGCAGCGGCCTGCCTGTGGCGTGGCCAGCACGACCGTGCGGCACTGGGCTGGCGTGCCACGGCACTGGCGCTGCTGCTGTGGGCCGGCGGCATGGGCATCAACATGCTGGATGCCGTCATCGCCGAGCGACCCGACATCACCCCGCGGGCCAGCCTGCTGCTGTACGTCCTGTACGGCGTGCCGCTGGTGTTCATCCTGGCTCGCGCGCGGCGCGAGCGCTGGACCATCAGCCTGATCGATGGCGTGATGGCTGCACTGCTGGGTGTGCTGTTCTTCGTGCATACCCAGTCCTTTGCCGACCGCATCGACATCGACGACCAGGCGATGGCCAACATGCAGCGCATGTTCGACATCCAGAACCTGTGCATCGCCGGCTTCGCGGTGGTGCGCTGGCTGGCCGGCGATGTTCCCGAACGGCGCAGCTTCTTCCGCGCGCTGGCGCTGTACGCACTGGCCTACCTGCTGGTGGCGTTCTACATCAACCACTACACCGCCGAGCAATCGTTCGGCGCGTACAACGATCTGCTGATCGACCTGCCGTTCCTGCTGCTGGCCGCGCTGGCACTGCGGCTGGCACCGGCACCCGGTCGGGTGCTGCACCCGCGCCTGTCCCGGCTGGTGCAGGCCGGTGGGCCGATCATCCTGCCGCTGCTGCTGCTGGTGGTCGGCACCCTGGTGGTGGACCACGCCCGGCCCCTGGCGGTGACCGCCTTCGTGGTGGCCACGCTCGGCTTCAGCCTGCGCAGCACGCTGTTGCAGATGGACCTGCTCGAGCGCCAGGCCGGCCTGGACCAGCTGGCGCGGCAGGATGGCCTGACCGGGGTGGCCAACCGCCGCCAGTTCGATGCGCTGCTGCTGGCCGAATGGAACCGCGCGCGGCGCAGCGGCAGCGAGCTGGGGCTGCTGCTGGTGGACATCGACCATTTCAAGGCATTCAACGACAGGCACGGCCATCCCGCCGGCGACCGCTGCCTGCAGGCGGTGGCCGCGGTGCTGCAGGCCACCGCCGGACGCGCCGCCGACAGCGTCGCGCGCTACGGCGGTGAGGAATTCGCGGTGATCGTGCCCGGCAGCGCCCTGTCGGGCGTGCTGGCGCTGGCCGAGCGGCTGCGCGAGGCGGTGGAAGCGCTGCCGCTGCCGGAGGGCTCGGTCAGCATCAGTGTGGGGGTGGGCTACCTGCATCCACCGGCGCTGGCCAGCGCCGACCAGCTGCTGGCCGATGCCGATGCGGCCCTGTATGCGGCCAAGCGCGGCGGTCGCAACCAGGTCACGCTGCATGCGCGGGTGCTGGACGATGAAAGCGGCGAGGAAGGCCGGATCGACTGCTGAGCCGTGCGCCCGGCACGCGCCGGGCGATGCCGGGAAGCGGTCGTCACCCACTGCGGGGCGGCCGGCCACGCTCAGCTGCCGCGGGTTTCCACCAGCACCGGGCACGGCGCGTGGTCCAGGGTCCAGTGCGCCACCGAGCTGTCGAGCAGGCGCTGCAGCCGCGACAGGTGGCGGTGGCCGATCACGATCAGGTCGGCGTGGAGGTGGCGCGCGTGCGCACTGATCACCTCGCCCGGATCACCGCTGGGCAGCTGTGCGATGGCATCCACACCGCGTTCGCGCAGGTCGGCCAGGGCATCGGCCAGTACCGCTTCGGCGTGCGCGTGCTGCCGGGCTGCCGCGGCGTACTCGCGCCGGTCGGCCTCGCTGGCGTCGGTTGGCAGGGTGAATTCCGGGTCGAGCACGCACAGCAGGTGCACGCGGCTGCGTGGCCCCGCCAGGTGGCTGACCAGGTCGAGCAGGGCGTCATGCTGGGGGCCGCCGTCGAGGGCGACCAGCAGGGTAGTGAACATCGGCATCTCCTTGGCAGGCGGCGATGGTCGCCCATGCCGCGCCCTGCACCCATGCCGTGCGGCGCAGGCAATACATGCGTGGCACGCAATCGATGGCAGCCGCCAGTGTCGTAGAGTCACGCCAATCATTGGAGACTGCCATGCCCCTGCCCGATCTGAACCTGTTGCTGGCCCTGGATGTGCTGCTGGACGAAGGCAGCGTGGCCGGTGCTGCGCGGCGCATGAATCTGAGCGCTCCGGCCATGAGCCGTACCCTGGGGCGGATCCGCGAGGCGCTGGGCGACCCGGTGCTGGTGCGCGCTGGCCGCGGGCTGGCCCCGACCCCGCGCGCGCTGGAACTGCGCGAGCAGGTGCGCGATGTGATCGAGCAGGCCCACCGGGTGTTCCATGACGGCCGCGAAGTGGACATGCAGACCCTGGAGCACACCTTCAGCATCCGCGCCAACGATGTGTTCATCGGCAGCTATGGCGGCCGCCTGCGCGAAGTGTTCCGCCAGCAGGCGCCGCGCTGCACGTTGCGCTTCATGCCCGAGGGCGATACCGATGATGATGCGATGGTGCAGGGCCGGATCGATCTGTTCATCAGCACCGCCGGCAAGCATACGGCGGAAACCAAGGTGCAGAACCTGTTCACCACCGCGTTGCTGGGCGCGGCGCGCGAAGGGCATCCGTTGTTCGACGGTGACATCACCGCCGAACGGTTCGCTGCCTGCGAGCACATCTCGGTCTCGCGGCGCGGCATCGCCCATGGGCCGATCGACGACGAACTGGCGCAGATGGGCCTGGCGCGGCGGGTGGCGATGGTGATTCCCACCTTCCATGGCGCGATCTTCGCTGCGGCGTCGTCGGACCTGGTGCTGCCGCAGATGCCCAGCGTGATGCTGGACCGGATCGCCTACATGGGACTGCCGCTGCGCATGTTCCCGCTGCCGGTTCCGGTACGCACGGTAGCGCTGGTGCAGGCCTGGCACCCGCGCATGGACAATGATCCCGCGCACCGCTGGCTGCGCCGCGCGATCAAGGCGATGTGCGATGCCGAGCCCCTGCAGGGCTGAGCCGATCGGACCCGTGCGTGCAACGCACGCCTGCCATCGCATCGACGCCATTTTCCGTAGCATTCCCCCTGCCTAGACTGCGCTCCCCACTTTCACGGAGCGCACGCCATGTCGCTTCACCTGCCGTGCGCTGCACGGATCGGCCGCCGCCGATGAGCGCAGTCGTCATGCCCACGGCCCCGGCCGCCCCCGCTGCTCCTGCCTTCGACCGCCGCATCGTGGTCGGCCTGTGCGGCGTGCTGCTGGTGGTGCTGGTATCGGGCTTCAACGAGAACATCACCAAGGTCGCGTTGGCCGACATCCGCGGTGCAATGGGTTTCAGCGTGGACGAGGGCAGCTGGATCATCGGCGTGTACAGCGCGATGTCGGTCAGCGCCATGGCATTCGCGCCGTGGTGCGCGGTGACCTTCTCGCTGCGCCGCTTCGCCCTGGTGATGATCGCCGCCTTCATGCTGCTGGGCGTGCTGTGCCCGCTGGCACCGGACCTGCCCACCTTCCTGCTGCTGCGCGCGCTGCAGGGCCTGGCCGGTGGCGCACTGCCGCCACTGCTGATGAGCGTGGCGCTGCGCTTCCTGCCGCCGGGCATCAAGCTGTACGGCCTGGCCGGCTACGCGCTGACCGCCACCTTCGGACCGAGCATGGGCACGCCGCTGGCCGCGCTGTGGGTCGAGCATGCCGGCTGGCAGTTCGCGTTCTGGCAGATCGTGCCGTTCTGCGTGGCCGGCATGGCCATGGTCGGCTGGGGACTGCCGCAGGACCCGCTGCGGCTGGAGCGCTTCGCCCAGTTCAACGGGGTGGGCCTGGCGCTGGGCTTTCCCGCGCTGGTGATGCTGGTGCTGGGCCTGACCCAGGGCCCGCGCCTGAACTGGTTCGATTCCCCGCTGGTCACGCTGCTGCTGGGCGGTGGTGGCGGCCTGCTGGTGCTGTTCTTCATCAACGAATGGTTCCATCCGCTGCCGTTCTTCAAGCTGCAATTGCTGGCCAACCGCAATCTCAGCTACTCGCTGGTGACCTGCATAGGCGTGCTGTTCGCGCTGCTGGCGGTGATTTCCATTCCGTCCGCCTACCTGGCCAGCGTGCAGGGCTACCGGCCGCTGCAGACCGCACCCCTGCTGCTGTGGGTGGCCCTGCCGCAGATCATCGCGCTGCCTCTGGTGGCCACCTTGATGAACCAGCGTGGCGTGGACTGCCGCTGGGTGCAGGCCGCCGGACTTCTGCTGCTGGCCGCGGCCTGCTTCCTCGGTGCGCACCTGGATGTGCAATGGAACCGCGACAACTTCCTGTGGGTGCAGCTGCTGCAGGTGCTGGCCCAGCCGATGGCGGTACTGCCCCTGCTGCTGCTGGCCACCACGGGCCTGGCGCCGCAGGACGGTCCGTTCGCCTCGGCCTGGTTCAACACCGTCAAAGGCTTTTCCGCCGTGTTCGCCGGCGGCGTGCTGGACGCCATCGGGCAGTCGCGCCGGCACTTCCATTCCACTGCGCTGGTCGAGCACCTGGGCAACCAGCCGTGGTTGCCTGCCAGCGCCGACCTTCCGGCGCGCCTGCATGCCCAGATGCAGGCCCTGGTGTCGGCTGACCTGTACTGGCTGGTGGCGCTGGTCGCGCTGGCCTGCCTGCCGCTGCTGCCCTGGGCCACGCGCGTCCATCCGCCACGCGCTGTGGCATGACCCCATTGCAAGGACTCCCCATGACCCCCAACAAGACAATCCTCCATACCGGCCTTGCGCTGGGCGTGCTGGCCCTGGCCCTCGGTGGCTGGCTGCTGCTGCGTGATGGCCGCTACCAGCGCACGGACAATGCCTACGTCAATGCCGACTTCACGGTCGTTGCGCCGAAGATCGCCGGCTTCGTCAGTACGGTGGAGGTGGACGACAACCAGACCGTAAAGGCCGGCGACGTGCTCGCCCGCATCGACGACCGCGATTACCAGGTGGCGCTGCAGGCCGCGCGTGCCGACCTGGCCAATGCCCGTGCGCAGCTGGCCAACGCGCAGGCCGCGCTGGCCCAGCAGGGCTCGCTGATCGAACAGGCGCGTGCCAGCGTCGATGTCAGCCGCTCCGAGCTGCGCCTGGCCAGTGCCGACCAGCAGCGCTACCGCGAACTGGCCCGGGATGGCGCCGGTACCGTGCAGAACGCACAGCAGGCGCAATCGAAGCAGGCCGTGGCCAGTGCGCACCTGCAGCAGGGCCAGGCGGCGCTGACCACCGCACGCCAGCGCACCGACATCCTGGCCGCCGGCGTGCAGGCCGCGCAGGCAGCGGTGCAACGCGCAGAAGCGGCGCAGGCGCGTGCCGAGCTGGATCTTTCGCACACCGTGCTGCGCGCGCCGATCGATGGCGTGGTCGGCCGCCGCGCGGTCCGCGTGGGGGCGTACCTGACCCCGGGCACGCCGGTGGCAGCGGTGGTGCCGCTGCAGCGCGCGTTCGTGGTCGCCAATTTCCAGGAAACCCAGATGACCCGCATGCAGGCCGGGCAGCAGGTCGAGCTGAAGGTGGACGTATTCCCGGGCACGCCGCTGCGTGGCCACGTCGACAGCATCGCGCCGGCGACCGGCGTCACCTTCGCCGCCGTCGCACCGGAAAACGCCACCGGCAACTTCACCAAGGTGGTGCAGCGCATTCCGGTGAAGATCGTGCTGGAGCCGGGCCAGCCACTGCTGGACCAGCTGCGTGCCGGCATGTCGGTGGAAGCCAGCGTTGACCTGGGCAGCCGCGTGCCTGCGCAGAGCGTGCAGCACCGTCCGGGCCACAAGCGCGGGGAGGGCGCATGAGCGCAGTCACCGTGATGCGCACCGTCGCTGCAGCTGCCCTGTGCGCGGCCCTGGCAGCCTGCACGATGGGGCCGGACTTCGTGCGCCCGCAGGCCGAGCTGCCCAGTCACTGGCAGGGCGAGGCGGTTGCCAGTACTGCGATCGACCAGGACGCTGCCTGGTGGGCCGGCTTCGATGATCCCCTGCTGGGCCATCTGGCTGGCCAGGTGCTGGCGGCCAACCTGGATCTGCAGCTGGCCGCCAACCGCGTGCAGCAGAGCCGCGCCGCACGTGGCATCAGCGCGGCCGACCGGCTGCCCAGTGTCAGCGCGAGCGCCAGTGGCGTGCGCGCACGCAACAGCGAGGTGGGCCTGAATGATCCGTCCGGCAACGGCGGTCGTGATGACTACGGGCTGTTCCAGGCCGGCATCGGCCTGAGCTGGGAACTGGACCTGTGGGGCCGCGTCCGGCGTCAGCTGGAAGCGGCCGATGCGCGCGTGCAGATGGCCGAGGAGGACGCCCACGCGGTGCGCATCGCGCTGCTGGCGGAAACCGCGCGTGGCTATCTGCAGCTGCGGGCGACGCGGCAGCTGCTGGCGATCACCGGGGACAACCTCAGCATCGCCCACGACATCCAGCGGCTGACCGAAGCGCGCCAGCGCCAGGGCGTGGCCAGTACCTTGCAGGTGTCCAGCGCGGCGGCGCAGGTCGCGTCGCTGCAGGCGCGCATCGCACCGCTGCGGCACCGCGAATCCCAGCTGCGCAATGCGCTGGCGCTGCTGCTGGCACAGCCGCCGCAAGCGCTGGACGCGCAGCTGCAGGCCGCGCGCCGCGACTGGCCGGCCCTGCCCGCAGTCGCGGTGGGAATGCCCAGTGAACTGGCCGAACGCCGCCCCGACATCCGGCGCGCCGAAGCGGCCCTGCATGCGGCCACCGCCGGCATCGGCGTGGCCCAGGCCAGCTTCCTGCCGCGCATCACCCTGAACGGCGACGCCGGCTTCCAGGCCAGGCAGCTCGATGAGCTGGACGGCTGGAATGCGCACCGCTTCAGCATCGGGCCGGCGATCAGCCTGCCGATCTTCCAGGGCGGCAAGCTGAAGGCCAATCTTGCAATGAGCAGGCTGCAGCAGCAGCAGGCGTCGCTGCAGTTCCGCCGTACCGTGCTGCAGGCCTGGCATGAAGTGGATGACGCCATTGATGGCTACGCTGCCGAGCAGCAGCGCACGCTGCAGCTGCACGTGGCAGTGGACGAGAGCGAGACCGCACTGGGCGCGGCACGCCGCCAGTACCGGGCCGGCGTGGTCGACATGCTGGATGTGCTGAGCACCCAGCGCATCGCGCTGGACAACCAGGCCGCACTGGCCAACAGCCAGGCGAGCGCGGCGATCGCACGGGTGGAGCTGTATCGCGCGCTGGGCGGTGGCTGGTAGAGATCGGGAAACGCCGGGCCATGCCCGGCGTCACCTCAACGCACGTCGCGCAGCTCCCAATGGCTGCCGGCCAGCAGGCGCAGGCGCTGCTTGAACACGTCGCTGTCGATGCGCGTGGTGGCCACCAGGTTGATGCGCAGGTCCTTCTGTTCACCGGTCACGGTCGCGTCCGGATCGGTCACGCCCCACTGCGGCTCCACTGCATCCGGGTCGGGCTGCTTGGCCTTCCAGCGTTCGAACAGGCTGCCGTTGCGCAGGGCATTCTGCAGTTCTTCGGCAAAGCCGGCCGCGCCCTGCGAATGGAAGGACAGGTCCGGGTCGTTGCCGCGGGCCTTGGACGGGTCGGGCAGGCTGATGTGGTACTGCGCAGGCATGGTGGTCTCCTTGAAGTGCGGCAAGGCTGGCACAGGTGCGGTGGAATCGATGTGCAGAGTGCGGTGTGCGGTTGGCCGTCATTCAAACCGATGTGGCGCATCGGCAAAGCCCACGGTGACCGCGCCCTTGCCGACGTTGACCATGCCGGTCAGGCTCATCACCGATTCGTACACGGTCACGCCATGGCTGGCGCAGACCTCCTTCATCTGCGCATAGCCCGGCAGCGCACGCAGCTCGTCCAGCTCGCCGCCGTAGCTCACGCACACCGTCGGCGTCATCAGTCCGGCGCGCACGCGCTGGCCGACCACCGCGAACAGTTTCAGCACCGCGTTGTCGAAGCCCTTGATCTTGGCGACCGGCCCGGTCTCGCCGCGGTAGCCATGCAGCACCGGTTTGATGTCCAGCGCGCTGCCCAGCGCGGCGCTGAGCAGGCCGACACTGCGGTCGCCCTTATGCCGGGCGCGGGCGCGCATGTAGTACAGGTCGCGGGTGACCATGTAGCCGTGTACGTTGCCGGCCAGCGCCTCCAGGCGTTCGCGGATCTGCTGCACGCTGGCGCCGCTGTCGCGCAGGCGCACCGCTTCCACCGCGGTCACCGCCTGTGCGGCGAACAGGTTCTGGGTGTCCAGCACGCGCAAGGCGAACGGCGAGTTGTAGCCTGCCGCCTGCCGCACCGGCTTGTAGTCGTTGAGGATGGCGAAGCTGGCCTGCAGCGCGTTGTCGTGGATCGGGCTGCGGGTCTTGGTGATGGTCATGCAGAACACGTGGTCGTAATCGATCACCAGCTGCTGCAGGAACAGGTCGCGGATCTGGTTGACGCTGAAAGGAATGGTCTTCGCCTCGGCGCCGTGTTCGGCCACGTGCGCGTGCAGGAAACTGAGCGTGGCCTGCTCATCGCGGTGATCGGCCAGCACGGCTTCGCCGATGCGCACGGTGATCGGAAGCAGCACGATGTTATGGGCGGCAATGAAGTCCTGCGGCAGGTCGCAGGCCGAGTCGACGACGATTCCGATGCGCATCCGCGGCTCCCCCTCCAGGGCGGTTGTAGGTTCGGAAGTGTGAAAACTATCTCAGAATGAGGGCGGGCGCGCGAGGGAAACGCGCCACGCCCTGTTCAGCGACTGCGCTGCACCGCCACCGGCAGGGCGACGGCCTGTTGCCAGTCCGGGTGCTGCAGCAGCCCGGGGTCGTCCAGCACGGCCACCATCAGGGGGTGTGCGTCGTTGCCCCAGAACAGTTCTCCGTCGATGGCCAGGGTCGGGACGCCGAACACGCCGGCTCCGATCGCCGCCTCGGTGTTGCGCCGCAGCTGTTCCTTGATCGCCGGTTCGGCGATGGCCGCGTCCACGTCGGCGATGCCCAGGCGGGCGGCCGGTTCGCGCAGGGCCTCGGCGCTGTCGGCGGCATTGCCGTCGCGCCAGATCCAGTCGAACAGCACGTCCACCGCCTGGGCGCCGGTGCCGGCGGCCAGGCACAGCCGCAGCGCCGCCAGCGGGTTGAACGGATGGCCCGGCGGGAAGCGCAGCGGCGTGCCCTCGGCCTGCGAGGTCCACAGCAGCTGGCGGTACATGAAGCGCCGCTTGGCCGGAATCTCGGCCGGACCGAGGTTGCCCAGGTGATGCAGGACCGCGCCGAAGGCGATCGGCACCGGCTGCACCCGGGCGAACTGCGGCAGCCGTTTCACCTTCTGCCAGTGCAGGTAGGAGTAGGGCGAGACGAAGTCGAAGTACCAGTGCAGGGGAGCCATGGCGGGTCCTTTCGGGGGAATCAGGGCTGGGCGTTGCGCTGCAGGTAGCGGTCACGCAGTTCGGTCTGGCGCGAGCGCATCGGCATCGCACGGCCGCCCAGCCAGACCTGTTCGGCATAGTGCGCCACATCCAGCGGATCGCCTTCCCACAGCACCAGGTCGGCACGCTTGCCCGGCTCGATGCTGCCGATCTGGTCGGCCACGCCGAAGGCCTGTGCCGGCACCCGGGTCAGCCCGGCCAGGCCGTCGGCCCAGGGCAGGCCGTTGGCGACCGCATTGCCGGCCAGCTGGCGCATCTTGCGTGCATTGTGGGTGGCGTCGCCGCGCTGCACGAAGGAGACCGCCACACCTGCACGCTGCAGGCGCGCCGCGTTCTCCAGCGTGGCGCCGAGCTGGTCGAAGCTGGCCGGCAGGTTGGCCAGCACATCGACGAACACCGGCACGTGCGCAGCGGCCAGCTCCGGCGCGACCTGCCACGCTTCGCTGGCACCGGCGATGGCGATCTTCACCTTCTCGCGGGCGGCCCAGCGCAGCAGCTGGCGGATGTCGGCGGCGCGATCGACCTCCACCACGATGCGGCCCTGACCGGCCAGGTAGCGGCCGAGCGTACGGCGCCCGGCCGGCGTCAGCAGCGCGTGCGGCGAGTCCGCAGCGACCTGCCCGCGTGCCTCGTCGATCATCTGCTGCAGCAGCATCCATTGCGCGGCGCGCGAATGCCCGGTGAGTTCGGAGGCCGCTGCGCCGATGCGCAGGAACAGGGCACGCGGGCCGATCGGGTCGGCGCTGCCGTCCAGCCGCATCACGCCGCCCTGGCCGGCCACGAAGCCACCACCGGTGGCCGCGCCCAGTGCGGTGAAGCCGATGCCTTCCAGCCGCGTCACCGGAATCAGCACCGAGGCCGGGTTGTAGGCGAGGGTGACGTCGAACTCCGGGCGAAGGGGCTGCTCGCCGATCTTCAGCGTACTGTCCACCGTGCTCGATTCACCGGACACTTCTTCGATGCCGGTTTCGGTGATGCCGCCGAACAGTGCCGGTGTCAGGGGCCGGCCATCGGCCTCGACCACGGTGGCGCCCGCCGGTACGGCCAGGCCATTGCCCACCGCGCGGATGACGCCACCCTGCACCAGCACGTCGGCATGCTGCAGGCTGCCGCGCGCGCTGGCGGTATGCACCGTGGCGTTGCGCACCAGCAGGTCCTGCGCCGAGGCTGCGGTTGCCATCAACAACAGCGCCACCACGGTAGCGCCGGACCATGCCCGGCGACGCTTGTTCAACACGCCCATCAGCGCACCTCCTGGCCAAGCTGGAAATCGGAACGCGGCGTCGACGCCGGTGCGCTGCGGTCGTACAGCCGACGGCCATCAATGAAGACCTGTTCGGCCAGCGCGTACGAGCTGAAGGGATTGCCGTTCCAGACCACCACATCGGCCATCTTGCCGGCCTCCAGGGTGCCGGTCTGGCCTTCAATGCCCAGCGCCTTGGCGGCGTTGGCGGTCACCCAGGTGATGGCGTGTTCGGGCGTGATCTCCGGCATGCGCGCACGCCGTGCCGAGGCCATGACCTTGGCCGCTTCCTGGTTGAGGCGCTGGATGCCCTCGGGAGAATCGGAGTGGACGATGGCGCAGCTGTTCCTTGCGCGGTCGACCAGGGCGATGTTTTCCTGGATGCCATCGAAGGCTTCCATCTTGAAGCCCCACCAGTCGGCCCACAGCGCACCGCAGACGCCGTCGGCGGCCAGCCGGTCGGCCAGTTTGTAGGCCTCCACGCCGTGGTGGAACGCGGCGACCTTGAAGCCGAATTCCTTGGCCAGGTCGAGCATGGTGGCCATTTCGTCGGCGCGGTAGCAGTGGATGTGCACGCGGATGTCGCCCTGGATCGCGCCGGCCAGCGTGTCCAGCTTGAGATCGCGCTTGCCGCCGGCATCGCCGGCACTGTCACCTTTGTCGCTGCCGAACCAGCCCTTGCGTTTGGCCGGCTTGGGTTTGCTTTTGGCGATGTAGTCGGCGGCATCGATGAAGGCGGCGCGGTAGCCGGCGACATTGCCCATCCGCGTCGCTGGAGCGACGCCCTTGCCTTCGCCGTAGACCCGTTTCGGATTCTCGCCGCAGGCCATTTTCAGGCCCCACGGTGCACCCGGAAATTTCATCGCCTGGTAGGTGATGGCCGGGACGTTCTTCAGGGTCACGCCGCGGCCACCCACCAGGTTGGCCGAGCCCGGCAGCACCTGCATGCTGGTCACGCCACCGGCCAGCGCGGCCTGGAAGCCGGGGTCCTGGGGCCACACCGAATGTTCGGCCCACACGTTGGCGGTGACCGGTGCGGTCATCTCGTTGCCGTCGCTGTGCGCGCCGACGCCGGGGCTGGGATACACGCCCAGGTGCGAATGCACGTCGATCAGGCCGGGGGTCACCCATTTTCCGTGGGCGTTGATCCGGGTGACGCTGGCATCGGCCTGCAGCGCGCTGCCCACGGCAACGATGCGGCCGTCGCGCATCAGCACGTCGGCGTTGTCCAGGCGCTGGCCGGTGCCGGTCAGCACGGTGGCGTTCTGGATCAGCAGCGGGCCATCCGGGTGCGTCCTGTAGGTGCTGGGGTAGGGGTCGGCAACGAAGCGCGACGCGCCCACCGCCGGTGCCGTGCACAGTGAAACCAGCGCCAGCCCGAGCCCGGCGCGCAACAACGTCGATGCCATGCAGAGTCCCCTGCCCGCAGTGTGAATCCCTGGACGCTAGCGGGGAGCGCAGGGGTTTGCCAAGTGACCTTGGACAGGGGCGCAGTGGGGTCTTTCCCGACATCAAGCGCGTGAAAAATGTATTAAGTTCTTGTGACGCGGGCCGATAGCGTCATGCCGGCACGCGCGCGCGCGGGCTCGCCGCCAGGGTGTTGCGCCTCGTGCTCCACGAAGGAGCAGCACCGGAAACATTCCATGGAATCAAGGACGTAATCCCCGATGACCGTTTCAACGTCGTACCGCTCTTCCTTCTCCCGTCGTTCCTTCCTGCCTTCCCCCCTGGCCTCGGCCATCGTCGGCTCGCTGCTGATGGCGGCCGCACTGCCGGCCCTCGCCCAAGGCAGTGCCGATGAGCTGTCGCGCTACCAGTACCAGCGCAGCCTGCAGGCTGCACGTGCGCTTCCGGCAGCGACCGTGGCCGACGTTGCCGCTCCGGTCGTGGTGGCCAGCCCCATTGCCGCCCAGGTCGGCGCCGAGCCGCAGCCGGTGATGGGATCGATGGGAGACCGCGCCAGCTGGCGGACCAGCGAGTTCAACCGCGACTGGGGCCTGCAGGCCGTCAACGCCGACGCCGCCTACGCGCGTGGGCTGACCGGTAACGGTATCCGTCTGGGCGTGTTCGACAGCGGCACGGGCCTGGATCACACCGAATTTGCGGGCAAGAATCATCGAAGCATCCACCTGGCCGACCGCTTGGCCGACGGATCGGCGTGCGGCAACACCACCCTGCTGACCGGGCCGGACGCCTGCTTCAGCAGCGACGGTGATGACGTGGCCATCGACCTGACCATCCTCGACATGGATCAGGCCAACATCGACAACGTCAACGCTCAGGGCCTGTTCGCGGGTCTTGCCTACAACACCCACGGCACGCATGTGTCGGGCACCATCGCCGCCAACCGTGACGGCGCCGGTACCCACGGTGTGGCCTTCGGCGCGGACCTTTCGGTGGCGCGGCTGTTCTTCAACAGCATCACCATCTGGGATGTCGATCCGGTCGCGCAGGAGTACCGTTCCGGTTCGATCGGCCTGGGGCCGTCGGACAGCGTGTTCGCCGATCTGTACGCGCAGTTGAACGCGCAGCAGGTGCGCGCGGTCAACCACAGCTGGGGTTTCAGCAGCGAACCGACCACGGCTGATGAGCAGGATGTGGGCTTCTTCAACAACGCCGCCTACGATGACTACTTCCAGATCATCGGCGACGGTTCGCGTGCGAACGGCATGATCCAGGTCTGGGCGGCCGGCAATACCTACCCGTACAACACCTCGCCGGAGGATGCGCCGATCGCTGGCGTTCATGCCACGCTGCCGCGCGTGCAGGCCGACCTGGAGCCGTACTGGCTGAGCGTGGTGAACGTCAACCGTAATCTGGTGCTGGACGAAAGTTCGATGCGTTGCGGCCTGAGCGCCAACTGGTGCCTGGCAGCGCCGGGCAGCGAGATCGCCTCCACCGTCTATGGCGCCGACTCGCAGATCACCGGCGCACCGTTCCAGACCGGCCCCGACGCGGCGATCGGCCTGGATGTGCAGCAGCGCGTTCCAACCTATCGCTACGAGGACATGACCGGCACTTCCATGGCCGCACCGCATGTGACCGGTGCACTGGGCCTGCTGTTTGAACGCTTCCCCTACCTGGACAACGCGCAGGTGCGCGACGTGCTGCTCACCACCGCCACCGACCTGGGCGCGGTCGGTGTGGACGACGTCTATGGTTGGGGCCTGATGAACCTGGCCAAGGCCATCGAAGGCTACGGTTCGCTGCGCGTGGATACCAACGTAGTGATGAACCAGAAGGCCGGCGGCCTGAAGGTCTGGGAAGGTGACGCCTGGGATGACTGGACCAACGATATCGGTGGCCCGGGCAGGCTGACCAAGAGCGGTGCCGGCTGGCTGCGCCTGAGCGGCGACAACAGCTTCAACGGTGCCGTGGTGCGCGAAGGCGTGCTGGAACTGGACGGCGCCAATACCCTGGGCAGCGTGTCGGTGCCGGGCGGTCGCTTCGTGCTCAACGGTTCGCTGCATTCAACGCCGCTGGGTATCAGCGGTGGTGAGGCCTGGCTCAACGCCGGTTCGGTGACAAGCAACTCCGATATCGATCTTGCCAGTGGCAAGCTCGTGGTCGCTGGCAAGGTGGATGGCCGCTGGCTGGGCATGACCGGTGGCACCGGCACCATCACCGAAACCGGCAACGTCCGCGTCGACTACATGCAAATGCACGATGGCTCGCTGCAGGTGGACGGCACGCTGAGCAGCACGTTCTTCGACATGTTCGGCGGCAATACGCGCGTGGGTGCCACCGGCGTGCTGGACAACACCTTCCTGGACATCGTGGGGGGTGTGGTGTCGTTCAATGGCACCCAGAACGGCGGCATGACCGCCGTGGAAGAGGGCGCCACGCTGAAGGGCACTGGTACGCTCGGCTTTACGATCGTCAAGGGCACCATCGCCCCGGGCAATTCGATCGGCACGCTGACCATCAATGGTGACTACGTGCAGACCGCCACCGGCGTGTACGAGGCCGAAATTGCGCCGGGCAGCCGCAGCGACCAGCTGCATGTCACCGGCACCGCCACCCTCGACGGGACCCTGGTGGCCCTGCCCGAACCGGGCATCTACTACCTGGGTGAGCAGTTCAACTTCATCCGTGCCGACGGTGGAGTGAACGGGCAGTTCGCCACCACCGACTTCAGCGCGTTCTCGCCCTTCATGCAGTTCAACCTGGCCTATGGCGCCAGCGGCGCACGCATCGAAGTGACCCGTGGCAACGCGCTGGTCAGCTCGGCCACCACCGAAAACCAGCGTGCGGTCGCCACCGTGGCCGACACCCTGGCGATCAACCAGGGCCTGCCCAAGCCGTTGACCACGCTGTTCCCGCAGCAGGTTGGCGCCGCGCTGGACAGCCTGAGCGGTGAACTGCACGCGGCCACCTCGGTCGCGCTGGTCGAAGGCAGCCGCTACGTGCGTGATGCCGCCCTGTCGCGCCGCGTCGGCGCAGTCGCCCCGGGCGGTGACGATGCCGCCGCAACCGGCGTCTGGGTGCAGGCGATCGGCGGCAATGGCACGCTGGATGGCAACACCAACACGGCACGTACCGAAGCCAACAGCAACGGCCTGCTGGTGGGCGTGGACCGCGAGTTCGGCGGTTGGCAGGTCGGCCTGCTGGCCGGCACCGGCCGTACCGACCTCAAGCAGCAGGAGGGTCGCCGGGCGAAGTCGAAGATCGACAACACCCACTTCGGCGCCTATGCCAGCCACAACTGGGGCGGTTTCGGCCTGCGCGGTGGCCTGGCCTGGAGCGAGCACGACATCGACAGCACCCGTGAGCTGGCATTCGCCGGCTACAGCGATACGCTGAGCGCGCGCTACGACGGCCGTACCCGCCAGGCCTTCATCGAGGCGGCCTACCGCTTCGGTGGCCGCGAAGCCGGCCTGGAGCCGTACCTGCAGGTGGCGCGTGTTGAAGTGGACCTGAAGTCGATCAACGAGCGCGGCGGTGCCGCGGCCCTGCAGGGCAACGTCGAGGACGCCCGCACAACGCTGGCAACGGCCGGTGTGCGCTTCGACAAGGGCCTGAAGGCCTCGTTCCAGCAGGACAGCTGGCTGCACGTGCGCGGTGGTGTGGGTTACCGCCATGCCTCGGGCGACCGCAGTCCGGTGGCCAAGCTGGGCTTTGCCAGCGGCGGCGACGCATTCGCGGTAAGCGGCGCGCCGATTGCCGACAGCGCGGTGGTGGCCGAACTGGGCCTGTCGGCCTGGCTGACCGCCCGCCAGCAGCTGGAACTGGGCTACACCGGCCAGTTCGGCGATGAAAGTCGCGACCACGGTGCGAACCTGCGCTGGTCGGTGCGCTTCTAAGCGATCCGGTACCCCCGGGGAACCCTGGGAGGGCGGCCGCAAGGCCGCCCTTCTTCGTTGCAGGAGCAGGTGTGACCGGGCAGGCGGACGCCTACACTATCGGCCCCACGCCGTTCTGGAATGCCCATGAAGAGCAAGCAGGAAATCGTCGACAACTGGCTGCCACGCTATACCGGCGTGCCCCTGGACCAGTTTGGCCAGCACATCCTGCTGACCAACTTCGGGGGCTACCTGCACACCTTCTCCGAGCTGACCGGGGCGCCCATCGTGGGCCTGGACCGGCCGATGGCCAGCGCCACCGTCGATGGCATCACCATGATCAACTTCGGCATGGGCAGCCCCAATGCCGCGATCATCATGGACCTGCTGTCGGCGGTGATGCCCAAGGCCGTGCTGTTCCTGGGCAAGTGCGGTGGCCTGAAGCGCAAGAACGCGCTGGGCGACCTGGTGCTGCCGATCGCGGCGATCCGCGGCGAGGGCACCTCCGGTGACTACCTGCCGCCGGAGGTGCCGGCGCTGCCGGCCTTCGCCCTGCAGCGGGCGGTCTCGACCATGATCCGCGACCTCGGCCACGACTATTGGACCGGCACCGTCTACACCACCAACCGCCGGGTCTGGGAGCACGACGAGGCGTTCAAGGAGCGCCTGCGGGCGATGCGCTGCATGGCCATCGACATGGAAACGGCCACGGTGTTCGCTGCCGGCTTCGCCAACCACATCCCCAGCGGTGCCCTGCTGCTGGTCTCGGACCAGCCGATGATCCCCGACGGGGTCAAGACCGAGGCCTCCGATGCCAAGGTCAGCTCCCAGTTCGTGGAAAACCATATCCAGATCGGTATCGAGGCGCTTAAGCTTATCCGGCGCAACGGCAAGTCGGTCCGCCACCTGCGCTTCGACGAATGATGATGACGGCCTGGCGCGGCGCGCCGGCCCTGGGGAGTAGGTGATGGACGTTGCCGCGCAAGTGGTGGAATTCTGGAAGGAGGCGGGCCCTGCGAAGTGGTTCGCGCGTGACGATGCGTTCGATGCGCGGTTCCGTGCGCTGTTCGCGGACGAGCACCATGCGGCGGCGGCGCGCGCGCGCGAACACTGGCTGAGCAGTGCCGATGGCGCGTTGGCGCTGATGGTGCTGCTGGACCAGTACCCGCGCAACTGCTTCCGGGGTACCGCCCATTCCTATGCCACCGATGGCCTGGCCCGGCATTACGCCACGCGCGCCATCGAGGAGGGCCTGGACCTGCAGCTGGTGCCCAAGCTGCGGGCCTTCATCTACCTGCCGTTCGAGCACTCCGAAGACCCACTGGACCAGGACCGGTCGGTGGCGATGTTCGATGTGCTGGGTGACAAGGAATACCTGCAGTACGCCGAGCTGCACCGCGACATCATCCGCCGCTTTGGCCGGTTCCCGCACCGCAATGCGGTGCTGGGCCGGATTCCCACGCCGGAGGAACTGGATTACCTGGCCGAAGGCGGGTTTGCCGGGTAAGCGTGGTGCCGGGCAAGAAAAAAAACGCCGGCGATTGCCGGCGTTTTTCATCGGGCCAGGCGCACCCGCTCAGTACTTCGGCACGCCGTTGTCCACCTCGTCCGACCAGGCATCGATGCCGCCGCTGACGTTGAACACCTGGGTGAAGCCCAGTGCGCGGAACTGCTCGGCAGCCTGCGCGCTGCGGCCACCGTGGTGGCACAGGAAGGCCAGCGCGGTGTCCTTCGGCAGTGCTTCCAGCTCGGCACGGCCGCTGCCGTCAAAGCTGCGGAACGGCACGCCGACGGCGGCGATGGCGCGCTCCTCGGCCGGACGCACGTCCACCAGGATGACGTTGCCCGCGCGCACGCGGTCGTCGGCATCGCGCACGCTGATGTCCTGCACCGGCTTGGGCGCGTTCGGGTTGTCGATGGCCAGGCCTTTGCCGCGGATGTCATCGACCCAATCGATGGTGATGCCATCGGCGCGGCGCGCGCTGGCCAGGTCGAACTGCACGCGCAGGCCGTTGGATTCGGCGGCGATCGCGCCGTCGTCGTGCGGGGCCAGCTGGAAGTTCGGCTGGAAGCGCGCGTCGATGCTCAGCTGCAGCGAGGCACCGGGCGAATCGGCCAGCGCGCCCTTCAGCATTTCCACCGCGGCCGGGGTGACCGTGATGCGCGGCGGAGTGCGGTCCGGCGCGGCCAGGCCCAGCACGCTGCTCAGTTCGCCGCTGGCGGCCATCTGCAGCACGATGTCGCTGCCGCCGACCAGTTCACCATCGATGTACAGCTGCGGGATGGTCGGCCAGTCGCCATAGGCCTTGATGCCCTCGCGGATCTCCGCGTCGGCCAGCACGTTGACATGGGCGAACTCCACGCCCAGGTCCTGCAGGGCGCCCACGGCCTTGGCCGAGAAACCGCATTGCGGCATCGACGGCTGGCCCTTCATGAACAGCACGACGCGGTTGTCGTTGAGGATGGATTCGATGCGCGAACGCAGGGCAGGATCGAGGGACATGGCAGTCATGGGTCCGGAAATTCGAATCATCGATTCTACCCCTCATGGCATCATGGGGCATGACCAACGCAGGAACATTGCATCGCATCCCGACCCGGCCCTGGCGCTGGCTGCCCTGGCTGGTGCTGTCGCAGCTGCTGGTGATCCTGGTCTGGGTGCTGGCGGGCTGGCCCTGGGGCCTGGCCCTGATGGTCGCCAGCCACGCACTGTTCCTGGTGCCGGTGTTCCTGCCCAACAGCCGCTTCTATGCCCCGGTGCTGGATCGGCTGCCCGGGGCCGGCAACAGCGTCTGGCTGACCATCGACGATGGCCCCAGCGGGGACACCCCCGCGCTGCTGGACCTGCTCGACCGCCACCGCGCGCGGGCGACCTTCTTCCTGGTGGGCGAGCGCGCATTGGCGCATCCGGCCCTGGTGGAGGAGATCCTGCGTCGCGGGCATGACCTGGGCAACCACAGCCACAGCCACCCGCAGGCCCGTTTCTGGCGGCTCGGCCCGGCCACCATGGCCGCCGAGATCGAAGGCTGCCAGCAGGCCCTGCAAGCGGTGGGCGGGCAGCCGGTGCGCTGGTACCGCTCGGTGGTCGGCATGACCAACCCGTTCGTGGCACCGGTGCTGAAGAAACTGGGGCTGGTACGCGTGGGCTGGAGCGCCCGGGGCTATGACGGGGTCGGCTGCACGCCGCAGGCCGTACTCGCGCGCCTGCTGCCCGACCTGCGCGCGGGCGCGATCGTGCTGTTGCATGAAGGGGCTGCCCACGGCCACAACCTGGCCATCATCGAGCACGTGCTGCAGGCGCTGGAGGAACGCGGGCTGAAGGCGCAGCTGCCGGCCGGATAGCCGGTTGTGCCGGGCTCGGCCCGGCGAGCGCAGCGGCGCGCATGGCACCCGCCGGGCATGGCCCGGCGCTACCGCTCTCGGCGCGCGACCCGCAGCCGGCTGTTGGTGATGACCGGTTGTGCCGGGCCCGGCCCGGCGAGCGCAGCGGCGCGCATGGCATCCGCCGGGCATGGCCCGGCGCTACCGCTCTCGGCGCGCGACCCGCAGCCGGCTGTTGGTGATGACCGGTTGTGCCGTGCCCGGCCCGGCGAGCGCAGCGGCGCGCATGGCATCCGCCGGGCATGGCCCGGCGCTACCGCTCTCGGCGCGCGACCAGCAGCCAGCTGTTGAACGGTGTACGCCCATGCAGCGGCCGCAGCGCGCCGACCTGCAGCCCGGCCTCGGCCAGTGTTGCCTGCAGCGCCTGCGGGTCCGGGTAGTGGCGTGGGCGCGTGCCCATCCACCCGACCAGCCAGGCCAGGCGGTCGGCGATCCGCGTGGTGCGGTCACGGCGATCCCCGGTCGCCAGCGGCGTACGCAGCAGCAGCTGTGCACCGGGCGCGACGCGTTCGCTTACCGCGCGCAGCAGGTCCAGCTGCGGCGCTTCCTCCAGGTACTGCAGGACGTCCAGCAGCAGCACATGCCCGGCATGTGCGGGCAGCGGTGCCTGCACATCCAGGCAGTGGAACCGTGCGTCGGCCAGCGCGGCGGCGGCGCGTCGCGCGCGCGCGATCTTGCCCGCATCCACGTCCAGGCCCAGGTAGGCCGGGGTCCGCCCGCGCTGGCGCAGCACGTGGGCGAACAGCCCCAGCCCGCAGCCGAGATCGAGCAGTGGCTGGCCGTCGTCGGGAAGGTGCTGCAGCACGCCGTCATACAGCGGGTCGCTGCCCAGCTTGGCGCGCGTGTAGTAGTAGTCGCGGCGGCTGCCCCAGGCGTGCTGCGGGCGGAACGCCTCGGCGATCTGCCTGGCATGCCCGGCCTCCAGCGGCGAACAGGGCAGGGGCGTGCCGGTCCGTGGCGTGCCATCCATGCGCTCAGTCCGCAGCGGCCAGCAGGCGCGCGGCCACCGGCAGTGCCTGTGCGCTCCACCGCGCATACTGCTGCGCGGACGGATGCAGCCCGTCCGCGGCGATCATCGCCGGGTCGGCGCCGCAGTCGCGGCTGAGGCCGGTGATGTCGACGAACGCGGCGCCGTGCCGGGTGCTGATCTCCTCGGCGGCGGCATTGAACGCGTCGGTCTCGCGCGCGACGCGGGCCAGGTCGCGGCCACTGCCCGCGCCGTAGGGCGTCACCCCCCAATCAGGGAACGACAGCACCAGCACCCGCCCGGCGCGGCCGGCGGCAAATCCGGTCGCGCGCTGCAGCAGCGCCTGGAACTGCGCGCGGTATTCGTCCAGCGGGCGCTCACGGTACTGGTTGTTGACGCCGATCAGCAGGCTGACCAACCCGAACGGCCCCTGCGGCGAGGCCGCGTCGATGCCGGCATCGAGTTCGTCGGTGGTCCAGCCGGTGGTGGCGATCGTCTGCGGATCGGCCAGGTCGATGCCCTGCGCGCGCAGGGCGGCGGCCAGCTGGTGCGGCCAGCGCCCTTCCACCGCGACCGCCTCGCCGATGGTGTACGAGTCGCCCAGCGCCAGGTAGGACAGCGCCACGCCTCAGGCCACCGAACGGCGCGGCTTCAGCGGCACGACCTTGGTCGCGTCTTCGGCACGGCGCGCCAGCACGCGGTCGATGCGGGCGAACACATCACGCATCACCGAGGCTTCCGGCAGCAGGGTCACGCGGAAATGATGGCGGTAGGGCACGTTGAAGCTGGAACCCGGTACCACCAGCACGCCCTCGGTGTTCATCAGGTCCAGCGCGAAGCTGTGGTCGTCAAAGCCCTTGGCGGCGGCACCGACCACGGCCGGGAAGGCGTACAGCGCACCGGCCGGCGCGACCAGCGACAGGTGTTCGCTGGCCTCGCAGGCCTCGATCACCGCGCGGCGGGTTTCATACAGGCGGCCGCCTGCGCTGCACAGCGCGGAGATGGTGTCCGGGCCGTTCACCGCGGCGTCGATGGCGTACTGCCCCGGCACGTTGGCGCACAGGCGCAGCGCGCCCAGCAGGTCCAGCGCAGCGCGGAAATCGCCAAGGCGCGCATCGTCGCCGCTCAGGTGCGCCCAGCCGACGCGCCAGCCGCAGGCGCGGTGCACCTTGCTCAGGCCGCTGAAGGTCAGGCAGGGGTGGTCGCCGGCCAGCGGTGCCACCGGCTGGAACACCGCATCGTCGTACAGGATCTGGTCGTAGATCTCATCGACCAGCAGCAGCAGGTTGTGGCGGCGCGCGATCTCGACCACGCGTTCCAGCAGTTCGCGCGGGTAGCTGGCGCCGCTGGGATTGTTCGGATTGATCAGCACGATGGCACGGGTGCGCGAGGACACCAGGGTCTCGATCTCGCTCGGGTCCGGCTGGAAGCCGTTCTCGGCGGCGCAGCGGTAGTACACCGGGCGACCGTCGTTGAGGATGGTCGAGGCCGACCACAGCGGGTAGTCCGGCGAGGGCACCAGCACTTCGTCGCCCGGATTGAGCAGCGCACGCAGCGACAGGTCGATCAGCTCGCTGACACCGTTGCCGACGAACACACGGTCCGGGTGCGCATCGGGTGCGCCGCGGCGGGCGTAGTACGCGGCGATGGCTTCGCGCGCCACCGGCAGGCCCTGCTGGTGGGTGTACGGGTCGGTGCGGCCCATGTCGTCGGCGATCGCGCGCTGCAGGTGCTCGGGCGCACGGAAGCCGAACGCACCCGGATTGCCGATGTTGAGCTTGATCAGCTTGCGGCCCTGCGCCTCCAGCTCCCGGGCTCGTCGCGCCAGCTCTCCGCGGATTTCGTAGCGCACTTCGGAAAGGCGCTCGCGGATGGCCAGGGGCTTGGGCGAGGAGGTGGACATGGGAGCTGGGCCGTCAAATGGCATGGGGCTTCCATCCTACCGGAATTGCTGCAGTGCATGGCAAGGCCTCCAGGCCCGCCACTGCTGGGCTGGCAGGGCATCGGCACGGGTAGAATGGCGGCGATGACCCAGACTCCCGATTTCACCGCCCTGCAGACCATCGGCTGGCCCTGGCCGGGCCCGCCGCAGCAGGCCGACTGGCAGGCCATGATGGCCGCGCACCCGCAGGCCCGTCCGGCGCGGGTGATCGAACAGCACCGCACCCATTACGTGGTGGCCGACGGTCCCGAGGCGGCGATCAAGGCCGAGTCGTTGCCGGAGTGGCAGCGCCCGCGCTTCCCCAGCCACGAACGGCCGGCGGTGGGCGACTGGGTGTTGCTGGAGGGCATCCGCATTGTCGCGCTGCTGCCGCGGCGCACCGCGATCAAGCGCGGTGCCGCCGGCGAGCATTACCACCAGCAGGTGATCGCGGCCAACATCGATACCGTCTTCATCGTCTGCGGGCTGGATGCGGACTTCAACCCGCGCCGGATCGAACGCTACCTGCTGCTGGTCGGTGGCGGCGGTGCCGAACCGGTGGTGGTGCTGACCAAGGCCGACCAGACCGAGTACAGCGAGGACGCGCTGGCGGTGCTGGAGGAACTGGAAATGCAGGGCATCGCCCTGCACGCCATCAACGGCCTGGATGCGGACAGCGTGGCGGTGCTGGAACCGTGGCTGGGCCCGGGCCGCACCGTGGTGCTGGTCGGCTCTTCCGGTGCAGGCAAGTCGACGCTGACCAACACGCTGCTGGGCGAGCAGCGGATGAAGACCAATGCGGTGCGTGCCAACGATTCGCGTGGCCGCCATACCACCACCCACCGCGCGCTGATGCCGTTGCCGATGGGCGCCTGCCTGATCGATACCCCCGGCATGCGCGAACTGAAGCCGACCGGTGAGGAAACCCTGGCCGAAGGTGGCTTCGCCGATATCGAAGCGCTGGCCGCGCAGTGCCGCTTCCGCGACTGCATGCACCAGCAGGAACCGGGGTGTGCGGTGCGCGCGGCGATCGACGCGGGTGAGATCGAAGAGAGCCGGCTGCTGAACTACTTCAAGCTGAAGGAAGAAGTCGCCGCCGCTGCTGCCAAGCTGGCGGTACGCCAGGCCGAGACCGCACAGGAGCGTGGCGGCAGGAAGGGCAAGGGCCAGCAGTTCCGCCCGGCCGGCAAGCCGCGCCGGCGTTGATCGCGGCTGGACCGTGACGCGGGGGAACCCGCTTCTGCCAGGTGTCCCCCTTCGCCCCTGCCAAAGCAAGGACAGGGCGCTATAGTCCGCGCATGGAATCGACCATGACGCTGGACCGTGACGTGGCCCACCATGCAGCGCTCGATGCGCGCCTGGTCGAGGCCGTGGGAGGCATCCGCCTGCTGGGGCTGAGCAGCTGGCCGGCCAGCCTGCAGGCACCGTTCCTGGACAGCGTGGCCCGGGGGCAACCGGTGCTGCCGGTGGTGGATTACCCGAAGCTCGACTTCAGCGAGGAACGCCGCGCGCTGGCCGCCATCGCCGCCGAGTGTGATCCCGGCCATCCGCTGGGCCACTACGTACAGCAGTCCGCGCAGAGCTGGGACCTGGCCGCACAGCTGCTGGAAGGGCTGGGCAGCGCGGCGGTGGACCGCTGTTCGGTGCAGTTGTTCGGTGCGCCCGAACAACCGCTGCCCGGCAACGGACCGAGCACGCGCGAGGCCGCGCGTCATTTCATCCAGATCGCCGCCGAACTCGACCATGAACTGCTGGCGCCGGAAGAACAGGTGCCGGTGTCGGCCATCGCATTGCAGCTGCAGCTGCAGAACGACCTCGATGGCTTCTTCGAATCGCGCATCATCCAGGTGCAGCTGGACCCGGAGCTGGTGTCGAAGGCCGCCGCCGGGCCGACCCGCATCCGTCTGCGCACCAGTGCCCGGTTCAGTGCCTACGACCGCGCCCAGCTGTTCCACCACGAAGCGCTGGTGCATTCGCTGACCGCATTGAACGGGCGCGAACAGCAGGTGCTGCCGAGCCTTGCCTTGTCCTCGCCACGGGTGACGGCCACGCAGGAAGGGCTGGCCACGTTCGCCGAGCAGATCACCGGCAGCATCGACATCGAGCGCCTGAAGCGCATCAGCCTGCGCACCGAAGCGATCGCGATGGCGCGTGAAGGGGCCGACTTCATCGAGGTGTTCCGCTACTTCTGCGATGCGGGACAGAACCCGGAAGAGAGTTTCGCCTCCGCACAGCGGGTGTTCCGCGGCGTACCGCCGAGCGGCGGCCTGGCCTTCACCAAGGACACGGTGTACCTGCGCGGGCTGGTGTCGGTGCATACCTTCTTCCGCCACATGCTGGCCGAAGACCGCCTGCAGGTCTGCCGCTGGTTGTTCGCAGGCAAGATGAGCCTGACCGATGCGATCGCCTTCGCGCCGCTGTTCGAGGCCGGTGTGCTGAAGCCACCGCGCTGGCTGCCGCACTGGGTGAGCCGGGCCAACGGCCTGGCCGGCATGCTGGCGTTCTCGCTGTTCGCCAACCGGATACGGATGGATCAGCTGGCGCCGGAGTGAACGGCGCTGGATGGGTTTCAGCGCCTTCCAGGGATGACCCGCCGGTGCCGTGGTTCCGGTTGCCGTTGCAGGGGCAGGTGCAGGGTGCAGCCCTGCCGGAAACATCCCGCGATGCGACGCGCGTCACGGCCGGCACTCCCTGCACGCCTTCGTAAACAACCTTTCATCTTCCATTCGCATAGTGGCCGCGCGCCGTGCCGAGTCGCGGCGGACTTCCCCCATGCAATGGACCGATATGCAGACCCGACACCTGACGATCGCCGTGGCGATCGCGCTTTCCGCCGCCGCCAGCACCCATGCCGCTGAATCCACCGACGCCAGCACCGATGCCGCGCTGAGCGCCCAGACGCTGGATACCGTCTCGGTCATCGGCCAGGGTGAAACCCGCCAGGTGCAGCGCATCACCACCGTCGACAAGCAGGTGTTGCCGCCGGGCACCAGTGGCCAGAAGATCCTGGACCGCCTGCCGGGCGTGTCGGTGCAGTCCAACGATGCCTTCGGCGCGAACGAAGAGTCGCAGACCATCAGCCTGCGTGGCTTCGACAAGAGCCGCCTGGGCTACACGCTCGACGGCATTCCGCTGGGCGACAACAGCTATGGCAACTACAACGGCCTGAGCATTGCCCGCGCACTGATCGCCGAGAACCTCGCCGGTGCCGAGCTGTCGCAGGGCATCGGTTCGCTGGGCGTGGCGTCCACCAGCAACCTGGGCGGCACCATCCAGTACTTCTCGATGGACCCGTCCACCGAGTTCGGCGGGCGTGCCAGCATCACCGTTGGCGACGACAACCAGCGCCGCGGCTACCTGCGGGTGGATACCGGCGACATCAACGGCTTCTCGGCCTACGTGTCCGGCGTGCACCAGGATGCGGACATGTGGGCCGCGCCCTACCAGAACCAGACCACCCGCCAGTTCAATGCCAAGGCGGTGTGGAACGTGGGCGATCATCGCTTCGGCGCCTTCGTGGCCACCTCGCGGGCCAGCCAGGCCAACTACGCCTATCTGTCCAAGGACATGCTGGCGCGCGGCCTGGGCTATGACTGGAACATCTATGCACCGGACTGGGATCGCGCCGTCGCCGCCGCCTACTGCGCGCCGGGCACGCTGGACCGCAGCAGGTGCCAGTTCAGCGGCGGCGTCAACAGCATCGACGATGCCTACTACCAGAGCCGCGCGCTGCGCGACGACAACCTGTACTCGATCGATGCCGACCTGCGGCTGGGCGAACAGGGCCGTCTGAAGCTGCTGGCCTACCACCACGACAACCGTGGCCAGGGCCACTGGTGGGCACCGGGCCAGCCGTCCTACCCGGGCACCGACAGGATGCTGCCGATCTCGATCCGCAGCACCAACTACACCATCAACCGCGACGGCCTGACCGCCGCGCTGTCGTGGACGCTGGGCATCCACGAACTGGAAGCCGGCCTGTGGCTGGAGCAGAACGACCACAACGTCTCGCGCAACTTCTATTACATCAGCGGCCCGTTCCTGGATGACCTGTACCTGCAGAACCCGGACCGCCTGCTGTTCAACCAGGACTTCGACATCCGCACGCGGCAGTTCTACGTGCAGGACCGCATGCGCTTCCTCGACCAGCGCCTGACCGTGGACGTGGGCATCAAGAGCCCCAACACCCGCATGCGCGCCACCGCGCAGCCGGGCGTGGAAACCAGCATCGCCTCGGGCACGCTGACCGCCAAGGAGTCGGTGCTGCCGCAGCTGGGCGTGGGCTTCAAGCTCACTGCCAACAACGAGCTGTTCGCCTCGTACGCCGAGAACATCGCCGCGTTCGTCGGTGGCGGCAGTGGCGGCCCGCTGCAGGTCTCGCCGGAATCGTTCGCGGCCAGCGCCGGCCTGGAGCCGGAGAAGTCGAAGAGCCTGGAAGCCGGTTTCCGTACCTTCGGTGAGAAGTACCAGGCGTCGATTGCCGCCTACAACGTGAAGTTCGACAACCGCCTGCTGTCGCTCAACCCGTGTTCGAGCATCGAAGTCGGCACGCGCCCGGAGTGCGTGACGCGCTTCATCAACGTCGGTTCGGTGAAGAGCCGCGGCGCCGAGCTGACCTTCATCCTCAAGCCGGTGGACGGCCTGCAGTGGTACAACGCGCTGTCCTGGAACAAGACCACCTACGAGGACGATTACACCTCCGGCGGTGCGATCGTGCCGGTGGCCGGCAAGATCACCGTGGACACCCCGCAGCGCATGGCCTCCAGCGAAATCAGCTGGAACCGCGATGGCTTCTTCGCCAGCCTGCGCGCCAAGTACACCGGCAAGCGCTACTACACCTACACCAACGATCAGTCGGTGCCGGGCGTGACCACCTTCGACGCCGGTGCCGGCTATGACTTCGGCCCCGGTCTGGGCCTGCGCAACGTGCGGGTGTCGTTGAATGCGACCAACCTGACCAACAAGCGCTACGCCGGGCAATTGAGTTCGTTCGCACCGACCGACCCGAACGGTACGCGCTACGCCATCCATGCCAGTGCGCCGCGCCAGGTATTCATGACCGTGGCTGCGGAGTTCTGATCGGTCGAGGCATCCACGCGGGGCGTGGACCTGCTGCAGGAGCGGGGCGTGGATCTACCGGGGGAGGGGCGTAGATCCACGCCGCGCGTGAACGGGCCTCAGCCCATGTACAAGCCGCCGTTGACCGGGTAATCGGCACCGGTCACATACGAGGCCTCGTCCGAGGCCAGCCACGCGACCAGCCCGGCCACTTCGTCAGGGCGTCCCAGCCGCCGCACCGGCACCGATGCGGCCAGGCGGTCAAGCACGTCCGGCGGGAAGCTGCTGATCGCCTGGCTGGCGATGTAGCCCGGCGACAAGGTGTTCACCGTGACCCCGCGCGAGGCCACTTCCGCGGCCAGCGCACGGCTGAAACCGTGCATGGCGGCCTTGGCGGTGGCGTAGTTCACCTGGCCGATCTGGCCCTTGTGCGCGCTGACCGAGCCGATGTTGATGATGCGGCCCCAGCCGCGGCTGGCCATGCCATCGACCACCTGCTTGGTCAGGTTGAACAGCGCATTGAGGTTGGAGGCGATCACCGCGTTCCAGTCTTCCACCGTCATCTGCCGGAACAGCAGGTCGCGGCTGCCGCCGGAATTGTTCACCAGCACGTCGATCTCCCCGACTTCCGCACGCACCTTGGCGAATGCGGCCGTGGTCGAGGGCCAGTCGGTGGCGTTGCCTTCGGAGGCGATGAAGTCGAAGCCCTGGTCGCGCTGCTCACGCAGCCAGTTGGCCTTGCGCGGCGAGTTCGGTGCGCAGCCGGCAACCACGGTGTGGCCGGAACGGGCCAGGCTCTGGCAGATGGCAGTGCCGACACTGCCCATTCCGCTGGTGACGTAGGCGATGCGAAGCGTCATTGCAGGGTGCTCCTTGGCTCGGGATCAGGCGGCGAGGGGATACAGCGCGAACAGCAGGCTGCCCACCATCAGCAGCAGCGAAATGGCGATGGCCCACTTCAGGGTGAACTTCTGGTGGTCGGCGAATTCGACCTTGGCCAGGCCCACCAGCAGGTAGGTGGAGGGCACCAGCGGGCTGAGCAGGTGCACCGGCTGCCCGGCCAGCGAGGCGCGCGCCATCTCCACCGGGGTGATGCCGTAGTTGCCGGCCGCCTCGGACAGGATCGGCAGCACGCCGAAGTAGAACGCGTCGTTGGACATGAAGAAGGTGAACGGCATCGACGCCAGCGCGGTGATCACCGCAAGGTAGGGCCCCCACGATTCGGGAATGATCGCCAGGAAGCTGTGCGACATCGCCTCGACCATGCCGGTGTTGTTGAGGATGCCGGTGAAGATGCCGGCGGCGAAGATCAGCGCGACCACCGACAGTACGTTGCCGGCATGATTGACCACGCGGCGGCGCTGCTCGGCCAGGTTCGGATAGTTGATCACCAGGGCGATGGCGAAGCCGACCATGAACAGCACCGGCATCGGCAGCACGCCGATGATCAGTGCGGTCATCAGCGCCAGGGTCAGTGCCAGGTTCACCCACAACAGCTTCGGGCGCTTGATGTCCTCGGCATCTTCCACGGTCGGCAGCGCCGTGCTGTCATCGGACACGCTGCTGTCCATCCAGCTGCCGCCCTGCGGCAGGGTCACCACGCCCAGCCGGCGGCGCTCCTTCAGGCCCAGGTACCAGGCCAGCAGCAGCACGCCGGCACAGGCGATCACCATCGACGGAATCAGCGGCACGAACACATCGGCCGGGTCCACGTGCAGCGCGGTGGCCGCGCGCGCGGTCGGTCCGCCCCACGGGGTCAGGTTCATCACGCCGCCGGCGAGGATGGTCACGCAGGTCATGTTCAGCGCGTTCATGCCCAGGCGCTGATACAGCGGCAGCATCGCCGAGACGGTGATCATGTAGGTGGTCGAGCCGTCGCCGTCGAGCGAGATCAGCATCGCCAGCACCGCCGTGCCGAGCACGATCTTCATCGGATCGCCCTTGACGAAGCGCAGGATCACCCGCACCAGCGGATCGAACAGGCCGGCATCGATCATCACCCCGAAGTACAGGATGGCGAACATCAGCATCACGCCGGTCGGCGCGATCTTCTTGATGCCCTCCAGCATCATTTCGTCGATGCCGGCGCCGAAGCCGCCGATCAGCGCGAACAGGATGGGGATGGTGATCAGGGCGACGAGCGGCGACAGGCGTTTGCTCATGATCAAGTACATGAACGTAATGACCATGCCAAAGCCGAGGATGCTCAGCATCATCTGCGGACTCCTTGCGGAAACAGGACGTGGGGGAGTGGAAGGGGTCCGGGCGGCGTGCCCGGATTGCCGGGTTCAGAAGTCGTACTGCAGGCGGCCGGTGACTGCGCGCGTGCGGTCCAGCGTGACCCCGGCCAGGCGGTCGCGGTTGCGGCTCTCGATCACGTTGAGCATGAAGCGCAGGTTGTCGCGCAGGTACCAGTTGCCCCCCAGCGTCCATGCTTCGGTGCTGCCGCGGCGCAGGTCCGGTGCACCGTCCAGGTGCTGCGCGCCCCACATCTGGTCATAGCGCAACGCCACTTCGAAGGCACCGGCCTTGTGACGGATGTTCTTCACCCGCGCAAAACGGCCGGTCTTGCGGTCGTAGGCGCGGCTTTCGCCGGTGACGAACCAGCTGAGCATGCCGTAGGCGGCCATCACGTCGCCGCGCTGGGCACCGTCGTCGAAGGTGGCGCCACTGAATTCGCCCTGCCAGGACAGCGGGCCGCGCACCTGCGCGTATTCCAGCGACCACTTGTTGACGTCGGTATCGCGGCCGGCGGAGAAGTCGACCAGGGTCAGGCGGCTTTCGTCCGACAGATGGCCGGCCGGGCGCGGGCGGATCTTCAGCCCGGGGGCACCGCTCGCGCCGGGGTTGTCGTACGCCTCGCGGGCCAGCGACAGGCCCAGGTGCAGCACGTCGCCGTCGCTGGGCGACGGCGCCCAGGTGACGCGGCCACCGGCGGCCCGGCCCTTGACCTGCCAGGCGTCGATGCTTTCCAGGCTGTAGATGCTGGCCGCCCAGGTGAAGTCACCCGGGTTCGCCTGCCACGACGCGCCCAGCCGGTACAGCGGCGCCAGCGTGGTGCCGGCGTTGCCGCGCTCCAGGAAGCTGCCGTAGTTGGAGCTGGTGCGGTCATCCAGCGAGAAATACTGCTTGAACTGGCCGACGGTGAGCTTGCCGGCATTGCCGAAGCTGCGGCTGAGATACACATCCTTGGCCTCGACGCGGTCGCCGGAGAAATCGGCTTCCAGCTTGTAGTCGACCACGAAGAACCTGCCCGATACGTCCAGCCAGGCGCGGCGGATCTCGGTGTCGTCCTTGTTCGGGGTGCCGCGGTTGTCGTTGTCGAAGGTGGCGAAGTCCAGGTGCAGGCGGCCACCGAGGGTGGCGGTGACCGGACGGTCGTCTTCGGCGGCGAGGGCCGGCGCGGACAGCGCAGCCAGGGCCATCATGGCGGCAGGACGCCGCCAGGCAAACGTGAATTCCACAAACCCTCCCAGGTGCGCGCCAGGCGCGCGGCAATCGTGGGCACCGGACGGTGCGCGGCCGCAGTCTGGGTTGCCGTAGCTGTCATCGTCCTGTCAGCGGTTTGTGCGGTGCAGCGTAAAGCGCGCCGCTGCGACCGTGCCCGGTAGCGCCGGGCCACGCCCGGCGGAACACATCGGCGCCGCGACACCCGGTAGCGCCGGGCCATGCCCGGCGGGCCCCTGCGGCGGCATGCGGTAGCATTCGTTTCCCCTCCCACATCCGTACCCATGCGCCTGCTGCTGGTCGAAGACAACCCGGACCTGGCCGATGCGATCATCCGACGCATGCGCCGCAGCGGGCACGCCGTGGACTGGCAGGCCGACGGGCTGGCCGCGGCCAGCGTGCTGCGCTACCAGAGCTTCGATCTGGTGGTGCTGGATATCGGCCTGCCCAAGCTCGATGGCCTGCGCGTGCTGGCCGGCATGCGCGAGCGCGGTGACAGCACGCCGGTGCTGATGCTGACCGCACGCGATGGCATCGAAGACCGCGTGCAGGCACTGGACGTGGGCGCCGACGACTATCTCGGCAAGCCGTTCGATTTCCGCGAGTTCGAGGCGCGCTGCCGGGTGCTGCTGCGCCGCGCCCGTGGCCAGGCCAGCGAGGTGGTGCAGATCGGTGGCTTCCAGTTCGACAACGCCGCGCACCGGGTGAGCCTGGACGGCGAGCCGATCGAACTGCCCAACCGCGAGTACCGGCTGCTGGAGATCCTGGTCGGCCGCCTCGGCCAGGTCGTGGGCAAGGACGAGATCGGCAACGGCCTGTTCGGCTTCGATGACGAAGCCGGTCCCAATGCCATCGAGCTGTACATCGGTCGATTGCGCAGGAAGCTCGCCGGCGCGCCGCTGCGCATCACCACCGTGCGCGGTGTCGGCTACCTGCTGGAAACCAGTGACGATAGCGCCGATGGCGACAGCTGAATCCCCGGCCCCTGCCGCGCCCGGCTCGCTGCGGCGCACCCTGCTGCTGTATCTGGGCGCGTTGCTGGCGGTGTTCGCGGTGGCCCTGCTGTTCGCCGCACGCGATTACGGCCAGCGTGCGGCCAATCGCTCCTACGACCACCTGCTGGTGTCCTCGGCGCTGTCGATCGCCGATTCGGTGGCGCTGGTGGATGGCCAGTGGCAGGTCGACCTGCCCTACGCGGCGCTGGACCTGCTGGCGATGGCGCCGGAGGACCGCGTGTTCTACCGGGTCGCCGACAGCCGCGGCACGCTCATCACCGGCTATGACGACCTGCCGGCATCGCCGCGCCGGCCGGGCACCCAGCCGTACCTGTTCGATGCTGCGTACAGCGGCGAGACCGTGCGCTTCGTGGTGGTCAGCCGCAGCTTCGCCGCCGCGTCGGCGCAGGGCGAAGTGCAGGTCCAGGTGGGGCAGACCCGACGCGCGCGCGAAGCGGTGGCACAGGACCTGGTCAACCGCGCGCTGCTGGCCATCGGGGTGCTGTCGGGCATGCTGCTGGCGCTGGTGGCGTTCGGCGTGCACCGCGCCTTCCGGCCGCTGGTGCGGGTCGAACGCGAGCTGTCGCGGCGCGAGCCGTCCGACCTGAAACCGCTCGATGCCCGCGTGCCGCGCGAGATGGACCAGATGGTGGCGGCGTTGAACCGCTTCATGGAGCGTCTTTCCAGCAGCAACGAGACGCTGCGCGCATTCATGGCCGAAGCCGCGCACCAGATGCGCACGCCGCTGGCGGCACTGCGCGCGCAGGCGCAGCTGGCACTGGACGATGACGATCCGGAAGACATGCGGCGCAGCCTGCTGGCCATCGAACGCAACGCCACCCACATGAGCCGCCTGCTCAACCAGCTGCTCAGCGATGCCAGCGTGATCCATCGCTCGCACCTGCAGCGCTTCGCCGCGGTGGACCTGGCCGAAACCGTGCATCAGGCGCTGCACGAAGCGCTGCCGCAGGCCGGGCCTGCACCGCGCGTGCAGCTGGCGATGACCGCCGAGCCGGTGCAGGTGCACGGCGATGCGCTGCTGCTGCGTGAGGCGATCAAGAACCTGGTCGACAACGCGATGAAGTACGGCGGTGACGGCCCGCTGCAGATCGCGCTGACGGTCGAGGGCGGGCAGGCGGTGCTGACCATCGCCGACCATGGCGCGGGCATCGCCGCCGCCGATGCCGAGCGCGTGTTCGAGCGCTTCGCGCGTGGCGAGGGCGCGCCGTCCGGCGGTGCCGGCCTGGGCCTGGCCATCGTCAAGCGCGTGGTCGACAGCCACGGCGGCCGCATCGACCTCAGCAACCGCCCGCAGGGCGGCCTGGTCGCCACCATCCGCCTGCCCCGGAGCACGCCATGATCCGCCTGTTGGCCACCGCCGTTGCCCTGTTGCTGGCCCTGCCGGTGATCGCTGCACCCGGCGATGTGCGGCGCTTCCCGGCCCAGGGCGCCGGCACCGCGCAGCTGCGCATCCATGGCACCACCGATATCGAGGTGTTCGCCGAAGTCATCGCCGATTACCAGCGCCTGCACCCGGGCACCGAAGTGGTGTACGAGGACATCATCACCCAGGACCTGTATGCGCGGTACCTGCACGACCGCGCCGGCGCGGGATCGCCGGATCTGCTGATCTCCAGCGGCATGGACCTGCAGACCCGGCTGGTCAACGACGGCCACGCGCTGCCGCACCGTTCGGCACAGACCGCGGCGCTGCCGTCGTGGGCGCAGTGGCGTGGCGAAGCGTTCGGCATCAGCTACGAGCCGGTCGTGATGGTCTACAACACGCGCCGGCTGCCTGCGGCGAAGGCGCCGCACACGCGCCGGCAGCTGCTGGACCTGCTGCGCGCGGAAGATCCCCCCCTGCGTGGCCGGGTCGGTACCTACGATATCGAACGCAGCAGCGTGGGGTACCTGCTGGCCACCCAGGATGCCCAGCGCGGCAGCATCGCCGGCGCGCTGCTGGGCGCGCTGGGCGACAACGCCGTGGTGCGCGAGGAGCGCACCGGCGTGCTGCTGGACAAGGTCGCCAGCGGCCAGTTGTCGCTGGTCTACAACGTGCTCGGTTCCTACGCGCAGGCCCGCATCGATGCCGGCGCACCGCTGGCCATCGTCGAGCCCGAAGACTACACGCTGGTGGTGCTGCGTACCGCGGTGATTCCACGCACCGGCCCACACCCGGAAGAAGCCCGGCGCTTCCTCGACTACCTGTTGTCGCCGCGTGGCCAGCAGGTGCTGTCGCGCGAAGCGCGTCTGATGCCGATCGTGACCGGTAACGCACGCGGTGACGATGCACCAGGCCGCAGCCGCCGCCCGATCCAGCTTGGCCCGGGCCTGCTGGTGTACCTGGATGCGCTCAAGCGCCGCCAGTTCCTCGATGCCTGGCGCAGCAGCGTGGAACCGGCGGGGCGCTGATGCCCTGGTAGCGCCCGGCCCGGCGGATGCGATGGGCTGCCGCTACAATGCCCGCATGAGCGAATACACCATCCTGATCGCCGATGACCATCCGCTGCTGCGGTCGGCGGTGGTGCAGTCATTGCGGCAGAGCCTGCCGCTGGCGCAGGTGCGCGAAGTGGCCAGTGCCGATGCGCTGGCCGAGGCGCTCGACGCCCACCCGGACGTGGATCTGGTGCTGCTCGACCTGACCATGCCCGGTGCGCACGGCTTTTCGGCGCTGCTGCACGTGCGTGGTTCGCATCCGGACATTCCGGTGGTGATCCTCTCGTCCAACGATCACCCGCGGGTGATCCGCCGCGCGCAGCAGTTCGGCGCAGCCGGTTTCATCCCGAAGTCGGCCCCGGCCGAGACCATCGGCGAGGCGGTGCAGTCGGTGCTCGATGGCGGGCTGTGGTTCCCGGCGATGGCCCCCGAACGTTCCGAGGCCGACGCACTGCTGGCCAGCCGCCTGGCCCAGCTGACCCCGCAGCAGTTCCGCGTGCTGCTGTGCCTGGCCGATGGCCTGCTCAACAAGCAGATCGCCTATACGCTGGGGCTGGCCGAGAACACGGTGAAGGTGCATGTCACCGCGATTCTGAAAAAGCTCGAATGCCACAGCCGCACCCAGGCGGCGGTGCTGGTGAAGGCACTGGAGCCGGAAGGCGACGCCGGCGCGGGCGTGTAGTTTCCAGCCAACGGCGCAGCCCCTCGTGGGTGGACACGTAGAGCAGTCATGGGTGAGGCCGGGCAGGTGGACTGCGCAGGGGCCGCTGCAAGTACGTCCATGTAAGCTCGGTCGCCGCATCCATGCGGCTCACGCCCCTGCGCAGCCCACCTGCCCGGCCACGGACAGGTTCCGTGCGCATTCATCCACGGAAGAGAAAAGAAGATCAAAAGCAAAGGCAGCCTGGCCGGTCCGCGAAGCCGAGCATGGGCTCGGCTTTACACGAGCAAGCCCAGCGCGCGATCCGCTTTTGATCTTCTTTTTCTTCTCCGTGGGTGGCAGGCCACCGAAATATGTCAGAGGCCGGTCGGGTTGGGTTCGCGGGCGGTGTCAGCCGCATGGATGCGGCTGCCAAGCCTCCAGGGACGGATTCACGGCGTCCCCCGCGCACCCAACCCGACCGGCCCCCCCCACGGCATTTGCTTTCCACGACCAACCAGACACCACCCACGAGGGCTGCGCCGTTGGCTGGAATCACCCGCGATGGCGGACCAGCAACTGACTCATCAGCGCCCGCAGCGCCGGCGGCTTGACCGGCTTGGCCATCAGCCCCCAGCCACGCTCGGCCGCCATCTCGCGCAATCCCGCATCGCGTTCAGCGGTGACCAGCACCACCGGCGGCCGCGCCTGCCAGCGTGCCGCCAGGGTCTCGTACAGCACCGGGCCGTGGTGGTCGCCCATGCGCACGTCCAGCAGCACCAGCTCGGGCACCGCATCGGCAGCAGCGGCCTGCAGCGCGGCCTGCGGTCCATCGGCCAGCATCACCTCGCAGCCCCAGCGCTCCAGCAGGGCACGGCTGGCTGCACACACGTGCGGATCGTCATCCACCACCCATATCCTGCGCGCACGCAGCGGATTGTCCGTCGCCGGTTCCTGCACCAGCACCGGCGCGGGGGCGGTGGCGGGAATCGCGCTGGCGTCGCCGAACGGCACGCCCACCGCGAACACGCTGCCCTGGCCCAGCTGCGAGCGCAGCCGGATCGGGTGGCCGAGCAGGCGGCCGATGCGGTCGACGATCGCCAGGCCGAGCCCGGCACCGCGCTGCTGACCATCATGCAGGCGGCGGAACTCCTCGAAGATCTCGCCCTGCAGCGCATCGGGAATGCCCGGGCCCTGGTCGTGCACCTCGATCCACAGCAGGCCGCCGCGGCGGCGGCAGCCGAGCAGCACGCGGCCGCGCTCGCTGTAGCGCAGCGCGTTGGACAGGAAATTCTGCAGGATGCGCCGCAGCAGCGCTTCATCGCTGACCACCACCGCGTTGGTGTCGACCCAATCCACCACCAGCCCGCGTGACTGCGCGGCGATGCCGAACTCGCGCGCCAGCGTCTGCAGCAGTGGCCCCAGCCGGAACGCCTGCACACGGGTCGGCAGGCTGCCCGATTCCAGCCGCGCGATATCCAGCAGGCTGTTGAGGATCGCATCCTGTGCCGCCAGCGCGGCATCGATGTGATCGGCGGTCTGCTGCTGCGTGGGGTCGCCCAGCTTGCCGCGCAGCACCGACACGAACATGCGCGCCGCGTTCAGCGGCTGCAGCAGGTCGTGCACGGCCGAGGCGACGAAGCGGGTCTTGTAGCGGTTGGCCTGCTCGGCTTCGCGGCGGGCTTCGTCCAGGTCGTGGGTGCGCTCGGCGATGCGGTGCTCGAGCGCATCGGCCAGCGAACGCAGTTCGCGCGCGGCGTTCTTGTAGCTGGTGATGTCGGCATAGCTGGTGACGAAGCCGCCATCGGGCAGCGGGTTGCCACGGATCTCCAGCACCGTGCCGTCGTCCTTCTCGCTTTCGCGCATGTGCGGGCGGCCACTGCGCAGGTGGGTCAGGCGGCGCTCGATGGCCTCATCGATCGGGCCCGGCCCAAGCAGGCCGCGGCGGGCGTTGAAGCGGAACAGCTCCTCGATCGGACGCCCGACCCGGACCAGACCCGCCGGGAAACGGAACAGCTCCAGGTAGCGCGAATTCCAGGCCACCAGGCGCTGGTCGCGGTCGATGATCACCACGCCCTGCGGCAGGTGTTCCAGGCTGCGGCTGAGCCCACTGTCGGCATCGGTGGCGGCCTGCAGCAGGCCATCCTGGGCGGTACGCAGTTCCTGCGCGTGCTGTTTCAGCAGCGTCTCCAGCTCGCGCCGGCTGCGCTGGCGATGCTTGGACAGGCGCCGACGCTGCTGCACGAACAACAGCAGGAAGCCCAGTGCCAACCAGGCTGCGGCGCCGGCCAGGGCGGCGCTACGGCCGGCGCCGGCGGCGGCGCTGGCATCGTGCAGCAGGTGCAGGCTCCAGTGTTCATCGGGGAGCGGCAGGGTCTGCCACAGCATGGCCTGCGGCAGTGCGGGGTCGAGCAGGCGCACCATCCGCCCGCCATCGGCCAGCACGTCCTCGGTGCGCACGCGCAGCGGCTGCAGCGAACGGTCAGCGTACTGGCGGGCATCGAGCATCTCGCGCCGCTCATCATTGCCCAGTGGCCGCAGCAGGCGGTAGCGCCAGGCATCGCGGTTGGCCAGGAACACCACGTCATGGTTGTCGCTGGCCAGCACCACGTCGGGGCTGCTCAACCATTCCTGTTCCAGTGCCGACAGCTCGATCTTGATCACGATCACGCCGATGCGCTGGCTGTCGCCATCCAGGATCGCCTCGGACATGAAATACCCCGGCACGCCGGTGGTCATGCCGATGCCGTAGAAGCGGCCGCGGCCATGGGCCAGGGCCTGCTGGTAGTACGGGCGGTAGCTGTAGTCCTCGCCGACATTGCTGGTCGGCTGGTCGAAGTTGCTGGCGGCCACCGCGACGCCGTCACGGCC
The DNA here is from genome assembly GCF_030549525.1 of Stenotrophomonas sp. 704A1. NCBI lineage: Bacteria > Pseudomonadati > Pseudomonadota > Gammaproteobacteria > Lysobacterales > Lysobacteraceae > Stenotrophomonas > Stenotrophomonas tuberculopleuritidis. The sequence goes on along the minus strand of NZ_CP130831.1, from coordinate 3,921,217 downwards.
GACCAGGGTCAGGGTCGAGGTCCGGGTGACCTGGTTGGCACGATGCAGCTTGAGATTCAGGCGCTGCCGTTCAGCGGGCGAGACTGGCTGGCGCAATGCCTGCTGCAGGTCCGGGTCGAGCGCCATGACCTGTGGCAGGGTGCCAAAGCGATCGATGCGCTGCTGCAGGCCCTGGCCGTACAGCTGCAGCTGTCGCTGGACCTGCGCGCTTTCGCTGGCCAGCGCGCGGCGCCAGGCGTAATGGCCTGCGGCCGCCGCGCACAGCAGCGTACCGCCGACCATCACCAGCAGGGTCAGCAACAGCTGGCGGTGGCGGCTGAGCCAGTACATGGCGGCAGTCTACGCAGGGCCGGCGGGCGTGGCGTGCACGCCCGCCGGTATCTGACGCGTGGAAGGGATCAGAAGTGCATCTGCGCGCGAAGCTCGAAGATCTCCGGGGTGCTGCGCACACCACGGCGGCTGGCATCGACCTTGACGTAGTTGGCCTGGAACTTGAAGTGGCTGGTCAGGTACCAGTTCGCACCCAGGGTCAGGTCGTGCTGGCGGCCGCCGAGGATGCTGCCATCGTCCAGGTCCAGGCGGCTGTAACGCGCGACCAGTTCCACCGCGCCGTAGTCGTGGGCGGGCTTGATGTTGGCCACCGCGCCGGCGTTGTACGGGCGCGATTCGCCGGTCAGCGTCCAGCTGGCCATGGCGTACTGGCCGTGGCCGGTGTAGTCGGGCTTGCCATCGTGGCGGGTGACGGTGGCCTGCAGGGCTTCGGCCTGCAGCGAGAACGGGCCACGGATCCAGATGCCTTCCAGGCCGGTGCGGCGGATCTGGTCGGCGGTGACCAGTGCGCCCGAATCGACGAAGCGGATGTCGGTCAGGCCGGCTTCCGGGCGCGCACGCAGGCGCGCACTGGCTTCATGGTGCACATCGCGGCCGTCGTGGTAGCCGCGCGGGTTTTCCTGCGAATACGCCACGCCCAGGTGGATCACGTCACCAGGCGCCTTCACCGGGGTCCACACCGCGCGCACGGCCTGGGTGGTGCCGTGGTTGTCGCCCTGCAGGTCCTTGCCGCCATAGGCGCCGGCCTGCAGCAGGTACTGCGGTCGCTCCAGCACCCACTCCACGCCGGTACGGCGGCCGGCGTAGAACGCCTGCACCGGCAGCGCGGTTTCCAGGAAACTGCCGGCACGCGAGGACGTGTTCGCGTCCAGGCCGACCGGGGTCTTCATGTAGCCGAAGCGGAAGCGGCCCACGTCACGGCCGAAGAAGGCCTTGCTCTCGAACCGCACGAACACGTCCAGCCAGGTGTCGGCCTGGAAGTCGTAGTAGACCATCGCGTCGTACACGCCCTTCTTCTTCAGGGTCGCGCCGAATTCCTTGCGGCGCACCGCATCGTCATCGTCGATGCCGCTGCCGGAGGAGAAGTCGTTGTAGTCGTAGGCGATGTTGGCGGTGGCTGCCAGTTCGGTGCCGTCGCCGAAGGCGTACTTGGTCGGCCAGTTGTCGAAATCGGCAGCGGATGCGAAGGCGGGGAGGGTGGCCAGTGACAGGGCCAGCAAGGTCGGAATCGGGCGCATGGATGGTGCGGCTCTCTCGGAATGCGTGTGGACAGGACAACAACGGCCGTAATGGCCGGAACTTTCGCTATGACGCACCCGGCCGTTCAGGTCGGGCCACCGGCGTCCCCGCCATCAGCGGTGCGGGGCCAGTGTAGGCACCGCAGCCACCTGAACCGGGGGGCTAGTACCAATAGGTTATCTGCGCAGCGGTGCGTGGCGCGTACAAAGGCGTCCATTGGTCGCACCCCGTGCCTGCGGTCCGGGGCCGGCGATCAGCTTCCACGGTAGCGGCCCCCAGTGCAGTCGCGGGGTCATACACGCCTGAAAAAACGCCCCTTCCGGAGTCCGCCATGCACATCCCGACCGCTGCGCCGGTGCCCAGCAAGCCGTTGCCGCTCTATCGACAGCTGTACTTCCAGGTGATCGTAGCGATCATCCTGGGTGCCGTTCTCGGCCACTACGAACCGCTGCTGGGCGCCAAGATGAAGCCGCTCGGCGATGCCTTCATCAACCTGGTGAAGATGATCATCGCGCCGGTCATCTTCCTGACCATCGTCACCGGCATCGCCGGCATGACCCACCTGCGTACCGTCGGCCGCGTGTTCGCCAAGGCCATGGCGTACTTCCTGTTCTTCTCCACGCTGGCGCTGATCGTCGGCATGATCGTGGCGCACGTGGTGCAGCCCGGCGCCGGCATGAACATCAATCCGCTGGAGCTGGACCAGACCGCGGTGCACAGCTACGTCGAGAAGTCGCATGACCTGACCCTGGTCGGCTTCCTGATGGACATCATCCCGAAGACGCTGATCAGCGCATTCGTCGATGGCAACATCCTGCAGGTGCTGTTCGTGGCGGTGCTGTTCGGCATCGCGCTGGCCTCGGTGGGCGACAAGGGCAAGCCGATCCAGAACTTCCTGGAAGCGCTGGTCGCCCCGGTGTTCAAGCTGGTGCACATCCTGATGAAGGCCGCCCCGATCGGTGCCTTCGGCGCCATCGCCTTCACCATCGGCAAGTACGGCGTGGGTTCGCTGGTCAACCTGGCGTGGCTGGTCGGCTCGTTCTACCTCACCGCGTTCCTGTTCGTGGCGGTCATCCTGGGCGTGGTCTGCCGCCTGTGCGGCTTCTCGGTGTTCAAGCTGGCGCGCTACCTGAAGGCCGAACTGCTGCTGGTGCTGGGCACCTCGTCTTCCGAATCGGCCCTGCCGTCGCTGATGGAGAAGATGGAGCGCGCCGGCTGCAGCAAGTCGGTGGTGGGCCTGGTGGTTCCCACCGGCTACTCGTTCAATCTCGATGGCACCAACATCTACATGACCCTGGCCGCGCTGTTCATCGCCCAGGCCACCAACACCGAACTGACCCTGGGCCACCAGATCGCCCTGCTGCTGGTCGCCATGCTCAGTTCCAAGGGCGCGGCCGGCGTGACCGGTGCCGGCTTCATCACCCTGGCCGCCACCCTGGCGGTGGTGCCGGAAGTGCCGGTGGCGGGCATGGCGCTGATCCTGGGCGTGGACCGCTTCATGAGCGAGTGCCGCTCGCTGACCAACTTCATCGGCAACGCGGTGGCCACCGTGGTGGTGTCGCGCTGGGAGGGCGCGCTGGACCGCGACCGCCTGGCGCTGGCGCTGGATGGCCGTGAAAGCGAACTGCCGCCGCCGGTCGATGCGGTGCCGCTGATGGCCGAGGCCTTGCCGGCCAAGAGCTGACCCGGGTGTGTGGTACTGCGGGGCCGGTCACGACAGTGATGCGGCCCCGCAGCGTTTCCAGGCGTCCCACGGCTGTCATCGGCAGCGCCGAAGCTGGTGCTGCGGGACCCCCACATACGGCCCGGAATTGTGCGGTCGCAGCATCGGTGCGACAGCATAGCGACAGGTCCAACCGCTCCAACGGGGGTATGATCCCCTGTCCCTTCTGCCCATTCATGTAACCCACATCGATGTCCAACGAAGATTTCAAACAGGCCGCCCTCGATTACCACCGGATGTCTCCTCCGGGCAAGATCAAGGTTTCCGCTACCAAGCCCATGCTGACCCAGCGCGACCTGTCGCTGGCGTATTCGCCGGGCGTGGCGTACGCCTGTGAAGCGATCAAGGCCGACCCGCAGCAGGCCAGCGAGCTGACCGCGCGCGGCAACCTGGTGGCGGTGATCTCCAACGGCACCGCGGTGCTGGGCCTGGGCAACATCGGCGCACTGGCCGGCAAGCCGGTGATGGAAGGCAAGGGCGTGCTGTTCCAGAAGTTCGCCGGCATCGATGTGTTCGACATCGAAGTGGACGAGACCGATCCGGACAAGCTGGTCGACATCATCGCCTCGCTGGAGCCGACCTTCGGCGGCATCAACCTGGAAGACATCAAGGCGCCGGAGTGCTTCATCGTCGAGCGCAAGCTGCGCGAGCGCATGAAGATCCCGGTGTTCCATGACGACCAGCACGGCACCGCGATCATCGTCGGTGCCGCCGTGCTCAACGCCATGGCGATCACCGGCAAGAAGATCGAGGAAGTGAAGCTGGCGACCACGGGCATGGGCGCGGCCGGCATTTCCTGCGTGAACATGCTGGTGCAGCTGGGCCTGAAGCCGGAGAACATCCTGGCCTTCGACCGCGAGGGCGTGATCCATACCGGCCGCACCGACCTGGACCCGGAAAAGCAGCGCTATGCGCGCGACACCGACAAGCGCAGCCTGGCCGAGATCGTCGACGGCGCGGACATCTTCCTGGGCCTGTCGGCACCGGGCATCCTGACCGCCGAGATGGTCAAGACGATGGCGCCGGATCCGGTGATCTTCGCGCTGGCCAATCCGACCCCGGAAATCATGCCGGAACTGGCGCGTGCCGCGCGTCCGGACGCGATCATCGGTACCGGCCGTTCGGACTACCCGAACCAGGTCAACAACGTGCTGTGCTTCCCGTACCTGTTCCGTGGCGCGCTGGATGTCGGCGCCACCGCGATCAACGAGGAAATGAAGATCGCCTGCGTGCGCGCGATCGCCGCGCTGGCCCGTCGTGCCGCCACCGACATGGGCTCGGCCTACGGCGGCGAGACCCCGAGCTTCGGCCGTGAATACCTGATCCCGCGCCCGTTCGACCGCCGCCTGCTGGTCGAGCTGTCGGCCGCCGTGGCCCAGGCGGCCATGGATTCGGGCGTGGCCGCCCGTCCGATTGCCGACATGGAAGCCTACCGGCAGAAGCTGTCGCAGTTCGTCTACCGCACCAGCCTGATGATGAAGCCGGTCTACGACCGCGCGCGCGGCGACAAGCAGCGCGTGGTGTATGCCGAGGGCGAAGAGGAAGTGGTGCTGCAGGCCGTGCAGAACGTGGTCGACGATGGCCTGGCGCACCCGATCCTGATCGGCCGCCCGGACGTCATCGAATCGCGCATCGAGCGCCTCGGCCTGCGCCTGAAGATCGGCGAGAACGTTGAAGTCACCAACATCAACGACGATCCGCGCTTCAACGAATACTGGCAGTACTACCACGGCCTGACCGGCCGTCGCGGCGTCACCGTGGCCGCAGCGAAGAACCTGATGCGCTCGCGCCCGACCCTGATCGCGGCGGTGATGGTGGCCCGTGGCGAGGCCGACGCGATGCTGACCGGCATCGTCGGCCGCTTCCACAAGAAGCTGGGCTACGTGCGCAGTGTGCTGCCGCTGGAAACCAAGGTCACCTCGACCTCGGCGATGACCGGCGTGATCAACCAGCAGGGGGTGTTCTTCTTCGTCGATACCCACGTGCAGGAAGACCCGACCGCCGAGCAGCTGTGCGAAGCGACCCTGCAGGCGGCGTACCGCATGAAGCTGTTCGGCGTGGAGCCGAAGGTGGCGCTGCTGTCGCACTCCAACTTCGGCAGCCATGATTCGAAGGACGCGCTGAAGATGCGCCAGGTGCGCGAGCTGCTGCTCAAGCGCAACCCGCGCCTGAACGTGGACGGTGAGATGCAGGGCGACACGGCATGGGATGAAGCCCTGCGCCAGAAGCTGCTGCCGGGCTCGACCCTGCAGGGCCGCGCCAACCTGTTCGTGCTGCCGAACCTGGAAGCGGCCAACATCGCCTACAACCTGGTGCGGGTGTTCACCGACGGCGTGGCGATCGGTCCGATCCTGATGGGCGTCAACAAGCCGGTGCATATCCTGACCACCAGCGCGACCTCGCGCCGGATCCTGAACATGACCGCGATTGCCGCGGTGGATGCGCAGATCCGCAAGCAGATCGAAGCGGAAAAGAAGGCGTAAGCCTTCGTTCCGATGCGATCTGCGGAAACGCGCCCCACGGGGCGCGTTTCTGTTTCCGCCCCGCGGAAACCGGATCGGGTAGCGCCGGGCCATGCCCGGCGAGCGCGCAGCGCGGCGCTCTCCGCATTCCGCCGGGCATGTTCCGCCGGGCATGTTCCGCCGGGCATGTTCCGCCGGGCATGTTCCGCCGGGCATGTTCCGCCGGGCATGGCCCGCCGGGCATGTTCCGCCGGGCATGTTCCGCCGGGCATGGCCCGCCGGGCATGGCCCGCCGGGCATGGCCCGCCGGGCATGGCCCGCCGGGCATGTTCCGCCGGGCATGTTCCGCCGGGCATGGCCCGCCGGGCATGGCCCGCCGGGCATGGCCCGCCGGGCATGGCCCGGCGCTACCGGATTGCAGTCCTGTGGTCACCGCCCTGCAACCTCGTTGCGGCCCAATACGCCCACGCGGCCCGGCCGTGGGAAGGGACCGGACCGGCCTTCCCACCCTGGGCCCGACCAACTTTCCATGGGCGGAGCAGTGTCATGCGCAGTCGAGTGAGCAAGCGGTATTTCCAGCAGCTGTTCGCGCTGTACGCCGGCTTCGTGCAGTCGCGTTGAAGGCCGGGGCATCGCCCCGGCAACGTCGAACTTACCGCCGCTTCGCGCGTCGCGCGGGCGGTGGCGCAGGGGCCGGGGAGCGCGGCTTGGCATACTCCGCCCACAACGCCGGCAGGGTCTTGCCGGTGTGCTTCTGCCACAGCGCCGGTGCATAGCGCCCGTCGCGCAGATCCTTGTCCAGTGCCAGCACCAGTCCCGGGTGCGCCGCTTCGGCCCACTTCAGGAAGGCACCGGTCACCCGGTAGCCGCTTTCCACCGTCTGGCCCTGGCTCAGCTTGTCCGGCAACGCCCAGCCGGCAGCGGCGTTGTTCATGCCGTAGCGATCGCGGGCGTAGTCGGCAATGCCCTCCACCAGCCAGCCCGGCACGCGCTTGTCGCCATAGCCGGGGTAGCCCTGCACGATGTGCATCGCTTCGTGGGTCACCAGATCGATGTCATCCGGATGCTGGACCAGCCAGCCGGGATTGATGGTGATGGTGCTGGCCTTGTCCTTGTCACCCACGTAGGCCACGCCGTTGTAGGCCGGATCGATCACGATGCGTACCTCGTTCGGCGCGGCCGGACGGAAATCGGCACGCTCGCGCAGATAGGCGAAGTAGAACGTATCGATGATGCGCTTGCGCACCGGCGCGGCCAGCGCGCCCGTCGCGTCCTGGTAGTACAGGGTCACGCCGTCACGGCTGACCTGGCCATCGAAGGCCTGGGTCTGCGGCTGGGCAGGACTGGCAAAGGGAAAGGCAAGGGTGGCGAGAGCGAGGGGGAGGACACGTAGGCGCATGGCGTCATTGTAGGGGGGCGGGTGTCAACAGTTCGACTTCGGCCAGCGACAGGCGTCCAGGCGCCGCCAGCCGCAGGCGGTACTCGCTGTAGCGCGCCGGCTTGGCAATACGGAACGGACGGGTCTGGCGTGGCGAGGGGAAGTCTTCGCTGCGGCGCTGGTCCAGCGTCTGCCAGCGTCCGTCGCCGCTGCGCGCTTCCAGGGTCCATGCGCCGCCGCGGATCGGGCCCTCGCCACTGGTCAGCGTGTACATCGTCGGTGCGCCGTCGCCCACCGGGTGCAGTGCGATGCTGGCACCACCGCCGAGCGGCACGCTGGTGGCGGCGTCATCGTCGATCAGGGCGGGCAGGGTACGGCCATCGGCCAGCGCCGCCTGCGCGCTGCTGCCGAGCAGATCGTGCAGCAACTGCGGGCGCTGGCCGCGGGCGGTGAGCGAGCGCGGGGCATCATCCACGCCGCTGCCCCAGCGTGAGGGGTGCGGGCCCATCACGAAGTCCAGGGTCGCCCCCTTGGCGATCACCTCGTGCGGCACCCAGGTCCGGCTCCACGGCTGGCCGTTGATCTTCAGCGATTGCACGTACACGTTCTGCGGCGAGTTGTTGGCGGCGTTGACGGTCAGCACCGCACCGCCCTGCAGCTCGACCCGGGCATGTTCGAACGCCGGCGAGCCGATCGCATACTCCGGCGATCCCATCCGCAGCGGGTACAGCCCCAGCGAGGCCAGTACGTACCAGGCCGAGGTCTCGCCGTTGTCTTCATCGCCGGGGTAGCCCTGGCCGATCTCGCTGCCCACGTACAGCCGCGACAGGATCTCGCGCACGTGCTGCTGGGTCTTCCAGGGCTGGCCGGCGTACAGGTACATCCATGGGATGTGGTGTGCCGGCTGGTTGCTGTGCGCGTACATGCCCATGCGCACATCGCGCGCTTCGGTCATCTCGTGGATGATGCCGCCGTACGAGCCGGCGAACGCCGCATCGGCGGTTTCCGGTGTGGCGAAGAAGGCATCCAGCTTGGCGGCCAGCTTTTCGCGGCCGCCATACAGCGCGGCCAGGCCTTCGCCATCATGTGCAGCGGTGAAGGCGAAGGTCCAGCCATTGGATTCGGTGTAGTCGTGGCCCCACACGCGCGGGTCGTAGTCCTTGGCGTCCACGCGCCAGCGGCCATCGGCCCTGCGGCCCTGGAAGAAGCCGGCGGCCGGATCGAACATGGTCGCGTAGCTGGCGGCGCGGTGGCGGAAATAGTCGGCCTCGGTGCTGTAGCGTTCGCGTGCGGCCGGGGTGATCGCACGCTTGGCCAGCGCTTCGGCCATGTTGGCGATGCCGAAGTCATTGAGGGCACCTTCCATCGTCCACGACATGCCCTCATGCACGTCGGCGCTGGCGTAGCCGCGGAAGGTCGAGCGCTCCATGCCCTTGCGGCCGACGTGGCGATCGGGGGGAACCACGGTGGCGTTCTTCAGTGCTGCGGCATACGCCTCTTCCGGGTCGAAGCCGCCGATGCCCTTCAGCCATGCATCGGCGAAGGCCACATCCGAACTGGTGCCGACCATCAGATCGGCATAGCCGGGCGAGGACCAGCGTGCGATCCAGCCACCGGCGCGGTACTGCTCGATGAAGCCCTGCACCAGCTGCCCGGCATCGTCCGGGGTGAACAGTGCATACGCCGGCCAGGTGGTGCGGAAGGTATCCCAGAAGCCATTGTTGACGAACACCCTGCCATCGCGCACGGGCGCGAAGCTGCGGCTGGCGCTGCCGTCGGTGTCGTCCTCGGCGGCGCTGGCCTGGCTGGCGTAGCGCCAGTCCGGCGCGGCTGCGCTGCCGGCGTTCTCATGGCCCGAGTTGGGGTACAGGAACAGCCGGTACAGGCTGGAGTACAGCGTGGTCTTCTGGTCGTCGCTGGCATTGCCGATGTCGAAGCGGGCCAGGCGTGCGTCCCAGGCGTCCTGGGCGCGGCCGGCCACGCTTTCCAGCGTATCGGCTGCGCTGATTTCCAGTGCCAGGTTGTGGCGCGCCTGTTCGATCGAGATCAGCGACGTTGCGATGCGCATCGTCACCCGGTGCTCGCTGCCCGCGTCGAACTTGATGTAGCCGGTCGGGCGCCCGCTGTCGATCAAGCCACTGCTGCGCCACGGGCGGTCGAAGCGGGCCAACACGTACATGCGGGTGGCGCCGTTGGACAGGCCGCTGCGGGTATCGGTGTAGCCGGACAGGGTCTGCGTGGCCGCATCCAGGACCAGTCCGCCGCGTGCATCGACGTTGTCGAACAGCAGGTTGGCATCGCCGCCTTCGGGGAACTCGAAGCGGAACAGCGCGGCATGATCCGTGGGCGCGATGGCGGCGGAGATGCCGTTGTCGAAGCGCACGTCGTAGCGATAGGGGCGGGCGCGTTCATGCTGGCGGTCGAACGACAGCGCGCGCTTGCGGCGGTCGGCGTCGGGTACGCCGCGGCTGGCCGAAGGCATCACCTGGAAGGTCTGGCGGTCGCCCATCCACGGGCTCGGCTGGTGGCTCAGCGCCAGCGCCTGCAGCTGTGGCCGGTTCTGCGCGTCGTTCTGCTCGTTCCAGCGGTACAGCCAGTTCAACGCACCGGCATCGGTGACCGGCGTCCAGAAGTTGAAGCCATGCGGCACCGCCGTGGCCGGGAAATTGTTGCCGCGCGAGAAGGTCCCGTTGGCCTGGGTCCCGCGGGTGGTCAGTACCCAGTCGGACGCGCGCTGCGGTGCCGGGCGTGGCTGCACCTGCAGGCGCACGTCGTCGATCCAGCCCGATACCGGCGCGCCGGCGGCGCTGGCCACCTCCAGTTCGATGGCGCGCACGCGGCGACCCTGCAGCGCGGGTACATCGCCCAGGCGCACGGCCTTGCGCGCCCACTGCTGGGGATACAGCGTCTTCGAATCGCCCTGTGCGCGTGCGCCCAGCGCGACGCCGTGCTGGTCGCGCGCAGCACCGGCGGAGACCCGGCTGCCATCGTCCAGCAGCAGGTCCAGCGATACGTAGGTGGACGCCACAGTGTCGTTGCCAACGATTTCGGGCAGCACCAGCCAGGACACTATGGTGTCGGCCTCGATCGCCTGGTCGGTCTGGAACAGCACGCGGCGCGCGCTCCCGCCGCTGCTGCGGTAGTGCAGCGCATGCAGGCCGCTGTAGCCCACGTTGCGCTTGGCCGCATAGGGCGCTGCCGGGCCGCTGCCGATGGCCACCTCGAGCGTGCCCGACGCCTTGGCCGGCGCCGGTTCGCCCGGCTCGAAGGACGTCTGCCAGCCGTCTGCCCGCACCGGCATCGCGGTGGTCGCACAGGCCAGGGCCAGGGCGAGCGGAAGCAGGGCGCGGCGCGGATCGGACAGGGTCATGCAGGGTCTCCCGGTAGGGCAGGCGGCAGGCAGTACCCGCATCGGCCGGCGCCACGGACAGCATCGCGCCGACGGCCGCAGCGGCCGCCGGAAGCGATGCAGGTCCGGTGGGGGACGGGCCACGCGATCGGGTCGGAATGGGGTCGGTCCGGTCAGGACCTGGGCCGATGCTGCAACAGCGGGCGGCGCCCTGACAAGTGCCATTTAGTTCGATCCAAATGCGGCAAATATCGCCGGTGACGGGAATCTGCAGGGAACTCCTTGGATCGATTGAAGAAATCCCCGCCAGCGCGAGTCGTCAGGCGGGGCGCCGGGCCCGGCCGAATCGCGGCGCGCGCCCGCGATCCTGCTGCGGCGCAGTGCTGGCCCGGCCCAGATGCTAGAATCGCAGGCCTCGCAATCCGTTCATCGACATCCGCCATGAGCCATACCGCCACCGCGCCCGCCAACGCCGAAAAGCGCTACACCGTGCACCGCAGCGATCTGCCGCTGAGCTGCCCGACCCCGGAAATGGCGCTGTGGAACTCGCATCCGCGGGTGTATCTGCCGATCGAAGACGAGCCCAATGGCGAAGCGAAGTGCGCGTACTGCGGCGCCGTGTTCGTGCTGGCGGACTAAGCAGGCCTTCGATCGATGCGCCGATTGACCGTGGTGCAGTTGCTGCCGGCGCTGCACTCCGGCGGTGTCGAGCGCTCGACCCTTGAAATTGCTGCGGCGCTGGTCGCTGCCGGCCAACGTGCGCTGGTGGTCTCGGCCGGCGGCCGGCTGGTGCAACCGCTGCTGGACAGCGGCGCCGAGCACCTCACCCTGGATATCGGCCGCAAGTCGCTGCTGACGCTGCGTCACCTGCCGACCCTGCGGCGGCTGTTCACCGACGTGGGGGCCGATATCGTGCATGCGCGCTCGCGGCTGCCGGCCTGGCTGGGCCTGTCTGCGATCCGCGCGATGCCGGCCGCGCAGCGGCCCCACTGGGTGACCACCGTGCACGGGCTCAATTCGCCCAGCCGCTACAGCGCGGTGATGACCAGTGGCGAGCGCGTGATCTGCGTGTCCAACAGCGTGCGCGATTACGTGCAGCGGCACTATCCCACCGTGCCCGAAGCAAAGCTGCAGGTGATTCCGCGTGGCGTGGATGTCGCCCAGTTCCCGCGCGTAGCGCGCGCCGACCGGCGGCCGCGGCTGGCGTTGGCCGCCGACCACCCCTGGTTACCGCAGGTCGAAGGGCCGTTGCTGCTGCTGCCCGGCCGCGGTACCCGCCTGAAAGGCCATGCACACGCCCTGCAGCTGTTGGCCGATGTCCGCGCCGCAGGCGTGCCGGCGCAGCTGTGGATGCTGGGCACCGACGAGCCGGGCCGCGAGGCCTACCTGGCCGAGCTGCGCAGACAGGCGACGGAGCTGGGCGTGGACGCCGCCGTACACATCAGCCCGCCGACCGCCCGCATCGCCCAGGCGTATGCGGCGAGCGATCTGGTGCTGCAGTTGTCCGACAAGCCCGAGGCCTTCGGCCGTACCGTGGTGGAAGCGCTGTCGGTCGGCCGCCCGGTACTGGGCTGGGACCATGGCGGCGTGGGTGAGCTGCTGCAGCAGCTGCAGCCCAGTGGCGCCGTGCCACATGGCGATGCGCAGGCGCTGGGTGAACGTGCGCTGGCCCTGCTGGCGCAACCGCCGTCACTGCCGGGCCGTATCCCGTTTACCCTGCAGGCCATGCAGCGTGACACCCTCCGCCTTTATGCCGATCTCGCCGGCTGACGCCGCGTCGTCCGCGCGCGACGAGCGTGCCGGGCGCTGGGCACCCTGGTGGGTGCTGGCCTACGTCGCGTTGTGGCCGCTGCCGGGCATCGCCGAAGGCGTGCTGGGTCTGGGCGCGTTGTACGCCGCCACGCGCATGGTCATGCGCAGGCTGCAGCATCGCCCGCATCTGCTGAGCCCGGCGGCCTGGGCGCTGACGTCGATCCTGTTCCTCGGCTACTGGCTGCCGCAGGCGCTGTCCGCCGTCGATGCCGTCGATCCCTCGGCCGCGTGGACCAAGGCGGCCGCCGGACTGCGCTATCTGCCCTTCATGTGGCTGGTGGCGATCGCCGTTGCCACCCCGCAGCGGCGGCGATTGACCCTGGGTGGGCTGGCGCTGATCACCGGGCTGTGGACGCTGGATGCGCTGGTGCAGGCCGTGGCCGGCAGCAGCCCGTGGTTCTGGTCGCTGCAGCAGATCAAGCTGGCCATCAGCGGGCATGGCCTGTGCCCGCCCCAGGAAGCCGCGCTGGCTGACCGCCTCAGCGGTGCGCTCGGGCCGTGCAATCTCAAGTTCGGCCAGGTGCTGGCCAGCCTGTCTGCATTCCTGCTGCTGCCAGCGGCGCGCCGCTTCGGCACGGCCGGCTGGTTGCTGGCCACCGTCGCGGTGGGCGTGGCACTGCTGTTGGCCGGCTCGCGCGCGTCCTGGATCACCTTCGGTCTGGTGGTGCTCTACAGCGGCCTGCGCCAGCTGGGCTGGAAGCGGCTCGGCCTGCTGGTGCTGGCCGGGCTGCTCGGTGCCGGCGCGCTGGTCTCGGGCGTGCCGCAGCTGCGCGAACGCGTGGCGCGCACGGCGCTGGCCTGGGACGGGGGCGAGGACGGCGTCGAGCAGGCGCTGTCCGGGCGCACCCGCATCTGGTCGGCTGCGGTCTGCATGATCGAAGCGCATCCGCTCAACGGCGTCGGCGCACGCGGCTTCCGCGATGCCTATCCGCACTGCGTGGCCGAGCAGGGCGATGCCGTGTGGGGCGAAGCGCCGGCCCTGCATGCGCACCAGATCGTGCTGGAAATCCTCGCCGAAACCGGTGTGCTCGGGTTGCTGCTGTGGCTGGCCGCGGCCGCCCAGGCCTGGCGCGCGTGGCGCTTCGCACCGGCCACCGCGCGCGAACGCGCACGGCCCGCGATGCTGGCGCTGGCGGTCACCGTGTTTCCGCTCAACACCCATCTGGCGTTCTATTCCACGTTCTGGGGCGGGTTGACCGTGCTGCTGGCCGGGCTGTTCGTCGGCACCCTGCTGGCGCGCGAACCGGAAGAGCTGGCGCCGACGATCTGATCGTGCGCACCGGCGATGCGTGGACCGGCCTGTGCCGACCCGCTGCCGGGCAGGCGCTCGCCAGGCGGCAGTGGCGTCCTGGCCGACGGCAGGGCGTCGGTGGCCGTTGCAGGCCCGGGTCCCGGACCGGACAGCCGCCGCCGGCTACGTGTAGAAATCACTCCGGCCGCCCGGCTGGCGCTTGAAGCGGCGATGGATCCACAGGTACTGGTCCGGTGCCTCGCGCACCATCTGCTCGATGGCCTGGTTGACCCGCGTGGTATCGGCCTCGACGTCTTCGCTGGGGAAGTTCTCCAGCGGTGCGCCGATCTTCAGGAAGTACTTGCCGCCCTCGCGGCGGTGGAAGTACGGAATCACCGCACAGCCGGTCATCCGTGCCAGCTGGTGGGTGGCGGTGATGGTGGACGCGGTATGGCCGAAGAACGGCACGAACACGGTGTCCTTGCCGCGCATGTCCTGGTCCGGCGCGTACCACAGGAAGCCGCCCTTCTTCAGGTGACGCACGGTGGCGCGGATGTCCTCGTTGGCGTACATCGCCTTGGCGTAGCGCAGGCGGCCGAACTTCACCGCCCACTCGTAGACCGGGTTCTTGTGCTTGCGGTACATGCCCGACAGATCGACGTAGTCGCACAGCAGGCGGCCGCACATTTCCAGGGTCATGAAGTGGCCGGAGACCAGCAGCACGCCGCGGCCTTCAGCCTGCATCCGCCGCAGGTGTTCCAGGCCCTCGATCCGCACCTGCGGGCGGAGGCGGTCGATGCTGCCCCACCACGCGCGGATGCACTCGAACACGCCCACGCCCAGGGCGTCGAAGCTGTCGCGCACCAGGCGCTGGCGCCAGGCCTCGTCCTTTTCCGGGAAGCAGAGCCTGAGATTGACTTCGGCGGCGCGGCGGCGGCTGCCGAGCAGGCGCCAGCTCACCCAGCCAACGCCGCGCCCCAGCGCCCGCTGCAGCAGCCACGGCAGACGGGCAATGGCGAAGGCACCGAGCATGGCGGCGAACATCGGCCAGTTGCGGGGATCGCGCAGCGACGGGCGGACGGCGGTAGAGGCATCGGACATGCCGCCATTCTACCAACCCGGCCGCGTGTCTTTCCCGGGGGGCTCCCGTATCCTTGCCGCATGCGCAAAGACCCTGTCGAATGGATCCTGCGCGGCCTGTATTCGGCCGTGCTCTACATCCTGCTGCCGATCACGGTGTACCACCTGGTGTGGCGGGGTTTCCGGGTCCGCGAGTACTTCCGGCGCTGGGACGAGCGTTACGCCTCCTACCCGCAGCCGACCGGCCAGCCGCGGGTCTGGCTGCATGCGGTGTCGGTGGGCGAGGTCAATGCCGCCGCGCCGCTGGTCAATGCGTTGCGTGAGCAGCGCCCGGACATCCGCTGGGTCATCACCACCATCACCCCGACCGGCTCCGAACGGGTACGCGCCCTGTGGGGCGATGCCCTCGACCACGTCTATCTGCCCTACGACGTGCCCGGCAGCGTCAACCGTTTCCTTGGCCACTTCCAGCCCAGCCTGGCGCTGATCCTGGAAACCGAGCTGTGGCCGAACATGCTATTCGGCTGCCGCGACCGCCGCATTCCGGTCTACATCCTCAATGCGCGCCTGTCGGCACGCTCGCTGCGCGGCTACCGGGTGCTGGCAGCGCTGATCCGCCGCGCGCTGCGCACGGTCACCTGCGTGGCGGCGCAGTCGCAGGATGACGCTGCACGCTTCGTGCAGCTGGGTGCCGCGCCGGAACAGGTGCAGGCGCTGGGCAACCTGAAGTTCGACATCGCCACCCCGGATGTCCAGCCCTTCATCGCCCAGTTCCACGCCCACCTGCCCACGCCGCGTCCGGTCTGGATCGCGGCCAGTACCCATGAGGGCGAGGAGCAGGCGGTGATCGACCTGCACCGGCGGCTGTGCCAGCGCCACCCGGATCTACTGCTGCTGTGGGCGCCGCGTCACCCCGAGCGTTTTCCGCGGGTCGAGGCACTGGCCCGGGAGCAGGGCTGGAACGTGGCGACGCGCCGTGCCCAGCAGTGGCCGGAGGCGGGCAGTGATGTGTTCGTCATCGATACGCTGGGCGAGCTGATGCCCTTCTACGGGTGCGCACAGGTGGCCTTCGTCGGCGGCAGCCTGCAGTCGATCGGCGGCCACAACCTGCTGGAACCCGCAGCGATGGGGACCCCGGCGGTGACCGGCCCGCACCTGCACAACTTCGCCGAGATCTCGCGGCGCATGCGCGAGGCCGGCGCGCTGCTGATCGGCGAAGACGTGCAGGCGGTCGGCGATCTGCTGCAGCGTCTGCTCGACGATGCGCCGGCGCGCCAGGACATGGCGCGGGCCGGCTGTGCGCTGGTCAGCAATGGACGCGGTGCGCTGCAGCGCACGCTGGCGCTGGTGGCGCCGCATCTGCCGCCGCCGCGCGGCTGAGGTCGCGGCACCGGCACCGGCAGCGTGGCGGGCGCTGTCGTGATCGCCTGTATCAAGTCTGCTTGATGTCGCTGATTCTGTCGCGAATCCCACGGTCGGTCGGCGTGCTGCGTGCAGGCCATCACATCGTGGCGTCTGTCGCGCAGATTCCGGTTCCGGATTTCCCGCCGGACTGCCAGCCTGCATGGCGACCCTGCCTGGACGGCATCAAGGGAGCTTTGAATGGGCGGCGACAACAGCGACATCGCGCATGCCAGTGCGGCGTGCCGGACCGTGGGTACCGATCACCTGCTGGTGGCAGCGCTGACGCTGGTGATGGGCGGCAGTGTGATCGCCCTGGTCGGCCAGTACACCGCGGCGCAGGCGGGGCCGGCCATCGTGCTGAGTCTGCTGTTGGCCGCGCTTGGCACGCTGCCGATGCTGTACTGCCTGCGCGAGGCGATGCGACGCAGTCCCGCCGCGGGCGGGCTGTATGCGCTGTTGCACGCAGCCTGGGGGCGGCGGGTGGCCGCTGCGCTGACGATCCTGCTGGTGCTGGAGCTGACCCTCACCGTGGCCGGCCTGGCGCAATCCACATCGCAGCACCTGCAGGCTGCCACTGAAGCCGCAGGCCTCGTTCCGGGGGATGGGCTGCCGCTGCCGCTGGCGGCGGCACTGACGCTGCTGCCACTGGGTGCCTGCGCCGCGCTGTGGCATCCACGCCCTGTGTTGCTGCTGGCCTGCGCACTGCTGACGGTGAAGCTCGGCATCGGTCTGCTGCTGTTGCTGCTGGCGGCGCGCCACGTGCACTACGCACACTGGATTCCGTGGCTCCCTTCGGCGGTGGCGCCCTATCGCTTCGGGCTGGGCGGTGTGCTGGCGGCCAGCGTGCCCCTGCTGGGCATCCTGCTGGGCACCGGGCTGTTGGCCGGGTTCGCCGGGCTGGCGTCGCGCCCACGTGCGCAGGTGTCCAAGGCGGCCAACGGGGGCGTGCTGGGGGCGATGCTGCTGCTGATGGGACTGGCCGCGCTGCAGTCGGGTCTGGTCGAATTCGCCGCGCTGGCCAGTCCCCGGCCGCTGTCCGTCGCGCTGCAGGGGCTGCCGCAACTGCAGTGGCTGTTGCCGTTGCTGCCGTTGGCCGGGGGCGCCGGGCTGGCGGCGCTGCAACTGGTCCTGCTGCTGTTGGCGGCGCGGTTGAGCGGCGCGGTCTGGCCGCCGGCGGGCAGGCCGGCACGGGGCACGATCACCCTGTCACTGGTGCTGGTTGCTGCCGTGCTGGCGGTGTGGCTGCCCGAAGGCCATCTGCCGCAACTGCCTGGCGCGGCCGCGCTGCTGGTGCTGGCGGCGGTGTGCATGGGGACGCTGCGTCAGCTGCCCGCGGCCGATGGCGCGGTCCGGTCGCGGCGGGCTGCCGCACTGCGGTTGCTTGCTCCGCTGGCCGCGCTGCTGTGCCTGTTGCCGGTGCTGCAACGGATCCCTCTGCCGCTGCTGGCGTGACCGGCGCGAAGGCGCCGGCCGCTGCGAAGGCCGGACAATGAAAAGCCACCCGTGAGGGTGGCTTTCCAGGTCAGGCCGTTGCCATCGACTCAGCGCGTGGTCGTTGCCGGGTTGCCTGCATCCAGGGTCAGCAGGCGGTTGATGTCCTGCAGCTCGGCCACGTCCAGTGCGCCCAGCGACTGGCTCAACAGCAGGCGGTTCTGCAGGAAGGTGTAGCGCGCCTGCGCATAGTCCAGCTGCGCCGAGAACAGGATGCGCTGGTTCTGGATCACATCCAGCACGGTACGCGTGCCGACTTCCAGGCCGACCTGCGACGCATCGTAGGCGCTCTGTGCCGACACCACCGCCAGGCGGCGTGCTTCCACTTCGCTGATGCCCTGCACCAGGGTCTGGTAAGCGTTGCGGGTGTTGCGGTCCAGGGCGCGCTTCTGCTGCTCGTAACCGTCCTGGGCGATATCACGCTGGGCCAGTGCCTGGCGCACGCCGGACTGGGTCGCGCCGCCGGAGAAGATCGGCACGCTCAGGGTCAGGCCGATGCTGTTGGTACGCGCATCCGGAGACAGCGAGCTGGCACCGACGCTGTCGCCCCAGGTTGCGCTCTTGCCCCAGCTGCCGCCCAGCGACAGGGTCGGGTAGTGACCGCCGCGGGCGGCCTGTACGCCGGCTTCAGCCGCACTGACCTTCAGCTCCTGCGCCTTCAGCGCCGGGTTCTGGCTGCTGGCCTGCTGCACCAGTTCGTCGATGTTGCCGCGATTGGCCGGCACTTCCGGACGGAAGTCGGCCGGCAGGCCCTTGAGGTTCATCACCGGCTGGCCGGTCAGTTCGGTCAGGGCCTGGTAGTTGTCGGCCAGGGTGTTCTGCGCAACGATGGTGTTGGCGCGCGCCTGGTCGTACTGGGCACGCGCTTCATGCACGTCGGTGATCGGCGCCAGGCCCACTTCCAGGCGCTTGTCGGCGAAGTCGAACTGCTTCTTCGCGGCGGCTTCGTTGGTCTGTGCGGCGTTCAGCGATTCGATCGCCACCAGCACGTTGAAGTACGCCGCCGAGGTGCGCACGATCAGGTTGTCGTTGGCCGAATCCAGGGTGAAGTCAGCCGCCTTGCTCAGTTCGCGCTGCGAACGCAGGTTGTTGATCTGGGTCCAGTTGAACAGCGTCTGCGAGCCGTCGATCGTGTAGTTGCGGCGCTTGCTGGTGACCGTGCCGGAATTGGCATCGTGGTCGGCTTCGGTACGGGTGCGGCTCAGCTGGGCCTGGCCGTTGATCTGCGGCAGCAGGGCAGCGCGCGCCTGCACGGCGCCTTCCTTGTCGTACAGCCGGGTCGATTCGGCGGCGGCCAGCTGCGGATCGCCATTGCGCGCCATTTCATAGACCTGCAGCAGGTCGGCGGCATGGGCAGACAGCGGCAGCAGGGCAGTGGCCAGCGCAACAGCGAGGGATCGGCGGATCATTGCGGCTTCCTTGGACTCAGAGGTGGAACTGGGGGGCCGGGGCGGCACCACGCAGGTAATCGATATCGGTCTCGAACAGCGATTCGGTGCTGCCGTCGGCCTTCACCAGCAGTGCTTCCATCGCCGGCGAACGGCCCTGGATGACGAACAGGCGACCCCCCGGACGCAACCACGAAGCAAACTGTGACGGCACCACGTTGACGGCGCCAGTGACACAGATCACATCGAAGCGGCGCTCGGTCTGCCAGCCCAGCGCATCGGCCACTTCCACGCGCACGTTGGTGCCCAGGCCCGATGCATCCAGGCGGGCGCGCGCAGCAGCAGCCAGTTCCGGATCGATCTCCAGGCTCAGCACGTCGCGCGCCAGCGCGCCGATGCAGGCCGACAGGAAACCACTGCCGGTGCCGATTTCCAGCACTTCGTCACCCGGCTGCAGGTCCAGTGCCTGCAGGGTACGGCCCTCGATGACCGGCTTCATCATCTTCTGGCCATTGCCGATCGGCAGTTCAACATCGGCGTAGGCCAGCGCCCGGTGCGCGTCGGCGACGAAGGCCTCGCGCGGCAGGCGGGCCAGGACGTCGAGCACCTTGATGTCCAGCACGTCCCAGGGACGGATCTGCTGTTCCACCATCAGTTCGCGGGCGTGGGCGTAATCAATCGTCATGAGGTTCAAATCCAGCGCAGTGGGCCGGCCATTTTACCGGTGCCGGAGGCCGGCGGCGCGCCCAGAGCATCAGCTGCCGGGTGGCCGGGGTCGCAGTGCCGGAAGTCATCGCGACCTCCGGTTCGTTCAGTTATGGTTATCCGGTCATTCCGCCTCCCCGCGGCGCATACGCGCGCAGGAAGAAATCGACACTGGCGGCCACATGCCGCGCCGCGTCGGTCTCGACCGGGGACAGTGGCATGCCGCACATCATATGCATGTGCACTTCGCCCTTCACCAGCGTCAGGAACTGCTGGCCGGCGACCGCGCAGTCGGGGATGTCCAGCTCGCCGCGCGCGCAGCGCGAACGCATGAAGTCGGCCAGGGCCTCGCAGGTGCGCTTGGGCCCGGCCTGCCAGAACAGTTCGCGCAGCCGTTCATCGGTCTCCGGCGCCATCATCACCCGCTGGATCGAGAGCGCCGCGTCGGAGGTGATCATCTCGAAGAAGGCCATGCCGATGCCGATCAGCTGGTCGCGCAACGGCCCTTCCACGTCCGCCACGAACAGCGCGTCGGGCAGCATTTCCATGCACTTGGACTGCACAGCTTCGGAGAACAGGGTCTCTTTGTCGCCGAAATGGCTGTATACGGTCAGTTTCGACACATTGGCGCGGGCGGCGATGCTGTCCATGCTCACACCGCTGTAGCCCTGTTCGATGAACAGTGTCTTGGCGGCCTCCAGGATCGCCGCGCGCTTGCCCAGGTCCTTGGGGCGCCCGGGTCCGGCAGCCTTCGCAGCCGGCCTGGCCGGCGGCTTTCGGGAAGGGGGAGAAATCATCGCGCCAATACTAGACCAAGCGGTTCGATATTTATACTATACCGACTGGTTCACTAATGTCCGTGTCGCAACAGTATGTTGCCGACGCGTTCCCCCGGATCCCCTTTTCAGGTCCTGTACCTCATGAAGAACATGCGTTGGTTGGGTGTTGGCGTGCTGGCGGTGGTGGTGGCAGCCTGCGGCAGGCAGGCCGCCGAACCGGTGGCGGCCATTCCGGTGCTGGTGGTGCATCCCACCACACAGGACGGGCAGGCCCCGGCGGCGTATCCCGGCGAGGTGCGCGCCCGCCAGGAAAGCCCGCTGTCGTTCCGGGTCGGTGGCAACCTGGTCAAGCGCCATGTCGACGCCGGGCAACGGGTGAAGAAGGGCCAGCTGCTGGCCGAGCTGGATGCGGCCGACTATGCCTCGCAGGCGGCCGCCTCGCAGGCGCAGCTGGCGGCGGCGGAAGCCGACCTGGTGCGCGCCCGCGATGACCAGAAGCGCTATGCCAAGCTGGCCGAAGACCAGCTGGTCAGCCGTTCGGCGCTGGACCAGCAGACCGCCGCGTTCAAGGCCGCGCAGGGCCAGGCCAATGCCGCCCGGGCCAATCTGGCGGTGGCGCGCAACCAGGCCGAGTATGCGCAGCTGCGCGCGCCGGCCGACGGTGTCATCGCCAGCCGCCAGGCCGAAGCCGGGCAGGTGGTCAGTGCCGGGCAGACGGTGTTCACCCTGGCCGCCGACGGTGGCCGCGAAGTGCTGATCGCGCTGCCGGAAAGCAGCATCCGTGATTACCAGGTCGGGCAGCCGGTGCAGGTCGAACTGTGGAACCGCCCGGGCCAGCTGCTGCCGGGTACCCTGCGCGAGATCGCGCCGGCCGCCGATGCGCAGGCGCGCACCTACGCGACGCGGGTCAGCCTGGCGCCGGAAGCGCTGAGCGAAGTGGAGCTGGGCCAGAGCGCGCGGGTATTCGCCGCTGCCGGCCGCAGTGGCACGCTGCAGCTGCCGCTGGCGGCGGTGCAGCGGGGCAGTGATGGCAAGGCCAGTGTATGGGTGGTCGATCCGTCCAACGGCGCCGTCAAGGCAACGCCGGTGACGGTCGGTGCCTACGGTGCGCAGGCGGTGCCGGTCCTGTCCGGCGTGGCCGCAGGGGACTGGGTGGTGGCTGCCGGCGGTCACCTGCTGCGTGAGGGCCAGCGGGTGACGCCGGTCGACCGCCAGAATCGCCCGGTGCTGGCAGCGGCGACCACGCCGGCCGCTGCGCCGGCCGCAGGCAAGGGGCACTGATCCGTGCGCCGCTTCAATCTCTCCGAATGGGCGTTGGGCAATCGCCCGCTGGTGCTGTTTGCGATGCTGGCCTTCGCCGTCATCGGCGCCTGGTCGTACAAGCACCTGGGCCAGTCTGAAGATCCACCCTTCACCTTCAAGGCGATGGTGGTGCGCACGATGTGGCCGGGCGCCACCGCCGAGCAGGTCTCGCGGCAGGTAACCGAGCCGATCGAGAAGGCGCTGATGAACACCGGCGAGTACGAGTTCATCCGCTCGTACTCCCGCCCGGGCGAATCGCAGGTGATCTTCATGGCCCGCGACAGCCTGCGTTCCAAGCAGATTCCCGACCTCTGGTACCAGGTGCGCAAGCGCGTGGGCGACATCCGCGCCACGCTGCCGCGCGAGATCGTCGGGCCGTTCTACAACGATGAATTCGGCGACACCTTCGGCAACATCTACGCGCTCACCGGCGAAGGCTTCGACTATGCGGTGATGCGTGACTATGCCGATCGCATCCAGCTGGAACTGCAGCGCGTGCCCGACGTCGGCAAGATCGATCTGGTCGGCCTGCAGGACGAGAAGGTGTGGATTGAACTGTCCAACACCAAGCTGGCCACGCTGGGGGTATCGCTGCAGCAGGTGCAGCAGGCACTGGCCGACCAGAACGCGGTGACCGCCACCAGCTTCTTCGAGACCCCGACCGACCGCGTGCAGCTGCGCGTGACCGGCCAGTTCGATTCGATCGAGGACATCCGCAGGTTCCCGATCCAGGCCGGCGAACGCACCGTGCACCTGGGCGACATCGCCGAGGTGAAGCGGGGCTTTGCCGATCCGGCCTCGCCGAAGATGCGCTTCATGGGCCAGGACGCGATCGGCCTGGCGGTGGCGATGAAGGACGGCGGTGACATCCTGAAACTCGGTGCCACCCTCGATGCCGAGTTCGAACGCCTGCAGAAGACCCTGCCGGCCGGCATGCAGCTGCGCAAGGTGTCCGACCAGCCGCACGCGGTGGAGGAGTCGGTGGGCGAGTTCGTGCAGGTGCTGACCGAAGCGGTGGTGATCGTGCTGCTGGTCAGCTTCTTCTCGCTGGGCCTGCGCACCGGCCTGGTGGTGGGCGTGACCATTCCGCTGGTGCTGGCGATGACCTTCTTCGTCATGCACTACTTCGACATCGGCCTGCACAAGATCTCGCTGGGCGCGCTGGTGCTGGCGCTGGGCCTGCTGGTGGACGATGCGATCATCGCGGTGGAGATGATGGCCACCAAGATGGAGCAGGGCTACGACCGCCTGCGTGCGGCCAGCTTCGCCTGGGAATCTACGGCCTTCCCGATGCTGACCGGCACGCTGATCACTGCGGCCGGCTTCCTGCCCATCGCAACGGCGGCCTCGAGCACCGGCGAGTACACCCGTTCGCTGTTCCAGGTGGTGACCATCGCACTGGTGGTGTCCTGGATCGCAGCGGTGCTGTTCATCCCCTACCTGGGCGACAAGATGCTGCCGGACCTGTTCAATCCGCAGCTGCCCAGGCCCGACAGCCTGGCCGGTCGCTGGCGTGCCAGGCGCCTGCAGTGGGCCGACCGCCATCCGGCGCTCGCGCGCTGGATCGCGCCGAAGGAACATGCGCACGACCATGATCCGTACCAGCGGCCGTTCTACACCCGGTTCCGCGGCTTCCTGGATACCTGCCTTCGCCATCGCTGGTGGGTGATCGGCGCGACCATCGCACTGTTCATCGGCTCGCTGATGCTGTTCCGCTTCGTGCCGCAGCAGTTCTTCCCCGACTCCACCCGCCCCGAGCTGATGGTGGACATCGAACTGGCCGAAGGGGCGTCGCTGGCCGCGACCCAGGCCCAGGCCGACAAGCTGGAGAAGCTGCTGAAGGGCCGCGAGGGCATCAGCAACTACGTGGCCTATGTCGGCACCGGTTCGCCGCGCTTCTACCTGCCGCTGGACCAGCAGCTGCCGGCCACCAACTTCGCCCAGTTCGTGGTGCTCACCGAAGATGCCAAGGCCCGCGAAGCCACCCGCGACTGGATGCTGAAGGACGTCATCAAGCAGTTCCCGGATGTGCAGATGCGCGTGACCCGGCTTGAGAACGGCCCGCCGGTCGGCTATCCGGTGCAGATGCGTGTGTCCGGCGAGCACATCGCGCAGGTGCAGGCGATCGCGCGCCAGGTCGAAGCCAAGGTGCGCGAGAACCCGCATGTGATGAACGTCAACCTGGACTGGAGCGAGCCGAGCAAGGTGGTGCGGCTGGTGATCGACCAGGACCGTGCACGCGCGCTGGGCGTCAGCAGCGCGCAGGTCAGCCAGTTCCTCAGCAGTTCGCTGTCGGGCATGAGCGTGAGCACCTACCGTGAAGGCAACCGCCAGATCGAGATGCTGCTGCGTGGGCCGGACAACGAACGCGCACAGCTGGACCTGATCGGCAGCCTGGCGATCCCCACCAGCGGTGGTACGGCGGTCACGCTGTCGCAGGTCGCGCGGCTGGAGTACGCCTTCGAGGACGGCATCATCTGGCATCGCAACCGCCTGCCGACGGTGACCGTGCGTGCCGATATCAGTGATGGCATGCAGGCGCTGGACGTGGTGCAGCAGATCGTGCCGACGCTGGACGGCATCCGGGCCGACCTGCCCAGTGGCTACCTGCTGGAGACCGGCGGCTCGGTGGAGGATTCGGCGCGTGGGCAGAACTCGATCAAGGCCGGCATGCCGTTGTTCCTGATCGTGGTGGCCACGCTGCTGATGCTGCAGCTGCGCAGCTTCTCGCGCGCGGCGATGGTGCTGGTCACCGCACCGCTGGGCATCATCGGTGCCACGCTGTTCCTGCTGCTGTTCCGCGCGCCGTTCGGTTTCGTGGCGTTGCTGGGCACGATCGCGCTGGCCGGCATGATCATGCGCAACTCGGTGATCCTGATCGACCAGATCCAGCAGGACATCGACGCCGGACATGACCGCTGGCATTCGATCATCGATGCGACGGTGCGCCGCTTCCGCCCGATCGTGCTGACCGCGCTTGCCGCGGTGCTGGCGATGATTCCGCTGTCGCGCAGTGCGTTCTATGGCTCGATGGCGATCTCGATCATGGGTGGCCTGATCGTGGGCACGGTGCTGACCCTGGTGTTCCTGCCGGCGCTGTATGCCGCGTGGTTCCGGGTCAAGCCGGATGAATCCGGGGCGTGATGCCCCGGGTTTTCCGCGTCCGTCGAGCATGGCTCGACGCTACAGAAGCATCCACGCAGGGCGTGGGCTGGGTTGCTCGCGGGATCTGCTTTCTGTAGAGCCGAGCCATGCTCGGCTGTTCTTCGCGCGATGAGGGGATGAGTCGAGCATGGCTCGACGCTACAGACCCATCCACGCAGGGCGTGGGCTGGGTTGCTCGCGGGATCGGCTTTCTGTAGAGCCGAGCCATGCTCGGCTGCTCTTCGCGCGATGAGGGGATGAGTCGAGCATGGCTCGACGCTACAGAAGCATCCACGCAGGGCGTGCATTGATCTGCTCGCGGGATCTGCTTTCTGTAGAGCCGAGCCATGCTCGGCTGCTCTTCGCGCGATGAGGGGATGAGTCGAGCATGGCTCGACGCTACAGAAGCACCCACGCAGGGCCTGGATTGATCTGCTCGCGGGATCGGCTTTCTGTAGAGCCGAGCCATGCTCGGCTGTTCTTCGCGCGATGAGGGGATGAGTCGAGCATGGCTCGACGCTACAGAAGCATCCACGCAGGGCGTGGGCTACTGCAACTGCAGTTCGCTGCGCAGCAACGGCAGCAGCCAGTCGATGAACACCTGCACGCGGTGTGCGCGATGCTGGCGGTGCGGCTGCAGCAACGTCACCGGCAGCGGCTGCGCCACATGCTGGGGCAGCACTTCGACAAGCGCGCCCGAACGCAGTTCCGCCTGCACGTCGTAGCGCGGAATCTGCAGCAGGCCCAACCCTGCCAAGCAGCAGGCGATCGACGCCTCGGCACTGTTCACCCTTACCCAGCCGTGCATCGGCTGCGTGCGCAGCTGGCTGCCGTCCTGCCATTCCCAGGGCTCCACCCGCGCCGTCGTCGGCGAGGCATAGTTCACCGCGCGGTGGTGTTGCAGGTCCGCTGCGGCCTGCGGTACGCCGTGTGCCTGCAGATACGACGGCGCGGCCACATTGACGAAGTCGAGCATGCCCAGCGTGCGTGCGATCAGGCTGGAATCGCCCAGGTGACCCACCCGCAGCACGGCGTCGCAGCCGTCCTCGATCAGGTTCACCGCGCGATCGGTCATGCCCAGGTCCAGTTCCACCTGGGGGAAGCGTGCGAAGAACGCCGGCAGCGCCGGCGCGATGATGCAGCGGCCGATCCGGCTCGGCACATCGACCTTCAGCGTGCCCGTTGGCGGTGCGTCGTCCTGCTGGAACAACGCCTCGGCATCTTCTACCTCGGCGACCAGGCGCAGGCAGCGCGCATAGAAGGTGTCGCCGTCATGGGTGGTCGAGACCCGTCGCGTGGAGCGCTGCAGCAGGCGCGTGCCCAGACGCTGTTCCAGCTCGGCTACCGCCGCCGATACGGTGGAGCGGGGCAGGCCGAGCTGGTCGGCGGCCCGGGTGAAGCTGGCGCACTCGACGACCCGGGTGAAGATGCGGAAACGTTCGATCCGATCCATTGTTCGTCGGCTCTGGAAGGTTAAGTCAATGTTGCGGGCTTTATCCGCGATTTCTGCACGATATCGTCGTCAGGGCAGGGTTGCCACCCCGGCCAACCCCCTTCCCGAGACCGACGCCATGACCGACCATTCCCTCCAGGGCAAGACCGTGCTGATCGCCGGCGGTGCCAAGAACCTTGGCGGCCTGATCGCCCGCGACTTCGCCGCCCAGGGCGCCAGCGCCATCGTCATCCACTACAACAGCGCCGCCACCCAGGCCGACGCCGAGGCCACCGTTGCAGCGGTACAGGCCGCCGGCAGCAAGGCGCTGGCCCTGCAGGCCGACCTGACCTCGGCCGCGGCCATGGAACGCCTGTTCGCCGATGCCGTGGCCGCGGTCGGCCGGCCCGACATCGCGATCAACACCGTGGGCAAGGTGTTGAAAAAGCCCCTGCTGGAGATCAGTGAAGCGGAGTACGACGAGATGAGCGCGGTCAACGCCAAGTCAGCGTTCTTCTTCCTCAAGGAAGCCGGCCGTCACGTCAACGACGGCGGCCGCATCTGCACCCTGGTGACGTCGCTGCTGGGCGCGTACACGCCGTTCTACTCCAGCTACGCCGGCACCAAGGCACCGGTCGAGCACTTCACCCGTGCAGCGTCGAAGGAGTTCGGCGAGCGCGGCATCTCGGTCACCGCGATCGGTCCCGGTCCGATGGACACGCCGTTCTTCTACCCGGCCGAAAGTGCCGATGCGCAGGCGTATCACAAGACCGCAGCGGCGCTGTCTGCGTTCACCCGCACCGGCCTGACCGACATCGCCGACATCGTGCCGTGGATCCGCTTCCTGGTGACCGACGGCTGGTGGATGACCGGGCAGACCGTGCTGGTCAACGGTGGGTACACCACCAAATAAGGCAGCGGTGTACCTGTGGAGTCGAGCTTGGCTCGACTCTACGGGTGTTGCATGAGTCGAGCTTGGCTCGACTCTACAGGTGTTGCCGGATGGATCAGCCGAGCTTGGCCAGCACCGCGTCGGTGGCGGCCGCCGTGCTCACCGCCTGGCCCTTGGCGGCCAGGTCGGCGGTGAACACGCCGTCATCCAGCACCGCATGCACGGCAGCTTCCACCGCTGCGGCTTCCGCTTCCAGCCCCAGCGAATGGCGCAGCAGCATCGCCGCGCTGAAGATCGTTGCGTAGGGATTGGCGATGCCCTTGCCGGCGATATCCGGCGCCGAACCGTGGATGGGCTCGTAGATGCCGACCGCCCCCGGCTCGCCCAGCGACGCCGACGGCAGCAGGCCCAGCGAGCCGGCCAGCATCGAGGCCTCATCGGTGAGGATGTCGCCGAACATGTTCTCGGTCACGATCACGTCGTACTCGCGCGGCTTGGCCAGCAGGTGCATGGCCATCGAATCGACCAGCTGGTGTTCCAGCGCCACGTCCGGGAATTCCTCGCGGCCGATCCGCGCGGCCACGTCGCGCCACAGCCGCGAGGTTTCCAGCACGTTGGCCTTGTCCACCGAGGTGACCTTGCCACGGCGCTGCCGGGCCAGGCGGAAGGCGCTGCGCAGCACGCGTTCGATCTCGGCCACGCTGTAGCGGCACAGGTCGCTGGCGCTGTCGGCATCGCGGGTCTTGTCGCCGAAGTAGATGCCGCCGGTCAGCTCGCGCACCACCACGAAGTCCACGCCCTGCAGCAGCTCGGCCTTGATCGGCGAGGCGTGCAGCGCCGCTTCATGGGTGCGCACCGGGCGCAGGTTGGCGTACAGGCCCAGCGCCTTGCGGATCGCCAGCAGGCCCTGCTCCGGGCGGACCTTGGCGTTCGGGTCGGACCACTTCGGGCCACCGACGGCGCCCAGCAGCACCGCGTTGGCGCCCTGGCAGGCGGCGAGGGTGGCGGCCGGCAGCGGCTCGCCGTGGCGGTCGATGGCGATGCCACCGATGTCGTGCTCGCTGAAGGTGAAGGTGTGGTTGAAGCGGTCGGCGATGGATTTCAGGACCGCAACCGCGGCGGCGGCCACTTCCGGGCCGATGCCATCACCGGGCAGGACGACAATCTCAGCGTGCATGCTCACTCTCGTAACGTTCGATTTCAGGGACACGGCCCAACAGATACCCCAACTGGTCCACACCTTCCAGCAGGCAGGTCTGCGAGAAGCCGTCCAGCGGGAAGGTATAGACACGGCCATCGGGCGTGCGCAGCTCGCGCGCGGCCACGTCGATGGTCAGCGCGTCGTCGGGGCGCTGCATCAGCGCCTGCACGTCGGCCTCGTCCAGCACGATCGGCAGCAGGCCGTTCTTCAGCGAATTGCCGCGGAAGATATCGGCGATCTCGCTGCTGACAATCGCGCGCAGGCCGAGGTCGGTCAGCGCCCACGGCGCATGCTCGCGCGAGGAACCGCAACCGAAGTTGCGGCCGGCCAGCAGGATGCTGCGGCCGGCGTTGTGCGGCTGGTTGAAGGCAAAGTCGGCCACCGGTGAACCGTCGGCCTGCCAGCGCCAGTCATTGAACGCGTTGCGGCCCAGGCCGGCGCGCTCGGTGGTGGACAGGAACCGTGCCGGAATGATCTGGTCGGTATCGATGTTGGTCTGGCGCAGCACCACACTGGCCGAGGTCAGGGTACGGAAGCCGCTCATCACGCCACCTCCTGCGCAAACAGTTCACGGGTGTCGGCAACGCGGCCCTGCACGGCGGCCCACGCCGCGCTCATCGGCGAGGCCAGCAGGGTGCGCGAACCGGGGCCCTGGCGGCCCTCGAAGTTGCGGTTGCTGGTGCTGACGGCCAGCTGGCCGGGGGCGACCAGGTCACCGTTCATGGCGATGCACATCGAGCAGCCCGGCTCGCGCCATTCGGCACCGGCGGCACGCACGATTTCGTGGATGCCTTCGGCCTCGGCCTGGCGCTTGACGATTTCCGAACCCGGCACCACCAGCATGCGCACCCGCTCGGCGACGTGGCGGCCGCGCAACACCTGCGCCACTTCGCGCATGTCGCTCAGGCGGCCATTGGTGCACGAGCCGACGAACACCACGTCCACCGGCGTGCCAGCCAGCGTCTCGCCGGCCTGGAAGTGCATGTAGTCCAGCCCCTTCTGCGCGGCCGCATCGTTGGCCGCCGGAATCGGCGCGTCCACGGCGATGGCGGTGCCCGGATGGGTGCCCCAGGTCAGGGTCGGGCGGATGTCGGCGGCATCGATATGCACTTCGCTGTCGAAGCGGGCGCCAGGGTCACTGCGCAGCTGCGACCAGCGCGCGACCGCCGCCTCGAAGTCGGCGCCCTTGGGGCCGCGTGGCGTGCGGGCGACGAAGTCGAAGGTGACCTGGTCGGGGGCGACCATGCCGGCGCGCGCGCCGGCCTCGATCGACATGTTGCACAGGGTCATGCGCTGTTCCATGTCCATCGCTTCGATGGTGCTGCCGCGGAACTCGATGACGTGGCCGGTGCCGCCGTTGACGCCGATCACGCCGATGATGTGCAGGACCACGTCCTTGGCGCCGACGCCCGGCGCCAGCGGACCGTCCACGGTGATCGCAAAGGTCTTCGCCTTGCGCTGCAGCAGGCACTGGGTGGCCAGCACGTGGCCGACTTCGCTGGTGCCGATGCCGAAGGCCAGCGAGCCGAACGCACCGTGGGTGGAGGTGTGGCTGTCGCCGCAGACGATGGTCATGCCGGGCTGGGTGAAGCCCTGTTCCGGCGCGATCACGTGGACGATGCCGCGGTTGTCCGAGGCCATGTCGAACAGCTCGATGCCGTGCTCGGCACAGTTGCGCGCGAGCGTGGCGACCTGTGCCTCGGAGGCGGCGCTGGCATAGGGCAGCGTGCCGTCGGCGGCGGCCGGCAGGGTCGGCGTGGAGTGGTCCATCGTCGCCTTGGTGCGATCGGGCCGGCGCGGTGCCAGCCCGCGCCCGCGCAGTTCGGTGAAGGCCTGCGGCGAGGTGACCTCGTGGATCAGGTGCAGGTCGATGTACAGCACGGCGGGCGCGCTGTCGGATTCAGGAACCACCACGTGGGCGTCCCACAGTTTGTCGTACAGGGTGCGGGGTGCGGAAGTCATGCGTATGCCTGGCAGAAGTACGAAGTTGCGAACATCACTAGGGAAGGGGAACGGGGCACGTCAGCGACGGCGGGCGAGCACGCGCAGGCGCACGTAGTCGGCCAGCGGCTGGCCGGCGGGGTCACGCGGCAGATCGTCCAGCAGCGCCGCAGCGGCCTCGCGCACGATGGCACGCGCAGGGGTGGGCAGGTCGTCCAGCAGCGGTGCGGCAAACACCCGCAGCCAGCCGGCGACACCGGAGGGCAGCGCGGTCGGGCGCGCGGTGCATTCGATCAGCTGCACCTGGAAACCATGCTGGCGCAGGCGGTCGGCGTAGTCGTCGGCGGTGGGCAGGTACCACGGGTTGGCGACGGCGGCATGGCCGTGGGCCACGCGTGCCGCCTGCACGGCCGCGATGATCGTGGCCACGTTGCCATGACCGCCGAACTCGGCGACGAAGCGGCCACCCGGGCGCAGCGCGCGGCGCACGCCTTCCAGGACACGGTCCGGGCGGGTCATCCAATGCAGCGCGGCATTGCTGAACACCGCATCGAATTCGCCATTGAAGGCCAGTGCATGACCGTCCATCACCTGCGCCTGGACACCGCGCGCACGCGCGGCGATCACCATTTCCGGCGAGGCGTCGATCCCGTGCATGCGCGCACCACTGAGCGCCAGTTCGGTGGTCAGCACGCCATCGCCGCAACCGAGATCGAGAATGTGCTCGCCTACCCGCGGATCCAGCAGCCGCGCCACTGCGCCGCCGAGCATGGGTACGAAACCGGCGTCGATGGCATAGTCCTGGGCGTTCCAGCTCTGCCCGGCGGGCAGGGCGGTGGTGTCGAATGCGCTCATGTCGGGGTCCTCAGGCCGTCGCGGGGGTCTGTGCTTCGGCCGTGCCGGTGGCGGCGGCCTGGCGCTGGCGCAGCAGGCGGTTGGCGACGTCCAGCCACGCCAGCGCCGATGCCTCGATGATGTCCTTGCTGGTGCCGGTGCCGTCGTACTCGATGCCGTCGTGGCGAACGCTCAGATTGGCTTCGCCGCGCGCATCGGCGCCGATGCCGACGCTGTGCACGTGGTAGCTGTCCAGCATCAGCTGCACGCCGGTCGCGGCCGACAGCGCGCCGAACAGCGCATCGACCGGGCCATCACCCTGCGCGGTCTCGGCCACGCGGTTGCCTTCCGGGTCGGACAGTTCCACCAGCGCATTGGCACGGCTGCCGACATCGCTGATGGTCATCGAGGCCAGGCGATAACCCTGCGCATTGGAACCGCCCTGCATCAGCGTCTGCAGGTCGGCGTCGGTGACCACGCGCTGCTGTTCGCACAGGCCCTTGAATTGCTCGAACACCAGCTTCAGCTCATCCTCGTCCAGCCAGAAGCCCAGCGCACGCAGGCGCGCCTCGACCGCGGCGCGGCCACTGTGGCGGCCCAGCACCATCTGCGAGTCCTCCCAGCCCACGTCTTCCGGGCGCATGATCTCGTAGGTGCCGCGATGGCGCAGCATGCCGTGCTGGTGGATGCCCGATTCATGGGCGAAGGCATTGGCGCCGACGATGGCCTTGTTGCGCTGGACCGGCATGCCGACCAGGCGCTGCAGCAGCTGCGAGGTGCCGACGATGCGCGGCGTGTTGATCGCGCTGTCCTGCTCGTAGAACGCCTGGCGCACCTTCAGCACCATCGCGATCTCTTCCAGCGAACAGTTGCCGGCGCGCTCGCCGATGCCGTTGATGGTGCACTCGACCTGGCGCGCACCGCCCTCGATGGCCGCCAGCGAATTGGCCACGGCCAGGCCCAGGTCGTTATGGCAGTGGGCGCTGAAGATCACGTTGGCCGCGTTGGGTACGTCGGCGACGCCGGCGATGACCTGCTGGAACATCGCGCGGATCTCTTCCGGCGTGGTGAAGCCGACGGTGTCGGGCAGGTTGATGGTGGTGGCACCAGCGGCAATGGCCACCCGCGCGACTTCGATCAGGTAGTCCAGCTCGGTACGGGTGGCATCTTCAGCGGAAAATTCGACGTCGTCGATGTACGAGCGTGCCAGCGATACGTGCTTGCGGACCGATTCCAGTACCTGCTCACGGGTCATCCGCAGCTTGTGCTCGCGGTGCAGCGGGCTGGTTGACAGGAATACGTGCAGGCGCGGGTTGGCAGCGGCCTCCAGGGCACGTGCGGAGGTTTCGATGTCGGCCTGCAGGCAACGCGACAGCACCGCCAGGCTCAGGCTCGGGCGGCGCAGTTCGCGGCCGATCAGTGCCATTGCTTCGCGGTCGGACTGCGAGCTGGCCGGGAAGCCGGTCTCGATGATGTCCACGCCCAGTTCGTCCAGCGCACGCGCCATCACCAGCTTCTGCGGTGGGCTCATGCTGCAGCCGGGGGACTGCTCGCCGTCACGCAGGGTGGTGTCGAAGATGCGGATGCGCGGGGGGGTAATTCGTTCGATGGTGGTCACAGGGAAATCTCCTCGACAGCGGGTGCGACGGCGTGCAGGTTGGAAGGGGAAGAGGTGGGGGAGGCGGGGGCGCTGGCCTTGGTGGCGGGGCGCGGTGGTGTGCGGTTGGTGTCACTGCGGCGCCGCCGCGGCTTGCGCGGTGGGCGCGGCCGGATATCGGTCAGCAGGCCGGCCAGCACGCCGGCATCGATGTTGCCGCCGGAGACCACCGCGCACTTGCGGCGGCCGGCCACACGGCGGCCCGCGGCCAGGGCCAGCGCGCCGGCGCCCTCGGCGATGATGTGTTCTTCCAGCGCCAGCCGGACCAGGGTTTCGCGCAGCTCGGCTTCGCGCACGATCACCACGTCGTCCAGCAGCGAGGTGCACAGGCGCCGGGTCAGGAAGCCGGGGATCTTGACCCGCACGCCATCGGCCAGCGACGGCACCGGCGCGATCTCGCGCACGTCGCCGCGGATCGCGCGGGCCATCGAGTCGACGCCCTCGACCTGCGCACCGACGATGCGCACGCCCTGTGATTTCAGTGCCAGCGCCACACCGGAGGCCAGGCCACCGCCACCGATCGGCACGATCACCACGTCCGGTGCGTGCGCGGCCAGTTCGATGCCGACCGTTCCCTGCCCGGCGATGACATCGGCATCGTCGAACGCGGACAGGAAGCGGTAGCCATGGCGTTGCGCCAGCTCGACCGCGAAGGCATAGGCCTCATCGTAGCTGTGGCCATGCTGGCGAACGGTCGCGCCCCAGTGGGCGACGCCGGCGATCTTGGTGGCCGGTGCGCCGTGCGGCATCACGGTGATCGCCGGCACGTCCAAGCGGTAGGCGGCCCAGGCCACGCCCTGGGCGTGGTTGCCGGCGGAGGCGCAGATCACCGGCCGCGCATCGCCACGCTCGCGGCCGGCCAGCAAGGCGTTCAATGCGCCGCGCACCTTGTAGGAGCCGGTGCGCTGCAGGTTCTCCAGCTTCAGCCAGGTGCCGAAGCGCTCGGCATGGTGCAGCGGGGTGGGCGGCAGGAAACGGCGCAGGCGCGCCTGCGCGGCCAGCACGTCGGCGACGCTTACGTCGCCGACATCGCTTTCCTTGCTGGCATCAGCGGCCGGCATGGGCCACCAGCGCGGGGCAGGCGACCGCCGCATGCGGGCGCGGGCGGCGAAGAAGACGCCTCCGTACCGGCACCGTGGTCGCTACGGTACGGGTCTTCATGGCAGTACTCCTTCCAGTGCGGTCATCTGCACCGACACGCAGTCGTAGATCTTCTCCATCTGCCGGCACAGGGTCTCCGGCGGACGCTGTCCATCCACCACCAGCTGCAGGTGCCAGCGGCCATCGTCGGCGGCCATCGGCGCACCGGTGATCGCGCGCGGCGCGAAGCCACGACGCTCGGCCATGCCGATCACGCGCAGCAGCGCGCCTTCGGCCGGGTGCAGCACCAGGTCAAGCCGGTATTGCATTGGGGATCTCCTGGCGGGCATGGGCGGGGTTGCTTTCCAGCATCGTGCTGTTGGCGGTGTTCGGCGGCACCAGCGGCCACACATTGGCGCGTGCGTCGATGGCCACGTGCAGCAATGCCGGGCCGGGCTCGGCCAGCAGCGCGGCCAGGCCGCCTTCGACGTCGTCGCGATGCTCGATGCGGGTGGCGGCGATGCCGAACACCTTGGCCAGGGCCACGAAGTCCGGGTTGTCGGACAGATCGATCTCGCTGTAGCGCTCGGCGAAGAACAGTTCCTGCCACTGCCGCACCATGCCCAGCGAACTGTTGTCCAGCAGCACGATCTTCACCGGCAGGCGGCAGCGGGCGATGGTGGCCAGCTCCTGCACGTTCATCATGAAGCTGCCATCGCCAGACACCAGCACCACCGTGCGCTCGGGGCAGGCGAACTGCGCACCCATCGCTGCCGGCAGGCCGAAGCCCATCGTGCCCAGCGCGCCACTGGTCAGGTGGTTGCGCGGGTGGTTGAAGCGGCAGTGCTGGGCCACCCACATCTGGTGCTGGCCGACATCGCAGGCGATCACCGCATCGGCCGGCGCCAGCTCGCTCAGGCGCTTCAGCAGCGCCGGCGCATAGATGTGCTGGCCGGGCGCGTCGTAACGCGCGATGAAGCGTTCGCGATGCTGGCTGCAGCGCCTGCGCCATGCCTCCTGGTGCGCCTTGGGGGAGGGGAAGGCGGCACGCAGGGCGCGGATGGCATGACCGACATTGCCGGGGACGGCGACATCGGCGCTGCGCAGCTTGGAGATTTCGTAGGCATCGGCGTCGATGTGGACGACGCGGGCGAACGGTGCGAACTCGGCCAGCTTGCCGGTGGCGCGATCATCGAAGCGCGCACCCAGCACCAGCAGCAGGTCGCTTTCCTGCACCGCCATGTTGGCCGCGCGGGTGCCATGCATGCCCAGCATGCCCAGCGACTGCGGGTGGCTGGCCGGCAGCGCGCCCAGGCCGCGCAGGGTCATCACGGTGGGGATGGCGCTGGCTTCGACGAAATCACGCAGGTCCTGCACGGCATCGCCCAGCGCGATGCCACCACCGGCGTAGACCACGGGCTTCTCCGCCGATGCCAGTGCGGCGATGGCCTCGGCGATGGCGGCCTCGGCCGGTGCCGGCGGTGGTTCGACACTGGCTGGCACGTGCGCGGGCAGATGACCGGCATCGGCCAGCTGCACGTCCTTGGGCAGGTCGATCAACACCGGGCCGGGCCGGCCCTCGCGGGCGATGCGGAACGCATCGGCGACCACGCGCGGCAGGTCGTCGACGCTGCGCACCAGCCAGCTGTGCTTGACGATCGGCATCGTCAGACCGAACACGTCCAGTTCCTGGAACGCATCGGTGCCCAGCAGCGGGGTGGCGACCTGGCCGGTGATGCAGACCATCGGCACCGAGTCCAGCATCGCGTCGGCGATGCCGGTGACCAGATTGGAGGCGCCCGGGCCGGAGGTGGCCACGCAGACGCCGACCTGGTTGCTGGCGCGGGCGAAGCCATTGGCGGCCAGCGCCGCGCCCTGCTCATGGCGCACCAGGATGTGCTTCAGCGACGAATCCACCAGCGCGTCGTAGAACGGCATGATGGTGCCGCCGGGATAGCCGAACAGCGTACGGACGCCTTCGGCCTCCAGTGCCTGGGTCAGCCAGCGCGCGCCGTTGGGCGGCGCGCTGCGAGGTGTGGAAGAGTTCATGGGGGAACCTTGCAGAGCGGGTGGGGGAGGCCGCGTGGTTACGCGGCCTGTCCTTGCAACCAGACCATCTTGGCGCGCAGTTCCTTGCCCACCTTCTCGATCGGATGCTCCAGGTCGGCCTGCTTGAACCTGTTGTAGTTCGGCAGGCCCGCTTCGTACTCGGCCACCCAGTTCTTGGTGAAGGTGCCGTCCTGGATGTCCTTCAGCACTTCCTTCATGCGCTCCTTGGTGCCGGCGTCGATCACCCGCGGGCCACTCACGTAGTCGCCGTACTGCGCGGTTTCGGAGATGAACTCCAGCATCCGCGAGATGCCGCCTTCGTAGAACAGGTCGACGATCAGCTTCAGTTCGTGCAGCACTTCGTAGTAGGCGATCTCCGGCTGGTAGCCGGCTTCGACCAGGGTCTCGAAACCGGCCTGCACCAGTGCCGAGGCACCACCGCACAGCACCGCCTGCTCGCCGAACAGATCGGTCTCGGTCTCTTCCTTGAAGGTGGTCTGGATCAGGTTGGCGCGGGCACCGCCGAGGCCGGCCGCATAGGCCTGCGCATGCTGCGCGGCCTGGCCGCTGGTGTCCTGGTAAACCGCCCAGATGCAGGGCACGCCACGGCCGATCTCGTACTCGCGGCGCACCAGTGCGCCGGGGCCCTTCGGTGCGACCAGCACCACGTCCAGGTCGGCGCGCGGCTCGATCATGCCGTAGTGCACGTTCAGGCCATGCGCGAACAGCAGGCAGGCACCCTGTTTCATGTTCGGCGCGAGCACCTCGTTGTAGAGCTTCTTCTGCACCATGTCCGGGGTCAGCACGGCGACCAGGTCGGCGTCCTTCACCGCCTCGGCCGGCGCGATCACGGTGAAGCCGTCGGCCTGCGCCTTGGCTTCGGTCGGGCCGCCCGGACGCAGGCCTACCACCACGTCGAAGCCGGATTCGCGCAGGTTCAGCGCGTGCGCGCGGCCCTGGCTGCCGTAGCCGATGACGGCGATCTTGGTCTGGGGCAGGTCGTTGGTGCTCATGGGGGAGGTTCCTTGCGGTGGGAAGAAAAAAAGAACGGCCGGTCGTCGAGGTGACGTGCCGGCCGGTCAGGGGAAAGCGGTGGAGGTGGTACCGCGCATCGCACAGGCACAGCCCCCACGGGGCATCGTGGTGCTGCGGGTCCGGGTTGTGTGGTTGGCGGTGTGCATGGTGGTTGCGTCTGAAACCAGGTCCTGAAATGAAAAAACCCGCACCGGGGCGGGTGCGGGTTTTTGAAGAGTTCCGGTGTGTCTGTTGCTTACACGCTGGCTCGTCCCGCACCTGTAGGTTGGGTAATAAGTACGAGCACAAGAATCGAACGCAGCGAGGCGGCGCCGGTGTCGGCGGCTTCGATGTGGGTTCGCGGTGGCGTGTTGTGATGCAACATGTGATCGAGAGAAACACAGCCATTTTGGCGCTGTCAACCCTGGTGACCGATTTTTCTTCGGTTTCGCGTGCATCCAGTGCAAACGCTTGTGGCAGAAGGATGGTTGCCGCTGAAAGTGTTTCAGTGAACCGGAATTCACTCTTTTCAGGGCGCTTTTTGCGCGGATTCCGCGGCGACCGGCCGCTGTGCCAGGCATGGCCCGGCGCCACTGGAACGATGACCGGCGGGCGGTGATCGCCGCCCATGACCTCTGCCTGATTCCAGGTGCAGGCCGCAGCAGCGAAGATCGGGGATCACCCCTCCCTCGGACCCCGACCGTGTCCCGATGCCTCGCCCGTTCCCTGCTCGCCGCCGCCGTGCTGGCTGCCGTGCCCACGCTGACCCTGGCCGCCGATCGCATTACCGGCCATACCTTCGCCACCCGTTCGGAAGTGATCGCGCCCCATGCGATGGCCGCCACCTCGCAGCCGTTGGCCACGCAGATCGCGCTGGACGTGCTGAAGGGCGGTGGCTCTGCCGTCGATGCCGCGATCGCCGCCAATGCGGCATTGGGCCTGATGGAGCCGACCGGCAACGGCATCGGCGGCGACCTGTTCGCCATCGTCTGGGACCCGAAGACGCAGAAGCTCTACGGCTACAACGGCTCGGGACGCTCACCGAAGTCGCTGACGCTGGCCGAGTTCCAGCGCCGCGGGCTGAAGGAGATTCCCGCTACCGGCCCGTTGCCGGTGTCGGTGCCCGGCGCGGTCGATGGCTGGTTCGCCCTGCACGAGCGTTTCGGTCGCAGGCCGATGGCCGACAATCTGGCCCCGGCCATCCGCTATGCCCGCGAAGGCCATCCGGTGGCCGAAGTGATTGCCTACTACTGGGATCGTTCGGTGCCGCGCCTGTCGAAGTACCCCGGCTTCACCGAGCAGTTCACCATCGACGGCCATGCCCCGCGCAAGGGCCAGATGTGGAAGAACCCGAACCTGGCCAGCACCCTGCAGAAGATCGCCGACGGCGGTCGCGACGCCTTCTACAAAGGCGAGATCGCCCGCACCATCGGCGACTACTTCAAGGCCAACGGCGGTTACCTGAGCTACCAGGACATGGCCGACCACCACGGTGAGTGGGTGGAACCGGTCAGCAGCAACTACCGCGGCTACGATGTGTGGGAACTGCCGCCGAACAGCCAGGGCATCGCCGCGCTGCAGATCCTCAACGTGCTGGAAGGCTACGATTTCTCGAAGATTCCGTTCGGCTCACCCGAGCATGTGCACCTGTTCGTGGAAGCGAAGAAGCTGGCGTTCGCCGACCGCGCGCGCTTCTATGCCGACATGGCGTTCCAGCCGGCACCGGTGCAGAAGCTGGTTTCCAAGGAGTACGCGGCGCAGCGTCGCGCGTTGATCTCGATGGACAAGGCCCTGAAGGAAGTGCAGCCGGGCACCCCGAAGCAGCTGGAAGAGGGTGACACCATCTACATGACCGTGGCCGACGCCGACGGCATGATGGTGTCGCTGATCCAGTCCAATTACCGTGGCATGGGCAGCGGCATGGCACCGCCGGGACTGGGCTTCATCCTGCAGGACCGTGGCGAGATGTTCGTGCTGCAGAAGCACCATCCCAACGGCTACGCGCCGGGCAAGCGACCGTTCCAGACCATCATCCCGGCGTTCATCACCAAGGGTGGCAAGCCCTACGCCAGCTTCGGGGTGATGGGCGGCGCGATGCAGCCGCAGGGCCATGCGCAGATCGTGATGAACCTGGTGGACTTCGGCATGAACCTGCAGGAAGCCGGCGACGCACCGCGCATCCAGCACGAAGGTTCCACTGAACCGACCGGGCAGGCCACGGCAATGAGCGATGGCGGTGAAGTGAATCTGGAAACCGGATTCCCGTATGAGACGGTGCGCGCACTGATGCGCAAGGGCCATCGCGTGGTGTTCGCCGATGGGCCCTATGGCGGCTACCAGGCGATCCTGCGTGATCCGGAGACGGGCGTGTATTACGGCGCGTCGGAGAGCCGCAAGGACGGGCAGGCGGCGGGCTACTGAAGTTTCCCGGCCAACGGGCGCAGCCCCCTCTGCGGTGGTGGTGGTTTCAATGATGCTTGGCTTGGCCGGGCGGGCGGGTTGTCTGGGGGACGCTGCAAGTACGCCCATGTAAGCTCGGTCGCCGCATGCTCGTGTGCGCTGTCCTGCGCACACGAGCAAGGCGCCATCGAGCCCCATGGGTGAGGGCGCTTTGCTTGCGAGGCACTGCTTCGCAAGCGCCCGAACGCCCAGCCGCCAGCGGCTGGGCCGGGCTGGGGGTTTACGGCGTGTCCTGCCCACCCACTCCGCCCCACCCAACCAGCAGAAAACCAGAGCCGCTCTGGCTCTCGAACTCGCTCTTGCTTGAAAGAAAAGCAGTGCAGCCGCAGGCTGCAAAACACCATCTTCAATCCTGATCCTGCGCGCGCGCCGCCTCCGCCTGTGTTTCCTCCTGCGCCGCCATCTCCCGCGCGATCCACGCATCGATCATGTGCCGCTGGCGCTGCGTCTGCCGCCGCTCGCGCGTGTACTCCTGGTCCAGCACCCGGTACAGCGACACCATCACCAGCACCATCAGCAGCGCGAACGGCAGTGCCGCAATGGTGATCATGCCCTGCAGTGCATCCAGGCCACCGGCCAGCAGCAGCGCCGCAGCGATCAGCGCGACGGCGATGCCCCACGCCAGCTTGCGCTTCAGGGGCGGATCACCGGCCTCGTCCGTGGACATGCTGGCCAGCACCAGCACCGCGGAGTCGGCCGAGGTGACGAAGAAGATCATCAGCAGCACCAGCGCCACCACCGCCAGCATCAGCGAAGCCGGCAGGCTGTCAAACAGGGTGAACAGCACGGTTTCATAGCCGTTGCCGAGCGCCTGCACCAGATCGGCATGACCGAAGATCTGTGCCCACAGCGCCGTCCCGCCGAACACGGCGAACCAGAAGAAACCCAGCAGGGTCGGCGCCAGCACCACGCCGATGACGAATTCGCGGACGCTGCGGCCACGCGAGATGCGGGCGATGAACGAGCCCACGAACGGTGCCCACGAGATCCACCAGGCCCAGTAGAAGATCGTCCAGTCTGCGACCCAGGTGCTGCCCGAGAAGGGCGACATGCGCAGGCTCATGGTGACCAGCTGGTTGAGATAGGAGCCCAGCGTGGTGGTGAAGGTATCGAAGATGAAGCCCGTCGGCCCCAGTACCAGCACGGTGGCCGCCAGCAGTGCGGCCAGGGCCAGGTTGAAGTTGGACAGCCATTTCACCCCGCGCTCGACACCACTGGCGGTGGACGCCATGTACAGCACGAAGGCGATGGCGATGATGGTCATCTGCATCGGCACCGTGGCCTGCAGCCCGAACACGCGCTCCACACCGGCCGCGATCTGGATGGTGCCGAAGCCCAACGTGGTGGCGACACCGATCGCGGTGGCGACCACGGCCGCGATGTTGACCACGCGGCCGATCCAGCCGCGATGGTGGCGGCCGATGATCGGCTGCAGCATGTCGCTGACCAGGCCACGGCCGTTGCGGTTGAACTGGAACCAGGCCATCGCCAGGCCGATCAGCGCATAGATGGCCCAGGGGTGCAGGCCCCAATGGAAGAACACATAGCGCATGGCTGCACGCGCGGCGTCCATGCTTTCGGGCGCAAGTCCCTCCGGGGGCTTGCTGAAGTGCGAAATCGGCTCGGCCGCACCCCAGAACACCAGGCCGATGCCCATGCCGGCGGCGAACAGCATCGACATCCAGCTGGCCCGCGAGAATTCCGGCTCGGCGTCTTCACCGCCGATGCGCAG
Organism: Stenotrophomonas sp. 704A1; assembly: GCF_030549525.1. NCBI lineage: Bacteria > Pseudomonadati > Pseudomonadota > Gammaproteobacteria > Lysobacterales > Lysobacteraceae > Stenotrophomonas > Stenotrophomonas tuberculopleuritidis. The sequence continues at coordinate 3,880,108 of NZ_CP130831.1, read as the reverse complement.
GTTGCCGAAGCGGCCGAACGCCAGGTACATCAGGAACACCAGCGCCAGGAACACGACCAGCAGGTACAACCAGCCGATGCCGCGGATGAGTTCACCGAGGATGCTCTGCACCACGGCATTGAAGGGCCCCGGTGCAACGCCGGCGAGCAGCACCAGCAGCAGGACCAGTGCGATGGAAACGCGAAACACCATGAAGGGGCTTCTCCGATCAAGGGATTGAGGGGAGCGAGCAGAGCTTGCAGCGAAGGGCCGGCGGCTGGGGCACATACCGGGCAGGGGCGCTGCATACGGCGGAGGAAACGCCGGTGGCAGTGGCCCGATGCGTCTACACGTTACTGAACGCGGCGTCACGATTGCGTTAATGACCCGCGGCCGCGCCACGCGAGGGGCGTGCTGTTCGCAGCAGGGAGCCGCAGCTCGGCGGCGGACAGATCCAACCCGCAATGCGCGTGCTGTGTGCTCTAATGCACGGCAAGAAGCGGGGGTACCGCGGCCTGGTGGCCACGGTTGAGACAGTCCCTTGGAACCTGATCCGGCTCATACCGGCGTAGGGAAGCTTTGCAATGCAACCGCACCCGGCCCCCGCCCAGGGAGTGTCCGTGCGCGGGCGCAGTGCGCCGCCGCTTCGTCCCTGACCTTCCTGGACGATGCCCGATGAACGCACAGCCCTCCGCCCTGCAGCAACAGGCCCAGCAGCTTTCCGAAACCGTGACCCGGCCGATTCCCGGCTCGCGCAAGATCCATGTGCCCGGCTCGCGTCCGGACATCCAGGTGCCGATGCGGGAAATCGCGCTGACCCGCACCCCGACGGCGTTTGGCGGTGAAGAGAATGCACCGGTGACTGTCTATGACACCTCCGGTCCGTACACCGATCCGGCGGTGCGCATCGACCTGTCGACCGGGCTGCCGGCGCTGCGTCGTGGCTGGGTGGAAGCGCGCGGCGATACCGAGCAGCTGCAGGCCCTCAGTTCGTCGTTCGGCCGCGACCGCGAGCACGATCCGAAGCTCGACGGCGTGCGTTTCCCGGCCCGCAGCCTGCCGCGCCGTGCGCGCGCAGGTGCCAACGTCACCCAGATGCACTACGCGCGGCGCGGCATCATCACGCCGGAAATGGAGTTCGTGGCCATCCGCGAGAACCAGCGCCTGGATGCGATCCGCGATACCGCACTGCTGCAGCAGCATCCGGGCGAGGCGTTCGGTGCGTCGATCCAGAAGATCATCACGCCGGAGTTCGTGCGCGAGGAGATCGCCCGCGGCCGCGCGGTGCTGCCCAACAACATCAACCACCCGGAAAGCGAACCGATGATCATCGGCCGCAACTTCCTCACCAAGATCAACGCCAACATCGGCAACAGCGCCGTGTCGTCCGGCATTGCCGAAGAAGTGGAGAAGCTGGTGTGGGCGATCCGCTGGGGCGGGGACACGGTGATGGACCTGTCCACCGGCAAGCACATCCATGAGACCCGCGAATGGATCATCCGCAACTCACCGGTGGCGATCGGCACCGTGCCGATCTACCAGGCACTGGAAAAGGTCGACGGCCGCGCCGAAGCGCTGACCTGGGAGATCTTCCGTGACACCCTGATCGAGCAGGCCGAGCAGGGCGTGGACTACTTCACCATCCATGCCGGCGTGCTGCTGCGCTACGTGCCGCTCACCGCCAAGCGGGTCACCGGCATCGTCAGCCGCGGCGGCTCGATCATGGCCAAGTGGTGCCTGGCACACCACAAGGAGAATTTCCTCTACACGCATTTCGAAGAGATCTGCGAAATCATGAAGGCCTACGACGTGACCTTCTCGCTGGGTGATGGCCTGCGCCCGGGCTGCATCGCCGATGCCAACGATGCAGCGCAGTTTGGTGAGCTGGAAACGCTGGGCGAGCTGACGAAGATCGCGTGGAAGCATGATGTGCAGACCATGATCGAAGGCCCTGGCCACGTGCCGATGCAGCTGATCAAGGAGAACATGGACAAGCAGCTGCGCGAATGCGGCGAGGCGCCGTTCTATACGCTGGGCCCGCTCACCACCGATATCGCGCCGGGTTACGACCACATCACCAGTGCGATCGGCGCGGCGATGATCGGCTGGTTCGGTACCGCGATGCTCTGCTATGTCACGCCGAAGGAACACCTGGGCCTGCCCAACCGGCAGGATGTGCGCGACGGCATCATGGCATATCGCATCGCCGCCCACGCGGCAGACCTTGCCAAGGGCCATCCGGGCGCACAGGTGCGCGACAACGCCTTGAGCAAGGCGCGTTTCGAATTCCGCTGGGAAGACCAGTTCCATCTTGGCCTGGACCCGGAGAAGGCCAGGGAATTCCACGATGAAACCCTGCCCAAGGATGCGCACAAGCTGGCCCATTTCTGTTCGATGTGCGGCCCGCACTTCTGCTCGATGAAGATCACCCAGGACGTGCGCGACTATGCCGAGAAGGGCATGCAGGCGAAGTCGGAGGAGTTCCGCGCCGCCGGTGCCGAGGTGTACCAGCAGCGGTGATCCCGCCTGGGCAGCGCCGGGCCATGCCCGGCGCGACCGGCGCCTCACATCCTGCCCGGCTATGCTCGCCCCATCGCCCAGGGGAACAGGACGCCATGCCCATCGCCACCACCACCCGCTGGCTGGCCATTGCCCGCCGCCATCCCTCGGCATGGCTGCTCGCCGCGCAGCTGCTGGCGGTGCTGCTGTACCCGGCGCTGGACGACACCGCGGCCGGCCGCGCAGCGCTGGGGGTATTCGGCATGGCGGTGCTGGGCCTGGCGTTGTGGGTGGTACAGCGCAGCCCGCTGGGTACCTGGCTGGCCCTGCTGCTCGCCCTGCCGGCGGTGGTGTTCTCGCTGGCCGCAGCGCTGCTCGACCGGCCTGCGCTGGGTACCACCGCCCAGCTGCTGGAAAGCCTGCTGTACTTCTATACCGCCGGCGCGCTGATTGCCTACATGCTGCAGGATCACAAGGTGACGCGTGACGAGCTGTTCGCCGCCGGGGCCACGTTCACCCTGCTGGCGTGGGCATTCGCATTTGCCTTTGCGGTGTGCCAACAGTGGTATCCGGGCAGTTTCCAGGGCGCCGGAAGCGGGCCGCAGCGCACGTGGATGGAACTGCTTTATCTCAGCTTCAGCTTGCTGTCAGGGGTGGGTTTGAGCGACGTGGTTCCGCTGCACCCGCAGGCGCGTGCGCTGGTCATGCTGGAGCAGTTTTCCGGCGTGATGTACGTGGCCCTGGTGGTTTCACGACTGGTCGGACTGACCATGCTGCGGCGCTTCTGAAAATGAACGCCAGATAAAAATTTCGCGCCCGAAAGGGCGCGAATGGTGAGGCTTATTATGTGAATGCGTCGGCGAGAGAGAGCCTGATGTCGACCACGCGATAGGCGAGGTAACCTGCATAGGCTAGTATTCCGGGGCTTCGTTTTTTTTGCGGTATGCGCCGATGCTTTGTGCGGAATCTGGCTTCTTGCTGTGCCAAGGACGGAATCATGCCGATGGCGAACAGTGTCCGCGACCTGTTTCTCCCATTTAGCAGCGAATGATCAGCAGCGAAACCCCATCGCACGAACCCGATCGCATCCGCGTCGGTGACTGCATCGTCACTTTGTCCTCGCGCGAGGTCGAAGTGGTCGGTGCGCGTCGCCCACGGCGGCTGACGCCGAAGGCGCTGGGTGTGCTGCGCGCGCTGCTGCGTCAACCCGGTCGCGTGGTCACCCGCGACGAGCTGTTTGCCGAGGTGTGGCCGGACACGCTACCGACCAACGACGTGCTGACCCAGGCCGTGACCCAGCTGCGCAAGGCCTTCAGCGGCGGCGATGACAACGGCCAGGCCTACATCGAAACCATCGCCAAGACCGGGTATCGCCTGCTGGTGCCGGTGCAGGCGCTGGACGATGCCGAGGGCGATGCGCTCGGCGCAGCCGACGCCGGCGCCGCAGCGCCTGTCCCTGCCGCACCGGCAACCGCCGTGGCGCGCGCCGAGCCTGCCCGCCGCCGCTGGCGATACCTGCGCCGACGCGTGTTGCTGGTGCTGGGGGTGGCGATGCTGATCGCGTTGCTGGTGCTGAGCGTGCTGCTGCTGCGCCAGCCGGCGCCGCCGAGCTCGCCGCTGGATGCGGCGGTGGAAAACGGTACGCGGGTGATCGGCAGCCCCGCGAGGCCCTATCGGCTGATCACGGCAACGTCGGGTTTCGAGACCTATCCCACGCTGTCGCCCGATGGATCGCAGGTGGCCTACGAAGGCGCCAACGACGACGGCAAGGGCGGCAGCGCGATCAAGGTGCAGACCTCCGGCAATGCGCCGGCGCGCCAGCTGCTGGCACCGCCGGCCGGGGCCAGTGACCGCTTCCCGAAATGGTCACCGGATGGGCGCGAGATCGCGTTTGCCCGCTTCGGTGCCGATGCCAGCTGCCAGGTGCTGATCGCCAGTGCCACCGGCGGCGCCGTGCGCCAGGCCACGCGCTGCGACGGCACCGAACTGCTGAGTTTCGACTGGACGCCCGATGGCCGCGGCCTGGTGTTCGGCAGCATGGTCGGCCGCTACGCCCATCGCGGCATCCGCGTGCTGGATCTGGCTAGCGGGCAGTGGCGCGCACTGGACTATGCGGTCGAGCAGGATGACTTCGACTATGCGCCGCGCTATTCGCCCGATGGGCGATGGCTGGTGTTCGTGCGCAACCCGCAGCTGGGCGACCTGTGGCGCATGCCTGCCCAGGGCGGTACGCCCGAGCAGCTGACCACCGAGTCGGCCGAGCTGCGCGGCTGGGCCTGGCTGGGCGATGGCCGGCATATCGTGTTCGGCCGTCGCGTGGACAGCGAGGCCCGTCTCTACTACCTCGACGTGGAACGCCGCACGCTGCGCGATGCGGGGCTGGACGATGCACAGTGGCCGGCGGTCTCGCGCCGCGGCGACATGCTGGCATTCGTCCATCGCCGTGCCCAGTTCGGCGTGTTCAGGATGCCGCTGCAGGGGGGCGATGGCGAACGCCTGTTCGCCTCCAGTGGCCGCGATGGGCAGCCGATGGTCGCGCCCGATGGGCGGCAACTGGTGTTCAGTTCCGATCGCTCCGGCAGCTTTGCGCTGTGGTGGGCCGACATGCAGCGGCCGGAGTCGCTGCGGCCGATCGAAGGGCTGCGCCCGGAAGCGCGGCAGGCCCCGGACTGGTCGGCCGACAGCCGCCGCGTGCTGGTGGTGGGTCGCGATGAGCATGGCCAGGCCGTGGTCTATGAGATCGCCCCGCGCGATGAGCAGCTGCAACGCCTGCCGGTACCGGCCGAACAGCCGCTGCAGGCGCTGTACGGCGCTACCCCTGACCAGCTGCTGGTGGTCGAGCGCGATGCGGACCAGCACACCCGCTTGAGCCTGTTCGATCGCAGCACGCAGCCCTGGCGGCGGCTGGCCAGCCTGGAGGGGGTCTCCCAGGCGCGCTTCGACCGCAGCACGGGCCGGGTACTGTTCACCCGCCTGGCTGCCGGTGGCCTGTGGTCGGTGGACCCGGCGCTGGGTGCGGCCAGCGTGCAGCAGGTCAGTGAGGACCTGCCGACGCGGTGGCGGTACCGCACCTGGACCGTGTCCGGCACGGGCAGCATCGATTACCTCGGCAGCAGCGCGACCTGCGGCACCACCTTGGTCCGCATCCAGGCCGGCCGCGAAGCCCCGGTGCGCTGCCTGGACGCGCAACGCCTGAGTGCCGGCAACGGGCTGAGTGTCAGTGCCGACGGCAAGGCACTGTATCTGGCACTGGCGATCAGCGACGGCGCCGACATCGGCGTCATGCGGCTGCCCGCGCAGCCACCGGCGCCGTTCCCGGCCTTCTCCAACGTTTTGATATTGAAAGAGAAATTGTCTTCGTGATTTCTTCGTGATGATCTCGGGGCAATTTCGTGGGGATCTCGGCAGACCTTCCTGACGCGCTGTGACCTGATTTGGCAAAACGGAGGCCTGTACTTGGCAAATCCGTGGTGCCCCCATGCGTCAACTCTCCCTGGCCGATCGCGGCCAAACCGTTTCCCTGGACAAGGCGATCGACGATGTCTCGCCCACCTGTCTGGGGGTGGCCCGCCTTGGCAGCCTGCAGACCGCCGGCACCAGCTTCAGCGTCTGGATGCAGGTGCGGGGTACCTCGTGGGTGGAAGCCAAGGAAGGACGCTTCCGGCTGCGCCAGGGCGAGTGGATCGCGTTCGAGAAGGAATCGCGGCCGCTGGTCCAGGCCGGGCGCAACGGCCTGTGCGTGGGCATGAACCTGAACGCCGAAGCGCTGCGCGTGCTGACCGAAATGGCCGACTGCGGCCTGTATGCCGGCCGTGGCCAGATGAACCGCGCCGAAGCCCGCGTCGCCCTGCGCCTGTGGCGCGATGCCCTGGCCAGTGGTCAGCCGGCGCAGGCGCTGCGCCCGCTGCTGCTGCACCTGGCCGGCCTGCAGCGCAGCCTGGCCGACAACGTGCAGCGCTGCCCGGGCCGCTCGCGCAGCCGCAAGCGCCAGGTCTTCGGCCGCATGCAGCGCGCGCGCCTGTACCTGGAAGGCAACAGCCACCGGGTGGTGCGCATCGGTGAACTGGCCGAACTGACCAACTTCTCCAGCTGGTACCTGTCCAAGACCTTCCAGAGCCTGTACGCGGAAAGCCCGCAATCGCTGTCGGCACGCCTGCGCCTGGAGCGTGCCGCCGATCTGCTGCGCGATACCGACATGATGGTGGGGGAAGTGGCCGCTGCCAGTGGCTTCGACAACTGCTGCAGCTTCGCGCGCGCCTTCCGTGCCCGCTACGGCCAATCGGCATCGCGGTTCCGCGAGAACGGCGGGAAGCTTCCGCCACACTCCGCAAAGTCTCCGGTTGTGTCGCGCAAATACAGCGCTGCAACGCAATCGTAACGTGCTACGGCGTTTTAACACGCTACTAACACGTACCTTGGAGAGATTGATGAACGTTCGTATTCCCGCAGTGCGGCTCGGCTTGCTGCCGGCCGGCATTGCGCTTGCCTTGGCACCGTCCTTCGCTTCGGCGCAGGACGCAGCTGCCGGCGGCACGACCGACCTGGACCGCATTTCGGTCACCGGTTCGCGCATCCGCCAGGCGAGCATGGAAACCGCGCAGCCGGTGATCGCGCTGCAGCGCGCCGACATTGAAAAGCAGGGCTACACCAGCGTTGCCGACATCGTGCAGAACCTGTCGGCGACCGGTTCGCCGGCGATCAGCCGCGCCGATGCACTGTCCTCGGGCGAAGAAGTCGGCGGCCAGTACGTCGACCTGCGCAACCTGGGCCCGGAGCGCACCCTGGTGCTGCTGGACGGCAAGCGCATGGGCACCAGCACCGGCGGCTACACCGACCTGGCATCGATCCCGACCTCGGTCGTGGAGCGCATCGAAGTGCTGACCGACGGTGCGTCGGCCATCTATGGTTCCGATGCCATTGCCGGCGTGGTCAACATCATCACCCGCAAGAACTTCGATGGCCTGGAAGCCAGCGTCTACGGTGGCCAGTACGGCCAGGGCGACGGCCAGAAGCAGGTCTACAACTTCGTCTACGGCCAGACCGGTGAGCGCGGTTCGATCACCTTCGGTGCCGAGTACAGCAAGGAAGACGAGGTCCAGGCCAAGGACCGCGCCTTCAGCCGCTACAACAATGGCCGCTTCCATCCGTTCCCGACCGACGCCGAAGGCGCCAACGGCTGGTCCGCTGCGACCAACCAGGGCGTGCTGATCGACGGCAACGACAACTGGTATGTGCGCAACCCCGATGCGGCCGGTACCACCCTGGCCGACTTCCACGATTTCGGCCTGGCGGACTACACCAATGCCAGCCAGGAAATGTGGCTGCAGAACAAGCTGACCCGTCGCTCGGTGTTTGCCAACGGCAACTACGACCTGACCGACACCATCCGCGCCACCGCGAACGTGCTGTACACCAAGCGCACCGCCACCTCGCAGATTGCCGGCTACCCGTACCAGTCCGAGGTCTACGGCACCCCGCTGTCGGCCGACAGCATCTACAACCCGCTGGGCACGGATGCGAACTTCATCCGTCGTACCTCCGAGTTCCCGCGCCAGACCGAATCCGAGCAGGAAACCTTCCGCTTCTCGGCCGGTCTGGAGGGCTCGTTCGAGTTCGGTGACAAGTTCTGGGACTGGGACGTGGGCTACGTCTACAACCAGAACAAGGGCGTCAAGACCGGCACCGGCAACCTGTTCATTCCGAACGTGCAGAACGCCGTCGGCCCGTCCTTCATGGACGGCAACGTCGCCCGTTGCGGTACCCCGGACAAGGTGATCGCCGGCTGCACGCCGTGGAACCCGCTGGCGCCGTACGGCACCACCGGCAACGGTTCGCTGGCTGATCCGGCCCTGCAGGCCTACCTGTTCCTGCCGAGCCACGACACCTACACCAACACCACCAAGGCCTACAGCGCCAACCTCTCCGGTTCGCTGTTCACGCTGCCGGCGGGTGAGCTGGCCATTGCCGCCGGTTACGAGCACCGCGAAGAAAGCGGCGAGTACAACCCGGATGCACTGCTGCAGTCGGGCCTGAGCACCGACCTGGCCGGCGCGCCGACCAAGGGCAGCTACAAGCTCGACGAGTTCTACGTCGAACTGAACGTGCCGGTGCTGGCGGACATGCCGTTCGCCAAGGAACTGTCGCTGGACATGGCCGGTCGCTACTCCGACTACAACACCTTCGGCGACACCATCAACAGCAAGTTCGGCCTGAAGTGGAAGCCGATCGACGACCTGCTGGTGCGTGCGACCTATTCGACGGGCTTCCGCGCGCCGAACATCGCCAACATGTACGGCGGCACCTCGCAGACCTTCGACGCCTACACCGATCCGTGCGACAGCAGCTTCGGTTCGGCGGCGCGCAACCCGTCGGTGGCCGCTGCCTGCCAGGCACGTGGCGTGCCGGCCAACTTCCGTCAGATCACCTCTGGCGGCGCGTTGTCCACCGGCCCGGGCACCCAGTCCTACAGCGCCTTCGAATCCGGTTCCAACCCGGAACTGCAGCCGGAGACCTCCAAGACCTGGACCGCTGGCCTGGTCTACAGCCCGAACTTCGTGCAGGGCCTGGACATCAGCCTGGACTGGTGGAAGATCCGCATCGACAACGTGATCGCCGCCGAGTCGGTGACCTCGATCCTCAACCAGTGCTACGTGCTGGGCGTGGCGTCGGCGTGTGAGCGTTTCGATCGCGGTACCGAAGGCCGTACCGCCAACCAGGTGGTCGACGTCACCCGTACCCTGATCAACGGTGGTTACCAGGAAACCGCAGGTTACGACCTGGGCATCAAGTACCGCCTGCCGGAGTTCTCCTTCGGCAAGATCGTGGTCGACTGGAAGACCACCTACGTCGATTACCTCGAGTACAAGCGTGACAACGAAGCCGAGACTCCGGTCGAGCAGCACACCAGCTGGGCGACCGGCGACTGGGGTGCCAACTTCCGCGTCCGTTCGAACCTCAATGTCGATTGGAGCCTGGGCAACTTCGGCGTGAACTGGGCCGTGCGTTACTACTCGAGCATGAAGGAGCCGTGCTCCTACGATACCGAGTGCAACCTGCCTGACTTCAGCTCGGCCTACACCCTGGGCCAGCCGACCCGCAAGGTGGGTTCGAACACCTTCCACGACCTGCAGGTCCGCTACACCCTGCCGTGGGAAGCGACTGTCTCGCTGGGCGCCAACAACGTGTTCAACCACGAAGGCCCGGTCATGTACAGCCAGCCGAACTCGAGCTTCTCGTACTACGGCGGCTTCGACATCGGTCGCTACTACTACATGAAGTACACCCAGCGCTTCTGATCCATCGAGGCGTGACGGCAAGACAGGAGGGCGGGCCGCAAGGCCCGCCCTTCTTCGTTGCCGATGTGTGCATGCGCCGCGTGCGCGATCCACCCAGAAAAAAGGCAGGCCGTGCGGCCTGCCCTTGATCGTCCTGCACGGCCTGCGGATCAGGCTTCGCTCGGCACCAGCCCCATCAGGCTGTTGGCGTGCTCGCGCCATTGCGGCAGCTTGTTGAGCACGCCGGCACGCTGCAGGTAGTCCTCATCGACCGGATCGCCGTTGACCAGCGCCAGCGCCACGTGCACCGCGCCGGTCACCCAGAAGCTGCGGGTGTTGGCGCGCTGTGGCTGCAGGTGGAAGGCCACTGCCTCGATGATCGGCATCGGCAGGCCCCACAGTCCCAGCAGGTAGGCGCCGGCCTCGGCATGGCCAGGGCGGGTATCGTCGGCCAGCGACGGCTCGCTGCGCTGGTTGCGTACACCCGGCAGCAACAGGCCGATATCGGCCAGCAAGGCGGCGGTCGCACCCAGTTCGGCGCTGGACTCGGGCAGCATGCGCGCCGCCAGCCGTGACGCCAGCAGGGCCCGTTGCTGCAGCGAATTGCGTTCGGCGCCGGACAGGGTCGGCGCCGAGAACACCTCACTGGCCAGCACCAGGTCGCGCAGCGTGGCCAGGCCCAGCCGGGTCACCGCCGTGCGCAGGTCGGCGATGGTGCGGCCCTGGCTGAAGAACGCGGAATTCGACAGTTGCAGCACCTTGGCGGCGATCGCCGGGTCAGCGGCGACCAGCTTGGCGACATCGGCGCTGTCGGCGTCGTCGTCGTGCTCCAGCGCCTGGGTCAGGCTCAGGTACAGGTGCGGCGGCGAGGGCAGCTTCTCGATGCGGCCGATGGCATCGCGCAGGCGCGGGCTGTCCAGCACTTCGCGCAGTTCTTCCAGGCTGGTCAGCGCCTCCAGCAGCACTTCCGGCGCCAGCGGCAGCGGCAGGAAGCGGTGGGCGACACCGATCAGGCGCGCCGGCGGTGGCCGGTTGCCATGCTGCGCATCGACCAGCGCGATGCGGATGGTCTCCGGGCGCAGCGTGCGGATCTGTCCCAGCAGCGTCGTCGCGTTGAGATCGGGCAGCTGCGGGCAGACGATCACCGCGTCCACGCCCTGGGTGGCCACCGCGGTCATCGCGGCCTGGCCATCAGTGGCGGTCAACGGCTGCCAGTCTTCCCCAAGATCGGCAATGAATTCGGTCAGCTCGGCCGGCAGGCTGGCTGCATCCCCAACAAGCAGAATACGCACGACACATTCCCCTGGCTGTCTCGACGGTCACTGTCGACGACGTGTGAAGTGACGCAATTTACCTAATACGACGGCAACAGTGATGTGCCGTCGTCATGAAACGTGACCCGCATCGCTCCGACGCGCTGCGCCGGAGCGATCCTGTTCAGGCTCAGGCCTTGCTGTCGAGGTGGCGCTGGTGCGCTTCGATCAGGATCTGCTTGGCCTCGGCCGCACCGCCCCAACCGTCCAGCTTGACCCACTTGCCCTTTTCCAGGTCCTTGTAGTGCTCGAAGAAGTGGCCGATGCGCTCCAGCCAGTGGCTGGACACCTGGGCGATGTCTTCGACATGGGCGTAGCCGCTGAAGATCTTCGAGACCGGCACGGCCAGGATCTTCTCGTCGCTGCCCGCCTCATCGCTCATCTTCAGCACGCCGACCGGACGGCAGCGCACCACCGAACCCGGGACCAGCGGCAGCGGCAGCACCACCAGCACGTCGGCCGGGTCGCCATCGCCGCACAGGGTGCTCGGCACGTAGCCGTAGTTGCACGGGTAGCGCATCGGGGTGGACAGGATGCGGTCGACGAAGATCGCGCCGGTTTCCTTGTCCACTTCGTACTTCACCGGCTCGGAATCCTTCGGGATCTCGATGATGACGTTGATTTCTTCCGGCGGGTTCTTGCCGGGCGAGACGAGTTCCAGACCCATGGTGTGCTCCAGGTGGGGGTGTAGGCGGATAGCTCTCCATTTTATGCCTTTGCCGGGCGCTGTGCAGGGTGGGGCAGGGCCGACCCGCGCCAGGGGGATCGGCGGGGCGCCAGGACGGGGTTTCCCGATGGGGCCCGTCCGCTCCCCGCGGCAGGCTGGAGACACTCTCGAAGGAGCCCTGCCATGAACGGCCACCGCTGGTGCTGGTTCGTTGTCCTGTTGTTGATTCCCCTGCCCGCGCTCGCGCGCGGGCCCCATGTCGACCTGGTCCACTACCCCGCCCGCGAGGCGAGCTGGGATCGGGCCGTCGCGCTGGAGGCCGCGCTTGCCCGCGACTTCGCCGCGCTGTGCGCAGACACCCTGTGCGAAGGTGACTACAGCAACTACCGGGTGATGGAATTCCGCTGTGCGGTGCTGGCCCACCGCGGCACGGTGCAGCGCTGCGTCTGGGTGGTGGCCGCCAGCGAACTGGCGGTCCAGCCGGATGATGGCGAGGTGCAGGTCGACAACCGTCGCTGGGTGTGCACGGTGGCCCTGCAGCCGGGCGTACCCGTCGCGGCGTTCTTTGCCTCGCTGGAGGCTCCCGGCGGGCTGGCGGCGCCCCTGCCCGGGCTCGATCACGGTCTGTTCGAGGTGCTGCCTGCCTGTCTGCAGGGGCAGGGGAGGACTGGCTGATGGGGATGTCCGCAAGCCGGTGGCTGGCCTGTGGCCTGATCCTGGCCGCAAGCGCGCAGGCCGCGCCCGCCTACATCGATGCGCGCGACTACCCGGACCCGGCCAGCGGCCGGGAGCACTTCCTGGCGGCCGAGCGGTCCCTGGTGAGAGGGTTCGATGACATCTGCGGCGACACGTTCTGCGAGGGGCAGTACTACAACCTGTGGCCCATGCGCTTCCGCTGCTCGGTGGAGCGGACCACCGGCATCGTGGCCCGCTGCGTCTGGACCTTTGCCGGCAGTGACACCTGGGTGGGCCGGGACGGGCGCATCGATGTCGACCTCGGCAGCTATGCCTGCGTGCTGCCTGTGGCGGTCGGCACGCCCCTGCAGGCGCTGCTGGCGCTGTGGCAGGGCGGTCCCGGGCATGAAGCCCTGCATGCGCCGCTGCCCGGGACCGGCGTGAGCGTGTATGACGCGCTGACCGACTGTCTCTGACAGCAGGCCTCAGATGAGAACGTGACTGATTCGCATTAACGGAGTAGCATGCGCGCCGCCCTGTTTGCCCCCTGACGCCGCGCATGCCCTCCAATGCCTTGACCTTGACCGAACTGCTGATCCGCGAACGACCGGCGCTGCTGCGGCGGGTCCAGCGCATTCTTGGCGGCGACAGCGGTGCCGAGGACGTGATCCAGGCCGTCTGGTTCAAGGCGCGCGGGGTCGACAACCAGCAGAACATCGACAATCCCCGGGCCTATCTCTACCGGCTGGCGATCAATCTGGCCACCGACCACGGCCGTGAGTCGACCCGGCGCAACCGCCTGCTGGCCGAGCACTACCTGTGGCAGGAGGACGAGGAGATCTCCACCGAAGAGCAGGTGATGGCCCAGGACGAGCTGCAGCGGGTGCTCGATGCGGCAGGCCATCTGCCCGAGCCGACGCGCACCATCTTCCGGCTCAACCGCCTGCAGGGTCTGACCCAGGCCGAGATCGCCCGCCAGCTGGGCGTATCGGTGACCACGGTGGAGAACCATGTGCGCAGCGCGCTGCAGCGCCTGGCCTGGGCCCGCAGCGGCCGCTAGCAGCGCGCTTGGGGTCCGGTACTGTTCACTCGTCTTGATAGGAGGGCCGCCCTGCGGTCCTGTCCCTTTGCCCGCAGCAGCACGCCAGCCAATGAGCCCGCCTTCGCCGTCCCCCTGCCGCAGCGACGATCCCTTGGCCGAACAGGCCCGGGACTGGATCGTCTGCCTGGCCTCCGGCGACATCAGCGACGCGCGCATGCAGGCCTTCGAACAGTGGCTGGCGCGGCCCGGGCATCGCCGCGCCTTCGAGCATGAGCGACGGTTGTGGCGAAGCATGGGGCCGCGTCCGGCGGCGGTCGGTGCACGCTCACCACGGCGCCGGCCGCGCCGGGTGCAGTGGGCCGCCGCAACGGCGGCGGCGCTGGCGCTGCTGGTGGCCTGGCCCGATGCCTGGCTGCGCCTGCAGTCCGATCATCGCAGCGGGCACCGGATGCAGGAGGTGCAGCTGCCCGACGGCAGCCGTGCCGTGCTGGACGCCGACAGCGCGATCGCGGTGCATTTCGACGGCGAGCGTCGTCGTATCGACCTGCTGCGCGGGCGCGCCTGGTTCAATGTCGAACCGGATGCACAGCGCCGCTTCAGCGTGGCCGCCGGCAATGGCGTGGTGGAGGACATCTCCACGGCCTTCACCGTGGCCCACGTCGATGCCGGCGTCGAGGCCGAAGTGGGACAGGGCCGCGTACGCGTGGCCAGCCCGGCCGAGGGCGGCTGGACCTATCTGCAGGTCGGGCAACGCGCGCGCTATGGCCGCGACGGCGGCGTGCAGCGACTGCACGATGTTGCCGCCGACAGTGTCGGTGCCTGGCGCAACGGTGAACTGCTGCTGGAACAGGCCCGCGTGGTCGATGCCATCGACAACGTCGGCCGCTATCGTTCCGGCCCGACCTTCGTGCGCGGTGATCTGTCCGGCCTGCCGGCGATCAGTGCCGCGCTGCGCATCGATCATCCCGAACAGGCACTGGATGCATTGGCGGCAACCGCCGGGCTGCAGGTCACCCGCCTGCCGCTGGGCGTGGCCATCGTCCACCCGTAGTTCCACGCCGTGCGGGGATGATCGTCGCCGCGTGCCGGGCAACGGCCGGCCGCCACCGCGAGCGCGCCCTTGGGGTTGCCACGTCTTCATCCGTCTTACTTCGCGAACGTACCCGCCGCCGCCACGTACGTCGTTGGCTCCGCGCCCGCCGCGGAGGATGCCGCGTCTGCGGCCACGCTCCTCTGACAGGTTTCCCCATGTACGAATCCCGCCGCCCGGGCCGCACCCCGCGTCCGTCCCGCCTGTGCATCGCTTTGCTGGCCGCCGGCCTGGCGAGTGCCGCCCCCAGCGTGCTGGCGCAGTCCAGCAGCGACAGCCACGCTGCCGTGCAGCGCTTCGACATTCCCGCGCAGGCGCTGGATGCCGCGCTGCGCACCTACATGCGCCAGTCCGGTGTACAGGTGGTGTACCCGAGTGCGCTGGCCAGCGGTGTGACGTCGCAGGCCGTCAGCGGCTCCCTGTCGGCGGGCGACGCGCTGGCGCGCCTGCTGCAGGGCAGTGGCCTGGCCATCCGTCGGGTCAGTGCCGACGCGGTGACCCTGGAAGCCGGTGCGCCAGACCGCGCCAGTGGCGTGATCGTCACCGACACGCTCAGCGTCGCCGGTGATCGCGTAACGGGAAGCGGCAGCAGCGATGAAGCGCGCCTGCTCGACAGCTACCGTACCGCGGGCTCGGTCACCGCCTTGGACCGCACCCATCTGGAGCGCTTCCGCGGCACCTCCAACGGCGACATCGTCAAGGGCGTGGCTGGCGTCACCGCCGGTGATCCGCGCGTGGGCAACGGCTTCGACGTCAACATCCGTGGCATCCAGGGCCAGAGCCGCGTACCGGTGATCATCGACGGCGGTCAATCGAGCATGGACACCTACCGTGGTTACGCGGGCCAGTCGCAGCGCACCTACCTGGACCCGGACCTGATCTCGCGGCTGACCATCACCAAGGGGCCCAGCCTGCAGGCCAACGCCTCCGGTGGCATCGGCGGCGTGGTGGAAATGGAGACGCTCAACGTCGATGACGTCCTGCGCGAGGGCCGCGATGTCGGCGTGCGCGTGCGCGGCGGCCTGGCCAATGGCAGTGCCAACAACCTGCCCGGCTACGATGCCGTGCCGCGCAGTGACCGCAGTGCCACCGGCAGCCAGTTCTTCAACGTCGCGGCCGCCAAGCACTGGGATGACTTCGACCTGGTCGCGGCCTATGCCTACCGCGACAACGGCAACTACTTCTCCGGCAAGAACGGCTATGACGACTTTCCGCAGACCCGGCGCACGCTGGCGCCGCTGAATCCGCCGCGTACCGAAGTGTTCAACACCTCCTCGCGTTCAAAGTCGGCGCTGCTGAAGGGCACCTGGCGCATCGACGACGTGCAGACCCTGGAACTGGGTTACCGCCGCTATGAAGGCACCGCCGGCGAAATCATGGCCTCGCAGATCATCCGCGTGGAGCGCGACCGCGTGCCGCAGTGGGATCCGGGCCACGTCGATATGGACAGCTACAGCGCGCGCTACCGCTTCAACCCGGACAGCGAGCTGATCGACCTGCGCGTCAATGCCTGGTACACCGACGCCGACAGCGTGATGTACAACAGCCTGACCGGCATCACCCCGTGGTACTTCGATCGCCGCACCGAGTGGTACGACGCGCCCAGCTTCAGCGGCAACCCCGGCTACAAGGACGCCTATCGCAATCCGCTGCGACAGAAGCGCTTCGGGCTGGATGCCAGCAACACCTCGGTGTTTGACAGCAGGGCCGGCCGTTTCACCCTCGACTACGGCCTGTCCTACAGCGATGAGGACATCGCCCCGGGCAGCTCCGGCCCGATCATGCAGGATGACCTGGTCAACAACCGCTTCCTGCGCAACGCCGAGCGCAAGGAATACAGCGCGGTGGCGTCGCTGAAATGGGTGCCGGATGAACACTGGGAGATGCTGCTGGGCGGACGTTGGAACCGCGTGGACGTGCACGACCGCAACCGCCTGGCCACGCCCGACGCCTATGAAGTGCAGGGCCAGTACCGCTACACCGAACTGCTCAATGGCAACCCGAAGCTGCCGTCGTGGCGCGCCAAGCGCATCGCGCTGCTGAACTGGTACCCGGATGCCAATGGCAACTTCACCCAGGACTCGTTGCTGGCCTCGCCCTACAAGAAGGGCACGGTGGCCGACATCGGCGGCTGGAATTTCTATGATGCCGATGCGGCCGAAGACCTGCGCGTGCCGGTCAGCTGGACCTGGTCGACGCCGATCCGCCGCCGCGACAGCGCGTTCTCGCCGACCGCCAGCGTGGCGTTCCGCTTCAGCGAAGACAGCATGGTCTACCTGAAATACGCCGAAGGGACCAAGCTGCCGAGCCTGTTCGAGACCACGCTGGGCCTGTTCACCGCCGCCAAGCCGGTGGACGAGCTGAAGCCCGAGCGTGCGCACAGTTGGGAACTGGGTGCCAGCACCATCCAGCATGACCTGTTCACCGCGGGCGACCGGCTGGCGCTGAAGCTGGCGTACTTCGATACCCGCATCGACGACCTGATCACCCGCGACTACCGCACGCTGTCGGCCGGCCTGATCCGCAACGTCGATCGCTTCAAGGTCTCGGGTCTGGAGTTCCAGTCCAGCTATGACGCCGGCAAGCTGTTCGCCGACCTGTCGGCGCACTATTACTTCAAGGCCAAGACCTGCGCGCCGGACATCGCCGCCGAGCGTCGCGCCTACGGCGTGCAGCGGAAGATCGCGGAGCTGGCCAACACCCCCGACTGCGTCGATGGCGGCTTCGAAGGCTCCTACAGCAACACGCAGAACCCGCCGCGCTACATGGTCAACCTGACCGTGGGCTCGCGCCTGTTCGACGAGCGCCTGACCTTCGGTACCCGCGTGGTGCACAACGCAGGGCCCATCAGCAAGCTGGACAAGGAATGGAACGTTGGTTTGTCGGCGATCCAGCAGCTGTACCGGCCGACCACGCTGGTGGATCTGTTTGCGAGCTGGAACTTCAACGACCAGTGGTCGGTGGAAGCGAATGTGGACAACGTGACCGATCGGTACTATCTGGACCCGCTTGCCTTGGGCGTGATGCCTGCCCCGGGTCGCACCGCGCGGTTGGCCATCACCTGGCGGTATTGATTGGCGATCCACGCGTGGCGTGGATCCATTGACCAGCTGCAGGGTAGCGCCGGGCCATGCCCGGCGTCTGCTTACACCCCGCGCGCAGCCTTCACCGCTTCTTCGTGCAGCGACTCGTTCAGTTCATCCACAACCGTGCTCCACGCGGCGTCGGCCTGCAGCGACTCGGCCAGGAACTGGCGCTGCGCTTCATTCCAATAGGGCGCGTCGGCCACTTCCACGTCGGCAGCGAGCTGATGGCCGCGGATGAACGTGGCGATGCCCTCGGCACTGGCATCCAGGCCCAGCTGCAGGAACAGGTTGGTCATGCGGGGTTCGGTGGTGATCATCGGTAGTGGCCTGGCAGGTGAATGGAAAGCAGCATTATCGGTGCAAGCGGGCTTGGGGGAAGTCCCGCCGGGAGCGTCTACAGGAGGACGCTTCCGCTGGCATTGCCCCCATGACCGCCCAGACATCCCACGAAAGCAGCCGCAGCGTGCGGCTGAAGGCCGCTACCCGCGACAGCCATGGTGCACTCGACAAGCGCATCATGGCCGGTGACATCTTCGCCGACCGCAGCAACTTTGCCCGCTTCCTGCGCGTGCAGTACCGCTTCCACCGCAGCATCGACGCGCTGTATGCCAGCCCCGCGCTGGACGCGCTGCTGCCCGACCTGTCCGAGCGCCGCCGCCTGCAGCAGGTCCGCAGCGACCTGCAGGATCTGGAACAGACCCTGCCCGGCGAGGACATCCAGGCCCTGGGCGACGACCTGCCGCTGCCGACCGCGCTGGGCTGGCTGTATGTTGCCGAAGGCTCCAACCTGGGCGGCACCGTGCTGTACAAGATGGCCGGCGCTCTGGGCCTGGACCGGGATTTCGGTGCCCGTCACCTGGCAGCGCACCCCGATGGCGCCGCACGGCACTGGCGCGAATTCACCGCCGCGCTCGATGCAGTGCCGCTGACCCCGGCGCAGGAGCAGCAGGTGATCGACGCCGCCGATGCCGCGTTCCGCAGCGTGCATGGCCATGTTGAAGTGGAATTCTCCTGATGCACGGGCAAGCACAGGGCCACGGCTGATGCGTTGGCTCTGGTTCGTGCTGGGCTGGCTGATGGTCGCGCTGGGCGTGATCGGCGCACTGCTGCCGGTGATGCCCACCACCATCTTCCTGATCCTGGCGGTGGGCTGCTTCGCCCGCAGTTCGCCGAAGTTCGAGCAGCGCCTGCTCGCCCATCCACGCTACGGCCCATCGTTGCGGCTGTGGCGCGAGCAGGGCGCGGTATCCGGCAAGGGCAAGGCGTTCGCCAGCGCCGGCATGGCGGTGGGGTTCGCGCTTTTCTGCTGGGGCGCGCATCCCTCCTGGCGGCTGTTGCTGGGGGTAGGCCTGTTCTTTGCCGTCAGCGCCGGCTATGTGCTGAGTCGACCGGCGCCCCGGTCTGATCCTGCGCCGCTGGTGGAAGTGGACGATGCGGCCGATCCGCGCGCCTCCCGCCGCCGTGCGACGCCCCCCGATTCCAATGGAACCCCCGATGATGCTGCCTGCTGACCTGGCTCCCGTGGCCGCCCCCGCCCTCACGCCCTGGGGCATGTACCTGGCCGCCGATGTGGTGGTGAAGGCGGTGATGATCGCGCTCGCGCTGGCCTCGCTGGCAACCTGGACGGTACTGCTGGCCAAGGGATGGGAACTTGCCCGGCAGGCCCGCGCGCTGCGTGCCGCACGTGCGCTGCTGCTGTCTGCGCCCAGCCTGCCGGCCGGCAATGGGGGCGGCCCGCTGCAACAGGGCATCGCTGCGGCCATGCTGGATGCCGCGCGTACCGAGCTGCGGCTTTCGCAGGAACTGGATGCACGCGAGGGCATCAAGGAACGCGTGGCCTCACGCCTGGAGCGGCTGGAACTGGAGACAGGACGCAGCCAGCGTCGCGGCATCGGCGTGCTCGCCAGCATCGGTGCGGTGGCCCCGTTCGTGGGTCTGTTCGGTACGGTGTGGGGCATCATGAACAGCTTCATCGGCATCGCCCACAGCAACACCACCAACCTGGCGGTGGTCGCCCCGGGCATTGCCGAGGCGCTGCTGGCAACCGCACTGGGCCTGGTTGCCGCGATTCCGGCGGTGCTGGTCTACAACCACTTCACCCGTGTGCTGGCCGGTCTGCGCGGATTGCTGGGCGATCTGTCCGCCGCGGTGCAGCAGCTGGTGTCGCGCGATCTGGATCGCGCCGCGCCACGGGTGACGGCCGGCCCGCTGCGTGCCGTGCACTGAGGCACGACGATGGCGATCAGGACCGCATCCGGGCGCGAGGAATCACCGGAAGAAGCACATGAGATCAACGTCACGCCCTTCATCGATGTGATGCTGGTGTTGCTGATCATCTTCATGGTGGCCGCGCCGCTGGCGACGGTGTCGGTGCCCGTGCAGCTGCCAGCCAGCAGCGCACAGGCGACGCCGGCAGAACGCGCGCCGGTGTATGTGACCGTGCAGGCCGACCTGTCGCTGCGCGTTGGCGAACAGCCCGTTACGCAGGCGACGCTGCCCGCTGCGCTGCAGGCGGCAACCGCAGGCGATGCCTCGCAGCGCATCTATCTGCGCGCGGACCAGCGCGTGCCCTATGGTGAGCTGATGGCTGCGCTGGATGCCCTGCGCCACGCCGGCTACCTGAAGGTCGCCCTGGTGGGCCTGGAGCAGGGCGCTCGATGAGCGGACTGCAGCGCTGGGCAACGAGCCTGGTGATCGTGCTGTTGGCGCATGCGCTGTTGATCGCGGCGGCGTGGTGGTGGGCCGTGCGGGCACCCAGGGTCGCGGCGGTCGCGCCTGCCGCTGCCCTGATGCTGGAACTGGCACCGGCCGCACAGGCGCCACCGGTACCGCCGCGCGCGCTGCCGGCAGGGCCGCTGCAGCAGGAGCAGCAACGGCGCGCGCCACTGCCCAGGCCGCAGGAGCCGATCAAGGCGCCGCCGCAGCCGCAGGGAACGTTGGCACCCCCCCACGAGCCGCCTGCGGAGCCGACACAGGACACCGCCGACGCCACTGTCGATCGAACCCTGGCACCGCCTGACGTTCCTGCGCAGGCGGCGGCCAGTTACGCGGCGCCGCGCACCACAGCGGGCGAGCGCAGTCGCGCCAACGCCACCTGGCAGGCGTTGCTGCTGGGGCATCTGCAGCAGCATCGACGCTATCCACGGCAGGCCGAGCGGCTGCGCCAGCAGGGCATCACCTATGTGCGCTTCGCCGTCGCCCGCGACGGTCGCGTGTCCGCGCCGCACGTCGAGCGCAGCAGCGGCTTTGCGTTGCTTGACCAAGAGACGCTGGAGACCGTGCAGCGTGCCAGCCCGGTGCCGGCGCCGCCGGCCGAGGTGGCCGGCGACCCGGTGGAAGTGATGGTGCCGGTGGCGTTCTACCTGCGCGGACGCTGACCGGCACGGGCGGCGGATCCATCAACCACGCATCGCGTGGATCTACAGCAGCGGCACCAGCAGCAGCGCCACGATGTTGATGATCTTGATCAGCGGATTGATCGCCGGGCCGGCGGTGTCCTTGTACGGGTCGCCGACGGTATCGCCGGTGACCGCCGCCTTGTGCGCGTCGCTGCCCTTGCCGCCGAAGTGGCCGTCCTCGATGTACTTCTTGGCGTTGTCCCAGGCACCGCCGCCGGTGGTCATCGAAATGGCCACGAACAGGCCGGTGACGATCGTGCCGATCAGCAGGCCGCCCAGCGCGCGCGGCCCCAGCAGCAGGCCGACCACTACCGGCACCGCCACCGGCAGCAGCGACGGCACGATCATTTCGCGGATCGCCGAGCGGGTCAGCATGTCCACCGCCCTGTCGTACTGCGGCTTGCCGGTGCCCTGCATGATGCCGGGGATCTCGCGGAACTGGCGCCGCACTTCCTCGACCACCGCGCCGGCGGCGCGGCCGACCGCTTCCATCGCCATCGCACCGAACAGGTAGGGAATCAGCCCGCCGATCAGCAGGCCGATGATCACCGTGTGGTCGCTCAGGTCGAAGCGGAACTCCTGGCCGGGGTTGGCGGCCTGCAGGTTGTGCGTGTAGTCGGCGAACAGCACCAGCGCGGCCAGTGCCGCCGAGCCGATCGCGTAGCCCTTGGTGACCGCCTTGGTGGTGTTGCCCACGGCATCGAGCGGATCGGTGATGTCGCGGATCTCCGAGGGCAGCTCGGCCATCTCGGCGATGCCGCCGGCGTTGTCGGTGATCGGCCCATAGGCATCGAGCGCGACGATCATGCCGGCCATCGACAGCATTGCAGTGGCGGCGATGGCGATGCCGTACAACCCGGCCAGTGCATACGCACCCCAGATCGCCGCGCACACCGCGATCACCGGCAGCGCGGTGGACTTCATCGAGATGCCGAGCCCGGCGATGATGTTGGTGCCATGGCCGGTGGTCGACGCCTGGGCGACGTGCTGCACCGGCTTGTACTGGGTGCCGGTGTAGTACTCGGTGATCCATACGATCAGGCCGGTCAGCACCAGGCCGATCAACGCGCAGCCGTACAGCGCCATCGGGCCATGTACGTTGTCGGCCATCAGCCCGGTGGTGATCGGGTAGAAGGCGATCGCGGCCAGCACGCCGGAGACGATGACCCCCTTGTACAGCGCGCCCATGATCGAGCCGCCAGGCTTCACCTTCACGAACAGCGCGCCGATGATCGAAGCGATGATCGAGACCCCGCCCAGCACCAGCGGGTACAGCACCGCATTGGCACCGGCTTCGCTCAGCATCAGGCTGCCCAGCAGCATGGTGGCGATCACGGTGACCGCGTAGGTCTCGAACAGGTCGGCGGCCATGCCGGCGCAGTCGCCAACGTTGTCACCGACGTTGTCGGCGATCACCGCCGGGTTGCGCGGATCGTCCTCGGGAATGCCGGCTTCGACCTTGCCGACCAGATCGGCACCGACGTCGGCGCCCTTGGTGAAGATGCCACCGCCGAGGCGCGCGAAGATCGAGATCAGCGAGGAGCCGAAGGCCAGGCCGACCAGCGCATGCAGCGCCTGTTCCATCGGCAGGCCCAGCCGCAGCAGCAGGGCGTAGTAGCCGGCCACGCCCAGCAGGCCCAGCCCGACCACCAGCATGCCGGTGATCGCGCCACCGCGGAAGGCGACATCCATCGCCGCGCTGATGCCATGGCGCGCGGCTTCGGCAGTGCGGACATTCGCGCGCACCGAGACGTTCATGCCGATGTAGCCGGCCGCACCGGACAACACCGCGCCCACGGCGAACCCGATCGCGGTGTACCAGCTCAGGAAGATGCCGACCAGCACGAACAGCACCACGCCGGCGATGCCGATGGTCAGGTACTGGCGGTTGAGGTAGGCGCGCGCGCCCTCCTGGATGGCCGTTGCAATCGCGACCATGCGTTCGTTGCCGGTGGGTTGGCGCAGGATCCAGCGCGCCGAGACGATTCCGAACAGGATCGCGAGAATGGCGCAGCCCAGCGCCAGTGACAGCCCGTGACGTTCCAGCATTAGACCCCTCCGCAGAATGGATGGACAAGCATCCAGTGGCGATGAACGGCACCACGAGGGGGACGACGGGCTGCAGCCTGGAACCAACCCGTGCCGACCGTGGCGGTCGTCCGACGTATGGCGGTGTTCAGCATTCCCTGGTGGCTGCAGTATGCGTTCGGCGCCCTGTAGAGTCGAGCCGTGCTCGACTGGCTTCTGGAGGCCATGCTCGACTGGCTCCTGCGAGCCGCGGCGCATGCCGCCAGTCCATGGGCATGATTCGAAAGCCGCAGGCCTTTGCACCCCGTTAAGCCAGCCTCTGCAAGCCTGCGCACAGTCCCGTAGGAGATTCCCCATGCGCCTGTCCCTGTTGATGCTTGCCGCTCTGGTCCCGGCCGTACCGGCACTGGCCGCGGAGACTCCGGAACGGCAACGTGCCGTCGGTGCACCGCAGGCGGTGGGCGCAGTGCACACCCTGCGGCAGATTCCCGAGGCCTGCGCACGCCTGGAAGGGGCGTTCACCGGCCAGGCCGCCGAGCCGTACCGCTTCTCCGCCGTACGCACCAGTGAACAGTGCCAGCCGCGTGCGCGTTTCGTCGACTACGCCAAGGCGCAGCCGAGCGCCGACAAGGGCTGGAAGCTCAACGACGTGATCCGTGTACCCAACGCTGCCTGTCCGGCACAGCAGGCGGTGGTGCGCGTGTGGCGCCTGCCGGTGAACAACACCCAGGCCCTGGATGGACAGGGCCAGTCGCGGATCTACCTGGAAGAAGCAAAGAAGCAGGCCGCGGCCGGCCAGATCCCGAAGGTGACGATGTTCGCCGCGCAGCTGCAGATGGAAGGCAAGGCCTGCAACTGAGCCGGCGTGTACCCGCATCGCGGGGACACACTGCGGCTCACACGGCCAGCGCCGGGCCATGCCCGGCAGAGAACCCGATGGTGCCGGTTGCTGGCCGGCACCCCGCCATCATCAGCCGGCCAACCTCGCCCCGCGCGCCACCAGCAGCTCGCGCAGGGCCTTGCGGTGGCAATGCGCCTCGTCCTCACAGTAGCACCCCACGCTGATGTCGCTGTGCTGCGACAGTGCGGCCAGCAGGTCCAGCGTGTGGGCCGCGTCGGGCGCCTTCATCTCGGCCTTGTAACGGCGGAAGAACGCATTCCAGTCGGCGGCAGACCTCGCTTCATGCGCCTGCTTCACCAGCGCCGCGCTGGGTGACAGTGTCGGCAACCACACGTCGTACCAGTCCTGCCTGGCGAACTCACTGCGCGGCACGCCACGGGGTGGACGCCGCACGGTGCCGATGCGCAGGCCCTCGCCAGCGGCGCGCGGCGTACCGAGCCGAACAACACGCAGTGCCATGATGTTTCTCCGTCCCCTTTTTCGGATCAGCCCTCGAATGGCGGCAGTTTCTGCTTCACTGCGACGTTCTTCAGCGTGACGTACTTCGGCAGGCCATCGGCGCCATAGGGCAGCGGAGCCTCGCCCTTGATCAGGGGCTGCAGGTAGGCACGTGCCTTGGCGGTGATGCCGAAACCATCGCGGCGGATGAAGCCGGCCGGCATCTTCTTCTCGTGGTTGGCGATCTTCGACAGCGGTGCGGCTTCGATCTTCCAGCGGTAGGGCGCATCGCTGCTGCGCACGATCACCGGCATCACCCCGTTCTGGCCCTTCAGCGCCAGCTGCACGGCGGCCTTGCCGACCGCCTGTGCCTGCTCCCAGTCGGTCCGGCTGGCCAGATGGCGGGCCGAACGCTGCAGGTAATCCGGCAGTGCCCAGTGCACCTTCAGGCCCAGCTGGTCCTTGACCCGGCCGGCCAGGTGCGCGGCCACGCCGCCCAGCTGCGCGTGGCCGAACGAATCCTTGCCGCCACCGGCATCGGCGACGAAGCGGCCATCGGCGGTGGCGATGCCTTCCGACGCCACCACCACGCAGTAGCCGACGCGCTCGACCACGGCCTTCACCTTGGCCAGGAACACCGCCTCGTCGTAGGCGCGCTCGGGCAGCAGGATGATGTGCGGCGCCTCGTCATCGCCGTTGCCGGCCAGGCCCGCCGCAGCGGCCAGCCAGCCGGCATGGCGGCCCATCGCCTCGTAGATGAAGACACGGGTGGAGGTCTCGGCCATCGCTGCCACGTCCAGCGCGGCCTCGCGCACCGAGACCGCGGTGTACTTGGCCGCCGAGCCGAAGCCCGGGCAGGTGTCGGTCACCGCCAGGTCGTTGTCGATGGTCTTGGGCACGCCGATGCAGGTGAGGTCGTAGCCGGACGCCTTGGCCAGCTGCGAGACCTTCAGCGCGGTATCGGCCGAGTCGTTGCCGCCGTTGTAGAGGAACCAGCGCACGTCGTGGGCGCGCAGCACCTCCAGCAGACGGTCGTATCGGGCGCGGTCGGCGTCGAGCGACTTGAGCTTGACCCGGCACGAGCCGAACGCGCCGCCCGGAGTATGGGCCAGGGCCCGGATGGCCGCAGCGCTCTCCCTGCTGGTGTCGATCAGTTCCTCGCGCAGGGCGCCGAGGATGCCGTTACGCGCGGCCAGGACCTTGATGCCCTTGGCGCGGGCCTGTTCGATCACCGCGGCGGCGGTGGCATTGATGACTGCGGTGACGCCGCCGGATTGGGCATAAAGGAGGGTGCCAGTACGCATGCTGCTACCTGCTCGGGGGAGGGGACATTGCAGGGACATTACCCGTATGCGGTAAAGTGGCGCTATTGCGGTGCAGCGATACCGGTCCGTCCGGGGCGCGAACCTTCTTTGTTTTCAACACGTTGGAGTCAGGTCAATGCGATTGGTTCTGTTGGGACCGCCCGGTTCGGGCAAGGGGACACAGGCGACGCGCCTGAAGGAAAAGCTGGGCATCGCCCACATTTCGACCGGTGACATGCTGCGCGCGGAGATCGCCGCGGGCACGGAACTGGGCAAGCAGGCCAAGACGGTGATGGATGCCGGCAACCTGGTGTCGGACGACATCCTGCTGGGCATGCTCGAGTCGCGCCTGACCCAGGCTGATGTCGCCAAGGGCTTCATCCTCGATGGCTACCCGCGCAACGTGGCCCAGGCCAATGCGATGGACGGCCTGCTGGCCAAGATCGGCCAGCCGCTGGACGCCGTGGTGCAGCTGGACGTGGCCACCGAGCTGCTGGTCGAGCGCATTGCCGGTCGTGCCAAGGAGCAGGGCCGCGCCGATGACACGCCGGACGCGGTGCGCCAGCGCCTGCAGGTCTACAACGACCAGACCGCGCCGGTGGTCGATTTCTACGCCGGCCGTGGCACCCTGGCCCGCGTCGATGGCGTCGGCGAGCTGGACGAGGTCGAAGCCCGCATCATGGCGGCGCTCGAGCGCTGACCCGGTGGGCCGGCGGCTGCCGGCCCTCGCAGGCACAAAAAACACAGGCCTGATCCGCGAGGATCAGGCCTGTGTCGTTGGAAGGTGCCAGCAAAGGGCTTGCTCAGGGCCCCCACAGCATGAGCTCCCTTGGGGATGGCCTCTTGGGGAGTAGGACCGGTTCGGGTACTGCGGCTGGCATCCTGAATTGTGTCCGGGTTCACATAACATCGCTATCGGGAATTCCCTGACATGCGATTGGAGTTTTCTCACAGTGGGTGTAGGGGTTCTCTTACCCGGTTTCCGACAATGGCCCTATACAGCCGTGATCGGTCACAATCCCCGCTCATGAGCAGCGTACATATCCTTGCAATCGCCGGTACCTTCATGGGCGGCGTGGCCGCCCTGGCACGGGAACTGGGCCAGACCGTCAGCGGCAGCGACCAGGCCATCTATCCGCCGATGTCGACCCAGCTCGAACAGCTGGGCATCACCCTGGACCAGGGCTACCGCGCCGACAGCGTGCCGCCGGGCACCTCGGAAGTCGTCATCGGCAACGCATTGTCGCGTGGCAATCCAGCGGTGGAAGCCGTACTGGATGCTGGCCAGCGCTACATTTCCGGTGCCCAGTGGTTGTCCGAACAGGTCCTGCCGGGCCGCGACACGCTGGCCGTGGCCGGTACCCATGGGAAGACCACGACCACCACCATCCTGACCTGGCTGCTGGAAAGCGCCGGCCGTGCCCCCGGCTTCCTGATCGGTGGCGTCGCCGAGGACTTCGGCGTATCCGCCCGTCTCGGGCAGGGCCGCGAGTTCGTTGTCGAAGCCGATGAGTACGACACCGCCTTCTTCGACAAGCGCAGCAAGTTCGTCCACTACCGGCCGCTGGTGGCGATCCTCAACAACCTCGAATACGACCACGCCGACATCTTCCCGGACGTGGCCGCGATCCAGCGCCAGTTCCATCACCTGGTGCGTACGGTGCCCGCGCGCGGCCGCCTGATCGTCAACGGAGAGGACCCGCACCTGGCCGAAGTGCTGGCCATGGGCTGCTGGACCCCGGTCGAGCGCTTCGGCTTCGACCCGTCACTGGAATGGCATGCCGAGCTGCTGGCCGCCGATGGCAGTGCGTTCCGCGTGCATCATCGCGGGCAGGCACTGGGCGAGGTGCACTGGCCGCTGCTGGGCCGGCACAACGTGCTCAATGGCCTGGCCGCGCTGGCCGCCGCGCATGCGGTGGGAGTGGCCCCGGCCGAAGTGATCCCGGCACTGGCGCGCTTCCGCAGCGTCAAGCGGCGCATGGAAGTGATCGGCAGCCACGAAGGCATCACCGTCTACGACGATTTCGCCCATCATCCGACCGCGATCGCGACCACGCTGGAAGGGCTGCGTGCCAGGGTCGGCGATGCGCGCATCGTGGTGGCGATGGAGCCACGCAGCAATTCGATGCGGCTGGGCGCACATGCGCAGGCGTTGGCGCCCTCGCTGGCGCTGGCCGATGAAGTGGTGTTCCTGCATCGGCCGGAACTGGCCTGGGATGCGGCGGCGGTGATCGCCGCGGTGCGTGGCGAAGCGCACGCGGTGCCCGACACCGACGCGCTGCTGGCGCAGCTGCAGGCCGACGCGCGCCGCGGTGACCATGTGGTGTTCATGTCCAACGGCGGCTTCGACGGCGCGCCGCGGCGTTTCCTCGCCGGCCTGCAGGCGCGATGAGCGGCGACGCGTCGCTGCCGCTGTTCCCGCTGCACACCACGCTGCTGCCCGGCGCGGCTGTTGGCCTGCGCGTGTTCGAGCCCCGCTATCTGGATCTGGTCCGTGAAACCGGCCGCAGCGGCGAGGGGTTTGGCGTGTGCCTGATCCTGGAGGGGCACGAGACGGGGGCGCCGGCCACACCGGCCGCGTTTGGCGTGCAGGTGCGGATCGAGGATTTCGACGTCGGGGCCGACGGCGTGCTGCAGCTGCGCCTGCGCGGTACCCGCCGCTTCCATGTGGAGCGCACGCGGGTGCGTGACAACGGGCTGGTGGTCGCCGACGTGCGCTGGTGCGAGGACGACCCCGACGATGAACTGCGGCCGCAGCACGCGCTGCTGGCGACGGTGCTGGGCCATATCATCGAGCAGGCGGGGGCGGCCTTTGCCCCGGCCCGTCCGGCCCTGCTGGACCAGGCCAGCTGGGTCAGCTGGCGGCTGGCCGAACTGCTGCCGTTGAGCGAACAGCAGCGCCTGCAGCTGTTGCAGCTGGACGATCCGCATCAGCGGCTGCAGCAGTTGCTGGGCTGGATGCCGTAGATCGCCAGCCACGCATGGCGTGAACGTTGCGCCGGGCATGGCCCGGCGCTACCAGGCCGCATTCCGGTAGCGCCGGGCCATGCCCGGCGGATCCATCACGGCACGGATTGCAGGTAGCGCCGGGCCATGCGCGGCGGATCCATCACGGCGCGGATTGCAGGTAGCGCCGGGCCATGCCCGGCGGATCCATCAGCGTGCCGTCTTCAACCGCAGCACCGGCAACCCGGTTTCGCTGTGCACGTCCTCGCGCTGCGGCAGGCCCTGCACGGCCTCCTTCACCGCGTTCAGCGCCGGATCGATGCCGCGCACCGGATGCCACATGCCGATCCACTGGAAGTGGCGCTCGTAACGCAGCGTCTGCGCGCTGCCGAGCCACAACGGGGTATCACCCGGCTGCAGCTGGGCCGGCGCCTGCCACAGGCGCAGCACGTAGCGTTCGTCCGGTTGCGCGCCTTGGCGCACCATCAGCAGGGCTTCCACACGGGTA
The DNA here is from genome assembly GCF_030549525.1 of Stenotrophomonas sp. 704A1. Classification (NCBI taxonomy): domain Bacteria; kingdom Pseudomonadati; phylum Pseudomonadota; class Gammaproteobacteria; order Lysobacterales; family Lysobacteraceae; genus Stenotrophomonas; species Stenotrophomonas tuberculopleuritidis. The sequence continues at coordinate 3,850,960 of NZ_CP130831.1, read as the reverse complement.
TCCAGCGTTGCCGGCAGCACCGGCAGCGCATCGGCGCCGGTGTTCTTGTCCAGCATCTGCAGCGCTTCCTCCCAGCCGGCCTGCGCCTGCATCTTCCAGCCACGTGCTTCCAGCTGTGCCTGCAGCGGGGCCAGTGGTCCGGCCACCTGCACGTCCAGCGGCCAGCGCTGGTCGTCGTCGAACTCGTTGCGACGGGCCGGCAGCTGCGACCAGTCACGCTGCCACCAGGCCTGCAGGTCCATCGCCTGCGGCGCCGGCAGGGACGGTTCGAAGCGTTCCAGCTTCACCGGGATGTTGCGCGGCGCGTACCACATCGCGGCCACGGCGAAGACACCGTAGAACAGCCACGCCACCGGCTTGACCCAGAACGAGCGGTTGAAGCGGCGGCGGTAGGCGATCCCCAGCACCAGCAGCCAGAACGTGCCGAACAGCATGCCGCCGATCACATCGCTCAGCCAATGCGCACCCAGGTACAGGCGCGCGAAGCCGATCAGGCTGACCACGATGCCCGACACCAGGTAGGGCCAGACGCGGGTGCGGCCGGGCATCTCACGGGCGATCAGCACCGCGAAGAAGCCGAAGGTGATGGTGGCCATGGTCACCGACACCGAGGGGAAGCCAAAGCCGCTGCTGGCATCGACCGGGCGCACCACATCCACCGTGGCGCCGAGCAGCATCGTCAGGGCCAGGCCGAACGCCAGCGCGGCCAGCCAGTGTGCGGCGGCCATCCAGCGCCGGCGCCAGACCAGGTAGCCCATCGCCGCAGCGGTGGCCGGCAACAGCACCTGCCAGGCGCCCAGCGACGCCAGCGCGGCCATCGGGTAGTCGGCCAGCGGATTGCGCAGGGCCAGCATCGCCTGGTGCACCAGCAGGTCGACGGCCAGCGGCTCGCCGTGGGCGACCACCACGGTCAACAGCGCGAACCAGCCCCAGCCCAGCAACAGCAGCATCAACGCCAGCATCGCCAGCGGCACCGATTCGCGGCGCTTCGGATCGAGCACGCCGACCGTGTAGCGGCCCAGCGTCGGGTGGCGGTTGGACCAGTCCAGCAGACGCGCCAGCCAGTTGTCCATGCGTGCGGCCGACCAGCGGTAGCCGTACAGCACGATGGCCCAGACCAGGCTGAGGATCACCGCCAGCAGGCCGACCACGACCACCAGACGGCCGGCCACGGCGGCCACCGCGTCGTAGGCTTCGCCAAGAATCCAGCCCGGGGCCAGGAACAGCACCGCCCAGGAAATGCTGGCAATGCCACTGGCCTGCACGTAGCGGCCGGCCGGCATCTTCATCATGCCGGCGATGGCCGGTACGAACGGGCGGATGGCACCGACGTAGCGGGCCACCAGGATGCTCTTGAACGCATTGCGGCGGAACAGGTTCTCGCCGCGGTCGAGCAGCTGCGGATAACGGCTGAACGGCCAGATGCCACGCAGGCGATCCCCCCAGCGGCGGCCGATCCAGTAGCTGATGCCATCGCCGGCGAACGCGCCCAGTGCAGCGGCGGCCACGGCGTACGGTCCGGAGATCTGGCCCAGGCCGATGAACACGCCCACGGCGAACAGCAACGGCAGTGCCGGCACGATGGCGCCGAGAATGATGACCGCATCGCAGAAGGCGATCAGAAAGATGACCGCACCCGCCAACACGGGATGAGCGGCAATCCACGCGAGGGTGGCGTCGATCCATGAAGAGTCCATTGACCGATTATAGAGGCGTGAAGGTGACTGGTTCCCAGCCGCTTGGTGACCGTTTGCAACCGGCGCCATCGCCTAGAATGGGTCCATGCCGCACACGCCAGACGTTCCCTCGCATGCCCTGAAGGCCGACAGCTTCGGTCGCATCCTGCTCGTTCATGGGCCGGCGGGGCGCTTCGTCCGCCGCGATCTGGGAGCCACGCCGCTGTGGCTGCGCCTGCCTGCGTGGTGGCTGGCGCGGCGCGAAGCACGCGCGCTGCGCCATATCCACGGCATGGCCGACGTGCCACAACTGCTGGACTGGAACGGCCGTCATCTGGACCGCAGCTTCATGGCCGGCGATGCGATGTACCAGCGCCCGCCACGTGGCGATCTGGCCTGGTTCCGTGCCGCTCGCCGGCTGCTGCAGCAGCTGCACCGCCGTGGCGTGGCCCATAACGACCTGGCCAAGGAAGCCAACTGGCTGGTGACCGAGGACGGCCGCCCGGCGCTGATCGACTTCCAGCTGGCGGTGATCGGCAACCCGCGCTCGCGCTGGATGCGCCTGCTGGCCCGCGAGGACCTGCGCCACCTGCTCAAGCACAAGCGCATGTACTGCCGTGAATCGCTTACGCCGGTGGAGAAGCGGGTACTGAAGCGCACGTCGTGGGTGCGCGAACTGTGGTTCGCCACCGGCAAGCCGGTCTACCGTTTCGTCACCCGCCGCATCCTGCATTGGGAAGACAATGAAGGGCAGGGGCCGAAGCCGTGAAGGCTTCGCAGGTGGTGGCCGCCCCGCCGAGTGCGGGCAGCGTGCTACGTGCGCAGTTGCCCGGTGCTGATTTCGTGCATGCCTGCCGCGCGGCAACCCGTCGAGATGGGCGCTCGGCATTGCAGGCGTACCGCGATATGGCGGCCACCATTCCGGTATGGTTCGATCGGCTGATGGCGCTGCGCAACCACGGCATGCGCCTGCTCGGCATGAAGCATCTGGGCTCGTTGCGTGCAGTGCAGGACATCGAGCGACCGCATCCGGGGCAGCGGCTGGGCATCTTCACCCTGCAGGCGCTGGAGGACGATGCCATGGTACTGGAAGACGATGATCGCCACCTGCGCGTGCAGCTGGCAGTGCAGTGGCAGGGCGACGTGCTGGAAGTGGCGACGGTGGTGCATACGCATAACGCGTTCGGGCGTGTGTACATGCTGCCGGTTGCCCCGGTGCATCGGCTGATCGTGCCGCACCTGCTGCGGAAGCAGGTGCGCGCCTATCGGTAGCGCCGGGCCATGCCCGGCGGCATTGAACGTTGCGTCCGCCGGGCATGGCCCGGCGCTACCTGCTTACGGCGTGGCCGGCACCACCTGCTGGCCGATGAAGTTGCGCTTGCCATCGAAGTCGTAGGCGATCTGCAGCTGGCCCACGTCCGGGCAGGCGTGGCAATCGCGCAGCGGGGTGCGGTACAGCAGGCGGATGCCGCCGCCTTCCAGCGGCGCGCTGCCGGCGGCCTGGGCCGGCGCGAACGGCGTGGCCTGCGGATGGGCCTTCAGCACGTCCTGCACCGTCGGGTCGGCGCGCAGGGTGTCGTCCAGCTGCACTGCATCGACGTCGATACGCTTGCCGCCCGCATCGACCAGCCGGGTGCCCTGGTTGGTGTTGGCGCGGAACGGATACTCGATGGTGGCCACGCCCAGCCCGTCGTGCTCATGCCAGGCCGTTACGTAGGCCAGCTCGCCGCCGGTCGACAGCTGCCCGGCAGCGGTGATCGCATCGGCGCTGGCACCACCGGCACGCATCGCCTCACGCAGGCAGTCGCGGGTGGCGCTGCTTTCGCCCTGACGGCACGCGTTGAGGTCGCCATCCCAGACCACGCGCTCGCTCCAGCGCAGCGTGCCATCACTGGCTGCCTTGTCGACGCTGGCCGGGTTGTCGTTGCCCGGATCGCTGCCGGGCTCGGGCGGACGGCCCTGGCAGGCGGTCAGCAGGGCAAGTCCCAGGGCAGGCAGCAACAGGCGGGAACGGCGCATGGCGTGGACCTCGTGCGTTGTCTGGAGGCCCGAGTATCGTCAAGGCCGGGTGAACTCCGTGTCGGCACGGCATACTGGCGGCTCATTGCATGCGCTGGAGTGTGGAACGTGGGCAGTCTGCAGGGAAAAACCCTCTTCATCACCGGTGGCTCGCGTGGCATCGGCCTGGCCATTGCGCTGCGCGCCGCGCGCGACGGCGCCAACGTGGCCATCGCAGCGAAGTCGTCGGTACCGAACCCGAAGTTGCCGGGCACCATCCACAGCGCCGCCGAAGCGGTGACCGCCGCAGGCGGCCAGGGCCTGGCGCTGAAGTGCGACATCCGCGAGGAAGACCAGGTGCAGGCGGCGGTTGCCGCAGCGGTGGACACCTTCGGCGGCATCGACATCCTGGTCAACAACGCCAGCGCGATCTGGCTGCGCGGCACGCTGGACACGCCGATGAAGCGCTTCGACCTGATGCAGCAGGTCAACGCGCGTGGCAGCTTCCTGTGCGCGCAGGCCTGCCTGCCGTATCTGCTGCAGGCACCGAACCCGCACATCCTGACCCTGGCGCCGCCGCCCAGCCTGGCGCCGAAGTGGTGGGGGCCGCACACCGGCTACACGCTGGCGAAAATGGGCATGAGCTTCGTCACCCTGGGCCTGGCCGCGGAGTTCGGCCCGCAGGGCGTGGCCGTCAACGCGCTGTGGCCACGTACGGTGATCGCTACCGATGCGATCAACATGATTCCCGGCGTGGATGCAGCCGGCTGCCGTACGCCACAGATCATGGCCGACGCCGCGCATGCGGTGCTGGTGCGCGAGGCCGCCGGTTTCCACGGCCAGTTCCTCATCGACGATGAGGTGCTGGCGCAGGCCGGCATCACCGATCTTTCGGGCTACGCGGTGGACCCGTCGCGGCCGTTGCTGCCGGATCTGTTCCTCGACTGACCGTGGCGTGCGCGAGGGCCGGGGCTGCCAGCGCCGGTGTGCTGCGTTAGAATGCGCGGCTGTAATCGTTTTCAACAAGGATGTGAGCAGATGACACGTACGTTTTCCATCGCGGCGCTGGCCGCTTCGCTGTCGTTGATCCTGACCGCCTGCGGGGGCAAGGCGCCGGCAACGACGGCTGACGCGGGCCCGTCCGGCACGCCGGACGCCGGCGCGACGCCGCCCGATGCACAGCAGCAGCTGACCGCCAAACTCAACGCCTACATCGGCTGCTTCAATGCGCTCGATGCGGAGACCCACCGCAGCATCGAGTCCTACACGCGCTGGATCAAGGACGTTGAGGCCGGCCCGACCGGGCGCGAGACGCAGGTGTACGGGCCGTCGGAGATCGGCGACTACGACATGAAGCAGTGCGACGCCCCGGTGACCGAAGCAATCGCTGCCAAGCCGGCGCTGGCCGATCTCGATGCCGCTGCGGGCCGCTACCAGCAGGCGCTGAAGGCACTGGTGCCGGTCAGCAAGGACGCGCACGACTATTACGATCGGCAGGACTACGAGGACGACCAGTTTGCCAAGGGCAAGCAGATGCACGCGCCGCTGATGGCGGCCTTCAAGGCGTTCGTGCTTGCCAGCGAAACGTTCAACGCCGAACTGGAGCGCCAGAACGACGCTGCCCAGCGCGAGCAGCTCAAGGCGCTGGAACAGGCTGAAGGGCGCACGCGCGAGTACTACCGCCTGGCGATGATGCTGGAGGCGAAGGCGATCGTGGAGCTGATGAGCGAGGACGACTTTGATACGGCCAAGGCCGGCGAACGGCTGGATGCGTTCAACCGCATTTCCGACGAAGCGCATGCCAAGGTGGCCGATCAGGAGCCGGGCAAGCTGGACTGGAACAGCTTCGAGCGCGAAGCCGAGAACTTCCGTCGGGAAGGCAAGGAGCGCCTGCAGCGGGTCAGCAGCAAAACGCCGTACAGCGATTTCGAGCGGCGCATGCTGGACTCGCCGTCGATGGCCCCGCGCGGTTCGGCCGGCAAGCTGATGCAGGAATACAACTCGCTGGTGTTCCAGAGCAACCGCCAGTAACCGCAGCGTCCAGCCCGCCAGGCGTGGCGCAATCGAGCACGTCGATTGCGCCATGACGCATCGCCGGATCGCGCACGGCAGCGCCTGTCGGCAGTCGTCGTGGCATGCCTTCATGCCATAGGACGATGCTTGCTTCTTTCACTTCTGCAAGGAATCGATTTGAACGCATCCACACGCGTCCTTCCTCTTCTTCTGCTGGGCACGCTGGCCGGTGTGGCCGGCTGCGACAAGGTCGCGGATCTGTCGGCGGCCGACCCGGGCCTGGAGAAGGTCAACGCCTACATCGCGTGCTACAACGGCGTCGAACAGCCCATCCACGACGGCTTCCAGACCTACACCGGCTGGATCAAGGATCCCGAAGCCGGTCCGACCGGCAAGGAAGCGCAGCCGCGCTCACCGGGCAAGCTGCTGTCGCACCGCGTGGACTACTGCGGCCAGCCGCTGAGCGATGCGCTGGCAAAGACCCCGGCGCTGCCGATGGACGGTGCTGCCCGCGCGTATCAGCAGACGTTCCAGGCACTGAACACGCTGATCGAGCGCGCCGATGGCTACGTCACCCGCGAAGACTACCGCCGCGACGGCGGTGACGGCCTGCGCCGCCAGCATGCGCCGCTGATGCAGGCCTATGCGGCGTTCTTCAAGGCCAGTGAGGCCCTGGACGCGGCGCTGGAGAAGAACGAGGAAGACCGCCGTGCTGCGCAGCTGAAGCAGATCGAAGCGAGCGAGGGTCGTTCGCTGGCCTATTACCACCTGCGCCTGCTGGGCGATGGCAAGCAGCTGGCCATGGCATTCCAGGGCGATGCACCGGACCTGGCGGCGTTGCGCACGCAGCTGGCCGATTACCAGGCGCTGGTGACCGAAATCCAGGCTTCCGGGGTGGGCAAGGACGACCCGATGTGGGGCCACGTGCAGCGTTCGGCAGACAAGCTGGTGCGCACGGCCGGGCGTGGTGTCGAGCGTCTGCAGCAGGGCAAGCCGATCACCGCCGAAGGCCTGGCCGCCGAGCGCAAGGCCTCCGGCAGCTGGGACACCTCCGCCCCGGAAGGTGCGCAGTCCACCCTGCTGGACGCCTACAACGACCTGGTGACCACCAGCAACCGCCTGCGCTGAGCGCGGATGTTCCATGGTAGCGCCGGGCCCTGCCCGGCGAACGGCCTCAATGGTTGAACGGATCCGGCAGTTGACCGCCACACTTGCGGCAATGCCGTGCATCCGGCTCGTGGCCTTCCAGCCCGCAATGCGGACAGCCGCGGGCATCGCGGCGTGCGGCCTGTTCGGCTTCACGCATGCTGTTGGCCAGTTCGGCGGTGTAGATGCCGGTGGGCACGGCGATGATGCTGTAGCCGATCAGGATCAGCACCGAGGTGACGAAGCGGCCGAGCACGGTCTGCGGCACGATGTCGCCGAAGCCGACGGTGGCCATGGTCACCACCGCCCAGTACATGCTGGCCGGAATGTTGCTGAACCCATGTTCCGGACCCTCGATGACATACATCAGGGTGCCGGCGATGATGGTGATGGTGATCACGGTGAACAGGAACAGCAGCACCTTGCGCCGGCTGCGCCACAGTGACTGCATCAGGATGCCGCTTTCCTCGATGTAACGGGTCAGCTTGAGGATGCGGAACACCCGCAGGATGCGCAGCGCGCGCACCACCAGCAGGCTCTGCGCGCCGGGGATGAACATCGACAGGTAGGCGGGCAGGATCGACAGCAGGTCGATGATGCCCCAGATGCTGACCGCGTACCGCAGCGGACGCTTCACCACCGCCAGCCGCAGCAGGTACTCGGCGGTGAAGAGGATCGTGAAGCCCCATTCGACGATGTACAGCCCATCGGCCCATTCGGCATGCAGGTGCTGCACGCTGTCGATCATCACCACCAGGATGCTGGCGACGATCGCCACCACCAGGATCAGGTCGAAGTTGCGCGAGGGCCGGGTGTCGTGCCGGTAGATGATGTCGAACCAGGTACGGCGCCAGCCGGTCTCGGTGGCGGGGTTCAGCTGGGGGGCGGTGAACGGGATCATGGGCACATTGTGCCGCAGGGGTTCCGGCGCGAGAATGGACCTTTCCTGAATTCCGCCGACCACCGCCATGACCGCCGCCACCGATCCGCTGATCTCCCTGTCGCATTACTACCTGCCGGTGTACAAGCCGCGCCAGGTGGTGCTGGAGCGGGGCCAGGGCGCCCGCGTATGGGACAGCCAGGGCCGGGAATTCATCGATCTAGCCGCCGGCATCGCGGTCTGTGGCCTGGGCCACAACGATCCTGACCTGGTGGCCGCGCTGGTCGAACAGGCCGGCAAGCTGTGGCATACCAGCAACGTGTTCTACAGCGCGCCGCCGCTGCAGCTGGCCGAGGAGCTGGTGAAGTCCAGCCGTTTTGCCGAGCGCGTGTTCCTGTGCAACTCCGGCGCCGAAGCCAATGAAGTCGCGATCAAGATGGTGCGCAAGTGGGCGTCCAGCCAGGGCCGGCCGGCCGACAAGCGCGTCATCATCACCTTCCGCGGCAGCTTCCATGGCCGCACCATGGGCGCGGTCACCGCCACCGCGCAGCCGAAGTACCAGGAGGGCTACGAGCCGCTGCCCGGTGGCTTCCGCTACATCGACTTCAACGATGAAGTGCAGCTGGAAACGGCGATGGCCGCAGGCGATGTGGCGGCGGTGATGCTGGAGCCGATCCAGGGCGAGGGCGGAGTGATGCCGGCCAAGTCCGGTTTCCTCAAGCGCGTGCGCGAGCTGTGCGACCAGCACAATGCGTTGCTGGTGCTGGACGAGATCCAGGCCGGCATGGGCCGCACCGGTACCCTGTTCGCGCACTGGCAGGACGACGTGGTGCCGGACATGGTGACCCTGGCCAAGGCGCTCGGCGGTGGATTCCCGATCGGTGCGATGCTGGCCGGCCCGAAGGTGGCCGAAACCATGCAGTTCGGTGCCCATGGCACCACCTTCGGCGGCAATCCGCTGGCTGCAGCGGTGGCCCGCGTCGCCCTGCGCAAGCTGGCGTCGCCGGAAATCGCCGCCAATGTCAGCCGCCAGTCGAAGGCGCTGCGCGATGGCTTCGCGCGCATCAGCGACGAGTTCAAGGTGTTCAGCGACGTGCGTGGCCGTGGGCTGATGCTCGGCGCAGTGCTGAGCCGGGAGTTCGCCGGCCAGGCCGGTGCGATCCTCGACCACGCCGCCGAGCAGGGCCTGCTGACCCTGCAGGCGGGTCCGGACGTGCTGCGTTTCGTGCCGGCGCTGAACATCACCGATGAAGAAGTGGCCGAGGGCCTCAAGCGCCTGCGCGCGGCCATCGCCGCGTTCGTCGCCGCACGCTGATCCGGTAGTGCCGGGCCATGCCCGGCGAGCGCAGCGGGACAGGGAACGCCGGGCATGGCCCGGCGCTACCGCACCGCGTAGCGCTGCAGCACCTTGCCCAGCCCCCGCCCATCGCGCACCGTTTCGGCGTGCAGGCCCGCGCTGCGTGCACCGCGCACATGGGTGAACAGGTCATCGACGAACAGCGTATGTGCCGGCGCCACACCCAGTGCGTCCAGCGCGCGCAGGAAGACCTCCGGTGCTGGCTTGCGCGCCCCGAAATCGGCGCTGCAGAACACCCGGCCGTGCAGCGCCGGGAACAGCTGCGGCAGCAGCGTGGGCAGTGTCTGCACCATCAAGGGGCCGTTGTTGGTCAGCACCGCCATCGGCACCTGCAGCGCCTGCAGCCGCTGCAGCACCGCTTGCTGCGGCTGACTGGCCGCACACCGTGCGGCAATCCAGGTCTCCCGGTCCACCGCCTTTCCAAGCTGTGCGCCCAGACGTGCCAGATAGGCCGGGCCATCCAGCGTGCCGTTGTCATGCGCGGCTTCCAGCCCGCTGTCGTACAGCGCGGCCTGCACGGTTTCCGGCGCGACATCCAGCACCCGCGCCAGGTGCAGCACGCGCTGCGCGCGCTGGTACTGCACCAGCACCCCATCCACATCCAGCAGCAACAGGTCGATCCGCATTGGCCGAGCATGCCATTGCAGTGAAGGCGCGGGAAACCCTGGAGCAGCCATGCGACAGACGGTCGCAGACGCGGCCACCAGGGGCTGCCTAGAATGGCGCTTGAACCCGCAGGAGATGCAACGATGAAGGCTTGGATGGTGGCAGTGGGACTGGGCGCGCTGATGCTGGCGCCGTCGGCGATGGCGCGGGTGTGTGCGGTAAGCATCGACAGCACCGACCAGATGAGCTTCAGCAGCCGCGAGATCAAGGTCGCCGCCGACTGCAGTGCGGTGGACCTGACCCTGCGCCACACCGGCAAGCTGCCCGCCACCGCAATGGGCCACAACTGGGTGCTGACCCGTACCGCCGATTACCAGCCGGTGGCGATGGCGGGCATGCGCATGACCCTGGCCGACAGCTACCTGCCGAAGGCCGACAAGCGCGTGCTGGCGCACACCAAGGTCATCGGGGGGGGCGAGACCACGCGCGTGCGCTTCTCTACGCAGGGGTTGCAGAAGGGCGGTGACTACACCTTCTTCTGCTCCTTCCCCGGCCACTTCGCGATGATGAAGGGCAAGCTCGTCTTCGGTTGATGCCCTGTGTAGCGTCGAGCCATGCTCGACTGCTCTGTGCCAACCAAGGTTGGCATCTACCAGATGCGGCGGTGCCAACCCAGGTTGGCACCTGGCAGAGCGAGACTCAGCCCTTGGCGGCCTGGAACGCCACGCGCGCGGCGGCCAGCGTGGCCTCGATCACGGCATCGTCGTGAGCACTGGACAGGAAGCCGGCCTCGTAGGCCGAGGGTGCCAGGAACACGCCCTGGTCCAGCATCGCGTGGAAGAAGCGGTTGAACGCCGGAATGTCACAGGCCGTGGCCTGCGCATAGGTCTCCACCTTCTCGCTGGTGAAGAACAGGCCGAACATCGCGCCCACGCGGGTGGTGGTCACTGCCACGCCCGCGTCCGCCGCGGCCGCTTCCAGGCCCGCACACAGGCGCGCGGTGCGCTCGGCCAGATCGGCGTGGAAACCCGGCTGCTGGATCAGTTCCAGCATCGCCAGGCCGGCGGCCATCGCCACCGGATTGCCGCTCAGCGTGCCGGCCTGGTAGATCGGGCCGGCCGGGGCGATCTGCTGCATCAGGTCGCGGCGGCCGCCGTAGGCACCCACCGGCATGCCGCCGCCGATGATCTTGCCGAAGGTGGTCAGGTCCGGGGTGATGCCGTAGTGCGCCTGCGCACCGCCAAGGGCGACGCGGAAGCCGGTCATCACCTCGTCGAAGATCAGCAGTGCGCCGTGCTGGGTGCACAGCGCGCGCAGGTGCTGCAGGTAGCCCTCGCGCGGCGGGATGCAGTTGGCATTGCCCACCACCGGCTCGATGATCAGGCCGGCGATCTCGCTGCCCTGCTGTTCGAACAGCGCGGTGGCGGCGTCGAAATCGTTGTAGGGCAGGGTCAGGGTCAGTTCGCTCAGGCCGGCCGGCACACCCGGCGAGGTCGGCACGCCCAGGGTCAGCATGCCGCTGCCGGCCTTGACCAGGAACGAGTCGCCGTGGCCGTGGTAGCAGCCTTCGAACTTGACGATGCGGTTGCGGCCGGTGGCGCCGCGCGCCAGCCGGATCGCCGACAGCGTGGCCTCGGTGCCGGAGTTGACCATGCGCACCATTTCGCACGACGGCACCAGGCGGGTGATGGTCTCGGCCATGGTGACTTCGGCCGCGCACGGCGCGCCGAAGGACAGGCCGTTGTCGATCGCTTTCTTCACCGCCTGGCGCACGGCCGGGTGGTTGTGGCCGACGATCATCGGACCCCACGAGCCCACATAGTCGATGTAGCGGTTGCCGTCGACGTCATACAGGTAGGCGCCGTCGGCGCGCTCGACGAAGAACGGCTCACCGCCCACCGACTTGAACGCGCGGACCGGTGAATTGACGCCGCCGGGCAGCAGGGCCTGGGCGCGGGAGAACAGGGCGTGGGACTGGTCGTGGTTCATGGAGCTTTCCTGGGCATTACGCGAACTGGGCGAGGAAGGCGCGCTGGGTCGCGACCGGGTCCGCTGCGGCGTAGATGCCGCTGACCACGGCCACCAGGTCGGCGCCGGCATCGATGATGGGACCGACATTGTCCGGGGTCAGCCCGCCGATCGCCACCCGCGGCACGCCCAATGCGGCGCTTTGCCGCAGCAGGTCGGTATGGGCGCGGCTGCTGGTGACCTTGGTGGTGGTCGGGAAGAAGGCGCCGAAGGCCACGTAGCTGGCACCGGCGGCCACGGCCTTCTCGGCGTTGGCCAGCTGGTCGTAGCAGGAGGCGCCGATGATGGCGTCGGGCCCGAGCAGCGCGCGCGCGCTGGGGATGTCGCCGTCGGTACCGCCCAGGTGCACGCCGGCGGCGCCCACGGCCTTGGCCAACACCGGATCGTCGTTGATGATCAGTGGCACGCGGTGGGCGGCGCACAGGCCCTGCAGGGCCGCCGCCTGTTGCTGCCGCAGCGCATCGCTGGCGGTCTTGTTGCGGTACTGCAGCCAGGTGGCGCCAGCGGCCAGCAAGGGCGCGGTGCGGGCCAGCAGGCGCGCGGTGTCCGGTTCATCCGGAGTGATCAGGTAGACGCCACGGGGCGCCGGGGAAGCAGAAGTCATCGATGGCTACCGGTGAGTGGACCGCGGTGGGACAATGGCGGTCCGTGAATCCATCCCTGATTATCCGATGAGCGAAGCCACCCCCACCACCTTGCGTACCTGGATGTGCGTGGTCTGCGGATTCCTGTACCGCGAAGCGGACGGGTTGCCGGAAGAGGGCATCGCCCCGGGGACGCGCTGGGAAGACATTCCCGATACCTGGACCTGCCCGGATTGCGGTGTGACCAAGGACGACTTCGAGATGGTCGAGATCGATTGATGGCACTGGCCGCCGGGCGTGGCCCGGCGCTACCGGTGGGGCGGACCGTTGCTCCGCACACCGGCTGGTCCGGCCTCAATGCAGCCGCGGCACCGGCCCGCCGAGGTCGATGAGCTTCTCGCGCAGCCATTGCGCGTCGCTGGCCTCGGGGCTGCGCTTCAGGTACAGGCCGAGGTCGTGGCGGGCACCGGCCAGATAGTCCAGCTGCAGGTAGGCCAGGCCGCGGTCGCGCAGCGCGTCGTCCTGTTCGGGGGCGAGCTTGAGCAGGCGGTCGGCGCTGCGTGCCGCGCGATCCCACTCGTTGGCTTCGGCATAGACCCCGTGCAGGTTGCGCAGCATGCGGATCAGGATCGCGCGGGTCGGCGCCGGGTCCAGGATCTGCGCCAGCACCTGGTCATCGGGTGCCTGGCCGCCCAGGTGGGATCTGGCACGTTCGCGCAGTTCGTCCACGTCCAGCGGGCGCCCGCCGTTGAACGGGTCCATCACCAGCACCCCATCGTCCACCGGCAGCCGTACCAGGAAGTGGCCGGGGAAGGACACCCCATCCAGCGGAATGCCCAGCCGCCGCGCCACTTCCATCTGCACCAGCGCCAGTGAGATCGGATTGCCGAGCCGGCGTTCAAAGACCTGGTTGAGGTAGCTGTTACGCGGGTCGTAATACTCCTGGTGGTCACCGCTGTAGCCCAGTTCGTCGAACAGGTGGCGATTGATCGCCGCCATCTTCAGCGGGCTGTGCTCGATGCTGTCCACTTCCGGGCGCAGGTGATCGACATGGCTCTGCACCAGGGCGTCGTACACGCCGGGCTGGAGATCGGGGTATTCATCGCGCGCGATCAGCAGCGCGGTCGACAGCAGTGGCAGCGCCTCGTCATCGACGTCGGCCAGTGCATCCCAGTCGGGGAGTGAGATCCGGTCCTGCATGGCCACAGACTGGCGTCAATCGCAGGCGGATTCAAGCGGTGCCGCGTGAATTCCGCCTGTCATCGATTCCTCCACCCGCCCTGCCATGGACAGCGGGCTTTCGGTGCAGCCGTGGCCCGGCGTCGGCGGGGGCCGGGCGCGGCGCGGCCGTCCTTCAGTTCTCGATGCCCGGGCCGAAGGTCAGCTCGGTGCCATCCTTCAGCTTGAGCTTCTCGGCCTGGCCGGCGTTGAGCTCCAGCACGTAGCGCGCCGGGCCGCCGCTCGGGTAGGGCGGGCACATGTCGCCGGCCGAGCAGGGCGGCACGTCGCGCTGCTGGCTGACCAGCCGGCGCTCGCTGTCGAAGTACAGGATGTCCAGCGCCAGCTTGGTGTTCTTCATCCAGTACGCCTGCATTTCCTCGCGGTCGTGGATGAACAGCATGCCGTGGTCCTCGGCCATGGTGTCCCGGAACATCAGCCCGCGCGCGCGGGTTTCATCGTTGCTGGCCAGTTCGACCTGGTAGCGCGCACCCTCCAGTTCCACCCAGTGATGGGCGGCATCGGTGGCGCAACCGGCCAACGCCAGCAGCGGGAGCATCAACAGTGAACGCAGCAGTGACATGGTCGGCTTCCTTGTCTGATCAGAGAACGACCGGCGGTTCGCCACCGACGATCACCAAATCGGCGCGGCGGCGCGCGAACAGGCCGACGCAGACCACGCCGGGCAGCTGGTTGAGCTCGCGCTCCAGCTTCTCCGGGTCGGTGATCTGCAGGTTGTGGATGTCCAGGATCTGGTTGCCGTTGTCGGTCACCACGCCTTCGCGCCAGGTCGGCTGGCCGCCGGTCATGTCGCGGATCTGCCGGGCGACCAGGCTGCGTGCCATCGGGATCACTTCCACCGGCAGCGGGAACTTGCCCAGCACCGGCACCTGCTTGCTCGGGTCGACGATGCAGACGAAGCGCTCGCTGGCTTCGGCGATGATCTTCTCGCGGGTCAGCGCGGCGCCGCCGCCCTTGATCAGGCACTTGCCCGGATCGCACTCGTCGGCACCGTCCACGTACAGCGACAGGGTGCCGGTGTGGTTCAGTTCGATCACCTCGATGCCATGCTGCTTCAGGCGCGCGGTGCTCTGTTCGGAGCTGGAGACCGCGCCCTTGATGCGGTGCTGGATGCGGGCCAGGGCATCAATGAAATAGGCGACGGTGGAACCGGTGCCGACACCGACGATCATGCCGTCTTCGACGTATTCGATGGCTTTCTCGGCGGCCAGGCGCTTGGCTTCGGACATGGGGAAACTCTCAGGCAGGGATTCAGGATTTTTTTTCCAGGGACAGCAGCAGCTTCCACTGCGCGGCCGTCACCGGGAACACCGACAGCCGGTTGCCCTTGGCAACCAGCGGAAAGCCCTCGCCGAGTTCGTCGGCGTGCAGCTTGATCTCGTCCAGCGCGATCACCTGCGTGAGCTTGCGGTCGAAGGCCACGTCCACCAGCATCCAGCGCGGGTTCTCGCGCGTGCTCTTGGGGTCGTGGTAGTCGGATTTCGGATCGAACTGGGTGTCGTCCGGGTAGGCCGCGCTGGCCACCGTGGCCAGGCCGACGATGCCCGGCACCTTGGTATTGGAGTGGTAGAACAGGATGCCGTCGCCGACCTGCATGCCATCGCGCATGAAGTTGCGCGCCTGGTAGTTGCGGACCCCGTTCCAGGGCTCGACCTTCACCTTGGCCAGGTCATCGATGGAGAAAGCGTCCGGTTCGGACTTCATCAGCCAATAGCGCTTGCGGGCGGTCATGCGTTCACGGGGGCAGCGGAGGGGAACAGGGTGCCGTCTTCGGTGCAGATCGCATCCACCGGCACGTCCCAGGACGCCACCGGCAAGGACTCGACCTGCTGCACCGCGAACGCCGCGCCAACCAGCCAGGGCGGCGCCGGCCGGTCGTGGCGGAAGGCGAAGCTGCGATCATACCAGCCGCCCCCCATGCCCAGCCGCCGGCACTGTGTGTCGAAGCCCACCAGCGGGGTCACCACCAGCGCCATCTGCGCCGGTTCCAGGGTGTCTTCCACGGCGACGTCCGGCTCGGGAATGCCGTAGCGGTTGCTGGTCAGCGGCTGTCCCGGCCGCCAGGGTGCGAAGCGCAGCACATCGCCGGCCAGTACCGGCAGGCAGTAGGTGAGTCCTTCGGGCAGCTGCAGCTGCCAGCGGTGCAGGGCGATTTCGCCATCGAGCGCCCAGTACCCGGCCACCCACCCGTTGCGCGGGGCGAACGGCAGCGACAGCAGCGCGTCGGCCAGCGCGTCGGCGGCGGCGATGCGGGCCGGGGCGGAAAGGTCGCGGCGGCGTTGCCGCAGGTCGTGGCGCAGGGCCTGGCGCGGGTCGGTCATGGCAGCGTGCGGCAAGGAACAGCCGTCATTGTGCCGGAAAGAACAAGGGCGACGCCCGAAGACGCCGCCCTTGCTGGAATATTGCATTCTCCGCAATGTCGATGCATGCGAAACGACCTTGAACCCGGGGGCTCAAGTGGGAACGCTGGAGAACCATCGGGCTTCCCGCTGCAAGGCGGACCTGCACTCCCGGCGCTGTCGCGCTCCCGGTGTCGTTCTTAAGGGACAAGGCGAATGTTTGCACATGCCGTCGAGTACCGCAGAGAACGCGTGGCCATTATAGCCAGACCGCAGGATCTGGATAGGCCGTTCGTCGGCAACAGTCCGTGCCAATTCAGAAAGGAGAAGACGCTGCTGGCGCGATCGTCAGCTGGAGCTGTCGATCGCGCGGTCCAGGCGCCGGTTCAGGTCGGCCAGGGTCTGCTGCAGCGTGATCGCCTGGCGGGCATTCTCGTCGCGCAGCTGCTGCAGTTCGTGGGCCAGGTTGAGCGCGGCCAGCACCGCCACCCGGTCCACCGCCGCCATGCGGTTGCTGCCGCGGATCTCGCGCATGCGCGCATCCAGCAGGCGGGCGGCGGCCATCAGGCTGTCGCGTTCATCGCCGCCGACACCGACGGTGTATTCACGATCGAGGATGCGGACACTGACCGGTTCGGCGCTCATGTGTGCTGCTCCAGGGATTTGAGCCGGCTGATCATCGCTTCCACCCGCGAGCGGGCCTGTTCGTTCTTGGCCAGCAGCGTCGAGCGCTCCGCGACCAGCTGTTCCTGCTGGTGGCGCAGGCTGCGGTTCTCCTCGGCCAGCCGCTGGTTGCGTTCAAGCAACGCGTCCACACGGGCGGCGAAGGCCTGCAGCTGGGCGAGGGGATCGGCGGGTTCCATGCCGCACGATAGGCAAGCCGGGTCAGGGTGGTCAAGCGCCCGTGCAGCAAGGCCCGGCTGTCGCCTGGACGATGCCGGCAGGTTGCTACACTAGCGGGCTCACGGGCGCGCGCGTGCGCGCTCCGGTGTTTCCCTTCCGAACGAGCCGCACGATGACCGAACTTCCCTCCGTCGACGACGTTTCCCGCGCCAGCCAGGAACTGGGCCTGGGTGCCACTGCCGCCGAGTTGCATGGCGGCCTGTGCGGTTGGCTGGCCGCCGGCGGCGCCCCCGGCAATGACTGGCCGGCGCGCGTGCTGGCCGACGACCACCTGCCGCCGGTCGCCGCCGACAGCGTGCTGGGGCAGCTGCTGCAGGCCAGCATCAAGCAGCTGGAAGACCGCGACTTCGCCTTTGAGCTGCTGCTGACCGACAACGCCGACGTGGCCGCGCAGGCCGATGCCATGTTCAGCTGGACCCGCGCCTTCCTGGGCGGCTTCGGCCTGGGCAGCGGCGGCAACCGCCCGACGCTGTCCGAAGAGGGCGAGGAAGCGCTGAACGATCTGGCCAGCCTGGCCCGCGCCTCCAGCGAGGATTTCGAGGCCGGCGGTGAGGATGACGACGAAGCGCTGTCGGAGATCGAGGAGTTCATCCGCGTGGCGGTGCTGCTGCTGCACGGCGACGTGGTGCTGGCCGCGCGCCACCGGCAGCGCCTGAACTGATGGAGATCAAGCAGCGCACCGGCATCGCGGCCGGCGAGTACAAGCGTCGCCGCCGGCAGTTGATGGACATGGCCGGCGAAGACGCGATCCTGGTGCTGCCGGCAGCGTCGGAGAAGGTGCGCAGCCTGGATACGCATTATCCGTACCGGCAGGATTCGGACTTCCAGTACCTGAGTGGCTTCCCGGAGCCGGAGGCGGTGCTGGTGCTGATTCCCGGGCGCCGGCATGGCGAGGCGATCCTGTTCTGCCGCGAGCGCGATGCCGATCGTGAAGCCTGGGATGGCAGCCGGGCGGGCCAGGAAGGCGCGGTGGCCCAGTACGGGATGGATGATGCCTATCCGATCGATGATCTGGATGACATCCTGCCGGGCCTGCTGGAAGGCCGCTCGCGCGTCTACTACCACTTCGGCCGCGACGCGGACTTCGACCTGAAGCTGATCGGCTGGGTCAACCGCGTGCGCTCGCAGGTGCGCCATGGCGCGCAGCCGCCGCATGAGTTCCTGGAACTGGGGCACCTGCTGCATGAGCAGCGGCTGTTCAAATCCGGTGCCGAAGTGGCGCTGATGCAGCGCGCGGCCGAGATCAGCATGCTGGCGCACCGCGCCGCCATGCAGGCGGCCCGCGCGGGCATCCACGAATACGAACTGCAGGCCGAACTGGAACGCGTGTTCCGTGCCAACGATGCGGTGCCGGCGTACTGCAGCATTGTCGGTGCTGGCCGCAACGGCTGCATCCTGCACTACCGCGACAACAACGCGCGTTCGCGCGATGGCGAGCTGGTGCTGATCGATGCCGGCGCCGAATACCGCAACTATGCCAGCGACATCACCCGGACCTTCCCGGTCAACGGGCGCTTCAGTGCCGAACAGCGCGCACTGCACGATCTGGTGGGGGCGGCGCAGGCCGCCGCGCTGGCCCAGGCCGTGCCCGGGGTGCCGTACGAGGCCGGGCATCTGGCCGCGGTGCAGACGCTGACCGAGGGCCTGCTGCGGCTCGGCCTGCTGAAGGGCACGCTGGAGAAGAACCTGGCCGAGGGCCTGTACCAGCGCTTCTACCGGCACAAGACCGGACACTGGATCGGGCTGGATGTGCACGACGTGGGCGATTACCGCCTGGCCGGCGACTCGCGCCTGCTGGAGCCGGGCATGGCGTTCACCATCGAGCCGGGGCTGTACATCGGCGTGGACGACACGACGGTGGAGCCGCGCTGGCGCGGTATCGGCATCCGTACCGAGGATGACGTGCTGATCACCGACGACGGCCATCGCGTGCTGACCGAAGGATTGGCACGCAGCGCCGACGAGATCGAAGCGCTGATGGCGGGGTAAGGGGCTTTTCAGCAGGGCTTGCAGCCCTGCACCTGCTCAATGCAACGGCAACGGCGAAAGCAAGAGCGGCATTCCGTGGGATGGCGGGGCGGTGTGGGTGGTCAGGACACGCCGTAAACCCCGCTCCGCGGTCCGGCCCAGCCACACCGCCCCACCTCTGACAGGTTCCTGCGGCTGTTGGTGGGTGCCGACCGTTGGTCGGCACATCTGTCAGATATCGAATGAATCACCCACGCATGGCGTGGATCTACTGGCTGCTGCGGCTGCTGGCAGGTGTCGACCTTGGTCGACACAGAGCGAGCGCAGCGAGCGAGCCGCTTTTGCTTTTCTTTTTTCTTTTCCGTGGTTGAACGCGCGCAGGAAACTGTCAAAGGCGGTGCGGGTGGGCCATGCAGGGGCGTTGGCGCCATGGATGGCGCCATCGAGCTTGCAGGGACGTACTTGCAGCGTCCCCTGCATGGCCCACCCGCACCGCCAAGCGCGGCTTCTGCTCTAAGCGTCAAACCACGAGAGGCTCAGCCGTTGGCCGCAGCAAACTCCGGCCGCGTCAGGTTGTCCGCCTCGCCGTCGGTGCACAGCACCTCGTCCTCGATGCGGATGCCGCCATACGGGCGGAAGAAGTCCACGCGCTCCCAGTTGATCGCATCACCCTGGCCGGCGGCCTTCACCTCGTTCAGCAGCATGTCGATGAAGTACAGGCCCGGCTCGATCGTCACCACCATGCCCGGCTCCAGCACGCGGGTCAGGCGCAGGTACGGGTGGCCGGCCGGGCGCTCGATGCGGCCGCCTTCCTCGCTGGCCGCAAACCCGGCGACATCGTGCACCTGCAGGCCGATCAGGTGGCCGATGCCGTGCGGGAAGAACGCGGCGCTGACGCCGGTCTCCAGTGCGGTCTGCGGCGAGACGTTGATCACGCCGAAATCCTTCAGCACGCCCATCAGCGAAAGATGGGCGTCTACATGCAGCTGCCTGTAGTCGACGCCTGGGCGCACTGCGGCGCACATCTGCTGCTGGGCGGCATCGACCGCCTGGATCATCGCGGCAAACTCGTCGTGGCCGTGCGCCGCGTAGGTGCGGGTGATGTCGCTGGCGTAGCCCTGCGCGCTGGCACCCGCATCGATCAGGAAGCTGCGCAGCGGCTGCGGCGCCTTGCTGCCCAGTTCGGTGTAATGCAGCACCGCAGCGTGCTCGTTCAGTGCCACGATGTTGCCGTAGGGCAGCTCGTTGGCATCCTGGCCCACGGCCTGGCAGTACGCCATGTGGATGCTGAACTCGTCGGCGCCGTTGCGGAATGCAGCCTCGGCGGCGCGGTGGCCGCGCACGCCCAGCACCTGCGCCTGGCGCATCAGCGCGACTTCGTACGGGGTCTTGCAGGCGCGGTGCCATTCCAGGTAGTTCACGACGGGTGCCGGATTGTTCGGCACATAGGCACCCAGCGCGCTCTGCGGCTCGCCCAGGATCGCGCAGCGCGACGGGTCGGACGGCAGCAGCGCCAGCGCGTCTTCCGGCGTGCGGATGATGTGGATGTCGAAGTGGTCCACCCACCAGCCACTCGGGGCGTCCGGCACCACGTGCCAGTAATCGAAGGGCTGGTGGAAGATGACCGCGGGGCGCTTGCCCGGGGTGAACACGATCCAGCTGTTGGGCACGCGGGTCAGCGGCAGCCAGGCCTTGAACTGCGGGTTCACCGCATAGGGGTAGTCACGATCGTCGAACACCTGGTAGTGCAGGGTGCCGCTGGGCACCACCAGATGGTCGAAGCCGCCGCGCGCCAGCGCCTGTTCGGCGCGTCGGCACAGCACGGCCAGGTGGTCGGGATACAGGGCGCCGGGGTCTTGCTGGATCATTGCGGTGGCTCGACACGGAAACGGCCCTAGATTCTGCCGCATACCGCTGCAGACCGCTGTGCCGGAACCGGCACTCAGCCCGTCGAAACCGGTGTCTCGTCGTTGTCCTCGCCGATCCACTGGCGCAGCAGCTGCCGATGCTCGCGCGACAGCGTCAGGAAGCGGAAGCCGGCCCAGCTCTGCCCCGGCGCATGCGCCGGTTCGCTCCACAGCAGATGCACGCCGACATCGATCGGCTCGCTGCGGCCATCGCCCAGCGGCAGCGGGAAACGCAGCTGGTACAGCGCGTCGTCACGCAGCGGCGCGCTGGCCAGCATCAGCATGCCGGTTTCGGACACATTGCCGAGGCGCCCGACCACGCACGCGCGCATCTGGTCGGTGACCGGCACCAGGTCGGCGACCTGGCGCCGCGGTGCGCGACGGGTATCGACAGGGGGTGGGGTACTCATGCGTCGGGCTCCTGCGGGCGGCGACCGGCAAGCGCACGCAGGGCGCCCAGGCTGGCCTGCCAGGCGCGGTCGACCAGCCGGCCCTTGTCTTCGGTGACCAGTTGCGCGCGGCCGGCGCTCATCTGCCGGGCCAGCGCGTCCAGGTGGGTTTCGGCGAGCTTCTGCCCGCGTGCGTTGACGAACAGTACGTGTCCGGTCAGCAGGCTGTACCAGGACAGGCGCTGCCGGCGCATCCGGCCCTCGCCGTCGTCGATGTCGAACCAGCTGCCGAACGGCAGCGTGCACAGCTGCTGGTAGCAGCGCTCTTCGGCATCGCTGCGCTGCACGGCTTCGCTGGCAGGCGCCTCGCTGCCGGCATGCTCGCCCAGCCGCGCGCGCGCTCTCAGGCGTGCGCTCAGTTCGGTGCGTGACGTGCTTTCGTCCTCGCCGCCAGGGGTGGACAGGCGCCGCGCAACCGCAGCGGCTTCCTCGGCGTGGTAGCCGACCTGCAGCAGTGCCGACTCCACCTCGGCGGCCAGCGGGGCGTCGGGGGTGCTGTCGTCGCTGGCGGCGCCGGCGGTAATGGTGGCGATGCGTTCGGTCTGCTGCAGGCGTTCCTGCCACTGTGGCGAGTCGTCACCATGGCGTAGCCGGGTCAGCGTCAGCGCGTCGGCCCAGGCCTGGCGCAGCAGGGTCTGCACGAAACGCGGGGGCGCCTGGGCATCGCAGCACTGGTCGATCTGCGCCGTGGCCTGGCGCCGCGCCAGCGCCAGCCGCTCCTTGCCACGCGCGGCTTCGACATGGCGGCGTTCGGCCAGTTCGGCGCGGTGCGCGGCGGCGCGCTGGTGCTGCTGGATCTCTTCGTTGGCCGCAGCGAACGCCTCGGGCGTGCGCGCATCC
This sequence comes from Stenotrophomonas sp. 704A1, assembly GCF_030549525.1. Taxonomy (NCBI): domain Bacteria; kingdom Pseudomonadati; phylum Pseudomonadota; class Gammaproteobacteria; order Lysobacterales; family Lysobacteraceae; genus Stenotrophomonas; species Stenotrophomonas tuberculopleuritidis. Next base: position 3,829,027 of record NZ_CP130831.1, on the reverse strand, counting down.
TGGCCCAGCAGGCCCTGCACGCTCTGCGCCAGCCGCTGCATCAGCTGCGGGTCCACATCGTCATCGCCCAGCCAGTTGGCCCCCGCTTCGGCGACATGGTTGAGCAGTTCGCGCGCCGGATGCTCGTCGCGCACGAAGAAGCCGGGGTCGGCCATCGCGGCGCGGGCCAGCGGCACCTGCAGGCGTGCGAGCAGCGCGGCGGGCACCGGGTCCGGCCGCTGTTGCTGCTGGACCTGCTGCAGCAACAGCCGCAGCAGGTCGAGATTGTCGCGCTCATGGCTGCCCAGCTGGGCCTGCGCCCCGTGCTCGCTGCGCAGCTGGGCGACCAGCGCGGCCTGCAGGTCGGTGACCGCGGTGGCGGCACTGGCCTGGCCCTGCAGGCGTGCCAGCACAGCATCGACGGCAGCGCTCGGCAGCGCGTTGGGTTCCGCGGCCGGCGAGGGCGCGTGTCGTGCCTGCTGCAGCATGTCGTGCAGCACACTGCTGGCGGGCGCGGTCAGGCCGGCCGCCGCGCCCGGCGCCGCGGTGTCGGCCAACGCATCCTGCATCAGCGTGGACCACGAGCCCGGCGGTGCGGAACCGGACCAGCCGGTCAACGGTGTCGGCACGCGCGGAGACGGCCGCCCGCTGCGGCCGCTGCCGACCGACTGGGTGATGATCCGGCGCGTGCTGGACGAGCGGGCCAGGTAGGGGGTGTAGACCAGGCCGGGCAGGATCCCGTGCTGGGCCAGCAGGGCATTGGCGCGATCGAGCACGTCACCGAGCCGCTCCAGCACCTGTCGTTCGAAACTGCGGTACAGCGCCAGCTGCACCTCGGCACTGAGTCCATCCTGTTCGGCGGTCCGCCGCACCATCGCGCACAGCGCCTGCGGGGCCAGCGGCAGCGTGTCGGCCTCGAACGCCGGGGCGCCGGCGATGACGCCCAGGCGCTGGCCCAGCAGGTTCAGCGCATTGGCCGAGCGCAGCGTTTCCCGCCGGACCATTTCGGACAGCAACAGGTCGCGGTCGACCTCGTGTTCGGCAACCAGGCTCAGCCCGAGCAGGCCGGGCAACGTGGGGGGCGTGACGGCGGCGGCAGGCGCGGCCGGTTCGCGCAATTGCACCAGGGCATCGGCCAGCGCTGCCAGCATGCGGTCACTGAAGTGGCCGGAGAACGCATGCAGCTGCCCACGCTGGGCGAGCAGATCGGCCTGTTGCTGCGGATTGCGCGCGTGGTCGGCGTCATGCAGCAGCATCTGCTCCAGCGCTTCCACGGTCAGGATCAACGGCGCGGTCAGGACGTGGTGGCAGAGGCCGATCAGCGCGCCCAGCAGCTCACGCGCCCGCGGTGGCAGGTCGGCAGCGGCCAGGCGCGCCTGGTCGGCGCTGGAAAGGGAAAAGACGGCTGACATCGGCGAGCGGTACCCGGATTCCCGCGGATCGATTCTGGAATCTACCGTGTCGGCCGGTGAAGGCGCTACTTGAGGGGGGAGATCGGCCGCGTCAGCGACGGCGTGTGCGGCCGATGCCGCTCACGGCGGCAGGCTCATTCCTCCAGGAACAGGCTCACCACATCGTTGGTGAAGCGGCGGCCGAGTTCGGTTGGCTGCACATGGTCGCCGGACCGTTCAAGCCAGCCACGCCGCACTGCTTCGGCCAACGGCGCGTCCAGGACGCTGCGCGCCAGCCCGGTGCGCGATTCGAAGTCGCGCAGGCCGAAGCCTTCATGCAGGCGCAGCAGGTTGAGCATGTATTCGAACGGCAGGCGCTCGGCACTGATGACCTCGTCACCACCGAACGATGCCGGGCTGCCGGCGCTGTCCAGGTAGGCCTGCGGATGCTTGAGCTTCCAGCGCCGCAGCACGTGCTCCTCGGCACCGGAACTGATCTTGCCGTGGGCGCCGGCGCCGATGCCCAGGTAATCGCCGAACCGCCAGTAGTTCAGGTTGTGCGCGCTCTGCCGGCCGGGGCGCGCGTAGGCACTGACTTCGTACTGGCCGAAACCGGCCTGCGCCAGCAGCGCCTGGCAGTGCTCCTGCATGTCCCAGGCGTTGTCTTCATCGGGAATGCCCTGCGGCGGCCGCGCGAAGAACACCGTGTTCGGTTCCAGGGTCAGCTGGTAGTGCGAGATGTGCGCCGGCTGCAGCGCGAACGCACGCTCCAGATCGGCCTCGGCGCCGGCCAGGGTCTGCTCCGGCAGCGCGTACATCAGGTCGATGTTGAAATTGTCGTAGCCCGCGTCCTGCGCCATCTTCACCGCGCGCTCGGCTTCGCCACTGTCGTGGATGCGGCCCAGGCGCTTGAGCATCGCATCGTCGAAACTCTGGATGCCGAAGCTGAGCCGGTTCACCCCGGCGGCACGGTAGCGGTCGAAACGGCCATGCTCGGCGGTCCCTGGGTTGGTCTCCAGGGTGATCTCGGCATTGGGCGCAAATCGCAGCCGCGCGCTGGCCTGTTGCAGGAAGCGGTCGATCGCTTCGGGGGGGAACAGGCTGGGCGTGCCGCCACCGAAGAACACGCTGTGTACCACCCGGCCCCAGACCAGCGGCAGGTCCTGGTCCAGGTCACGCAGCAGGGCATCGATGTAGGCATCGAACGGCAGCTCGCCCTTGGCCTGGTGGGAATTGAAATCGCAGTACGGGCACTTGCGTACGCACCACGGCAGGTGCACGTACAACGACAGCGGTGGTGGCACCAGACGCGGCGGGCTGTCGTGGTCAGCGGAGCAGGCTTCGCCGGGCAGGTGGTTGCAGTGGTCGTGGGCGTGCGGCATGGCGGCGTTCATCGGTAGTGCCGGTGCTGGGCCGGCTTCCCTGGTTCGATCGGGCGGGCGTCAGTACACCGTCGCCAGCTGCTGCTTGAGCTGCTGCAGGGCGAGGGCACGGTGGCTGATGGCGTTCTTCAGCGCCGGCTCCATTTCCGCGGCAGTCAGGCCGTGGCGGGTGTCCAGGAACACCGGGTTGTAGCCGAAACCATGGGTGCCACGCAGTTCGCGGATGATCTGTCCTTCCCAGCGGCCTTCGCAGATCAGCGGCTGCGGGTCGGTGGCGTGGCGCAGCAGCACGATCACCGCGTAGAAGCGCGCGCTGCGCTGGCCATCGGGCACCTCGGCCATCGCTTCCAGCAGCTTGGCGTTGTTGGCCGCGGCATCGGTCGGGTGGCCGGCATAACGCGCGCTGTACAGGCCCGGCGCGCCGCCCAGCGCGTCGACGATCAGTCCCGAATCATCGGCCAGTGCCGGCAGGCCGGTCGCTGCGCAGGCCGCGCGTGCCTTCAGCAGGGCGTTCTCGACGAAGGTCAGGCCGGTTTCTTCCACATCGCCCAGGCCCAGTTCGGCGGCCGAGGTGATCTGCAGCGGCAGATCGGCAAGGATCTCCTGCATCTCCACCAGCTTGCCGGCGTTGTGGCTGGCCAGTACCAGTTTCTTCATTGACGGGGCTCCAGCAGGTCCCAGGTGTTGCCATACAGATCGCGGAACACCGCGACCGTTGCATACGGTTCTTCGCGCGGCGCTTCCAGGAACTCGACCCCGGCGGCCAGCATCGCCGCGTGGTCGCGGTGGAAGTCGTCGGTGTTGAGGAAGAAGCCGACGCGGCCACCGGTCTGGTTGCCGATGCGGCTGCGCTGTTCATCGGTGCTGGCACGCGCCAGCAGCAGTGCGGCAGCGCTGCCGTCGGCCGGGCCGACCACCACCCAGCGCTTGTTGCCTTGGTCGATGTCCTCCAGCAGCTGGAAGCCGAGCTTGCCGGTATACCAGGCAATGGCCTCATCGTATTCGGCCACCACCAGGGTGGTCAGGGCGATGCGCCGGTTCATGCCGACAGTGCCGCCTGCTGTGCGTCCAGCAGTTCGCGCACACCCTTTTCGGCCAGGCCCAGCAGCGCATCCAGTTCATCGCGGCGGAAGGCATGGCCTTCGGCGGTGCCCTGCAGTTCGATGAAGCCGCCACCGTCGTTCATCACCACGTTCATGTCGGTGTCGCAGTCGCTGTCCTCGGCGTAGTCCAGGTCCAGCACCGGGGTGCCGCGGTACACGCCCACCGACACGGCGGCGACCGCGCCCAGCACCGGGTTGCGCTTGATCTCGCCGCGCTTCATCAGCACGTTCACCGCATCGACCAGGGCCACGTAGGCGCCGGTGATGGCAGCGGTGCGGGTGCCGCCGTCGGCCTGCAGCACGTCGCAGTCCAGGGTGATGGTGCGTTCGCCCAGGGCATTGCGGTCCACGCAGGCGCGCAGGCTGCGGCCGATCAGGCGCTGGATCTCGAGGGTGCGGCCGCCCTGCTTGCCACGCGCCGCTTCACGGTCGCTGCGGGTATGGGTCGCGCGCGGCAGCATGCCGTACTCGGCAGTCACCCAGCCTTCGCCCTTGCCGCGCAGGAAACCCGGCACGCGGTTCTCGACGCTGGCGGTGCACAGCACACGGGTTTCACCGAAGCAGACCAGCACCGAGCCCTCGGCGTGGCGGGTGAAACCGCGCTGGATGACGACCGGACGGAGCTGGTCGGGCTGGCGGCCGCTGGGGCGGGAGTCGGACATGGGGCAGGTTCCCTAGAGGGTATGACGGGCAGGGGAGAACGCCGCCATGCCCGCAGCCTTCACGGCGCGGGCAAGGGGGCTCAAATGAGACCGCTAGGGTACCATTCCCCCTTTGCAAGCATCGGAAACGCTCATGATTCGAAGCATGACCGCCTACGCCGGCGGCGAGCGCGCCACGCCCTGGGGCACGCTGGGCTGCGAGCTGCGCTCGGTCAACCACCGGTTCCTGGAAGTGGGCACCCGCCTGCCCGAGGAACTGCGTGCCCTGGAACCGCAGCTGCGCGAGCGGGTGTCCGCGCGCCTGAGCCGCGGCAAGCTGGACCTGGTGATGCGCCTGCGCGCGCCGGAAGCGGCAGGCAGCCTGCAGGTGAACGAGGCGCTGCTGGGCCAGCTGGGCCAGCTGGCGCACCGCCTGACATCCGACTTCCCCAACCTGCAGGTCAGTTTCACCGAGCTGCTGCAGCTGCCCGGCGTCACCCAGGGCGAGGCGACCGATGCCGCCGCCCTGCAGGTCGAGGCGCTGGCGCTGCTGGAGCAGGTGCTGGATGGCTTCGTTGGCGCCCGTGAACGCGAGGGCGACACGCTGGCCAGGGCCATCGCCGACCGCGTGGATGCGATCGAGCGCATCGCCGCCGAGGTGCGTACGCTGATCCCGGCCATCCGTGAGGGGCAGCGCGCCAAGCTGGCCGCGCGCCTGGCCGACCTGCCGCATCCGGTCGATCCCGGCCGCGCCGAGCAGGAGCTGGTGCTGTGGCTGCAGAAGCTCGATGTCGACGAAGAGCTGGACCGCCTGTCCAGTCACATCGTGGAGATCCGCCGCGTCCTCAAGCAACGTGAGCCGGTCGGCCGCCGCCTGGACTTCCTGCTGCAGGAGTTCAACCGCGAAGCCAACACGCTCGGCTCGAAGTCGGTGGACAGCCGTACCTCCAACGCCGCGGTGGAACTGAAAGTGCTGATCGACCAGATCCGCGAACAGGTGCAGAACATCGAATGAGCATCCAGCCCACTCCCGCCGGCGCACCCGCGCGCGGCACGCTGTACATCGTTGCCGCCCCGTCCGGCGCCGGCAAGAGCAGCATCGTCAATGCCACCCTGGCGCGCGACCCGCAGATCGCCCTGTCGATCTCCTTCACCTCGCGCGCGATGCGCCCGGGTGAAGTGAACGGCCAGCACTACCACTTCGTCAGTGCCGACGAGTTCGAGCGGATGATCGCCGCCGGTGACTTCTTCGAGCACGCCTGGGTGCACGGCGACTGGAAGGGCACCGCCCGCCAGTCGGTCGAGCCGCAGCTGGCCGCCGGCCAGGATGTCCTGCTGGAGATCGACTGGCAGGGCGCGCAGCAGGTGCGCCAGCTGGTGCCGGGCACGGTGACCGTGTTCATCCTGCCCCCGTCCCGGCAGGCCCTGCAGGACCGCATGCGCAAGCGCGGCCAGGACAGCGAGGCGGTGATTGCCCAGCGCCTGGGCGCCGCGCGCGAGGAAATGCTGCATTTCAACGAGTTCGACTACGTCATCGTCAATGAAGTCTTCGACACCGCCGTGGACGAGCTGTGCGCGATCTTCACCGCCAGCCGCCTGCGCCGCGAGTCGCAGAAGGTCCGCCATGCTGGCCTGATCCAGGCGCTGCTGACCCCAGATCCGGGCGCAACTGACTGATTCCAAAAGAATCGGGTGGGGGTTGGCTTGATTTTGTCCAGCCCCTGCCAGTACACTCCGTCCCCTTTCCCTCATTCGACTGAGCGGCCGACCGGTCGCCGGGAGCCCGTATGGCCCGCATCACCGTAGAAGATTGCCTGGAAGTCGTTAACAACCGTTTCGAGCTGGTCATGATGGCCTCCAAGCGCGCCCGCCAGCTCGCCAATGGCGTGCAGGCCACGCTGGACAACAGCGAGACCGAGGACAAGCCGACCGTGCTGGCGCTGCGCGAGATCGCCGCCCGCAAGATCGACAACGCACTGATCGACGAAGTCGAGAAGGCCGAGCGTGAGCGTGCCGAGCGCGAAGCGCTGGAGTGGGCCGCTGCGGAAGTGGTCGCCGACGAAGACATGTCCAAGAACGACGATTGATCGCATCGATCAAGGTCATTGCTGGATACGCCGAACAGCCCGCCCCGTGCGGGCTGTTTCGCATTCAGGATTTGCCGTAAACGGCGCACTGGCATAGGCTTCGGGCATGAACCCAGGCCCCACTGCCAAGGTCGCCGCAGTCCCCGCTGCCGCCGTACCCGACTACGTCCTCCAGCTCGAACGCGCCGCCCACTACCTGCCGCCCGAGCAGCTGCCGCTGCTGCGCCGCGCGTGGGAGGTCGGCGCCTCCGCGCACGCCGGGCAGACGCGCAAGTCGGGCGAGCCCTACATCACCCATCCGGTGGCGGTGGCACAGGTGCTGGCCGAACTCGGCCTCGACGTGGAGGCGCTGATCGCCGCGATCCTGCACGACACCATCGAAGACACCCCGTTGACCCGCGAAGCCCTGTCGGCCGAGTTCGGCGAGGCGGTGGCCGAACTGGTGGACGGCGTCACCAAGCTGGACAAGCTGAAGTTCCGCGACCGCCAGGAAGCGGCCGCCGAGAGCTTCCGCAAGATGCTGCTGGCGATGTCGCGCGACCTGCGCGTGATCATGATCAAGCTGGCCGACCGGCTGCACAACATGCGCACGCTGGGCGCGCAGAGCCGCGAAGCGCGCGGCCGCATCGCCCGCGAGACGCTGGAGATCTACGCCCCCATCGCCCAGCGCCTGGGCATGAGCCTGGTCAAGAGCGAGCTGCAGAACCTGGGCTTCAAGGCGCTGTATCCCTGGCGCCACGCCATCCTGGAAAAGCACATCCGCAGCCAGCCGGTGGTGCGTCGCGAGGCGCTGGCGCAGGTGGAAGTGCAGCTGTCGCAGCGGCTGTCCAAGGAGGGCATCGAACACCGCCTGGTCAGCCGCATCAAGACGCCGTGGAGCATCTACAACAAGATGCGCGACGAGAACAAGACCTTCGACCAGGTGATGGATGTGTTCGGCTTCCGCCTGGTCGTGCGCAGCGTGCCCAGCTGCTACCACGCGCTGGGCGCGGTGCACGCCACCTTCAAGCCGCTGGACGGGCGCTTCCGCGACTTCATCGCCATCCCCAAGGCCAACGGCTACCAGTCGCTGCATACGGTGCTGTTCGGGCCGTATGGCTCGCCGATCGAAGTGCAGATCCGTACCGAGGAAATGGACCTGATCGCCGAACGCGGCGTGGCCGCGCACTGGACCTACAAGTTCGGCGGGGACTCGCCCAACAGCGCGCAGAGCCGCGCGCACGCCTGGATCGTGGAACTGATCGATTCGCAGCGTGCGGCCGGTTCGTCGCTGGAGTTCCTCGACAACGTCAAGGTCGACCTGTTCCCGGATGAGGTCTACCTGTTCACCCCGAAGGGCAAGATCCTGGCCCTGCCGCGCAACTCCACCGCGCTGGACTTCGCCTATGCCGTGCATACCGACGTCGGCAACATGGCGGTGGCCTCGCGCGTGGACAAGAAGCTGGTGCCGCTGCGCACCAAGCTGGTGTCCGGGCAGTCGGTGGAGATCATCACCGCGCGCTCGGCCACGCCCAAGCCGCAGTGGCTGGAATTCGTGGTCACCAGCAAGGCCCGCACCGCCATCCGCCACCAGCTCAAGCAGCTGGAGCACGAGGATGCCGTGCAGCTGGGCCACCGCATGCTCGATCGCGCGCTGGAAGCGATGGACAGTTCGCTGGAACGGCTGCCGAAGGGGCGCCTGGATGCGTTCCTGGCCGAGCACCGGTTCCCGCGCCTGGAGGCGCTGCTGGCCGAAGTGGCGCTGGGCAACTGGATGCCGACCCAGGCGGCGCAGGCGCTGATGGCCTACGCCGAACTGCGCGGCGGTGCACATTCGCGCCACAGTTCGCAGGAAAAGATCCTGATCAATGGCAGCGAGCGTGGCGTGGTCACCTTCGCCGGCTGCTGCCAGCCGATTCCCGGCGACGACATCATGGGCTACCACACCGCCGGCAAGGGCATCGTGGTGCACCGCATGGACTGCCCGAACCTGGCCGAGCTGCGCAAGTCGCCCGAGCGCTGGGTGCTGATCGGCTGGGACACCACCGTGTCCGGCGACTACGACACGTCGCTGGTGGTGGAGGTGGAGAACGGCACCGGCGTGCTGGCGCAGCTGGCCGCGGCGATCGCGCAGAGCCATTCCAACATCGAACGGGTGGACTACCTGGACCGCGATTTCAACGCGGCCGTGCTGGCGTTCAACATCCAGGTGCGCGACCGCAACCACCTGGCCGAAGTCATGCGCCGCCTGCGCCGCCTGTCGGTCGTGCAGTCGGTGCGCCGCCAATAGATCCGCGCCATGCGTGGATGATCCGCGCTGGCGCCGGGCCATGCCCGGCGAGCGCGCAGCGCGGCATGGATCGGATGCCGCCGGGCATGGCCCGGTGCTGCCGGGTTGGTACAATCACTGCTCTGTTTTCCCCTACGTACCGGAGCGACCCATGTCCCGCCAGATCATCAACACCGAACAGGCCCCGGCCGCCATCGGCCCGTACTCGCAGGCCGTGCGCGCCGGCAATACCGTGTATTTTTCCGGCCAGATTCCGCTGGACCCGGCGACCGGCGAGATCGTGGGCGTCGGTGACGTGGAAGCCCAGGCCCGTCGTGCCTTCGACAATCTCAAGGCCGTGGCCGAAGCCGCCGGCGGCTCGCTGGACAAGGTCGTGCGCCTGGGGCTGTACCTGACCGACCTGGCCGAGTTCGCCAAGGTCAACGCGGTGATGCAGGACTATTTCCAGGCTCCGTTCCCGGCCCGTTCCACCATCGAAGTCTCCGGCCTGCCCAAGGGCGCCAACTTCGAGGTCGATGCGGTGATGGTCATCGACTGACCCCCACGTGGCACGCAAGGCGGCGGTCACCCCGGCACTGTCACCGTCCGGCGAAGCATCCCTGGCGATGCTCGCCGGCGTCGGTCCGGCCGTGGCCGCCAAGCTGCAGGCGCGTGGCCTGGCCACCCTGCAGGATCTCTGGCTGCACCTGCCGCTGCGCTATGAAGACCGCACCCGGCTGACCCGCATCGAAGACCTGCGCAACGGCGTGCCGGCGCAGGTGGATGTGCGGGTGGTCGCGGTGGAGCGCGGCATGCGCTACCGGCCGATGCTGAAGGTGGCGGTGGAAGATGAAGGGCAGGGCACCCTGGTGCTGCGCTTCTTCCACTTCCGCCAGCAGCAGGTCGGTCAGTTCGCGGTAGGCAACCGGCTGCGTTGCTTCGGCACGCCCAAGGCCGGCCACCTCGGTCTGGAGATCGTCCACCCCAGCTACCAGGTGCTGGGCCGCAACGACGATCCCGATCTCGGCGACCGCCTCGACCCGGTGTATCCCACCGTCGAGGGCGTTGGCCCGATGACGATGCGCAAGCTGATCGGCCAGGCGCTGGACCGCCTGCCCGAGGAAAGCGCGCTGGAGCTGCTGCCCAGTGGCTGGCTCGACGGCCTCGGCCTGCCGTCGCTGCGCAGCGCGCTGCTGACCGTGCACCGGCCGCCGCCGGATGCCGATCTGGCGGCGCTGGCGGCAGGTACCCATCCGGCGCAGCGTCGGCTGGCGATGGAAGAACTGCTGGCCCACCACCTCAGCCTGCGTCGCCAGCGCATCGCATTGCAGGCCCATCACGCGCCGCCGCTGGCCGGTCCCGGCAGGCTGGCCAAGGCATTGCTGAAGCAGCTGCCGTTTGCACTGACCGGCGCGCAGGCGCGCGTGTTCAAGCAGATCCGCGAGGACCTGGCGCGGCCCAGCCCGATGCTGCGGCTGGTGCAGGGCGATGTCGGCTCGGGCAAGACCGTGGTTGCTGCATTGGCAGCGATGCTGGCGGTGGAGCAGGGCAAGCAGGTCGCGCTGGCCGCACCGACCGAGCTGCTGGCCGAGCAGCACCTCAACAACCTGCGCGGCTGGCTGGAACCCCTGGGCGTGCGCATCGCCTGGCTGGCCGGCAAGGTCACCGGCAAGGCGCGCACCCGGGTGATCGAGCAGGTCGCCAACGGTGAAGCGCAGGTGGTGGTCGGTACCCATGCGCTGATGCAGGACGCGGTGGTGTTCCAGGACCTGGCGCTGGCGATCGTGGATGAGCAGCACCGCTTCGGCGTGCACCAGCGGCTTGCACTGCGCGACAAGGGGGCGGGCGGCAACAGCGTGCCGCACCAGCTGGTGATGACCGCCACCCCGATTCCACGCACGCTGGCGATGTCCGAGTACGCCGATCTGGACGTATCGGCGATCGACGAGCTGCCGCCGGGGCGCACCCCGGTGCAGACCGTTGCGCTCAACAATGACCGTCGCCCGGAGCTGATCGAGCGCATCGCGCTGGCGTGCCGGGAAGGGCGGCAGGTGTACTGGGTGTGTACCCTCATCGAGGAAAGCGAAGAGCTGGATGCCACGCCGGCGCAGGCCACCTACGAATCGCTGCAGGCGTTGCTGCCGGGTGTCCGCGTCGGGCTGGTGCATGGCCGCCTGAAGGCGGCGGAAAAGCTGGCGACGATGGTGGCGTTCAAGGCCGGTGACATCGATCTGCTGGTGGCGACCACGGTCATCGAAGTGGGCGTGGACGTGCCCAATGCCTCGCTGATGGTGATCGAGAACGCCGAGCGCCTGGGCCTGGCCCAGCTGCATCAGCTGCGTGGCCGGGTCGGCCGCGGCTCGGCGGTATCGCGCTGCGTGCTGCTGTACCAGGCGCCGCTTTCGCAGATGGCGCGCGAGCGCCTGCAGACCATGCGCGAGACCAACGACGGCTTCGTCATTGCCGAGAAGGACCTGGAACTGCGCGGTCCCGGCGAACTGCTCGGCACCCGGCAGACCGGCCTGGCCGGGTTCCGCATTGCCGACCTGGCCCGTGACGCCGGCCTGCTGCCCGGCGTGCACGAGCTGGCCGAGCGCCTGCTGGACCAGCAGCCTGCGCTGGCCGACCGCGTGGTGCAGCGCTGGATAGGCACCGCCGTGCGCTACGCCTCGGCGTAAGTGCCGCTGCGCTCGCCGGGCATGGCCCGGCGCTACCGGAGCACCGAAGCATCGGTAGCCGGGCCATGCCCGGCGGCTGTCCGCGCTACGCGCGTGAGTCGAGCGTGGGCTCGACGCTACAGACAGCCTTCCCGATCATCTCGTGGATGTGTCGACCAAGGTCGACACCTGAAAGGACAGAACGCCGTTCCGGCAGACTGCAGAAATCTGTCGAAGGCGGGGTGGGGCCGGTGGCGGGGGCGTGAGCCGCATGGATGCGGCGACCGAGCTTACAGGGACGTACTTGCAGCGTCCCCCGCCACCGGCCCCGCCCCGCCAACCCACGGATAGCCAGCTTTTGCTCTTGCCGTTGCATTGAGCGGGTGCAGGGCGCAGCCCTGCCGAACCCCCAACCCCCATACTTGCAACGGTCATCATCCCGGTCCACACTTCGTTGCCGATCTGAAGACGGCAACGATGACCCACAAGATCCCGCTGTTGATCGATACCGACCCCGGTGTCGACGACGCACTGGCCCTGCTGATGGCCTTCGCCGATGAACGGCACGACGTGGTCGCCCTGACCATCGCCGCCGGCAATGTCGGCCTCGACTACACCGTCCGCAACGCCCTCAAGCTCTGCGACATCGTCGGCCGCACCGACGTGCCGGTGTTCGCCGGCAGCCCGGATCCGCTGCTGCATCCCGCCGTCGACGCTGCCCACGTGCATGGCCGTGATGGCTATGGCGACGTGGACCTGCCGCCGCCCAGCCGCCAGGCCGAGGCCGAACATGCCGCGCTGGCCATCCTGCGCCTGTCGCATGAACATGCCGGCCAGTTGATGCTGGTCATGCTGGGGCCGCTGACCAACCTGGCGCTGGCGCTGAAGCTGGATCCGACCCTGCCGCAGCGGATCAAGCGCATCGTGGTGATGGGCGGTGCGGTCACCTGCCACGGCAACATCACCCCGGCGGCCGAATTCAACATCGCCTTCGATCCGGAAGCGGCGCACGTGGTGTTCACCTCCTTCCGGCACCTGCTGGTGTCGGACTGGGAAGCGACCGTGGCCCATGGCCTGCCGCTGGCGGAGGCCGAAACCTGGCTGCAGGCCGATTCCGATCGCGCCCGCTTCTACGAGCTGATCTCGCGCAAGACCCGCGGCCTGTCCGAGGACAGCAAGGGCGGCCGCTGGTACACCGCCGACGCCCTGGCCATGGCCTGGGCGCTGAACCCGGAAGGGCAGCTGCAGGTCGAGTCGCGCCCGCTGAACGTGGAACTGAACGGCACGTTCAGCCGGGGGGCCACCCTCGTCGACTGGAACCGGCAGACGGGCCAGCCGGACAACTGCGACCTGCTGATGGCGTACGACCAGGCCCGCTTCGAGGCCCTGGTGCGGCAGGCACTGGGCGCGGCCTGAGCCCGCAGGGGCAGCAACCGGTTGCCGCGGGCGGCAACCGGTGTTTATAATGCCGCTCTTGACCACCAGCCCATTTACGGTGTGAGCCCATGAAGGCCGATATCCATCCGAACTACCGCGACGTCGTCTTCCATGACGTCACCTCCGATTTCAAGATCCTGACCCGCTCGACCATGAGCACGAAGGAAACCATCAAGTGGGAAGACGGCAACGACTACCCGCTGGTCAAGGTTGAAATTTCCTCTGCTTCGCACCCGTTCTACACGGGCAAGCACAAGGTCATCGATACCTCGGGCCGCATCGACAAGTTCCAGAAGCGCTACGCGCGCTGATCTGTCGAACCTGGTTCGATCAAACGGCCGCGCTTTGCGCGGCCGTTTGTTTTTCCCCGCCAGCCACCCAACGGGTGTTTGGATGGACGGAACACTGCGTCCTTGTGACAACCCTTTTGCCGAACCCGGCCGCTTGTTGGCAGGTTCCCGGCTGCCTGTCGTCTACGACTTCTGTCTAGCGCCGGGCAAATGCTGCTGTGCGATAATGACCTGATCCCCGGCACAGGCCGAGGACGTCATTCACGTGCCTGACCAATGCGCTTGGGCAGGCGCCTTCCCATGAAGGAGCGCACACAGTGTCCGATCTTGATCAGGTCACGCTCAACGCCGGCGATACGTCGGTCGTTCTGCCCGTCATCAAACCCACCCTTGGCAACGACTGCGTCGACATCGCGAAGCTGACCAAGGAAACGGGGTATTTCACCTACGATTCCGGTTTCACCGCGACGGCCAGCTGCAAGTCCGCCATCACCTACATCGACGGCGACAAGGGCGTGCTGCTGTACCGCGGCTACCCGATCGAGCAGCTGTCGGAGAAGTCGAGCTACGTCGAAGTGGCCTACCTGCTGATCAACGGCGAGCGCCCGAGCGCCGAGCAGCTGAAGGCCTTCACCGACGAGCTGGCGGCTGAAGCCAACGTCGATCCGTCGATCAACACCCTGATCGGCAGCTTCGCCAAGGATGCCCATCCGATGGCCATCCTGACCGCCGCCATCGCGCAGCTGTCGGGCATCTACCACGCCTCGCTGGACCTGTCCGACGCCGAACAGCGCCGCCAGGCCGCCGTGCGCCTGATCGCCAAGGTGCCGACGCTGTCGGCGCTGATCTACCGCCACGGCAAGGGCCTGCCGGCCAACACGCCGGACACCTCGCTGGACTACGTCAGCCGCTTCCTGAAGCAGACCTTCGAGTCGGCCGATGGCCAGTACGATCTGAACCCGGACGTGGTCAAGGCGCTGGACCTGCTGTTCATCCTGCACGCCGACCATGAGCAGAACGCCTCGACCTCGACCGTGCGCCTGGTCGGTTCGACCGGTGCCAACCCGTACGCGTCGGTCGCCGCTGGCGTCACCGCGCTGTGGGGTCCGGCCCACGGCGGTGCCAACGAAGCCGTGCTGAAGATGCTGGAAGAGATCGGCAGCGCCGACAACGTCGAGTCCGCCGTGGTCAAGGCCAAGGACAAGACCTCCGGCTTCCGCCTGATGGGCTTCGGCCACCGCGTGTACAAGAACTTCGATCCGCGCGCCAAGGTCATCGGCGAGATGACCAGCAAGGTGCTCAAGCAGCTGGGCGTGCAGGATCCGCTGCTGGACGTGGCCGTGAAGCTGGAACAGGCCGCGCTGCAGGACGAATACTTCGTCGCCCGCAAGCTGTACCCGAACGTCGATTTCTACAGCGGCATCATCTACAAGGCGCTGCAGATCCCGACCGAGATGTTCACCGTCATGTTCGCCCTGGGCCGTACCTCCGGCTGGGTCTCGCACTGGCTGGAACAGCAGGTCGACCCGGAAATGAAGATCGGCCGTCCGCGCCAGGTCTACACCGGCAGCGACGTGCGCGACTACCAGGGCTGATCGCCCGCGTCGGTTGTGCTGAGGACGCCCCGCATCTGCGGGGCGTTTTTTTTGCGTGCACGGTGGGCTGTGCGTGCCTGCCGCTGCCGGTTTTCACGCGTTTTCGGACACATTGCATGGGCATCACGGCCGCTGCGGTACAAGCTGTCTGCGTCATAGGACATCCCATTCACTCCAGGAGCTCCCCATGAAGCATCTGCTTGCTCTCGCCCTGATCGCCGCGCCGCTGGTCGCCGTCACCGGCCCCGCGCAGGCCCAGTACACCGGCCCGGGCGCCACCAGCGCCGTCACCACCGTTGCCGAGGCCCGCAGCCAGCGCGATGACCACCCGGTCGTCCTGCAGGGCAAGCTGGTTGCCAAGGTCGGCCACGAGCGCTATCGCTTCAAGGACGCCAGCGGCGAAATCGACGTGGAGATCGACGACGACGACCTGCCCAATCACCAGGCCATCGGTGCCGACACCGTGGTCGAACTGCACGGCGAAGTGGACACGCACCGCTTCAAGCCGACCGATATCGATGTCGAGATCGTCCGCATCGTCGGCGCGCGCTGACGCCGCACTACCGCCGGAAACGCCCCGCATTGCGGGGCGTTTTCTTTTGTGCGTGCGTGGCAGGTGCCAACCCCGGGCGGCACGGCGTTGGCGGCACCCTCACCGCGCCAAGACCGCGTGATTCAGGGGTCTCGCCAGCTTCACAAGCGCTCGCGCAGCCTCGGTACGCCAGCTGCCTGCGCAGCACTGATACGGAGCGTCCATTCCATGAGTACCCGATTCGATCCCGCCGAGCGCGGCCCGCTCGGCGCCGACATCACAACCGTTGTCACCGCGCCCATCATTCCGCCCAGCAGCGAAAGTGCCGTTTCCTGGGGGGCGATCCTCGCGGGCGCGGTGGCGGCTGCTGCGCTGTCGCTCATCCTGCTCATCCTCGGCGTCGGCCTGGGCCTGTCCTCGGTGTCGCCGTGGTCGTTCGAAGGCGTCAGCAAGGAAACCTTCGGCTGGTCCAGCATCGCCTGGCTCACCTTCACCGCACTGGCCGCGTCCGGCCTGGGCGGCTACCTGGCCGGCCGCCTGCGCACCAAGTGGACGCAGATCCACGGTGATGAAACCTACTTCCGCGATACCGCGCACGGCTTCGTGTCGTGGGCGGTGGCGACGCTGCTCACCGCGGGCCTGCTGACCTCGGCCATCAGTGGCGTGCTCGGCACGGGCGCGAAGGTGGCCGGCGCCACTGCAGGCGCCGCTGCATCCACGGCCGGCGTTGCCGCTGCGGGTGCCGGTAGCGCCGCCGCGGCCGCGCCGGAAGGCGACCTCAACTACTGGGTGGATTCGCTGTTCCGCAGTGCCACCAACGCCGGTGTTGCCGATCCCGCGGCGCCGCCACCGCCGGGCGCGCCGATGGATCCGAACACGGCTCCGCCGCCGGCACCGAATGCGGGCCCGCGCGAGGCCGGCATGGCGCCGCCGCGTCCGATGCCGGGCCGTGCATCGTCCGGCGACCGTCGTGAACTGCGCGCCGAAGTGAACCGCATCATCGTCAACAGCCTGCAGGGCGATGGCCTCGACCCGGCCGACACCCAGTACCTGTCGCAGCTCATCGCGCGCGAAACCGGCATGAGCCAGGCCGAAGCGCAGGCCCGTGTGACCGATGTGCAGACGCGCATGCGTGCCGCGCTGGAGAAGGCAAAGACCACCGCCAAGCAGGCGGCCGACGATGCCCGCAAGGCCGCAGCGTATGCCGCGCTCTGGCTGTTCATCACCCTGCTGATCGGCGCGTTCTTCGCCAGCCTCAGCGCCACCTGGGGCGGCCGCCGCCGCGACCTGTAAGACACCGCTACTGCAAGGAGACCGACCATGAAAATGATTCTGCTGTGGCTGCTGGGCGTTCCGATTCCGCTGTTGATCCTGTACGCGATCTTCTTCTGATCCCATCCCGTGAAGCGATGACGTCAGGCCGCCGCAAGGCGGCCTGATGTATTTGGCGTTGCCGCAATGAGGTTTGTTGCAAAGGGCTGGTGAGGACAATTGCATAATCCTCAAACTTTGAGCGACTTCAAGGAATCTCCTTAACATTCATCCATTTAGGAAAGCTTGAATGGCCGCAGGATAGGCCGCTGCCTACCATTCTCTCCGTCGCCCGCCCCCATGCAGGCGGGTGATGCCTCCCGCACCGGAGGCTTCATATCCCACCGTCCGAGAGAGACAACCATGCACGCCATTTTCAAGAAGGCCGCGCTCGCTGCAGCGCTGGCTACCGTTTCGCTGTCGGCGAACGCTGCCGAAACCCACATCACCGTCCTGGCCGACGTCGACCCGACCCTGGCCCTGCTGCAGGCCGATGGCAGCGCGCTGCCGGACGCGATCAAGCTAGACCACGCCCCGGGCCGTGGCCTGATTCCGTGGTCGCAGCAGGTGCGCATCTATTCCAACGACATCGACAAGGACATCGAGGTGCGTCTGATCAACGAGCCGGTGCTGGTCGGCGATGCCGCCGGCACGCCGTCGGTGCCGCTGTCGGTCAGCCTCAACAGCCGTGAACTGGGCCTGGCCGCCACCGATTACCTGGCCGCCGATCTGTTCGACGGCGCACTGCCGGGCGCCTCGGTGTCCATGCCGCTGCAGATCGCGCAGAAGACCCCGGGCGCCATCAGCGTGGCTGACCGCTTCCAGGGCATGGTCAGCATCGCCATGAAGCAGAAGACCGCCAGCCCGTAAGTTCTCCCCGTGCCGGCCCGTTTCCGGGCCGGCCGCTTCTGGTCGCCCCGCTCCCATGAACGTTCCCGCCCCCGCCGTGACCCGGCTGGCGTTCGCGCTTGCCCTGTCGCTGGCTGCACCGATGGCCGCCGCGCGCAGCGTTCCCGCCGGCTTCGAGGATCTGGTCGAAGGCCAGACCGAGCAGCTGGATGTCCGCCTGTTCGGTCGCTCCAGCGGGCTGCTGCCCGTGCGCGTCACCCTCGACCACGTGCAGCTGGAAGCGCCCGCCGAAGCGCTGCAGGCGCTGCAACTGCCGGCCGAAGCGCAGGCGGCGTTGCTGCCGGCGTTGTCGCAGCCACTGCCGCGCAACAGCCACCTGGCCTGTCGCTACGGCGGCGCCGCCGCCGGTTGCGGCTATCTCGATCCTCCGGAGGACCCCACCGCCGTGCGCGCACTGTATGACGAGGGCGAGGGCGCCGTGCGCCTGTTCGTCGCCCGCCAATGGATTCCCGGCGAACCGGCCGCGCAGCGCCACCACCAGGTCAGCGCCAACGCCGAGAACGCCTTCCTGCACCAGCAGACGGTCAACCTCAGCGGCGGCCGTGATTACCAGTCGCTGGCGGCGCAGGGTGCCGGCGTGCTGGGTCTGTTCGAGCGCGGTCATGTCTCGGCCAACTGGACCTTCAGCCACCAGCGCTACCGCAACCAGCGTACGCGGCACGACTTCCAGTTGGACAACGCGTACTACCGGCACGACATCGGGCCGGAACACTACCTGCAGGGCGGCCGCATGGACCGCCGCAACCTGTCCAGCCCACAGGGCGGCACCTTCAGTTTCAGCATGCTGCCGCTGGACCGTTTCCAGGGCCTGCGCGTGGGCACCACCCAGGCCTACGTGGACAGCGAAGCGGCCGTGCAGGCCACGCCGCTGACCGTGCTGTTGGCGCGCGATGCCCGCGTGGATGCCTTCGATGGCCAGCGCCTGCTGCAGACCTACTACCTGCAGGCCGGCATCAACCAGATCGATACGCGGCGCTTCCCGTTCGGCAACTACACCGTCACCCTGCGCATCTACGAAGACGGCGTGCTGGTGCGCAGCGAGGAAGCGCCCTTCGACAAGGGCGGCGACTGGGCCGACAGCAGCGTGCAGTGGTTCCTGCAGGGCGGCCGCCGCAGCGAACGCCGCAGCGACCAGTTCGACGGCGAAAGGGCCGCCATGGCCGGCGTACGCGTGCCGCTGGGCCGCAGTGCCACCGTCACTGCGGGCGTGGCCGATCTGGGCGGCTTCCGCTATGGCGAACTGCGCGTGGACCTGCGCAGGGTGTTCGCCACGCAGGAGATCCGCGCCAGCTTCAGCGGCATGCAGGGCAGTGATGGCAGCCGCGGCCAGCAGCACCAGCTGTCGTACCGCCGCCGTGCCTCATGGAACCTGTACCAGCAGCGCATGCGCGGCAAGGCCTGCGAGTTCCGCGACGATGCCCGCGACCAGCTCGGCTGTGCCGATTCGCTCAGCGCTTCGGTGGCGCTGCCGGTAGCCGGTGGCCATGCGTACCTGGCCTATACCCGGCGCCAGACCTGGCGGCAGGGCGTGGGCGTACCGGGCGATATCGACGATCCGCTGTACGGCCTGGATCCGTTGCTGCCGCCGTGGGCGCCACGTCCCAGCCGCGAACCACAGCTCAGCCGTACCTGGCAGGCCAGCTACAACCGCAGTGAGCGCTGGGGCGACTTCAGCGCCTCCACGCGCGTGGGCGTGTGGCAGCAGCACAGCGACGGCAGCCTGCGCAGCAGCCGCGACCGCGGCGTGTTTCTCACCCTCACCCTCACCCGCCTGCAGCAGGGCGAGCGCGGCAGTGCGCAGCGCCGCTACGGGCTGGATCTGCGCCAGCCGCAGCACCAGCGCCCGGATGTGACCTACAACGTGGCGCAGAGCCTGCGCCAGGACCGCGACGATCAGTTCCGCGAACTGTCCGCCGAACTGCGCGGCAGCAACAATGATCGCTACAGCGCCACCCTCAGCGGGCAGCTGCAGAACCGCATCGGCCACACCGGCGCCACCGTGTCGCACTACCAGCAGCGCGGGCGCGATGAAGTGGCCTACAGCGCCACCCACAGTTCCGGCGTGGCGCTGGGGTCGCGCGGTCTGTACTGGGGCGGCGGCCTGGGCGCCGACGCAGGCCTGGCCGTGCAGGTGGATGGCACCGACGACCTGGAACTGACCGGCGTGGCCGCCGAACTGCAGGTGGGCGGCCTGCGCCGCCAGCGCCTGAAGCTGGGCGACCGCCGCCTGCTGCCGGTGTCGGCGTATCAGTCGCATCGTGCCGAAGTGCAGGATGCCAGCGCGCTGGACAGCATCGCCTCCATCCGCGTGACCGGCGTGGGCGGTGCGCGCCCGCTGTTCCTGCCGCCCGGCAAGCTGCTGCGCATGCCGGTGCCGATTGAAGTGACCTACACCTTCATCGGCAACGCGCAGGATCTGGCCGGCACGCCGCTGCGCGGTGCCCGCATCCTCAACGCGCCGGTGCCGGGCACCGGCAGCAACGGCGGCTTCGTAGCCGACTTTCCGCGCCGCGAAGCGGTGCTGTACCTGCTGCAGGACGACCGCCTGCTGCAGTGCCCGCTGCAGGTGCGCGAGCGCCGCCAGGTAGTGCTGCTGGTGGGGGCCGTGCAGTGCGAGCCGCTGCACGTGGCGCAGCTGCCGGCCGACATCCGCCAGCAGGCGCGGGTGACGCGCCTGCTGCAGGAAAAGGCGCTGATCGCCAGCAGCCAGCAGGCTGCTGCGGGAGGTGCGCGATGAGCCGGCGGCTGTGGTGGTGGCTGGTGCTGTTCTGCGCGCTGGTGCTGGTGGTGCCGCGTGCGATGGCGCAGCGACCGCCGGAAACGCATCCGACCGATGAGCATCGCGACATCGTGATGAGTTGGGATCGGTCTGCGATGCCGGGGGACATCGTGTTGATGCCGCCGCGCACAATTCTTGGCTATGAGCAGACTGGAGTCATGGACTACGGGCACATGTTCATGACTTGTCGATCTGAACTGACTGCGGAAAAGGGCCGTTGCCCGAGTGAGGACACAAAAGAAGACAGCATTGGCATCCCAAGCACCATTCCACTTCGCTTCACTGAGCTTCGAAGTGGAATGGAAGTCGAGCTGAATGTCCTCGCATCCATTCGGCGAGCGGATGCGAATGTTGCCTGTAGTTCCGATTACTGGTCTGGGCCACCGCGAAAAATATGGTCGTCCGCAGCGGGAGCTTGCGCGGGCCGCGCACGAGTGGGAACTGCTGGAGAAATTTCGCTGGCGGGAGCGGAGTTGGCTCGACTGGTTGCAGGTCGATGGGCAGCCACTCTTGAGCTTGTCCTTAGCACTCCTTTACAGGCGAATCTTGCTCTATACAGCTTCAGATTCGAACTCACCATCACCGACTACGACGCGGTCTCCATCTACCTGCCTGAATTCCAGGAAGCCACACCCACCGTAGGCCTCAATCTCAGCTACGACCCCATTGCCCGAACGGTCGGTGGCCGCGCTCACCTGGACATGTGCCTGTATGACGGCCTCGGTTCGCAGAGTGAGTACCTGGGGGTCACCGTGCGCGACAGCGGCACGCGCCCTCCCGGTCCCACCGGCTATTCGGTCTGGCACACCGACGGTGCCGGCGGTGACAGCCAACGCATGGACTACACCGTCACGCTCGACCACAACGGCGCGCGCATTCCATTGCGCAACGGGGTGGAAGAGCAGCTACGCAACATCGATACGGCGCGCCTGCGCCTGGTGATGTTGCCCGGGATGTCGCAGCCGGTGTTCTGCGTGCCTACGCCGCTCACCCTCGATACCCCGCGCGTACCCATCGACGAGAAACGCTCTGGTGCCTACCAGGGCGATCTGAAGGTCGAACTGCGCCTGCCTACCTCCCGCCCGTGAAGCCGATGGAGCCCACCATGCATCCCGCCTTGTCCTGCCTGTTCACCTGCGCGCTGTTGCTTGCAGTCGCGCCCGCCCACGCCAACCTCACCGTGCATCCGATGCGTACCTCGGTCGAGGCCCGCAAGGGCGCGCAGATCCGCGTGTACTCGCAATCCACCACGGCGCAGTACGTGCAGGCCACCGTTCGCCGCATCGACGACCCTGCCAGTACCGATGAGCAGGAAGTCGAGATCGAGCCGGCCGAGGCTGCCATTGCCATCACGCCGGGCAAGTTCGCCCTGGCCGGTGGCGGCAATCGCCTGATCCGGGTCATTCCACTGCAGCCGGTCGAGAAGGAAACCGCCTACCGCGTGTACTTCGAAGGTGTGCGCGGTCCTGATGACGCAGAGCCGGACGATCCGGCCACCCGTGCTGCGGTGGGCATGAGTCTGGTCTGGGGGGCGCTGGTGAACGTGGTGCCGGCCAACGGGCACGTGGACGTGCGCGTGCAGGGCAACAGCCTGGTCAATGCCGGCACGCTTCGCGTGGGCCTGACCAGCGTGGCCGACTGCGATGCGGCCGGCGCCTGCACCGCCCATGACGTCTCGCGCAGCCTCTACCCCGGTGCATCCCTGCAGTTGCCCTTTACCCCGACGCCCGGCCATCGCCTGCAGCTGCGCTATCGGTTGACCCGCGATGGCTACCGCGAACACGTGCAGGCCCTCGCGCTCTGAAGCGCACGGTCCGTCGCAGCGCAGCGCTGCGACGGGCTTCTTTTCCCTTGCTTGTTAAGGACGAACCATGAACAGAATCCATCGTCGTATCTGGTGCACTGCGCGGCAGTGCTGGATCGTGGCCAGTGAGCTGGCCACGGCGCGCGGCAAGCGTGCCGCCTCATCCGGCGCAATCGTGCTGCCGGTTGTTGCATCGGCCTTGATGGCATTCTCCGCTGCGGCTGACGTTATGCCTGTCGAAGAGGATGAGAGTGCCGATCCAGGGATGTATTTTTCCCCGAAAGGAGTCGATGGCGTCGGCGCGATTCTGTTCGGGATTGGGGTGCGCAGGGAGGACGCAATGGGAATTGCGACTGCGCCGATACACTCCCAATATGCGCTGACATCAGACTACCTCTACCGCAATTCCACCATCAGTGGTGACCTGTTGTTGATGCTGGGGTCGCGGTCTTCCATGAGCGGAAACCGATCGGTTGCATACGGCAGCTTGATTACCGCGGAGGGCGACAACAATACCGCCATTGGCTACGGTGTGGAGGTCTCGCGAGGCGGCTACGCAACCGGTGTCGGCGCTCGTGCCATTGCCAGCGGGATTGGAACCACCGCGCTTGGCAACGACGCAAGGGCGTATTCGCAGAACTCCATTGCCATTGGTAGTGGCTCACAAACGGTGGAGAGCCGTGCGGGGATTGCGCGGATAGCCATCGGCGGCAATGCCTTTGCAGGAACGGCCGGATACTCGGGTGCGGTGGCGCTCGGTGGAAACGCGCGCGCTGAATACAATGGCGTCGCCCTTGGTCATCACGCCAAGGCGTTGGCGGTCGGAAGTGTTGCGCTGGGCCTGGACTCGGAGGCGACCGAATCAAACTCGGTCTCTGTGGGTAGCAGCAGCACGAAGCGCAGAGTCGTCAACGTGGCAGACGCGCGCCTGTCCACCACCAGTACCGACGCGGTGACCGGCAAGCAGCTGCATGCCACCAACCAGAACGTCACCACCGCGACCAATATGGCCAATGCCGCCAAGACCACTGCCGACCAGGCACTGGTCAACACGCGCCTGGTCACCCAGACCTCGGCCAGCAGTGCCGTACGCGTGGGCGGTGACAACACGGGGACCCAACTGGACATCCGCAACAGGTCCAACGCCAACCGCAAGTTGACCGGAGTGGCCGATGCCACGCTCAGCACCACCAGCACCGAAGCCGTAGCCGGCAAGCAACTGCATGCCACCAACACTGCAGTGGCAACGGCGCGGACCACGGCAACGGCAGCGAAGAGCGTGGCAGATGCGGTGTCGGCCCGTGTGGACGCGCAGGCACTGGCACTGGGGCGTTCAGCGGTGGCCGGTGGCAGCGGAGATTCGGCCAGTGTTGCATTGGGTGGCACGGCCGCGGCCTACAACCGTGACAGTGTTGCTGTGGGGCCGAAGGCGCGGGCAGGCGTGGGCGAGGATGGTGAGAAGAACACTGGGGTGGGTGCCACATCGATCGGCTCCGGCAGCTGGAGCGCGAATGCGGCCACGGCCATTGGCTATCGGGCCAGGGCAGTGGGCAATCGCTCCATTGCCATGGGCATGGATGCCACGGCCTCTGCACCAAACGCGGTTGCACTGGGTGACGACGCGGTGTCCAGCTTCGCCGGCAGCCTCGCACTGGGCAGCGGGTCGCGTACCACGGATGTCAATCAGGTTTCGGTCGGCAACGCTGCGGTCAAGCGCCGTATCGTCAATGTCAACGATGGCACGCTCAGCGCAACCAGCAGCGATGCCGTGACCGGCAAGCAGCTGTATGCGACCAACACCACGCTGGCCAGCGTCAGCAGCACCGCTACCGCGGCGAAGACGACCGCAGACAATGCCCTTGGTCAGGTGACCACAGTGGCCGGTCTGGTCGGGCAGGTCTCCGCCAGTGGTAGTGTGCGCCTCGGTGCGCAGAACACCGGCACCGTGCTGGATGTAGCCAACAGGAACGGTGCTGCCCGCCGTATCAGCAACGTAGCCAACGCTACGCTCAGCGCATCAAGCACCGATGCCGTGACCGGCCAGCAGCTGCATGCCACCAACACGGCGGTAACCGCCGCACAGTCCACGGCAACTGCCGCGAAGACGGCGGCTGACAGCGCCATCAGCCAGGTGGGTACCGTGTCTGGTCTGATCGGGCAGGTGTCGGCCAATGGGCAGGTTCGCCTGGGCGCAGCGAACACCGGCACCGTACTGGACGTGTCCAACAAGAATGGCGCGCGGCGTCGCATCCAGAACATCGCCAATGGCATCCTGAGCGCATCGAGCACCGATGCAGTGACGGGTCAGCAGCTGTTTGCCAGCAACGAGCGCGTAGGCGTGGCCGAGGCGCGGAACGAGGCCCAGGATCTGCAATTGCTGGATCACGCTGATCGCCTGGCTGACCATCGCGTGGATCTGGACCGCCTGCGCACCGACTTTGATGGCTTCGAACCGGATCTGGAGGGCGTGGTGAAGTTCAATGCTGACCGGACCCTGGTTGATCTCGAAGGTGCGGTGGTGAAGGGTGTTGGTCCGGGAGATATCAGCTCGGCTGTCAGTACGGACGCGGTGAATGGTGGGCAGTTGTTTGCTACGAATGCTCGCGTTGATGAAATGTCGCAGCGGTCGAAGTTTCTTTCTATTGGTCCTGGTGGTGATCAGCAGGGAGCGTCTGCTGGGTTGATCTCGGTAGCCATTGGCGATTCGGCCGAGTCATCCATTGGCAGTGAAGGCGGGGTTGCAGTCGGTGCATACAGTCGTGCATCGGGAAAGAACTCAGTTGCCCTGGGCCGTGCTGCATTTGTTGCTGATGACGCGGAGAGTGGCTTTGCTCTCGGAGTGGGAGCTACAGTGAATCAAGAGCATGGCGTGGCTATTGGTGCTGAAAGCCGGGTTGAAGCCAGGGCGATGAACAGTGTCGCGATCGGCTACGGATCTGTTGCGAGAGATTCTCTGACTGTTTCATTTGGAAATGACTCGTTGCGCCGAAAGCTAGTGAATGTAGGTCGGGGTTCTGCTGACCATGACGTCACCACGGTTGCCCAGCTCAACGAGTCCTTAGCCACCCTCGGTGGCGGCGCCAGCCTCGACGCCAGTGGCAACATCATCGCGCCCACCTACGCGATTCAAGGAAGCAACCACAGCACCGTCGGCGATGCGCTGACCGCTTTGGATGGCGCTGTAGTGGCGACCGATGCACGGGTCGGCTCGCTGGAAGGCAAGCTGCGCTCAGCATTCCAGGACACCACGATCCGTGCTGATGGTTTGAACCAACTCACGCTGTCCGGCGCACAGGGTGCGGTGCTGACCAACCTGGCTGATGGCCGCATTGCGGCGGGCAGCCGCGATGCCATCAACGGTGGGCAGCTGCACGACGTACAGCAGCAGCTCAATGGCCGCATGGATGGGCTGGAGCAGCGCATTGACGACCAGCCGCAGGCGCGCGTTGCCGCCAACGCCGCCGGTGCACCCGAGGCACCCACGCCGCCGGCCGAAACGCCGACCGTGGCAGATTCCGGCAACGCCCCCAACGCCGCGCCGGAAGCGCCGAAGGAGCCGACTCCGCAGGTCGATACCGCCGAACTGGAAAAGATGCTGGCCCGCGCCAACCAATACAGCGATGGCATCTCGCGCGAGGTGGATCGTCGCCTGGAAAAGATGGACAAGCGCTTCAACCGCATGGCGGCGATGAACAGTGCGCAGAGCGCGATGGCGATGAACACCGCGGGCCTGGCCACCTACAACCGCCTCGGCGCGGGCGTGGGCTATGCCGAGGGCGAATCGGCGATGGCGGTGGGCTACCAGCGCGTGCTCAACGACAAGGGCTCGGCCACCTTCAGCCTCAATGGTGCGTTCACCAACAGCGGTGAACGCAGCCTGGGCGTAGGCGTGGGTATCGGCTGGTAATCCGCATTGCTGCGGTCTGGCCGGCACGGTGTCGCGGGCCAGGCCGCAGCCCTCATCGGGGAGAACGCGATGTACAACGTCCTGGGGGTGTTCATGAGCTATCGGCGCTATTACCTGTGGCGTGCCCGCTACCGCTACTACACGCGCAACATGGATCGCTGGACACTGGTCCATGCCACGGCAACGCTGTGCCTGATCCTGCTGCTCTGGTACCACTGGCGGGCGCTGAGCGTGCCGCCGCCGCGAGTGCACCCGGAAGCGGCCGCATTGCGGGTGGAGGGCATCACCAACGAGGCGATCCACCGCATCGTGCTGGTGCGCCATGGCGGTACGCCGCGGGGCGTGGAGTTCACTACGCCCGCGGATATCCGGGCCAGTACGCGGCGTACGCTGCAGGTGCGCCGCACGCTGGACAGCGCTGTGGCCTGGCAGTTGCGGGCCAACCTGCTGGCCGACATCGGTGACTACATCGGGGCGACGGGGGGCTGTGCACCCTATGACTGCTGGCAGGTGAAGGACCGTATCGCGTTGCTGCGCAAAGCCAGTGCGGAGAATGCGGCGATCAACAGCGCGCTGGAGCCGATCCTGGAGATGCCGCCACACCTGACGCCGAACCTCAACGGCGGTGAGCGGGGGCGGGTGAAGAGCGGCTGGTCCGACTCCTTCAACGACATCTACTACCAGACCTGGCTGCTGGGCGACCTGCAGCGGATGCACGCGCGGATGATGGTGGAGTATCCGAAGCGGGCACCGGCCCCGTGGCTGCCAAGGTTGCTGACCGACCCCATCAAGGAGCCGGTGATCTGGTAGCGCCGCGCTGTGCCGCGCGCCCGCTCAGCCCGCGATATAGGCGGTCACTTCCGCATCGGTCAGCAGCTGCCGCAGCTGTGCGGCCGATGCGCGCTTCATCGGCTTCTCATCCACCGGCGACAACGGCGCCTGACGCAATGCGTCGTAAGGCAGCACGGCCAGGTCGAAGGTCAGCTCTTCGGCGGTGAATACCCAGACCGGCACGTCGAGGCTGCGCTCGCGGTCCAGACGCAAGCGGCGCACGCGCGACTCGGCTGGAATGCCGTGTTCGTCCAGGAAACGGTGCACGGCTTCCGGGTCGTCGCTGTGCAGGTGCAACTGCACGGGGCTGTGGGTGTCGGCGGTGCCATCGAGCACCGGCCCGGTCAGGCGTGGGGTGAAGCCGTGCAGGAACTCCAGCGCACGCAGCGCAGACTCGCGGCGCCGCTGCAGCTCGCTGCCGTGCTGCGGGCCCGAGAACAGGCGCTGGTACTCGCGCAGGGCGTCTTCGATCTCGGTATTGCGCGGCAGCGACGCATCGTCGTGGATGCCGAGGCGGCTGGCGGCCTTGAGCTTGGCCTGGTGGAAGTCGCGGATGCCGCCTTCGGCCATCAGGCGGGCGGCTTCGTGGGCGAGGCGGTGGCGCCGCTCGCGGGTCTGGCTGGCAGCATGCTGACGGGCGCGGTGCATGCGGTAACTCCCTGTTGCGACCTGGCTACAGACTAGCGCAGGGATGTGACATCTGCGTGGGTGGACGGAACAGCGCCGCTGCGCTCGCCGGGCATGGCCCGGCGCTACCACGCCACATCGGTGCGCCACCTGTCCCGGTAGCGCCGGGCCATGCCCGGCGGATGCACCCGGTAGCGCCGGGCCATGCCCGGCGAATGTACCCGGTAGCGCCGGGCCATGCCCGGCGGATGCACCCGGTAGCGCCAGGCCATGCCCGGCGGATGCACCCGGTAGCGCCGGGCCACGCCCGGCGGATGCACCCGGTAGCGCCGGGCCATGCCCGGCGGATGCACCCGGTAGCGCCGGGCCATGCCCGGCGTCACCGTCAGAAGATATCGAACGCGGCGGCGTCAGCCTGCGGGGTGCTCTGCAGGTTGAGGTCGTAGTCGGTCAGGCGATCCATGTCTTCCACCTTCACCCATTCCACGGCACCGTTGAGGGTGGCCTGGACCATGCCGCTCGGCGGCTCGTTCTGGGCGATCGGGGTGTCCTTCAGCGCGGTGCGCATGTAGTCGATCCAGATCGGCAGGGCCGCCTTGCCACCGTACTCGCGGTAGCCCAGCGAGCGGAAGTCGTCGCGCCCCACCCATACGGTGGTCACATACGGCCCGCCGAACCCGGAGAACCAGGCGTCGCGGTGGTCGTTGGTCGAGCCGGTCTTGCCGCCCACGTCTTCGCGGCCCAGCACCTTGGCCTGCACGCCGGTACCGCGCTGGACCACGTCCCGCATCATCGACACCAGCTGGTAGGCGGTGCGGGCGTCGATCGCGCGCGGGGCGGTGCGGGCATCCGGATTGACCGGCGAGGCTGGCGTTTCGGGCTTGGCTTCCGGCTGGGCGGCGGTGGCGTCGGGCTTGGGCGCCGGTGCGCCGAAGTTGAAGCCGTCCACCACCTGGTTGACCGGCTGGCCGCCGCTGGTGCCTGCGCAGTCGCGGCAGGCCATGGCGGGATTCTCCTTGAAGACCAGGTTGCCATCGCGGTCGACCACCTGGTCGATCAGCCAGGTATCCACGCGCGAGCCGCCATTGGCGAACACCGCGTAGCCGCGCGCCACCGACAGCGGGGTCAGCGAGGCGGTACCCAGCGACATCGACAGGTTCGGCGGCAGCTCGGACTCGGCAAAGCCGAACTCGCTGATGTACTTGCGTGCGTAATCCACGCCCATGCCGTCGAGCAGGCGCACCGAAACCAGGTTGCGCGACTGCACCAGCGCCTCACGCAGGCGCATCGGGCCGCGGAAGCCGCCGCCGTCGTTCTGCGGTGCCCAGGTCTTGCCGCGCCGGTCGCGGAACACCACCGGCGCGTCGAGCACGATCGACGCCGGGTTGTAGCCCTTGTCGAACGCGGCCGCATAGATGAACGGCTTGAAGCTGGAGCCCGGCTGGCGGCGCGCCTGGGTGGCACGGTTGAACTTGTTGCCGGAGAAGCTGAAGCCACCCACCAGTGCCTTCAGCGCACCGCTGCTGGCGTCCAGCGAGACCAGCGCCGACTGGCCGCGCGGCAGCTGGTCCAGCAGCCACTCGCCGTCCTTGGCACCGGCGCGCACGCGCACGATGTCGCCGCGCTGCACCAGCTTGGCCGGGGTCTTGTTGGTCCACTTGGCGGCGCCGGCCGGCAGCACGACCTCGCTGCGGTTGCCCAGCACCACCGTGGCGCTGCCATCGGCGCTGGTGCTGGCGACGATCGCCGGCAGCAGGCCGGCCTGGCCCTGGATGCCGCGCAGGTGCGCCGCCAGGGCAGCGGCATCGTCGCCGGCGCCCAGCGCCACCTGCTTCTCCACCCCGTGCCAGCCGTGGCGGTGGTCGTACAGCAGCAGGCCATCGCGCACGGCCAGGTTGGCGGCGGTCTGCAGCGGTGCATCGATGGTGGTGGTCACGTGGTAGCCCTTGTTGACCACATCGCCGCCGAAGCGGGCGATCATTTCCTGGCGCACCAGTTCGGCCACATAGGGCGCGTCGACCTGCACCGGGGGCTCATGCGCGGTGGCGTGCATCGGCACGGCCTTGGCCGCGTCGGCCTCGGCCTGGCTGACGAACTTCAGGTCCGCCATGCGCTGCAGCACGTAGTTGTCGCGGCGCTGGCGGGCCCGCTCGGGATTGGAGATCGGGTTGCCCGACGAGGGGAACTTGGGGATGCCGGCCAGCGAGGCCATCTCATCGAGGTCCAGCTCGTTCAGCTTCTTGCCGTAGTAGAACTGGGCGGCCGCCGCCACGCCGTAGGCGCGGTTGCCGAAGAAACTCTTGTTCAGGTACAGCTCGAAGATCTCGTCCTTGCTCAGCTCGGACTCGATCTTGCGTGCCAGCAGGATCTCGGCCAGCTTGCGGGTGTAGCTGTACTCGGAGCTGAGGAAGAACTGCCGGGCCACCTGCTGGGTGATGGTGGAGCCACCGGGCACGCGCTTGTCATTGGTGGTGGCCAGCAGCCATACCGCCCGGCCGATGCCCTTGTAGTCCACGCCGCCGTGCTCGTAGAAGCGGGCGTCCTCGGTGGCCAGGAAGGCCTGCTTCAGCTTCTCCGGCACGTCCTTCATGGTGATGGGGGTGCGCCGGGTCTCGCCGAAGACCGCCATCAGCTTGCCATCGGCCGCGTAGACGTACATGGGCTCCTGCATCTCCACGTCGCGCAGGGTCTGCACGTCGGGGAGCTTGGAGGAAACGGCGTAGTACAGGCCGCCAACGGCGGCCGCTCCGACCAGCGCCAGGACCAGTACAACAAGGAAGATCCAGCGCAGCCAGCGGCGGAGTCGGGTCATCGGTGTCAGATTCCGATTGCGAATTTCGTGGTCGCAGAGTATAGATTACGCAAGGTGGCGGCTGGGGTCGGCACCGGGGAGCGCAAGGGGAAATCGCCAGGGGCTGCGTGTTCATCCTGTGAGGGAGTTCACAGCAGGGCGGTTGCCATTTGCTAAGAATACGTTATTAATGCGCGGACGCAGCTCTTGCGTCCAAGTGCCCGTCGGCAGGGGAGAAACCGTGGGGCTCATCCCAAAAAGTCAGTCGCCGCTCATTGGCGTCGACATCAGTTCGACTGCGGTAAAGCTTTTGCAGCTTTCCCGCAGCGGCAACCGTTTCCGTGTGGAACATTATGCCGTGGAACCATTGCCGCCGAACGCGGTGGTGGAAAAGAACATCGTTGAAGTGGAGGCCGTGGGAGAGGCCATCCGCCGCGCGATGAACCGTTCCGGCAGCAAGGCCAAGCTGGCCGCCGCGGCCGTGGCCGGTTCGGCGGTGATCACCAAGGTGATCCCGATGCCGGCCGAGCTGGACGAAAACGACATGGAAGCCCAGATCGAGCTGGAAGCGGTCAACTACATTCCGTACCCGATCGAGGAAGTGAACCTGGACTTCGAGGTGATCGGGGCGATCCCGAACAACCCGGAAATGGTCCAGGTGCTGTTGGCGGCCTCGCGCTCGGAGAACGTGGAGCTGCGCCAGTCCGCGCTGGAACTGGGCGGCCTGCAGGCCAAGGTGATGGACGTGGAGGCCTTCGCGGTCGAGAACGCCTTCGCCCTGGTTGCCAGCGAGCTGCCGGTGTCGTCCGAGGGCGTGGTCGCGCTGGTCGATATCGGCGCCACCATGACCACCCTCAACGTCCTGCGCGGCGGCCGCAGCCTGTACAGCCGCGAGCAGGTGTTCGGCGGCAAGCAGCTGACCGACGAGATCATGCGCCGCTATGGCCTGAGCTACGAGGAAGCGGGCCTGGCCAAGCGCCAGGGCGGGCTGCCGGAAAGCTACGAGATGGAAGTGCTGGAGCCGTTCAAGGAAGCGACCGTCCAGCAGATCAGCCGCCTGCTGCAGTTCTTCTATGCCGGCAGCGAGTTCAACCGGGTCGACCACATCGTGCTGGCGGGCGGCTGTGCCGCCCTGGCCGGTCTGCCGGAGATGGTCGAGGAACAGCTGGGCGTGCCGACCGTGGTCGCCAACCCGCTGGCACAGATGACCCTGGGGCCGAAGGTGCAGGCGCACGCGCTGGCCCAGGACGCCCCCGCGCTGATGATCGCGACCGGTCTGGCGCTGAGGAGCTTTGACTGATGGCACGCATCAATCTACTGCCCTGGCGCGCCGAACGGCGCAAGCAACGCCAGCGCGAGTTCTACGCCATGCTGGGCATGGCCGCCATCGGTGGCCTGCTGCTGTCGCTGGCGATCTGGTTCTACTACGACCTGCAGGTCAGTGGCCAGAGTGACCGCAACGCGTATCTGCAGACCGAGATCAACAAGGTCAAGGAGCAGAACAAGGAGATCGACCGGCTCGACGAGCAGAAGAACCGGCTGCTGGCGCGCAAGCAGGTGATCGAGCAGCTGCAGGCCAAGCGCTCGCAGATGGTCCACCTGTTCGACGCACTGGTCCGCACCATCCCCGACGGCGTGGTGCTGACCGCGCTGCAGCAGGAGGGCGACGTGTTGACCCTGGAAGGTCGCACCCAGTCCAACGCCCGCGTTTCGGCCTACATGCGCAACCTGGAAGTGTCCGGCTGGATGACCAACCCGGAGCTGTCCATCATCGAAGCGCGTGCGCCGGACAAGGACAAGGAAGGTCGTGCAACCGGTCCGGTGGCTGACATCAAGGCCCTGCCGTACGTGTTCAAGGTCAAGGTGAAGCTGCCCGCGCAGAGCGAGGAAGAGACCACGCCGGGCCTGAATCCGGATGGCAGCGTTGCCGGTCCCGATGCGGCGGCACCGACCGTTGCCCCGCTCAGCGCAGCACCCGAGGCCACCGCGCCGGGCGCAGCGCCTGCGCCGGTGGCGGCTCCGGCCGCGGCACCGCAGGGCAGCACGCCTGCCGCGCCGGCCCCGTCCGCGCCCAAGCCCGCCCCGGCCGCCACGCCGGCCCCGGCCAAGCCCGAGGGCAGTCGCCTGGCGCAGCCGCCGCAGGCCTTCCACGCCCCGCTGCAGGGGGATCGCGCATGAGCAAGAAAGTCGAGCTGAAGAACCTGGAATTCAACGACATCGGCAACTGGCCGCAGAAGGCCAAGATCGTCTTCTGTGCGCTGCTGGCCGTGGTGATCATGTTCCTGGCGTGGATGCTGCTGATCAGCGACAAGCGCGAGGAACTGGCCAACCTGGAGTCGCGGGAAGTCCAGCTGCGCGCCGAGTTCACCAAGGAGCAGGAACGCGCGGTCAATCTGGAGCCGTTGAAGCAGCAGCTGGCGCAGATGGAGCAGGTGCTGCAGCAGATGCTGCGACAGCTACCGAGCAAGACCGAAATGCCGGACCTGATCATCGACATCTCGCAGACCGCGCTGTCCAGCGGCCTGGCCAACGAACTGTTCGAGCCGGAGCAGGAGCAGATCAAGGAGTTCTACGCCGAGAAGCCGATCAAGCTGCGGATGGTGGGCAGCTACCACCAGTTCGGCGCCTTCGTCAGCGGCGTGGCCTCGTTGCCGCGGGTGGTGATCCTGACCATGCACGACATCAACCTCAAGCCGAAGGACAAGACCGGCGGCAACATCCGCGCCGGTGCGCTGGAGCTGTCCGGCACGGTCAAGACCTACCGCTATCTTGACGAGCAGGAAGTGCAGGCGCAGCAGGCCGTTGCCGAGGCTGAAGCCAAGGCGAAGGCCAAGGCCAAGGGCAAGGGCAAGGGGGGCAAGAAGTGATGCGCAGGTACATCGCACGTGGAGGAATGGCGTTGACGGTGCTGCTGCTGGCCGCCTGCGGCCGCGGCGTGACCAGCACGCCGGGTGATGCGCCCAACCTGCAGAAGTGGGTCGAAAGCGAGCGTGCGCGACCGGCGCAGCCGCTGGAGCCGCTGCCGGTGATGCAGCAGTTCGAGACCTTCGAGTATTCCGCGCAGGGCATGCGCGATCCGTTCACCGATGCCTGGACCAATCCGCAGCAGGGCGCAGGGGGATTGCGTCCTGACCCGAACCGGCGCAAGGAGCCCATGGAGGGCTTCCCGCTGGACGCGCTGGACATGGTCGGCACCATCGGCACCGGTGCTGGCACCGTGGCCCTGGTGATGGGGCCGGACAAGGTGACCTACCGGGTACGTCCCGGCGGTTACCTCGGGCAGAGCGACGGGCGGGTCACCGCGGTCTTCGAAGACCGCGTGGAGCTGATCGAACTGGTGCCGGATGGCGCGGGTGGCTGGCTGGAACGTCCAGCCACGCTCGCGCTGGAAGATCAATGATCGTTTACTGGGGATAGCACGATGACCTTTCACCAAGCCAAGGGGCTGCGTCCCATCCGGCGCTCTACCTTGAACCGCATCAGCGCGCTGGGAGTCGCGTTGATGCTGGCCTGCGCTCCGGCGCTGGCCGCCGCACCGGCGGAGAAACCGTCCGGCACGGCGCTGGCCGCAACGCCGGCCGCCGCACCGGCAGGCCTGTCGGTCTCCCGGATCGACTTCAAGCGCGGCGATGACGGCGCCGGCCGGCTGATCCTGCAGTTCGACGGGCAGGGCGCCATGCCCGACCTGCGCAGCCAGGGCAACAGCGTGGTGGTCGATGTCGGCAACGCACGCCTGCCGGCAAACCTGCAGAAGCCGATGAACGTCACCGACTTCGCCACGCCGGTGCAGCGCATCGACGCCCGGCCCTCGGGCGCGGGCACCCAGCTGGTGCTCAGCACCGGCGGTGCGGTTGAATCGCTGGCCTACCAGAGCGGCAACGAGTACGTGGTGGAGATCAGCCCGCGCCAGGCCCAGGCCGCGGTGGGCGCGGTCACTGCCGGCAGCGTGACCCAGGCCGCCAAGGGCCTTCCGCAGCGCGGCTATGCCGGCAAGCCGGTCACCTTCAACTTCCAGGACGTGCCGGTGCGTACCGTCCTGCAGCTGATTGCCGAAGAGTCGAACCTGAACGTGGTCGCGTCCGATTCGGTGCAGGGCAATGTGACCCTGCGCCTGGTCAACGTGCCGTGGGACCAGGCACTGGACATCGTGCTGCGCGCCAAGGGCCTGGACAAGCGTCGTGATGGCAGCGTGGTGTGGGTTGCGCCGCAGTCCGAACTGGCCAAGTTCGAGCAGGAGAAGGAAGACGCGCGCATCGCCATCGAGAACCGCGAAGACCTGGTCACCGACTACGTCCAGATCAACTATCACAGCGCCACGCAGATCTTCAAGGCGCTGACCGAGGCCAAGGGCATCGGTGGGGGCAGCGGCGGCGGTGGCGGCGGCGGCTCCTCGTCGCAGGAAGAAAGTGGCTTCCTGTCCTCGCGCGGCCGCATCGTTGCCGACGAGCGCACCAACACGCTGATGATCAGCGACATCCCGAAGAAGATCGCACGCATGCGTGAACTGATCGGCGTGATCGACCGCCCGGTCGACCAGGTGCTGATCGAAAGCCGCATCGTCATCGCCACCGATACCTTCGCCCGCGAACTGGGCGCGAAGTTCGGCATCAGCGGCAGCCGGGACAACGTGTACTTCAGCGGCAACCTGGAAGCCAACCGCCTGACCCGCCAGTCGCAGGTGGATGCCAGCAACGCCAACGCCAAGGCCGAGCGTGACTGGATTGCCGGCGGCCGCGTCGGCCCGCCGCCGGTGGCGGTCGGTTCGTCCATCACCCGTGGCCTGAACTGGAATCTGCCGGTGGCAGCGACCAGCAACCCGGGCTCGCTGGCGCTGTCGATCCTCAATGCCGGCTACCTGCTGGATGTCGAACTGTCGGCCATGCAGGAAGAATCGCGCGGCGAAGTGATCTCCAACCCGCGCGTGGTCACCACCAACCAGCGCGAGGCGTTGATCAAGCAGGGCAAGGAAATCGGCTACGTCACCATCAGTGGTGGTGGTGCGGCCGGCGGCGCGGCCACGCCGAACGTGCAGTTCAAGGAAGTGGTGCTGGAGCTGAAGGTCACCCCGACCATCACCAACGACAACCGCGTCTTCCTCAACATGCAGGTGAAGAAGGACGAAGTCGAAAGCTACATCGTGCTGGAAGGGTACGGCCAGGTGCCGAACATCAACCGTCGCGAGGTCAATACCGCGGTGCTGGTGGAGGATGGCCAGACCGTGGTGATTGGTGGCGTGTACGAGTTCACCGACCGCAACAGCGTCAGCAAGGTGCCGTTCCTGGGCGATGTGCCGTTCCTGGGCAACCTGTTCAAGAAGCGCGGTCGCAACAAGGACAAGGCCGAACTGCTGGTGTTCGTGACCCCGAAGGTGCTGCGCGTGGCCAAGCAGAACTGAGTTCCGCGCGCGCGCAACACCCCGCAGGGGCCGCCACGTGCGGCCCCTGTCCGTTTCAGGGGCAGCCTGTGCTGCTTCGCGTTCAGGCGTTCTTGATGCCAGCGCTGGGTGGGCCTGCGATGATGTAGGGAACCGGCGCCACCCTGTGCCGGTCAAAGGCCCCCATGAACCTGCCCCCGCCGATGCCCGACACCCTTGCCCCGCCGCCT
This sequence comes from Stenotrophomonas sp. 704A1, assembly GCF_030549525.1. Taxonomy (NCBI): domain Bacteria; kingdom Pseudomonadati; phylum Pseudomonadota; class Gammaproteobacteria; order Lysobacterales; family Lysobacteraceae; genus Stenotrophomonas; species Stenotrophomonas tuberculopleuritidis. Next base: position 3,793,122 of record NZ_CP130831.1, on the reverse strand, counting down.
GCTCCCGTCATCTCGCGCCTGCACGGAGCGTTCAGCGCGCTGCGCGACGCCCTGTCGGCCGAGATCGTCGGCCAGTCGGCGCTGGTCGAACGCCTGTTGATCGCGCTGTTGGCCGATGGCCATCTGCTGGTGGAGGGCGCGCCGGGACTGGCCAAGACCACCGCGATCCGCGCGCTGGCCGCCCGCCTGGAAGCGGATTTCGCGCGCGTGCAGTTCACCCCCGACCTGCTGCCGGCCGACCTGACCGGCACCGAGATCTGGCGTCCGCAGGAGGGCCGCTTCGAATTCGTTCCCGGTCCGATCTTCCATCCGATCCTGCTGGCCGATGAAATCAATCGCGCCCCGGCCAAGGTGCAGTCGGCACTGCTGGAGGCAATGGGCGAGCGCCAGGTGACCGTGGGCCGCCACACCTACGCGCTGCCGTCGCTGTTCCTGGTCATGGCAACGCAGAATCCGATCGAACAGGAAGGCACCTTCCCGTTGCCCGAAGCACAGCTCGACCGGTTCCTGATGCACGTGCGCATCGGTTACCCCGACCAGGCGGCCGAATCGGAAATCCTGCGGCTGGCCCGTGACCGTGCACGCGGCGCACTGGGAGAACCGGCTGCTGCGCCGGCGAAGCTGCCGATGCAGGACGTCTTCGATGCCCGCCGCGAAGTGCTGGACCTGCACATGGCGCCGGCGCTGGAGCGCTACCTGATCGAACTGGTGCTGGCCTCGCGCGAGCCCGCGCGGTACGACGCTGCGCTGGGCCGACGCGTCGCGTGGGGCGCGAGCCCGCGGGGTTCGATCGCGCTGGAACGCTGCGCCCGCGCCCGCGCGTGGCTGGCCGGACGTGACTTCGTCACGCCCGACGATGTGCGTGCGGTGGCCGCCGACGTGCTGCGCCATCGTGTGCTGCCCAGCTATGAAGCCACCGCCGAAGGCTGGGATGGCGAGCGGCTGGTGCAGGAGCTGCTGGCCCGGGTCCCGGCGCCCTGAGCGCGCGCATGATCGGCACCCCCCAGGAACCGGCGGCCGTTGCCCTCGAGGGCGATGGCCTGCGGCCGCAGCTGGCTGAACTGGTGGCGCTGCGCGGACTGGCGCAGCGTCCGCCGCCGCCGCGCCGTGGCCGCGCCGGCAGTGCAGGGCAGGCCCCCTCGCCATTGCGTGGGCGCGGCATGGAGTACGCCGAGTCGCGTGAGTACGTGGCCGGCGACGATGCCCGCCACATCGACTGGCGCGTCACCGCGCGCACAGGCCGCGCCCACACCAAGCTGTTCCAGGCCGAGCGCGAACGCGTCACCCTGCTGGTGGCCGACACCTCGCCCGCGCTGTATTTCGGCACCCGGGTCCGCTTCAAGTCGGTGCAGGCCGCACGCGCCGGCGCCATCGCAGCATGGTCGGCACAGCGGCGTGGTGATCGCATCGGTGCACTGCGCGGCAGTGACCGCGAAGCACCGGTGGCACCGGCGGGCGGTGCGCGCGGCGTGCTGCGCGTGCTCGACGCGCTCACGCGCTGGTACGCACAGCCGCCCGCGGACGATCTGGGCCTGGCGCGCGCGCTGGACCATGCGGCGCGTGTACTGCGCCCGGGCGCCCGGATGCTGGTGCTGGCCGATCCCCAGCAGGCCATCCGCATCCCTCCGGCACGCTGGAGCACATTGGCGCAGCACCACGATCTGAGCCTGCTGCTGCTGGTCGATCCGCTTGAGCTGCAACCGCCTGCCGCGCCGCTGCAGTTCCTCGCCGCGCAGCAGCGCATCGGTCTGGACCTGCGCCGCTCCGACGTGCAGGCGCACTGGCATGCGCACTTCGTCGCGCCGCTGCAAGAGCTGCGCCGGCAACTGGTCGCGCGCCGGGTCGATGTGCAGCTGCTGTCCACCGACGCCGCCAGCGACGCCTGGTTGGCACCGGTGCCGACCGAGGTACCGGCATGAGCACCGCGCTGCCGCTGCGGGATGTGCAGCTGCCGCCTTCGCCATCGTGGTGGCCGCCGGCACCGGGCTGGTTGATGGTGATGGCCGGCGTCGCGCTGCTGCTGGCCATCGCCGGCGTCATGATCTGGAGGCGACGCCGACGCCGGCAACGCTGGCTGCGCCAGTTCGACCAGGAGCTGGCGGCCGCTGCCGGCGCGCCGGCCGAACTGGCCGCCATTGCCGGGCTGCTGCGCCGTGCCGCACGCCAGGCGCACCCCGGAAGCGAAGCGCTGCGCGATGATGCGTGGTGGAACCATGTGGACCCGCGCGCCAGCCTGGGGCCTGCGCAGCGCGGCCTGCTGGCCGATGGCGCCTACCGTCCGCAGGTGGAGGCCAGCGAGGTGGCCGCGATCGCGGCCTGGGCGCGGCAGCGTTACCTGGCGCTGCTGCAGGAGCGCCGCCGATGAATGTCATTGCGGGCTACTGGCCGTGGCCGGATCTGCAGCTGGCCTGGCCGTGGGCACTGTTGGCGCTGCCGCTGCCGATCCTGATGTACGCCTGGAAGCGGCGTGCAGAGCCGGGCGCGGCACTGCGGGTGCCCTATGCCGCCGCCGAACTGGAAGCACTGGCCGGCGCTGGCCGCCTCAGTGCCTCATGGCTGCGCGACGTGCTGCTGTGGGTGGGCTGGATGGCCCTGTGCGTGGCGATGGCACGCCCGCAGCAACTGGGTGAAGCCATCACGCCGCCGCAGCAGGGCCGGCAGATGATGCTGGCCATGGACGTGTCCGGCAGCATGAGCGAGCCGGACATGGTGCTGGGTGCGCAGGCGGTGGAACGGCTCACCGCGGCCAAGGCGGTGCTGGCCGACTTCCTCGACCGCCGCGCCGGTGATCGTGTCGGCCTGCTGGTGTTCGGCGATCGGGCCTATACGCTCACCCCGTTGACGGCCGACCTGTCCAGTGTCCGTGACCAGCTGCGCGACAGCGTGGTCGGCCTGGCCGGCCGCGAGACCGCCATCGGTGACGCCATCGCGCTGGCGGTCAAGCGCCTGCGCAGCCAGCCCGAAGGGCAGCGGGTACTGATCCTGCTGACCGACGGCGTCAGCAATGCCGGTGTGCTGGAGCCAGTACGTGCCGCCGAACTGGCCCGCGCCGAAGGCGTGCGCGTGCATACCGTGGCGTTTGGCGGCGACGGCAGCATGCGCTTGTTCGGCATTCCCGTGGCGGCCGACCGTGATCCGGTCGACGAGGCAACGCTGCGGCGGATTGCAGAAATGACCGGTGGCCGCTTCTTCCGCGCGCGCGATACCGATGAGCTGGCCGGCATCTATGGCGAACTGGACCGGCTGGAACCGATCGCGGCGAAAGGCCCGAGCCTGCGCCCGCGCAGTGAGCGCTATGCATGGCCGCTGGCGCTGGCGATGCTGCTGGGAGCCCTGGCCTGGCTGTGGCCGGAGCGTCGCCGATGATCGACAGTGTCATGCACCTGTTCGATGCCGCTGCGCTGGATTGGCGCGCGCTGCATTTCCTGCGCCCGCAGGGGTTGTGGGCGCTGCTGGCGCTGCCGCTGATCGTGGCCATGGCGATCCATCGGCAGCGGCGCCGCGATGGCTGGCGGCAAGCGGTCGACCCGCATCTGCTGGCGCACCTGCTGGCCGCCGGCGAGCGCCGCCGTGCGCGCCTGCCGTGGGCGCTGCTGCTGGGCTGGACCCTGGCCGCGCTGGCCCTGGCTGGACCCAGCTGGCGCCAGCAGCGACAGCCGATGTACCAGGCCAGTGCGCCGCTGGTGGTGGTGCTGGATCTTTCCACCCGCGTCACCGCCACCGATCTTCCACCTTCGCGCCTGCTGCAGGCACGGGCCAAGATCGGTGCGCTGCTGCGCGCACGGCAGGGCGGCCAGGTCGGCCTGGTGGTGTATGCGGAGGACGCCTATACCGTCGCCCCGCTGACCGATGACACGGCCAACGTGGCGTTGTACCTGGACGCGCTGGCCCCGGAGGTGATGCCGCGCGATGGCCAGCGCGCCGACCGCGGCATTGACTGGGCGGCGCGCCTGCTGCGCCAGACCGGTGCGCTGCGTGGCCGGATCCTGCTGATCAGCGACCAGGCCGATGGCGAAGCGGCCCTGGCCGCCTCGCAGGCACGCGGCCTGGGCCTGGAGGTGTCGGTGCTGGGGCTCGGCACGCCCTCCGGTGCGGCCTATCGCGATGGCCGCGGTGAGATCGCACAGGCCGCGCTGGACGAAGGCAGCCTGCGCGCCGTGGCCAGTGCCGGTGGCGGGCACTACCAGCGCATCGGCAGCGACGATCGCGATCTGCAGGCGCTGGGTGTGCTGGACGCCCGCGACGGCAGTGCGCAGCAGCGCCCCGGGCAGGGGCGGCAGTGGCAGGACGACGGGTACTGGTTGTTGCCACCGGTGATGCTGCTGGCGTTGCTGGCCTTCCGCCGCCGCGCGCTGCTCGCCGCGGTGCTGGCGGTGGGCCTGCTGCCGTTGAGCGGCAACCTGCAGGCACAGCCGCGCACCCAGGCGCCGGCAGCCGGCACGCTGTGGCAGCGCGCCGACCAGCGCGAACACGCGCGCCTGGCCGCCGGCGTCCAGGCATACCGGCAGGGTGACTTCGCCACTGCCCGCCAGCAGTTCGAAGGCATCGACAGCGATGCCGGCTGGTACAACCTCGGCAACGTGCTGGCGCGCCAGGGGGACTATGACGGTGCCATCGCGGCCTACGACCGCGCGCTGGCGCACCACCCGCAGATGGCCGATGCGGTTGCCAACCGTGCGGTGGTCGAGGCCGCGCGCAGGCGCAAGCCGCCGTCGGGAGGGAGCCAGGGGGACAAGGGCCAGCAGAAGCCGCAGCAGGGCCAGCAGCAGTCTCCCCCGCAGGGCCAGCAGAACCCACAAGGGCAGCAGAACCCGCAGGGTCAGCAGAACCCAGAAGGTCAGCAGGGCCAGCAGGATCGCGCGCCGGGCCAGTCCTCATCGCAGGAAGCGCAGCCACCGTCGGCCAGCGCTTCGCGCCCGCCGCAGGGCACGCCACAGGCGCCACAGGCAGCCGACCCGCAGGCACAGGCCCGGGCCGATGCACAGCAACGCGCGCGCATGCAGCAGGCCATGCAGCAGGCGCGTACCGGCAAGGACGGCAAGGCGGCGGTGCGCGGTGAGGGCGCCACGCCGCAGCAACGCGAGGAACAGCAGGCGGTGGAGGCGTGGATGCGGCGGGTGCCGGATGAGCCCGGCGCGCTGCTGCGTGCCAAGTTCCAGCTGGAAAACGAACGCAGGAAGAGGGAAGGGCGATGAGGGTGGTAGCGAACAGGCATCTGCGATGGTCATTGCCCGTGCTGGCCCTGTTGCTGTGGCTGCCGCTGGCGGCCCTGGCGCAGACCCGGGCATGGCTGGAACGGGACCGCATCGCGGCCGGTGACGCGGTCACCCTGCATATCGAAACCGATCAGGGCGCACCCGACTACGCACCGCTGAATGCCGATTTCGTGCTCAGCGCGCAGAGCAGCAACCGGCAGATGCAGTGGAGCAACGGCGGTGTGCAGCAGCGCAACCTCTACACCGTTGCGCTGACGCCGCGGCGCACCGGCACGTTGCAGGTGCCGTCGCTGCAGGTGGGCCAGGTGCGCACGCCGCCGCTGGCGCTGCAGGTCAGCGAGGCGGCGGTGGCGACGCCGCAGAGCAATGCGACGGCCTTCATCGAGACCGACGTGGATGATCCCACCCCCTACGTGCAGCAGAGCGTGGGCGTCGTGGTCAGGCTCTATTTCGCCTCGCAGCTGGCTTCGGGCGAGCTGGTACTGGATACCCCCAGCGGTGCCTCGCTGCAGCGGGTCGGCGAGGACCGTACCGATGTCCGCCAGGTCAATGGCCGCCGCTACAACGTGGTCGAACGCCGCTTCCTGCTCATTCCCGAGCGCAGCGGTGAGCTGCGCCTGCCAGGCGCGCGTTTCAGCGGGCGCAGTGCGGGCGGCTTCTTCGACGACTTTTTCGGTACCGGTGGCGATGGCCGCATGAACGCGGTGGCTCCCGAACGCACCCTGCAGGTACGGCCGCAACCGGCGCAGGCGGTCCAGCCGTGGCTGCCGCTGCACGGTCTGCAGTTGCGCTACACCACGGCGCCGACCACCGCGCGTACCGGCGAAGCGGCCAACGTGGTGGTGGAGGCGGTCGCAACCGGCGCCACCCGGGCCCAGTTCACCGACCTGCCGGTGCCCGACCTCGGTGACGCCGCGCAGGTGTTCGCCGAACCGGCGCAGTACGAGGAAACCTTCGAGGGCAGTACGCCGCGGCTGAAGATCACCCGCCGCTACGCCATCGTGCCACGCCAGGTGGGGGCATTGCAGGTGCCCGGCCCGCGCGTTGCCTGGTGGAACGTCGATAGCGGCAGCGCGCAGCAGGCCAGCCTGCCGGACCTGGCGTTGACCGTGGCCGCCGGGCGGGCCGGTGCGCCGGTACCGCAGCCGATCGATACCCGCGACGCCGTGCCCGACGACGGCGCGCCGGCGCCTGCAGTGGCGGTTTCGCCCAGCGACGCGGGCGCCAGGCCCTGGCCGTGGATGGCCGCTGCCGCCGGCCTGGCCGTGCTGTGGCTGCTGACCCTGGCATGGGGATGGCAGCGGGGCCGGCGACCGGCCGCGCGCGTGCCGGCGCGTGCCGGCCAGCTGCCCGGCCCGCAGGCAGCCACCGCCACGCCGACGCGCGCGCGCGTGGCCGAACTGCGACGGGCCATCGATGGCGAGAGCTTTGACCAGGTAGAAGCGCTGCTGTGTTCGATGGCCGGGGTGGACCGCCTGGAGCAGGTGATCGAGCGCCTCGCCGATCCGGCCCAGCAACAGGTGCTGCAGGCGTTGCAGCAGGCGCGCTGGGGGGGAACGGGCGAGTTGACGGCGCTGCGGGCGCGACTGCGCGAAACCTTCCGTGACGGACCGCACTGGTCGGCCACCGGCGGCACCGCCGACACTGGGCTGCCGCCGCTGTATCCGCCGCGGCAACCCTGAACCGGCGCGGCTTTCGCGCTTTGTTAGAGTAGATTCATTTTTCGAGGAATCCCGCGTATGACAGCAGCTGCTGCCGACAGGAAGAAGTTGCCCCTGCATTGGAAGATGGGCATCGGCTTCGCGATCGGCCTGGTCCTGGGACTGACCGTGCACGCCCTGGGTGGCAGCGTCGAAGGTCTGCAGGCCGGTGCCAAGTGGGTCATGGACTACATCACCACCCCGGCGTCGGGCCTGTTCCTCAATCTGATCTTCATGCTGATCGTGCCGCTGATCTTCTCGGCGCTGATCATGGGTGTGTCCGAGATGGGCGACATCCGCGCCCTGGGCCGCATCGGCTGGAAGACCCTGGCCTACACCGTGCTGCTGTCGGGTATCGCAGTGGGCATCGGCCTGGTGCTGGTCAACCTGCTCAAGCCGGGTGCGGGCGTCGATCCGCAGGTGGCCGCCTTGATGCTTTCGGAGAATGCCGAACGCAGCAAGGAGATCGTGGCGGGCATCCATGGCACGCCGAAGGGCATGGACATGCTGCTGTCGATCGTGCCGAGCAACGTGCTGCAGGCGGCATCGGACAACGGTGCGATCCTGTCGCTGATGTTCTTCGCCTTGATGTTCGGCATCGGCATGGTGCTGACCGATGAAGCCAAGGTGGCGCCGCTGCGCCGCGCGATCGAGGGCGTGTTCGAGATCTCGATGACCCTGATCAATCTGGTCATCCGCCTGGCCCCGTATGCGGTGGCCTGCTTCATGTTCAACCTGGCCGCGCTGTTCGGTTTCGACCTGATCATCCGCCTGGGTGCCTATGTGGGCGTGGTGGTGCTGGCGCTGGGCCTGCACATGGTGGTGACCTACGGCACCGCGGTGTGGCTGTCCGGTCGATCGCCGCTGTCGTTCTTCCGCGATACCCAGGAGGCGACGGTGATGGCCTTCTCCACCGCGTCCAGCAATGCCACCCTGCCGACCGCGTTGCGCGTGGCCGACCAGATGGGGCTGCCGCAGCGCGTGTCGCGCTTCGTGCTGACCGTGGGGGCTACCGCAAACCAGAACGGCACCGCGCTGTTCGAGGGCGTGACGGTGATCTTCCTGGCCCAGTTCTTCGGCGTGGACCTGTCCATCGGCCAGCAGATCATGGTGATGGCGGTCTGCATCCTCGGTGGCATCGGTACCGCGGGCGTGCCGTCCGGCTCGCTGCCGGTGGTGGCGATGATCTGCGCGATGGTCGGCGTCAACCCGCTCGGCATCGGCCTGATCCTGGGCGTGAACCACTTCCTGGACATGTGCCGCACCGCGCTGAACGTGACCGGCGACCTGGCCCTGACCACCCTGGTGGCCAAGGGCGAGGCCCCGGATACCCCGGCCGAGGCGGCCGCCGCTGCCGCCCGCGTCGAGCGCTGACCCCGGCAGCCACTGGACGGGGCCGGATCCCTTTCCCGCGGGAAAGGGACCGGCCCTTTTCCGTTTCTGGACGGCGTTGACCTGACCCTGCCGGGCGTCTGTGGGACAATGGTGCGCCCGCAGTTCCGCGGCCGCCTCCCGATTCCGACAGAACCATGACGCAGCCTACCCGTCGCCAGTTGGCCAACGCCATCCGCTTCCTTGCCGCCGATGCGGTTGAAACCGCAAAGTCCGGCCACCCCGGCATGCCCATGGGCATGGCCGACATTGCCGAAGTCCTCTGGAACGACTATCTCCGCCACAACCCGAACAACCCGCAGTGGTTCAACCGTGACCGCTTCGTGCTGTCCAACGGCCACGGTTCGATGCTGCAGTACGCGCTGCTGCACCTGAGTGGCTACGATCTGCCGATCGAGCAGCTGAAGCTGTTCCGCCAGCTCGGCAGCCACACCGCCGGCCATCCGGAGCGTCATGAGACCCCGGGCGTGGAAACCACCACCGGCCCGCTGGGTCAGGGTTTCGCCAACGCGGTCGGTTTCGCCCTGGCCGAGAAGCTGCTGGCACAGCGCTTCAACCGTCCGGAACTGGACATCGTCGATCACCGCACCTGGGTCTTCATGGGCGACGGCTGCCTGATGGAAGGCGTATCGCATGAAGCGGCCTCGCTGGCCGGCACCTGGGGCCTGCACAAGCTGGTCTGCTTCTGGGACAACAACCACATCTCCATCGACGGCAACGTCGAGGGCTGGTTCACCGACAATACCCCGGAACGCTTCGAAGCCTACGGCTGGAACGTGGTGCGTGATGTCGACGGGCACGATCCGGAGAGCATCAAGGCCGGCATCGAAGCAGCCCTGGCGCAGGACGAAAAGCCGACCCTGATCTGCTGCCGCACCACGATCGGTTTTGGTTCGCCGGCCAAGGCCGGCAAGGAATCCAGTCACGGCGCCCCGCTGGGCAAGGACGAGCTGGAAGCCACCCGCAAGGCGCTGGACTGGAACTACGGCCCGTTCGAGATTCCGGACGAGATCTATGCCGGCTGGCGGGCCGGTGGCACCGGCACCCTGCGCCAGGCCGAGTGGGAACAGCAGTTCGACAAGTACGCCGCGCAGTACCCGGCTGAAGCCGCCGAGCTGACCCGCCGTTCGCACGGCGAACTGCCGGCCGACTTCGTGGCCAAGGCCGATGCCTACATCGCCCAGGTCGCCGCGGAAGGCCCGACGATCGCCTCGCGCAAGGCCTCGCAGCTGGCCATCGAAGCCTTCGCGCCGCTGCTGCCGGAAATCGTCGGCGGCTCGGCCGATCTGGCCCACTCCAACCTGACCCTGTGGAAGGGCAGCAAATCGGTCGCCAGCGACGACGCCAACGCCAACTACGTGTACTACGGCGTGCGCGAATTCGGCATGACCGCCATTGCCAATGGCCTGGCCCTGCACGGTGGCTTCATTCCGTTCGATGCCACCTTCCTGGTGTTCAGCGACTACGCCCGCAACGGCGTGCGCATGAGCGCGCTGATCCCGGCCCACGCCATCCACGTCTACACCCACGACTCGATCGGCCTGGGCGAAGATGGCCCGACCCACCAGCCGGTGGAGCACCTGGCCTCGCTGCGCTACATCCCGAACAACGACGTGTGGCGTCCGTGCGATGCGGTCGAGTCGGCGGTGAGCTGGAAGGCCGCGATCACCCGCCAGGACGGCCCGAGCTGCCTGGTGTTCAGCCGCCAGAACCTGCCGCACCAGCCGCGCAGCGCCGAGCAGATCGCGCAGATCGAGCGCGGTGGCTACGTGCTGGCCGACGCTGCCGGTACCCCGGACGTGATCCTGATCGCCACCGGTTCGGAAGTCTCGCTGGCCACCGAAGCCAAGGCCCAGCTGGATGCCGCCGGCCTGAAGACCCGCGTGGTCTCGATGCCGTCCACCGACGTGTTCCTGCGCCAGGATGCGGCCTACCGTGAATCGGTGCTGCCGAATGCCGTGCGCAAGCGCGTGGCGGTCGAAGCCGGCGTCACCGGTTTCTGGCGCCAGTTCGTCGGCCTGGACGGTGCGGTGATCGGCATCGACACCTTCGGTGCCTCGGCTCCGGCCGACCAGCTGTACAAGCACTTCGGCATCACCGCCGCCCACGTGGTGGAAGCGGCCAAGGCGCTGTAAGCCGCACCGCAGCGCGATGAAGGAAAGGCCGGCGCACGCCGGCCTTTTCTTTGGGCATCTGCGGTCACGCGCGATGCATGCCGGTCAACAGATCCACGCCACACGTGGACCCGTGACTACATCGCTTGGCGAACCTCCATCAGCGCAAATCCCAGCAGGTTCAATCCGCGCCACTGCGCAGGATTGCGTGCGTCGGCGTGGTCCTGGGCCAGTCCAATGCCCCAGATGAAATCCACCGGGCTGGCTTCCACCAGCACCTGGTCGCCGGTTTCGCGCAGGAACTCGCCCAATTCCGGGTTCTGCGCGAATTTGGCCCTGTTGCCTTCGACCACCAGGCCGTAGCGTGCCTGTACCCAGCGCGCCTCATCGAAGCCCTCGATCCTGCGGCCGAACGCTTTGACCTTGTCCGGCGTGGTACTGGCAAGGATCTTTTCGAGCATGTCGGTGGCGCCAAACAGGCGCGCCTTGCCGGCCATCATGTAGTGTTCGGCGGTGCGGTAATGCACGCCATCGATGTCGAAGCCCGCGTCATACCACTGGCTGAAACAGGAAGCAGACACACCGCTGCGCGGCGGCTGGTGGCCCCAGAAGCACAGATAGCGCAGGTCTTCGCCTGCGGCCTGGCGTTGTTGCAGGTCGAGCAGGAATCGGGAATCGTCGTTCATCGCACCAGCATAGCGCGGCGGCAGCGCCCGCTTGGGTGCTATGACGCGCCGATGCGTTCATCGAGCAGTCGCTTGTGCTCGGCCAGCGCGTGCTTGAAATCATCCAGCGCGAAACTGACCGGTTTGACGTGCGTGTTCCAACGGGTGCATGCGCCCACCTCCAGCCCGCCGCTGACGCTGAGACCAAACCGGCGCCACTGCAGGGTATCGCCGTCCACTACCTGTTCGGCCATCAGTACGGCGCAGTCGAAGTCCATATCGGAGCTGCACACCAGCAGCGGAACCAGCGTCGATGTGCCGTCCTCGGCGGGCATGATGCGCCGATTGGCCAGCGCATCCTCGCCATCGTCGGACAGCCAGACCAGCGAAAGGGCGTGCAGTTCAAGGTCGGGCTGGCCCAGATGCGTTGCCAGCCACACCTCGATCGGTACGCCATCAACGGCGAGCCACGGACACGCGGCGCTGGCAAAACGTCCCTGATGGTTGATGGCGGTAATATGGTGGTGCACGCGGCGTTCCGGTGGCGACAGCTGACGATTGTGCCACCGGACGCGAACGCCAGCGCCTGGGCACCGGCGATGCGCGATCAGGCCGTGCGTGCCAGTGCCAGCCGCAGCAGCCGCGCGTTCAAGCGTTCGGCGAAGTCCTTCGGCGCCTGCAGACCCATCCGCTGCAGGTACACGGCATCGCCATCGCCGGCAGGCTGCCACAGTGCCGACCACACGGTCTGCAGCTTGCTGCCGCGCGTCTGTGTGTTGGCTTTCAGCCAGCCCAATGCCTTCACCAGGACCTGTTCGGCATCGGTGAAATCGCTGCCGAGCGGATAATCCGGCAACGTGCCATCGGCGCGGAACGGCGCCAGTGCGGTGGCCAGCGCCTGCGGCGTGTTGCGCTGCTGGCGCTGCGGATCCGGCGCCGTGGCGGCCAGCAGTTTGCGCGCGCTGTGTGCCTGCTGCAGAAGAGTGCCCTGGAACGGTGCTTCGGTGATCGCAGCCATCGCATGCACGCAGTCTTCGTCGGTCAGCCCGCGCAGGTCGGCGATGCCGTATTCGTTGAGATAGATGTCACGCAGATGGCGCGGGATGGTGGTGTGGCCGTAGTTCCAGCGCACGTTCGATTCGCGCCGGCCCTTGTCGTCACGCGCCGCGCGGAACATCAGCACGCTGCGCGCTTCCGGAAGCGCGTGCGCCATCGCCACGAAGTTGTACTGGCCGCCCACGCCGGAGACCACCCGCCCGTCCTCCAGCGCATCGGATACGGCGGCACCCAGCGCGGTGGCCATCATGCAGGAATTGAAGAAGCGCGCATGGCGCCGCTGCAGGCGTTCCAATGTCTCGTTGCCGCCATACAGCTGGTTGATCTCGCTGATGCGGCGCATGCCGATCGCGCGGCACGCGTCCTCCGGCAGCGTGCGCAGCCATTCGTAGAATTCCGAGGAGCCCAGATAGAAGGCGCCGTGCAGGTATTCGCCTTCGGCCTCCAGCGTGGCGTGGTCGATGGACAGCGTGCTGCCGTTCTCGATGCGCTGCATCAGCGCCAGGTCGTCATGCACCTTGCGCTTGATCACACCGGTCTGCACCAGCCTGCGGAAGCCTTCGTTGAGCATTTCGCTGCAGCCATACAGGCCGATCTCGAACGGGTCCAGGCCACCGACCTCCTGCACCAGCGGATGGCTGGCCAGCTGCGGGTCCAGTGCGTTCAATACGCGCCGGTAGCGTGCATTGTCGGTGTGGCGCAGTACCAGCGCATGGCTGAGCGCATCGGCCAGGGTGCCGATGCCGATCTGCAGCGTGCCGCCGTCGCGCACCAGCGTGCTGGCATACAGGCCGATGGCATAGTCGGCATCGGCCACCAGCTGCCGTGGCAGCGCGAACAGCGCCGGATACGGCGGCGGCGGGGTGATGACCAGATCGAAGAAGGACACATCCACCGTCGCCGAACCGCCCAGGTAAGGCAGCTGCGGGTCGATCTCGGCGATCAGCAGCGGACGCGGCAGGCCGCGCGCGGCCATGGCATCCAGCGTGTCCTGGGTGATGTCGTTGTTGCACGACAACGACAGCCGCCGGTCGTCCGGACGCATCGCCACCTTCTGCACGATCACCTGCGGCGCGCGCTGGGCCACTGCATCGGCGGCATGGGTGTAGTTGAGGCTGGTGTAGCTGGATTGCGCCTGCCGCGAACCGAGCAGCGCACCGGACTGCATGTAGAACTCCTCCACCTGCACGTGTGCCGGAAGCGCGTCACGCGCGACCGCATCGGCATACGCCAGGCGCGGGAAATCCTCGCCGAAATGGCGGGCCGCGAAGGGCGCCATGAAGCGCGCTTCCAGGCCGGTGCCGCGGGCCTGTGGCGGGTTCAACGACAGTGCCGTGTACAGCTGCAAAGGGCGCGACGGATCCTGCGCGACGCGCGCATACAGGGCGTTGAGCAATCGGTGCGGCTTGCCCAGGGCCAACGGAGCACCGATCCGCAACGGCCCGTCCACGCGCGCGAACAGCCAGTCAACGGCGGCGTCCAGGTCGGTGAGGTGTTCGGTCATCCGGGGAGATCCTGCGTCTGGGGAGTGCGGGCATTACAGCATGTCGGGCTTGAACCGCCGTCGACGCGAGACTTCCGCGCCGGACACCATGAACTGCCCATCGCCCCGGTAATGCACCGTGCGCGGCAGTTTCGGCCGGGGCGCAACATGGGCGCGCACGATTTCCCAGATGAACAGATTGCTCGCTGCTACCTGGCTGTCGTCGTACAGGCGGCACTCGAAGCAGGAATGGCATTGCCCGACCAGCGGCGCGCCGACCTCGCGCGCAGGCAGCGCATCGAGCCCGAAGCGGGCGAACTTGTCGACGTCGCGGCCGCTGCAGTTGCCGATGTCCACCACGGTATCCAGCAGCTCCACCCCCGGCACATTGATCACGCATTCCTGGCTGCCGAGGGCCAACGCGTGGCTGTGGTTCTCGTTCCACAGGTAGGTGGCGACCAGCGAAGGCGAGAAGCCCATCACCATGTGCCAGCCCATCGTCATCAGGTTGCGCTGGCCGCGCCAGGCCGTGCTGACCAGCACGATCGGGCCGGGTTCGAGGAAGCGGCGGGCCTGCTCGACCGGAAACTCCTTCTTGGGCAGCGGTTTCATGCGGTGTCCGCAGGGGGAGAGGCCGATGTTGGCGCAGCGGCGATGAATCCGGAGTCGAGGGGCTTGACAGGGGGATCGATTACGCGCGTAATTGAATCGTCGATTACGGATGTAAACCATGACCCCGATCAGCGAAGCCGAAGCCGTCGTGATGGAGGTGCTGTGGCAGCAGGCCCCCCGTAGTGCTGACGACGTGGTCGCCGCACTGGCCCACCGCGACTGGGCCGAGCCGACCATCAAGACCCTGCTCAACCGCCTGTTGACCAAGGGCGCGATCGCCGCCGAGCGCGAGGGACGGCGTTACCTGTACCGGCCGCTGCTGCAGCGACAGGCGTGGGTGGAGGCGCAGAGCCAGGACTTCATCGGCCGTGTCTTCGAAGGGCGTGTGGCGCCGCTGGTCGCGCACTTCAGCGAACGGGGCCAGCTGAGTGCGCAGGACATCGCCGAACTGAAGAAGCTGATCCAGGAGCTGGACCATGACTGAGCTGCTCGACGGACTGTGGCAGGCCAGCCTGTGGCTGGCCGTGGGCGTGGTCCTGCTGGCGGTGCTACGACCACTGCTGGTGCGGTTGGGGGGCGCTGGGCTGGCCTACCGCAGCTGGTGGCTGCTGCCGCTGCTGCTGGTGGCCCTGCTGCTGCCGCTGCCACAGTTTGCGCTGTTGCAGCATGTGCCGACGTTGCCGTTGAAAGTGGTACCGGGGGCCACCGACGGTGTGGCTGCGCGGTCGTTGCCTGGGGCATGGCTGTTGCTGATGGCCTGGGCCCTGGGCATGGGCATCTGCCTGCTGCGCGACCTGCGCGCGCAGCGTCGCTTTGAACGCAGCATGGGGCCACTGGAGCCGCGCGCCGATGGCAGCTGGCAGGCCAGTGGCGATCCCGGCTTGCCCGCACTGGTCGGTCTGTGGCGCCCCCGCATCGTGGTTGGCCCCGACTTCGACCAGCAGTTCACCGCGCAGGAACAGAGCCTGATCCTGCAGCACGAGCGCAGCCACCGGCGCAATGGCGATCACTGGGCCAATGGTGCGTTGCTGCTGGCGCGCACCGTGTTCTGGTTCCACCCGCTTCTGCCATGGGCTGCGGGCCGCTTCCTGCGCGACCAGGAACTGGCCTGCGACGCCCGCACCATGGCCCCGCAGCCGGCGCTGCGCGGCCTCTACGCCAGCACGCTGCTGAAGGCGCAGCTGGTCCACCCGGTTGCGCCCGCGGTCTGCCATTGGCGCAGCCAACCCGTGTTGAAGGAGCGTATCGCCATGTTGAAGCAGTCCAAGCGGAAGGCATTGCCGTGGGTGTCAGGTCAGGTGCTGGTGGTCGGCCTGTGCCTGGGAATGGGAGCGGTGGCGTGGGCCAGCCAGGGCAATACGATGGCCGGCAGCCCGGCAGCGGCGGCCATGGATCGGGACATCCAGATCGACAAGATGCCACCGCCGTCCTACCCGAAGTCTGCGTTCGATCAGCGCCAGGTAGGCGTGGTGAACCTGCGCGTGGAAGTGGATGCGCAGGGGCGTCCCACCGATGTCCAGGTGCTCAATGCCACAAATCCGGGCGTGTTCGACGCGGTGTCGATTGCTGCAGCGCGCAGCTGGACCTATCGTCCGGCAATGAAGAACGGCAAGCCGGTGGCAGGCGCAGTGAAGATTCCGATCACCTTTGCCATGGACGACACCGAGGACGCGAAGTGAAGTGCGCGCCGCTGTTGATGACGGCGGCGCTGTTGGCCGGATGCGCGAGCCAGGAGCGGCTGACCACGGTAGATACCCGCAGCGAGAATGTCGGTCACCAGCGCCTGCAGCCGCAGGCGGGCGGCGGCAGTGGGCAGCTGCAGGTGTATTCGCTGGGTGCGACCGAGGGCTACCGGATGCCGCAGCTATACGCGGCACCGGATCCTGAGGTCGGCGATCGTGATCCGCGCGCGGAACTGGCACCGACTACCATCTGCCTGCAGGTGGTGGTGGATGCGCAGGGCAGCGTCGAACGCAGCATGCCGCTGACCGATCGGCAGGACTGCGCCGCAGGGGCTGCACGCGAGAATGCGCCCCTGCTGCAAGCTGCGCAGGACGCCGTGGCGATGTGGAAATACTCGGCCGCAGCGGTGTGCCACTTCCCGGCCGGCAAGGTGCCATCGAACCGTGGCGACTGTCGCGGTGCCGAGCGTATCGAGCCGGTGGCAGTCAGCCTGCAGTACGCCTTCACCTTCGAGATCGTGAAGGGCCAGCACGTGGTGCGCACCCAGGGGAAATGAAGGCGGGTGATCTCCGACGGACACGCGGGCGCCGGGCCAGACCCGGCGAACGCAGCGGCGCGTGTCAGGCCCCGCCCTGGATGTTGGCCTTCACCGCCGGCTGCATCAGTGCCGGCTCGGCCAGGGTGGCATCGCGGGCCTGGCGCACGCTGACGAACTCCGCCTCGGCCACGCCGTCATGGACATGGATGTTGTGCGCGCGCTGTTCGCCGATGGTGGTTTCGTTGGCGATGGCGCGGCCGCCCGGGCCGTAGTCATGGCAGACGAATACGCGGGTGGCGTCGGGCAGGGCCAGCAGGCGCTGGATCGAGCGGTACAGCTGCGCGGCATCACCGCCCGGGAAATCGCAGCGGGCGGTGCCGCCGTCGGGCATGAACAGCGAGTCGCCGGTGAACAGCGCATCGCCGATCAGGTAGGCGATGCTGTCGCTGGTATGGCCCGGCACCGCGATCACCTGGCCACGCAGCGTGCCAACGGCAAAGGTTTCGCCATCGTTGAACAGGTGGTCGAAGATTTCATCCGCAGCAGGAAGCTGCAGGCCATAGCGCGGTGCGAAGGTGGCCTGTACCGCACGGATGCCTTCGCCGATGGCCAGCGTGGCCTGCGGGAAGTGCTGCTTGAGCCGGCGCCCGGCCGACACATGATCGGCGTGGGCATGCGTCTCCAGCAGCCAGCGCAGCTGCAGGCCCTGTTGTTCGATGGCCTGCAACGCTGCGCGCAGCGGCGATTCGCTGCTGGCGTCGGTGTCCGGGTCGTAGTCCAGGACCGGGTCGATCAGCGCTGCTTCGCCACTGGCGGGATCGCTGACCAGGTAGCTGAAGGTATGGCTGTCGCGGTGGAAGAACGACTGCACGTGGACCGACATCGGAACGCTCCTCAGCGCGCGGCGAGCACGCGGTTCAGCAACTGCGCCAGGTTCTCACCGGCCAGTCGCAGCTGCGCTTCGGCCAGCGGCCGGTAGCGCGCGGTGTATTCGTCACCGATTTTACGCGAGGCCGGATAAACGCCCGCCTGCATGGAGATGCGGCAGCTGGCTTCGGCCCAGGCCTGCGGGTCGCGCTGCGGGTTGGACTGGCGCGCCAGCTTCGGTGCGCGCTGGCTGTGCAGCAGCGGCAGATAGCCCGCGTCGTCCAGCTTGCGGGTGTTGAGCATGCCGCTGTCCCACAGCGAGTGCAGGTTGGTACCGCGGTTGCCGAACTGCAGCTGGAAATCGTTGCCGCCCTTGTCGTGGGCGTAGCCGGCATGCATCGGCTGGTGGATATCGCCGACCAGGTGCACGACGAACTTCAGCGCCTGCAGGCGCTCGCCGTCGGTCAGGCTGCGATCGCCGAGGATGGCGCTCTGTGCCTTCAGGGCTTCGACGATGCAGTTGCCGTTCCTGCAGTGCTTCGGTGCTTCGTAATGGCAGTTGTCTTCGGCGATGTTGACGTAGTGCCAGCCAGCCGAGCGGCGACCCAGGCCAGGGTCCTTGGCGCGCAGCTGGTCGGCCCAGGGCGCGATGCTGGCCAGCGTGGCGCCCGGCTCGGCCGCCAGCAGGCGGTCGACTTCGGCGCGCGCGGCGGGGCTGAGGCGGGCGTCGGCCACGTCGGCAACCAGACGATGGCCCTGCGCACCCCAGGCATGGGCCGGGGCGGACAGGGTGAGCAGGGCCGGCGCCAGAGCGGCGGCAAGAAACAGGGAGTGCAGGGCGTTCATGGGCCCATTCTAGCGGGGCGGCCGCAGCGCGGATTGATGCAACGCGGCCTCTCGCCACATCGTCTTGATCGGCGTGCGGTTACGGTGGCCCGGTCACGGGCGGGGAGGCGGCGATGACCATCACCGACAGGCGGATCATGGCGGGGCATCCGCCCGCCGACGGATTTTCCGCCGCCTTCAATGCACAGGTGGTCTGGCGCATGCGCTGGGCCTGTGCCGTGGCTGCGCTGTTCTCGCTGGGGTTTGCCGCGCTCGACCATGCCTGGCTGCCGCCGGAGGTGCACGCGCCGGTGCTGCGCTGGCGCCTGGCCCTGCTGCTGCCGGCGCTGCTGCTGGGGCTGGCGCTCACCTTCCTGCCGGTGTTCCGCCGGCATCTGCAGTGGCTGGGCGGCAGCGTTGTGCTGGTCAGCGGGCTGACCCTGGTGACGATGATCTGGACCGCGCACCGGGCCGGCGTGGACTATCCCTATGAAGGCATCAGCCTGTTCCTGCTGCTGAACTACTTCCTGTGCGGGCTGCGGGTCGGGGTCGCAACACTGACCGGCACGCTGATCACGCTGGCCTTCATCCTGGCCGAGCTGCAGGTGGGCCGGCACTGGGCGCAGATGCTGCAGAGCGTGATGTTCGTGCTGGCCAGCAACGTGGCCGGCATCGTCGGCAGCTACATTTCCGAACGCCAGGCGCGTGCGACCTACCGTGCCGAACAGCAGCTCGACGCGCTGGCCAACCACGATGGACTGACCGGCCTGCTCAACCGGCGTGCCTTCGACCGGCGCGCCCACCAGATCTTCCACGACTACCTGCGTTCACCGCACGCACGCGGCGCACTGCGCATTGCGATGATCGACATCGATTACTTCAAGCGCTACAACGATCACCACGGGCATCCTGCCGGCGATACCGTGCTGCACGCGGTGGCGGTGACACTGGCCGCGCAGCTGCGCGGCAGCGACGCGGTGGTCGCGCGCTACGGCGGCGAGGAGTTCGTGGCGCTGGGCCGTTGGCAGCCCGGCCAGCCGGAGTCGGCGCCGTTCGAGCAGCTGCGGCAGCAGGTGCAGGCGTTGGCGATCGCCCATGCCGATTCGGACGCCGCGCCGGTGGTCAGCGTGAGCATTGGCGTGGCACGCTGGCATGACGATGGCGGTGACACGCTGGAACAGGCCCTGGCGCGGGCCGATGCGGCGCTGTACCGGGCCAAGGCGGGGGGCCGCAACCGGGTGGAAGTGGCGGCGGACGGGTGATCAAAAAAGGCCCCGGCACACACATACCGGGGCAACATGCTGCGAGGGGGGTTCTGCTTCAGAACTTGAAGACGTAGGACGCGCCGTAGACCAGCGGATCGATGTTGACCGTGCCGATCTTCTCGCCGTTCAACTTCACCTTGCTGTCGATGTCGATCCAGCGCATATCGACGCGCAGCGCGCCCTTCTCGCCGATCGCGAAGTCCAGGCCCGCATGTGCAGCCAGGCCCCACGAATCCTGCAGCTTCAGCGTGCTGCCGGCCAGCGCGCCGGTGGTGTCTTCGCTGAAGAAGGTGGTGTAGTTCACGCCGGCACCGATGAACGGCGACACCTTGCCCTTGCTGTTGAAGTGGTACTGGAGGGTGACCACCGGCGGCAGCTGCTTGGTGCTGCCCACGCGGCCCAGGCCATTGATGTTGATGTCGTGCTTGAACGGCAGGGCGGCCAGCACTTCGATGCCCAGGTTGTCAGCGATGAAGTACTCACCGGTGATGGTCGGCTTGACATCGTTGTCGACGTCGACCTTCAGCGTGCCGCCGGCCAGCCAGCCGTTGTTCGACTTCGGCGCCACCTGGTGCACGCCGGCCGACAGGGTCCAGTCGCCCTTGGACTGGGCCATGGCCGGGGCGGCGGCCAGGGAGAGGGCGGCGGCCAGGCTGGCCACGATCAGGGGGGAGGTCTTGCGCATGGGGGGATCTCGTTGCGGGGTGGATGTGGCCAGTCTCGGCCTCACGCCGCGCTAACGCTTTGATCCGGATCAAATCCTGTCCGGCCCCCGCCCCGGGGCGCGGGCCTGGCCGGCGGTGGTCAAGCTCGGCCTGCTAGACTTGTGGGCCCTATCCACCCCGCCGCACCTGTCGCGGCTGCAGGAGCTTGAGAACATGGCAATCAAGGTTGGTATCAACGGTTTCGGTCGCATCGGGCGTAACGTCCTGCGCTCGGCGGTGCTGAACTTCGGCGACGACATCGAAATCGTGGCCATCAACGATCTGCTGGAGCCGGATTACCTGGCCTACATGCTCAAGTACGACTCCGTGCACGGCCGCTTCAAGGCCGACGTAGCCGTCGATGGCAAGGATCTGCTGGTCAATGGCAAGAAGATCCGCCTGACCCAGGAACGCGACCCGTCCAACCTGAAGTGGGACGAAGTAGGCGTCGACGTCGTGCTCGAAGCCACCGGCCTGTTCCTGGACAAGGTCAGCGCACAGAAGCACCTCGACGCGGGCGCGAAGAAGGTCATCCTGTCGGCACCGTCGAAGGACGACACGCCGATGTTCGTGTTCGGCGTGAACGACAAGACCTACGCTGGCCAGGCGATCATCTCCAACGCCTCGTGCACCACCAACTGCCTGGCGCCGCTGGCCAAGGTCATCAATGACAAGTGGGGCATCAAGCGTGGCCTGATGACCACCGTGCATGCGGCCACCGCTACCCAGAAGACCGTCGATGGCCCGTCCAACAAGGACTGGCGCGGTGGCCGTGGCATCCTGGAGAACATCATTCCGTCGTCCACCGGTGCGGCCAAGGCCGTCGGCGTGGTGATTCCGGAACTGAACAAGAAGCTGACCGGCATGAGCTTCCGCGTCCCGACCTCGGACGTGTCGGTGGTCGACCTGACCGTCGAGCTGGAAAAGGAAGCCACCTACGCCGAGATCTGCGCCGAAGTGAAGGCTCAGAGCGAAGGCGCCCTGAAGGGCATCCTCGGTTACACCGAAGACAAGGTGGTGGCCACCGATTTCCGCGGTGAAACCCACACCTCGGTGTTCGATGCCGATGCCGGTATCGCCCTGGACGGAACCTTCGTCAAGCTGGTGTCGTGGTACGACAACGAGTGGGGCTATTCCAACAAGTGCCTGGAAATGGCCAAGGTCGTCGCCGCCAAGTAAGGCGCGCCAAGACCGTCGCTCGAACCCCGGCCTGGCCGGGGTTCGTCGTTTCAGGGGCCCTGCCTGACGTAGCATGGGCCGTCGACCGCCGCCATCGTGGCGTGCGGGATCGCATCGGAAGGCAAGGAATGGAAGCACTCTTGGTCCTGGCAGTACTGGTCCTGCTGGCGATACCGCTGCTGCTGGTGGTCGCGCTGGTGATGATTGCCGGCCTGCGCCGGCGCGTGGCCGCGCTGGAAGGCGCATTGGCCGAAGACAGGCCTGCCGCCGCGCCGTCGCGCATGGCCGAGGCACCGGTCGCGCCGCCACGGCCGCCGGTGGTTGCCGCGGATTCCAGCGAGCCGCCGTTCCTGCGCCCGGCCGCCGCGCCTGCGCCGCCGACGAAGGTTGCCGAGCCGGTGGCCGCTGCCGTACCACCGCCGCTGTCGCCACCCCCTGTACCGAAGACGCCGCCGCTGCCTGCCGAACCGGCGCTGCCGAACGTGGTCGAGCGCGCCGCCGGCGCGGTCAAGCACTGGTTCACCCATGGCAATGTGCCGGTGAAGATCGGCATGCTGGTGCTGCTGGCCGGCGTCGCTGCGCTGCTCAAGTACGTCAGCGACCAGGGCTGGCTGGTGCTGCCGATCGAACTGCGTCTGGCCGGCATCACCGTCGGCG
The DNA here is from genome assembly GCF_030549525.1 of Stenotrophomonas sp. 704A1. NCBI lineage: Bacteria > Pseudomonadati > Pseudomonadota > Gammaproteobacteria > Lysobacterales > Lysobacteraceae > Stenotrophomonas > Stenotrophomonas tuberculopleuritidis. Next base: position 3,771,166 of record NZ_CP130831.1, on the reverse strand, counting down.
CGCTGGGCCTGCTGGGCTTCGGCTGGCAGCAGCGCGAACGCCGGCGGCTGTTCGCGCTGGCGCTGCAGGGCGGTGCCATCGGCGTCCTGCTGCTGACCATCTTTGCCGCCTTCAAGCGCTTCGAACTGCTCGCTCCCGGTTTCGCATTCGCTAGTTCGATCGCGCTGGTGGCGGGCCTGTGCGTGCTGGCGGTGGTGCAGAACTCGCGCACGCTGGCGGTGCTGGGCATCCTGGCCGGGTTCATGGCGCCGCTGTGGCTGTCCACCGGCAGTGGCAACCACGTCGGCTTGTTCAGCTACTACGCAGTGCTCAACGCGGGCGTGTTTGCCATTGCCTGGTTCCGTCCGTGGCGCGCGCTGAACCTGCTCGGCTTCGCCTTCACCTTCGGCATCGGCACGTTCTGGGGCGTGCTGCAGTACCGGCCGGACAAGTTCGCCAGTACCGAACCGTTCCTGCTGCTGTTCTTCGCCTTCTACCTGCTCATCCCGCTGCTGTATGCGCGTCGCCAGCCCGCCGAACGTCGCGACCTGGTCGATGGCAGCCTGGTGTTCGGCACGCCGCTGGTGGCGTTCTCGCTGCAGGCCGGCATGCTGTACCAGCAGCCGATGACGCTGGCGCTGTGTGCGCTGGGCCTGGCAGCGATCTACGCGCTGCTGGCGCGGGCGCTGATCGCACGCAGCGCCTACACCGTGCTGGCCCAGTCGCACGCGGTACTGGCGGCCGGCTTCGCCACGCTGGCAGTGCCACTGGCGCTGTCGGCACGCGCCACCGGCGCGGTGTTTGCGCTGGAAGGCGCTGGCCTGGCCTGGCTGGGGTTGCGCCAGAAGCGCTGGCTGCCGCAGGTTGCCGGTGCGCTGCTGCAGTTCGCCGCGTCGTTTGCATTCGTGGTCGGTGCCGACCATTGGCACCAGGACGCGCGCTTCCTGCTCAACCCGACCGCGATCGGTGCCGTGCTGCTGGCCGTGGCCGGGTTCGCTGCCGCGTGGAGCTACCAGCGCAGGCAGCGCCATGACATCGCGCTGGCGTACTACCTGTGGGGCCTGCTGTGGTGGCTGGGCGGCTGCGCGCACGAGATCGGCCGCTTCTTCGCCCATGCCACGCAGGCCGATGCGCTGCTGGTGCTGGCGGCGCTGACCGGCTGGCTGGCCGCAGAGGTGCAGCGCCGGCAGCCGGCACGCGCGCTGGGCATGACCGCGCTGGCGATGCTGGCACTGGGGTTCCCGCTGGCACTGCTGCAGAGCGATGCGCACCAGCAGCCGTTCGCCGGCTACGGCGGCCTGGCCTGGGCCGCGTTCGCGCTGCTGGGCGTGCGCAGCCTGCTGTGCCTGCGCCAGGGCGGCGATGGCGTGGCCCGCATCGCGCAGTTCCTGTGGTGGCTGCTGTGGCCTTCGCTGCTTTCGCTGCTGGCCCTGTGGGGCGGCGGCGATGCGCGCCTGGCCCAGGGCTGGACCGCGCTGCTGGTGACCTTGCCGTGGCTGCTGCTCGCCGCGTTGTCGCTGTGGCACTGGCGCGTGCTGCGCTGGCCGTTGGGGGCCCGCTTCGATACGGCACGGCTGCCATTGCAGTGGGTGGTGTTTGCAGTGCTGGCGCTGGCCTGGGGAATCGGTCTGACCCTGGCGGGCGACGCCACGCCGCTGCCCTGGCTGCCCGTGCTCAATCCGGCCGAACTGGCGCAGTGGATCAGCCTGCTGCTGGCCGCGCGCTGGCTGTACCACGCGCAGGGGCCGGCGCCGCTGCAGCGCCTGCGCGTGCCGCTGCTGGCGGTGGCTGGCTTCATCGCCCTGACCAGCACGGTGCTGCACGGCGTGCATCATTGGGGCGGGCTGGCGTGGACGCCGGGGATGGCCCGCTCCAGCCTGGCCCAGACCAGCCTCACGGTGCTGTGGAGCGTATTGGGCGTGATTGCCTGGGTATGGGGCTCGCGCCGCGGCCAACGGGTGCTGTGGAAGGTCGGCGCCGTGCTGATGGCGGTGGTCCTGGCCAAGCTGGTGCTCATCGATCGCCAGCATCTGGGCAACCTGCTGGGCATCGCCTCGTTCATCGCCTACGGACTGCTGTGCACCGTGGTGGGTTACCTGGCGCCAGCGCCCCCGGGCGCAGCGCCAATCGTGGAGGAAAATCAATGAAGACGTGGAGCAGGGCGCTGCTGCCCGTGCTGTTGGGAGTGGCCGGTGCCGTCGCGGCACAGGCGGTGGACTACCGCACGCAGTACGCCGAACAGTGGCCGCTGAGTCTGTCCAGTGCACAGTCCGGCGCGTACCGGGTGGTGCTGGAACCGGCCATCTACCGCCGTGCCGGCAGTGCCGACCTGGGCGATCTGCAGGTGTTCAACGCCGCGGGGCAGGCCTTGCCGTCGGCGCTGCTGGCGCCGGACCAGCCGCTGGCACAGCCACCGGTGCAGCGTGAGCTGCCGTGGTTCGCGTTGCCGCCGCTGGCAGAAGGGCAGCGCAATGACCTGCAGCTGTTGACCGAGCGCGACACCGATGGCCGCGTGCGCCGGGTCGAGGCGCGGGTCGGTGGCGGCGCCGTGGCGAACGGGCAGGGCGGTTGGCTGATCGATGCCAGCGTGCTCGGCCAGCAGCCCCTGGCGGCGCTGGTGCTGGACTGGCCCGACAGCGGGCAACCGCTGCAGGCACAGGTACAGCTGGATGCCAGCGACGATCTGCAGCGCTGGCGCGCGATCGCCCGCGATGTGCCGCTGGTGGACCTGCAGCGGGCCGGCAAGCGCCTGCTGCAGCGGCGCCTGCAGGTCGATGGCAATGCGCGCTATCTGCGGATCCTGCCGCAGGGCGAGGCGCGCCTGCCGGCACTGCGCAGCGTGCTGGCCGAGCTGCCGCCTGCGCCGGCCACCGTGCCGTGGGAATGGCTGTCGCTGAGCCCGGTCGCGCAGGGCAAGGGCGAGTTCACCTTCGAGCTGGACGGCCGCTTCCCGGTGACCCGCGCCGACGTGGCCAGCACCGACAACAGCCTGGTGCAATGGACGTTGTTCAGCCGCGACGATGAACGCGCCGACTGGCAGCGCCGCAGTGCGCCGTGGATCGCCTACCAGCTGCAGCAGGGCGCGCCGGGCCAGCGCCAGCAGTCGGCCGCGCAGCCGCTGGGTGGCATGTACCGCGACCGCTACTGGAAACTGGTGGCCAGTCCGGTGGAAACCACCAGTGCACCGACCCTGCGGCTGGGCTACCAGCCGGAAGTGCTGGTGTTCCTCAGCCAGGGGGCTGCGCCCTACGCACTGGCAGTGGGCAGTGCCACCGCGCGTCGTGCCGAAGCCCCTATCGCGGTGCTGATCGAGGAGCTGCGCCAGCGCAATGATCCGTCGTGGCAGCCGACGCTGGCGCGCCTGGAAGGCGCACCGGAGGCGTTGGCCGGTGAGGCGGCACTGAAACCGCAGCACGACTGGAAAGCGTGGTTGCTGTGGGCCTTGCTGGGGCTGGGCGTGCTGGTGGTGGGGGGGCTGGCGGTCAGCCTGCTGCGGCAGAAGCCCGCGCCTTCGGCGTAGCTTCGCGCGAACGGCGCCGCCCCTCGTGGGGGGCGCAGGACGCCGCGCATGCGCTTGGCCGAGCGGATGGGCGGTTGCTGTTCGCTGTTGCACTGCGCTTCTGGCCGCCGCAGGCATCGGCCCTCCCACCAGCCGCACCCGATACAATGGCCGTCTGCCGCATTCCGGCATCCCGTCCCTGAGCCAAAGAGTTGCCCATGTCCATCGTCCGCATGACCGACCTCGACCTCTCCGGCAAGCGCGTGCTGATCCGCCAGGATCTGAACGTGCCGATCGAGAATGGCCGCATCACTTCCGAACAGCGCATCACTGCTTCGCTGCCGACGCTCAAGCGCGCGCTGGAGCAGGGCGCGGCGGTGATGGTCACCTCGCACCTGGGGCGCCCGAAGGAAGGCGTGTGGAGCGAGGCCGATTCGCTGGCGCCGGTTGCTGCGCGCCTGTCCGAACTGCTCGGTCGCGAGGTGCCGCTGGTGCGTGACTGGGTCGACGGTGTCGACGTGCAGCCGGGCCAGCTGGTGCTGCTGGAAAACTGCCGCATGAACGTCGGCGAGGGCAAGGACGATGAAGCCCTGTCGAAGAAGTACGCGGCGCTGTGCGACGTGTTCGTGATGGACGCCTTCGGTACCGCGCACCGCGCGCAGGCGTCCACCCACGGCGTGATCCATTTTGCCCCGGTTGCGGCCGGTGGCCCGCTGCTGATGGCCGAACTGGACGCGCTGGCCAAGGCGCTGGACGCGCCGGCCAAGCCACTGCTGGCCATCGTTGCCGGCAGCAAGGTCAGCACCAAGCTGGAGCTGCTGGCCAACCTGGTCGGCAAGGTCGACCAGCTGATCGTCGGTGGCGGCATCGCCAACACCTTCATCGCCGCAGCCGGTTACAAGGTCGGCAAGTCGCTGTACGAGCCGGACCTGCTGGATACCGCCAGGAAGATCGTGGCCGATGCCAAGGCGCGCGGTGCGGACATTCCGCTGCCGGTCGACGTGGTCACCGCCAAGCAGTTCCTGCCGGACGCGCCGGCCGAGGTGAAGGCGGTCGACGCGGTTGCCGACGATGATCTGATCCTGGACATCGGCCCGCAGACCGCCGCGCAGTACGCGCAGCTGATCGAGAAGGCCGGCACGGTGGTCTGGAACGGCCCGGTGGGTGTGTTCGAATTCGAAGCCTTCAGCAAGGGCACCGAAGCGCTGGCCAGGGCCATCGCCAGCTCGCCGGCATTCTCCATCGCCGGCGGCGGCGACACCCTGGCAGCGGTCGACAAGTTCGATATCGCCAACGACGTCAGTTACATCTCCACCGGTGGTGGCGCGTTCCTGGAGTTCCTGGAAGGCAAGACCCTGCCGGCCGTCGCCGCGCTGGCGGCCCGCGGCGCGTGACGTCGGCAGCCCTGCGCCACGGAGAAGAGCGTGCAACGCTCTTCTTCGACATGGACGGCACGCTGATCGATTCGGAAGTGGGCATCACCACCTGCATCGCCCATGCGCTGCGGAAGATGGACCATCCGGTGCCTTCGCAGGACACCCTGCAGGGCTGGATCGGCCCGTCGCTGCGCACCACCTTCGGCCCGCTGTTCAACGACCCGGCGCGTGTGGAACAGGCGGTGGCGTTCTACCGCGAGCGTTTCGACGTGGAAGGCTGGCGCGAACACACGATCTACCCGGACATCGAAGCCGTCGTGCGGGCGCTGCATGCGCGCGGCCATCGGCTGGCCGTGGTCACCGCCAAGAACGAACCGCATGCACGCCGCATCGTCGAGCACCTGCCGTTTGGTGAACTGTTCGAGGACGTGATCGGGTCCACGCCGGATGGCGCGCGCAGCAGCAAGCCGCAGCTGGTCGGCGAGGCGCTGCGGCGCCTGCAGCTGGCGCCGGAAGGCTGCTGGATGATCGGTGACCGCCGCATGGACATCGAGGGTGCCCGCCACCATGGCCTGCGCAGCATCGGCGTGCTGTGGGGCTTTGGCGGCGAGGACGAGCTGACCGAGGCGGGCGCCGGGCAGCTGGCGCGAGATCCGGCGCAACTGCTGGCGCTGCTGGACTGAGGCCGGGGATCACGGCCGCCGGGCGCGGCCCGGCGCTACCGGGTGGGACGGCGTGATGCCGCTCGCCCGGCGGCGCTTCGGCTGCCATCGACCAGCGTATGTCCGGAACATGTCCGTGCGATGTCCCGCAGAGTCAGGCAGCACAAGGCTGTAACCGTATACATGGGACGTGAAGGATGTGCTAATTTCCGTGCTTTAACGGGAGAGGCCCATCCATCATGTTCGAGCGTCAGCGTCGCACCAAGATCCTTGCCACCCTCGGTCCGGCCACCGATCCGCCGGGCGTGCTGGAGGATCTGTTCCGCGCCGGCGTCAACGTGGTGCGCCTCAACTTCAGCCACGGTGACCCGTCCGGCCAGGCCAAGCGCGCCGCCGACGTGCGTGCCGCGGCGCAGCGGGTGGGCGTGGAAGTGGGCATCCTGGCCGACCTGCCGGGCCCCAAGATCCGCATCGAACGGTTTGCCGAAGGCAAGGTGCAGCTCAAGGCGGGCGACCGCTTCGACCTGATTGCCAGCACCGATGCCGGCCCTGGCGATGCCACCCAGGTGGGCGTGAGCTACCTCGGCCTGCCGCAGGATGTCAGCGCCGGTGACGTGCTGCTGCTCGACGACGGCCTGATGCAGCTGCAGGTGGTGGAGGTGCAGGGTGAGCGCATCATCAACACCGTGCTCAACGACGGCACGCTGTCCGACCGCAAGGGCCTGAACAAGCAGGGCGGTGGCCTGTCGCTGGGCGCGCTGACCGAGCGCGACAAGGAACTGATCGGCATCGTCGCCAGGATCGGCGTGGACTTCATCGCCGTTTCGTTCTGCCGCAATGCGCAGGACATGAACGATGCCCGCGCGATCGCCGAATCGCACGGCTGCCATGCCGCGCTGGTGTCGAAGATCGAGCGCACCGAGGCCATCGAGAACCTGGAAGAGATCGTCGATGCCAGCGATGTGGTGATGGTGGCCCGCGGCGATCTGGGCGTGGAAATCGGCGACGCCGAACTGCCGGGCCTGCAGAAGAAGATCATCAAGGCCTCGCTGGCGCAGAACAAGGTGGTGATCACGGCCACGCAGATGCTGCAGTCGATGGTGGAAAGCCCGATCCCGACCCGCGCCGAAGTGCTGGACGTCGCCAACTCGGTCATCGACGGTACCGATGCGGTGATGCTGTCGGCCGAAACCGCGGCCGGTGCGTATCCGGTCAAGGCGGTCGAAGCGATGGCGCGCATCTGCCTGGGGGCCGAACGCCAGTTCCAGACCGAGACCGACTTCGGCGCCTCGCCGCGCAACCTGGAACGCGCCGACCAGGCCATTGCCATGGCCACCATGTTCCTGTCGCAGCACGTGGGCGTGCGGGCGATCGTAGCGATGACCGAATCGGGCGGCACCGCGCGTTACCTGTCGCGTTTCCGCGCGTCGGCACCGGTGTTCGCAGTGACCCGCCATGATGGCGCGCGCCGGCAGATGGCGCTGATGCGCGATGTGTTCCCGATCAACTTCGACAGCCGTGGCTTCACCCCCCGTGAAGCAGCACGCGGCAGCATCCGCCTGCTGGTGGAAGGCGGCATGCTGCAGGCCGGCGACCGCGTGGTGTTCACCAGCGGCGAACACATGGAAACCCATGGCGCGACCAACACCCTGCGCCTGCTGGAAGTGGGCGAAGACGGCCGCGCCAGCGGCCTGGGCGACCTGTAAGCGGAGGCCCCGCGCATGCGCGCAGCCGCCTCCTGGCCCAGGAGGCGGCTGTCCAGGCACAGCGCGTGCAGGGGACAGGCCCGGTCCGCATGGGCCATTTCATGTCCCGCGTGGACTTGGAATCGTTTCCACCCTGGCCTCCACGTCGAGGTAACGGGGTGGCGGGGCTATACTTACGTTTTTCCCGCACCCGCCACAGGAAGTACATGAGCATCGAACAGCTGGCTGAAACCGCCCAGGCCATGGTTGCCCCGGGCAAGGGCATCATCGCGATCGACGAATCCACCGGTACCATCGCCAAGCGCTTTGCCAGCGTGGGCATCGAGAACACCGAAGAGAACCGTCGCGCCTACCGCGAACTGCTGCTGACCACGCCGAAGCTCAACGAGCACATTTCCGGCGCGATCCTGTACGACGAGACCATCCGCCAGTCGACCAAGGACGGCGTGCCGTTCGCCAAGTACATGGCCGACCACGGCATGATCCCGGGCATCAAGGTGGACAAGGGCGCGCACCCGCTGGCCGGCTGCCCGGGCGAGCTGGTCACCGAAGGCCTGGACGGCCTGCGTGAGCGCCTGCAGGAGTACTACAAGCTGGGTGCACGCTTCGCCAAGTGGCGTGCGGTCATCAACATCGGCGAGAGCATTCCGTCGGGCACCTGCATCGAGTCCAACGCCCATGCGCTGGCCCGCTATGCCGCGCTGTGCCAGGAATGTGGCCTGGTGCCGATGGTCGAGCCGGAAGTGATCATGGACGGTGACCACGACATCGAGACCTGCTACGAAGTCACCGAGGCCACCCTGCGTTCGCTGTTCGACGCCCTGTACCAGCAGAACGTGCTGCTGGAAGGCACCATCCTGAAGGCGTCGATGGTCATCTCCGGCAAGGGCTGCGATGAGCAGGCCGACGTCGAGGAAGTGGCCGAGTCGACCGTGATGTGCCTCAAGAGCACGGTGCCGGCGATCCTGCCGGGCGTGGTGTTCCTGTCCGGCGGCCAGAGCGATGAGCAGTCCACCGCGCATCTCAATGCCATGAACCAGATGGGCAACCTGCCGTGGCCGCTGAGCTTCTCCTATGGCCGTGCCATGCAGCAGGCAGCGCTGAAGCTGTGGGGCAAGGACATGAAGGGCAACTACGCTGCCGCGCAGAAGACCGTCTACGAGCGTGCCAAGGAAAACGGCCTGGCTGCGCTGGGCAAGTGGAACGGCTGATCGGCCGCTGCACCGCATGAACCGACAGGGCGACGCCGGCATTCTGCCGGCGTTTGCTTTTGCCGGTATCGTTGCCGCGCGCCAGGCCAGTGCGCGGGGACTACAGGGATGGCCAGGGAGAAGAACACATGCGTATCGCAGCACTCACGCTGGCCGTGGCGACGGTGCTCGCCGTCGGCGGCTGCAACCGGATGGGCGGCAGCGCCGACAGCGGCAAGGCGCCCTCGCTGGAGTTCGACAAGCCGGTATCGGGTGAAATCACCTCGCGCAGCGGCATCAACTTCAACGATGGCAGCCACCATCAGCTGTACCAGATAAAGCTGGAGGACAAGGCACTGGTCGGCATCAAGCTGACCGGCGCACTGAGCGGTTCGATTGCCGTGTTCAACGACGGCAGCCTGGTCGCCAGCAGCAGTCCGGGCGACGAGCGCAGCGAAGACGTCGCACTGGCGTTCCGCAGCACCGGCGCCGGCATCTACCAGATCGCGGTCAACGCCAACGGCCCCACCGCCTTCGGTCCCTACCGCCTGCGCGTGGAAAAGCTCGTGCCGTACAACGGCAAGCCGATCACCTCCGGTGGCGAGATCCTCGACCTGCTCGCGTCCCGATCACAGGACTACACCCTGCAGGTGGACAAGGCCGGCCTGTACGAGATCCGGTTGGAGTCGGACGCCTTCGACACGGTGCTGAAGCTCGAAGGCAAGGGGGTCGTGGTCGAGAATGACGACGGTGGCGACAGCACCCATTCGCGCCTCAGCCTGCCGCTGGAGCCGGGTCGCTACACGCTGAGTGTGCGCAGCCTGGGCGAGCGCGCCACCGGCGCGTTCAAGCTGACTGCCCGCAGCACCGAACTGCCGGCCAACATGGTCAGCCGCGACGGTACGTCCCTGCCGACCTCCGGCAGCGTGTTCACCATGCTCGACAGCCAGGGTCGCCGGCGCTTCCTGCTGAGCCTGGATCGCCCGGCCGATGTGCGACTGGACGCAATCTCCAGCCAGGTCGACACGGTGCTGCGCCTGGTCAATGGGGATCTGGAACGGGTGGATGACGATGGCGGTGGCGACACCAATGCGCGGCTGCAGGAATCGCTGCCGGCCGGTCATTACACCGTCGAGGTATCCAGTCTCAGTGACGAGCAGGCCATGGTTGAAATGCGTGTGCAGATCGACGGCGCCAGCGCGGGCGACGCTGCGGCCGCTGCCGCTGCCGCTGCCGCGACCGCCGACGCGGCTGCCGAAGTGGACTGAGCCGGTACCTGGCCACGCCGGCCAGCACGTCGGGAACACGGAACAGGCCGGGCGGTGCCCGGCCTGTTCATTCGCTCGCGGGGAGCTCAATGCGCCGCTGCGAACCCGGCATTGCCCAACGGGGGCAGCAGCGCGGCGCGCTCGCTGTCGACCGGCTGGCCCGCTGCCGCCAGCGCCTGCTGGTAGGCCTTGGCCGTCGCGGTATTGAATGCGACCAGCACGATCCGCATCGGCTGCGCGTGGCTGCGTTGCCAGGCCAGCGTTTCAGTAACGGCAACCTGCGCTGCCTGGTACAGCGGGTAGCCGTACACCCCGCAGCTGATCGCCGGGAACGCAATCGACTGCACGCCGAGGGATTCGGCCAGCTGCAGTGACTTCCAGTAGCAGTTGGCCAGCAGCGCCGGCTCGTCACGGTGGCCGTCGTGCCAGACCGGGCCCACGGTGTGCAGCACGTGCCGGGCCGGCAGGGCATGGCCCTGGGTGGCCCGCACTTCCCCGGTGGGGCAGCGCACGCCCGGCCGCAGCTCCGGCAGGCGCTCGCATTCGGCCAGCAGGGCGGGGCCGGCGGCGCGGTGGATCGCACCGTCGACACCGCCGCCGCCGAGCAGTGATTCATTGGCCGCGTTGACGATCGCATCCACCGCCAGGGTCGTGATGTCGCCCTGCCACACTTCGATCTTCATGCGTCCGTCTCCTGCCTGTTGTTGTTGCGCGCCATACCCCGCGCTGGCTGCACCCATACCTTAGAGGGCAGGGCATCCATGCTGTGTCATGACCGTCTCACGCGCTGCGATTTCCGGCCTTCACGCACGATGGCGGGCGCCGCCTTCACGCAGGCTGAAGCGATCACCGGGCGGCCGGATCGAAGGCCGCCGGGCCGGTCGGCCTGCGTCTGCACGACACCGCTGTCCGCCGTGCGCGGCAACGCCCGGATGAACATGCGAGGACAGCAACGCCCAGACGAGAACGCCCACCGCGAGGGTGGGCGTCATCCCGCTGTCATCGACAACGCAGCGATCAGGGCAGGCCGGCCAGCCAGTCGTCGTCGGAGCCTTCGTTGACATCGGCGAACAGGGGCGTGGAGAAGTAGCGCTCGCCGGTATCCGGCAGCATTGCCAGGATCACCGCGCCGGGCTCGGCGCGGGCGGCGACGTCCAGCGCGCTGGCCACGGTGGCGCCGGCCGAGATGCCCACGAAGATGCCTTCTTCGGCCGCCAGCCGACGCGCGGTCGCAATCGCGCGGTCATCGTCCACGGTGACCAGTTCATCGACCACCGCGCGGTTGAGCACGTCCGGCACGAAGTCCGGCGTCCAGCCCTGGATCTTGTGGGGCTTCCAGTCGTCGCCCTTCAGCAGTGCGGCACCGGCAGGCTCGGTGGCGACGATGCGGGTATCGGGCCGGGCGACCTTGAGCACCTCGCCAACACCGGTGAGGGTGCCGCCGGTGCCCCAGCCGCTGACGAAGACGTCCAGCCGCCGGCCGGCAAAATCGCGCAGGATCTCCGCGGCGGTGGTGTTGCGGTGGTAGGCCGGGTTGGCCGGGTTGGCGAACTGGCTGGCCAGGAACCAGCCATGCTGCTCGGCCAGCTCGCGCGCCTTGCGTACCATGCCGCTGCCACGTTCCGCCGCCGGGGTCAGGATCACCTTGGCGCCGTACGCGCGCATCAGCTTGCGTCGTTCCACCGAGAACGTTTCGACCATCGTCGCCACGAACTTGTAGCCGCGTGCCGCGGCGACCATCGCCAGTGCCACGCCGGTATTGCCGGAGGTGGCTTCGACGATGGTGTCGCCCGGCTTGAGCAGCCCGCGCTGTTCGGCGTCGAGGATGATCGCCAGCGCCAGCCGGTCCTTCACCGAGCCACCCGGGTTGAACGATTCGACCTTCGCATAGAGGCTGACCTGCGGCGGAGCGAGGCGCTGCAGCTTGACGATGGGGGTGTTGCCGACGGTATCGAGGATGGAGTCGTACAGGGCCATGATGGCGCTCCGGAAACGGGCCGCGCCGGGTCGGGAGCGGCGGGAAGAGGGGGCTGGCAGGCAGGCCAGCGGCTGCCGGCTGACCGTAACGCCGGCATATGACGCCCGGAAATGACCAGATGCCTTTCTTAAACAACCTTTGGTTATAAGCTGGTGACGGGAATTGACCCTAGAGTGGACTACCGCCTCCGCCACCCCGCCTGTCATGACGCTGACCCAGCTGCGCTACCTGGTTGCCATCGCCGACGCCGAGCTGAACATCACGCTCGCGGCCTCGCGCGTGCACGCTACCCAGCCGGGGCTGTCCAAGCAGCTCAAGCAGCTGGAGGACGAGCTCGGCTTTCTGCTGTTCGTGCGCAAGGGGCGCAGCCTGGAGTCGGTCACCCCGGCCGGCACCGAAGTGATCAGCCGCGCCCGCGCGGTGCTCGCCGAAGCCAACAACATCCGCACCTACGCGGCCAACCAGCGGCGTGAAAGCCAGGGCCAGCTGATCCTGACCACCACCCACACCCAGGCCCGCTTCGTGCTGCCGCCGGCGGTGGCGCGTATCAAGCAGGCTTACCCGCAGGTCAGCGTGCATCTGCAGCAGGCCGGTGAAGCCGACGCGTTGGACCGCTTGAACCAGGGCGATGCGGATATCGCCATCATCAGCACCGCGGGCGCCGAGCCCAGCGATGGCATTGCGGTGCCGTTGTTCCGCTGGCGTCGGCTGGTGGTGGTGCCCAAGGGCCACCCGCTGGCCCGCGCCGGTCGTGCACCGGACCTGGCAGCGCTGGCCAGGCAGCCGCTGATCAGCTACGAATCGTCCACCCGGCCCAACTCTTCGTTGCAGCGCGCGTTCGCGGCCAACCAGCTGGTGCCTGATCTGGCCCTCACCGCGCTGGATGCCGACCTGATCAAGACCTATGTGCGTACCGGGCTGGGCGTGGGGCTGCTGGCGGAGATGGCGATCAGCGCCGCCGACGAAGACCTGCAGGTCTGGCCGGCACCGGCGCCGATCACCGAGTGCATCGCGTGGGCGGTGCTGCCGCGCGACCGGGTGCTGCGTGACTATGCGCTGGAGCTGGTGCATGTGCTGGCGCCGCAGATCGACCCGCGCGACCTGCGGCGGGTGCTGGATGGCAACCAGGCGGCCGCGTGGCCGGTACCGCCGACCTGGGAGTCACTGACCCAGACCATCACGGTCTGAGGGGTGGGGGTCGGCAGGGCTGCGCCCTGCACCTGCTACGACATTCAAGCAACGGCAACAGCAACAGCAGAAGCGTGCTTTCCGTGGGGTGGCGGGGCGGTGTGGGCAGGCAGGACACGCCGTGAATCCATCCATGGAGGCTCGATGGCGCCATTCATGGCGCCAACGGTCCTGCCTGCCCACACCGCCCCACCGCTGACAGATTCCGGCGGCTGTTGGCAGGTGTCGACCTTGGTCGACACGGCAATCCACGCCATGCGTGGATGCGTTTCGATTCCAATTCGAAATAGTCGATTCCGATGGAGATTCATCCACGCATGGCGCGGATCTACTGCAGATCGCGGAGATCCGCCATCCCCCAGAAAGCTCGCTTCTGCTGTTGCTGTTGCTCCAGCTCGTAGCAGGTGCAGGGCGCCGCCCTGCCGATAAACCCCCTCCTGCGACGGTTCGTCGCACGGGCAACCCTGGACCCGGCTCTAAACTAACGGGGTGACCCGCCTGTCCCGCCCGCAGCGCCTTCTGCTCCAGCTCGCCGTCCTGGCGACGCTGCTGATGGTGCTTGCGCCACTGGTCAGCCGCGCGCTGCAGGCGCAGCCGATGGAGCACGCCGCGATGGCAGGCATGGACCACGCCGCCATGGGCCATGACATGCACGCCATGGCCATGGCCGGCCACCATCAGCACGATGCTGCGCCGGCAGCGCCCGATCGCCCGGTCGACCCCCACGCCATGCACGGCGACGCCTGCGAATACTGCGTGCTGGCGATGCGCCTGCTGCCGTGGCTGGCGGTGCTGGTGCTGCTGTTGCCGCTGCTGTGGCGGCCGCGGTTGGCGTTCCCGTGGTCACAGCAGGTACTGCCCGCGCTGCGCTGGCCGGCGCATGCCGCGCGTGGACCGCCGCGTTTCTCCATCGTCCGCTGATGTCCCCATGAATCTGCCGCACGACGCCTGAGCAGGCGCCGTGCGCGCGTGCGTACCCTGGAGCTGTTCCGATGAAAATGACTTCCCGCCCCGCGGGCGCCTGTGCGCGCCTGCCGGTTGCCCTCGGCCTGGCCGTGGCCGCGTCACTGGCCCGTGCTGCGCCCGCCGAACAGGCGCGCACCCTCGACACCATGGTGGTCACCGCCGCCGCGCCGTCTTCGCCGCTGCACTGGGTGACCGATCCGCGCCTGCCGCGGCAGCCGGTGCCCGCCAGCGATGGTGCCGATTACCTGAAGACCGTCCCCGGCTTCTCCGCCGTCCGCAATGGCGGCACCAACGGTGACCCGGTGCTGCGCGGCATGTTCGGTTCGCGCCTGAACATCCTCAGCAATGACGGCAACCTGATCGGTGCCTGCCCGTCGCGCATGGACAATCCGCTGTCCTACATCGCGCCGGAGAGCTTCGACCGGCTGACCATCATCAAGGGGCCGCAGGGCGTGCGCTGGGGCGCAGGCGCTTCGGCCGGCACCGTGCGTTTCGAGCGCGATACGCCGCGCTTCGAGCAACCGGGCCTGCGTGCCGACGCCAGCGCGCTGGTTGGCTCGCGCAACCGCAACGACCAGGTGCTGGACCTGACCCTGGGCCAGCCGACCGGCTATGTGCGCGCCAGCGGCAACCGTTCCGAAGCCGATGACTACACCGACGGCCACGGTGACGTGGTGCCGTCGAAGTGGCGCAAGTGGAATGGCGACGTGGCCATCGGCTGGACGCCGGATGCCGACACCCTGCTGGAAATCTCCGCCGGGGCCGGCGATGCCATCGCGCGTTACGCGGGCCGTGGCATGGACGGGGCGGCGTTCGAACGCACCAGCTACGCGGCGCGCTTCGAGAAGCGCAATCTGCCGGGTGCGTGGGACACGCTGCAGGCCAACGTGTACTACAACGAGGCCGACCACGTGATGGACAACTACACGCTGCGCACGCCGAACCCGCACAGCATGATGCCGATGCCGATGGCTTCGAACGTGGACCGCCGCACCCAGGGCGGCCGGATCAGTGCCGAGTGGCGCTGGCAGGAGGTGCTGCTGGTGGCCGGCGTGGATGGCGAGGACAGCCGCCATCGTGGCCGCATGGGCATGGGCCGCGATACCTACCGGCAGGCAGCGTGGCAGACCGATGCGGAGTTCCGTCGCCATGGGGTGTTCAGCGAGTTGACCCTCGGCGCCGGCACCGGGCAGCGCTGGATCAGCGGGCTGCGCATCGATCGCGCCAGCGCCCGCGATGCGCGGCAGTCGATCCGCGGAATGATGGGCGACCGGCCCAATCCCAGTGCCGGGCAGACGCGCAGGGAATGGCTCGGCAGCGGCTTCCTGCGCTATGAGCAGGACCTGGCCGATGGCCTGACCGGGTACGCCGGCCTGGGCCACAGTGAACGCATGCCCGACTACTGGGAGCTGTTCTCGCCCGACCGCGGCCCGGGCGGTGCAGCGAACGCGTTCACCGGCGTGCAGCCCGAGCGCACCACCCAGCTCGATGTCGGCCTGCAGTACAAGGGGCCGCGTGTGCAGGCCTGGGTCTCCGCCTACGCCGGTCAGATCCAGGACTACATCCTGTTCACCTACCACGGCAGCGGCATGATGGGCATGAGCCAGGCCAGCAACATCGATGCGCGCATCGCCGGTGCCGAGGCGGGCCTGGAGGCGAGGCTGGCCGGGCAGTGGACGCTGGGCGGCACCCTGGCCTATGCCTGGGGCGAGAACCGCGACCAGCAGCGTCCGCTGCCGCAGATGCCGCCGTTGGAGGCGCGCCTGAGTGCGAACTGGGAAGGCCAGCGCTGGAGTGCCGGTGCGCTGCTGCGTGCGGTCACCCACCAGCAGCGTGTGGCTGACGGCCAGGGCAACGTGGTCGCGCAGGATCTCGGGCCCAGTGCGGGTTTCGCCACGTTCGCGCTCAATGCGGCGTACCGCTTCAGTTCGCAGCTGCAGCTCAGCGCGGGTGTCGACAATCTGTTCGACCGCGCCTACAGCGAGCATCTGAATCTGGCCGGCAGCGCCGACTTCGGCTTCCCGGCCGATCCGGTGCGGATCAACGAGCCCGGGCGCAGCGTCTGGATGAAGTTGAACTACCGGTATTGATCCGCCGGGCATGGCCCGGCGCTACCGTCATGCGCCGGGCAAAAAAAACGGGGCCGGATCCGCGCCAGGATCCGCCCCCCACCCGACGCGGCGGGCCGGACAGCATCGACGCTGCGACGGCAGCGACCGCCGCAGGGGCGGGCGATACATCCCGACATACGCCGACATCGCCGTTGGCAGCCTTGCATGGATGCGGTTGACGGCGCTATCGCGGGGCCGGTTCCACGCCGGTAAACGCTTGGCACATACCGCTTTCATGGGGGGATGCCTACACTCGGCGGCCGTGGATCACTCTGGACCGTTCATGTTGGCTCGTCTTGCTTCGACCCTGGCCCTTGGCCTCAGCCTGGCCGCCCTGGCCGGGTGTGCAGGCAAACAGGAGGCCGCCGCGCGTCGGCAGGGCGAAGCGGTGCCGGTCACCGCGCAGGTCGTGCAGTCCCTGCCGTGGAACGACACGCTGCAGGCACTGGGTACGGCCAAGGCGCGCGAGTCGATCAGCGTGACCGCCAAGGTCAGTGAGATCGTGGAGCGGGTGCATTTCGAAAGTGGCCAGCAGGTGGCCGCCGGCGCACCGATCGTGACCCTGCGCGGGCAGGCCCAGGAAGCGGCGCTGGTGCAGGCGCAGGCGACCTTCCGCGAAGCCGATCAGCTGTACCGGCGCCAGCGCGAGCTGGCCGCACAACGGCTGGTGTCCAGCGCCACGCTGGATACCCAGAAATCGATCCGCGACGCCGCCGAGGCACGCGTTGCCCAGATGCAGTCGGACATCGGCGATCGCCGCGTCCGCGCCCCCTTCGCCGGCGTGCTCGGCATCCGCCAGGTCAGCCCCGGAACGCTGCTGACGCCGACCACGGTGATCGCCACGCTGGATGACATCGAACGCATGCATGTCGACTTCCAGGTGCCGGAAGTCGAACTGGCTGCGCTTTCCACCGGCGATGCGGTGCAGGCCAGCAGCGTGGCCTGGCCCGGACGTACCTTCGAGGGCGTGGTCAGCACCATCGACGCACGCATCGATCCGGCCACCCGCGCGGTGACCGTGCGCGCCGATTTCGCCAATGCCGACCACGCCCTGCGCCCGGGCATGCTGCTGGACGTGCGCCTGTTCCACCCCGAGCGCCCGGCGCTGGTGATTCCGGAAATCGCGGTGGTGCAGGTAGGCCGCGATACCTTCGTTTACCGCATCAAGGCCGATGACACTGTCGAGCGCGTCGACGTGGCCACCGGCGCACGCCGCGCCGGTGTGGTCGAGATCAGGCAGGGCCTGCAAGCGGGCCAGCGCATCGTGGTCGATGGCACCGGCAAGCTGCGTGCCGGGCTGAAGGTGGCCGCGCAGGACGCGGCCCCGGTCACGGGGGCCCAGCCGGCGGATGCACCGGCGCCGGTTGCCGCGGAGGGCCACGGCGGATGAAGCTGTCCGACGTCTCCATCCAGCGGCCGGTGTTTGCCGTGGTGATGAGCCTGCTGCTGCTGGTGCTGGGCGTGATGTCGTTCACCCGCCTGACCCTGCGCGAGCTGCCGGCCATCGATCCGCCGATCGTCTCGGTGTCGGTGGACTACACCGGCGCCTCGGCGGCGGTCATCGAAAGCCGCATCACCCAGGTGCTGGAAGACGCGCTGGCCGGCATCGAAGGCATCGATACGATCAACGCGCGCAGCACCAATGGACGCTCGCAGGTCAGCATCGAGTTCACCTCCAACCGCGATATCGAAGCGGCGGCCAACGACGTGCGCGATGCGGTCAGCCGCGTTGCCGACCGCATGCCGGAAGAGGCGCGGCCGCCGGAAATCGCCAAGGTCGAAAGCGATGCCGACCCGATCATCTGGTTCAACATGGTGTCTTCGACCATGGACACGCTGGAGCTGAGCGACTACGCCGACCGCTATGTGGTCGATCGCTTCTCCAGCCTCGATGGCGTGGCCCAGGTCCGCATCGGCGGCCGCCAGCGCTACGCGATGCGGATCTGGCTGGACCGCGACCAGCTGGCCGCGCGCGGGCTGACCACCGGTGATGTGGAAACCGCGCTGCGCAACGAGAACGTGGAGCTGCCGGCAGGCCGCATCGAATCGACCGACCGCGATTTCACCCTGCGCGTGGAGCGCAACTACATCAAGCCCGAGGACTTCGCGACCATCCCGCTGGGCAAGGGCCGCGACGGCTACGTGGTGCGCATGGGCGACGTGGCGAAGATCGAGCTGGCCTCGGCCGAGCGCCGCGCGTACTACCGCAGCAACGGCGAGCCGGGCATCGGCCTGGGCATCGTCAAGACCTCCACCGCCAACTCGCTGGACGTGGCGCGCACCGCGCGCGCTGAAGCCGAGCGGGTGGCGCTGACCCTGCCCAAGGGCACGCAGATCTTCGTGGCCTTCGACAACACCACCTTCATCGAAGCCGCGGTGGACCGCGTCTACGCCACCCTGGTGGAGGCGATGATCCTGGTGCTGGCGGTGATCTGGCTGTTCCTCGGCAGCTTCCGCGCCGCGCTGATTCCGGCGGTGACGGTGCCGGTCTGCCTGGTCGCCGCGTTCATCGCGCTGTATGCCTTCGACTTCTCGATCAACCTGCTGACCCTGCTTGCCCTGGTGCTGTGCATCGGCCTGGTGGTGGACGATGCGATCGTGGTGGTGGAGAACGTGCAGCGCCGCATCGATCTGGGCGAGCCGCCGCTGGTGGCCTCCAAGCGCGGTACCGCGCAGGTGGCGTTCGCGGTGATCGCCACCACCGCCGTGCTGGTGGCGGTGTTCCTGCCGGTCGGTTTCCTGGAAGGCAACACCGGGCGGCTGTTCCGCGAGCTGGCCGTGGCGCTGGCGGCGGCGGTGGCGCTGTCGGCCTTCGTGGCGCTGACGCTGACACCGATGATGGCCTCCAAGCTGCTCAAGCCGCATACCGGGCAGGCGCCGCGCGGGCTGCACGGCGTGGTCAACCGCAACCTGGACCGCCTGGCCGGCGCCTATGGTCGCGTGCTGGAACGCCATGTCGACCGCACCTGGATCTACCTGCTGGTGATGGTCGCTGCGCTGGCCGCCAGCTGGGGCCTGCTGAAGCTGCTGCCGTCCGAGCTGGCCCCGGCCGAGGACCGGGGCTCGTTCCAGATCATGATCGACGGCCCCGAAGGCGCCGGCTACGACTACACCGTGCAGCAGGTGCAGCAGGTGGAGGCGCTGCTGGCGCCGCATGTCGGCCCGGACAAACCGATCGTGCGCGCCAATCCCCGCGTGCCGGGGGGTTGGGGCGCCAGCGAGGAAATGCACACCGGCCGGGTCAGCATCTTCCTGCAGCCGTGGCGCCAGCGCAGTGAAGGCACGCCGGAAGTGGCCGACGAGCTGCAGAAGGAACTGGACACCATGCGCGGCGTGCGCGTGCGCACCCAGGTCGGGGGCGGCCTGGTGCGCAGCGGCGGCCAGCCGTTCCAGATCGTGCTGGGCGGGCCGGAATATGCCGAGATCGCGCAGTGGCGTGACCGCATCCTGCTGCGCATGGCCGACAACCCGGGCCTGGTCGGTCCGGATTCGGACTACAAGGAAACCCGGCCGCAGATGCGGGTGAACATCGACCGCCAGCGCGCGGCCGACCTCGGCGTGCCGGTCACCGCGATCGGTTCGGCGCTGGAAACCATGATGGGCTCGCGCCGGGTCACCACCTTCGTCGACAACGGCGAGGAGTACGACGTGCTGGTCCAGGCCGGCCGCGATGGCCGCGCCAGCCCGGCCGATCTCGCCGCGATCCGCGTGCGTGCGACCTCCGGCGAACTGGTACCGCTGTCCAACCTGGTCACGCTGAGTGAAGTGGCCGAGGCCGGCACGCTCAACCGCTTCAACCGGCTGCGCTCGATCACCATCAGCGCGGGCCTGGCGCCGGGCTACCCACTGGGCGAGGCCATCGCCTGGGCGCAGGACGTCGCTCGCGAGGAACTGCCGCAGTACGCACAGGTGAACTGGAAGGGCGAATCGCGTGAGTACCAGAGCGCCGGTGGCGCGGTGCTGCTGACCTTCGCCATGGCCCTGCTGGTGGTGTATCTGGTGCTGGCCGCGCAGTTCGAGAGCTTCATCCATCCGCTGACCATCATGCTGACCGTGCCGCTGGGCGTGCTCGGCGCACTGGTCGGGCTGTGGGTCAGCGGTGGCACGGTTAACCTGTTCAGCCAGATCGGCATCGTCATGCTGGTCGGCCTCGCGGCGAAGAACGGCATCCTCATCGTCGAATTCGCCAACCAGCTGCGCGACGACGGTCGCAGCGTGCGCACGGCGATCATCGAATCGGCGATGGTGCGCCTGCGCCCGATCCTGATGACCTCCATCGCCACCGTGGTCGGTGCGATCCCGCTGGTCGCGGCCGGGGGCCCGGGCTCGGCCAGCCGTGGCACCATCGGCATCGTGATCATCTTCGGCGTCACCCTGTCCACGTTCCTGTCGCTGTTCGTGGTGCCGGCGTTCTACGCGCGGCTGGCCCCGTACACCCGTTCGCCGGAAGCGGTGAAGCGCGAACTGGAGACCCAGGAGGCGGCGTCGCCGTCGGTGGGTGGCCATGCCTGACCCGGGCTACCGCCTGCAGGGTGAGGGCTTCGTGCTGCGGCCCTGGTGCAGCGACGATCTGCCTTCGCTGCTGCGCCATGCCAACGACGCCGAGGTCTCGCGCGGGCTGCGCGACCGCTTTCCGTATCCCTACACGCGCGCCGATGGCGAGGCCTTCCTGGCCGGCCGCGTGCTGGCCCCGGGTACCCTGAACCTGGCCATCGAGATCGGCGGTGAGGCCTGTGGCAGTGTCGGTGCACAGCAGGGCAGCGCCGAACGCGCGCACATGGCTGAACTGGGCTACTGGCTGGGGCAGGCCTACTGGGGCCGGGGCCTGATGACCCGCGTGGTGGGCCTGTTCGCGCCGTGGGTGATGGACGAGCTGCGCCTGTTCAGGCTGCAGGCCGGCGTGGTCGACTTCAACCTCGGCTCGGCGCGGGTGCTGGAAAAGAACGGCTTCCAGGAAGAAGGCGTGGACCGCTGCGCGGTCTACAAGCGCGGCGTGCTGCACGATCTGCGCCGCTTCGCCCGGGTGCGCACGCAGCTGCCTTGACCCGCTGCCGGGCATGGCCCGGCGCTACCCGCGAAGCTGCCGCGCGCCGGAACCCTGCGCGGCGATACCGCCCGGCGCGACCCGCGGGGCTGCCGCTGCTGCCGGTAGCGCCGGGCCATGCCCGGCGGATTGCTTCCGGCGCTACCGCAGTGGCCTTCGATCAGGGAGAATCGACCCGTCCCCTCCAGCCGACGGGACGTCCTCACAACCCGCCGACTGGAGAGAGCGAGCGTGGAAGCAACCGTACATTTCATCAACAGCATCATCTGGAGCAAGGCACTGATCTTCGTGTGCCTGGGCGCCGGCCTGTTCTTCAGCCTGCGCACGCGCTTCATGCAGATCCGCGGGTTCCTCGAGATGTGCCGGCTTACCGTCAGGGGTGAGAAGTCCGACGCCGGCGTCTCCTCGTTCCAGGCCCTGGCCATGTCGATGGCCGGCCGCATGGGCATCGGCAACATCGCCGGCGTGGCCACCGCCATCGCCTTCGGCGGCCCCGGCGCCATCTTCTGGATGTGGGTGATGGGCTTCCTCGGCGCGTCCACCTCGTACGTGGAATGCACCCTGGCGCAGATCTACAAGACCAAGGATGCCGAAGGCCGCTACCGCGGTGGCCCTGCCTACTACATCGAAAAGGCCATGGGCCTGAAGTGGTACGCGTTGGTCTTCGCCATCGCCACGATCATTGCGGCCGGCTTCCTGATGCCGGGCGTGCAGGCCAATGCCATCGCCGACAGCATCATCAACGCCTGCCGCGGCACCGCCCTGTGTGGCCCGCTGGATGGCCAGACGCTGGGCATGGAATCGGTGCAGGCACTGAAGCTGGGTATCGGCATCGTGGTGGCACTGCTGCTGGGCGTGGTGATCTTCGGCGGCGTCAAGCGCATCGCCAACTTCGCCGAAGTGGTGGTGCCGTTCATGGCTGCGGCGTTCATCCTGACCGCCATCGTCATCATGGTCATCAACTACGACCGCGTGCCGGAAATGTTCGGCATCATCTTCAAGAGTGCGTTCGGTACCCATGCTGCGTTCGGCGCAATGATGGGCCTGGCGGTGGAGTGGGGCATCAAGCGCGGCATCTACGCCAACGAAGCCGGCCAGGGCTCGGGCCCGCACGCTGCAGCCGCCTCGGAAGTCTCGCACCCGGCCAAGCAGGGCTACGTGCAGGCCTTCGCCATCTACTTCGACACCATGATGGTGTGCACCGCCACCGCGTTCCTGATCCTGGCCAGCGGCACCTACAACGTGTACTCACCGGTGCCGGGCGCCGCGCCGATCTTCCAGGGCCTGGCCGGCATTCCGGAAGGTGCCGGCTACGCGCAGGCCGGCGTGGAAGCGGTGCTGCCGGGCTGGGGTTCGGCGTTTGTATCCATTGCGATCTTCTTCTTCGCCTTCACCACCATCATGGCCTATTACTACATGGCCGAAACCAACCTGACCTACGTCAACCACAACAAGAAGCGCCCGCTGACCGTGCTGGTACTGCGCCTGGGCATCATCGGCATGGTGGTGTTCGGCGCGTTCCATAATGCAACCCTGGCCTGGGCGCTGGGTGACATCGGCGTGGGCCTGATGGCCTGGCTGAACATCATCGCCATTCTCATCATCCAGAAGCCGGCCATGCTGGCCCTGCGTGATTACGAACGACAGAAGAAACTCGGCCTCGATCCGACCTTCGACCCCGATGCCCTGGGCATCAAGAACGCCGATTTCTGGCGTCAACGCAAGCTGGAGTTGTCCCGTAGTGAATGATCCCTGGAAGAACGCCCGCCGCCCGTCGTCGCGACCGCCGCGGGCCACCCCGCTGCCCCCGCGTGAGGGTGGTACCCCGCCACCGCCGGGGCGCGGCAACGACGAACTGCGCCTGTATGGCTGGAACGCCGTGCAGGCCCTGTTCGACAAGCGCCCGCAGGCCCTGCGCAAGCTGTACCTGGTGGAAGCGCTGATTCCGCGCCTGCAGCCGGTGCTGAAGTGGTGCGTGGCCAACCGCGTGGGCTATCGCGTGGTGGAGGAGGGTGACCTCAACAAGCTGGCCGCGACCACCCATCATGAAGGCCTGGTGGCCGACGTGCTGCGTGCGCCGGTACAGGCGCTGGATGCCTGGCTGGCGACGCTGCCGGCCGGCGCGCCGGCGCTGGCGCTGTGGCTGGACGGGGTCGGCAATCCGCACAACTTCGGTGCGATCCTGCGCTCGGCCGCGCACTTCGGGGTCAAGGCCCTGCTGCTGCCGGCCGGCAGCACGCTGGCGCTGTCCGGCGCCGCAGCGCGCGTGGCCGAAGGGGGCGCCGAATCGGTGCCGCTGGTACAGCTGCCGGACAACGCGCGGGCGATGGCGCAACTGCGTGCGGCCGGCTTCGGGCTGGCCGCCACCCTGGTCGAGGGCGGCGAAGACGTGTTCCGCGCATCGCTGCCGTCGCGCCTGGTCTATGTGATGGGCGCGGAGAGCGAGGGCATGGACCGCGACCTTGCCGGCCAGTGCGACCTGCAGGTGTCCATTCCCGGAAGCGGCGCCGTGGAAAGCCTCAATGTCGCATCCGCCACGGCCGTGCTGCTGGCGCAGTGGGCGAGCCGCCGTACCGGCTGAGCCTGTCGCTTTACCACCTTGTCGATGACGTGACCCGGCCCTTGTGGCCGGGTTTTTTCTGCGCGATGCAGCGAGGGGGCTCAACATCGGGCCGGCTGCGTCATCGCGTGCCTCTTCAAGCGCGCTTGATGAAAGTTAAGACAATTTTAGAACTTGTCTCATTGTTGGGCCATGTCCTGCGCCGCACGGTGGAACTCCTTTCAGCGTCGAACAGGAGTGGTTTCCATGCGTCCCATCCAACACCGCACTCTGTGCACCTGCCTGGTGCTGGCAATCGCTTCGCTGGCACCCCCGCTGGTACAGGCAGCGGAGCGCAGCCTCGACGGCGTCAACTTCACCGGTCCGCTGATCACGCCCAACCCCGCCGGCCTGCCGCAGGGCCACTGGTTCATCGAGCCCTATCTGGTGCGGATCGACAGCCGCGACCACTACGACGGCAACGGTGATCGTCGCCGCAGCGCCGAGCGCAGCGGCGCGTGGGCGACCGTGGTACCGATCATCTACGGCTTCAGCGACCGGGTGATGGGCCAGGTCAATCTCAGCGCCTCGCGCTCCGAATCCGGCAGCGCGCGCAGCAGTGGCTTCCGTGCCGGTGACACCACCGCACGCCTGCAGTACCTGCTGCAGGCGCCCAATGCCGATGGCACCCGGCCGGCGGTGTCGGTGGCGCTGGTGCAGCGCTTCAGTACCGGCAGCCACGATCGCATCACCGGCAATGCGCTCGATGCGCAGGGCGACGGCGTGCAGCGCACCACGGCCGCGCTGGGCGTGCAGCAGGTGGTGTGGCTGGGCAACGATCGTCCGTTGCGCTGGCGCGCCCAGCTCAGTGCCGGACCGGCCCCGGCGCGCACCGCCATTTCCGGCACCAGCGTGTATGGCACCGATGCCAGCTTCCAGGGGCACATCGCGCGCGGCTCGGTGCTGGGCCTGTCGGTAGGCGCCGAGTACAGCTTCAACGCACGCTGGGTGGGCGTGATGGAAATGGCAGCCAGCCGCGAGACGGGACAGCGCCTGAGCGGCTTCGCGCGCAACGGCAGGGGTGAGATCGAACGCATTGAAGAGCACCGCCCGGCCAGCCGCAACGTCACTCTGGCACCCGCGGTCGAGTATCACTTCAGCCCAACGCTGGGCCTGATCGCCGGCGTCGAGTTCACCGTGGCCGGGCGCAACACCGGCCGCACCTTCAGCCCCCAGGTCGCCCTGGGCATGTTCTTCTGAGGAGGCGCCGATGAACATCGAATCTGTCGTCAACGCGATCCTCGGCATCGTCTGGAGCCCGTACCTGGTGGTGCTGTGCCTGCTCACCGGGCTGTACTTCAGCGTGCGTACCCGCTTCATCCAGCTGCGCGCGCTGCCGGACATGCTGCGCCTGATGTTCCGCCACGAGCGCTCCGCCGCCGGCGTCTCACCGTTCCAGGCGCTGTCGCTGTCGCTGTCCAGCCGGGTCGGCGTCGGCAACATCGCCGGTGTGGCCATGGCCATTGCCTTCGGCGGGCCCGGTGCGATCTTCTGGATGTGGATCGTCGCCTTCCTCGGCGCCTCCAGCGCCTTCATCGAGTCCACGCTGGCGCAGATCTACAAGGATCGTGATGCCAACGGCCAGTATCGCGGTGGCCCGGCGTACTACATCGAAAAGGGGCTGGGCCAGCGCTGGTACGCCGTGCTGTTCGCGCTGGTCACGGTGCTGGCGGGGGCGATGCTGGCGGGCACGCAGTCCAACGCCATCACCAGTGCGGTGAACGAAGCCTGGGATGTTCCGGTGATGGTCACCACCGGTGTGCTGCTGGTGGTGTTGGCGGCGATCCTGCTCGGCGGCGTGCGTCGCATCGCGCGCGTCGCCGAATGGGTGGTGCCGGTGATGGCCGTGGCTTACCTGCTGGTCACTGCGGTGGTGATGGTACTCAACGTCGAGCGCGTGCCTGAGGTCATCGCCCTGGTGCTGCGCAGCGCATTCGGTGTTGACGCCGCATTCGGCGCGATGATCGGGACCGCGATCCAATGGGGGGTGCGTCGTGGCGTGCTGTCCAACGAAGCTGGCATGGGCAGTGGCGCGCATCCTGCCGCTGCAGCTGAAGTGTCGCACCCGGTGAAGCAGGGGCTGGTGCAGTCGTTCTCGGTGTACATCGACACCATGGTCGTGTGCAGCGCGACGGCCTTCCTGATTCTCTCCACCGGGCTCTACAACGTCTACGACCCCGCGGTGAACGGTGTACCGGATGAGGCGCGTCTGCTGCTGGGCAACCTTCCCGGCGTGGAAGCAGGGCCACGCTTCGTGCAGCATGCGGTGGAGTCGGCCTTGCCCGGCTTCGGCAAGTCGTTCGTCGCACTGGCGATTCTGCCATTCGCGTTCACCACCATCCTGGCCCTGTACTACATGGCCGAAACCAACGTCAGTTACCTCTTCCGCGATCGTCCCCAAGGTTGGGTGATGGGCACCTTCCAGTTGTTGTTCCTGGCCGCTACGGGCTACTCGGCGATGAACAGTGCGACAGTGGCGTGGGCGCTGGGTGATATCGGGGTAGGCATGATGAGTTGGCTGAATATCATCGCCATGCTGCTGCTGCAGAGGCCCGCGTTGGCGGCGCTGCGCGACTACGAAGATCACCGGCGTCAGGGACGTGACCCGTTGTTCAACCCGAAGCTGCTGGGGGTTCGCAATACCAGCGTGTGGGCGCACTAGGCACCCAGGCCGGTAGCGCCGGGCATGGCCCGGCGCTACCCGGTCATGAGTCACTCCACGCACAGCGTGGAAGTGGACTCACTCGTTCGGCGGGGTGGTCGCCTTGGCTTCGCTGCCGAAGCTGCCATCGGCGTCGGCGGCCAGATACGCGAACACGGCATACGCGGCCACGTTCTGCGCCAGCGCCTTCGGGTCGATCTTGTCGAGCGTGTCGTCGGCGGTGTGGTGCAGGTCGAAGTAGTCCGAACCATCCTGCGCCAGCCAGGCCCAGGCACCGCCCTTGGCGGCCAGCGGGCCGACATCCGGGCCCGGGCCGCCCTTGTCGGCCTGGTACTCGATGCCCAGCGGCTTCATCACCTCGGCAATCTGCCGGGTGGCCTCGCGCGAGCCTTCCGGATTCGGCGAGCCCGTGTTGAAGGCATAGATGCGGCCAGCGCCGAAATCGCTTTCGGCGGCCAGCTGGTGCAGGGCCACGTCCTTGGCGTGCGCTTCGGCGTAGGCCTTGCCGCCATACAGCCCCTGTTCCTCGTTGGCGAAGGCGATCACGCGGATGGTGCGCTTGGGCGCCTGCTTGAGCTGGCCGATCAGGTGGCCGGCGGCCATGGTGATGCCCACGCCTGCACCGTCATCGACCGCACCGGTGCCCAGATCCCAGGAATCCAGGTGGCCGCCGATCACCACCACTTCCTTCGGCAGGCTGCGGCCGGTGATCTCGCCGATCACGTTGTACGAGGTGGCCGTACCATCCCAGCCGCAATCCAGCGCAACCTTCACCGTGGTCGCGCCACGGGCCAGCAGGCGCGCCAG
Source organism: Stenotrophomonas sp. 704A1 (assembly GCF_030549525.1). Classification (NCBI taxonomy): domain Bacteria; kingdom Pseudomonadati; phylum Pseudomonadota; class Gammaproteobacteria; order Lysobacterales; family Lysobacteraceae; genus Stenotrophomonas; species Stenotrophomonas tuberculopleuritidis. Next base: position 3,744,131 of record NZ_CP130831.1, on the reverse strand, counting down.
CTGGTCTGCGTCGGGCACCGACAAGGCCGCCGACGGCACCGGGGTCAGGCCATCGTCGAAGCGGGTGATGCCGGTATGCGGCACGCGGTGCGAATCGGTACCGGCCGAACGCATCAGGAAGCCGACGGCGCCCTTGCGGATCGCCTCGGACGGCCCCTTGCTGCGGATCGCGCCGCCGCGGCCATAGTCGCGGCCATCGCGGAACGGCAGCATCTGGTAATCGACGAAGGCGATCTTGCCCTTCAGCGATCCGGCCGGTGCCGCCTGCAGTGCGGCCAGGTCGGCAAAGCGCACCACCTCCGCTTCCACGGTGCCGCCCGGGCTGCCGCCCAGCGCGGTGATCTGCAGCGGCTGCGGGTGGTTCCCGGTCACTGCGGCGTGCTCGCTGCGGCGCTCCCACTTCGGGAAGCTCACCGGCTCCTTCCATACCTTGTCGAAGCCAAGCGCCTTGAACTTGGCTTCGGCCCAGGCCACGGCGCGTGCGTCGGCTTCGCTGCCGGCAATGCGCGGGCCGATCTCGGTGGTCAGCGATTCGACGACCTTCCAGCCGGTGTCGTCGGCCAGCGCCTGGTCGCGCAGCTGCGCGGCAGTGGCCAGCGAGGCCGGGGGCAGGGTGGTGGTGCGCGGCGCCGCAAAGGCCGGCGCGGCCAGCAGGGCGAGGGAGGATGCGATGGCAAGGACGCGGCGACGCATGGACAGCTCCGGGAAGGGTGTAAGCCTTGGAGCTTAACAGTCGTTCAGCGCGGCGCATGGGCGGGAGGTCATGGCTGGCGCGGACGCTGTTTTCCGCCAGATGCAGCAAAGCGAAAGCCCCGCCGGAGCGGGGCTTTCGCTCACTTCCATGGCGCCCAAGGGCGCCGCTGGCAATCACTTGGCTGCGGTATCCAACTTCATGATGTAGCTGGCAACACCGTTGCCGGCGTTGTTGATGTAGTCGTTCAGGAACTGCTTGTCGAGCGACAACAGCGGCGAACCCTTCAGCGAATCGTAGGTGGCATCGACCGTCAGCAGCCCGAAGCGCTTGGCCAGCGCAGTCACTGCTTCATGGCGGGCCTTTGGCGAATCGCCGGCCTTCTGCAGATCGGTGGCGATCTGGTACTCGGCACTCTTGGCTTCCAGCGCCTGGTTCAGTACGCCGGCCATTGCAAACAGAGACTCGCGGGTCAGCGTCGGGTCCAGGCCGCGCGCTTTCATCTGCGCTTCGATCGGCTGCGCGGCCGCCAGCAACAGGTCGGCGTGGCTGTAGCCGTCCAGCGGCGCGGCTACGCCCTTGGGCAGTGCCATCCCAGGCTTGTAGGTCAGGTAACGGCCCTTACCATCGGTGACAGAGACATCGCGCGCCTGCGCGGTGCCGGCCACGCACATGCAGGCAGACAGCAACAGGGGGATGGCGAGTGCGCGCATGCGCGGGATGGGGGTGTTCAAGCGGTGCCTCCTGGCATCCACCGCAGGGGGGCGGTGGTTCGTGCTTTCCGCGCGGCGCGAGGGCACTGCGCGGGCGCAGGAGGATAGCAGCAACGCCGCATGGGCAGCATCGCAGACATGCAGATGGAAAGGGCGCCCGCAGGCGCCCGTTCCATTATTTCTTCAGGCTGTCGCGGATCTCGCGCAGCAGCACCACTTCTTCAGCCGGTGCGGCCGGTGCCGCTTCCTTCTTGCGCGACAGGCGGTTGATCACCTTGATCACCAGGAAGATGGCGAAGGCCACGATCACGAACTGGATCAGCGTATTGATGAAGTCACCGTAGCCGATCACCACCGCCGGGATCTCCTTGCCATCGGGTCCAATGCGCGCCGGCGACAACGTCCATGCCAGCTGCGAGAAATCCACCTTGCCGATCAGCAGTCCCAGCGGCGGCATGATGATCTTCTCCACCAGCGCGGTGACGATCTTGCCGAAGGCCGCGCCGATCACCACGCCCACGGCGAGGTCGATGACGTTGCCGCGCATCGCGAATTCCTTGAACTCGGTGAGCATTCCCATTGTTGTAGTTCTCCGGTGGGGAAGTGGACAGCGCGCAGGGTAACGCAGGTGATGTCAGCCCGCGATCACGCCGTGGCGTTCGGCCACGTTTTCCAGGCGGGCACTGAAGCGGTCGCCCGGCTGCAGCGCGGCCACGCCGGACGGCGTGCCCATGAACACCAGATCGCCGGCGCGCAGCTGCCACAGCTTGGACAGCTCATGCAGGATCTCCGGCACGTTCCAGATCATCTGGTCCAGCAGGGACTGCTGGCGCACTTCGCCGTTGACCTCCAGTGACAGGTTCAACGCGGCCAGATCACCCACTTCGCCGGCGTGGACGATCTCGCTGATCGGCGCGGACGCATCGAAGCCCTTGGCCGAATCCCACGGATGACCCTTCTCCTTGGCTGCCGCCTGCAGGTCGCGGCGGGTCAGGTCCAGGCCGACGGCATAGCCGTACACCAGCGCCTCGGCATCGGCCACGGGCAGTTCACCGGCGGGTGCGTCGCGGCCGATGGCCACCACCAGTTCCACCTCATGGTGCAAGTTGGCGGTGGCGGGTGGGTAGGGAATCACATCGTCGTGGCCGACCACGATCGCATCGGCCGGCTTGGTGAAGAACATCGGACGGCCACGATCATCGGCAGCGGGAACGGACGCGCCCATTTCGAGTGCATGGTCGGCGAAGTTGCGGCCGACACAGTAGACGCGGTGCACGGGAAAACTGCCGCCGCCGACCACCGGAACACGGGGCGTGGCTGCAGCAGGGATCACATCGGAGACATCGGACATGCGGGCATCCAGGAAGGGAGTGCCCGCAGTCTAGAACGCAGCGAGGCCCGCCGTCAGCGGGCAGCGTCGATCAGCGCGAGGCCGGCAGCGCCGATTTGCGCACCACGCGGTACTCACCCTCGACCACGTTCGGATCGGCCGGGCGGTTCTGCCCGGGCTTGCGTGATGCCAGCAGCTTCCACGCCAGGCCGACCAGGATCATGGCCGCACCGACGAACACGCCGATGAACACCATCGCGGCCAGAATCGCCAGGCCGAGCAGACCCACCGCAACGCGCACCAGCGGGTGACGAGGCTTGCGCGGGGCAAACAGGGTGCGGAACTGGTTGAAGGCGAAATCGCGATTGAACATGGCGGCTCGATAGGCTGGAAATCAGCGAACCCAGAGTATCCGGAGCCGGCTCTGTCATTGAGTGAAAAACTCGTTAAATATAGCCTTGGCTTATTACGGATCAATGACTTGTGTTCATGTCGCAGCCAGTCATATGACCGGGCGTGCGACAATGCGCGATTCCGTTCGAGCCTTCGCCATGACTGCCGCTGCTGCCCTGATCGCCCTGGATGCCATTGCCGATGGGGCCTTTGCCGAAGTCGAGGCGCTGCTCGACGGCGATGCCGAGTCGCTGGTGCTGTACCGGGAGGGCACCGAGGTGCGCGCGTTCCTGAATGTCTGTCCGCATGCCGGGCGCCGCCTCGACTGGGCCCCCGGCCAGTTCCTGAAAAGCCGCGACGGCCACCTGGTCTGCGCGGCCCACGGCGCCTCGTTCGCCCTGGACAGTGGCGACTGCATCGCCGGCCCGTGCAAGGGTGACCGCCTGCGCGCGGTGCCGGTGCACGTGCGCGATGGGCAGGTCTTTCTGGCCTGAGGCCGCGCGATGTTGCCTGGGGCGGGTGCGGGCAATCCCGCAGGTCAGGGCGCAGCCCTGCCAGCACACTTCCCCCTCAGAACATCAGGTTGATCATCACCACCACCACGCAGGTGTAGATCAGCGACAACGGTCCACCCACCCGCCACATCTCACGCGGGGTGTAGTTGGCCGGGCCGGTGATCATCGAAATCACCGGGTTCGACGCCGTCATCAGGTTGTTGGACGCCGACAGCGCGACGATCAGCGCGAACGCGGTGGGATTGCCGCCCGCCGCCAGTGCCAGGTTCACCGCGATCGGCACCATCACGATGGTCGCGCCAACGTGGCTGATCACCAGCGAGAACACCGTGGTCAGCAAGGCCAGCGCCAGTTCCAGTACCCAGACCGGAATGCCGGTGGGCAGCTTGTCGATGGTGTGGCCGGCCACCCACGCCGCTGCGCCGCTGGAGTCCATCGCCCAGCCCAGCGGGATCAGCCCGGCCATCATGAACACGGTCTTCCAGTTGATCGAGGCGTAGGCCTCGTCCATGCGCAGCACGCCGGTCAGCAGCATGCCAGCCACGCCGGTCATCAGGGTCAGCGCCACCGGCAGCTTGCTGGTCAGCGCGATCAGGATGGTCAGCGCGAAGATCGCCATCGCGATCTTGAACTTGTGCGGGCGCTGCTCGCCGGTCGGGTAGTCGGTCACCACCACGAAGTCGCGGCTGCGCGCGGCCTGCGCCAGGTCGGTCCAGATGCTGTGGAAGACCAGCATGTCACCGGCGCGCAGCTGCACATCGCGCACGTCCTCGCGGATCACCTGCTTGTCGCGGTTGATCGCCAGCAGGCTGATGCCGCGCTCCTTGCGCAGGCGCAGGTCGGCCGCGCTCTTGCCGATCACGTTCGAGGTCGGCGGTACCACCGCCTCGGAAATGCCGGCGCGGCTGGGATTGAACAGGTCGCCCAGGTGCTTCAGCCGTGACGACATGCGCAGGAACTGGTTCTGGGCGAAATCATGGATCTGCTCGCGCGGGCCCATCGCGCCCAGTACGCTGCCGACCCAGATGCGCATCTCCGCCGGCGGTGCCAGCCGGGTGTCGTTGCCGGTCTTCAAGGCCAGTAGCAGCGGTGCGTCGTGCAGGTTCTCGGCCTCGCCCAGGGTCATGCCCACCAGCGGGCTTTCGGCGCTCACCACCAGCTCGAACACATCGCCTTCGATGCCATAGGTCTTGGCGAAGTAGCTCTCGGTGCGGGCCGGGGTGACGCCGTCGTTCACCAGGCTTTCTTCCTCCACCAGCTTGCGGTCGCCGTAGTAGCGGAAGTACAGCAGCGAGGCGACCAGCAGGGCCACGCCGATCGGCAGCGGCGCGAACATGCGCAGTGGTTCGATCGTGGCCAGGCCGGAGGGCAGGTTGTTGTTGGCCGAGGCCAGCAGATCGTTCAGCAGGATCAGCGGCGAGTTGCCGACCATGGTCAGCGCGCCGCCCATCACGATCGCCGCCGAAATCGGCAGCAGCAGCCGCTGCAGGGTCAGCCCGGTGCGCGCGGCCAGCCGCGAGGCCACCGGCAGGTACAGCGCCATCACCGACGGGTTCTGCATGAAGGAGGAGTTCAGGCCGGCAATGGCCGTGGTCATCATCAGCAGCCGCTGCTCCACCCCGTGGCCGCGCCGCAGCAGCCAGGCCGCCAGCCGGTTCAGTGCCCCGGTGCGGTCCAGGCCCGCACCGAGGATGGTGGTGGCGATGATGCTCATCACCGCATTACCGGAGAAACCGCCGAAGATCTCCTCCGGCGCGATCAGGCCGGTCACGCCCAGCACCACCAGCACCACCAGCGCGACCACGTCGGCGCGGATGCGCTCGAACAGGAACATCGCCATCGTGAAGCCGACCAGCCCGAGCACGAGCTTCATGTCGTTGGTCAGCGTCAGCGCGGTATCCATGTGGGGCGCGGTGTCCTCAGGCGATGGTCAGGTGCGGTCGTACAGCAGGTCCCAGACGCCGTGGCCCAGCTTCTGGCCGCGGGTCTCGAAGTGGGTCTGCGGGCGCCAATCCGGGCGCGGCACGCTGCCGCGCGGACCGGCACGGTTGACCAGGCCGGCGGTGGCGTCGAGCACGTCCCACATCTGCTCGGCATAGTCTTCCCAGTCGGTGGCGCAGTGCAGGCGGCCACCCGGGCGCAGCTTGCGCACGATCAGCTCGGCGAACGCCGGCTGCAGCAGGCGCCGCTTGTTGTGGCGCTTCTTGTGCCACGGGTCCGGGAAGTAGATGCGCACTTCGTCCAGCGCACCGTCGGCGATCTCGTTCTGCAGCACTTCCACCGCGTCGTGGTGATACAGGCGCACGTGGTCGGCGTTGTCCTCGGCCAGCGCGTTCAGCAGCCGGCCCACCCCGGGCGCGTGCACTTCGATGCCGATGTAATCGCGCGACGGGTCATGCTGGGCGGCAAAGCGCAGCGCGGCGCCGTTGCCGAAGCCGATTTCCAGCACCTTGTGCGCCGGGCGCCCGAAGGTGGCATCCAGGTCGCGCGGCTGGCCGTTGTAGTCGATGCCGAAACGCGGCCAGCGTTCGTCGAACGCGCGCTGCTGGGCGGGGGTGAAGCGGCCCTGGCGCAGCACGAAGCTGCGCACTTCACGGCGGCCTTCGCTGACGGTGAAGGGCTTGGGCGGGGCCTTGGACCCGGCGCTGTCGAAAGGATTGGTCATCAGCCGATCAATCCATCAACCGGCGAGGAGGCACTGGCATACCGCTTGCGCGGAATGCGGCCGGCCAGGAACGCTTCGCGCCCGGCCTCGACCGCCTTGCGCATCGCGCTGGCCATCAGCACCGGGTTGCGTGCACCGGCAATGGCGGTGTTCATCAGTACGCCGTCGCAACCCAGCTCCATCGCGATCGCCGCATCCGAGGCAGTGCCCACGCCGGCGTCGACGATGATCGGCACCTTGGCGTCTTCGATGATCTGCAGCAGGTTGTACTTGTTCTGGATGCCCAGGCCCGAGCCGATCGGCGCGGCCAGCGGCATCACCGCGGCGCAGCCGATCTCTTCCAGGCGCTTGGCCAGGATCGGGTCGTCGGAGGTGTAGACCATCACCTCGAAGCCGTCCTTGACCAGCTGCTCGGCGGCCTTGAGGGTCTGCATCACGTCCGGGTACAGGGTCTTCTGGTCGCCCAGTACTTCAAGTTTGGTCAGGTTGTGGCCGTCCAGCAGCTCGCGGGCCAGGCGGCAGGTGCGCACCGCGTCCTCGGCGGTGTAGCAGCCGGCGGTGTTGGGCAGGATGGTGTAGCGGTCCGGCGGCAGTACATCGAGCAGGTTCGGTTCGCCCGGGTTCTGCCCGATGTTGGTGCGGCGGATGGCCACGGTGACGATCCGGGCGCCAGCAGCCTCGGTGGCCAGGCGGGTTTCTTCCAGATCCTTGAACTTGCCGGTGCCGGTCAGCAGCCGCGAGCCGTAGGTCTTGCCGGCGATCACCAGCGAATCGGGGGAGACATGAACGTTCATGGCGTGATTATCGCTTATCCGCCTGAAGATGGGGTCGTCACATCAGCACCGCCGGGCACGACCGGCGTTCCCCTGTGTCCGCCCCGGCAGCGCCGGGCCATGCCCGGCGAACGCAGCGCGCGGGGGCTTGCCTCAGCCCCCACCGAGCGCGTGCACGATCTCCACCACGTCTCCTTCGGCCAGTACGTGTTCGCCGTGGCGGCTGCGGCTGACGATCTCGCCGTTGACCTCCACCGCGACCCGCCGCTGCAGCAGCTGCTCGGTCGCAAGCAGGTCGAGCAGGGTGGCCGAAGCGGGCAGGGTACGGGGTTCGCCGTTGAGCTGGATGTTCATGGCGTCATTGTCGCTGATCCCCTGTCCGGATCGGAACTGTTGCAATCGTCCGTGCACGCCACCTTCGGCACAGCCCGCCAGGCCTGCAAGCGGCGACAATCCATGCGGCGGCGCAGCGTGAGCAATGGGCGGCACGGTGAAACCATGCACCGTGCGCCGGCGTACGTGTGCCGGGTTCTCAACGACATCCCCACAGGAGTTTCAACATGCTGCTCAGCAAACGCCCGATCCGCTCCCTCATGGCAGCGGCAATCGCGCTGGCCGCGCTGCCGGCCATGGCAGGCGAATCCCCGTTCAGCCGAACCGTGTTCTTCGGTGACAGCCTCACCGACAGCGGCTACTTCCGCCCGCTGCTGCCGCCCGAAGCGCGGCCGGTCACCGGCCAGTTCACCACCAATCCCGGCCTGGCCTGGTCACAGGTCGTGGCCGACTATTACGGTCTCAACGCCAGTCCGAACGGCAACGGCCAGGTCGGCGACAACCATGCCGTCGGTGGTGCCCGCGTGGGTACCGATCTGACCCAGCCGGCGTTCGGCAACGTGCCGGTGCCGTCGCTGAAGACGCAGATGGCCAATTACCTGGCCGCCAATGGCGGCAAGGCCGACCCGAATGCGCTGTACACCGTGTGGGGCGGCGCCAATGATCTGTTCTCGATCACCGCCCCGGCCCAGGCGCCGGCGGTGATCGGCGCGGCGGTGACCACGCAGATCGGCATCGTGGCCAGCCTGAAGCAGGCCGGTGCCCAGTACGTGATGGTGCCCAACCTGCCTGACGTCGGCATCACCCCCGGGTTCATCGATCGCGGTGCGGCCGGACAAGCCCAGGGTACCGCCCTGTCCACCGCCTACAACACCGCGCTGTATGGTGGCCTGAAGCAGGCCGGCATCGACTTCATTCCGCTCGATACCTACACCCTGCTGCATGAGATCACCGCCAACCCGGGCAGGTATGGTTTCAGCAACGTCACCGGCCGCGCCTGCCTGACCGCATCGTCGCTGACCTGCAGCCCGCTGGCCTATGCGCGCCCGGATGCCGCCAACACCTACCTGTTCGCCGATGATGTGCACCCGACGTCGGCGGCGCACCAGATGCTGGGCCAGTACGCCATTTCAATCCTGGAAGGTCCGCGCCTGCAGCAGGTGCTGACCCATTCGGCGCAGACCATCGGCCGCTCGCGCGCGGACCAGGTCAGCCTGCATCAGGCCGGGCGCCCGGCGGACGGCCTGTCCTGGTGGGGCGGGGTACGCGGTGACATGCAGCGCCACGACCATGCCGACCTGTACGACGGCCTGGCCCCGGCCGGCCTGTTCGGTGTCGACTGGGCCCGCGATGGCATGGTCTTCGGTGGTTTCGCCGGCTTCGGCCGCCTGAATGCCGACTTCGGCAACAGCCGTGGCGATTTCACCCAGAAGGACACTACGGCCGGCCTGTTTGCGGGCTGGTACGGCGATCGCATCTGGGTCAATGGCCAGGTCAGCTACACCTGGCTGTCCTATGACGTGAACCGCAAGGTCCAGCTGGGCCCGGCCACCCGTGAACATGGCGGCTCGCCGGACGGCAGCAACCTGACCGCCGCGCTGAATGCCGGGTATGAGTTCGGCACCGAAGGTGGCTTCCGCCATGGCCCGATCGCCTCGGTGATCTGGCAGCAGGTGAAGATCGACGGTTACACCGAAAGCGCCGATGCCGGCACGCTGGCCACCGCGCTGGGTTACGGCAAGCAGGACGTTGATTCCACCGTCGGCCGCGTCGGCTGGCAGGCCCGTTTCGATGGCGGCAGCGTCAAGCCGTACGTGCAGGTGACCTACGATCATGAGTTCGAGGACACCAAGCAGGCCAGCGCCTGGGTGCAGAGCCTGCCGGAGGTGGGCATGTACCGCGTGCCGGGCATGGACTTCGACAAGAACTATGCCACCGCCATCCTGGGCGCACGCATGGAACTGTTCGGCCTGCAGAGCAATATCGGCCTGAGCGCGACCACCCTGCAGAAGCGTGCGCAGGACGCCACGCTGTTCGCCAGCTTCAGCGGCAGCTTCTGATGCCGGTGGGGGCGGGGCCCTTTCCGCAGGGGAAGGGCTCCGACCCCGTTGTCGCACGGCAGCGCCGGGCCCTGACCGGCGGATGTGGTGGCCGCCATTGCGCAACACCGGCCGCTCCGCATAGACTTTCATCCTGCAACGCGGGCGTAGCTCAATGGTAGAGCTGTAGCTTCCCAAGCTACTGACGTGGGTTCGATTCCCATCACCCGCTCCACTCAAGACCCATCATGCTCCTAAGTGCATGAATTTGCAAGGGTTTTAGTCAAGAAAAACGACTTCTCAAGCGACCCGTTTAGGTATCGTTTGAGGTATCGTTTTCGTGCCGAAGCCCCTGCTTCTTTCGCGTCCAAGCGGGCTCTATGCCCGCTTTCTCGTGCCGATGGATTTGCGCCCCGTCGTGGGGTCGCGCTTCCTCGTGCGTCCGCTCCATCTACCTCCAGGGGACGCGGCGCGACTGGTCGCCGCATGCATGGCCGTGGCACTCTCTCATGCGTTCGACGCACTGCGCAGGGGGCAGACCGTGGATTGGAAGAAGGCATTGGAAGCGGCACAGGCGGCAGGCCGGAAGGATCTCATCCTGGAAGGTCTCACTTTCTCCGACGGGACGAAAATCGATCGCGCTCGGCTGGACACGGCCGAAGATGTTGCGATGCTCTCGGCTCTGGCTGAGCAGCGCCGCGCTCAAGTGAGCGCCAGCAGCGCCCGCATTGCCGCCGCCGCTGCCGGCCGTCGCTTGCGCCTGTCCATGGCAATCGCGGCACACCTGGGCGACCTGGAGGGCGCTCGGCTACATGCCAAGACGATCCTGGAAAGCCGCCACACCCTGCGCCTGTTCTCCGAAGTGGTAGGCGCATCCACGCCGGTGGCCGAACTCACACAGGAGCACGTGCGCGCCTTCTTCGCCGCCGTGCGCTGGTGGCCTTCGAACGCGTCCAAGCGCCCCGAGTATCGGGATCTTCCGGTGCTTGAGGTCTTCGAGTTGGCGAAGAAGAACGGCGAACCCGCGCCAGCTGCGTGGACCATTGCGAAACACCGACAGCGCTTGTCCGTGTTCTTCGTGTCGCTGGTGGCTTCCGGAGACTTGGCCACCAACCCCCTGGCGGGAGTGCGCGCCGTCGCCACGCCCGACAACGAGGACCGCGGCGCGCCGTTTTCGGATGATGAACTGCGGGCCATCTTCGGCCCCGCGTTCGTGCCCTGGGCATCGAAATACCCGCATCGCTGGTTCGGCTCCATGCTGGGGCTGTTCTCTGGTGCGCGGGTCAATGAGGTGGCCCAGCTCCGCGTGGAGGACGTGGAAACGGTCGATGGCGTGCCTGGCTTCTACATTCGGGCCGCAGCGAAGGGCCAGAGCGTCAAAAACAGGAACAGCCGCCGCTTTGTGCCCTTGGCCCAGCCGGTGGTTGCTGCTGGGTTTTTGACGTATGTCGATGAGGCCAAGGCCGCCGGTCATGCGCAGTTGTTCCCCAACCTGCCGAACTCCACCGGGCTGGGCTTTGGCCGGCAGTTGTCGCGCCAGTTCTCGGCCTACATCAAGGGCCTGGGCATTGAAGAGAAGGGGCAGGGGTTCCACGGCTTCCGCCACACCCTCGCTGACCGTCTAGACGCGGCCGGCGCGTCCGCTGCTGCCATCGGCGCATTGACGGGACACGCGGCGGGGCAGACCGTGCTGGAGAAGCACTACATCCACCGCAGCACGCTTCCGGACCGGGTGGCAACGCTCGCGAAGTTCTCGCCGCCGGTGACGCTGCCGGCTTACACGCCTGGGCAGTTCGCGGGGGCACTGAAAGGGGTGGCGGCTACGAAGCGCAAGCGGTAGGAGAGGGGCCGTCGAAAAATTTCGCCCGTTTGCTTTTCCAGAGCATGCAAAGGCTTTTCTTGAGCAAGGAAAAGCCAGGTATTGCGGTTGCATGGGTCTGGTGTCTGCAACTGCAACAGGGATACGGAGAACGAAAGCGCCCCCTGCTTTGCCCTTCATCGCCGGGTCCGCTTCGCTCCCCCGACGATGAAGGGCAAAGTCTCCCCGGGACCTCCGCCTTAAGGGCGGCCGGGGCGACTTAGCCCCTGCTGGTTACCACCTCGAAGGTGGCCCGACAGTCGGGCACGGTGATAGATGGACTACACCGCTACGACAGGTTCACGCGGTCCAACCGCGCCGGCTCTGGGTCCTGTCACCAAGCTCTCGCCTGGCGTCTCTCCAGTGGGCTCGCCCGCTCCCCAGCCGTCGCTGGGGAATGTCATCCTAGCTTCCTTCCTTGGGCCACAACCCCTTGGCAGTCGGATCGCGACAGGGCACACGAGCGGGGCCAGATTGAGCACTCCCCGCGCCTCTGCGACGCTTGAACTACCTGGGTAGGCGCAGGTTGCAAGGCCAGACAGCGCCTATTGTCCCCCTGCTTCAAAGCCCGCTCACTCCGGTGGTGGTCAGCCCAAGCCCCTCAATGGGGCGCCCGTTCCTTGTGCGCGGCCCGGTTTCACCCGGGCACCGTGCTACGGCTACCTAGGGCACCAAGGCAGTGAGAGGAGACGAGGGAAGGGGGGGTTGCGGTCGGGCCCTGGCTTGTTATCGTGACCCTAGGGGCCGCGCCTGGGCTCGGCAGTCATCACCTGCCTAGCTCGCCTCCGGGCTTCACTCACCCGGGGGCCTTCCCTTCAAAGTAGCTCGCCCCGGTCATTCGTCAAGGTGGCCGGGGCGTTCTCTTTTCAGTCGCAGCCGGTGCGAGCGCGCCCTCCTAGTCTTTAGTCATGACGCGCTCATTGCCCTTGCCTTTGGCACTCCAGCCAGCGACCATTGAGGATCTTTTTGCTCCCTCAATGCCCCCGCCAGTGTCCAAGAAAAACCTCGCCCAGCAGGCGGCCCAAGAACTCAAGGCCTTGGCCCCGTCGAAGGGCTTTAAGACCGTGATGGCGGATCCGCCGTGGCGCTTCCAGAACCGCACGGGGAAGATGGCCCCAGAACACAAGCGGTTGAGCCGCTACGGCACGATGGACTTGCCGGAAATCATGGCCCTGCCGGTGTCCGAAATCGTGGCCGACACCGCGCACCTGTATCTGTGGGTGCCCAACGCGCTGCTACCCGAAGGCCTGGAAGTGATGAAGGCGTGGGGGTTCTCTTACAAGTCCAACATCGTGTGGCACAAGATCCGAAAGGACGGCGGGCCAGACGGCCGGGGGGTGGGCTTCTACTTCCGCAACGTCACCGAACTGCTGTTGTTCGGGGTGCGGGGCAAGAACGCGCGCACGCTGGACCCGGGCCGCACGCAGGTGAACTTCCTAGCAACGCAGAAGCGCGAGCACTCCCGCAAGCCCGATGAGCAATACCCGCTGATTGAGGCGTGTAGCCCTGGCCCATTCCTGGAGATGTTCGCGCGTGGCCCGCGCAAGGGCTGGAGCGTGTGGGGCAACCAGTCGGACGACTACGCGCCGACCTGGAACACCTACGCCAATCACTCGCAGGCAGACCGGAGCCCGTCGGTTAGTCCGCGCGCTGCGGCTCCAAAAGGGGAGCCGGTGCGGGCTTCTTCTTCGCCTTCGCTTTCTTCGGCACAGCGGGCGGCTCGGCGTCGGTCAAAAGGGACTTCTTGATACCGATGACCAGCAGGGGGCAGCCGCCCCCGCTGCCACCCTCCACGCGCGGCAGCAGCTTGCCCATGTGGGTGGTGCTGTTCCCGTAAGAAGAGCCGCGACCCATCGCGTCGAACACCTCTTGCAGCTCGTCGGCCCGGGTGAAGATAACCCCGACACTGACCACGCCCAAGTCAAACAACAGGCGAAAGTTGTTGAGGTCACGGTCGTAGAACGGATCCTTGTTGTTCCATTCGACCTCAAGCGCTACCCGATTTCGGAAGCAATCCACTTTGTGGGTTGGGCTGTCCCTGGTGATCTCATCAACCTTGATCTGCGTGTTGAACTTCGTCTCTACCCATCCCCGCTCGCCCAACGTGTGGTCAACCCATGCGGCGAGGTTAGAGCGGTTGCCACCGCCCACCTCAATCCAGCCCTTATAGAGCCTGAAGTCCTCCAGCATTCGCAGGATATCGGCCCACTCGTCTGGGAAGTCCGACTTGAGGATGGCGACAGCGTGCCGCCATTCGTGGAGCTCGTAGTTCGCGCGGATGAAGTCGCTAAAGTCGGTCTCGGCCATGGCCGGATCCTATTCAGCGCCGCCGCCCTTGCATACCCCTAGCGCATGCGCGGCCTTTGTCGTTCCTGGAGGGACGTCCGCCCAGGTGTCGGCTCCACGCCCGGGGCCAACGTGGGCGCGGGCTCGGGTTGCTGCGGGGGTTTCGCGTCGAAGCGGGGCACGGGCATGCCAAAGGCCTGGGCGAACTGGGCCCGCGCCTTTTCGGCAACGGCTTCTGCTTGCTGACGCTGCCGGCTGGCGGCATCGCGATCCGCCTTGGCCTGGGCCTCGGCAACCTTCGCCCGCTTCACGGTTTCAGCGGCGTCCAAGGCCTGGCGGTCGTGCGCCGTGGGATGGCCCAGGGCTCTGCGCATTCGGCTGAAGGGGTCATCTGCCGGCGGCCCGTAGTGCCCCCGGTCGGCACGGGCACGGCGAACCGCTTCCCGCGCTTGCTTTCGCTCCTCGACCGTTCGGCGCCATGCCTCCCGGGCCTCGCCTGCGGCGTCATGGGTTTCAAGCAGGGTGCGCGCGGTGGCCCGCTGCCATGGGGTTGCTTCTGGCTGCTGGAGGGCTCGCCTGGCGCGGGCCAGCATTTCGGCAATCAATTCTTCAAGCTGCTTGGCGGCTTCTTGCACCACGACGTTCTCCACCTGGACACGATCTTTCCCTCGGGCTGCGCGCTCGACGGCTGCCGACCCCTTCCCCTGCTGACCAGCGGCGCCAGCCGCCCGCCGGGGCATGGATGCCCCGGCCTTGTGCGAAGCGGGACGCTTTGCACGCGCCAGGACGGCGGCCTTTGGCGTGGGGCTGTTAGGGGTGGCCTGGGCCATGGCGGCAGTTCGCAGCCGCTGGGCGCCCTCCTTGCGTCGCTCCAACAAGGCGCGCGCGTGTAGGGCTTGCTCGTCCACCAGCTGCAAGCGGCCGTCGGCGGCCGCCTTGGCCTTGAGGTCTTCAAATCTGCGGGTGTGCTGGTTGAAGCGGCGCTCACTGGCCGTTCTTGCTCGGTCGTTGCGCTTTGCCCTGGGCAGGCGTTCGCCCCGGCGGCGGGCCTGGGTGACGGCCTTGCCCTCGTGTTTAGTCGGCACGCGGTCCAATTGGGCGACCGCGCCGAAATCGCCGCGTTGGGCTGCCTCGGCTTTCTGGTCCACAAGGCGCCGGTGGTCCACGCGCGAGGCAACGCCAGCGGCGGTTAGGGCGGCATTGATACGCGCGCCGATGGCGGCCCGTAGGTCTTTCAGTTCCTGCGCCCCTGCCTTGAATTCGTCCAGGACTTTCGCCGCACTGTTGCCGAAGCCATCCGGGCCCACCTGGCGCGGGGTGATGAGTATGTGCGCGTGAAAGTTGCGGTTGTCTCCGCCTTTGTCGGGTGCGTGGAGCGCGACCTGGGCGGCAACGCCGTAGCGTTCGACCAGCAATTGCCCCAGGTCTTTAGCCAGGCCGCGCCGCTGCTCGGGGTCCAGTTCGTGCGGCAAGGCCACCAGCACCTCACGCGCAACGCGCGCGTTCTTCCGCGTCTCGTGGCCTTCGACCTTGGCCCAAAGCTGCCGCGGATCCGTGGCCCACGCGGGCGCGCCATCGGGTGCCAGCATGTCCACCGACAGAACACCGCCTTTCTTGCTGTAGTCGTGGCGCGCGCCGCTGGGGTCGTCCAAGCACAGGCCAGCGCGGTAAGCAGCGGCAGCGGTCGCGCTGTCGCCCTTCCCACGGCTAAGACTTTTCACCTGGACCGAGTAAATCGCCACTACCTGAAAACCCCAACAACGACGGAAGCGCAGCCCCCTCTGGGGGCGAGCATTGGGGGGCAGGCGTGCGAAGCGCGCCGGGGTGTCGGGGGCGTAGCCCCTGACCGCACGGTTTCGCGAAGCGAAACCATAAGTGCGCTCTTGCTGTTTTCTTCGGGGCGAAAATCGCCCCTTCGAACCGCAGAGAACCGGGGCTGCTCGCTGCGCTCGCTGGCCCCCCGTTTCAGGTTCCCATGCACGCAAAAGCTGTCAACTTTTTAGCCAAAGCAAGAGCGGCGCTCGCTATCCGCTCGCGCCATCGATTGGGGCGTTGCCCCCCTTGCGCTCCGCGCGATTTCTGCTTGCATGGTTTATCAAGGCTTTTGTGAGCGTGGGTCGTGTCAGATGTTGAGAAGCGAAAGCTAAAACTGGATCGCATGATTGAAGCGGTGGCGAAGGAGCAAGCCAAACTGCTCCTGGCCGAACGCGAAGAGCAGCGGAAACGCCGCCGCGCCGAACTCAAGCAACGCGAAGCCGATAGGCGCGCCGACGCGCACCGCAAGATTGAGCTGGGTGGCCTCGTCATCGCTGCAGGTGTGGACGAGTGGAACGAGGCGGAAATCGTCGGCGCGCTGCTGGCCGTTTCCGAACAACTCGCACAACAACCGCAAGGCCGCGACCGGCTGCGACGCAAGGGCCTTGACCACCTAGAAGCCCGTGCGGCCTCTCGAAAGGCGGCGAAACAATGAGGCGCGTTCCACCACATGCCGACGGCTTCCGCCGCGCCGTGGTGGACGAAGCCCTGGCTGTGGACGGCGCATTGGTCTACGTCGTGCGCCTCTACTTCCCCAACGGTCATCTGTCGGTGACCCGCACCCATGCGACCTACCAGGCCGCGGCTCAAGAAGTCGCGGACTGGATGGACTGGTCCGAGCGCATTCCCCCGAGGCTCCCATGAAGAACAAGCACAAGCGCCGCGCCAACGGCTTCGGCCTCGTTGAAACCCTGCTGACCCTGGGCGCGCTGTCCGCGCTCTCCCTGGGCATCTATCTGGTTCTCTCTCCGGCCTCGGCCGCCGCCCAGGCCAAGCGCGAGCAGGACAATCTGCGTGACCTGTCCACGGCCGTGGACCAGTCGTTTGGCCTGCTTGGCAGTTTCCAGGGCGTGAGCGCGTCTCGGGTGGTTGAGGACGGATTGGCGCCGACCCGCATGGTCGAAGGCGACACGCTCCGCACCTCCTGGGGCACGTCGGTGACCATCGCACCCCACGCGGTCAAAGCCGCGGCGGATGGGTTCGTGGTCGTGTATCCGTTCGCCCCTGCTGACGTGTGCCCCCGCCTGGCGGCCGCCGTCTCGCGCGACGCCTATGACATTCGCGTCGAAGGGGTGAGCGTCTACGACGGTGGGCAGCTCAACCCCAGCGCAGCGGCTGCTGCATGCGGCCAGGCCGACACGGCCACGATGGAGTTTGTGTATCACTCCGGCCTGGTGGCCGGCACGGCCGTGGCCGCCCCGGCTCTCGTTCTGCCGCCTGCTCCTCCGTCGGTTTCGCCTCCTACCTCGCCGCCCATCGGTGGCCCGGTCGGCCCTGCGGGCCCAGTGGGTCCTGCGGCCCCGATTGCTCCAGCGCTGACCGCTCCACCGGTTGCCCCGCCGCCGCCGCTCCTGCCGCCGGCACCGCCGCCGTCGAGCGTGACCACCACGACGCCGCCAGCAGTGACCCCGCCGCCGGTCACGCCCCCCACCACGGTGGCCGCGTGCGTGGTGCCGCCCGCGTGGACGCAATCGGAAGCGCGTAGCGTCGCGTGTGCGGCAGGCCAGTTTGGTGCGGTGACGGAAGGGCGCACCGCCCAGCACACGTTCGATTGCCCCGAAGCGTGGGACGCTCCGCGCGAAACCGTGAGCCCCTGGACCGCCTGGACGGTCACGGGCAGCACGTGCGTGAACTGCCCGGCGCCGTCGACGCAGTCGGAAGCGCAGTGGGTGGCCACGCCCAGCAGCTGCGCCGCCGGCCAATACGGCACGCGCAGCTGGGAGCGTGAGCAATCGCGGAGCCGCGGTATTTCCTACAACTGCCCCGCTGGCACCACCTCGCTGCCGCCTGCCACGGTGGGCGCCTGGTCGGCCTGGGCCGACACGGGCGCCACGCGCAACGTGGTGAACACCTGCGCACCCAACGCCTGCACTGGACCTTGGTCGCCGGTGTCCTCGTCAAGCGGCTTGGCGGTCAACTTCGCCAGCGTGTGCCTGTTTACCAACGACGCCGGCAACTACCAATCGAGCGTGTGTAGCTATTCGTCTGGCTGGCCTGCTGCGTGGTCCACGCCACCCAGCAGCTTGGGACTGTATCGGGTTGAAACGACAAGTGCCGGCCTCATGCCGCCCGCGTTCGCAAAAGTCGTGCTGACAAACAACGGCGATACGCAAGCACTGGAGTTGAACATTCCGGGTGGGTCATCGAGCGGATACAACGGCAATTTGTCCCAGACGATCTCTGTGGGTGGAGAGGAATTTCAGATCACACTGAACTGCTGGTATCAGCCGGTTAGCATGAGCCCCCCTTCCGCTCGGTGCTCACTATTCGGCCCGCGCAAGCGCACGTGCCCCTAACGCTTGCGCTTCAATCGGCCCCAAGTCACGCCGGTGCTTTTTGCCACGGCCGTTCTGGAACAACAGCCGGCCGTTGGTGATGAGATAGCCTGGGCCGGCGTCGAAATCACGTTCGGAGAATTCCCCCCCATTCTCAATCCGCATTTCCCGCACGCCTCGCAGGGAAGCGTCCCCCAAGGCCACCGCGGCCGCCCTCGTGGCTTCAGTGAGTTTGATGTAGCCGCCTTTACTGGTCGGCGGATGGGAATGGAAGGTTTCCGAGGTGGTCTCCATACCCTCCGGGGCCACCCCGTATGCGAACACGCATTCGAACTGACTGCGCAAGGTAATGACTTTCAGACCCCAGCGGTCCTCGCCTTTGGCCTTGGCCACGAACGCGCAAGCCTCGGCCTGGTTCTCTTCGGTCCAAGCGGCAATTTCCGGCGCGATGCGCAGCAAGAAAGCCTCTTTTGCCTCCCCCAGCTCGCTGGTGTAAGTAGCCACTGGCCACGCTTTCGCAGAGACCGGCTTTGGACTTGAACCGCCGTGCGCCCACGCTTGCCCACAGGCCAGCAACGCCAGGACCATGAAAATGAACCGCTGCATGTCGCCACTCCGGTGCTTGAGTGGCGACCCACGACCCCGCTATGCTTGGGTATCGTTTGAGGTATCGTTTTTACCCCCTAGGCCCAAAAACAAACGTTTTTAGCTCAAGGGGTTAGCTGGTTTTGGATTCTGTTCCCATCGCCCGCTCCACTTCCAGGCTCGACTGCCTGTATCGAGGCCGCACCGGCGCACAGGCTCCGGGATTTGCGGCGCTCCTGTCCCGAGCGAGTTTGCGGTCTTACCGCCTTGATGTCTGTCGGGAGATTTCCGACCCGACACCAGGCCCGTGCTGTGGTTGAATCCTGATTCTGCAGATTCCAGGACGACAAACAGGCATGGATGCTTCGGTGCTGGCGTACCTCCGCTACGCGAACCAATCTCTTGCGGATGCAACGCGTATTTCGCCTTCCTTGAGCGAGAGTGACGCCGTCAGCGTGTCGCCAGACGAGTTGCAGCGCGGCCAGTTGGGTGACACCGCCCGTCGGGCGTTGCTCGAGCGGGCGCGCAACATGGCTGAAAAGCAGAAAAAGCCGTTCAATGCCGATGACGTCTGGCCGCTGAGCCTGGTGGTGATACCCAAAGTGTTCGCTTCGCGACCGGAGCATGGGCAGTGGAAGACATCACGGCCACGCCTTGTCGCACCGCTCCTGCTGGGGGCTCGCCTGGAGCGTGACGGCAACCTGCTGCCGGAAGAATCCGCCGAACGCCAGGCCTTCATTTCGCGGGAACTGCTGGAGCCCAGCCAGCAGAAGGTCACGATCGGTTCGGTGGAGGCGGCGGATGAAGCGTACGCCCAGAACGGCGCGCGTGCGGAGAGCTGGGCTCTGCAGATGGCAAAGGGCGTTGCCATCATCGAGGCCGTTACCGGAATGGAGTACGAACGGCTACATATCGAGGAATATGATCTGCTTGATGCCGCCAAGGTTGTGGTGTGCGGTGGATCCGGAGCGACCCGCAGCATCCAGAACCTGACCGGTTACCTGCTTGAGCGCGCCGATGTGGAGGTTCCTCTGCTTGCATCGCTGGTCACCCCGGCCGCCGATGCCCCCCTGTTGGACGCGCGTGAGCAGTTGCGGGTGTCGGCCGGGCACCTGGGCCAGATGGAATGCCGTTACGGCCTGTCGCCCTCGCAACGGGAGGCGCTGGCGCAGCATCTGGCGGCGCGGGAGAGCAATGGTGTGCTGGCCGTTGACGGCCCGCCGGGTACCGGCAAGACGACCCTTCTCCTGAGCGTCATCGCCACGCACTGGGTGCAGCACGCCGTCGACGGCGCCGCGCCCCCCCTCATCGTGGCGACCTCGACCAACAACCAGGCCGTGACCAACATCCTGCGAGCGTTTGCCGGGGTGGTTGAGGTTGATGGACCATTGGCCGGCCGTTGGCTGAAGGCAATGAAGAGCTATGGTCTGTACATGCCGGCCATGACGCGTAAGGAAGTTCTGGACTTCCCAGTGCATGAGCTGCGGCAGAATGGCAGGGAGTCCAGCTTCGATGCCAGATGCTACGAAGACGCGGCCGGGCTCGCGCAAGGGCTGCAGGAATTTCTCGAGCGGGCCAGCGCCGCGTTTGCAATGGATGCCGCAGAAGGGCTGGATGCAGCCGTCATGCACCTGCAGCATGCGTTGAAGGACGAAGTGCGGCAGATCGGACAGGCGGTCTCGGCGCTGGTCGCCATCGCTGACTACGCGGGAAACGTATCTGATGCAGCGGTAGCCGCCTCCCGTCAACAGATGCAGGATCAGCAGCAGAAGCTGCAGACCCGCATGCGCGACAGCGAGTGCCGGTTGCGCCAGCTCGATGCACTGCAGGTGGCCTGGGCAGAGCATCAACTCAGTGAGCCCCTGTTGATTGGCCTGATGGCGTGGATCGGGTTGACCGGACGCCGGCAGCTGCGTAACCGCGCGTTCTGGACACGTCAGCGCGCCGCCGCCCCATCCGAGGCCGTCGAGGCCCTGCGTGATGTTTCCTCCGCGCAGGTGGAGGCGCAGCTTGAAGCATGGCGCAATGCTGCCGACGAGGAGATCAGTGCCGCCAAAGCGGGCATCGATACACTGACGCGCCAGCAGGCGGATCTTCAGCACCAGCTGCAGATCCTGCACCCGCTGCTGGCGGGTCGACCGCTTGCCATTGAGGTCGTCCAGCAGGCGCTGGACATGGGCGCCCGCTATCGCGCATTCAAGCTGGCTACCCATTACTGGGAAGGTCGCTATCTACAACTCCTGAAGGCTCAACTCGGCACATCCGAAGGGGTGGTAGACGGCATGCAGCCAGAGCGCGTGCTGGAGCGCTACCGCCGGCTGGCCATGCTCCATCCCTGCTTTGTGGCCACGCTGTACACGTTGCCGGGGCGGTTCACGGCGTTCAACGGCACGGTCATGCCCCTGTTGAACTCGATCGATCTGCTCATCGCAGACGAGGCGGGCCAGGTGCCGCCGGAGGTCGCCGTGGCCAGCTTCGCGTTGGCCAAACGGGCGATCGTGGTCGGGGACGTGGACCAGATCGAACCCATCTGGGCGGTGCCGGCGACGGTCGACTTGGCCAATGCCCGACACACCGGCGTGATGCCCGCGACGGCAACGCCAGAAGACCTGCGCCGTGCCGGCATCGCTGCGTCCAACGGCAGCCTGATGAAGATGGCACAGCGCGCCACTTCGGTTGCCAGGTTTCCCGAACGTGGCCGGGGCATGTTCCTGTCCGAGCATCGCCGCTGCTGGAAAGAGATCATCCAACTCTGCAATACCCTGGTTTACGCCGGGCGATTGCAGCCGCTCAGGGACGACAACGGCGTGCGTCCCATCCAGCCCTCGCTGGGCCACGTCCATATCCCCGGTACAGATCAGCTCCGCGGCGGAAGCCGTGAGAACGACAGGGAGGCGCAGGCGATCGCCCGCTGGATCGGCAAGAACAGCGCTGCCATCCGCCGTGCCTACGGTCAAAGCGCGCTGGGTGGGCTGATCGCCGTGGTCACCCCATTCTCGGCCCAGGCGCGGCGTGTGCTCACTGAGTTGAACACCCATCTCGGAAAGGGGCACGGCATAACGGTGGGGACTGTCCATGCACTGCAGGGCGCGGAGCGCCGCATCGTGATCTTCTCGCCGTGCTACGGCTTGAACACCGTGCCAGGCAGTACCTTCATTGATCGCAATCGCTCCATGCTGAACGTGGCCATTTCCCGTGCGCAGGATGCCTTCCTGGTGTTTGGAAACATGCACCTGTTCCGGCCGGAAGGCGGGCACCCGTGCGCGGTCGTCGGCCGCATGCTGTTCGACCAGGGGCGGGAGATCGAAGGGGTTGACGCTGATCTGCTGGTTCCTGCGCCCATGCCCGGGCGTGGACGCCTGGTATCGGACCTGCAGGGCCACCGTGCGCTGCTGCAGGAGGCGTTGATCACTGCGCGCAGGACGCTGGTGATCGTCTCACCGTTCCTCACCCAGGATGCGATCATCACCGACGGGATCGAGGCGGGCATCAAGGCCGCCACAGCGCGCGGCGTGAAGGTAAGAGTGGTGACCGATCCCTCTCTCGCCAGGGAGCGCGAGCTTGCGGTCTGCAGCCGTCGCCTGACCGCCGCAGGCGCACAGGTACGCTTGGCCAGGACGCAGGGTGTGCACAGCAAACTCCTGCTCGTTGACAGATCCTGGTTCGCCATCGGTTCGTTCAACTGGTTGTCCGCAGTCAGGCGCGAAGGGGACCCGCACGCGCGGTATGAATCGTCACTGCGCTACGACGGTGATGAGAGCTTCTCGATGATCACCCGCACTCTCGAAGACATCGCACGGCTGGTCGCGGAGGTACCGTCCGCTGCGCCACTCACCGACGAGGCGGCACCCCTCTAGAGCAGCGCGGCCGACGCTCCCGCAGCAGTGTCTGGTCGATCCGGCTCCAGTGATCGCCGGAGTGGGCTCCCCGGCAGGGCGCTTGACCGCGGGCGGGGCGCGGCATGGGGCTCGGCAGCGGGCAATGCGGCACGCCGAAACCGGCATCATCCTCCCGCAACGCTGCCGCGCTATGCTGCGCGCCTGCCGACCGATCCCCTCGCGATGAAGCTCGCCATCCTGTCCCGCAATACCCGGCTGTACTCCACCCGCCGGCTGGTCGAGGCCGCACGTGCACGCGGCCATACCGTGCGCATCCTTGATCCGTTGCGTTGCTACATGCGCATCGCCACCGACGGCTTTTCGATGCACTACAAGGGCCGCCCGATGACCGGCGTGGATGCGGTCATTCCGCGCATCGGCGCCTCGGTGACCCGCTATGGCACCGCGGTGCTGCGCCAGTTCGAGCTGATGGGGGCGCGCACGCCCAACCCCTCCGACGCGATCCTGCGCTCGCGCGACAAGCTGCGGGCGCACCAGTTGCTGGCCGCCAAAGGGATCGACATGCCGGTCACCGTGTTCGGCGACAACCCGGATGACACCGTCGACCTGCTGTCGATGCTGGGCCCGCCGCCGCATGTGGTGAAGCTCAATGAAGGTACCCAGGGCCGCGGCGTGATCCTCACCGAAAAGGCCAGCGCGTCGCGCGGCATCGTCGAAGCCCTGCGCGGGCTGTACGCCAATTTCCTGATGCAGGAGTTCATCGGCGAGGCCAAGGGCGCCGATCTGCGCTGCTTCGTGGTCGGCGACCAGGTGGTGGCCTCGATGCAGCGGCAGGCGCCGGAGGGCGATTTCCGCTCCAACCTGCACGCCGGGGGCACGGCGGTGGCGGCCAAGGCCAACCGGGCCGAGCAGCAGATGGCGGTCCGCTCGGCCAAGGCACTGGGCCTGACGGTATGCGGGGTGGACCTGATCCGGTCCGAACGCGGTCCCCTGGTGCTGGAAGTCAACTCCACGCCGGGCCTGGAGGGGATCGAGGCCGCGTGCGGGGTGGATGTGGCCGCGCGCATCATCGAACATGTCGAGAAGATAAAGAAGCCTTGATTTTTCAATGGCTTGAGATTTAATTCCGGCGGATGGCAGCGCTTTAACACCCCTTTAATCGCCCCAGGCGTAGTCTTCAACGAACCGCAGCTCTGCCTCTCAGCAGGATCGGTATCGGGATACGACTTCAGACCCAGGCGGGTGCACCGCCTGGGTCTTTTTTATGCCGTCGGCCCCCTGCCGGAGGTCCCTTGTGGGCACGCGGGGACACTCGTAGAGTTGGGCCTTCGCACCGAGGGATCGGGAGGTTGGCGATGTACCGCACCACGATGATCGTGCTGTTGTTGTGCCTGCCTGGCGTTGCATTGGCCAAGCCGGACAAGGCGGTTGTGCAGATGGACCGGCAGGGACCGGTCGCCGAGCAGGTCCGCCAGGTCGAAAATGCCCTCCAGCAGGGCGATTACAGCGAAATTTCCGCCGAAGATCGCAGCGAGGTCCGGCAGGCCCTGGCGCGGATCACCCAGCGGATGGGCGACCACCAGACCGTTCAGGCGCTGCCGCCCCAGGTCCAGAACGAGATCTTCAATGACCAGGAGCGGGTCAATACCCTGCTGACGCGGGCCCATGAAGACAGCCGCCAGGTCTGTACCCACCAGCGCACCACCGGCAGCAACATGCCCAAGAGCCGTTGCCTGACCGTGGCCGAGCGACGCCGGATCGAGGAGAAGGGCAAGGCCCTGATCAACGACCAGCGCACCTACCGCAACCTCAATCCGAGTTCCAACCTGTAGCGCCGGAGGCGCTGCCGGACAGCACTTGCTGGCAGCGCGTGCCTGCGCATACAGTCGGCGTTCACCTCAGACAGGGACCCGTTTGTCATGAAGCATCCAATGAAGTTGGCGGTACTCGTATCGGCGCTGGCGCTGGCCGCCGGATCGGCAGCGGCCAAGAGTACCGAAGAGGTGTTCCTGCCGGGCAAGCCGCTGCTGCAGCAGGTCGAGCGCATCGAGATCGAGCTCAACGACGGCGAGACCTACTCCGAACTGCGCCTGCAGGAGCGCGGCAAGGTGCGTGAGTCGCTGGTGCGCATCCGCAGCGCCGCCGAGCAGTACCCGACCAAGGACGCCATGCCTGAATCGGTACGAACTGAAGTCTTCAACGATCAGCAGGTCGTGAACACGGTTTTGACACAGGCGCGTGAAGATAGTCGTCTAATATGCCGGCGTGAGAAGCAGATCGGCTCGAACCGGTCGACCACACAGTGCATGACCGTCGCCGAGCGTGCTCGGCAGAAGGACAAGGCGCAGCGCGACATGGGCCGGGCCCAGCGCATCGGCCATTCCGTAACAGATTGAGGTGACAGTGAGAATCCTGGTAATCGAAGACAACAGCGACATTGCGGCCAATCTGGGCGACTACCTGGAGGACCGGGGCCACACCGTGGACTTCGCTGCCGACGGGGTGACCGGTCTGCATCTGGCCGTAGTGCATGAGTTCGACGCGATTGTCCTGGACCTCAACCTGCCCGGCATGGATGGCATCGAAGTCTGCCGCAAGCTTCGCAATGAAGCGCGCAAGCAGACGCCGGTGCTGATGCTCACTGCCCGCGACTCGCTGGACAACAAGCTGGCCGGGTTCGATTCCGGTGCCGACGACTACCTGATCAAGCCGTTCGCACTGCAGGAAGTGGAAGTGCGTCTGAACGCCCTGTCGCGTCGCGGCAAGGGCGTGCAGACCCGTGTGCTGGAAACCGGTGACCTGGAATACAACCTGGACACGCTGGAAGTGCGCCGCCAGGGCAAGCTGCTGCAGCTCAACCCGACCGCACTGAAGATCCTGCAGGCGCTGATGGAAGCTGCCCCGGCCGTGGTCACCCGGCAGGAACTGGAAACCCGCGTGTGGGGCGAGGAGCTGCCTGATTCCGACTCGCTGCGCGTGCACATCCACGGCCTGCGTGCCGTGGTCGACAAGCCGTTCGAAGTCCCGATGATCCAGACCCGCCATGGCATCGGATACCGCATCGCCACGCCGGAAGCCTGATTCGGTGGCAAGCAGGGGGGAGCGTCGGCGCACGCCTTATCGGCGGCGCCTGCGCAGCCGCATCATCGTCTCGTTCGTGTTGTTGGGCTTCTGCCTGACGACACTGTTCGCCTTTGCCACCAACTGGGCACGCCTGCGCGTGGAAAACCAGCTGGTGGAAGACGTGATGAACCGCAACATCAGCGAGTACGTGCGGCGCTACTACGAGAGCCCGGACCGCAACCCTGACCTGCCCGTGCAGCAGATGCGCGCGCGCCTGATCAAGCCGGACAAGTTCGAGGCGCTGCGCCAGGAAGAACCGGACTGGTACGAGTTCAAGGACGGCCTGTACAACATGGGCGGCGTGGACGAGCGCGGCGAGCGTTATTCCTACAAGCTGGCCGTGCGCAAGACGCCCGACGCGTGGGCATTTCTGGCCTACGACATGACCGACAGCGTGCGCGGCGGGCAGCAGCTCAATCGCGCGCTGTTCCTGTCGGTGCTGGTGTTCAGCCTGTTGTCGCTGGTGCTGGGCTGGTGGTCGGCATCGAAGGTGATGAAGCCGGTATCGGATCTGGCAGCGCGGCTGCGCGCCTACCGCGGCGGTACCAGCGACCCCGAGCCGCTGGCGCCGCGTTTCCCCGACGACGAAGTGGGGCAGCTGGCGCAGGCGCTGGATGACTATTCCTCGCGGTTGACCGAAGTCGTGCAGCGCGACCGTGAGTTCAACGCCGACGTGAGCCACGAACTTCGCACGCCGCTGGCGGTGATCCGTGGTGCCACCGAACTGCTGCTGACCCGGCCTGGGCTGGACGAAAAGGTGCTGCAGCGCCTGCAACGCATCCAGCGTGCCGAGCAGCAGTGCAGCGACCTGATCGGTGCGCTGCTGCTGTTGTCGCGCAACGAGCGCGGGCAGGGCACCAGCAATGTCGCGCGCGTGGCCGAGCAGCTGCTGGACGCGCACCGTGCCCAGCTGGGTGGCAAGCCGCTGGAGCTGGTGCTGGAAGGCGAGCGCGATCTGGTGATCGATGCGCCCGAAGCCGCACTGTCGGTGGCCTTGGGCAACCTGATCGGCAACGCGGTGAAGTACTCGCAGGATGGCGACGTGCGTGTGCACGTCGGCGGCAATGCGGTGTCGGTGACCGACAGCGGCCCTGGCCTGAGCGAGGAAGATGCGGCCAAGCTGTTCCAGCGTGGCTACCGTGGCACCCACGCCGGCCATTCGCAGGGCGGTGGCATCGGCCTGTCGATCGTCAGCCGCCTGTGCGACCTGTACGGCTGGCAGGTAAGCGTGCGGCCGGGCGGCCAGCGCGGCGTGATCGCCACGCTGACGTTCTCGCCGAAGCCGCTGTAATCCCGGGGACTGAAATCCGGAATGCGCCAATAGGTCAGCGCGCCGCAGCCGCCAGATACTGCCCATGCAGCGCTTCCACCTGCGCCTGCAACGCATCCGGGTGGCCATCGTTGACCACCACGTCATCAGCCAGTGCCAGGCGCTGTGCGCGGCTGGCCTGGGCGGCGATCATCCGGTCGGCCAGGGTGGGGTCGATGCCGTCGCGCTGCATCAGGCGCGCGTGCTGCACGGCTTCGGGCGCATCCACCACCAGCACACGGTCCAGCCAGGGGTAGGCCTGGCGGCCGCCCACCTCGGTCAGCAGCGGAATCGCCGCCAGTGCATACGGGCTCGCGGCCTGCTCGCACTGCTGCTGCATCAACCGGCGGATGGCCGGGTGGGTGATCGCTTCCAGCGCTGCACGCTCGGCCGGGTCGGCAAAGATGTGGGCGCGCAGGCGTGCGCGATCCAGGCTGCCGTCGGCCAGCAGCATGCCGGCACCGAAGCGCTCTGCGATCAGGGAAAGGGCCGGGCTGCCGACGGCCACCACCGCCCGCGCGGCCAGGTCGGCGTCGGCCACCACGATCCCCAGCGCCTCGAAGCGCCGGGTGACTTCACTCTTGCCCGAGGCGATGCCGCCGGTCAGGCCGATCACATACCGGCTCATGGGGATTCCCCTCAGCGCAGCCCGCTCATCACCAGATACTGGTTCAACAGCGGCTCGCCCCACATGAAGAACAGCCAGCCGGCCAGTGCCAGGTAGGGCCCGAACGGAATCGGCGTGGCCCGGTCGCGGCCGCGGCTGTACAGCCAGATCGAGCCGATCAGCGCGCCCAGTACCGACGACATCAGGATGATCGGCAGGATGCCCTTCATCCCGCACCAGGCCCCCAGCGCGGCCAGCAGCTTGAAATCACCGTGGCCCATGCCTTCCTTGCCGGTGAGCTGCTTGAACAGCCACCACACCGACCACAGCGACAGGTAGCCCAGCAGCGCCCCGAGCAGGGCCGGCTTGGCCGGCATGTACAGGTTGTCGATGCTGCCTATCAGCCCCAGCCACATCAGCGGCAGGGTGAGCTGGTCGGGCAGCAGCTGGGTGCGCAGGTCGATGCCGGACAGGGCGATCAGGAAGCAGGTCAGCACGATCGCGCCAAAGCCCTGCCAGCCGAAGCCGAACTGCCACACGCAGGCCAGCACCATCACGGCGGTCAGCGCCTCCACCAGCGGGTACTGGATCGAAATCGGCGCCTTGCAGTGGCGGCACTTGCCGCCCTGGATGATCCAGCTGAACAGCGGGATGTTCTCGTACCAGGCCAGCTTGTGCTTGCAGTGCGGGCAGTGTGACGGCTCGACCACGATGCCCGGCGGGGGCGGCTCGTAGAAGTCCGGCTCCTCCAGCACTTCGCGCGCATCGCGCTTCCACTGCCATTCCAGCCGCTTGGGCAGGCGCAGGATGACAACGTTCAGGAAACTGCCCAGCAGCAGTCCCAAGCCGGCCGCGGCGGGATAGCCGAGGCCGGGATGCTGGTCGAGAAATGCCATAAGTTCTTTTATCCGACGACGGCGCCCAGCTTGAAGATGGGCAGGTACATGCCGATGACCATACCGCCTACGACGACGCCGATGAAGACCATGATCATCGGTTCGAGCAGGCTGCTCAGGGCATCCACGGCATTGTTGACTTCCTGCTCATAATACTCGGCAACCTTGAACAGCATGGTATCCAGGGCGCCGGCCTCTTCGCCGATGCCGGTCATCTGGATCACCATGTGCGGGAACAGGTTGAGCTGCTTCATCGCCACGTTGACCGGATAGCCGACCGACACGTCGTCGCGCATGCGCAGCACGGCCTCCTCGTAGACCTTGTTGCCGGTGGCGCCGGCGACGATGCCCAGTGCCTCCACCAGCGGCACACCGGCCTTGAAGGTCACCGCGGTGGTCCGCGAGAACCGGGCAATCGCGCTGTTGTTCATGATCTGCCCGATGACCGGCACCTTCAGGATCAATCGGTCCATCGTGTGCTGCATCCTGGGTGAGCGCTTGTAGGCCATGACGAAGCCGACGCCGGCACCGATCAGGACGATCGCGATCAACCACCACCACGAGACCATGAAGCGGGACAGGTTGACGATCATCTGGGTGAAGGCCGGCAGCTCGGCGCCGAAACCCTGGAACACTTCCTCGAACTGCGGCACCACGAAGATCAGCATGATGGCGCTGACCAGCAGGGCCACCACCACCACCATCGCGGGGTAGAACAGCGCCTTCTTGATCTTGCCCTTCAGCGATTCGATGTTCTCCTTGTACGTGGCAACGGTGTCGAGCACCGTCTCCAGTACACCCGCGCCTTCGCCGGCCCGGACCAGATTGCGGTAGAGCTCGTCGAACTGCACCGGGTACTTGCTGACCGCCTCATACAGCGAGGAACCGCCCTCGATATCGGTGCGGATGCCATCGACCATCTTCTTCATGCGCGGGTTCTTGTGCCCGCTGCCGATGATCTCCAGCGCCGAGACGATCGGCACGCCGGACTTCATCATGGTGGCCATCTGCCGGCTGAAGAAGGCGATGTCCTTCGGGCCGACGGCCTTGCCGGCCGCGCCGAACAGCGGCTTGGGCTTGGGCTTGACCTGGCCGGGATTGATGCCCTGCCGGCGCAGTTCGGCACGCAGCAGGTTGGCGTTCTTCGCCAGCTGCTCGCCCTTCATCTTCACGCCGCGCTTGTCGGTCCCCACCCAGACAAACGCCTGCAATTCCATGGTGGCGCGCGCCACCGGTTCTTTCTTGATCGCACTGCGACTGACAGACATGTTGGCTCCCCGGCCCGCCATCCCCAGACGGGCATCCGCCGATGGTAGCGGGTTCATCGCCGACTTGGCAGATCCTGAGGGGGCGGGAATGCGAATTCGTGCCGGCTGCCGGCCAAAGGTGACGTACTGCGTCACATTGCCGGGTCCATCGCAGAATGATGACTGGGGGGTTCACATCCGGGAAATTGCTGCCATCATGGGCCCGGGGAAATCCAGGGGGAGGCGTGCCGGGGTTGGCACGCAACCTGCGTTGATCCACCCGCAGGGTGCAGGACCCGCTCAGCCGGCCGATGGCCGGATCGATCCTGCGCACTGACTCAACCACCACTATCTTGGGGATGTATCACTATGAAGAACCAGAAGGGCTTCACCCTTATCGAACTGATGATCGTTGTTGCGATCATCGCCATCCTGGCCGCCATTGCACTGCCGGCCTACCAGGACTACACCATCCGTTCGCGCGTCTCGGAAGGCGCCGTGCTGGCCTCGGGCGCCAAGGCCACCGTGGGTGAGAACATCGCCAATGCCGGCGGCGTGATCGACGATACCGCCTGCAACGGCGTTGCCACCTTCAACACCCCGACCAAGAACACCGCGAGCCTGGCCTGCGCCGAGGGCAAGATCACCGTCACCGGTACCGATGCCGCGAAGAACGTTGCGTTGGATTTCACCCCGACCCCCGCCAGCGCTGGCATCACCTGGAAGTGCGAGTCGACCGCTGACAACAAGTACCTGCCGGCCGAATGCCGCAGCGCTGCTCCGTAATCGGGCTGTCAGGCTGACTGCCGGGCAGTGACTGCGCGGTGGACCAGTTGAAGAAGGGCCCTGCACCGCAGGGCCCTTTTTTTTGTTGAAGGGGGGGGGATGAAAGGGAATGTCGTCCGCCAGTATGTGGCGGCCGCTGCCATGGGGCTGGCGCTGCTGGCCCAGCAGGTCCATCAGATCGCGGCCCGCTTCGGCGAGGAGGGCATGCACGCCCGCACCGATCTGATGCAGCAGTTCGCCACCGAGCTGCTGGAAGGGCCGGGATTCGCCGCCAAGGTGGCTGTGTTCGTCCTGTTTGCGATCGGCGGTCATCTGCTGCTGACCGTCGGTGCCCTGTGGATCTATCGCCGGGCCTGCGGCCAGGTCCTGCCTGCGCGGCAGGATGCCTTCTGGCGCAGCGTACTGTTCGTCGCAGTGGCCACCCTGCTGGCGATGTTCGCCAATCGATGGCTGTTCCCGCAGTCGTCGTCCTTCATCGATGCCGAACTGCTGATGATCCAGCCGTTGTCACCCGTGCTGGTGGTCGCCTGCATCGTCGTGGTGGCGTTGGCGCTGCTGGCCGCGCTTTACTCCCTGTTGCGCCGGCGGCGCAATCTGGTCGCCGGTGGCGCCCTTGCGGCGCTGGCACTGTGCCTGGGGGCATGGGGATGGAGCGGCGGCGTCCGCGAGCGCACCGATGACCGTCAGCCCGATGTGATCATCCTGGGGGTGGATTCGCTGCGCCCGGACTATCTGGCGGCCTATGGCGAGTTCCCCGCTGGGTTGGCACCGACCATCGAGCGGACACTGGCCCAGTCGGTGATCATGAAGGATGTCCGGACGCCGCTGGCGCGCACCTTCGTGTCCTACAACAGCACCCTGACCGGAATGAATCCGATCAGGCACGGCGCGCGCTTCAACCTCTACCCGCGCTCGGAATTCCGGCGCGACCAGAATCTTGCCTGGCAACTGAAGCAGCAGGGCTACTTCACCCTGCTGGCCATGGACGAGTCGCGCTTTGCAAATTTCGACCAGAGTTTCGGCTTTGATCGAACGGTCGTCCCCACCGTGGGAGGACTGGATTTCGTTGTTGGCGGAAGCTTCGATTTCTTTGCGACCAATCTCCTGCTGGCGGCACTGCCCGCCTCGGAACCGCTGAGCGTGGTGCAGGGCAATCGTGCGGCCTACCGCAGTTATCGGACCGTTGACCATCCCGAGCGCCTGATCGGAGAATTGAGGCGTGCGCCGGGGGATGCGCCCCTGTTCCTGCTCAGTCACCTGTGCCTTCCGCATTGGCCGTACCTGCCCGGCGATCTGTCCGGTGACACCTCGCTGGGCTGGGCGACCAGGGTCAAGGGCTACGAAGACTCCTCGTCGCAGTACCTGAACGCGATCAGGGCAGTCGATGGTCAGTTCGATACCCTGCTCGAAGAGCTGCGTCGCCTGAAGCGCCTGGACAACGCGATCCTGATCGTCATGTCCGACCACGGCGAAGACTTCGCGATGCACCGTGACCGGTTCGTGGACAGCCGGACCAACCAGCGATTGGGCGCGTACGGCCATGGCAGCTTTGCGCTGTCGGACGTGCAGAATCATGTCGTGATGGCGGTGCAGCGCTTCCGCGATGGCAAGCCGGTCTGGTCGCCGCGCCAGGTCGCCGGCTCGGGTTCGGTGATCGACGTCGCACCGACGGTCGCCGAAGCGGTGGGGCTGCAGGGCAGCCACTACGAGGGCATCTCCTGGTTGCCGGCGATACGCGGGCGCCGGGATCTGCCGGCGAATCGTATCCGGTTCATGGAGAACGGCCTGCGCTCCACAGGGGTGGAACGGGCGCATATCAATGAAGGACAGGTGGCGCAGGAAATGTCCTACCTGTACCGTCTGACCGACGATGGACGATTCGAGGTGCGCCCGGATCTGCTACCCGAAAAGCTTCGCGAGAAGCAGCGCGGTGCGGTGCTGGGGCGTTGGGGTGTCATGACCGATCCGGCATCCGACAATGCCCCCGGGGCACAGGATTGCTGGCGGGTGGTGGACTACGAACGGCGCACCATCGCCTGCACCGCATACCCTGCACCGGAGCCTGCCATCGCGGAGCTGCAGCGCGAGGTCTGCAACTACTATCGTGAAGACGGGGATTTCCACGCCGCCTGGTGTGCTACGGCGGTGACTGCGGAGGGGCGCCGATCTCTTGACCCGCCAGGAAAGGCGGGGCGGCAAACCGGTAACATGTGATCGGCCCCCGGCGCGTGCGGTGAGCTGCAGCGCGCGGGCAGGCCAAACGAATCAAGAGGGCACTATGAACACCGTAACCACCGCCAACCTCGTCGGCATCACCGGCCTGGCCCGCCGTCTGGTCCAGGATGGGGCCCTGGACGAGGCCGCCGCCCGCGACGCCATGGCCAAGGCCACTGCCGCCCGCCAGCCGCTGCCGACCTGGTTCGCGCAGAACAAGGTGGTCGGCGCCGCGCAGCTGGCGGCCGCCAATGCGGTCGAGTTCGGCATGCCGCTGTTCGATGTCTCCACGTTCGACAGCAGCCAGAACGCGATGGGCCTGGTCAGCGAGGAACTGCTGCGCAAGCACAACGTGCTGCCGCTGTTCAAACGCGGCGGCAAGCTGTTCGTGGGCACCAGCAACCCGACCCACTCGCTGGACGAGATCAAGTTCCATACCAATCTGGTGGTCGAGCCGATCCTGGTCGATGAGGATCAGATCCGCCGCACCCTGGAGCAGTGGCAGTCCAGCCACGATACGCTCGGCGATGCGCTGGGGGGCGACGACGACGGCCTGGGCAACCTGGATGTCTCCGGCGGCGACGATGACATGGCCGGCGGCGACAGCGGCATCGACGCCAAGGGCGACGACACCCCGGTGGTGAAGTTCGTCAACAAGGTGCTGATCGACGCGATCCGCAAGGGCGCCTCGGACATCCACTTCGAGCCCTACGAAGACGACTACCGCGTCCGCCTGCGCATCGACGGCCTGCTGAAGATGGTGGCGCGTGCCCCGGTGAAGTTGAACCAGCGGGTGGCGGCGCGACTGAAGGTGATGGCGCAGCTGGACATCGCCGAGAAGCGCGTGCCGCAGGACGGTCGCATCAAGCTCAACCTGTCCAAGACCAAGCAGATCGACTTCCGCGTCAGCACGCTGCCGACGCTGTTCGGCGAGAAGGTGGTGCTGCGTATCCTGGATGGCAGCGCGGCCAAGCTGGGCATCGACAAGCTGGGCTACGAGCCGGACCAGCAGAAGCTGTTCCTGGAGGCGATCCACAAGCCCTACGGCATGGTGCTGGTGACCGGTCCGACCGGCTCGGGCAAGACGGTGTCGCTGTATACCGCGCTGGGCATCCTCAACGACGAGACCCGCAACATCTCCACCGCCGAAGACCCGGTGGAAATCCGCCTGCCGGGCGTCAACCAGGTGCAGCAGAACAACAAGCGCGGCATGACCTTCGCTGCGGCGCTGCGTTCGTTCCTGCGCCAGGATCCGGACATCATCATGGTCGGCGAAATCCGTGACCTGGAGACGGCCGAGATCGCGATCAAGGCCGCCCAGACCGGTCACATGGTGCTGTCCACGCTGCACACCAACGATGCGCCGCAGACCATCGCGCGCCTGATGAACATGGGCATCGCGCCGTACAACATCACCAGCTCGGTGACCCTGGTGATCGCCCAGCGCCTGGCCCGACGCCTGTGCTCGAACTGCAAGCGGCCGACCGATCTGCCGGCCCATGCGCTGCTGGCCGAGGGCTTCACCCAGGCGCAGCTGGATGCCGGCATCCAGCTGCATGAAGCGGTGGGGTGCGACGAATGCACCGAGGGCTACAAGGGCCGTACCGGCATCTACCAGGTGATGCCGATGACCGACGAGATCGCCACGATCGTGCTGGCTGGCGGCAACGCGCTGCAGATCGCCGAGGCCGCGCAGGCACTGGGCGTGAATGATCTGCGGCAGTCGGCCCTGAAGAAGGTGGCGGCCGGCGTGACCAGCCTGGCCGAGATCAACCGCGTCACCAAGGATTGATGGGGATCCACGCCATGCGGGGGTCGGGCCGAACCGCCGGCAGCGACCCGCGCAGGGCGGCCCGGGGCGCTACTCCATCCCCAGCTTCTTCAGCTTGTAGCGCAGCGCGCGGAAGGTGATTCCCAGCTGCGCGGCGGTGCGCGTCTTGTTCCAGCGGTTCTCTTCCAGCGCGCGCTGGATCGCACTGCGCTCGAGCTGCTCGATGTACGAGGGCAGTGCGGCGCTGCCGGGCTGCAGGTCGACCACGGCTTCGGCGGCGGCGCCGCTGCCGGGCGCACGCGGGGCATGCTGCGGCAGGCGCAGGTCGTCGGCGCCGATGCGGTCTTCCTCGGCCAGTGCCAGTGCACGCTCCAGGATGTTCTCCAGCTCGCGCACATTGCCCGGGAACGCGTACTGCGCCAGCGCATCCAGTGCCGACGGCGCCAGCAGCGGGGTGGTGCGGCCATGGCTGCGCGCCAGCCGTGCCAGGATCGAGGCGGCCAGCGCCGGCAGGTCCTGGCGGCGCTCGCGCAACGGCGGCACGCGCAGTTCGATGACGTTGATGCGGTAGTACAGGTCGTGGCGGAAGCGTCCGTCTTCGACCAGCTCGGCGAGATCCTTGTGGGTGGCCGAGAGGATGCGCACGTCCACCGGTTCCTCGGCCGGCGCGCCGACCGCGCGCACCGACTTCTCCTGGATCGCGCGCAGCAGCTTCACCTGCATCTGCAGCGGCAGTTCGGCCACTTCATCCAGGAACAGCGTGCCGCCATGCGCGGCCTGGAACAGCCCGGGCTTGTCGGCGTGGGCGCCGCTGAAGCTGCCCTTGCGGTGGCCGAAGAACTCGCTCTCCATCAGCTCGCTGGGGATGGCGCCGCAGTTGACCGGCACGAACGGGCCGGCTGCGCGCGCGCCCTGCGCGTGGATGGTGCGTGCCACCAGTTCCTTGCCGACGCCGGATTCGCCGAGGATGTAGACCGGTGCCTGGCTGCGCGCGACCTTGCCGATGGTGGCGCGCAGCACATCCATCGCCGGCGAGTCGCCGAGCAGGCGCGCGGCCTGTTCGGCGGCGGGACCGGGGGCCGGGCGCTCGCTGTTGTTGAGTTCCAGTGCGTGCTTGACCAGGCCGCGCAGCACGCCGATATCCACCGGCTTGCTGACGAAATCGAAGGCACCGGCCTTCAGCGCTTCCACCGCCAGGTCCATGCTGCCGAAGGCGGTGATCATCGCCACCGGCGTGCGCGGGTAGTGCTGGGCGATCTCACTGACCAGTTCGATGCCGTTGCCGTCGGGCAGGCGCATGTCGGTGATGCACAGGTCGTACGGGTTGCTGGCCAACAGCTCGCGCGCTTCGGCCAGATTGGCGGCGGTGCTGATGCGCAGGCCCATGCGGCCAAGGGTCAGCACCAGCAGTTCGCGGATATCGCGTTCATCGTCGACGACGAGGGCGCTGCGGGTTTCGTTCATGGGGGGAAAAGATAGCCGAGGGGGTCGAAAGCGACAAATGTTTGACGCGGCGGATCAGTTCGGAAGCAGGGTGTGGGGGCCCGGCAGGACCAGCCGGAAACAGGAGCCCCCGGCTGGCACCGGGATGTAATCCAGCCGTGCCTGATTGGCCCGGCACAGCTCGCGGGCGATGTACAGGCCCAGCCCGGTGCCGTGCTCGGAGGTGGTGAAGAAGGGGCGGAACAGCTGCGCGGCGACGGACTCGGGAATGCCCGGGCCACGGTCCATCACGTCGATGACCGCGCTGCGTTCGTGCTGGGCCACGCGCAGCCGTACGCGCGCGGGCTGCTGGCCGATGCGCCCGTACTTCAGTGCGTTGTGCACCAGCACCGTCAGCACCTGGTAGAGGTGGCGCGGGTCGACCTGGGCCGGTACCGAGGTCTCGTTGATGATCGGCTCGATGCTGTCGGTTTCCAGCGTCTGGCCCTGCTTGTACTCCAGCACGAAGCGGCGCACGAAGGCGGCCAGGTCCACGTTCTCCGGGTTGGCGCGTTCGCGCCGGGCCAGCCCGAGCACGCTTTCGACGATGCCGTTGGTGCGCTGGCACTGCTGGTGGATGATCTGCAGCAGGCGGCGATCGCTTTCGTTGAAGCCGCTGCCTTCTTCCAGCAGTTGCACGGCGTAGTTGATCGCGGCGAGCGGGTTGCGGATCTCGTGGGCGAGGCTGGCCGAGAAGCGTCCCATCGCCGACAGGGTGAGTGATTCGGCGCGGCGCGAGACCACGCTGGAGTCGTCCAGGAACACCAGCACCAGGTCGCTGCCGGCCAGCAGCCGCGCAAATCGCGGCTGCACTTCCGGCTGGTCGGGATTGAGCTGCAGCGGCATCTCGTCCTGCGCCCAGCCGTTGCGCCAGCGCTGCAGGCGGCGCGCCAGTTCGGGCGAGGCGCTGGACAGGTCCAGACGGCCGCTCTCACCGCTGCCATCGCTGTCGCCGAGCAGCAGCGCGGCGGCTTCATTGGCCAGGGTGATGCGGTTGTCGGCGTCCACCACCAGCACGCCGGTGCGCATGCGGCGGATGATCAGTTCGTTGATCTGGAACAGGTTGGCGACTTCATCGCCGCGCTGGTTGGCCAGCTGCTGGTTGCGCCGCGCGCGGTTGCCGACCTGGTAGCTGATGAACGCCAGCGCCAGGTAGCTGGTCGCGAACATGGCCAGCTCGGCCAGGGTGCGGGTCGGGTCGCCGCCTTCCAGCACTTTCCACAGGTACTCGGCCGCGGTGGCCACGCTGGCGGCCAGGGCCAGCGACAGGCCCCAGCTGAGTGGCAGCAGGGTGGCGGCGGCAGCGATGTTGAACAGCAGCGACATCGAGATGCCGGCACTGGCGCCGGGCAGGGCATGCGCGAGCAGGCTGGCGGCGACGATGTCCAGCAGCACGCCGCCGACCACGATCTGGCGCAGCCAGCGTTCGTTGCGGCCGATCACCAGCCACAGCAGCGCCAGCAGCAGGTAGGCCGCGCCCACGCTGTTGGCCAGGCGCGGGTGGTGCGCTTCGCCGACCATCGCCGACAGCGGGCTGTACAGCAGAGCGGCGATGACGGCGGCGATCAGCACCCGGTACAGGGCGAAGAAATACAGCTCGCGCCGCGGTATCGATTCGATGCGGTCGATCAATGAAGCACTGGGTGACACGCCGGAACTCCCCTTCTGGCTGCCTGGTTCTGGGTCCTGCGGCGGGCACGCCCGACCACGTCACGCCCGTAGTGCGGCGCATCGTACCGGCCCCCCGGGGCCCGCCGATGTGCTCGACCCTACCGGTCGCAGGTACCCAGTATAGGGGCGGGGGGCGGCGGCCGCGGGTGCTGCCGGTCGCGCATTTGGCAGCGCGCCCGCGCCCGGTCGCTACTGCGGCCCTGCCGCAACTGCCTGAATGACCGTGGAAAACTGGCCGGGTCTGGCCGTTTGTCCCGACGTCTTTGCGCCCCGGCGCCGGCTCGGCCACAATAGAGGGCCCGCCGCGGTCCATGCCGGCGCCCCGCCGGGGCCCTGAGGAATTGCGTGCGGTCGTTCCTATTCCCACGGTGACGCATGAATTTCCACGAATACCAGTCAAAACAGCTGCTTGCCGAGTACGGCATCCCGGTCCCGGCCGGCAAGGTCGCGGCTACTCCGGACGAGGCAGTTGCAGCGGCCAACTCCCTGGGCCAGGGCCCCTGGATGGTCAAGGCGCAGATCCACGCTGGCGGCCGCGGCAAGGCTGGCGGCGTCAAGTTCTGCAAGACCACCGACGACGTCAAGGCCGCTGCGGCCAAGATGCTCGGCACCAAGATGGCCACCTACCAGACCGCCGGCGTCGAGCTGCCGGTCAACCTGGTGCTGGTGACCACCGCCGGTGAGATCGTCAAGGAACTGTACCTGTCGGTGCTGGTTGACCGTGGCACCAAGACCATCACCTACATCGCCTCTTCGGAAGGCGGCGTGGAGATCGAGCAGGTCGCCGCTGAAACCCCGGAGCTGATCCACTCGCTGAACGTCGACTTCGTCGAAGGCGTGCAGGGTTACCACGGCCGTGATTTCGGCTTCAAGCTGGGCCTGACCGCCAAGCAGGCCGGCCAGTTCGCCAGCATCATGGTGAACCTGTACCGCCTGTTCAACGAAAAGGACCTGGCGCTGGTTGAAATCAACCCGCTGGCGATCCTGGACGACGGCAACCTGTACGCGCTGGACGGCAAGTTCGACAGCGACGACAACGCCGCGTTCCGCCAGAAGGCGCTGGTCGCCATGCGCGACAAGACCCAGGAAGACCCGACCGAAGTGATCGCGTCGGAACTGGACATCAACTACGTCACCATGGACGGCAACATCGGCTGCATGGTCAACGGCGCCGGCCTGGCCATGGCCACCATGGACGTCATCAAGCTCAACGGCGGCGAGCCGGCGAACTTCCTGGACGTGGGCGGCGGTGCCAACAAGCAGCGCGTCATTGAAGCCTTCAAGCTGATCCTGTCCTCGGACAAGGTCGAAGGCATCTTCGTCAACATCTTCGGCGGCATCGTCCGCTGCGACATGATCGCCGAAGGCATCATCGCCGCCGTGAAGGAAGTGGGCGTCAAGGTTCCGGTCGTGGTGCGCCTGGAAGGCACCAACGTGGAAGAAGGCAAGCAGCTGCTGCGCGACAGCGGCATGGCCATCATCCCGGCTGACAACATCAACGATGGCGCCAAGAAGATCGTTGAAGCTGTCAAGAACGCTGCCTGATTCGACACCAAGGAATTCCCATGTCTGTTTTGATTAACAAGAACACCAAGGTGATCGTGCAGGGCTTCACCGGCCAGCAGGGCACCTTCCACGCCACTCAGATGATCGAGTACGGCACCCAGGTTGTCGGCGGCGTGACCCCGGGCAAGGGTGGCACCACCCATATCGACCTGCCGGTCTTCAACACCGTTGCCGACGCCGTGCAGAGCACCGGCGCCAACGCGTCGGTCATCTACGTGCCGCCGCCGTATGCGGCCGATGCGATCCTGGAAGCCGCTGCTGCCGGCATCAAGGTCATCGTCTGCATCACCGAAGGCATCCCGGTGCTGGACATGCTGCGCGTGAAGAACGTGCTGACCCGTTCGCATCCGGACACCGTGCTGATCGGGCCGAACTGCCCGGGCGTCATCACCCCGGGTGAGTGCAAGATCGGCATCATGCCGGGCCACATCCACCAGCCGGGCAAGATCGGCATCGTGTCGCGTTCGGGCACCCTGACCTATGAAGCGGTCAAGCAGACCACCGAAGTCGGCCTGGGCCAGTCCACCTGCATCGGCATCGGCGGTGACCCGATCAACGGCCTGAACTTCGTCGACTGCCTGAAGCTGTTCAACGAAGACCCGCAGACCGAAGGCATCATCATGGTCGGCGAAATCGGCGGCGACGCTGAGGAAGCCGGTGCCGAGTACATCAAGAACCACGTGAAGAAGCCGGTCGTCGGTTTCATCGCCGGTGCGTCGGCTCCGGCCGGCAAGCGCATGGGCCACGCCGGTGCGATCGCCTCGGGCGGCAAGGGCACGGCAGAAGGCAAGTTCGCTGCCATGGAAGCTGCAGGCGTCGTCACCGTGCGTTCGCCGGGCGACCTGGGCGCTGCCATCGCCAAGCTGGTGAAATAAGATCGACTGCCTCCGGCAGACGTTCTTGTAGCGTCGAGCCAAGCTCGACGTGCTTGGAAAAGCCGCCTCCGGGCGGCTTTTCTGCGTCCTGGCATCGCGAGCTTGTCCGCCGGGCATGGCCCGGCGCTACCGGGACGGGGCGCACGGTCGTCCGCCGATGGGGCGCACGGCGCGGCGTTACAATGTGGCCATTGCAACCACAGGCTGGATTCCCATGGCTTCGATCCGCATCGCGATGGCGCAGTTCGACTTCCCGGTCGGCGACGTCGCCGGCAATACCGAGCGCATCATCGAGATGATCGGCCAGGCGCGCGACGAGTATGGCGCCGAGCTGGTGATGTTTCCCGAGCTGGCCGTGAGCGGCTATCCGCCGGAGGACCTGCTGCTGCGCCCGGGCTTCCTGTACGAATGCGAGCAGGCGATGATGCGCATCGCCGCCGCCTGCCGTGGCATCACCGCCGTGGTCGGCTGGCCGCAGGCATCCGGCGCGGTGGTCTACAACGCCGCCAGCGTGCTGCGCGATGGCCTGGTCGAACAGACCTACCGCAAGCGCGAACTGCCCAACTATGCGGTGTTCGACGAACGCCGCTACTTCGACGTGGACCCCGACGGCGGCAGCTGCGTGTTCGACGTCAACGGCGTGCCGGTCGGCCTGCTGATCTGTGAGGACCTGTGGTTCGCCGAACCGCTGGCCGACACCGTGCGCGCCGGTGCGCAGCTGGTGGTGGTGCCCAATGCCTCACCGTACGAGCGCGGCAAGCATGCCCAGCGCGATGCGGTGCTGGCCGCGCGGACCCGCGAGAGCGGTGCGGCGATTGCCTATCTCAACGTGGTGGGCGGGCAGGACGCACTGGTGTTCGATGGTGCCTCGGTGGTGGCCGACGGTGATGGCACGGTGCATCCGGCTGCGGCGGCCTTCGTCGACCAGTGGCTGGTGGTGGAGTACGACGGCGAGCACCGCCGCTTCATGCCACACGTGTGGATGGACGATGGCGACGAGAGCATGGATGCGCTGGCCTGGCGCGCGGTGACCCGCGGCATCCAGGACTACTGCGGCAAGAATGGCTTCAGCAAGGTCTGGCTGGGCCTGTCCGGCGGCATCGATTCAGCGCTGGTGCTGGCATTGGCGGTCGACGCGCTCGGCGCCGAGAACGTCACCGCGGTGCGCCTGCCGTCGCGCTACACCGCCGGCATGTCCAACGATCTGGCCGCCGAGCAGTGCGAGGCGCTGGGGGTGAAGCTGGAGGCGGTGTCGATCGAACCGGCGTTCAAGGGCCTGATGGAAGCGCTGGCGCCGATGTTCGAGGGCACCACGGCGGACGTGACCGAAGAGAACCTGCAGTCGCGCAGCCGCGGCGTGATCCTGATGGCGCTGGCCAACAAGTTCGGCGGGCTGCTGCTGACCACCGGCAACAAGAGCGAGTACGCGGTGGGCTACGCGACCATCTATGGCGACATGTGCGGTGGCTACGCGCCGCTGAAGGACCTGTACAAGACCGAGGTGTTCGGGCTGTCGAAGTGGCGCAACACCGTGGGCGGTGCGCCGGTGATTCCGCCGGCGGTGATCAGCCGTCCGCCGTCGGCCGAGCTGCGCGACAACCAGACCGACCAGGATTCGCTGCCGGCCTATGACGTGCTCGATGGCATCCTGTACCGCTACATCGACCAGGAGCAGTCGCGCACCGAGATCGTGGCCGCCGGCTACGACGCGGCCGTGGTGGACCGGGTGCTGCGACTGGTGCGGATCAGCGAATGGAAGCGGCACCAGGCCGCGCCCGGCCCGAAGGTCTCGCGGCGCGCCTTTGGCCGCGAGCGCCGCTACCCGATCAGCAACGGCTACAAGGGTTGAACCGGGTGGGTGCGGACCCTGGTCCGCACCGCCGCTGCCGCCTGCAACCACGCCTCGCGTAGCGCTACGGGGCGTCGTCCAGCAACCGCTCCAGCGCCGTGGCTTCGGCCCCTTCATTGAACCGCCCATCCCCCAGCCGCGCACGCGCGAACGCCAGCCCATCGGCGGCGGCCGCATCCAGCGTGCCGCGGTGGTCGACCGGATAGCGCCGGAATGCGACCGGTTCGCCGCGCACGGCAAGACCGGCGGCATACAGCAGGGTGGTCAGATAGGGCACATCGCGGTCCTGGCTGCCATGGCCCAGCATCAACGGTTGGCTGAACCCGCGGCGGGGGACGCCCAGATAGTCATGCAGCAGGGCCCAGATGCCGGGCACCGTGGTCAACGGCGCACGGAACATGTCGCCGGTCGTGGCACCTTCCAGAGTGATGGCCAGCTCGCCCAGGCATTGCTGGCGTGCCACTGCGATGCGGGCGCGGCCGTTGTCGCTGAGCACCCGGTCGATCTGCGGGGCGACCTGCAGCAGTCCGTCCAGCAGGTAGGCGTGGTAGGCATTGATCGCGCCCGGGTTGGCGGTGCGGTTGTCCGGCCTCATCACCAGCGCGGTGAGCTCGACGGCGGTGGGCGTGCCGGTGGTGAAACTGCCACGGTACTGCAGGGTGGGCCCGCCATGGGACGTCGCCAGATGGCCGGCGGTGAGCGCCGCCGCGCCGCCCTGCGAATGGCCGATCGAGACCCAGCGCGGTGACAGGGTGGCGCTGCCCAGGTACTGGCGGCTGGCCTTGACCAGGTCGATGGCGTTGCGCGCCGCGCTGCGCACGTGCAGGTAGGCGTGGTTGCCCGGGCTGCCCAGCCCCTGGTAGTCGGAGGCGGTGACGGCGTAGCCCTGTTCCAGGAACCGGTCGAGGTAGCGGCCATCGCGCTCGGGCTGGTACGGACCGGACACCGAGGGGGCGCACTGGTCGGCGACGCCCTGGGTGCCGTGCGCCCAGGAAACGACCGGCCAGCCACCGGCCGGTGCGGCCCCGGCCGGCAGGTAGAGCAGGCCGGTGCTTTCCGCCAACCGGTCGTGGGCATCGGGGGTGCGGTAGGTCAGCTTGTAGGCCTGGGCGGCCTTGGACGGGACCCAGCTGGCGCGATAGGGCGCTGCGGAGACCAGATCGCCCGGGGCAGGCGG
Source organism: Stenotrophomonas sp. 704A1 (assembly GCF_030549525.1). Lineage (NCBI taxonomy): Bacteria > Pseudomonadati > Pseudomonadota > Gammaproteobacteria > Lysobacterales > Lysobacteraceae > Stenotrophomonas > Stenotrophomonas tuberculopleuritidis. The sequence goes on along the minus strand of NZ_CP130831.1, from coordinate 3,701,228 downwards.
CGCTGCGGATGCCGGGCCTGCTGCCTGGCCGAGGAGGACGGCGGCGATCAGCGCCGGGACGCGCCGGACGGGGCGGGAAAGGTAGGGCATGCGGGCTCCTTGCCGGCCGGGATGGCCGTTGCGCCGCAGTGTGGAGGTGCCAGGCCGGTGCCGGCAGCGAACGACGTCGCACTGGCCGGCAATTCGTAGAACTCCTAGGTGGCCGGTCCACCCGGCCGGAAGCAGTCGAGCATGGCGCGACTCTACAAAAGGAAAGGGCCCCGTTCGGGGCCCTCTTCTTATTTCTTTTCCAGTCGCGCGTTGCGCTGGCCGGTGGCGGCGGACTTCTCGCCGGCAAACGGGTTCAGCTTGCGGATCATCCACGGGTACTTCGGCCACTTGCCCTCCAGCCACGGGTGATCCGGCTGGTTCAGCTGCAGGACGCGGCGGGCGTCGTCGGCCAGGGTCTTGTTGCCCAGGTGGGTGTAGGAATCGGCCAGCACCGCCACCGCGTCGTTCTGGAACGCGCTCTGCGGGTAGGTCTCCAGCAGGTAGTTGGCGCGACCGGCGGCCGAGACCCAGGCGCCACGGCGCATGTAGTACAGGGCGTTGTCGAGCTCATGCTGGGCGAACACGTCACGCAGCACCAGCATGCGCTGACGCGCATCCGCGGCGTAGCGGCTGTTCGGGTAGCGGTCGACCACCACGTTGAAGTCTGAATACGCCTGATGCGGCGTGGACAGATCGCGACGGCTGGCGTCCAGGGACCATACGCGGCGCAGGAAAACCGTATTGCGGTTGGAGTTGGCCAGGCCGCGCAGGTAGTACAGGTAGGCGATGTTGCGATGGGTCGGGTAGGTGCGGATGAAGCGGTCGATGCTGGACACGGCGTCATCGTGCTTGCCGGCCTTGTACTGGGCATAGGCCGATTCGATCATCGCCTGCTCGGTGTACGGGCCGTAGGGGTACTGGGCCACCAGGCGACGGAAGCTGGCTTCAGCGCCGCTCCAGTTGCCACCTTCCATCAGCTTGTGGCTCTTTTCATAGAGCTGTTCAACCGGGGTGCCTTCATCAGGGCGATCGCCCTTGGTGCCGCGGTTGCAGCCGGTGGCGACGATGACCAGCACCAGCAGCAGGGCGGTGAGGCGGACGGGCGCGGAGAGCAGGGCGGAGCGTCGGATCATGGGGTCAAGGCGGGACGCGGCTGGAATACGAAGGGTCGATGATAGCCTAGTGTCCTGTCCAGCGACTGAAACCGGTCCGCCGGGACCCCAAAATTTCAAAGATGCCCCCTGCCATGTCTGAACAACCCTCCGAATCGGCCCGCCAGGCCGTAGTCCCCGACACCTCTGCCGGTCGCCGTTTCGACGCGGTCGTGGCCGAACTGTTCCCCGAGTACTCGCGCTCGCGCCTGACCGAGTGGATCAAGGCCGGCGACGTCCTGCTGGACGGCGCCCAGGCCCGTCCTCGCGATCCGCTGCGCGGCGGCGAGGTGGTCACCCTGCAGGTGGTGCTGGAAACCCAGACCACCGCCGAGCCGGAGGACATCGCGCTGGACGTGCTGTTCGAGGATGAGCACCTGCTGGTGATCAACAAGCCGGTGGGCCTGGTGGTCCATCCCGGCGCCGGCAACCACAGCGGCACCCTGGTCAACGCGCTGCTGTACCGCGACCCGTCGGTGGCCGTGCTGCCGCGCGCCGGCATCGTGCACCGCCTGGACAAGGACACCAGTGGCGTGATGGTGGTGGCGCGTACGCTGGAAGCGCAGACCGCGCTGGTCGAGCAGCTGGCCGCGCGTGACGTGCACCGCCAGTACCTGGCCGTGGTGATGGGCGCGCTGGTGGCGGGCGGAACCGCCGATGCGCCGATCGACCGCCATCCGCGCGACCGCCTGAAGATGGGCGTGCGCGAAGACGGCAAGGAGGCGGTGACCCATTACCGCCTGCGTGAGCGCTTCCGCGCGCATACCGCGCTGGAATGCCGGCTGGAAACCGGCCGTACCCACCAGATCCGCGTGCACATGGCGCACCTGCGCCACCCGATCGTCGGTGACCCGCTGTACGGCGGCGCGTTGAAGCTGCCCAAGGGCGCCAGCGATGAGCTGGTGGCCGCGCTGCGTGGCTTCAAGCGTCAGGCCCTGCATGCGGAAACCCTGGAGTTCGTGCATCCGGTGACCGGCGAGCAGGTGCGCAACAGCGCACCGGTGCCGGCCGACATGCTGCACCTGATGAAGGTGCTGCGCGAAGACAGCGCCGCCTTCGCCGAACGCGAGCGGGACCGCTGGTGATGACCACCGCACTGCCGCTGCTGGAGGCTGACTGGCCGGCGCCCGCGGGCGTGCGCGCGCTGACCACGCGGCGCCACGGCGCGGGCATTTCGCCGGCGCCGTTCGCGCAGTTCAACCTGGGCAACCGGCATGCGGCCGATGGCGATACGCCGGCCAACGTCGAGCACAACCGGCAGCTGCTGCGCCAGGGGCTGTCACTGCCGTCGGCGCCGCACTGGCTGCGCCAGGTGCACAGCGCCACCGTGCTGCGTTTCGATGCTCCACCGGTGGAGGGGGCCAGTGAGCCGGTGGCCGACGCTGCGGTGACATCGGTGCGCGGCGTGGTGCTGGCGATACTCACCGCCGATTGCCTGCCGGTGGTGTTCGCCGCTGCCGATGGCAGTGAAGTGGGAGCCGCGCACGCCGGCTGGCGTGGCCTGGCCGACGGCATGCTGGAGGCGGCGGTGGCTGCGATGCAGACGCCGCCGGCGCAGCTGCGCGCCTGGCTGGGGCCGGCAGCGGGCCCGGCCGACTACGAGATCGGCGAAGAGGTGTACCACGCCTTCGTCGGCCACGATCCGGCTGCCGCAGCAGCCTTCGTGGCGACCCGTGCCGGGCACTGGCGCGTGGACCTGTTCGCACTGGCGCGGCAGCGCCTGCAGGCGGCAGGCATGGATCCGGCGGCGATCCACGGCGGCACGGTGTCGACGATGGCGGATCCGGATCTGTATTCGCACCGCCGCGACCGCCGCACCGGTCGCATGGCAACGCTGGTGTGGATGGAATGAACCTGGCTGCGGGCCCGGTGATCGTCTTCGACGGCGCCTGTGCGCTGTGCAGCCGATGGGTCCGTTTCCTGCTGCGGTTCGACCGTCAGCGCCGCTACCGTTTCGCGGCGATGCAGGGCGCGCAGGGCAGTGCGCTGCTGCGCGCGCATGGGCTGGACCCGTGCGATCCCAGCTCGTTCCTGCTGCTGGATGCGCGCGGCGCGTGGACCGATACCGAGGCGATCCTGCGCGTGCTGGCCGGGTTGGGCGGTGGGTGGCGCCTGGCCGCCGTGCTGCGGCTGCTGCCGCGCGCATGGCGGGATCGCGCCTATCGGCTGCTGGCACGCAATCGCTATCGCTGGTTCGGGCGCCACGACGCCTGCCTTCTGCCCAGTCCGGAACAGGCTGCGCGATTCCTGGACTGAGCGGCGCCGGGCAGGGCACGGCGCTGCCGCCGGACTCAGCCCTCCAGCGCCTCCAGATAGCTGCGGCGCCAGTGGTTGATGTCGTAGGTGCGCAGGTGGTCCATCATTGCGTGCCAGCGTTCCTGGCGTTTGCGCAGCGACATCGTGGCGGCCGTGGCGATGGCGTCGGCAACGCCGTCCAGGTCATGCGGATTGACCAGCAGCGCCTGCTTCAGTTCATCGGCGGCACCGGCCAGCAGGGACAGCACCAGCACCCCGGGATCGTCCGGATCCTGCGAGGCCACGTACTCCTTGGCGACCAGATTCATGCCATCGCGCAGCGGCGTGACCAGTCCGACCGCAGCGGCGCGGTAGAACCCGGTGAGCGTGGCGTGGGTGAAGTTCTGGTTGACGTAGCGCAGCGGTGTCCAATCGGGTTCGGCGTGGCCACCGTTGATGTGCCCGGCGATCTGCTCCAGCTGGCTGCGCAGCTGCCGGTACTCGGTGACGTCGCCGCGCGAGACCGGGGCGATCTGCAGGTAGGTCAGCGAACCGCGCTGGTCGGGATGGCGCTGCAGGTAGCGCTCGAAACCGAGGAAGCGCTCCGGCAGGCCCTTGGAGTAGTCCAGCCGGTCCACGCCGATGGCCAGCTGGCGATCGCGCAGGCTGCCGCGCAGGTTCTTCACCGCCGCCTTGCTGGCGGCGGTGCTGGCCTGGCGGGCGATCAGCGCGGTGTCGATGCCGATCGGGAACGCTGCGGCCCGGAACCGGCGCCCGCCGGGCGCTTCCAGTTCCCCGTTGTCGTGCACGCGGCCGCCGCCGAACAGGCGCAGGTAGGTCTGGAAGCGGTCGGCATCGCGTTGGGTCTGGAAGCCGACCAGATCGTAGGCATACAGCGCGGAGAACAGGCGCAGGTGGTCGGGCATCGCCTGCAGCAGGTCGGCCGAGGGCATCGGGATGTGCAGGAAGAAGCCGATGCGGCAGCCGATGCCGCGCTCGCGCAGCATGGCGCCTAGCGGAATCAGGTGGTAATCGTGGATCCAGACGATGTCGTCTTCGCGCAGCAGGGGCGCCAGCTTGTCGGCGAACAGGGCATTGACCTTGTGATAGGTCTCGCGGGTGCCGCGGTCGTAGTCGACCAGGTCCAGGCGGAAGTGCAGCAGCGGCCACAGCGTGCGGTTGGCGAAGCCGTTGTAGTAGCCGTCGACATCACGCTTGGCCAGGTCCATCGTGACGTACTGGATATCGCCATCGCGCTGCTCATGCAGCGTGCCACTGCCCTCGCGTACGCTCTTGCCGCTCCAGCCGAACCACAGGCCGCCGCGTTCCTTCAGCGCCGCCAGCAGGCCGACGGCGAGGCCACCGGCGCGGTTTTCGCCGGGCACCGCCACGCGGTTGGAAACCACCACCAGACGGCTCATGATGCCTCCTGCCAGGAACGCGACAGACGCATCGCTGCGGTGATCAGGCCGACATGCGAATAGGTCTGCGGGAAGTTGCCCCAGGCCTCGCCGCCATCAAAGGCGAGGTCTTCGGACAGCAGGCCCAGATGGTTGCGCTGCTGCAGCAGGGCCTCGAACATGTCGCGCGCTTCGTCCAGGCGCCCGATCGCCGCCAACGCGTCGATGTACCAGAACGTGCAGATGGTGAAGCTGGTTTCCGGCTCGCCGAAATCATCCGGGGCGATGTAGCGGTAGAGCGCGTTGCCATGCTTGAGGTCGCGGCCGATGGCTTCGACGGTGGCGACGAAACGCGCATCGGTGGCATCGATGAAGCCGATGTCAGCCAGCAGCAGCAGGGAGGCATCCAGGCGATGCCCGCCGAAGGTATCGGTGAAGTGGCCGAGCTCCTCGCTCCAGGCCTTTTCCATGATGCGTGCGTGGATGGTGTCGGCACGCCCGCGCCAGTACTGCGCGCGGTCGTCGCGCTTGAGGCGCACGGCGATCTTGCACAGGCGATCGCACGCGGCCCAGCACATCGCACTGGTATAGGTGTGCACTTCGGTGCGGCCACGGAACTCCCACAGGCCAGCGTCGGGTACGTCGTGCAGGGCGAACGCCTGTTCACCCAATGGCTCCAGCCGGGCGAAGGTGTGGCTGTCGCCCGGGTCCTGCAGGCGGCGGTCGAAGAACAGCTGCGTGGAGGCCAGCACCACGCTGCCGTAGACGTCGTGCTGGCGCTGCACCCAGGCCAGATTGCCGCGACGCACCGGTCCCATGCCGCGGTAGCCGGACAGCGAAGGCACTTCGTCCTCGTCCAGCCGGGCCTCGAAGCCGATGCCGTACAGCGGCTGCAGCGTGCCGTCGGTGGTGGCCAGGTTGAAGATGTAGCCGAGGAACTGCTCCATCGTGCGGGTGGCGCCGAGCCGGTTCAGCGCGCGCACCACGAACGCAGCGTCGCGCAGCCAGCAGTAGCGGTAATCCCAGTTGCGCACGCTGCCGGGCGCTTCCGGGATCGACGTGGTCATCGCAGCGATGATCGCGCCGCTGTCTTCGTACTGGCACAGTTTGAGGGTGATCGCGCTGCGGATCACCGCGTCCTGCCATTCCAGCGGGATGGACAGGTAGCGCACCCATTCGCGCCAGTAATCGCGGGTACGCTGGAAGGCTTCCTGCACGTAGCCGCTGATGGAGCGGTTCAGCGATTCATCCACGCCCAGGATCAGATGGATCGGATGGTTGAGCACGAACGGCAGGCCGTCACGCACGAAGCGCACCGGAACATCGGTGGTCAGGCGCAGGACATGCTCGGGCAGGATCCAGCGCACGTGGTTGCTGCCCCAGGTGGATTCGGGAACGCGCGCGCCCCAGTCGGCCAGCGGCCGCGCGCGGATCACGATGCGGGGGCTGCCGGCCAGCGGCCGCACCTGGCGGATCAGGCTGACGGGCCGGTAGAAGCGGTCGTTCTGGCGCCAGCGCGGCGCGAAATCGATGATCTCCAGCGCGCCACCGTGCGCATCGCGCAGTACGGTGCGCAGGATCGCGGTATTGCTCAGGTATTCCTGCTCGCTGTCGACCAGGTCTTCCAGCTCGATGGCGAAATCGCCGCCGGTCTGCTGGTTGGGGCCGAGCAGTGCACAGAAGGTCGGGTCGCCGTCGAATGTCGGCAGGCAACTCCAGACAACACGGGCATGTTTGTCGACCAGGGCGCCGAAGCTGCCGTTGCCGACCACGCCCAGATCAAGATCGGGTTGGGTCATCACACGGGAAATCTCGGTTGCGGCCGTGGGGGCGGCCGGGGTCAGTACGCATTCTCACGCAACCAGGCGTGCACGCTGCGTATGTCGGGCAGCGCGAACACCGCCGCGCTGGATTCACGTTGGCCGACGAGCACGCTCCAGCCGTGCAGGCCGTTGGCTGCCTCGAAGCCGAATTCATCGGTCAGATCGTCGCCGAGAAACACCGGCAGGCGTCCGCGGAAGGGCAGGTACTGCATCAACCGGCGTACCGCACGGCCCTTGTCGGTGCCGACCGGGACGAACTCCACGACGTGGTCGCCGGGCTGCAGGCGGTAACTGCTGCGTCCGCGCACGTGACGGTCGGCAAACGCACGCACCTCGCTGGCGGCATGCGGTGCACCGCGCCAGTGCAACGCCAGGCCCACGCCCTTGTCTTCCACCAGCACGCCCGGATGGCCATGCGCGAATCGCATCGCCTGCTGGTGCAGAGCGTGCAGCCAGTCGGCGGTATCGTCATCCTGTTCATCACGCAGCACCCGCCCTTGCTGTGAGCGCAGTTCATGCCCGTGCAGGCCAGCGGCGGGGAGCTGCAGCGGCGCGAACAGCTGGTCCAGCTGCTCCAGTGGCCGGCCACTGACCAGTGCCACCGCGCCTTCCAGGCGATCACTGATGCGGCCGATGGCCTCACGCACATCGGGCAGGAGCTGCACGGCATCCGGGCGTGCGGCGAATTCAATGAGGGTGCCATCCACATCGAGGAACAACGCACAGGCGTCGTCCAGCAATGGAGGTGGCGGACGCAGGGGGAGCGGTTCAGCCATGACGCCCAGCTTGCCAGCGCGGGCGTGTACGTGGGGTCGAGGGCAGGCTACGGCCTTGCTTCGGTGGGTGCCGCGCGTGGGCGGCACGGCAGGCCAGCGCTGCATCGAACCCCGGCAGTGCGGACCCACGGTCCGCACCCACCCGGAGCGATCAGAACGTATAGCGGACGCGGCCGTAGTAGTACGCACCGTTGCTGCCGATCGGGGACAGCACGTCGTACGGCAGGTTGCCGAAATAGTGGATGTCCTCGTTGGAGCGATCCGGGTAGTTGTCGGTCAGGTTCTGTCCGCCGATGGCCACGCTCCACTGCGGGCTGATCCGGTATTCCACTTCGGCATCCAGCTGCCACTCGGCCTGGTAGGTCTGGCGCGGGATGTAGCCATCGCCGAAGTTGAACACGCGGGTGACGCTGCCGTAGCGGTTCACGCGGCTGCTCAGCGACCAGCGGTCGTTGCTCCAGCTGGCCGAGAAACTGCCGCGGGTGCGCGGGGTGGCATCGGTGAGGGTATTGGTCTCTTCGATGCCGAACAGCACGTAGTCCGGGTCGAGCGCCTGCAGCTGCGCGGGCGTGGCCAGCACGTTCTTCAGTGTGGTCCTGGTATACGCATAGGTGCCGGTCAGCAGCAGCTGGCCATCGCCCAGCGACTGGCGCCAGTTGCCCACCAGTTCGGCACCGCGGGTGCGGGTGTCGGCGGCGTTGACGAAGAAACTGGCGCTCTGCAGGCCGCTGACGCCGTAGTTGGTCGCCACGTAATCGGTCAGTGCATCGCCGGTGATGCTCTCCGACAGCGCGATGCGGTCGTCGATGTCGATCTGGAAGAAGTCCAGCGACAGGTCGAAGTGTTCGCCGATGCGGCTGGTGAAGCCCAGCGAGGTGTTCAGCGATTTTTCCGGCTTCAGGCCCTGCGCGCCCAGGCCACGGGCAATGGGATTGTTCACCGACAGCAGGCGACCCTGCACCAGCTGGCCGGCGGCGTTGTAGCCGGTGGAGGTGGATTCGTAACCGATCTGCGCCAGCGACGGTGCGCGGAAGTTGTTGGAGATGGCACCGCGCAGCGCGAAGGCCGGGGTGAACGCGTAGCGCAGGCCCAGCTTGCCGGTCAGCTCGCCACCGAAATCGTCGTTGTGCTCGTAGCGCGCGGCCAGATCGGTGGAGAATTTCTCGCCGAACTGGCTGGACAGGCTGGCGTAGGCACTGGCCACATCGCGCGACAGGGTGGCCGCATCCTGCGGGGTCAGGCCACCGCCGGCCTGCGAGCCGGTCGGGCGATCGGTGTACGGGCCGGCCGCATAGCTGGACGGATCACCCGGACGGGTCTGGTAGCGCTCGTGGCGCACTTCCGCGCCCAGTCCCAGGGTGTGGCTGATGCTGTCGCTCTGCGAGAACACGCGGCTCAGGTCGAGGTTGCCCACCGTCTGTGCGTACTGGTAATCAGCGGTCTTGAAGCGGGTCGGGCTGGTCGGGCCCAGCGAGGCGTTGAGCGAATCCCGCAGGCGGTAGGTGAAGTCGTTCTGGCCGTAATCCAGGCTGCCGTCATAGCTCCACTCGCCCCATTGGCCGCGCAGGCCGGCCACGGCCTGCACATCGCGGTTCTCGCCTTCGGAGATCGGCCGGTAACCGTTGGGATAGACCTCCTTCCAGTTGGCATCGCCATCGGGATAGCGGAAGTAGTTCGCGCCTTCGGTATCCCGCTGGTTGAAGGTGCCGAACGCGTAGAACGTGGCGGTCTTGCCGACCGGGATTTCGGTGTTCAGCCACAGGTTGATGTCCTTGCTGGCCCCATCACCGAGCACATAGTTGCGCTTGCCCTGCAGGGCCAGATTGGCCTCGGTCTGGTCCCACGGCGGAATCAGGTCGAAGCCGGCGCGGTTGGTGCCATTGCGCTTCTTGTACTCCAGGCCCACGCGCAGGAAGCCGCCGTCCTCACCCAGCGCGGTGCCGACCTTGGCGCTGAGGTTGCCGGCCTGGCCATCGGTCAGGGTGCGCCCGATCGGCTTCAGATCGGTGTGGTTGGCGCCGTAGCTGGCTTCGATCTCGCCACCGTCGCCGCCGTTGTCCAGGATCACGTTGATCACGCCGGCCACCGCATCGGAGCCGTACAGCGCGCCGGCACCGTCGCGCAGCACTTCGATGCGCTTGATGGCGCTGACCGGGATCGAATTGAAGTCGACCGGGGTGGTGCCCTTGCCGATCTTGCTGTCGGTGTTGACCAGCGCGGTGTGGTGGCGGCGCTTGCCGTTGACCAGTACCAGCACCTGGTCTGGCGACAGGCCACGCAGCTGCGCCGCGCGCACATGGTCGGCGCCGCCGGAGTTGGACTGGCGCGGGAAATTGAACGACGGCAGCAATGCCTGCAGCGCACTGCCCAGCTCGCCGTTGACCACGCCGGCCTTGCGGATGTCCTCGGCACTGAGCACATCCACCGGCGAGGTGGATTCGAGCACGGTGCGGTCGGCGGCACGGGTGCCGGTGACGATCACGGTGTCGAGGTTGGTGGCGTCCTGGGCCAGGACCGGGACGGCGGTGGAGGAAAGCACGAGGGCGATGGCGACGCCGAGCGGCGACGCGGGCAGGCGGACGGACATGGGGGCTCCAGCAACAACGACGACGGGGAAGGGGGGGAGATGGTTTCACTTACATCCATCCGGATGAAGCGATATATTATCTTCGCGTGATGACCGATGCCGATGCAAGCCCCTGCCGGTGCGGCATGAGCTGATACCGCGCCGGCATCAGCACGCCGGGCCGGTGGCGCTGTACGCTGCCGGCTCGCCTTGTCCCCCTTCCCCGGAGCTGTACCAATGAAACACCTTGGTCTCGTCCTTGCCGCGTTGCTGGCCACCAGCGGCTGCGCCAGCCTGTCCTCGCAGGCACCCAGCGCCTATGCCACCACCGCCGAGCTGAAGGGCGATGCCGCGCGCCCGTCCAGCGGCCACGGCTGGGTGCGCAGCGAGCTGTACTTCGGCGTGGGTGAAGAGCAGGGCGCGGGTGACCGGCCGCAGGCGGACACGATCAGCGAAGCGCAGTGGCGCAGCTTCCTGGACAAGGAAGTGACCCCGCGCTTTCCGGATGGCCTGACCGTGTTCGATGCCTACGGGCAGTGGCTGTTCCGTGGCGATGCCGCGCCCAACCGCCTGCGTACCAAGGTGCTGGTGGTGCTGCACGCGGACACCCCGCAGCGTCGCGCCGACATCGAAGCGATCCGGCTGGCCTGGAAACAGCAGACAAAGCACCAGTCAGTGCTGTGGTCGCGGCAGGCGGTTGACGTATCGTTCTGACCTGGAGGCGCCACGGTGGCGCCGCAGGGAACGACGATGAAACACAGGGATCCTGTGCCTGGCCTGCTGCTGGCAGGCCTGCTGGCGAACCTGCTGCCGGGGGCGGCACAGGCGGCCGGCGACGATGCGCCGCTGCGGTTCGAGGCCGCGCCCGGCGTTCACGTTCAGGCCGAGGCGACGGAGGACGGCCGCATCGCCGTCCTGCTTTCGCCTCCGGGCAGGCGCCTGACCCTGCCGGGCGCCGCCGATGCCGATGGCAAGTCGCGGCTGTCCGCCGAAGACGTGGATTTCGATGGGCTGCCGGAACTGGTCGCGCGCGCGCCGGTGGGCATGGTCAATGAAGCCGTGGCGGTGTATCGGTTCGACCCGACCAGCGGCGGTTTCCGCGCGCTGCAGGCTGAAACCCACGGGCGTGACAACTGCGGCGGCCTGATGGGCCTGACCGTTGATGCGGCCACGCGCACGCTGACCAGCAGCTGCCGCAGCGGGCCGATGTGGTACACCGACCAGTACCGGTTCAGCGGCACGCAGCTCTATCTGTACCGCTCCGAGGACGTGCTGCAGCTGGGCGACACGTTGAACGCCGCGCTGCAGCCGGATCGCAGCGACGAGAACGGCCCGCTGGCGGTCTGGCGCACCCACGATGCTGCCGGCGGCGTGCTGGAAAGCGCCATCGGCGATGGATTGAGCGCACCGGCCAGTGGCGAACCGCTGCGCGGCCAGCAGGCCACGGTGCTGCCCGCGCGCCTGTTCCTGTTTGAACGCCCCGGTGCTGCAAGTACCCGGCGCTATCTGCTGCAGGGCGATCGCGTGGAGATGCTGGATGAGCGGGACGGCTGGGTGAAGCTGCGCTACCGCAACCCGAAACAGGGCGTGGTTGAGGGCTGGATCAACGTCAACGACTGAAGGCCCGGGGTCAATCGCCGCAGCAATGGATGGTGGCGCCCTGGCGACGGGCCTGGTCGAACAGCAGCAACAGGCGCAGACCTGCCGCTGCCAGGGGGGAGTCCGCGCCCAGCGGCTCCTCGAGGAGGCGGCCGATGATCTCCTGCACGAGCGCCTGCGACTGTTCCGGCGATATCTCCTGCCGCCCATGGACGTCCTGCATCAACCGGCACAACTGCGGGTACCGCCGCGTGCCGGCGCTGAGGAGGGCCTGTTCGTCAGGCGCGATCCAGGCGTGCCGGCCCGGGCCGGGGCCATCGTCGAGATGAAGATCGAATGCCATATCGGTCGCGGTGCCGGTCAACGGATCTGCCAGGTTGCGGCCTGGCCTGCGTGATGGGCTGCGGCAAACGCCAGCAACAGGCGAAGGCCGCTTCGGCGCTGGACCGTGTCATCGCCTACTGCGGCCAGGCAGGCCAGCACTTCGTCCACTGCATCGGCGAGCTGCGGCGCGTTGAAGCTTCCACGCGGCTGCTGCAGCAGCTGGGACAGGTGCGGATGCTGGGCCGCGTCGAGCGACCTGAGCCATTGCAGCTCGTGGTAGTCCAGGATCTGGCGCTGTGCCGCGTGGTGCACGATGAGCTGCATGATCGATCCCGTGGCAACTGCCGGCAATGTAGCGGATCGGCCGGACGATGCCCACGGAGACATCACCTCGCCGGGTCTAGCCTCGTACGTTCCCCCGTTCGAGGATGTATCCGATGAGCAAGCGCGTGGCAGAGATTGTGGTGGACACCCTGCAGCAGGCCGGCGTCCGTCGTTGCTACGGCATCGTCGGCGATACGCTCAACCATGTGACCGACGCGCTGCATGGCAGTGAGATCGCCTGGGTGCACGTACGCCACGAAGAAGTGGCCGCGTTCGCGGCAGGCGCCGACTCGCTGGTGAGTGGCGAACTGACGGCGTGCGCCGGATCCTGCGGCCCCGGCGGCCTGCACTTCATCAACGGCATCTTCGAGAGCAACCGCAACCGCGCGCCGATGGTGCTGATCGCCAGCCAGGTGGTGACCAGCGAGCTGGGCATGGAGTTCCCGCAGGAAGTGGATTTCAAGGCGGTCTATGGCTGCTGCACCGTGTTCTGCGAGCAGGTGCACAGCCCCGCGCAGGCCCGTCGCGTGGTGGCGCTGGCCTGCCAGGCCGCGATCAGCCGGCGTGGCGTGGCGGTGGTGATCCTGCCGGCCGACATCAGCGAGGCCGAGGTGAAGCACGATGTGCCGTTCTCGGTGCATTACACCCAGCCGGTGCTGCGCCCGTCCGACGCCGAGCTGCAGCAGATCGCCGAGCTGCTGGGGCAGGGCAAGCGCGTCGGCATCTATGCCGGCGCCGGCTGCCAGGGGGCGCACGCGCAGCTGCTGGAACTGGCGCGGCGACTGCAGGCGCCGGTGGCACACACCTCGCGGGCGAAGGATTTCGTCGAGCCCGACAACCCGTACAACATGGGCATGACCGGCATCTTCGGCATCGAATCCGGCTTCCATACGCTGATGGAGTGCGACACGCTGCTGCTGCTCGGCGCCGATTTCGCCTGGGGCCAGTTCTATCCGGACAAGGCGACGATCATCCAGGTCGACCGCGATGGCAGCCACCTGGGTCGTCGCCATCCGGTGAACCTGGGCGTGGTCGGTGACATCGCGCCGACGCTGGACGCCCTGCTGCCGATGCTGCCGCCGCGCGAGGACAGCAGCTTCCTGGACGAGTGCATCGAGCGCCGCGACAAGGCATTGAAGAAGCGCGAACAGGAGGAACAGCCGGGTGAGGGCGAGCTGATCCATCCGCAGCACCTGACAGCGCTGCTGTCGAAGTACGCAACGGATGACGCGCTGTTCACCGCCGACGGCGGCTCGCCGATGGTGTGGGTGCTGCGGCATGTCCGGGTGAACGGCCGCCGTCGCACCCTGACCAGCCTGCTGCACGGCACGATGGCCAATGCGATGCCACAGGCGCTTGGCCTGCAGAAGGCGTTCCCCGGGCGCCAGGTGATCTCGCTGTCCGGCGACGGTGGCCTGGCGATGCTGCTCGGTGACCTGCTGACAGCGGTGCAGGAGAACCTGCCGATCAAGGTGGTGGTGTTCAACAACGGCTCGCTGAACTTCGTCGAGCTGGAGCAGAAGGTGGAAGGCCTGCTGGACAACTACACCGACCTGAAGAACCCGGATTTCGGCCGCCTGGCCGAGGTGATCGGCTTCCACGGCCGTACCGTCACCCGCAGCGAGGATCTGGAGGACGCCGTGCAGGATTTCCTGGCCCAGCGCGGTCCGGCGCTGCTGGACGTGCACACCAGCCGTGCCGAGCTGGTGATGCCGCCGCAGATCGAGGCCAAGCAGGTGGCCGGGACGGCGCTGTATGCGGCCAAGGCGGTGTTGAACGGCCGCTTCGACGACGTGAAGCATCTGCTGGTGGACAACTTCCTGAAGAAGTAAGGGGTTGGTCGAGGCAGGGCTGCGCCCTGCACCCGCTACGAGGCGGAGCCAGAGCAGAAGCGGGTTTCCTGAGCGATGGCGGGGTGGGGCCGGTTGCGGGGGGCACTTCAGGGGTGGGTTTACGGCGTGTCCTGCGCAGCCCACCCCGCACGGCCCCCTCCGATGAACCCGCTTTCGGCGACCAACCCAGTCACGAGGGGCCCCGCCGTTGGCTGGAACCCATCATTCCACGACGGAATTGGCGCGCCGGGCCGGCTGGGCCTACCATCGGCGGTCCCCACCCCCCACCGCCCCTTCCATGTCCGTTCCCGCTTCCACTGCGCCGCGCCGCTGGTTCGTCGCCGGCGACTTCAATGGCTTCTTCGGCCTGGTCGTCGACAACCTCTCCATCCTCGGCTTCATCGCCATGGCCCTGGTCGGGATTTTCCAGTTTCCCGCCGAGGTGGTGTTCGGCCGCATGTTCCCCGGTACCGCCTTCGGCGTGCTGGTCGGCAACCTGCTCTACACGCTGATGGCACGCCGCCTGGCCGCGCGCACCGGCCGCGACGATGTCACCGCCATGCCGCTGGGCCTGGATGCACCGACCAGCATCGGCATGGCGCTGCTGGTGCTCGGCCCGGCGTTCATCGCCTTCAAGCAGCAGGGCATGGACCCGCATGCCGCCGGCATCGCCACCTGGCAGCTGGGCATGGCCGCGCTGGTCATCATGGGCCTGCTCAAGTTCGTGCTGTCGTTCTTCGGCGAGGCGGTCACCCGCGCGCTGCCGCGTGCCGCGCTGCTGGGTTCCATCGCCGGCATCGCCTTGGTGCTGATGGGGCTGCTGCCGCTGCTGGAGACCCTGCGTTCGCCGCTGGTCGGCTTCACCACGCTGGGCCTGCTGCTGTACGTGCTGATCGCCAAGGGCAGGCTGCCGGTGCGTGGCCCCGGCGTGCTGCTGGCCTTCGTGTTCGGCACCGTGCTGTATTACGGCCTCGGCCTGGCCGGGCTGGGGGCACCGGGCTTCCATGTGCCGGCCTGGGTACCGCCACAGATCGTGCTGCCGCTGCCGACGCTGGGCTTCCTCGAGGGCCTGCCCACGGCGATGACCTACCTGCCGCTGCTGCTGCCGTTCGGCCTGTTGATGGTGGTGGGCGGCATCAACGTGTCCGAGAGCGCACGTGCGGCCGGTGATGATTACCGCACCCGTGACATCCTGCTGGTGGAAGCGGTGGCCACGCTGGTCGCCGGTGTCTGCGGCGGCGTGGCGCAGACCACGCCCTACATCGGCCAGCCGGCGTACAAGCACATGGGCGCGCGCAGCGGCTATACGCTGCTGACCGGCCTGTTCGTCGGCATCGGCGGCATGCTGGGCATCATTTCCGGTCTGGTGCAGTGGCTGCCCCTGGCCGTGCTGGCACCGATCATCGTGTACGTGGCCATCGACATCACCACGCAGGCCTTCCAGGCCACGCCGCGCCAGCACGCCGGTGCGATGGTGTTCGGGTTCCTGCCATCGGTGGCCTATCTGCTGGCGATCAAGGCGCCGGGCTGGATCGCACCGGACCAGTTGCCGCAGCTGCTGACCAGGCTCGATGGCCATGGCCTGCCGGAACTGGCGGTGATCTTCACCCTCGGCAACGGCTTCATCATCACCTCGATGCTGTGGATCTCGGCGGTGGCCGCGATGGTCGATGGCCGCCTGCGCCGCGCCTGCGGCTTCCTGCTGGTGGCGGCGCTGCTGACCCTGTTCGGCCTGATCCATTCGGTGGACCCGCGCGGTGGCATCTACCTGCCGTGGGATCTGCAAGGGCTGGCGCGGATCATCAGCTGGCAGTTCGCGGGGGCCTATGTGGCGCTGGCCGTGCTGCTGGGGCTGCTGTCGTTGCAGAAACAGCCGGTGAAGCCGCCGGCTGATCGCAGCGATCATTGACCCGGGATGCCGGGCAGGGCCCGGCGCTACCGTTCGGAATCCAGCTCCGGGTAATGGCGGAAGATGCCCTGGGTGTTGAACGGCAACCGGCGCTTCGAAGCCAGGTAGGCGGCGATGGTCGGTCGTTTCGCCACCCGCTCCTGCACCGCGCGCAGCAGGGGCAGGGTGGGCGCCAATGCCTGCATGCGGCGCGGGAACATGTAGTCCAGCCCGCTCAGCAGCTGGAACAGCGACAGATCCACGTAGGAATGCTCGCGCAGTGCATGGCGGCCGCCATTGGCTGCCAGCACCTGCTCGAAGTAACCCAGGTACTTCGGCAGCCGTTCGCTGCGCAGTGACGCGGCGCGTGCGCTGGCTTCGCTCTTCTGATCCTCGTAGTACTTCGAGGCGGCGATCGGGTGATGGGTGTCGTGCACCTCGGCCACCAGGTCGGCGATGGTCAGCTGCAGCTGCAGCGCCTGCATTCGCCGCGAGGCCGCCTGCGGCACCAGGTCCAGCGTCGGGCCGAGGAAATCGAGGATGGCCGCGACCTGCGCGATGACCTGGCGGCCCGCCTTCAGGAACGGTGGCGCGAAGGGCCGTGGTCCTTCGCTGCTGCCATCGAGAAACGGCTGTATCACCGCATCGCCGTGCACCCGCGCCATGTCGATGTAGTCGGCGCCGGCATCTTCCAGTGCCAGGCGCACGAATTCGCCACGGCCCTGGATGCCGGTCCAGTAATACAGCGCGTACTGCATGGCTGGGTCTCCAGACGATGAGATCCACAGCCTCGCGCAGCAGGTGCAAAGCAGGCGTGAGTGCACGGGCTGAACCCGAACGCCAGCGGAACACGCGGGGAACCGGCTGCCATCGGCAGGGTCACACCCTTTCCATGCAGGTGAAAAACGAGGGACTGCATCATGCAGAGTGGAAAGGCGGTTTGGCCGTGGGTGTTGGGCGTGGTGGTGATCGGTGGCGCGGGCGGTTGGCTGTTCCGCGATCAGCTGAAGAGCCTGACGGACAGTGTCCCGGTGCCGATGCAATCCCCCCCTGCCAGTACTGGCGCACCGCCACAACCGAAGGCCGTCGCGGAGCCCACCCCGACACCGCCCGCGATCAAGCATCCGCTGGATACCGAGGCTGCCGCCGACCCGGCGCTGCCCACGCTGGCTGACAGCGATGCCGCGGCCTGGGGCGCATTGAGCCGGTTGTTCCAGGGAGAGGGCCCGCTGACCCTGCTGCTGCGTGATCACCTGATCCAGCGCCTGGTTACCCAGATCGACAACCTGGACAAGCCCAGCGTGCCGCCGACCGCGCTGGCCGCGCGGCCGCTGCCAGGCAGCCTGCGGGTGGAGCCCGGCGAGGGTGGCGAGCGCATCGCCGCCGGCAACGCGGCGCGCTATGCGCCCTACGTGCAGGCCTTCACTGCGCTCGACCCGGCGGCGACGGCCACTGCGTACAAGCGCTTCTACCCGCTGATCCAGCAGGCCTACGTCGACCTCGGCCGGCCCGAGGGCTATTTCAACGACCGCCTGGTTGCAGTGATCGACCATCTGCTGGGCACCCCGGACCTGGCCCAGGCGCCGGCGGTACAGCGCGATGAGCGCGGCCGCTACCGCTTCGTCGATGCCACCCTGCAGTCCCGTTCGATCGGCCAGAAGGCCCTGCTGCGCATGGACCCGGCGCAGGCGCGGGCGGTCAAGCAGCAGCTGCGGGCCATCCGCAGCGCGATCAGCCGTTGAGCCGCGCCGCCCTGCCTGACTGATCGGGATCAACGCGTCGAGCACACCCGCTCCGGCATGCTGGCCGTGGGCTGACTGGCCTCGCGG
The DNA here is from genome assembly GCF_030549525.1 of Stenotrophomonas sp. 704A1. Taxonomy (NCBI): domain Bacteria; kingdom Pseudomonadati; phylum Pseudomonadota; class Gammaproteobacteria; order Lysobacterales; family Lysobacteraceae; genus Stenotrophomonas; species Stenotrophomonas tuberculopleuritidis. Next base: position 3,683,451 of record NZ_CP130831.1, on the reverse strand, counting down.
TGCAGTCGCAGCCACCCTTGAAACGGGGTGGGGCAACCGCATCTTTCCAGCATCGCCGGCGCGGGCCGGCCCTGACGACCGATGAGGTTTCGCAATGCGGATGGACAAGCTCACCTCGCGTTTCCAGCAGGCGCTGGCAGACGCACAGTCGCTGGCCGTGGGCCGCGACAACAGCATCATCGAACCGGCTCACCTGTTCAGCGCGCTGCTGGACCAGCAGGGCGGCAGCACGCGCCCGCTGCTGGCGCAGGCCGGCGTCAACGTGCCGGTGCTGCGCGAGCGCCTGAGCGAGGCGCTCGACGCACTGCCGAAGGTGTCCGGCCAGGCCGGCAATGTCTCGATGGGCAATGACCTGGGGCGGCTGCTGAACCAGACCGACAAGCTGGCCCAGCAGCACGGCGATGCCTTCATCGCCAGCGAGTGGTTCGTGCTGGCGGCACTGGAGGACGGCGGCACGCTGGGCATGGCGCTGCGCGCCGCCGGTGCCGACAAGACCCGCCTGCAGGCGGCCATCGACAAGCTGCGGGGCGGCGAGAGCGTGCAGTCGGAGAATGCTGAAGAGCAGCGGCAGGCGCTGGAGAAGTACACCATCGACCTGACCGCGCGTGCCGAGAGCGGCAAGCTGGACCCGGTGATCGGGCGCGACGAAGAGATCCGCCGCACCATCCAGGTCCTCCAGCGCCGCACCAAGAACAACCCGGTGCTGATCGGCGAGCCCGGCGTGGGCAAGACCGCGATCGTCGAAGGCCTGGCCCAGCGCATCGTGAACGACGAAGTACCCGAAGGCCTGCGTGGCAAGCGCGTGCTGTCGCTGGACATGGGCGCGCTGATCGCCGGCGCCAAGTTCCGCGGTGAGTTCGAGGAGCGGCTGAAGGGCGTGCTCAGCGACCTGGCCAAGAGCGAAGGGCAGATCATCCTGTTCATCGACGAGCTGCACACCATGGTCGGCGCCGGCAAGGCCGACGGTGCGATGGATGCGGGCAACATGCTCAAGCCCGCGCTGGCACGCGGCGAACTGCACTGCGTAGGTGCCACCACCCTGGACGAGTACCGCAAGTACATCGAGAAGGACGCCGCGCTGGAGCGCCGTTTCCAGAAGGTGTTCGTGGGCGAGCCGACGGTGGAGGACACCATCGCCATCCTGCGCGGCCTGAAGGAAAAGTACGCGGTGCACCACGGTGTGGAAATCACCGACCCGGCCATCGTCGCCGCTGCCACGCTGTCCAACCGCTACATCACCGACCGCCAGCTGCCGGACAAGGCCATCGACCTGATGGACGAGGCGGCATCGCGTCTGCGCATGGAGATCGACTCCAAGCCGGAGGAACTGGACCGCCTGGAGCGTCGCCTGATCCAGCTGAAGATCCAGCGTGAAATGCTGAAGAAGGAAAAGGACGACGCCTCGCGGCAGCGCCTGGCCGATCTGGAAAATGACATCGATGCGCTGGAGCGCGAGTTCTCCGATCTCAACGAGATCTGGAAGTCGGAGAAGGCGGCGCTGCAGGGCACGACCAGGATCAAGGAGCAGGTCGAGCAGGCCAAGGTCGAGCTGGAGTCGGCCCAGCGCCGGCAGGATTTCGCGCGCATGAGCGAGATCCAGTATGGCGTGCTGCCGCAGCTTGAGAAGCAGCTTGCCGCCGCGCAGGAAGCCGAGAACAACGACTTCAAGCTGGTGCAGGACCGCGTCACCGACGAGGAGATCGCCGAAGTCGTTTCGCGCTGGACCGGCATCCCGGTCAACAAGATGCTCGAAGGCGAGCGCGACAAGCTGCTGCGCATGGAAGAGGTGCTGCACAACCGCGTGGTCGGCCAGGAAGAGGCGATCAAGGTCGTCTCCGATGCCGTGCGCCGCTCGCGTGCCGGCCTGTCCGATCCGAACCGCCCGGCCGGGTCGTTCCTGTTCCTCGGCCCGACCGGCGTCGGCAAGACCGAGCTGTGCAAGTCGCTGGCCGAGTTCCTGTTCGACAGTGCCGACGCGATGATCCGCATCGACATGAGCGAGTTCATGGAGAAGCACAGCGTGGCGCGCCTGATCGGCGCCCCCCCGGGCTATGTCGGTTACGAGGAAGGGGGCTACCTGACCGAGGCGGTGCGTCGCCGTCCGTACTCGCTGATCCTGCTGGATGAGGTGGAGAAGGCGCATCCGGATGTGTTCAACATCCTGCTGCAGGTGCTCGACGATGGCCGCCTGACCGATGGCCAGGGCCGCACCGTGGACTTCCGCAATACGGTCATCGTGATGACCTCGAACCTGGGCTCGCACCAGATCCAGGACATGAGTGCCGACGACAGCCCGGAGGCCTACACGCAGATGAAGGCGGCGGTGATGGGCGTGGTGCAGGCGCACTTCCGTCCGGAATTCATCAACCGCCTGGACGACATCGTGGTGTTCCATCCGCTGGACAAGCAGCAGATCAAGCAGATCGCGCGCATCCAGATGCGCGGCCTGGAGAAGCGCCTGGCCGAGCGTGGCCTGAAGCTGGCGGTGTCCGATGCGGCGTTCGACCTGCTCGGCAACGTGGGCTTCGACCCAGTCTACGGTGCGCGGCCGTTGAAGCGTGCGATCCAGTCGCAGCTGGAGAATCCGCTGGCACAGCAGATCCTGTCCGGCGCCTTCGTCAACGGCGACACCATCGAAGTCGGCAACGACGGCGGCCATCTGGTGTTCGCCAAGGCCTGACCCCGCAAGCGCCCCCCTTTTCGGGGGGCGCCACCGTGGGCCTTCCCGGTGCAGAATCGCCTGGCTGCACGTTTGCCCGGACAAGGAGAACCGCATGGACGTCACACCGCTGGCTTCACTCTGCATCGCACTGGCCCTGGCCACGCCGCTCACCGCTGCCGCCGCGGCGGAGCAGGTACAGCTGCCGCCGATGAAGGGCTACCACCAGGCGCACCAGAACACCGATGCGCAGGGCAACCGCATCACCGAGTACGTGCCCAACGGGCAGACGGTGCAGGACTGGACCGACATGGTCACCGTCAACGACGCGCCGGGCAGTGGCCACGCGAGTCCGCGCGAGTTCCTTGGCATCATCGAAGCCGGTTGGCGCATTGCCTGCCCCGACGCACAGAGTCACTGGATCCGCGAGGGGGAGGAAGCTGGCCGCCCGTTCGCGCTGCTGATGCTCAGCTGCCCGCAGAACCCCGGCACCGGCAAGCCCGAGTTCACCTGGATCAAGGGCATCCAGGGCACCGAGGGCTTCCACACCGTGCAGAAGTCGTTCCGCTCCGAGCCGGAGAACAACGACGTCGTGCAATGGATCGGCTGGCTGCGCGAGGTCGAGCTGTGCGGCAGCGGGCAGGCACCGGCCTGCCGCTGACCGTAGCGATGAAGGCGCGCCGAGAGGCGCCACTGCTGCATCAGAAACGCTGCGTGTAGCCGCTCATCAGGCCGAACTGGTTGGGCTTCTGCACGATCGGGCTGTCGGCGGCGTCGCCGAGCAGGCGCGTGCCCTCGACCGAGAGGTACCAGTTGCCGTTGCGGCCCACACGGTGGCTCCATTTCAGGCCAAGCCCGGCACTGACCAGGCCGGCCTTCGGCGTGTGCTGGGCGAAGCCGGTGCGCACGGCCTGTTCGGGGCTGACGCCGTACCAGGTCTGCAGATACCCCCGATTGCCCCAGTCGGCGGCCACGCTGCCGCTGACCACGCCACCGGCCAGATCGAACAGCGGCAGGCTCAGGTTCAGATGGATCTGCTGGGTCGCCAGGCCGTTCTCGGCTTTGTCCTCATCCTTGCGGGTGAACTGCCAGGCGCCGCTCAGCACGGCTTCGCCCAGCGTATACCCCGCCGAGACGCCGAGCAGGGGACGGCTGTCGATATCCCCCATGCCGCGCAGGAAATCCGAACCGCCGAGCAGGGAGTCCTTGTCCCTGCGGATACCGCTGGCGCCGACGTAGGCACGCACGCGGGTGTGCTCACCCAGGGCGGTGCCCCAGCCGATGCCACTGGTGCCCAGAAACCATCCTCCCGGCGAGGTCACATCGAACGACAGCGATGGCGTCGCACGGTACTCCTCGCTGCCGCTGTAGCGTGGGGTCACGCCACCACCGGCGGCGACTTCGAAGCTCCAGTGGTCCTCGCCGGCATGGGCGATCGGCGCGGCGAACAGGGGCAGCAGGGCCAGGCAGAACAGGGACGGGGGCAGGTGACGCTGGGACATGGGCACTCTCGACAAGGGGAGGAATGCAGCACGCGCAACCGGCGCGTGCTGCAGGGTCGCCAGCGTGGCGATATGCCGGCGACCGATCCGTCCGCAGTTGTGCGGGAGTTGTAAGCAACTGTAAGCGCGGCCCGCAGCGTTCAGCTGGCAGCCAGCGGCCAGTGCATTTCCAGGCGCGCGCCGCCCAGCGTGGCGCGGCTGATGCGCAGTTCGCCACCGTGGCGCGCTGCAATGCGGTTGACGATGGCCAGGCCCAGGCCGAAGCCGCCGGTATCGCGGCTGCGGCTGTCATCCAGGCGGGTGAATGGGCGCATCACCTTTTCATGGTCGGCTTCGGCGATGCCGGGACCGTCATCCTCCACGCGCAGGCAGGCGCAGCCAGCCACAGCGACCAGTGAGACGTCGACCTGCGAATGCGCATGACGCAGCGCATTGCCGACCAGGTTGCTCAGCGCCAGCTGCAGCAGCCGCGGCTCGGCGTCCACCCGTGCCAATGCACTGGGCTGCACGCGCAGTACCACGCCGGAACGTTCGGCGTCACGGCGCGCATCGGCCAGGCAGTCCTGCAGCCAGTCGTCGGCCTCGATGCGCTGCATCGGCTCGCCATCGCTGGGGTGTTCCAGGCGTTCATAGGCCAGCAGTTCGCTGACCAGCCGGTTGAGCTCGGCCAGGTCGCCATGCAGGCCGTGAGCCAGCCGTGTGCGGCGGTCGCGATCATCGCTGTCCTGCAGCAGGTCCAGGCCGAACGCCACGCGTGCGATCGGCGTGCGCAGTTCGTGCGAAATCGCGTGGGTCAGGTCGCGCTGGCGCTGCACCAGCTCGGCCACGCGTGCGGCCATGCGGTTGGAATGGTCGACGATGACCCGGATCTGCGAGCGCGGCGAGACCTGCGCGCGTGCCTGCAGATCGCCGGCGCCGATGCGGTCGGCATGCACGCGCAGGGCGTCCAGATCGCGCCAGAGCACGCGCACCCAGGCGCACAGGCACAGCCCGAACAGGGCCAGCATCACCGAATAGGCGATCAGGGTGAGATACAGGGTCATCGACGGCTCGCCTGGCAGGTGCAGGCGCAGCCAGGGACCGTCGGGATGGAGGGGATCAAGCGGCGCCAGTACGATCTCGAACGCCTGCCGGGCGATGAGCCCGTTGCGTTGCAGCTGTTCCTGTTCGCCCGCCTTGAGCGCCGGCGCTGACGGCAGCAGTGCCAGCGCAATGCCATAGTGGGGCTGCCACTGCGCCAGCTGATCCTGCTGGGCGGCGGGGTCCTTGCCGTGCAGTCCCTGCCGCAAGGCATACAGCTGGCCGCGCACCTGCTCTGCGAACACACCCTGCTGGAACGGCAGGTAGATGCGATCGAAGATCACGTTGATCAGCAGCAGGGTGATCAGGAAGCTTGCGCCGACCACCAGCCACAGGCGCAGGAACAGCTGCTTCATGCCGACCAGGATGAGGGGTTGAACTGGTAGCCGCGGCCCCAGACCGTCTTGATCCGCCGCGGTTCGCGCGCGTCATCGCCCAGCTTGCGGCGCAGCTTGCCGATGCAGACATCGACACTGCGATCCAGACCGTCGAAGCCGATGCCGCGCACCGCCTGCAGGATCTGGTCGCGCGAGAGGATCTGCCCCGGCTGGCTGGCCAGCAGCCACAGGATCTCGAATTCGGTGGTGCCCAGGTCCACCGGCTGGCCCTGCAGGTGCACCTCGCGCTGCATGCGGTCGATCAGCAGCTGGCCATGCATCAGCCGCCCGGGCGTACCGGATGGGCCGCTGCCATGGCGACGGCGCAGCAGCGCGCGCAGGCGTGCCAGCAGCAGGCGCGGTTCGATCGGCTTGTGCACATAGTCGTCGGCGCCCGATTCCAGCCCCAGTACCTGCTCGATATCGTCCTCGCAGGCCGTCAGCATCAGGATCGGCACGTCGGAGAAGCTGCGGATCTGCCGGCAGACGTCGATGCCACCCAGGCCGGGCAGCATCAGGTCCAGCACCACCAGGTCGGGCGCGTGCTGGCGGCAGGCGGCGCCGGCCTGATCGCCGCGGGCCACGTGCCGCACGGTGAACCCATGCGCGTGCAGATAGTCGCTGACCAGCTCGGCCAGGCGTCGGTCGTCCTCCACCAGCAGCACCGGTGTGAGGCCGCCGGCGGCGGTGGGGGTCCACGGGGATGACTGCACGATAGGCCTCCTTGCCCGAGCGGCGCCCGGCGGCGAAGCCTAGCAACGGCCCGTGGCAGCTGCCTGAATCGCCGCCAACCTGATAACCGCGGGTACGGGCGTCATCGCCAGCCGCTCTCAGTGGCCGCCCGGTACTGGCCTAAGGTGGCTGTTTCCCCGGATGGAGCCTGGCGCAATGAGCGATCCGCAGTGGCAACTGGAAACCCTGGCCGTGCACGGCGGCTATCGCCCGGATCCGACCACCCGTGCGGTGGCGGTGCCGATCTACCAGACCGTGGCCTACGCCTTCGATGACACCCAGCATGGCGCCGACCTGTTCGACCTGAAGGTGCCGGGCAACATCTACACCCGCATCATGAACCCGACCACCGATGTGCTCGAGCAGCGCATCGCCGCGCTGGAAGGTGGCATTGGTGCGCTGGCGCTGGCGTCCGGGCAGGCGGCGATCACCTACGCGATCCAGACCATCGCCGAAGCCGGCGACAACATCGTTGCCGCCAGTGCGCTGTATGGTGGCAGCCTCAACCTGCTCGCCCACACGCTGCCACAGTATGGAATACAGGCGCGCTTTGCCGACCCGGCCGATCCGTCCGCGTTCGCCGCGCTGATCGACGAGCGCACCAAGGCGGTACTCGTCGAATCGATCGGCAACCCGCGCGGCAACGTCACCGACATCGCCGCCCTTGCCGGGGTTGCCCACGCGGCCGGAGTGCCGCTGATCGTCGACAACACGGTGGCCACGCCGTTCCTGCTGCGTCCGTTCGAGCACGGTGCCGACATCGTGGTGCACTCGCTGACCAAGTACCTGGGCGGCCATGGCACCAGCCTGGGCGGTGCCATCATCGATTCGGGCCGCTTCGACTGGGCGGCGCACCGGCAGCGCTTCGCCCGCCTCAACCAGCCCGACCCCAGCTACCACGGCGTGGTCTACACCGAGGCGCTCGGTGCGGCTGCCTACATCGGGCGCGCGCGGGTGGTGCCGCTGCGCAACACCGGCGCGGCACTGTCACCGTTCAACGCGTTCCTGATCCTGCAGGGCATCGAGACCCTGGCGCTGCGCATGCAACGGATCAACGCCAACGCGCTGGCCGTCGCGCAGTTCCTGCAAGCACATGCGAAGGTGGCCTGGGTGCGCTATGCCGGCCTGGAAGGCGACCCCGAGCATGCTGCCGCGCAGCGCTACCTCGGCGGGCAGGGCTCGGGCGTGCTGACCTTCGGCCTGCCCGGTGGCCGCGAGGCCGGCGCGCGCTTCCTCGACGCGCTGCAGTTGTTCACCCGGCTGGTGAACCTGGGCGATGCGAAGTCGCTGGCCACGCACCCGGCGTCGACCACCCATCGCCAGCTGGATGCGGCCGAACTGGCCAGGGCTGGGGTCAGCGAGGACACCGTGCGGCTGTCGATCGGCATCGAGCATATCGGCGACCTGCGCGCGGACCTGGAGCAGGCGCTGGCCCAGGCCTGATAGCCACGCGCTTGGTCGTCATCGCCAGCGGCGATCACCGTTGGCGGCGCAATGCGCTACGGTGGAACCGCCTCTCCAAGGCGTGGCAACTGGCGATATGGATCCCCGGTCGATGCGGGTCGACCGGGGATTTTTTTGTGGCACGCAAACCGGGTCGACCCCGCCCGGTTGATCCACGCCACCCTGCCGCAGCCCCCCTCACACCACCGGGATGCTGTGCTGGCCAAGGTTCCGGTAGGGCGGGGTGGCCATCACCATTTCCGCCAGCGAATAGGCCAGCTCGCGTTCGGCCATCACCGTGCCGTCGGCGCCGTGCTCCAGCAGGTGCTTCACTTCGGCATCGCTGTGCGCCCGCGCCAGCAGGGTCAGCTCGGGATTGAGCGCTCGCAGCTTGGCCAGCGTCTCGCCGGCCTCCAGCGGCTGCGGAATCGCCAGCACCGCGATCTTGGCGCGCTCGGGATGGGCTTCGGCCAACACCTTGTCCGAGGCCGCGCTGCCGCGGATGCCGGGCAGTCCGGCGGCATGCGCGGCCGCGACGTGTTCCTTGTTGTCATCGATGATCATCACCGGCACGCCGCGGTCGCGCAGCACCTGCGCCAGCGCGCTGCCGACGCGGCCATAGCCGATGACGATGGCGTGGTCGTGCAGGTCCAGCGACGGCCCGGGCGGCAGTTCGGTCTCCACCGCCGTGGGCGTGGTTTCCTGGTGCTTCAGCAACCAGCGGTCGAGCAGGCCGAACACCAGCGGGTTGAGCATGATCGAGATCAGCGCGCCGGCCAGCACCAGCGCCTGGCCGGTCGGCGGCAGGATCTTCAGGGTCACGCCCAGGCCGGCGATGATGAAGGCGAACTCACCGATCTGCGCCAGGCTGGCGGAGATGGTCAGCGCCGTGCCGGTGGGGTGGCCGAACGCGCGCACGATGAAGAACGCGGCGGCGGACTTGCCGAACATGATGATGGCCGCGGTCGCCAGCACCTGCCACGGATGCTCGATCAGGATGCTGGGATTGAACAGCATGCCCACCGACACGAAGAACAGCACCGCGAATGCATCGCGCAACGGCAGCGAATCGTTGGCCGCCTTGTGGCTCAGTTCGGACTCGTTGAGCAGCATGCCGGCGAAGAAGGCGCCGAGCGCGAAGGACACGCCGAACAGCATCGCCGAGCCGAACGCCACGCCCAGCGCGATCGCCAGTACCGACAGGGTGAACAGCTCGCGTGAGCCGGTTCCGGCAATGCGTTCCAGGATCCAGGGGATGACCCGGCGGCCGACCACCAGCATCACCGCCACGAACAGGCCCAGCTGCACGAAGGTCCAGCCGATGCTGGCCAGCACGCTGCCGACGGTATGGGTCTCGTTGGCCGCGTCGGCGCCGAACACCCCGGCCAGCACCGGCATCATCACCAGCGCCAGCACACAGGCCAGGTCTTCCACGATCAGCCAGCCGACCGCGATCTTGCCGCGCTGGGTTTCCAGCAGGCGCCGCTCCTCCATCGCCCGCAGCAGCACCACCGTACTCGCCGTGGCCAGCGCGAAGCCGAACACAATGCCATGGATGACCGGCCAGCCCATCAGGGTGGCCAGGCCCCAGCCGAGCAGGGTGGCGACCAGGATCTGGCCGATGGCACCGGGAATGGCGATGGCCTTGACCGCCATCAGGTCCTTCAGCGAGAAGTGCAGGCCGACGCCGAACATCAGCAGCATCACGCCCAGCTCGGCCAGCTGGTTGGCCAGCGCCTGGTCGGCGACGAAGCCGGGGGTGAACGGGCCGACGCAGATGCCAGCAACCAGGTAACCGACCAGGGGAGACAAGCGGAGCTTGTTGGCCAGCGCGCCGAAGATGAAGGCGAGCCCCAGGCCAACGGCAACGATGTTGATCAGGTCGGTGTCATGGTGCATCGGCACTCGCAGAAAATGGGGGGTACCCGATTTTCACCGATGCGGCCAGATACGGCAAACCCGCCGGCCAGGTGCCGTGGCCGGCGGGTTTGCCCCCGCATTTCTGCTCTCCCCCCGCCTTCGGCGCGCCCCTTCAACAAGAAGGGGCTCTCCTGCAGATGCGGCCCGGCGCTACCACTTACCAGGTGTACTTGATCCGCCCGTACACATACGCACCGTTGAAGCCGAACGGCGAGTAGTTGCTGTACGGCAGCATGCCGAAGGTCGAGTTCTGCAGGTCTTCGGTGCGGTCCGGGTACTTGTCCAGCAGGTTGTCGGCGCCCACGGTCAGGGTCCAGTTGCTGCTCGGCTTGTAGCTGGCCGAGGCATCCACCACCCAGGCGTCGCCGTAGGTCTGGTCACGCAGCGCGGTGGCCGAGTTGCGCACGGTGAATTCGCCGTAGCGGGTGGCGGCCAGGCCGAGTTCCCAGTGGTCCGAACGCCAGGTGCCGCTCAGCACGGTCTTGTCGCGCGGGTAGCTGTCCTCGATGCGGCCGATCTCATCACGGCCGATCAGCGACTGGGTCAGACCCAGCGTGCCGAATACCGCCGGGGTGCCGCCGACGCGGCGCACTTCGGTGTCGTTGTAGCTGTAGGCGGCAGTCAGTTCCAGGCTGCTGGCGCTGAACGGCACGGTGTAGCTGGAGACGAAGTCCACGCCACGGGTGCGGGTATCCAGGCCGTTGGTGAAGTACGAGAACGCGGTCACCTGCGGCAGGCCCAGGCTGCCCAGCAGTGCGCTGGTGGCGGCGTTGGTGGTGATGCTGGACGACAGCGCGATGCGGTCATCGATGTCGATCTGGTAGGCATCGACGGTGATGTACAGGCGGTCGACCGGCTGCAGCACCAGGCCCAGGCTGTAGGAGGTGGAGGTCTCGGCCTTCAGCGGCGAGGCGCCCAGTGCCTGCGCCGCCGGGCTGGTGGTCGGGAAGGTGCCGCGCTCGACGAACACGCCATTGAGGAACTGGCTGGTGACTGCCTGGTAGCCCTGCTGGGCCAGCGACGGTGCACGGAAGCCGCTGGACGCGGTGGCCCGCAGCGCGACCTTGTCGGTGAACGCATAGCGCGCCGACAGCTTGCCGGAGAAGCGGTCGCCGAAGTCCGAGTAATCCTCGTAGCGGCCGGTGATGCCGGCCGAGAACTTCTCGGTCAGGTCCGCTTCCAGGCCAGCGTAGACCGCGTAGTTGTGGCGGTCGGCATGCACTTCATTGGTCGGGGTGAAGCCGGCGAAGCCCTGTGCGCCACTGCCGGTGTACGAGTTCAGTTCGCCCGGGTTCTGGTCCCACTTTTCCTTGCGGTATTCACCACCGAAGGACAGCGTGACCGGGTAGGCCAGTCCCCAGTCCAGCGACTTGGTCAGGTCGGCGTTGAAGATGTCCTGCTGGTACTTCAGCGTGCCGTCGTAGAACGAGCGCGGGCTGGTCGCGCCCAGGCTGTAGTTGATGCTGTTGCGGGTGTGGAAGTCGAGGGTGTTCTCGCCGTGGTTCAGGCTCAGGTCCCAGGTCCAGCCGCTGTCGGTGTTGCCCTTGACGCCGGCCACCAGCGAGCGGTCCTTGGAGTACTGGTTGATCTCCGGCACGAAGCCGTCCGGGTAGGTCTGCGCCAGCAGCGCGCTCTGCCCGCTGTGGTTGCGCGAGCGGTAGAACGCGAACGAGGTGATGTCGCGGTTGCTGAGCAGTGCGCTGGCATAGCCGGTCACGCGGTCGCTGAAATCGAAGCTGGCATTGACCGACGCGGCGGTGGCGTCCACCCGCGGATCGCCGACCACGAAGGTCGTTTCACCCACGCTGGGGAAATTGCCGGTGTTCGGCGTGGTGCCGCGGTACGGGCCGGCGCGGTCGCTCTCGTCCTGCTGGCTGATCTGGCCGGCCACGTGCACGCGGCCCCGGCCGTTGCCGAACGCCACGCCGGTATCGCCGGACAGCTGGTACTTGTTGCCATCGCCGGCCGAGTACTGGCCGTAGTCCACGGCCAGGCTGCCACCGCTGCCGCTGCCCTTCAGCACGATGTTGATCACCCCGGCGATCGCATCGGAGCCGTACTGCGCGGAAGCGCCGTCACGCAGCACTTCCACGCGTTCGATGGCGGCGATCGGGATGGCATTGATGTCCACTGCCGACGAGCCACGGCCGATGCTGCCGTTGACGTTGATCATCGCCGAGGTATGCCGGCGCTTGCCGTTCACCAGCACCAGCACCTGGTCCGGCGACAGGCCGCGCAGCTGTGCCGGGCGCACGCCACTGGTGCCGTCGGTCAGCGCCGGGCGCGGGAAGTTCAGCGAGGGCAGCGCGCGCGACAGCGCGGTGGCCAGCTCGCTGGTACCGGTGGACTGCAGCACTTCGGGGGTGATGATGTCGATCGGCGACTGCGACTCGGCCACGGTGCGGTCGGCCACCCGGGTGCCGGTGACGATCACGGTATCCAGGGTGTTGGCGGCGGTGCCGGGCTGCTGGGCAGCGGCGATGAACGGAGAGCCACCAAGGGCGACGGCGACGGCGGCGGCGATCAGGCGGGGCTTGCGGGTCATCGGGGAGAGGCTCCGGTTGGCGGGATGGCACCGGAATCGACATCACCAGGTGAGGCGGACGACGGTTGTTGCGGTGCGCAATACAGCAATTAACGGGATATTCAGTGCCTGTCAAATCCCCGCCGTCGGAAAAAACGTTGCAGCAGCAACCATTTAGCGGTGGCCGGGGTTGACCGGGGAGGGGCCCGGGAAGCGCGCGGAGAGGACGTGGGAGAGAGGAACGTCGGCCGGCGCGCATCCCGGGGCGCGTCAAGTATTCGTTAACGCTAGAATTGCGTCGCAGGAACAGTGCTCACCAGCACATTCCATTCGGTTATATGGACGCCTCCCCCCATGATTTCGCTTCGTAATTTCGCCTTGCGCCGCGGCGAGCGGCTGCTGTTGTCCAATGTCGACCTCACCCTGCATGCCGGTTACCGGGTCGGCGTGGTCGGCCGCAACGGTGCCGGCAAGTCCAGCCTGTTCGCGGCGGTGAAGGGCGAGCTGGAGGCCGACAAGGGTGATGTCGATCTGCCCGGCAAGATCCGCATCGCCAGCGTGGCCCAGGAAACCCCGTCGCTGCCCGACCCGGCGCTGAGCTTCGTGCTCGGCGGCGACATCGAGGTGGCCGCGGTGCTGGCCGCCGAAGCCGATGCGACCGCCCGCGAGGACTGGGAAGCGGTGGCGGAAGCGCATACGAAGATGGCCGAGCTCAATGCCTACGACGCCGAAGCGCGTGCCGGCAAGCTGCTGCACGGCCTCGGCTTCCCGGCCGAAACGCACCATCGCGCGGTGTCCTCGTTCTCCGGCGGCTGGCGTGTGCGCCTCAATCTGGCGCGCGCGCTGATGATGCCCAGCGACCTGCTGCTGCTGGACGAACCGACCAACCACCTCGATCTGGATGCGGTGTACTGGCTGGAACAGTGGCTGCTGAAGTACCCCGGCACGCTGCTGCTGATCTCGCATGACCGCGAGTTCCTCGACAACGTGGCCACCCACACCCTGCACCTGCACGGTGGCGGCGCCAAGCTCTACCCGGGCGGCTACACCGATTTCGAGCGGCAGCGCGCCGAGCAGCTGCGCCAGCAGCAGATCGCGCACGAGAAGGAGCAGGCCGAGCGCGCCCACCTGCAGAGCTTCATCGACCGCTTCAAGGCGCAGGCCAGCAAGGCCGCACAGGCACAGAGCCGGATGAAGCGCCTGGCCAAGCTGGCCGGCACCGAAGCGGTGCGCGCCGAGCGCGAGTTCCGCATCGAGTTCGCGCCGCCGGCCAAGCTGCCGTTCTCGCTGATCCGCCTGAATCATGTCGAGGCCGGCTACGGCAGTGATGCGGTCATCCTGCACAACGTGGGCTTCGGCCTGGAGGCCGGCCAGCGCATCGGCCTGCTCGGCCCCAATGGCGCCGGCAAGACCACCCTGGTCAAGACCCTGGTGGGCGAGCTGGCCCCGATCGCCGGCGAGCGCGCCGCCCATCCGGACCTGCGTATCGGCTACTTCGCCCAGCACACGGTGGAATCGCTGCATGAAGGCCAGTCGCCGATGGAGCACTTCCGCGAGATCGCCCCGGACGCACCGAACCAGGCGTTCCGCGATTTCCTCGGCAAGTGGAATTTCCCGGGGGATCGCGCATTCGAACCGGTCGATGGCTTCTCCGGTGGCGAGCGCGCACGCCTGGCGCTGGCGCTGATCGCCTGGCAGCAGCCGAACGTGCTGCTGCTGGACGAACCGACCAACCACCTTGACCTGGAAATGCGCGAAGCGCTGGCCGAAGCACTGGCCACCTTCGAAGGTGCGATCGTGATGGTCTCGCACGATCGTCACCTGATCGGCCTGGTCTGCGATACCTACTGGCGCGTGGCCGATGGCGTGGTCGAGCCGTTCGATGGCGATCTGGATGCCTACGCCGCGTGGCTGCGCACCCGTCCGCAGGCGCAGGGCACCAAGGCGCGCATGGAGCAGGTGGAGGAGCCGGTGGTGGTCAAGACCGCGCCGGTCGCCCAGGTGGTGCAGAAGAAACCGGTCAATCCGCACAAGCTGGCCAGTGCCGAAGCCAAGGTGGCCGAGCTGGAAGCTTCGTTGGCGGAGCTGGACCGGCAGTTGGCCGATCCGGGCAACTACGCGGATGCAACCCGCATGGCGGTGCTGGGCCGTGACCGCGAAACCACCGCTGCGCAGCTGGAGAAAGCCGAAGCCGCGTGGATGGAACTGCTGGAATCCTGATCGGTCATCGGCAGCGCCGGGCCCTGCCCGGCGGCTTCACTCGCCGGGCATGGCCCGGCGCTACCCCATCACCCCTTGCGCCTCCAGCCACTCGCGGAAGCGGCGGGCCGGTTCGCGTTCGGCGCGCGATCGCAACCGCGTCAGCCAGTAGCGGCCCAGTTCCAGCGTGGTAGCGAACGGCTGCAGCAGGCGGCCTTCGGCCAGTTCCTGCTCGAACATCCGCAGTGGCAGCAGTGCCACCCCGGCACCGCCGACGGCGGCCATCGCCAGTGTCAGCGAAGAATCGAACACCGGCCCCCGTGCTTCCACGCCGCTGACCCCGGCGCTCTGCAGCCAGCGCGTCCACTCGTCGCTGCGGAACGAACGCAGCAGCGGCACCGTGGCCAGATCACGCGGCTGCTTCAACCGCCGCGCCAGCGCCGGCGCGCACAACGCTGCGAACGGTGCCTCCAGGATGGCCGTGCAGGCCTGCCCCTGCCAGTCGCCTTCGCCAAACCGGATGGCCAGGTCCAGGCCTTCACCGGCCAGGTCGATGCGGTTGTTGTGGGTCTGCAGGCGCAGTTCGATATCAGGATGGGCGGCCTCGAACGCGGCCAGCCGCGGCAGCAGCCAGCCGGTGGCGAAGGTGCCGACTACGCCGATCGTCAGCACCTCACGGGCCGGCCCCCCGGTGTAGCGCGCGATGCTGGCCGAGATGCGCTCGAAGGATTCATTGAGCACCGGATACAACGCCGCGCCTTCCTCGGTCAGCGCCACCCCACGCGGCAGCCGGTGGAACAGGCGGATGCCCAGCCGATCTTCCAGCCCACGGATCTGATGGCTCAAGGCCGCCTGGCTGACGCAGAGCTCCAGCGCGGCACGGGTGAAGTTCTGGTGGCGGGCGGCCGCCTCGAAGGCACGCAGCGCGTTCAGGGGCAGGGTAGGGTGCAGCATGCGGAGACGTGAGGTGGGGTGATGGTTGATCCTAGCCTGACGCCAGTATCTGCCGCCAGCGCGCTGGGTCGCGTGCCAAAGGTATGAGTAAAGTTCATGGCTGGCCCAATATTTTCCCGCTGGTGTGCCGGCGCCCTGCTTTCAATAATCGGGGCCCGCTACCCGGAGTCTGCCCATGTTCGGCCGTCGACAGTTCCTCCAGTTCAGTGGTGCCGCTGCAGCCAGCGCACTGTTCGTACCCGCGCTGGCACAGGCAGCCACCGCGCCCTCCGCCGTACCTGCGGCCATTGCCGCCGCTGCTGATTTCAGCGCGCTGGAGAACGCCAGCGGCGGGCGCCTGGGTGTGACGGTGCTTGATGCCGGCAGTGGCCGTCGCGTCGGCGGGCACCGCCAGGACGAGCGCTTCCCGATGTGCAGCACCTTCAAGTCGATGCTGGTCGCCCACGTGCTCAGCCTGGCCGACGCGGGCCGCGTATCGCTCGATACCCGCCTGCCGATCGCCGAGAAGGACCTGTTGTCCTACGCACCGGTGGCCCGGCGCCACGTCGGCAAGGACCTGAGCCTGCGCGACCTGTGCCGCGGCACCCTGACCACCAGCGACAACACCGCGGCCAACCTGCTGCTGGGAGCAACCGGCGGGCCGGCGGCACTGACCGCCTTTCTGCGCGGCCACGGCGACCGCGTGACCCGCAACGACCGCTACGAGCCTGACATGAACCGCTTTGCCGCAGGCGATCCGCGCGACACCACCAGCCCGGCTGCGATGGCCGCCAGCCTGGCCCTGTTTGCGGTGGGCGATGGCCTCTCCGCCGGGTCGCGCCAGCAGTTTGCCGATTGGCTGATCGACAACCAGACCGGCGACGCCTGCCTGCGCGCAGGGCTGGGCCCGCGTTGGCGGGTGGGGGACAAGACCGGCAGCAACGGCGAGGACACCCGCAACGACATTGCCGTGCTGTGGCCGCGCGCGGGTGGCGCGCCCTGGGTGATCACCGCCTATCTGCAGGGCGCTTCGGTGGATGAGGAGCAGCGCGCGGCCGTGCTGGCGCAGGTGGCGCGCATCGCCGATCTTCTGATCGGCTGAGGCATCGGGTTCTTCATCGGCGGCTTGCCCGATCCGGCGTGGACGCGCATCCTGCGCGCGTTCAATCCACACGGAAGTCGCCGATGAGTCACGAACTGGTCTACCTGCTGCTGATCTTCGCACTGCTGGTGATCCCACGCGCGCTGCAGCGGTTCTGCCTGCCGGCGCCGCTGACCTGCCTGCTGTTCGGCATCATCGGCATGCTCTGGCTGGGGGACCAGGCCCATGACGCAGTGATCGGCCTGCTGGCCACGCTGGGCATTTCCTCGCTGTTCCTGTTCGCCGGCCTGGAAGTGGATCTGCAGGCGCTGCGACGTGGCATGTGGCCGCTGCTGGCGCACCTGCTGATCCGCACCGGCACCCTGTTCGGCGTCGGCTGGCTGGCCTGGCGGTACGCTGGATTGCCGTGGCAGGCGGCGGGCCTGCTGGCCTTGGCATTGCTGACCCCGTCCACCGGTTTCATCATGGATTCGCTGTCACGGCTGGGCCTGAGCGAGGACGAGCGGTTCTGGGTCACCAGCAAGGCCATCGCCGGCGAACTGCTGGCGCTGGCGGCATTGTTCATCGTGCTGCAGGCCGGCGATCCGGGCCACATGGCGCTGTCCAGCCTGGCCCTGCTGGCGATGATGGTGGGCCTGCCGCTGCTGTTCATCGCGTTGGGACGCTGGGTGGCGCCGCACGCACCCGGCTCGGAGTTCTCGCTGCTGGTGATGGTGGGCATGGTGGCGGCCTACATCACCTACCTGCTGGGCGTGTATTACCTGGTGGGCGCGTTCATCGCCGGGCTGGTCGCGCGCCTGCTGCACCAGCGCATGCCGCTGCTGGCCTCGCACGAGAACCTGCACGCGCTGCGCCTGTTCGCCTCGTTCTTCGTGCCGTTCTATTTCTTCAATGCCGGCACCAAGGTGCCCAGCGAAGCGCTCAGCTTCGAGGCGCTGGGGCTGGGCATCGTGATCACCCTGGTGGTGCTGCCGCTGCGCATCGGCGTGGTCTGGCTGCAGCGCCGGGTGATGTTCGGCGAAAGCTTCCGCAGCAGCCTGCGGGTGTCGCTGGCGCTGGCGCCCACGTTGATTTTCACCCTGGTGCTGGCGGCCATCATGCGCGAGCGCTTCCAGATCCAGCCGGTGCTGTTCGGTGCGCTGCTGCTGTACGCCGCATTGACCACCCTGCTGCCGTCGCTGGTGTTCCGCACGCCCTTCGACGTGGATCCGGTGGAGCAGGAGCCGGCCGGCGACGGCGAGGACGCTCCGGTCGCGGCAACGGAATCGCTGCCGGTGCAGAGCGCGCAGGACGGCGTCGTGCGCTAGCGCGCACGGCTTGCACTGGCGTCGCACAGCACGGACACTGCGCGCCCGGTCGCGCCGCTTCGGGCGCGGAGGGTATCTACAGGAGCAACACGCGTGAACCAGGATATGCATCGCAACCGGGATCTACTGCCCGCCAGGATCCTGTTGGGGTATTCGGCGGCCGCAATGCTGCTCATGCTGGTGTGCAGCTGGTCGATGCCTCCCATCGATGCATCCGGGTTCCGGCAGACGCAGACCGCGCTGAGCATCGACTGGATGCAGCGTGGCGGGCCCTTTCTGGCCTACCTGACCCCGATACTGGGCGCGCCGTGGTCGATCCCCTTCGAACTGCCGCTGTTCCAGTGGCTGGCCGCGCTGCTGGGCAAGGTCACCGGGATGAGCGCCGACAACAGTGGCCGCCTGCTGTCGACGATGTTCCATGCCGGCTGCATCTGGCTGGTCTATCGCATCGTCCAGCAGGTGCGCCCCGACCGCATGCTGGCGCTGTGCGTTGCCGGTGCCTTCGCGGTTTCGCCGCTTGCCCAGTTCTGGGGGCGGTCGGTCATGATCGAATCCACGGCGGTGTTCGCCAGCCTGGTGTTCATCTGGGCGATGGCGCGGCTGTATGTGCAGCCACGGGCCTGGCAGGGCGCAGTGGCGGTCATCGCCGCGGTGCTGGCGGCGATGATCAAGATCACCACGTTCTTCGGTTTCGCGGCATTTGCGGTGCTGGCGCTTGCGTGGGTGGTGCTGCGTGAGCATGGCTGGCGCCCGCAGTGGCTGGCAGCGCACTGGAAGCTGCTGCTGTGGGGTGGGGTGGCCGCACTGGCCGCCCTGGCCGCGCTGCTGCTCTGGCTGCAGCATGCCGATGGGCTGAAGGCGCAGTCGGCACTGGGCCAGCAGGTCACCTCCGATGGCCTGTCCGCATTCAACTACGGCACCCTGCAGCAGCGCCTGGACCCGGCCACCTGGTGGGGCGTGCTGTTCAAGAAGCGCTTCTCCGGGCCGGTGGGTTCCAACTGGGTGTTCCTGCTGTTCGTCATCGCGGGCCTCTCGATCCGCCGGATCCGGGCTGCCGTGCTGGTGCTGCTGCTGGCCTATCTGACGCCGATGGTGGTGTTCACCAACCTGCAGGTGGTGCACCCGTACTACCAGGCCGCGCAGATCGTGTTCGCCACCTCCATCGTCGGCCTGGTGCTGTGGTGTGTGGTGCAGCGGGGCGAGGCCGCCGGCAAGCCGGGGCGTGGCATCGCGCTGGCGGTCTTCCTGTGCCTGCTGTCACTCGGCTTCGGGCTGGTCAGCGCGCTGAAGAACATGAAGGAGGCGCGTGAGCCGACGCCGATCTCGATGATCGCCCAGCAGATCCGTGCGGAAACGCCGGAGCAGGGCGTGGTCGTGGCCTTCGGTGACGACTGGTCCTCGGAGCTGGCGTACCGGTCGGGCCGGCGGGCGGTGATGATTCCCGACTGGGCATCGGACCAGGCACTGGCGTCACTGGCCGGCACCGATGCCGCGCTGGGAGGATTGCCGTTGGCCGCGCTGGTCAACTGCCCCAACAAGGTGGACAGCACCCCGCAGCGCGCGCAATGGCGTTCGCAGATGCTGCAGCGCTATGCCGAAGGCGCGCAGAAGCAGGCCATCGGCGGATGCGAGTTCTGGCTGCACCGGTAAGCCGCTTGCCTCGAGGCCGGCACGGTTTGCGCGTGCCGGCCATGGCCGTTAGGGTTGGGGCATGAAACCGATTGCCGCTGTTGCTCCCGCCCTCGTCCTGCTCGGCCTCGCCGCCTGCTCGCAGCCCTCGCATGAGGTCAACCATGATCTGGCAACGGCCCCGGCCGACGCCTTCATGGCCGCCATCGCCGCCCACTGCGGCCAGGCCTACGAGGGTCGGGTGGTGGAGGACGTCCCGGCGCCGACCGGTGAGGATCCCTTCGCCGGGAAAAAGCTGGTGATGCACGTGCGCGGTTGCGCCGACCCGGGCCATGAGCTGCGGATTCCGTTCCATGTCGGGCAAGACCATTCGCGGACCTGGATCCTGACCCGCACCGAGCACGGCCTGAGGCTCAAGCACGACCACCGCCATGCCGACGGCAGCCCGGATGCGATCAGCCTGTACGGTGGCGACAGCAAACCGCCCGGTACTGCCGAACGCCAGCAGTTCCCTGCCGATGCCGACTCGGTGGCGATGTTCCGGCGTGCCGACATGCTGGCGTCCACCCATAACACCTGGGCGATGGAAATCCAGCCCGACCAGCGCTTCATCTATGAGCTGACCCGCCCGGACGGGCGCCGTTTCCGCGTGCAGTTCGACCTCAGCCGGCCGGTCGCGCTGCCGCCGGCGCCGTGGGGCGAGGAGAGCGCACCCGCGCGCTAGATCCACGCCCTGCAGGGAGGGGCGGGCAGCGCCTGCCCCGCCCGGCGGCCCTTGTTCTGCCGCGGCGCTCGCCCTTGGGGGGCGAGCCCCGCGCCCAGTCCCTCAACGCGTACCGAAGCGCGCGCGGCAGCCGTTGCTGACCCACAGGTTGCCACGCGCATGCCCCCAGCTGCGGCCTTCCTGGCATGGGCTGCCGGACAACTGCTGCTGCAGCACCGGCCGGCCCTGGCGCTCATCCCAGCTGCAGCTCTGCTGGCGGTTGTTGTTGCTGCTGCAGGTCACGGTGTAGTTGCTGTTGCCGCCACCCCAGCCGCCGCCATTGCCGCCGCCCCAGCCGCCGCGGGATTCGGCGAATTCGGCCCGGCAGCCGCGGTTGACCCAGATCGCGCCGTTGCGCACGCCCCAGTTCTGGCCCTCCACGCACGGGGTGCCGGAGATCTGCCGGACCAGGCGCGCATTGCGCCAGCCCACCGGGCAGCTGCGCTCGCGGTTGTCCTGGCTTTCGCAGCGCACGGTGCTGCCGTTGCCGCCGCCCCAGCCGTTGCCGCCGCCCCAGCCGCCGCCGCGGCCCTCCACGAACTCGGCACGGCAGCCGTTGTTGACCCAGATGCTGCCGTTGCGGGTGCCCCAGGTACGGCCCTCCACGCAGGCCGAGCCGGACAGCTGGCGGACCAGCCGGGCATCGCGCCAGCCGGTGCTGCAGACACGTTCGCGGTTGCTCTGGCTTTCGCAGCGGATCACCCCGTCCTGCGCGGCGGCAGGGGCGGCGGGCAGGGTGAGCGCGGTGAAGGAGCCCAGGATCACGGCCAGGTTGGCCAGGCACAGAGGTTTCATGGCGACATCCCCATACGGGAGTAGGTGCGCGACTATAAGGACGGGACGGATAAAGCCCGCGTGACCGTCCACATTTGCCCCGGCCGGGGCCTCGGCCGCAGAATACGGGGCTTTCCGGCCCCGATCGGGCGCCGGCGTTCTCCAGCGGAGCTTCCCCCATGCGTACCCACTTCTGCGGCCTGGTCGATGAGACCCTGATTGGCCAGACTGTCACCCTCGCCGGCTGGACCGACGTGGCCCGTAACCAGGGCGGCGTCTGCTTCATCGATCTTCGCGATCATGAGGGCATCGTGCAGGTGACGGTGGAGGTCGACAACGCCGAGGTGTTCGCCGTGGCCGCATCGCTGGGCTACGAAGACGTGCTGCAGGTGGAAGGCGTGGTGCGTGCCCGCCACGCGGTCAACGACAAGATGCGCACCGGCAAGGTGGAAGTGATCGCCACCGCCATCACCGTGCTGAACAAGGCCGCGCCGCTGCCTTTCCATGCCCACGAGAACCCGGGCGAGGAAACCCGCCTGAAGTACCGCTACCTGGACCTGCGCCGCCCGGAAATGCAGCGCATGCAGCGCACCCGCATCAAGCTGGTGCAGGCGCTGCGCCGCCATCTGGACGAGAAGGGCTTCCAGGACATCGAGACCCCGATCCTGACCAAGGCCACCCCGGAAGGCGCACGTGACTTCCTGGTGCCGGCGCGCATGCACCCGGGCGAGTTCTACGCCCTGCCGCAGAGCCCGCAGCTGTTCAAGCAGATCCTGATGGTGGCCGGCTTCGACCGCTACTACCAGATCGCGCGCTGCTTCCGCGACGAGGCCCTGCGTGCCGACCGCCAGCTCGAATTCACCCAGCTGGACATGGAGTTCGCCTTCGTGCGCGAGCGCGACGTGCAGGACTTCGTCGAAGACATGATCCGCGCCATCTTCAAGGAAGTGGTCCAGGTCGAACTGGACGCCAGCTTCCCGCGCATGACCTGGGCCGAGGCGATGCGCCGCTACGGTTCGGACAAGCCGGACCTGCGCATCGCGCTGGAACTGGTGGACGTGGCCGAGCTGGTCAAGGACAGCGAATTCCCGGTGTTCACCGGCCCGGCCAATGATGCCGAAGGCCGCGTCGCCGCGCTGCGCATTCCGGGCGGCGCCAGCCTGTCGCGCAAGCAGATCGACGAGTACGCCGCGCACGCCGCCAAGTACGGCGCCAAGGGCCTGGCCTACATCAAGATCGCCGACAACGGCGAAGTCAGCTCGCCGATCCAGAAGTTCTTCAGCGAAGCCTCCTTCGCGGCGCTGGTCGCGCACGTCGGCGCCGGCAATGGCGACATCGTGTTCTTCGGCGCCGGTGGCTACAACAAGGTCTCCGACTTCATGGGCGCGCTGCGCCTGAAGGCCGGCAAGGACTTCGGCCTGGTTGCCGACGGCTGGGCGCCGCTGTGGGTCACCGACTTCCCGATGTTCGAATGGGACGAGGAAGAACAGCGCTACGTCGCCCTGCATCACCCCTTCACCGCACCGGCGGTGGACGACATCGACGACCTGCACGCCAATGCCCGCACCGCTGTCTCGCGCAGCTACGACATGGTGCTCAACGGCAATGAGATCGGCGGCGGCTCGATCCGTATCCATCGCCCGGACATGCAGAGCGCCGTGTTCGAACTGCTGGGCATCGGTGCCGAAGAGGCCCGTGCCAAGTTCGGCTTCCTGCTCGACGCGCTGAACTACGGCGCGCCGCCGCACGGCGGCATCGCCTTCGGCATCGACCGCATCGCCGCGCTGATGGCCGGCACCGAGTCGATCCGCGACGTCATCCCGTTCCCGAAGACCACCGGTGCGCAGGATCTGATGACCGATGCGCCGTCGCCGATCGTCGACACGCAGCTGGCCGAAGTACACATCCAGGTTCGCCCCAAGACCAACTGATCAGGAGATCCAGGCAATGACCGAGTTTGCGTTTTCGCTGGAGTGGGAAAAGCTGGGCAATGAAGGCTCCGAGGCCAACCTGGTCACCGAGCGTGCACGCGTATTCGGTGGCTGGCTGGTCCGTGTCGGTACCAACCCGGCGGCGATGGCCCTGACCTTCGTCGCCGACGGCGAAGGCCGTTGGGACGGCGAAGACTTCGGCGTCGAGGATTACGAGGACGACGAAGAGGAAGAGTACGACGAGGACGAGGACGGCGAGGAAGCAGAGGACGAGGACGAAGAGGAATACGAGGAAGAGGACGAGGACGAGGAAGAAGAAGCGGAATCGCCGGAAAAGGCTTGACCCGCCCTTCGCCCTGACGTCAACTTCCTGCATGTATTCCATCCGCCGTGCCACTGTGGACGACGCGCCGACCCTGTCGGCGCTGGCTGCCCGCACGTTCACCGAAACCTTCGGCCATCTGTATCCGCCGCAGGACCTGCAGGACTTCATCGAAGCGTCCTACACGGTCGAGCGCCAGCGCACGATCCTGGCCCACCCCGACTATGCGGTGTGGCTGCTGGAGCTGGACGGGGAGGCGGTCGGCCATGCCGCCGCCGGCCCCTGTGGCCTGCCGCACCCGGACGTGCAGCCGGGCGATGGCGAGCTCAAGCGTCTGTACCTGGTGAAGACGCAGCAGAGCTGCGGCTGGGGCAGCCGGCTGCTGGAAACCGCGCTGGCCTGGCTGGAGCGCGACGGTCCGCGCACGCTGTGGCTGGGGGTGTGGTCGGAAAACTTCGGTGCCCAGCGCTTCTACGCCCGCTACGGCTTTGAAAAGGCCGGCGAATACCTGTTCCCGGTAGGGGACACCAACGATCTCGAATTCATCCTGCGCCGTGCACCGCGCGGGGCCTGAGGTTGTTCACCGCCGCTTGCCCCTGGCTTCGGTTCAATTGCTCCAGGTTTCCACCCCGCTGACCGCCAGGCTGTAGTGCATGACTCCCCCCGTTCTGTTGTTGCATGGCATCTGGAATGCCCGAGCCTGGGTCGGGCCACTGGCCTGGCGCCTGCGCGCGCGCGGCTTCCAGGTCCACACCTTCGGGTATTCATCCGTATTCGGTGGCCCCGACGTGGCGGTTCCGCAGCTGCTGGAACGGCTGTCCGGTACCGGGCCGCTGTCGCTGGTCGGGCACAGCCTGGGCGGCCTGCTGGCGCTGGAAGCGCTGCGCCGGCAACCGCAGCTTCCGGTACAGCGCGTGGTCTGCCTGGGGTCGCCCCTGCTCGGCAGCGGCACCGCCCGTTCGCTGTCCGAGCACGGCTGGGGCCTGGCCCTGGGCCGCAGCAGCGACCTGCTTCTGGACGGCCTGCCGGACTGGCAGGGCCGGGCGGCGGTCGGCCTGATTGCCGGCTCGGTGCCGCACGGGCTGGGCAGCCTGCTCGGCGCCATCGATGACGCCTCCGACGGCACGGTGGCGCTGGCCGAGACCCGTCTGCCGGGCCTGACCGATCACTGTGTGGTGCGTACCAGCCACAGCGGGCTGGTGGTGTCGCCGGATGCCGCGCGGCAGACCGCGCATTTCCTCCGCCATGGCCAGTTCGACCACGGCCGCGACGCCGCCGCCGCGTAGGTTCGCCGGGCATGGCCCGGCGCTACCGTGCGGGCATTGCTCCTGGTAGCGCCGGGCCATGCCCGGCGGCATCTGCCCACCCTCGACACGGTCACAGGGCCCGATCAGGTAGAATCCGCGGCCTTATCCATCAACGCACGTACGGAAAGACCCATGGGTAGAGGCCCCTCCATCGAAAACCGCAAAAACGCGTCGGACGCGAAGCGCGGCAAGATTTTCACCAAGATCATCCGCGAGATCGGCGTTGCCGCGCGCGGCGGTGGAGGCGACCCCAACAACAACCCGCGGCTGCGCGTGGCGATGGACAAGGGCCTGGCTGCCAACATGTCCAAGGATGTGATCGAGCGCGCCATCAAGAAGGCCACCGGTGAGCTGGAAGGGGTGGAGTACGAGGAAATCCGCTACGAAGGCTATGCCCCGGGCGGTGTGGCGGTCATCGTCGATTGCCTCACCGACAACCGCGTGCGCACCGTGGCCGATGTCCGCCATGCGTTCAGCAAGTGCGGCGGCAACATGGGCACCGAAGGCTCGGTCAGCTTCATGTTCAAGCGGGTGGGCGTGCTGCATTTCGCTGCCGGTGCCGATGAGGAGGCCATCTCCGAGGCGGCCATCGAGGCCGGTGCGGACGACATCGTCGTCTATCCCGAAGATGGCGCGATCGACGTGATCACCGCCTCGGACAGCTACCACGCGGTCAAGGAGGCGATGGAAGCCGCCGGCCGCACGCCGGACCATGCGGAACTGACCTTCCGTGCCGACAACGACATCAAGGTCGAAGGCGACACCGTCCTGCAGGTCAAGAAGCTGCTGGACATGCTGGAAGACCTCGACGACGTGCAGGACGTGTACTCCAACGCCGATCTCGGCGCAGACGCGTACGCCTGAACGGACGCATCGCCGGTCGCCTTTGGCGGCCGGTGAGCGGACAATGCGGACCATGATGACCCCAGCCGTTTCCTCCCATTGCCGCTGCCAGCGTCCGCCCCGGACCTGCCACGCCCGCGCGTGTGCCGCATGACCCGCATTCTTGGCATCGACCCGGGTTCGCAGCGGACCGGGGTCGGCATCATCGATGTCGATGCCAGCGGTCGGGTGAGCCATGTGCATCACCAGCCGCTGGTGCTGCTGGGGGCCGATGATTTCCCGCAGCGCATGAAACTGCTGGTGCTCGGCCTGGCCGACCTGTGCCGCGAGTACGAACCGCAGGAGGTGGCCATCGAACGGGTGTTCATGGCGCGCAATCCTGATTCGGCCCTGAAGCTGGGCCAGGCCCGTGGCGCGGCGATTTCCGCCGTGGTGCTGCGCGACCTGCCGGTGCACGAATATGCCGCCAGCGAGATCAAGCTGGCGGTGGTCGGGCGGGGTGGCGCCGAAAAGCAACAGGTTCAACACATGGTCGGGCTCATGCTCAACCTGAAAACCAAGCTGCAGGCCGACGCGGCCGACGCGTTGGCGGTGGCGATCACCCATGCCCACGTAAGGGCGACGGCCAACCGCCTGGGGCTCAGTACCCGCCAGGCCTGGGGCCGCAAATGAGGAGCAGCACGCAATGATCGGTCGACTGCGCGGGATCGTCGCCTACAAGGCGCCACCGTGGCTGGTGGTGGATGTCAACGGAGTGGGGTATGAGCTGGAGGCGCCGATGAGCACCTTCTACGACCTGCCCGAGCTCGGCCGCGAGGTGACCCTCTACACCCATTACACGCAGAAGGAAGACAGCGTCTCGCTGTATGGCTTCCTGCGCGAAGGTGAGCGCCGGTTGTTCCGCGATGTGCAGAGGGTCAGCGGCATCGGCGCCAAGATCGCGCTGGCCGTGTTGTCCGGCGTCACTGTCGAAGAGTTCGCGCGGATGGTCCAGGCCGGCGACATCACCGCGCTGACCCGCATCCCGGGTATCGGCAAGAAGACCGCCGAGCGCATGGTGCTGGAGCTGCGCGACCGCGCGGCGCAGTTCGGTGCCGGCGGCGCGCTGCCCACCGGCAGCGGCCCGGCCCCGGCCGACCCGCTGTCCGACGCCACCGTCGCCCTGCAGCAGCTCGGCTACAAGCCGGCCGAAGCCGCGCGCATGGCCCGTGACGCCTTCAATGAAGGCGACGAAGTGGCTACCGTGATCCGCAAGGCCCTGCAGTCGGCGCTGCGCTGAGCCGCGCCGTTTTCCTCCTTCATCCCGCCTGAGCTTCGCCAGGAGTCCCATGTCCAGCAGTCAAACCCCGCACGCAGCCGCCCCTGGCGGTCACGGTCACGCGCCCCCGGCCGGGGGACTGGCGCTGATCATCGGTGCGATCGGTGTGGTCTTCGGCGATATCGGCACCAGCCCGCTGTACACCCTGAAGGAGGCGTTCTCGCCGCACTATGGGCTCAACAGCGACCATGACACCGTGCTGGGCGTGCTGTCGCTGGCGTTCTGGGCGCTGAACATCGTGGTCACGCTGAAGTACGTGACCATCATCATGCGCGCCGACAACGACGGCGAGGGCGGCATCATGGCGCTGATGGCCTTGACCCAGCGCACGCTGCGCAACGGCTCGCGATCCGCCTACGTGGTCGGCATCCTCGGCATCTTCGGCGCGTCGCTGTTCTTCGGCGATGGCGTGATCACCCCGGCCATTTCCGTGCTGGGTGCGGTGGAAGGCCTGGAGGTGGCCGCGCCGGGGCTGCATGCCTTCATCGTGCCGATCACCGTGGTGGTGCTGCTGGCGGTGTTCGCCGCGCAGCGCTTCGGTACCGAGAAGATCGGCAAGCTGTTCGGCCCGATCACCTCGATCTGGTTCATCTCGCTGGCGGCGATCGGCATCTACAACATCGTCGACGCGCCGGAAGTGCTGAAGGCGTTCAACCCGTGGTGGGCGATCCGCTTCTTCATGGAGCACGGCTGGCACGGCATCTTCATCCTGGGCGCGGTGGTGCTGGCGGTGACCGGCGGCGAGGCGCTGTACGCCGACATGGGCCATTTCGGCGCCAAGCCGATCCGCCATGCCTGGTACTTCTTCGTGCTGCCGTGCCTGGTGCTGAACTACCTGGGGCAGGGCGCGCTGGTGCTCAACCACCCCGAGGCGCTGAAGAATCCGTTCTTCGAAGCGGTGCCGTCATGGGCGCTGTACCCGATGATCATCCTGGCCACGATGGCGGCGGTGATCGCCTCGCAGTCGGTCATCACCGGAGCGTTCTCGGTCTCGCGCCAGGCCATGCAGCTGGGCTACATCCCGCGCATGCGCATCAAGCACACCTCGCACGACACCATCGGCCAGATCTACATCCCGGGTATCAACTGGGGCATCGCGGTGATGGTGATCGGCCTGGTGCTGGCCTTCCGCAGTTCGTCCAACCTGGCCGTGGCCTACGGCATCTCGGTGTCGGCCACCATGCTGATCGATACCCTGCTGCTGGCCCTGGTGGCGCGCTCGCTGTGGCCCAAGGCCCGCAACTGGATCCTGCCGCTGTGCGTGGTGTTCTTCATCATCGACCTGGGCTTTGTCATCGCCAACGGCGCCAAGCTGCTGCAGGGCGCCTGGTTCCCGGTGGTGCTGGGCATCTTCCTGTTCACCATGATGCGTACCTGGCGGCGTGGGCGTGAGCTGCTGCGCGACGAGATCCGCAAGGACGGCATCCGCATCGACACCTTCCTGCCGGGCCTGATGCTGGCCCCGCCGGTGCGCGTGCCAGGCACCGCGGTGTTCCTCACTGCCGACCCGACCGTGGCCCCGCATGCGCTGATGCACAACCTCAAGCACAACAAGGTGCTGCACGAGCGCAACGTCTTCCTGCATGTGGAGACCCTGCCGATCCCGTATGCGATGGAAGGCCAGCGGTTGAAGATCGAATCGGTGGGCGACGAGTTCTACCGGGTCTACGTGCGCTTCGGCTTCATGGAGACCCCGGACGTGCCGCTGGCGCTGATGCGCTCGTGCGACCACGGTGGCATCTACTTCGACCCGATGGACACCACCTTCTTCGCCAGCCGCGAGACCATCGTCGCCACCGCCAACCGTGGCATGCCGATCTGGCGCGACAAGCTGTTCGCGCTGATGCACAGGAATGCGGCCCCGGCCACCGGCTTCTTCCGGATTCCGGGCAACCGCCTGGTGGAACTGGGCGCTCAAGTGGAGATCTGACGCGTCAGATCTCCCCTTGAGCTTCGTCCCACGGTTTGCGGTACAAACCGCGGGCCCCGCGCGCATTCCACCTTGTCCCCCCGCCTGTCGGCGCGCCCCCTTGAATAACAAGGGGGCTCAACTTGCGGAGACTACCCGACTCCTCAGGCACCCGCCATCAGCAGCAGGTTCCAACAGATCGCGGCCAACCGTCGAAGGCGGGGTGGGTCCGGCGGCGGGGGCGTGAGCCGCATGGATGCGGCGACCGAGCTTACATGGACGTACTTGCAGCGTCCCCCGCTGCCGGACCCACCCCGCCATTCCTCAGTAGCCGGCCTTTGACGTTGCTTCGGCCTCTGCGGGTGCCGGGCGCAGCCCGGCCGAAGCCCGCACTTTTGCCGCATAATCAGCACATGACCGACGACCGCATCATCGGCGCCGGCGCCACCCGCGAGGATGACGCCGCCGACGCCAGCATCCGCCCCAAGCGTCTTGCCGACTACCTCGGCCAGGTGCCGGTGCGCGAGCAGATGGAGATCTACATCCAGGCGGCCAAGGGTCGGGGTGACGCGCTGGACCACGTGCTGATCTTCGGGCCGCCGGGCCTGGGCAAGACCACCCTGAGCCACGTGATCGCCAACGAACTGGGCGTGGCGCTGCGCGTCACCTCCGGTCCGGTGATCGAGAAGGCCGGAGACCTGGCCGCGCTGCTCACCAACCTGCAGCCGCACGATGTGCTGTTCATCGATGAGATCCATCGCCTGTCACCGGTGGTGGAGGAAGTGCTGTACCCGGCGATGGAGGACTTCCAGATCGACATCATGATCGGCGAGGGCCCCGCCGCGCGCTCGATCAAGATCGACCTGCCGCCGTTCACCCTGATCGGTGCCACCACCCGGGCCGGCCTGCTGACCGCGCCGCTGCGCGACCGCTTCGGCATCGTCCAGCGCCTGGAGTTCTACAGTGTCGAAGAGCTGACCCGCATCGTGCGCCGCTCGGCCTCGATCCTGGCCATCGACTGCACCGCCGACGGGGCAGGGGAGATCGCGCGCCGCGCGCGCGGCACCCCGCGTATCGCCAACCGCCTGCTGCGCCGCGTGCGCGATTACGCCCAGGTCAAGGCCGGCGGCCATATCGACGAAGCCGTCGCCCAGGCCGCGATGCAGATGCTCAAGGTGGACCCGGAAGGCTTCGATGAGCTTGACCGGCGGCTGCTCCGGACCCTGGTCGACTACTTCGATGGCGGTCCGGTGGGTATCGAATCGTTGGCCGCGGCCCTGTCCGAAGAGCGCGGCACGCTGGAAGACGTGGTCGAGCCCTATCTGATCCAGCAGGGCTTCCTGGTGCGCACCGCGCGCGGCCGCATGGCCACCCACAAGGCTTACCGGCACATGGGCCTGAAGCCGAAGAACCCGCCGCAGGACCTGTTCGCCGAGGTTCCCGATGTCGGTTGAGCCCCGATTCAGTTGGCCGACACGCATTTACTGGGAAGATACGGACGCTGGCGGGGTGGTCTACCACGCCCGCTACGTGGCCTTCATGGAACGGGCCCGGACCGAATGGATGCGCGCGCTCGGCTACGGCCAGGAGCGCATGCGCAGCGAGCACGGCATGGTGTTCGCGGTGCGTTCCATGCAGATGGACTTCATCAGGCCGGCCCGGCTGGATGATGCCCTGCAGGTGAGCGCCACCCTGGTCCAGCTGAAGAAGGCCAGCATGGTCTTCGACCAGCGGGTCGAGCGCGACGGCGAACTGCTGCTGTCGGCCCAGGTCCGCATCGCCGCACTGGATGCGGCCAGTTTCCGCCCGCGTGGCATGGACGACCTCGTCCTGGCCGCGCTGCAACCCCACCTCCACCCCGAATCCGAACACTGAGGAACAACGGATGATCGCAACGCTCCTGGCCCTGCAGGCCACGGTCACCGAGGCACTGCCGGCCGATGTCAGCAACGCCGCGACCCAGACCCTTGCCCAGGCCACCACCGGCGGCGGCATCAACTACCTCGAACTGATGGCCAAGGCCAGCCTGCCGGTGAAGATCATCGTGCTGCTGCTGCTGATCGGCTCGTTCGTCAGCTGGGTGATCATTTTCCGCAAGGCCCGCGTGTTCAAGCAGGCCACCCGCGAGGCCGACGAGTTCGAGAACCGCTTCTGGTCCGGCGCCGACCTGGGCAAGCTGTACAGCTCGGCCACCGACCGCAGCCGCAATGTCGGCGGCCTGGAGGCGATCTTCGAAGCCGGTTTCCGCGAATACACCCGCCTGCGCGACAAGCGCCGGCTGGATGGCCGCGCGCAGCTGGAAGGTGCCCAGCGCGCGATGCGCACCACCTATACCCGCGAGGTCGACCAGCTCGAGCGCAATCTGGAACTGCTGGCCAACATCGGTTCGACCGCCCCGTACGTGGGTCTGGTCGGCACCGTGTTCGGCATCATGGTGACCATGCACGACATGATCAGCAGCGGTGCCCAGGCAGGTATCGCGGCCGTGGCGCCGGGCATCTCCGAAGCGCTGTTCGCCACCGCCATCGGCCTGTTCGTGGCAATCCCGGCGGTGTGGGCCTACAACCGCTTCACCACCCGCGTGGAGCGCATGTCGGTCCGTTTCGAGACCTTCGCCGAAGAGTTCAGCTCCATCCTGCAGCGCCAGAGCGCTGGCGACGAGTAAGCGCCTGACCCGGGAGTCCAAGCCATGTCCGCTGCCATCGGTCGCCGCAAGCGCCGCAAGCTGAAATCGGAAATCAACGTCGTTCCCTATATCGACGTCATGCTGGTGCTGTTGATCATCTTCATGGTCACCGCGCCGCTGCTTACCCTGAGTTTCGACGTCGATCTGCCGCAGTCCAACGCCAAGGCGCTGGAGAGCAAGCAGGACCCGGTGATCGTCTCGGTGCGCCAGGACGGACAGCTGAGCCTGAAGCTGCCCGACGCCAAGGAACCGACCGCCGTGTCGGCCGAGGAACTGGAAGGCCGCCTGGCCGGCATCGCCGCCCAGGACAAGGGCGTGCGCGTGATCGTTGCCGCCGACCGTGCCGTGGCCTACGAAAAGGTCATCGCCGCGATGGATGTGATCAAGCGCGCCAAGGTAGACAAGGTAGGCCTGGCCACCGATGCACGCTGACGCCCTGCCACCTTCGCAGCAGCGCGAGCCGGGCTGGGGCCTGCCCCTGGCGCTGGCGTTGCTGGTGCACCTGCTGGTCGCGCTGGTCTTCATCGTGGCCTGGTTCTGGTCGCCCGAGCGCAACACCGATGCCGCCGCCGGCGACCCGTCGGTCGAGGCCAGCCTGGCGCTGTCCGCGTCCGAGGCGTCCGCCGCGCGCCAGGCCCTGCGCCAGTCGGAAAAACTGGAAGACCTGCCGCCGCCGGTCGCCGAGCCGATTCCGGTGCCCGAAGACACCATCCCGCCGCCGCAGCCGATTCTCGAGCCGCGCCCGCAGGACGCCCCCACGCCGCAGCAGCAACAGGCGCAGGAGCGTGTCGCGCAGCCGGACAGCAAGGACCAGGAAGCGGTGAGCGCGCTGGCCATCTCGCAGGAGAAGGCCAAGCAGGAACAGGAAGCCAAGCGCCGCCAGGAGCAGATCGACCTGACCGAACGCAAACGCCAGGAAGAAGCCGAGCAGAAGCTGCGCCTGGCCAAGCAGCAGGAAGCGGACGCAAAGAAGAAGCAGGCCGAGCAGGAGCGCGTGGCCGCCGACAAGGCCGAGGCCGAGAAGCAGAAGAAGATCGCCGAGATCCGGGCCCGCCGCGAGCAGGCGGAGAAGGAAGCCAAGCTGGCCGAACAGAAGCTGCGCCAGGTCGCCGCCGCGCGCAATGCCGCCGGCAGTGCGGCCGCCGGCGCCAGCGGTGCGTCGCAGCCGGCGGCCGGAGGTGGGGGCAACAGCGATGATCTTTCGGCCAAGTACGCCGCTGCGATCCAGGCCAAGGTGCTGTCGCAATGGGTGCGCCCGGATACGGTGCCGCTGGGCCAGCGCTGCCAGATCACCATCACCCAGATCCCGGGTGGCACGGTGATGCAGGCCAAGGTCAGCCCGAACTGCCCGTACGACGAGGCCGGCAGGCGGTCGATCGAGGCCGCCGTGCTCAACGCGCAGCCGCTGCCGTACCGCGGGTTCGAATCGGTGTTCGCGCGCACGCTCAACTTCACCTTCACCGCCCAGGATCGCTGAGGCGGGACAGGGCGGGGCAGGTGGACCGTGCTGGTCCACCTGCGCCTGCAGATGACGCACTTGCCTCTGGCAGGCCCGGTTTCGGCCGGGCAGGCTGTCGGCAGCTGCCCAACACCGCCCTGCGGGGCGGCGTGACCCCGGGCAGGCGGATGCGAAGTTGGCCACGACGTTAACGATGCGTGAGAGGACGGGCTGGCACTGACCCGGAATTCACGTACCCTTGGTTCATGATTGCGAAGCGGTTCACTCCCGTTTTGTTATCCCTCGTTCCGGTTCCCCCTATTGAGCGCTCCATGAAGAAGATGCCTCGCTGGCTTGCCGTATTTGCGGCCCTCCTGTTGCCTTTCGCTGCCGCCGCGCAGCAGAAGGGACTGGATATCGACATCATCGGCGGCAATGCCTCCGCCCTGCCGATCACCATCGTGCCGATGCCCTACCAGGGCGCGGCTGGCGCCCCGCAGACCGACGTGGCCAGCGTGGTCCGCGCCGACCTTGAGCGCTCGGGCCAGTTCCGCACGCTGCCAGAAGCGCAGATCGTGGAGAAGCCGACCCGCGGCGGCGACATCCAGTTCGCTACCTGGCGGGCGCTGAAGCAGAACTACATCGTCGTCGGGCGGGTGATGGACGCCGGCGCCGGGGCCTACCGCGTCGAGTACGAACTGTTCGACGTGCCCAAGGGCGAGCGCCTGCTCGGCCTGGCGATGACCGCCCGTGGCAATGCCATGCGCGATGTCGCCCACCAGATGGCCGATGCCATCTACGAAAAGATCACCGGCGTGCGCGGCGCGTTCTGGACCCGCATCGCCTACGTCACCGCCAGCGGCAAGGGCGACGCCATGCGCTATGCGCTGATGGTCGCCGATTCGGACGGCTTCAACCCGCAGACCATCGTGCGTTCGGCCGAGCCGCTGCTGTCGCCGTCGTGGAGCCCCGATGGCAGCAAGCTGGCCTACGTCAGCTTCGAGCGTGGCAATTCCGCCATCTACATCCAGAACATCGGCACCGGTGCCCGTGAACTGGTCACCAGCTTCCGCGGCATCAACAGCGCCCCGGCGTTCTCGCCGGACGGCCGCAAGCTGGCCCTGACCCTGTCGCGTTCGGGCAACCCGGAAATCTACGTGATGGACCTGGGCAGCAAGCAGCTGACCCAGCTGACCAACCACTTCGCCATCGATACCGAGCCGACCTGGGCCGCCGATGGCAGCGCGGTGTACTTCACCTCCGACCGCGGCGGCCGGCCGCAGGTCTACAAGGTCGGTGCCGGCGGCGGCAGCGCCGAGCGCGTCACCTTCCAGGGTAACTACAACGCCAAGCCCTCGGTGTCCTACGATGGCAAGAAGATCGCCGTTGCGCAGGGGTCGGGCAACAGCTACAAGATCGCGATGATGGACAGCTCGCTGGGCTCGCCGCGCTGGAGCACGCTGTCGCCGGGGTCGCTGGACGAGTCGCCGAGCTTCGCGCCCAACGCGAGCATGGTGTTGTATGCCGCCCGCGAGGGTGGTCGTGGTGTGCTGTATGCCGTCTCGGCCGACGCGCGCGTGCGCCAGCGCCTGGTCCTGGCAGACGGTGACGTGCGCGAGCCGGCATGGTCGCCCTACCGTACCCAGCGCTAAAAGAGTGTTAATATTTCCGCTGTTTTGAACCCCTCATCGGCTTAGGAGCCACAAAGGTATTGCCATGAACAAGTCCACCCGCGTTCTGCTTGTTTCCCTGCTGTCCGTGGCCGTCCTGGCCGGTTGCTCGAAGAAGGTCAAGGAAGAAGCCCCGGCTCCGGTCGATACCGGCACCTCGACCACCACCCCGACCGGCCCGTCCACCTCGGGTCTGTACGGCCCGGGCGATCTGGACACCGACGCCTGCCTGCGTCAGCGCGTTGTCTACTTCGACCTGGACAAGGAAGACGTGAAGCCGGAGTTCCAGGCCATCATGGCCTGCCACGCCAAGTACCTGCGTGACCGTCCGTCCTCGCGCATCACCCTGCAGGGTCACACCGACGAGCGCGGTTCGCGCGCGTACAACCAGGCCCTGGGCGAGCGTCGTGGCAACGGCGTCAACTCGGCCCTGCAGGCCAACGGTGGTTCGGCTTCGCAGCTGACCGTCGTGTCCTACGGTGAAGAGCGTCCGGTCTGCACCGAGTCGAACGAGTCCTGCTGGTCGCAGAACCGTCGCGTCGAAATCGTCTACACCGCGCAGTAATCCATGCGCATTGGCATCACACTGATGCTGGTCGTTGCGGCAGCCCTCGTGGCTGCCGCACCGGCGCATGCACAACGTCAGAGCCTGGCCGACCGTGTCGGTTCGCTCGAGCAGCAGATGTACAACAACAGTGCCAACCAGGACCTGTTGAACCAGATCAACCAGCTGCGGCAGCAGGTGACCAGCCTGCAGGCCTCGATCGAGCAGTTGCAGCACGACAACGCCCAGCTCAAGCAGTCCGCCCAGGACCAGTACCTGGATCTGGACAGCCGCCTGAACCGGTTGGAAGGGGGCAATGCCGCCCCGGCCCTGCCGCCCGTTCCGGCGAGCGCGCCGAAGGCCGCTCCGGCCCCGGCACTTCCCGCAGCGGCGGCCACTTCCGAGCGGCCGCCCTCTGTCCATGGTGACCCGGGCAGCCTTGCCGCCACCGGCGACGAGCGGACGACCTACAACGTTGCCTTCGATTCGCTGAAGGCCGGCAAGTACGATGATTCGGCGCAGCTGTTCCTGAGTTTCCTGGAGCTGTACCCGAATGGCGTCTACGCCCCCAATGCGCTGTACTGGCTGGGCGAGAGCTATTACGCCACCCGCAATTTCCCGATGGCCGAATCCCGGTTCCGTGAACTGATCTCGCGCTATCCCACCCACGACAAGGCCGCTGGCGGCCTGCTCAAGGTCGGCCTCTCGCAGTATGGCGAGGGCAAGATCGACCAGGCCCAGCAGACGCTGGAGACCGTCGTGGCGCAATACCCGGGCTCGGACGCCGCGCGTACCGCGCAGGACCGTCTGCAGTCGATCCGTCTCGGCCGGCAGATCCGCTGATCCGCTGACCCGGCGTACAATAGGTACCCCGTAGAGCCGAGCCCATGCTCGGCTGCTTTCGTTTCCGGATCCGGCTGGGACATACCCGCTCGGTTGCTGTTGTAGAGCCGAGCCCTGCCCGGCTGCTTCCGTTACCGGCCACGGTAGCCCACCCGCCACGTGCCCCCAAGAAGTACCCGTCATGACCGCCGTTTCCCCGTCCAGCGCCGCCGCCACCCCCAGTGAGATCGTGCAGTCGCCCCTGCCACGCCTGAAGATCACCGAGATCTTCACCTCGCTGCAGGGCGAAGCCGATACCGCCGGCTGGCCGACCGTGTTCGTACGCCTGACCGGCTGCCCGCTGCGCTGCCAGTACTGCGACACCGCCTACGCCTTCCACGGCGGCACCTGGTGGGACATCGACGATATCGTGGCCGAGGTGCTGGCCCAGGGCGTGCGCCACGTCTGCGTGACCGGTGGCGAGCCGCTGGCACAGAAGCGCTGCCTGGTCCTGCTGCAGAAGCTGTGCGATGCCGGCATGGACGTGTCTCTGGAAACCTCCGGCGCGCTGGACGTCAGCGCGGTGGATCCGCGCGTGTCGCGCGTGGTCGACATCAAGACCCCGGGTTCGGCCGAAGTGGCGCGCAACCGCTGGGAGAACCTGCCGTTGCTGACCGCGCGCGACCAGATCAAGTTCGTCATCTGCAGCCGCGAGGATTACGACTGGGCCAAGGCCCTGCTGGCCGAGCAGCAGCTGGTGAACCGCTGCACGGTGTTCTTCTCGCCCAGCAAGGGCGAGATCACCGCGCGCCAGCTGGCCGACTGGATCGTCGAAGACCGCCTGCCGGTGCGCTTCCAGATGCAGTTGCATAAAATCCTGTGGAACGACGAGCCGGGCCGATGAGCCGCTGCCGCGTTCCCTGATGTAGCTCCGGCGCGGGACAGCGTGCTGGCTTTCCCCTCCCAACCGGAAGATTTCCCATGAAGAAGGCAGTCGTGCTTCTCTCCGGCGGCATGGATTCAGCCGCCGTCATCGCCATGGCCCAGGAGCAGGGCTTCGCCGTGCACGCGCTGAGCGTGCGCTACGGCCAGCGCCACACCTCCGAACTGGATGCCGCCGCCCGGGTGGCCAAGGCCCAGGGCGTGGTCGCGCACAAGACCGTGGACGTGGACCTGCGCGCCATCGGCGGCTCGGCGCTGACCGACGACATCGACGTGCCCGACGCCGGCGGCGAGGGCATCCCGGTCACCTACGTGCCGGCGCGCAACACCATCATGCTGTCGCTGGCGCTGGGCTGGGCCGAAGTGCTCGGCGCCAACGACATCTTCTGCGGCGTCAATGCCGTGGACTACTCCGGCTACCCCGACTGCCGCCCCGAGTTCGTGGCTGCGTTCCAGGCGCTGGCCAACCTGGCTACCAAGTCGGGCGTGGAGGGCGCAGGCATCCAGGTGCACGCCCCGCTGCAGTTCCTCAGCAAGGGCCAGATCGTCAGCGAAGGCGTGCGCCTGGGCGTGGACTTCGGCCTGACCGTGTCCTGCTACAACGCCGATGCCAACGGCGCCGCCTGCGGCCACTGCGATGCCTGCCGACTGCGTGCGCAGGGCTTCGCCGACGCTGGCGTGGCCGACCCGACGCTGTACGCCTGATCGCGCCTGGTGGGTGCGAACCGTTGGTTCGCACTCTCTGTCCCGGCACTACCGCTGCTGCAACCACCCCGACGCCTCGATGAAGGCCCGCACCGCGTCCGGATCGTGGTAGTCCAGCTCGATCATCCGCGCGATGCCCGCCTGCGCATCCGCCTGCCGGCGCATGTACTCCTGGGCGATGCGGTAGCCGGCGTAGTAGCCCACATCACTCACCCCGAACGGATTGCGGGCACTGTTGTACAGCCAGTTGTCGAGGATGTCTCCGTCCATCTCGGCAACGAAGCGCCTGCGGATCTCGGCTTCGTGCGCGGGCCCGTAGGTATACAGCGGCAGCGCTGGGCGGCGGCCGCTGAGCCGTTCCGCCACGTACTCGGCCACGCCTTCGCGCACCGCGTACTGGGCCAAGCTGCCGGTGGTCTCGCGCTGCTGGGTATGTACGTACTCGTGCAGGTTGTTCTGTGCGTTGTTCGCGCCAGGATGGCTGTCGTAGAAGGTCCGCAGGCGGCTGCGCAGCGGTTCGGGCAGCTCGCTCACATCCACGCTCGCGTCGCCCAACGCCATCTCGGCGCCGATCAGCACCTGGTGGCCGAGCGTCGTGCCGCCGGTGCGCAGCACACCGACGGCATAAGTGATGCTGGCCGGGCGCAGCGCCGGGTAAAGCCTGCGGAAGGCAGCCAGGTCCTGCTCCAGCGTGGCACTGGCCTGCCGCGCGTTGGCGGTCAGCGGCCGCACCGACGTCCAGAAACGCGGCCAGGCCTGCATGGCCTCGGCGTACTCGCGGGCGGTGTAGTGGCGCACCTGCATCAGCGCATGCAGGCCGGGGCTGCCCGGATCGATATAGCGCTGCTGCACCAGCGCCACGCGGCGTTCGGCATCGGGCTCGGCGCGCACCGCATCGTAAGTGGTCCAGAAGCGGGCGATGTCTTCGGTCATGACCTGTGATGGGGTGGCCAGGGCGGTGCAGGGCAGCAGCAGGGCGGTGATCAGGCAGCAGAAGCGGCGCATCGATGGCTCCGGGTGGGAATCACCGATGGGATGCGACGGTGGTCAGGAAGGTTTAAGGCGGGCGGCAGCGCGTGCTCACGCGCCTGCACTGCACATGTCGAACACACACCGGGAGTTTCGCGTGGTCCGGCAAAGTAGGGTAGAATGCGGACCCCGCCGAAAGGCAGGTGTTGCATGGGCCGTTAGCTCAGTCGGTAGAGCAGAAGACTTTTAATCTTTTGGTCGAAGGTTCGAATCCTTCACGGCCCACCAATGCAATCAATGACTTAGGCGCCCGCTGGGCGCCTTTTTCATGCCGACGGGAGAATTGGCGGGAACGTTGCGTGGTTCCACGCTCACGTGCGTTGCGCTTCCGGGGTGGTTGAACCACGCGTACTTCCTGGTCATGGCGGCGCTGCATCGAGTCCGCCCTGTGTCCACCGGCGGCCTTGTTGTCGATGCCGCGATGCGTGAGGCCGTGCCGCGCGAATCGATCCTCCTCGGCGATGACACCTACGCGGATCGCTTCGGTGATGAAGTGCCGAGGGTGAGCGTGGTGTCCGGCTCGCTGCCTCGCTCCACCAGCAAGAATCTGTTGCTGGCCCGTGAGGCGCCGGGACTTCGCTATGGCCAAGGGCCGTCTGGGCTCTGCGCAATCGTGCCATCCGCCCGCACCACGAGCCGCCTGCGGGCGGCTTACCTGTGACGGGTCTCGCCGCGCGGTTAGTCGGAGATCGGCTGGCGGCTGGCTCGCCAGCGACGGGGCAGAGCCAGCAGAGGCCGCTCGAGGCGGACATGCACGATGTAGCCGACCAGGCAGCACGCGAGGGTTGTTCCCATCACGAAGGCCAGGTGCGCGGGCCACCCGGTCGATGGAACCAGCATCGCCCACAGGCGCCCAGCGGCAGATATCACGAAGATGTGGGTCAAGTAGAGGGAGTAGGACGAGTCACCAAGGCGCATCAGCCAGAGAGGCGCGCGCAGGCGATTCAACGCTTCCATTCGAACACTACCTGCCAGCAGCAGTACCGACGCACTACCGAACAGTGCCACGCGTGTATGCACGTTCATGCTTGCTGGCCCCTCTTCAGGGAGCAGCGCAGCAGCCGTCATCGCCCCTGCGATACCCGTGGAGAACAACGGCAGTGCAAACCATGAGGGGATGCGTCGCCAGTACAGGCCGAGCAGGGCCCCGGCGATGAATTCGTAGGTTAGCGGGTTTGTGACCAAGTGATGGGCTGGCATGGCCGGTCCATCCGGAGACCAGTGCGCCGCGCCAACCGCAGCGGCCCACGCCAGCAGGAAGGCCGGCACGAAGCGCTCGGGTACCAATGCAATCGCACTGGCGAACACGAGATAGAAGTAGGCTTCGTGCACCAGCGTCCACCCTACGGTAAGTACGGGCAGCTGTGCATGTGGAATCAGCAGGTAGGACGCCAGCACGCTCTGGTTCTCGTACGAGGTGTTCACCATGCCCGGCGCCAGCGCCATCAGCACGACAACCAGTGTGGTGAAGATCCAGTACATCGGCAGCACCCGCCATGCGCGCTTGGCCAGGAACTGTGAACTTGCCCCGTCCTTACCGTAACGTCCCACTGACACGGTGGTCATTACAAACCCGGACAGCACGAAGAACAGGTCAACGCCTGCATCTGCATACCTTGCAACAGCGTCCAGAATCGCGGGCCCTTGCAGGTACTTGATCTCCACGCCGCGCAGGTGGAAGAGAACGACCGCAAGCGCGGCAACGCCGCGCAGGCACTGTAGTGACTCCATTCGGTGCTGTGTGCCCATGCCCTTGCCTTCCATGTGGGGGCCGAATGCTAGCACCGCGCACCCTCACATGCATCGCCAGGGGGTTGAAAGCACACGACCGCGTCGTGGCGATGGACGCGCTGCAGGCGATACCTGGACTATCGCGCCATCGCAGAGTCAACGCTCCTCTGATCCGGCGCGCGCACTCGTCGCCCCACCACGCCTGCGCACTTCATGGCGTGCTCTTTCTGCATCCTCCGCGCCACCGGCCAAGACCGCCAGCTATGGCTGCACACGCCGTCCGTAGGGCGCCGGCCCATACACGCTGCAGCAACTACGAAGAAGGGCGGATCGGTGCCGAGACGCCAGCGCCCAGCCGCAGGTTCCCGCTGTCACCGCGCAGGCAAGGGCATTATTACCTTATGGGTAATTTTTCAGGCATAACGGGTAATGAATGCGTGGCCCCGGGCCGGCCGTTACCGACCGGCCCCGGCCGGTTTCAGCCGTAGTGGGCGCGCAGCAGCCCGGCGTCATGGAAGGAAATACCCTCGCGGATGCACTCTTCAGCGCGTTCCATGTCCTTGTGCAGCTGGATCAGCGCGTCGTCGGCGAGATGCTCGATGTCTACCACGCCGCAGCACGCCTGATCGATCACATGCTGCATGGGCTCACCCCAGCGCCGGCGCACGTTGCGGATCATGCGGCAGTGCCACTCGCGCATGATCGCGTCCATGCGCCTCTCCCCGCGGAGTGCCTGTGCGTCTCCCGCCACCACCCGCAATGCCGGGGCCGGGTTGCGCCCGCCGCGCAGTTCCTGGGTCCTAGCGGCCAACCGCTGTGCGAGCTCCTCGAGTCGCGTGTGAGTCATCCTTCGCCTCCCTGATCCGTTTTGCCAGAAGCTTTGTCAGGTCGAGCACGTTGTCCGGCGCCGAAGGCTGACCGAACTCGTCCACGACCAGGAATGCGGTCTCCAGCAGCACGGGATCGTAGATCCATTCCGGTGGATCGCCGACCAGCTCCAGGTAGTGCGAAAGCACCTTGACCGCAGCGCTCATCTTCTCGAAATCCAGTCCCGTAGATTGAGACTGAAGCGACATCTCACCGTCTTGATCGGCACGATCCAGCGTTCCGTGTGGGAGCTGCATCACTGTCTCGAGATCGCGTGCAAGCCGGTGTCCGATGCTCTTCGGATTGCTCTCCGAGATCCATTGGCTGACCTGCGGCTGTGCCCAGCGGGTGCCGCCGAACAGACGGGCCCATTCGGCCGGGCCGCCGGCCGCGGCCACGCGGAGGCGCATGTTGAGGGTGCGAGCGGTACTGGCGTCCATCTGTAGATGGTGCGCTGCATTACCAATCCAGCAAATGACCAAAACGGTATTGACTATCCATTACCTTGACGGTAATGTATGCCCCATGGACCTCATCGACTACGCCATCTCCCAAGGGGGCTACGGCACCCCCAGCTGCCCCGTGATGCGCCGCCTGGCCCACCAGACCGGTTGCGCGCTGCGGACCCTCTACATGATCGCCCGCGGACACAAGCTGCCCGGCGCACGCCTGTGCCGGCGGATCGAACTGGCGACGGCCGGTGCCGTCCGCCGTGAATCCCTGCGCCCGGACGTGTTCGGTCCAGGTCCCTCGTCCCGCCAAGGAGAAGCCCCCCATGCAGCTTGATACGTTCGGTGAGTACGTCCGCGGTCGCCTGGAACACTGGGGTGGCGAATTCGCCCTGCATCGCGACTGCGAATACCTCGGCTTCCAGTCGCGCAACCTGCTGGCGGTGCTGATCGAGCATCGGGGCGACATGCCCGGGCGCGCGCAGGGCTACAAGCCGCTGGAAACCGACCAGCTGGCGCAGCAGATCGAGGACATCGTCACTGCCGTCGCGCGCGACAACGTGGCGATGGCCTGCGCATTGCGCGGTTACTACTGCGGACGCGGCCGGCGCAAGGTCGAGCGCTTCGAGACCGCCAACCTGCTGCTGGCCAACTGCGGTCAGCGGCCGGTGTCCAACCGCCATTACCTCACCCTGGTCGAACTCGGCTTCCAGCGCATACGTGGCTGGATGGAGGGCATCGCCCAGGCCGCCTGAGCGGCGGACCGACTCTTTCGCCCGCCTCTCGACCGGATGAACCCTCGTGCCCCGCCGGCAACGAGGCGGGCCCCTCTCCTGTCCACCGTTGCAAGCGGTGGTCGCTATCCAATCCTGGACTTCCCATGAAAGAAGAACTCTTCAGCGCGGTGGGCGCAGCGGCGGCCAAATCGGCGCCGCCGGTCACCGTCGCCGGTGCGCTCGCCGCCGGCATTACCCTGGACCGCCTGGTGGTGGTCCTGACCATCATCTATCTGGCAGCGCAGATCGCCTATCTGGGCTGGCGCTGGCTGCGTGAGTGGCGGCGGAAGGGGCGCGAGTGAGCGCGCCTGCCCCGGCACTGCCGATACGACGCCTGGTGGCTGCGCTGGTGCTGAGCGCGGCAGGGCTGATCGCCATCGTTGACCACGAAGGCTACACCGAGACGGCGGTGGTGCCGACCCGCAACGATCGGCCGACCTATGGATTTGGCTCGACCCTGCGCGACGATGGCGCACCGGTGCGGTTGGGTGATCGCACCACGCCGGTGCGTGCATTGCACACGGTGCAGGCCCACCTGGCGCGGGAAGAGGCGCAGTTCCGCGCATCACTGCCCGCCGTTGCCTTGACCCAGGGGGAATACGACGTCTACGTCGATTTCCTCTATCAGTACGGCATCGGCAACTGGCAGGGATCGTCGATGCGCCGCCATCTGCTGCGTGGTGAATACCGCCAGGCCTGCGATGCGTTGCTGCTGTGGAAGCGGGCAGGGGGCTATGACTGTTCCACGCGGGTGGACGGTCGCCCCAACACCATCTGCTGGGGTGTATGGCAGCGGCAGCAGCAGCGGCACGCACGCTGCGTGGCGGAGCAGTAGCTCATGCCGCGCGTGATGGTTGCGATGGCGCTGCTGCTGGCGTGGTCGCTTGCGATGTTCGCAGCGGGCTGGTCCTGGCGCGGCGACCGCAGTGATTCGGTCATGGCGGGCGCGGCCTCGGTCCAGCACGCGCAGGCCCTGCAGGCAGAGCGTGGATTGCGCGGACAACTGGAAAATCAGACCGGGGCGATGGCCCTGGTGGGAGAAAAGCATGAACAGGATCGGGAACGTGCGGCCGAGGTTGATGCCGATGTGGTGGCTGCCCTGCGTGCTGGCAGTCTCCGCCTGCGCGACGACCTCGCCGCCTGCCATACCGGTCGCCTGTCCGCGGCCGCCGCCGGCGCCCTCGAACGTGATGCGGGCGCCCAACTACGAGCAGAGGTTGCGGCAGCGCTTGTTCGAATCGGACGCGATGCCGACGACCAGCTCCGCGCCTGCCAGGCAGTGATCGAACTGGATCGGCGTTGAGGCGATGCGGCTTGCGCGTGGCCGGACGCACGCTGATGGGGGTCGCCGATCCAGATCGAGCGCCCGGCAGCGGTGCCCGGGCATCCTGGCCGGGATGAAGCCTCCGGCACGGCCCGCGTGGCGCTATCCTCGGCCTCCTCTCCAGGATGGGTCCAACCATGCGCTTGATCGTGCTGTCGCTGCTTCTGTCTGCTGCATCCGCCGCGCCGCTGCTGGCGGCCGAACCGGTAGCGTCCGCGCAGGCTGCGCCGGCGGCCCCGCTGGTGATCGGTGAGAGCTTCACCGTGCAGTCGAAGGCACTTGGCGAAACCCGCCGCATCAACGTGTATCGCCCGCAGCCCTGGGGCCTGGACCCGAAGACGCCGCTGCCGGTGCTCTACATGCCCGACGGCGGTATCGGCGAAGATTTCCTGCACGTGGCCGGTCTGGTGCAGGTGCTGAGCGGCAACGGCCGTATGCGTCCGTTCCTGCTGGTCGGCATCGAAAACACCGAGCGCCGTCGCGACATGACCGGTCCCAGCAACGACCCGCAGGACCAGAAGATTGCGCCGCGTATTGGCGGATCGGCGGCCTACCGCAGCTTCCTGCGCGACGAACTGATGCCGCAGGTGCGCCAGCGCTACGCCACCACCGACGAACGCGCGCTGATCGGCGAGTCGCTGGCCGGGCTGTTCGTGGTCGAGACACTGCTGCAGGAACCGAACCTGTTCAACAGTTATATCGCCCTGGATCCCAGCCTGTGGTGGAACCAGGGTGCGCTGCTGGCGACCGCGCCGAAGCGCTTGCCGGCCGTCGCCAAGGCTGGGCCGCGCGTGTTCCTTGCCAGCAGTGGCCAGCCGGAACTGGCCGAGGCCAGCGCGAAGCTTGCGGCGCAGCTGCAGCAGGCCGCGCCGGCAACGCTGGTGAAGTACCAGCCGCTGCCGGAAGAAACCCACGCCACGATCTACCACCCCGCGGCGTTGCAGGCGCT
Source organism: Stenotrophomonas sp. 704A1 (assembly GCF_030549525.1). Taxonomy (NCBI): domain Bacteria; kingdom Pseudomonadati; phylum Pseudomonadota; class Gammaproteobacteria; order Lysobacterales; family Lysobacteraceae; genus Stenotrophomonas; species Stenotrophomonas tuberculopleuritidis. The sequence continues at coordinate 3,638,945 of NZ_CP130831.1, read as the reverse complement.
GCGCACGCTGTTCCCGGCACCGCCGGAGGCGGCGCCGTGATCCCGCGTGGCGCGCAGCGGCGCGGCATGTGAGGATGCAGCAGCGGCGCCGCCCCGGTGCGCCGCCCGCAACAGGAGAGCGCGGATGCAGCGTGTGCGTGGATGGAGTGTGGCGGCCTGCCTGGCCGTGAGTGGCTGTGCGATGTCGGTGGCGCCACCGGCAACGCGGCATGAAGCGAAGCAAAGCGCGGCCACGGTCGTGACGGGCGTGGTGCTTCCGGATACCGAAACCCAGCGCGTGCACGATCCGGCGGGCCGCGACTATCCGATCTGGGTGGCGTTGCCGGCCGGCTATGCCGAACACCCGCAGAAGCGCTACCCGGTGCTGTACGTGACCGATGCGCTGTACAGCTTCCCGCTGGTGCGCAGCGTGCGCAACCTGGTGGGGCAGCAGGGGCAGAACATTGAAGACTTCATCCTGGTCGGGCTGCCGCCACAGGAAGGCCTGACATCCAAGCAGAGCCGCTCGCGCGACTACACCCCCAGCACCCCGGTTCGCACTGCCGATGACGACTACAGTGATGACGTCATCTACGGCGGTGCCGCGCACTACCGCGACCTGCTGGCCACGCAGGTGCTGCCGATGATCGATGCGCGCTACCGCACCGACCCGGCCCGGCGCGCTTTCGCGGGCCATTCCTATGGCGCATTGTTTGGCGCCTACGTGCTGACCACCCGGCCGGACATGTTCAGCACCTACATCCTGTCGAGTCCTTCGCTGTGGTTCGACCAGCTGCTGCTGCCGCGCATGCAGGACGACGCCGTCGTGCCGACCCGGCCCACCCGTGTGCTGCTGTCGGTGGGCAGCTATGAAACCGACAAGCCGGGGCCGCGCTATTCCACCGGCAACGACATGCTGCGGCAGACCGCTGACTTCACTGCACAGCTCGAGCGCAGCGGCCGCATGCTGCAGGTGGACAACGTGGTGATTGACGGCGAGGACCATCTCACGGTGTATCCACGGGTGATTACCCGTGCGCTGCTGGAGGTGCTGCCAGGCAAAGGGCCGTACACCGGCGGCTGACGGTGGGTGGGGCCTCAGGCGGCCTGTACATCCACCAGCACGCCTGCATCGGCATGGCGGAAGCACAGCCGGATGGCATCGAGCAGGTCGCTCATGTTGTACGGCTTGGGCAGGAAGTGGATGCCATCGCGCAGCTGCGGCAGCACCGTGTGCTGGTCCATGCCGGAGGTCACCAGGATCGGCAGGTTGGGATACAGGCCGCGTACCTGGTTGGCGGCGTCGATGCCACTGACCGCACCCAGGTTGACGTCGGTGAACAGCAGGTCGAAGCGTTCACCGGCCGCCAGCAGACCCAGCGCGGCTTCGGCCGAGCTCACGCCCACCACGTGGCAGGCCTGGCTTTCCAGCGCCAGGCGGCTCAACTCGCGGGTTTCCTCCGCGTCCTCGATCAGCAGGACGCGGGGTTCAACGTGGCGCTTGGACAGCAACATGACGCGACAACTCCGGACAGCAACGGTGAAAAGGCGCGCAAGTATGCGCAAGCCTTGGGTGATACCGGCGTGCAGGGGCAGCTAACGCGCCGTTACAGCGCGCCGGCGGCGCACCTGCCAGGCCAGTACGCCCACCGCCAGCACCGCCGTGCCGATGCGCAGGCTGGTGGCCTGCCAGCCCAGCGCGACGGCGTCATCGAGGCTGAACACGTTCCAGGCCAGGTTCATCGACACGTGCAGCGCCAGGCCGCACCACAGGGTGTCGCCGTCCAGGTGATCGAGCCAGGCGAAGATGAAACCGCCCAGCGCGATGACCGCGCCGACCCACAGGGCGACGCCGCCGCCGTCGAAGCCGCCGAAGCCCAGCCAGTGCACGCCACCGAACAACAGCGCCTGCGGCAGGGCCAGCAGGGGCCAGGGGCCGCGCACGATCTTCACCAGCAGCACGAAGCCCAGGCCGCGGAACAGCGCTTCCTCGGCCAGCGGGAACAGCACGGCGAGCATCGCCGCATCCAGTGCGGTCAGTGCGGCATTGGGCGTGCCGAGCAACGCCAGCCCCAGCCAGCACGGCAGGCTGGCCAGCAGCACCCACGCCGGCCCGCGGGCGCCGTTCCAGTGCAGGCCGAGGCTGTCCGTCACGCCCCGGCCACGGGGCCGCAGCAGGGCGGTGAGCAGTACGGCCACCAGCACGGCCAGGGCGTTGTCGAGCAGGCTGCCGCCATACGGGATGGGCAAGGCGGGTATCGGCAGGCCCGCTGCGGCGCTGATGTCGCGCAGGTTCAGGCCGAGGCCGACGCCAAGCAGCACCAGCAGCAGGCGAACGCCGGTGGACAGGCGGAAGGGGGTGGGCATGCGCGCGTTCCTTGCCGGATGAACCCGCAGTGTGTGCGGCCGCCAGCGTGCGGGCACGCGCCGTAAGTCTCTGTGCCATCGGTCATGTTGCCGAACAGTCATCGACGTACAGGTAGAGTCGAAGGCTGACCAACAGGAGCGACGCCCATGCAGTGCCCCGTGTGCACCACCCAGACCCTGCAGATGGCCGAACGCCACGGCATCGAGATCGACTACTGCCCCGGCTGCCGCGGTGTGTGGCTGGACCGTGGTGAACTGGACAAGATCATCGAACGCGCCGGTGCCGGTGCTGCAGTGCCGCCGCCCGCACCGGTACACGCGCAGCCGGCCGCTGCGCCACCGCCGGTGATGCACCGCGACACCCGCCACCTTGGCCAGCGCTATGAGGACAACCGCGGCCAGCAGTACGGCCACGGCTACAAGAAAAAGAAGAAGGAAAGCTTCCTCTCCGAGCTGTTCGATTTCTGAAGCCGGTCAGGGCCGGCGCAGGATGAACTCGCGGTCGCGGCTGTCGCCGACGATGAAATCGTACTCGCCGGCCTTGAGGCAGCCGTATCGCGCGTAGAAGCGCTGCGCGCCGAAGTTCTCTTCCCAGACGCCGACCCACAGGGTGCGGCGCACGGGCTGGTCCAGCCAGCGCAGGAACGCCTCCATCAGGCGCGCGCCATGGCCACCGTTCTGGTGCGCGGCCAGGATGTACAGCCGCTTCAGTTCGACGTCGCCCTGGCGTGCCTCGGCATGCGGCAAGGTGTTGGCGCCGGCGGCGAGGTAGCCGACCACGGTAGCGCCGTCCACCAGCAGCCAGATCGCACTGCGCGGATCGGACAGTTCCGCTCGCTGCGGCGCGATGCCGTAGTGGTCCTGCAGGAAGCGGTGCAGGTCCTGCGGCGGATAGGAATCGCCCCAGGTTTCGGTATAGGTCGCAATGGCGATCGCCGACAACGCGTCGACGTCGGCGAGGGTGGCGCGGCGGATCTGCAGCGACATGGGCGGGTCTGTCGTGGAACGTGCCGCAGTGTAGCCGGCCCCGGCGGTTGCCGGGGCTGGCCAGTGCTCAGGCTCCGTTGCTCAGAACCACATGCGCACGCCCGCCACCCAGCGCGTGTCGCGCGCGTGGCCACCGGCGTAGTCGGCGCTGTCGCCGAAACTGCGTTCGTGGCTGATGCCGATGTAGGGCGCGAAGCGGCGGCTGAACTCGTAGCGCAGGCGCAGCCCGGCTTCGACCTTGTTGAGGCCGCGGCCGATGCCGTACTCCGGTTCGTCCTTGGCTGCCACCGTGGCTTCCAGCAGCGGTTGCAGGATCAGCCGGTTGGTCAGCAGTACGTCGTACTCGACTTCGGCGGTGGCCAGCACCTGGCCACCGGAGCCCAGGTACAGCGTGGCCGAACTTTCGAATTTGTACGGCGCCAGGCCCTGGATGCCGACCGCCGCCCAGGTGCGCGAGTCGGCCGGCCGGAAGTCCTGGCGCACGCCGACCAGCACGTCCCACCATGCCGACACGCTGCGGCCATACAGAGCTTCGATCGCCGATGATTCGGTGCGGCCATTGCTGCGTTCGCCCTCGCTGCGCAGCCACAGGCGGTTGATGTTGCCGCCGACCCAGCCGCTGGCCTCCCAGGCCTGGCCGTTGCTGTCCTTGCCGTCCCAGTGTTCGAGGCGGTCGATCAGCAGCAGGCTGTTGATCTCCGGCGCGTGCTCCATGGCGCCATGGGCGATCGGCGGGAAGGCGGCGGCGCGGTCGGCATCGGTGGGCACCGGGATCGGTTCGCGCGGTTCGGTGGGCGCGGGCGCACGGTGACCCATCGCGGCGTGGTCCATCGTGGAATGATCCATCGTGGAAGGGTCCATCGCCGCCGGTGGCACCGTGCCATGGTCCATCGTCGAGTGATCCATCTTCGAATGGTCCATCTTTGAGTGGTCCATCTTTGAATGGTCCATCTTTGAATGGTCCGCCGGTACGGCCGCGGACGTCGCAGTCTTCGCCGGCGGAGCCATCGTGGCCATGCCGTGCCCGGCGTGCGATTGCGCGAACACCGGCAGTGCGGCGGCCAGGCCCAGCGCCAGCAGGCTGGGGGAAAGCAGTGACCGGCTCATTCTTCGATCCTCACTTCGCGCATCATGCCCGCTTCCATGTGGTACAGCAGATGGCAGTGGTAGGCCCAGCGGCCGAGTGCATCGGCGCGCACGCGGTAGCTGCGGCGGGTGCCGGGCGGCATGTCGATGGTGTGCTTGCGCACCTGGAATTCGCCCTGCGCGTTCTCCAGGTCGCTCCACACGCCGTGCAGATGGATCGGGTGCTGCATCATGGTGTCGTTGACCAGCACGATGCGCATGCGCTCGCCGTAGTTCAGCCGCAGTGGTTCGGCGCTGGCAAAGGGAATGCCATCGAACGACCAGGAGAATTTCTCCATGTGCCCGGTCAAGTGCAGCTCGATCTCGCGGCTGGGCTCGCGGCCATCCGGATCTTCGAACAGGCTGTGCATCGCACCGTAGGTCAGGACCTGGCGGCCGTTGTCGCGCAGGCCGATGCCAGGGTCGTCCAGCTTCGGTGCGGTGGCCGAACTCTGCATGTCCACCAGCGGGTTGCTGCGTTCGCTGGCCGGGTGCCTTGGCGCCTTGCCGGCGCCATCGCCGCCGCCATGCGCAGCGTGGCCCATGCTGGCGCCGCAACCGCCTTCCATGCCCTTCATCGCGGTCATGTCGTGGCCACCATGGCCGCCACCGCCCATGTCATGACCCATGTCGCTCATCGTCAACAGCGGGCGCGGGTCGCGCGCGGGAATCGGCGCCTGCAGGCCATGGCGTACCGCCAGCGTACCGGCGGCAAAGCCGGTGCGGCCCATGTCCTGGCAGAAGATCGTGTAGGCATCCTGCCCGCTCGGTTCCACCAGCACGTCGTAGGTCTCGGCCGGTGCGATGCGGAATTCGTCGATGCTGACCGGATGGATGTACTGGCCGTCGGCGGCGACCACGGTCATCTTCAGGCCGGGGATGCGCACGTCGAAGTAGGTCATCGAGGCGCCGTTGATGAAGCGCAGCAGCACCTTCTCGCCGCTGCGGAACAGCCCGGTCCAGTTGCCGGCCGGCGCAGTACCGTTGATCAGGTAGGTGTAGGTGTGCGCGTTGATGTCGGAGATGTCGGTGGGCGTCATCCGCATCCGTCCCCACATGCCACGGTCGGCCAGTGCGGCCGACCAGCCGTCGCGCTTCACGTCACGCAGGAAGTCGGGCAGGGTGCGCTTGTAGTAGTTGTCGTGCTCGGCGAGCTTCTTCATGCGCCGGAACAGTGCGCCCGGGTCCATGTCGGTCCAGTCCGAGAGCATGATCACGTGTTCGCGGTCGTACCGGTACGGCGCCGGTTCGGCCGGGTCGATGATCAGTGCGCCGTACAGGCCGGCCTGCTCCTGGAACATCGAGTGGCTGTGGTACCAGTAGGTCCCCGACTGCCTGAGCTGGAAGTGGTAGTGGTAGGTCTCGCCCGGGCCGATGCCGTTGAAGCTCAGGCCAGGCACGCCGTCCATGTTGGCCGGCAGCAGGATGCCGTGCCAGTGGATCGAGGTGGGGTGGTGTTCGAGCGTGTTGCGCACGAACAGGTCCACGGTCTGGCCCTCGCGCCAGCGCAGGATCGGCGCGGGCAGTGAACCGTTGACGGTGATCGCCGGGCGCGTGCGGCCGGTGAAGTTGGCCAGCGATTCGCCGATGGCCAGTTCAATGCGGCTGTCGCGGAGGACGGCGGGGGAGGCGGCCAGGCGCGGCGCGGCGCTGGCAGCGGCCAGCGCGCGCTGCGGCACGCCGACGGCGGCAACGCCGGCAACCACGCCGCCGGCGGCCAGTCCCTGAACGAACAGGCGGCGTGACGGCTTGGGCAGCTCGCCCAGGCCGGGGGGAATGCGGGTACTCATGGTGATGACTCCAGACACGGAAAGACGCCGGCAGGCAGCCGGCTTCGGTGCGCAGGGCGCACGGTGCGTGTGGAATCAGCCGATGGGAGGGCGTGAGATCGGCGGCAGCGGCGGCGCCGGACGGCCAGTGGCCGGCATCGGTTGCGGGGCCAGCGACAAGCCCGGGCCGGCCAGGAACGGCAGTGGCTGCACCACCAGCAGCGGATGCTGGGCGCAGCTGCGCACGCAGTCCTTGATCTGGCAGTGGGCGTCGTGGGCCGGTGGCTGGGCCTGCGCTGGCGCCTCGGCCTGCATGGCCGCGTGGTGATGGCAGTCGGGATCGCCGTCATCGGCAGCGGTGGCATGCGCCATCTCGCCCATCGCCTCGTGGCCGCTGGCCATGGCCGCGTTCAGCCCGTTGAGCAACAGGCTGAGCATGAGCACGACACGGAGCAGGGTCGAGGCGAGGGACATGGCGTCAATTTAGCCGCAAGCGGGCGCGGATGCACTTCCGGCTGAACGGTTGGTTCAAGGTTGGAGCCGCACCAATGTCCCGGCGCACGGGGTGCGGCAGCGCCGGGCCATGCCCGGCGAGCGTGTAGCGCGGGACGGCAGAACGGTCAGCCTTCCTCGCGCACGATCTCCACCAGGCGCGGGCCGTAGCGGCTCAGCTTGGTGCCGCCGATGCCACCGACCCGGGCCAGTTCGTCCAGCGAGGTCGGGCGCTGTTCGGCGATGTTGCGCAGCGTGCTGTCGTGGAAGATCACGAAGGCCGGTACGTTCTGCTCGCGCGCCAGTTCGGCGCGCAGGCCGCGCAGGGCATTGAACAGCGCCAGGTCCTGCGGCAGCACCGACAGGCCGGTGCGCTGGGCACTGCGCTCGCGGCCGGCGCTGGCGCCGACGGCGTCGCGGCGCATGCTGATCTGGCGGCGACCGGTCAGCACGTCGCGGCTGGCGTCGGTCAGGCGCAGGCCGCCATGGCCCTCGCTGTCCACCTCCAGGAGGCTGGCCGCCACCAGTTGCCGGAACACGCTGCGCCAGGTGCGGGCGTCGAGGTCGCGGCCGATCGCATAGGTGCTGAGCTTGTCGTGGCCCTGCTGCCTGACCTTCTCGTTCTCGCTGCCGCGCAGGATGTCGATCAGGTGGCCGACGCCGAAGCGCTGGCCGCTGCGGTACACGCAGCTGAGTGCCTTCTGGGCGGGGATCGTCGCGTCCCAGGCCGCAGGCGGGGCAAGGCAGTTGTCGCAGTTGCCGCAGGGCTTGGGATAGGTTTCACCGAAGCCGGCCAGCAGGACCTGGCGCCGGCATTGCATCGACTCGCAGTAGCCCAGCAGGTGGTCCAGTTTCGAACGCTCCAGCTGCTTGCGCTCCTCGCTGGCCTCGGACTGCTCGATCATCTGCTTGAGCAGCACCACGTCGCCCAGTCCGTAGCACAGCCAGGCTTCGGCGGCTTCGCCATCACGGCCGGCGCGGCCGGTTTCCTGGTAATAGCCTTCCATCGACTTGGGCAGGTCGGTGTGGGCGACGAAGCGCACATCGGGCTTGTCGATGCCCATGCCGAAGGCGATGGTGGCGCACATGACGATGCCGTCCTCGCGCAGGAAGCGGCGCTGGTTGTTGGCGCGCACCTCCGCGGGCAGGCCGGCATGGTAGGGCAGGGCATTGAAGCCCTGGCCGCACAGGAATTCGGCGGTTTCCTCGACCTTGCGCCGTGACAGGCAGTAGACGATGCCGGCCTCGCTGCGGTGGCCGCGCAGGAAATCGGTCAGCTGCCTGCGGGCGTTGTCCTTCTGCACCACGGTGTAGCGGATGTTGGGGCGGTCGAACGAGCTGACGAAGTGGCGGGCCTCGGCCAGGTCCAGGCGCTCGGCGATCTCGCGCTGGGTGGGCGGATCGGCGGTGGCGGTGAGGGCAATCCGCGGGATGTCCGGCCAGCGTTCGTGCAGCACGGTCAGCTGGCGGTACTCGGGGCGGAAATCGTGGCCCCACTGCGATACGCAGTGCGCCTCGTCGATCGCGAACAGGGCGATCCGGCTGCGCGCCAGCAGCGACAGGAAGCGGCCGGTCAGCAGGCGCTCGGGCGCGACATAGAGCATGTCCAGCTCGCCGGCCAGCAGTTCGCGCTCGACCCGGCCGGCGGTTTCGGCGTCCAGCGTCGAATTGAGGTACTCGGCGCGCACGCCAAGCTGGCGCAGGGCTTCGACCTGGTCCTGCATCAAGGCGATCAGCGGCGAGATGACGATGCCGACCCCGTCACGCAGCAGGGCGGGGACCTGGTAGCACAGTGATTTGCCGCCGCCGGTGGGCATCAGCACCAGGGCATCGTGACCGGCAGCCACGTGCTCCACGATGTCCTGCTGGGGACCACGGAAATCGTCGTAACCAAAGACGCGTTGGAGCAGGTCGTGCGCGGGACGGGAAGCCATCCGGCTAGTTTACCCCGGCGGGGGTGGTAGGGGTTCGGCAGGGCTGCGCCCGCACCTGCTAGCAGCCAGAGCAACTGCTGGTTGGGCGGGGCGGTGTGGACTTGCAGGACACGCCGTAAACCCATCCATGGCGCCAACGGTCCTGCCAGCCCACCCCGCCAACCCTCAGCAAACCCGCCTTTGACGTTGACCTTGACGTTGCCTTGGATTGAAGCAGGTGCAGGGCTGCAAGCCCTGCCGAGCCCCCAAACCCTTACTGGAGGAGCGAGCGCAGCATCCAGGCGTACTTCTCGTGGGTCTGCAGGCGCTGGGTCATCAGATCCTCGGTCGGGGCGTCGTCGCCCTTGGCCGCCACGTCCAGCACTTCACGCGCCGTACGGCAGACCGCTTCGTTGGCGACCACCAACTGGCGTACCATTTCACGCCAGTCCGCACTGTCGGTCAGGCCCGGTTCCTCGGCGATCGAGGTCAGCGCAGCGAATTCCCGGTAGGAGCCCGGGGCATTGAAGCCCAGTGCGCGGATGCGCTCGGCCACGTCGTCCAGTGCCGCCCACTGCTCGGTGTACTGCGTCTCGAACATGGTGTGCAGCGAGTTGAACATCGACCCGGTCACGTTCCAGTGGAAGTTGTGCGTCTTCAGGTAGAGCGTGAACGCATCGGCCTGGAAACGGGACAGACCGTCGGCGATCTTCTTGCGGTCGCCCTGGGTGATCCCGATATCGATGTTGGGGGCCGACGGCGCCGCCGCTGCAAGCTTCTGCTTGCCGGTCCTGGCCTTGGTCGTGCTCTTCGTCTTCGCCATGGGGTTCCTCCTTGTGGAATCGTTGGCCTTCACAATAAATCAGTCGTGATGACTGGTCGCTTTCAAAGATTTGAACGAACCGATTGATGAACTCTATCGATAAAAATCCGCCGCCCCGCCTGCGCCAGCAGCGCGCCGCCATCGACGGTGCCATGAGCCGCGACCGGGGCCGTTTGCTGGGGATGCTCTCGCGTTGCCAGGCCAAGCCACAGGATGCGGCGCTGGCCGCCACCTTCGAGCAGGCCCTGCAGGCGTCGGTGCAGCGCCGGCAGGTCCGGGCGCAGCAGCAGCCATCCATTACTCTGGACCCGCAGCTGCCGATTGCGCGTGAAGCCGAGGCGATCATCGAACTGATCCGCGACCACCAGGTGGTCGTGATCGCCGGTGAAACCGGCTCGGGCAAGACCACCCAGCTGCCGAAACTGTGCCTGGCTGCGGGCCGTGGCCAGGCCGGCATGATCGGCTGCACCCAGCCGCGACGGATTGCCGCACGCGCGGTGGCCAGCCGCGTGGCGCAGGAACTGCAGAGCGAGCTGGGCCAGCTGGTCGGCTACCAGGTGCGCTTCAACGACAAGGTCAGCGACGACAGCCGCATCAAGTTCATGACCGACGGCATCCTGCTGGCGGAGATCGCCAGTGACCGCTGGCTGTCGAACTACGACACGATCATCGTCGACGAGGCGCACGAGCGCAGCCTCAACATCGATTTCCTGCTGGGCTACCTGAAGCAGCTGCTGCGCAAGCGCCCGGACCTGAAGCTGATCGTCACCTCGGCCACCATCGACACCGAACGCTTCGCCCAGCATTTCGACGATGCGCCGGTGATCAGCGTGGAAGGCCGCACGTTCCCGGTGGAAGTGCGTTATCGCGCGCTGGAAGGCGAGGGCGAAGCGCAGGGCGAACGCACCGTCAACGATGCCATCGTGTCGGCCATCGACGAGATCACCCGACTGGATGCGCGCGGCGACGTGCTGATCTTCCTGCCCGGCGAGCGCGAGATCCGCGATGCGCACCAGTCGCTGGAGCGGCGCAAGTACCGCAACACCGAGGTGCTGCCGCTGTACGCGCGGCTGTCCAACCAGGACCAGGACCGGGTGTTCAACCCGGGCCCGAACCGGCGCATCGTGCTGGCCACCAACGTGGCGGAAACCTCGCTGACGGTGCCGCGCATCCGCTACGTGGTCGACCCGGGTTTCGCCCGCGTCAAGCGCTACAGCCCGCGCAACAAGCTGGACCGCCTGCACATCGAGCCGATCTCGCAGGCCAGCGCCAACCAGCGCAAGGGCCGCTGTGGGCGTATCGCCGAGGGCATCTGCTATCGCCTGTACGCCGAAGCCGATTTCCAGGCCCGGCCGGAGTTCACCGATCCGGAAATCCGTCGCTCCAGCCTGGCCGGGGTGATCCTGCGCATGCTGCAGCTGGGTCTGGGGCGCATCGAGGACTTCCCGTTCCTGGAGGCGCCGGATGAACGCGCGGTGGCCGACGGCTGGCAGCAGCTGACCGAACTGGGCGCGATCGATGCCGAGCGGCGCATGACTGCCATCGGCAAGCAGATGGCGCGCCTGCCGGTGGACGTGAAGCTGGCGCGCATGCTGGTGGCTGCGCAGGCCGCCGGCTGCCTGCGGCCGATGCTGGTGATCGCCTCGTTCCTGGGCATCCAGGATCCGCGCGAGCGCCCGCCCGAAGCCCGCGGTGCGGCCGACAGCGCGCATGCGCAGTTCGCCGATGGCCGTTCCGAGTTCGTCGGTGTGCTGCGCCTGTGGGACGCCTACCGGCAGGCCCACGAAGATCTGACCCAGTCCAAGCTGCGCGACTGGTGCGGCCGGCACTTCCTCGGCTTCCTGCGCATGCGCGAATGGCGCGAGCTGCACCGCCAGCTGCGCCTGCTGTGCGAGGAACTGGGCTGGAAGGAAGAAGCCAGCGAGGCGTCGATGGCACCGTTGCTGGCCGGCAGCAGTGCGCCGGCCCCGGTGCGTGACGATGCCGCTGCAGTGAAGGCCACCCGCGGCCAGCTGCATCGCGCCGCGCGGCTGGCCCGCGAAGGCAAGGCCGAGGCCGCACCGGCCCCGGTGGCCGTGCGCGCGCAGAAGGAACAGGCACCGGCCGGCGGCGGCTACAGCGAGCGCGTGCGTGCGGCAGCCTACCAGACCCTGCACCGGGCGCTGGTGGCCGGGCTGCCGACGCAGATCGGCCACCGCACCGAGAAGGGCGATTTCCAGGCGCCACGCCAGCGTCGCTTCCTGCCGTTCCCGGGGTCCACGCTGTCCAAGCGCCCGCCGCCGTGGCTGCTCGCCGCCAACCTGCTGGATACGCAGAAGGTGTGGGGCATGACGTTGGCGTCGATCGAACCGGACTGGGTGATTGCCGAGCTGCCGCACCTGCTGCTGCGCAAGCACTTCGACCCGCACTGGTCGCGTGCGCAGGGCCAGGTGCTGGCGTCGGAGCAGATCAGCCTGTTCGGGCTGGTGCTGGCGCCGAAGAAGCCGGTGCATTACGGCCGCATCGCACCGGGCGAGGCGCATGACATCTTCGTGCGCCAGGCACTGGTGACCGGCGAGATCAACACCCGCGCCAGCTTCGTGGCCGACAACCAGAAGGTGCTGGAGCAGGCGCGCGAGGAAGAGGCCAAGCTGCGCCGCGCTGGCATCGTCGCCGACGAGGACTGGCAGGCCCGCTGGTACCTGGACCGGGTGCCGCCGCAGATCCATTCGGCAGCCGGCCTGGACACCTGGTGGAAGGCGCTGCCGCCGGAACAGCGCAAGACCCTGCACTGGTCGCTGGTCGATCTGCTGCCGGGCGAGGGCAGCGAACAGGAGCGCTATCCGAAGTACCTGGCGCTGGGCCAGGCGCGGTTGCCGCTGCACTACCGCTTCGAGCCGGGCGCCGCTGACGACGGCGTGACCCTGGAGGTGCCGCTGCACCTGCTCAATGCGCTGGATCCGGTGCAGCTGGGCTGGCTGGCGCCGGGCTTCGTGGCCGACAAGGCCGCCGCGCTGATCCGCAGCCTGCCCAAGGCGATGCGGCGCAACTACGTACCCGCACCGGATTTCGCACGCGCGTTCTTCGAAGCATTCCCGCAGCCCAGCGCCGATGCCATCACCGGCGAACTGGCGCGCTTCCTGTCGCGCGCGACCGGCGCCACCGTGGCGGCGACCGACTTCGAGCCGGATTCGATCGAGCCGCACCTGCACATGAACCTGCGCCTGCGCGACGAGCACGGCAAGGTGCTGGCGACCTCGCGCGACCTGGAGGCACTGCGCGCGACGTTCGGTGGCCGAGCCGGCGATGCCTTCGCCGCACGTGCCGGCCGCGAGATGGCGGCCGATGGGCTGCGCAGCTTCCCGGCCACGCCGATTCCGTTGCAGGTGCCTGGCGAAGCAGGGGTGCCGGCCTATCCGGCGCTGCTGGACGAGGGCGACAGCGTGGCGCTGCGCATCTTCGCCGACCGCCAGCAGGCGCAGGAGGCCCATCCGCTCGGCGTGCGCCGCCTGCTGGAGATCGCGCTGGCCGAGAAGGTCAAGCAGGCGCGCAAGCAGTTGCCGGTGGGCGCCAAGACCGGCCTGTTGTACGCGGCGATCGAATCGCAGGAGCGCCTGCGCGGTGATCTGGTCGATGCGGCAATGAACGCGGTGCTGGCCGAGGGACTGGAAGACATCCGCGATGCGGCGGCGTTCGAGCAGCGTCGCGAGCATGCCGCCAAGGCCCTGTTCGGTGAGGCGATGACGCGGCTGAAGCTGGCCGAGAACATCCTGGCGCTGGTGGCCGAACTGAAGCCGATGCTGGAAGCGCCGCTGATGGGCTGGGCACGCGGCAACCTGGATGACATGGAAGCGCAGCTGGCGGGGCTGATCCACCCCGGCTTCCTGCGCGACACCCCGGCCGACGCGCTGGCGCAGTACCCGCGTTACCTGAAGGCGATGATCCTGCGTACTGAGCGGGCCAAGCGCGACCCACCGCGCGACCAGGCGCGCATGCTCGAACTGCATCCGTTCCTGGAGGCGTTGCAGGTGGGCGAGCAGCAGGGCCTGCGCGAGCGTCCGCAGTGGCAGGCGTTGCGCTGGGACCTGGAAGAGCTGCGGGTCTCGCTGTTCGCCCAGGAACTGGGGGCGCGCACCGGCATCTCGGCGAAGAAGCTGGCGCAGCGGGTCACCGCCCTGCGCCAGGCATGACCCGCGTAACGGCCGCCCCAGCCGGCGGCCGTTGCCGGCTGGGCACTACTTGGTGCGGCGCACCTTGGGCTGGGTGTTCACGCCTTCCACCTTCAGGTACCACACGCCCATCACCCCCGGGCTGATGCTGACCTTCGGCGATTGCTTGCGTACCCCGGAAATGGACGTGGTATCGGTCTGCTCCCACTGCTGGCCGTTGTCCAGCACGTAGACGCGGCCCTGGCCGAAGCCGCGGAACTCGCCCTGCAGCACCGCCTTGATCGGTTCGTTGCTGCCGAAGTCGAAGAAGCCGCGGTTCTTCACGATCACTTCCTGGCGGCCTTCCTCGCGCGCTTCTTCGCGCACCGCAGCCACGGCCTGGGTGGTGGCTGCCTCCACCTTGCCCTGCAGCCAGCGGTTGAGCGTGGCCAGCTCGGCGGCATCGAGCTTGTCCAGGCCGGCGGCCTTGAACTCGGCGGGCGACATCTGCTGCTGCAGATCGCCCTGCACCACGCGCTGGGCCAGCGCCGGCGCCGACAGGGACAGCAGCACGGCAGCGCAGGCCAGCAGCCGTGGACGGAACGAATGCGCGGGGCTCGAGGGCATGGAAGGTCTCTCTGCTTGGATTGCGGCGAGTGTAGCGGCATGAGCTCATGCCCGGCGATGGCCGCGCGGCGATTGTTCCTGAACGGCTGCGGCGCTAGTGTAGGGACCTCTGTCTTGCCTGCTCGATGCTGTGAACCGCGCTTCCGTCCCCGGCCTGGATGCCTTGTTGAATCGTCCCTCGGCAGCGGTGCTGCCTGCCCCGCTGCGCCAGGCCCTGCGCGTGCAATGGGAGGCCCCGGGGTGTGATCCGCAGATGCGGGCCAGCTGGTCGGTGCTGGGCGACACCCTGGATGCGCTGTCGATGCTGTCGGCCGACGAGGGCGCGGTGGTCGCCGCGCTGTTGTTCGATCTGCCCGGCCTGCGCGCGCATCTGGAGGCGCTGCCGCTGGGCAGCCACAAGGCAGCGGTGGTCGGGCTGCTCGATGGCCAGGATGCGGCCGATCCGGTCTGGGCCCTGCACGCCGGTCGCGAGGCCGGGCGCAACAGCGAAGGCCTGCGCCGGTTGCTGCTGGCGATCATCCGCGACCTGCGCGTGGTACCGATCCTGCTGGCCCGGCAGCTGGCGCGCATGCGTGCGGCCGACAAGCTGGATGACGAACAGCGCCGTGCGCTGGCCCAGCTGACCCGCGACATCCACGCACCGCTGGCCAACCGGCTGGGCATCTGGCAGCTGAAGTGGGAGCTGGAAGACCTGGCGTTCCGCCACCTGGAGCCGGACACCTATCGGCGCATCGCGCGCGAAGTCGACGAAACCCGCGTCGCCCGCGAGCGCTACGTCGAGAACGTCAAGAAGGTGCTGTCGCGCGAACTGGCCGCGCAGGGCATCAGCGCCGATGTCAGCGGCCGGCCCAAGCACATCTACAGCATCTGGCGGAAGATGCAGAAGAAGCGGCTGGCGTTCGACCAGCTGTACGACATCCGCGCGGTGCGGGTGATGGTCGACGATGTGGCCGCGTGCTACGCCGCGCTCGGCGTGGTGCATGCGCTGTGGGCGCCGGTGCCGAGCGAATTCGACGACTACATCGCCCGGCCCAAGGCCAATGACTACCGCTCGCTGCATACCGCCGTGGTCGGCCCGGAAGGGCGCACCATCGAAGTGCAGATCCGTACCCACGAGATGCATGCGCAGGCCGAGCTGGGCGTGGCCGCGCACTGGAAGTACAAGGAAGGGGGCAAGGGTGCCGAGAAGTCCTTCGACCGCAAGATCACCTGGATGCGCCAGCTGCTGGAGCAGGCGCAGGACGGGCAGGGCAATGAACTGGCCGGTGCGCTGGACGCGGAGCTGACCGAGGACCGGGTCTATGCGCTGAGCCCGAAGGACGAGGTGCTGGATCTGCCGCAGGGCGCCACGCCGCTGGATTTCGCCTACCAGGTGCACACCATGGTCGGGCACCGCTGCCGCGGCGCCAAGGTCAATGGCCGCATCGTGCCACTGACCTACCGGCTGCGCAGTGGCGACCGGGTCGAGATCCTCACCGGCAAGGAGGCCGATCCGCGCCGCGACTGGCTGATGCCGGCCAACGGCTTCCTGGCCAGCAACCGCTCGCGGGAGAAGGTGCGCAGCTGGTTCCACAAGCTGGACCGCGCGCGCAACGTGCATGCCGGGCGCGAACTGCTGGAACGCGAGCTCAAGCGGCTGGGCCTGCAGCATTCGGACCTGGCCGCGGCGGCGAAGAAGTTCCACGCCGACAGTGTCGATGACCTGTACATCCAGGTGGCGCTGGGCGATACCGGGCCGAACCAGGTAAGCCGGATGCTGCTGGAAGCCGAGCGCGCGGCCAGCCAGCCGGCACCACCGCCGTCGCTGCCGCGACCGACCGCGCGCCGCGAGAACCTGGGCAAGTCCAAGTTCACCGTGCAGGGCGTGGGCAACCTGCTGGTGCAGCTGGCGCGGTGCTGCCAGCCGGTGGCCGGCGAACCCATCGTCGGTTACCTGACCCGTAGCCGGGGTGTCACCGTGCATCGCGCAGACTGTGTGGCGCTGGCCCGCCTGGCCGCAACCAGCCCGCAGCGGATCCTGCCGGTGGAATGGGGCCAGGCCGGTGGCGGCTACGAAGTGGACGTGGTGGTCGATGCCGTTGACCGTCGCTGGCTGCTGAAGGACATCACCAACCTGATCGCACAGGAAGACGCCTACGTGCTCGACATCCACAGCGACAACGTGCGCAACAGCGGCCGCGCCCATCTGCGGCTGCGACTGAAGGTGAACGGCTACGAGCAGCTGTCCAATCTGCTTGGCAAGCTGGACGCCTTGCCGGGTGTCAGCGAGGCCCGTCGTCTGGGCTGAGCTTCACGCTGCCCCGGCTACCCTGAACGCATGGAACGCGAGCCTCCGCATCGCTCACACGGCGCCGCCCATCCGGCGCTCGACCGCGTTCGCCGCGAGGGCCGCTGGTGGTGGTTGCAGGCGCGTCATGCACGCCGCGTGTGGCGCTGGGCGCTGTTGGTGGCAGCGGCGGTGTTCGTGCTGCTGGTGCTGCTGCGCAAGCCGCTGGCGGACTGGTTCTGGGATGAGCCCCGGATCGAACAGCTGCTGACCGAGGGTGACCGTGCGCTGGCCGCCGGGCAGCTGAGCGTGGCCGACGGCAGTGGTGCGCGCGAGCGCTACCAGGCGGTGCTGGCGCTGGATGGTGATCGGCCGCAGGCGCGCCAGGGGCTGGCGCGCACCGGCGCCGCAGCGCTGCAGCAGGCACGCGAGCGTCTGCAGGCCGGCGACCTGGACGGGGCCGCGCAGCGGCTGGCGCTGGCCCGCGAGCTGCAGGTGCCGCGGGCCGAGACCGAAGCGATGGCGCGCCAGCTGCAGGCACACCGTCGCGCCGGTGCCGGCATCGGCGCGCTGATCGCGCAGGCCCGTAATGCGTTGGCTGCCGGGCGCCTGGATGATGGCGACAGCAGCGCGCTGCCGCTGTTCCAGCGCGTGCTGGCGCTGCAGCCTGACAATCTGCCCGCGCTGGAAGGCCGCGAGGACGCACTGAGCGACCTGCTGCAGCAGGCACGGACCCTGTCCGGGCGCGGTGAGCTGTCGCGGGCGGACACGCTGCTGCAGCGCGCACACCAGTTCGATGCGGGCCATCCGGATCTTCCGGCCAGCCGCGAAGCACTGGCACAGGCGGTGGATCGACGGCAGCAGCAGGGCCAGCGTGCGCTCAGGCGCCAGCAGCTGGAGGCCGCCGCCGGGAGTTTCCAGGCCGTTCTGGCGGTGGCGGCCGATGACCCCGGCGCCCTGCGTGGGCGCGAGCAGACGATGCAGGCGCTGCTGGCACGCAGCCAGACGCGTGCCGACGACTTCCAGTTTGAAGCGGCCGGGAAGGATGCTGCACTGGCAGCGGCGTTGGGGGCTCCGCAGGCGGCCCAGCAGCAACTGGCCCAGCGTCTGCAGCGGGCACGGCAGGCACGGCAGGCATTGCAGCAGCCAGGGCTCGGTGGCGCCCAGCGTGAGCGTCAGCTGCAGCAGCACCTGCTGCGGATCGACCGTGCCGAACGCGCCGGTCAGTGGATCAGCCCGCCGGGGCACAGCGCGTTCGACGCGCTGCGCGAGGCGCAGGCACTGGCGCCCCGCGACGCGCGGGTCAAGGCCGCCGCAGCGCGGCTGTTGCCGGCGAGCCGGCGCTGCTTCGACGACAACCTGCGGCAGAACCGGGTGCAGGCCGCGGGGGCCTGCCTGCAGGCGTGGCAGACGCTGGCGCCGACCGCGCCGGCGCTGCCGGACGCGCGCGCGCGCCTGGCACAGCGCTGGCTGGCGATCGGCAGTGAACGCCTTGGCCAGGGCGACGTGGCCTTCGCGGTGTCGGCGGTGGAGCAGGTCCGCCGGCTGCAGCCGGACCTGGCCGAGCTGCCCGCGTTCGAGGAGCGCCTGCGGCAGGCAGGCGCTCGTCTCGACTAGTCAGTCGAGGAACACCCGCCGCACGGTTGCTTCGGCGGCCTGCAGGGAAAAATGCCGGGCCACGTTGGCAAGCCCTGCATCGGCCAGCTGCTGCCACAGCTGCGGGTCCTGGTACAGGCGCACCACCGCGTCGGCGAAACCTGCAGCATCGTCGGCAACCAGGACGTCCTCGCCTGCCTGCAGGTGCATGCCTTCCACCGCGCAGGTCGTACCGACCACCGGCTGGCCATGGGCCATGCTCAGGTTGATCTTGCCCTTGACCCCGGCACCGAAGCGCAGCGGCGCGATGGCGATGCGTGCACCGTCCATGTACGGCACGATGTCCTCGACGAAGCCATGCATCTCCACGCCCGGCTGTGCGGCAGCCCGCGCCAGCAGCGCATCCGGTGCGTTGGCTCCGATGCAGTGCAGGCGTACCTGGGGAAGCCGGGCACGGATGATCGGGAACACCTCGGCGATGAACCACTCCATGGCATCCAGGTTCGGGGGATGGCGGAAGCCGCCCACGAACACCAGATCGTGGCGCTGCGCGAAGGGGGCGCCCGCGCCGGCCACGTCGTGCAGGTTGGAGATCAGTTCCACCCGCACCTGCGGTGCATCGGCCAGCAGCTGCTCGCGCTCGGCAGCGCTGACCAGCACGGTGATGTCGCACTGGCCCATCACCGCCAGCTCGCTGGCGCGGGTATGTTCGGCGTTGCGCAGCAGACCCGCGTCGCCCGCTACCTGCGCGCCACGGCGCTCACGCAGGTAGTGCAGGTCGACCGTATCGAACACGGTACGGGCCTGCGGTGCGTACCGCTTGAGCAGCGGCAGGCACGCGTGGGCAACGTGGTGACGGACCAGCATCGCCACGTCGAACCGTGCGCCGTGCGTGCGCAGCCAACCGGCCACGCCCTCCAGGAACGGGGCGTACCAGACTTCCACGCCCATGCGCTGCAGCGCCTCGGTGGCCGCCCCACCGTGCTCGCGCCGGGTCGGTACGAACACCACGTGCGCGCCGCCCTGCAGCAGCAGGCGGATCAGGTTGACCTGCCGCAGCGAGCCGGAGTCGCGTTCCGGGCGCGGTACTTCTTCATCCAGGATCAGCACCTGGCGCCGGCCGCGCAGCAGCAGCGCGGGCGAAGGCACCGCGCCGGGAGCGGGGTGGCCGGCCAGTTCCGCCGCCCATCGGGCCGCGAAAATGCCCTGGTTGCGGACCTGGTAGGCCTTCACGCCGCTGCGGGTGTCGGTGCCGTTGCTGGTTCCTTCGTCGTGGACCACCCGGCTGGCCGGCTGCACCAGCACCCGCAGGCCCTGCGCACGCACGCGGAAGGCCAGGTCGGTGTCCTCGTAGTAGGCCGGCTTGTAGCGGGTATCGAAGCCACCCAGCTGCTGCCACAGCGCGCGCGGCAGCATCAGCGCGGCGCCGGAGCAGTAGTCGACATCGCGCAGGCTGGCGAAACGCGGATCGTCGGCTGCCTCGAAGCGGCCGTAGCTCCAGCCGCTGCCATCGCTGAAGATGACCCCGCCCGATTCCTGCAGGCGGCCGTCGGGGTACAGCAGCTGGCTGCCGACCAGGCCGGCGCCGGGCACGCTCGAGAACGTCTCCAGCAGTGCGTCCAGCCAGCCTGGCTGCGGCACCGTATCGTTGTTCAGCAGCACCACGTACCGTCCGCGCGCGCGCGACACGCCATCGTTGCACGCCTCGATGAAGCCGCCGTTGTGGGCGCGCACCTCGTAGCGCAGGCCGCTGATCTGCGGCATCCACTGCGCGGTGGCGTCACTGCTGCCGTCGTCCACCACCAGGATCTCGCAGGGCGCTGCCGGCGGGTGCGCGGCGAGGGCGCGCAGGCAGGCCAGGGTGTGGTCGACGTGGTTGTAGACCGGAATGATGATGCTCACCACCGGGTCGGCGCTGGCCGGCACCGCGAAGGCCGCGAAGGCCTGTGCGGGTGGCAGGTACAGCGGCGTGCGCGGCGCCGGCACGGCGCGCTGGGCATGCACCCGGATCCGTTGCCAGGTTGCCCGCCAGCCGCGCGTGCGCAGGCTGGCCAGACTGCGACGGGCCAGGCCGGTCAGGCGGTTCAGCAGGTAGCGGATTTCGGCCAGGGACATCGCCATCCGGTTGCAACTCCAGCTTAAGCAGGGGGACCGGGAGAATTCGCCTGCCGCAGTGGCTGGGGTAGACTCGCCAGACCCTACATTGTCGCATTCCCGTGCCCCGACGCTACGATTCCGACGACATCGACGATTTCGACGACGACGCCCCGCAGGACGGCAGCCCGCTCTGGCGGCGCCGGCTGATCACCTGGAGCATGGCGGCGGTCGCGCTGGGATTGGGCTTCCTGATTCCTTATACGCTGTACCTCAACCAGCAGGTCACGCAGCGCTTCGGCGAACTGCGCTGGCAGATCCCGACGCGTGTCTACGCCCGTCCGCTGGTGCTGGCGCCCGGCAAGGCGATGGACGCGGCGACCCTGAAGACCGAGCTGGCCGCCTCGGCCTATCGCGATGACGGCCAGGGCAAGGAACCGGCCACCTATGCGGTGCAGGGCGGCCGCTTCACCATCTCCAGCCGTGGCTACAACGATGTCGACGGCCGGGTGGCGCCGCGCCGGGTCGAAGTGTCGCTGTCCGGCGGCAGCATCGCCTCGCTGCGCGACGCCGACGCGCGCAAGGGCCTGAAGGCTGCGCGGCTGGATCCGGCACGCATCGCCACGTTGTATGGCCAGAAGCAGGAAGAGCGGCGCCTGATCCGCATGGATGAGGCACCGGACCTGCTGGTGACCGGCCTGCAGGCGGTGGAGGACAAGGATTTCAACCGCCACCACGGCATCGATCTGTCCGGTATCGCGCGTGCGGTATGGGTGACGGTACGCTCCGGTGGACAGAGCCGGCAGGGCGCATCCACCCTGACCCAGCAGCTGGCGCGCAGCGGCCTGCTCGGCATCGGCAAGGAGCAGACGTTCACCCGCAAGTTCAATGAAGTGCTGTACGCGCTGATCATGGAAGCGCGCTACGACAAGCGCACCATCTTCGAGGCCTACCTCAACCAGGTGTACCTGGGCCAGCGCGGCAGCCAGGCGATCCACGGCATGTCGTCGGGCGCAGAATTCTGGTTCGGCCGCGACCTGTCGTCGCTGGAGCCGGAGCAGATCGCGCTGCTGATCGGCCTGGTCAAGGGCCCGTCGTACTACGATCCGCGGCGCAATCCCGAGCGCGCGCTGGACCGGCGCAACTTCGTGCTGGGCAAGCTGCACGAGGCACGCCTGATCGACGATGCCGAATACCAGCGTGCGCTGAAGGCACCGCTGGGTGTGCCGAAGACTCCTGGCCTGGTGGCCGCCAACCGGTTCCCGGCCTACGTCGATCTGGTCCGGCGCCAGCTTGGCCACGACTATCCCGAATCGGCGCTGCAGGGCGCGGGGTTGAGCGTGATGAGCGGCATGTCGCCGTCCGCGCAGGCCTATGCCGAGGGCGCGGTGACGCGCACCATCACGTCGCTGGAGAGCAAGCGACGTCCCGAACTGCAGGCCGGCCTGGTGATGACCGACGTGCACAACGGCGACGTGGTCGCGGTGATCGGCAGCCGTGAGGTGTCCGAGGTCGGCTTCAACCGCGCGATCGAAGCACAGCGCCCGGTTGGTTCGCTGCTGAAGCCGTTCGTGTACCTGCTGGCCCTGGCCCAGCCGGACCGCTACTCGCTGGCCAGCTGGGTCGACGATTCACCGGTGACCGTGCAGCTCAGTCGTGGCCGCAACTGGAGCCCGGGCAATGCGGACAACCGCAGCCACGGCACCGTGCGGCTGATGGATGCACTGGCCCATTCCTACAACCAGGCCACGGTGCGGGTCGGCATGCAGGTCGGCCCGGAGCGGGTGACCCAGCTGATCCATGTGCTGGCCGGCATCAAGGCCGAGGCCAACCCGGCGGTGATCCTGGGCTCGACCGACCAGAGCCCGTATGCGATGGCGCAGCTGTACCAGTTCCTCGCATCCGGCGGTGAGATCCAGCCGCTGCACGCGGTGCGGGGCGTGCTCGATCCGCAGGGCAAGCTGCTCAAGCGCTACGACAAGACCCCGGCGCCGGCGCAGGAAGGCGATTCGATTGCCGCCAACCTGATCAGCATCGGCCTGCAGCAGGTGGTCGCCAGCGGCACCGCGCAGCGCCTGAATGCCGACGGCCTGGGCCGTCTGCAGCCGGCCGGCAAGACCGGTACCACCAACGATGGCCGCGACAGCTGGTATGCCGGCTACACCGGCGATCATCTGGCCGTGATCTGGATGGGCAACGACCAGAACGAGCAGGCCGGCCTGTACGGCGCCACCGGCGCGATGCGGGTCTGGTCGGGCATTTTCCAGCGCCTGCCGACGGCGCCGCTGAAGGTCAGCAACAAGGGGCTGGACTGGCAGCCGGTTGCGGCCACCGGCACCAACAGCACCGATGAAGGCTGCCCGGGGGCGCGGCGCTTCCCGTTCGTGGTCGGCTATGCGCCGTCGTACGAACCGTGCGCGCCGGCCACGATGCCGGACCAACAGGGCGGTGCGGAGGGCGAGGGCGGTGGCTGGCGCAGCTGGTTCGGCCTGGACCGCAAGCCTGAACCTGCCGCTGAACCTGCTGCAGCGCCTGCTGCGGCATCTCCTCCCCCGAGCCGATGAAGCCGATGACCGTGCGAACCCTGATTCAGCCCCTGGCCCTGAGCGGCCTCTGTCTGGCCCTGGCGGCCTGCGTGAGCAGTGCGCCGCCGGTGGCCACGCCGGTGGACACCACCACGCCGGCGCAGCGCCTGGCGGCGGTGGAAGCCGCCGCCGGCCCGGACGACAAGGAATTGTCGGTGCAGCCGCTGCGTGATTCGCAGGTCGAGGATCTGCGCCAGACCGCGGTGCGGCAGCGCCAGGCCCATGACCTGGCCGGCGCGGCCAGCAGCCTGGACCAGGCGCTGCAGATCGTCGCCGGCGATCCGTCGGTCCTGCAGGAACGTGCCGAACTTTCGCTGCTGCAGGGCCGCTGGGCCGAGGCGGAAACCTTCGCGCGCAAGGCGGTCGACCTGGGTTCGAAGACCGGGCCGCTGTGCCGCCGGCACTGGGCGACGATCGAGCAGGCACGGCTGGCGCGGGGCGAGAAGGAAAACGCGGTGTCCGCGCATGCGCAGATTGAAGGGTGCACGGTGCCGGGGATCAAGCGGTACTGAGGTGTTCCCCTCCAACGGGCGCAGCCCCCTCTGCGGCACGCGCTCGCACTGATGGATGGTTTGGATGGGCCGGGTGGGTGGGGCGTGCAGGACACGCCGTAAACCCGTCCATGGGGGCTCGATGGCGCCTTGCTCGTGTGCGCTGTCCTGCGCACACGGCAAGACCGGGGTTGGGCGTCCTGCCCAACCCGCCCGAGGCATGCCTCGGGCCCATGGCGCCAACGGTCCTGCACGCCCCACCCACCCGGCCCGCCCAACGCCGCGCGGGCCGCAGGCAAAAACAAAATCAAATCAAAAGCGGGTCGCGCGCTGCGCGCACTCGCCTTGGGGTCGGATCCGTTTTCCGCAGGAAAACGGCTCCGACCCTTCTTGTTTCCGTTCGACCCACCGCTTCTGAATCCAATCGAGCAAGCGCGACGCCACGAAGCATGTCCATCCGTCAACGGGAAACTGTCAAAGGAGGGGCGGGAGGGGCAGGCAGGACCGTTGGCGCCATGGATGGCGCCATCGAGCCCCCATGGACGGGTTTACGGCGTGTCCGGCCTGCCCCTCCCGCCCCGCCCAACACGCAGCAACCCAGAGCCATGAACCACGCTGTTGCTGTTGTCTTTGCCTACGCCCTGGCTTGAAACGGGTGCCGGGCAGCGCCCGGCCGGGTATCCTTCCTGTCTGATGTCCGACCTCGTTCATGCCAGCCGCGAAGCCCTCAGCGAAGGCGGCGCGCTCGCCTCGCACCTGGATGCCTTCGTCCCGCGTCCGGCGCAGCTGCGCCTGACCGAGGCCATCGCCGCCTCGATGCAGCAGCGCGACCTGCTGCTCGCGGAAGCCGGCACCGGGACCGGCAAGACCTTCGCCTATCTGGTGCCGGTGCTGCTGTCCGGTTTGCGCACCATCATCTCCACCGGCACCCGCGCGTTGCAGGACCAGCTCTATCATCGCGACCTGCCACGGGTACGCCAGGCGCTGGGCGTCGGCCTGCGCAGCGCGCTGCTGAAGGGGCGCGCCAACTACCTGTGCCGCTACCGGTTGCAGCAGGCGCGCGGCGAGCCGCGTTTCTCCAGTCCCGAACAGGCCGCGCAGTTCCAGCGCATCCTGGCCTGGTCCGGCCGTTCCGAGTTCGGCGACATGGCCGAACTGGACGGGCTGTCCGACGACTCGCCGCTGCTGCCGATGGTCACGTCCACCGTCGACAACTGCCTGGGTACCGAGTGCCCGTTCTGGGACGACTGCTTCGTCGTGCGCGCACGGCAGCGTGCGCAGGCGGCCGATCTGGTGGTGGTCAATCATCACCTGCTGCTGGCCGATCTGGCCCTCAAGCAGGAAGGCTTCGGCGAACTGCTGCCCGGCGCGCAGGCCTTCGTCATCGACGAGGCGCACCAGCTGCCCGAACTGGCTGCACAGTTCTTCGGAGAAGGCTTCGGCATGCGGCCGTGGCAGGAACTGGGGCGTGACTGCCTGGCCGAAGCACGCGGTGTGGGCGGTGCGCAGTCGGCCCTGCAGGCACCGGTCGACAGCCTGCAGCAGGCGCTGGTGGCACTGCGCGCGGCGATGGAGGGGCTGCCGGCGCGGGGTACGCAATGGCGCGCGCTGGCGATGCCGCTGGTGCGCGAGGGTTTCGACACGGTGATGACCTGCCTGGTCGGCCTGGAACAGGCGCTGCTGCCTCTGCGCGAAGCGGCCGCCGGGCTCGACGCGTGCCATGCGCGGGCGCGCGAAGCAGTATCGCGGCTGGGGCGCTGGCTCGGCGATGAGGCGCCGGACCTGGACTTCGATGCCGAGCCGGCCGAGGCGCCCGTCGGTGGCGACGTGCTCTGGTATGAACTGACCGCGCGCGGCTTCCGCTGCCAGCGCACGCCGATGGATGTGTCCGGCCCGCTGCGTGAGCATCGCGAGCGCAGCCGCGCGGCCTGGATCTTCACCTCGGCGACGCTGACCGTCGGCGGCGGCTTCGCGCATATCGCCACGCGTCTGGGCCTGGATGATCCGCAGACGCTGGTCCAGCCCAGCCCGTTCAACTGGCCCGAGCAGGCGTTGTGCTATCTGCCCGAAGGCCTGCCCGATCCGGCCGCACGTGGCTTCGGTACCGCCCTGATCCAGGCGCTGCAGCCGGTGCTGCAGGCCTCGCACGGCCGCGCATTCCTGCTGTTTGCCTCGCACCGTGCACTGCGCGAAGCCGCCGAAGCGCTGCGCGGCGGTCCATGGCCCCTGTTCGTGCAGGGCGAAGCGCCACGCGCGACCCTGCTGCAGCGCTTCCGCGAATCCGGCAACGGCGTGCTGCTCGGCTCGGCCAGCTTCCGTGAAGGGGTGGATGTGGTCGGCGAAGCGTTGAGCGTGGTGGTGATCGACAAGCTGCCGTTCGCGGCCCCGGACGACCCGGTGTACGAAGCGCGGCTGGAGGCGATCCGCAGCCAGGGCGGCAATCCGTTCCGCGACGAGCAGCTGCCCCAGGCGGTGATCGCGCTGAAACAGGGGGTGGGCCGCCTGATCCGCAGCGAGACCGATCGCGGCGTGCTGGTGCTGTGCGATCCGCGCCTGCTGAACCGGGGCTATGGCCGGGTGTTCCTGGATTCGTTGCCGCCGTTCCGGCGCACGCGTGCGCTGGCCGATGTGCAGGCCTTCTTTGCGCCACAATGGCCCCCCGTGGCCGATGCTGCAGCCCCGGCCGCCGCCGCGGCAGGCACGCCGCCCGCCGCGGGCGCCACGCTCCCTCTGTTCTGATCCGACCCGATGAAACTGCTCGCCTTTGAAACCGCCACCGAAGCCTGTTCCGTTGCCCTGCATGTCGATGGGCAGGTGCTGGAGCGCTTCGAGATCGCGCCGCGCCGGCACGCCGAACTGAGCCTGCCGTGGGCGGAGGAACTGCTGGCCGAGGCCGGCATCAGCCGCCGCCAGCTCGATGCCATCGCCCTCAGCCGGGGCCCCGGCGCGTTCACCGGTGTGCGCCTGGCCATCGCGCTGGCACAGGGCATCGCACTGGCGCTGGATCGACCGCTGCTGCCGGTATCGACGTTGCAGGCGCTGGCACTGCGCGCACCGGCCGAAGAGATCCAGATCCTGTCGGCGATCGATGCGCGGATGGGCGAGCTGTATGTCGCGCGCTTCGAGCGCGTGGACGGCCTGCCGGTCGCCCGCGATGCCGAACGCGTGTGCGCACCCGATGCGGTGGCTTTGCCGGAAGGACTGGCTGCCTACGGTGTCGGCACCGGTTTCGCTGCGGCCGAGGGCGCACTGGTGGCGCAGCTCGGTGCTGGCCTGCGCCGATTCGATGCCACGGCGCTGCCGCGCGCGTCGGATCTGCTGACGCTGGCGGTGCCGGCCTTCGCGCGCGGCGAAGGCATCGCACCCGAGAAGGTCGAGCCGGCCTACCTGCGCGACAACGTGGCGCTGACCCTGCTCGAGCAGCAGGCCGCGCGCGAGGCGAAGGCGAAGGCCAACGGCTGAGCCCCTCGTGGCGGGGTGGTTGATCGCGTAAATCAAAAGCCGCGCTTGGCCGGGCGGGGTGGGTCCGCGGGGGACGCCGTGAACCCGTCCCTGGGGCCTTAGCCGCGCCATCCATGGCGCGGATACCCCCGCGAATCCACCCCGCCCCGCCAAACCCACAGCCCAACCGCCGCTTTGGCTGTTGCCGTTGCTCTAGCCTTGCAGCGGGCCCCGGGCCGCAGGCCCGGGAAGAAAACCTACCGGTCGTCGCGCAGCTCGCCACCGGGCAGGAACACCCACGTCCGCGTGACCTGCAGGATGTCGATCTCATCCTCGCTGTGCGGCAACGGCGGGAACGGCTGCGCGAGCTGGATCACCCGCAGTGCCGCTTCATCCAGCAGCGGCGTGCCGCTGGAGCGCAGGATCCGGCTGCTTTCCACGCTGCCATCGCGGCGCACACCCACGCTGATCACCACCTGGCCGCCGAGTCGGCGCTGGCGCGCTTCGTCCGGATAATTCAGGTTGCCGACCTGCTCGGCGCGGTCGACCCAGGCCCGCAGGTAGTTGGCGTAGGCATATTCGCGCGTGCTGGCCGACACGAACTTGCGGTTCGGGCGCTTGGCGTACTGTGCCGAACGCAGGTGGACTTCCGCGGCCAGCCGCGCCATTTCCGCGTCGCGCTGTTCGCGCGCGGTCAGCGGCGCATCGGGCGTCGGCTCCAGCGGGGTGGGGCGCGCCTGTGCCTGGGCGACAGTGTCTTCGCCATTGCGGCTGCTGACCACGCGGGCCTGCGGGGGCGGCGCCGGCGCGGCCGACTGCTGCTGTTGTGGCACCGGGCTGAGGCCCTGCCGGGCCTGTGGCACGATGCCGGCCTGGTTGTCGCGCGGACGTTGCGCGCGGTCGTGCTCGCCGCCGCCCTGCTGGCTGGCAGCGGCCAGGAAGTCGGCCTGCTGCGGGGTCAGCGCGGTGCGGGTCTGGCTGAAGATCACCTCCAGCGTCGGCACCAGCGGCGCCTCGCCCTTCACCGCAAAGCCGACGCCCAGGATCAGCAGGGCATGGACCAGCACCGACAGGGCGAGGGTGGCACCCAGCCGCTGCGCTTCGCGCGGCGGCGGGGCAAGCACGGCGGAGGGGGCATCCATCAGCGCAGATCGGCCTCGATCGCGTCGAACAGCGTGCCGGCGATGTTCAGCCCGTACTGCGCATCCAGTTCGCGCACGCAGGTCGGGCTGGTCACGTTCACTTCGGTCAGGTAGTCGCCGATCACGTCCAGGCCGACGAAGCGCATGCCGCGGCGCTTCATTTCCGGACCCACCTGGGCGGCGATCCATCGGTCGCGTTCGCTCAGCGGGCGGCCTTCGCCACGGCCGCCGGCAGCCAGGTTGCCGCGGAACTCGTCACCCTGCGGAATGCGGGCCAGGCAGTAGTCGACCGGCTCGCCATCGACCAGCAGGATGCGCTTGTCGCCGGCGCTGATGTCCGGGATGAATTTCTGCGCCAGCGCCAGCTTGCGGCCGCCGTCGGTCAGCGTTTCCAGGATCACGTTCAGGTTGGGGTCGCCCTGGCCGCTGCGGAAGATCGAGCGGCCGCCCATGCCGTCCAGCGGCTTCAGCACCGCCTGGCCGTGTTCCAGGGCAAAGGCCTTCAGCGCCTTGGCATCGCGGCTGACCAGGGTCGGCGGGCAGCACTGCGGGAACAGCAGCGCGGCCAGCTTCTCGTTGTAGTCGCGCAGGCCCTGCGGATTGTTGACCACACAGGCACCGGCGGCCGCGGCCACGTCCAGCACCTGGGTGTCGTACACGTACTCGGCATCGACCGGCGGGTCCTTGCGCATCAGCACCACCTGGCCGGGGCCGAACTCGGTGCGGCTGAATGCGCCCAGTTCGTACCAGCCGGCCGGGTCGTCGCGCACCTGCAGCGGTGCCGTCTGGGCCACGGCCACCCCACCTTCCAGGGCCAGCCCGCCGGGCCGCACATAGTGCAGGGCATGGCCGCGGCGCTGGGCTTCCAGCAGCATGGCGAAGGTGGTGTCCTTGGCGATCTTGATGTGGGCGATGGGATCCATCACCACGATGACGTTCAACGGCATGGGCGCACCTGTCAGGCAAGGCGCTGATGGTAGCGGCAACGCCCGCCGCGCGCCTCCCCACCGGGGCGCAACGCTGCGTCCCCCCTGGACCGGCGGCGCAGTCATTGCGAAACCGGTCACGTTCAGCTGGCCGCCACGCCCCGCGCCACGGACCGGCCTTGAAGCGGGCGCGGGAAGTGCGATATAGATACGCTTTCGCAGCGGCTCCCGCCAAAGATTGGGCCGTGCGCTTGGGGAATGGCAATGACTGAAAACACGACTGCGGGCGGGGAGCTCGCAGGACTCCGGGTGATGGTCATCGATGATTCGAAGACCATCCGCAGGACTGCGGAAACGCTGTTGAAGCGCGAGGGCTGCGAAGTCGTGACCGCGACCGATGGCTTCGAAGCGCTGGCCAAGATCGCCGACCAGCAGCCGCAGATCATCTTTGTGGACATCATGATGCCGCGCCTGGATGGCTACCAGACCTGCGCACTGATCAAGGGTAACCAGCTGTTCAAGGCGACCCCGGTGATCATGCTGTCGTCCAAGGACGGCCTGTTCGACAAGGCGCGGGGGCGCATCGTCGGCTCGGAGCAGTACCTGACCAAGCCTTTCACGCGGGAAGAACTGCTGGGTGCCATCCGCACATACGTCAACGCCTGACCAGGGGGGAAAGGCACAATGGCTCGTATCGTCCTGATCGAGGATTCACCGACCGACCGCGCGGTGTTCACCCAATGGCTGCGCCGTGCCGGCCATGAGGTGCTGGAAGCGGACAACGCCGAGGAGGGCCTGCAGCTGGTCCGCGACCAGGTGCCGCAGCTGGTGCTGATGGACGTGGTGCTGCCGGGCATGAGCGGTTTCCAGGCGACCCGGGCGATGGCCCGTGACGCAGCGATCAAGCACATCCCGGTGATCATCGTCAGCACCAAGGCGATGGAGACCGACAAGGCCTGGGGCCTGCGCCAGGGCGCTGCCGACTACATCGTCAAGCCGCCGCGCGAGGACGAGCTGATCGCGCGCATCAACGAGCTGGTGGCCTGATGCGCTCGCCCTTCGACATCCTTGAAGCCTACGAACGGCGCAGCCTGGCCCATGCGGTGCAGCTGCCGGAGCGGCAGTTCGCGCAGGACCTGTGGCGTGGCGTCGGTTTCCGCGTCGGCCAGCGCCGGCTGGTGTCCGATTTCCGCGAAGTCGTCGAAATCGTGCCGATGCCGCCGGTCACCCCGGTGCCTTGCGCGCAGCCGTGGCTGCTGGGCGTGGGCAACCTGCGCGGCAACCTGTTCCCGGTGGTCGACCTGAAGTACTTCCTGGAAGGCGCACGTACCGTGCAGCAGGAAGGCCAGCGCGTGCTGATCATGCGTCAGGCCGGCGGCGACGTCGCCTTGACCATCGATGAGCTGTTCGGCCAGCGCAGCTTCGAACTGGGCCAGCAGATCGAGGCCGGGTCGTTGGCCGAGGGCCGCTATGGCCACTTCGTCGATCGCGCATTCCATGCCGATGGCAACGACTGGGGCGTGTTCTCGCTCTCGCTGCTGTCGCGTACCCCTGAATTCCGGCAAGCCGCGGCCTGAGGCCGGGCGTCGCCCCCTGCATTGAAAATCGAGGTTGAACGATGAGTACTGCTTCGGATGCCACCAAGTCCGGCAAGCTGCGGCTGGGCGGCAGCAACCTCTGGCTGGCGCTGCTGGCGCTGTCGATGATCGTGTTCGGCGTGAACACCGGCGTATCCACCTGGCAGGGCAGTCGCCTGGCCGATGCCGGTTCCAAGGCCGCAGACCTGCAGGTGCTGTCGCAGCAGCTGGCCAACCAGGGCCGTGACGCGGTGGGCGGCAACGCGCAGGCATTCACGGCCTTCAAGGCCACCCGCAACGCGATCGAGCAGAATGTCTCGACGCTGCAGGGCCGCTACGGCAACGAACCGGGTGTGTCGCGGTCGATTTCGACCCTGGCCGACACCTGGGCGCCGCTCGGCAAGCAGGCTGGGCAGCTGGTGGCCAGCGAACCGGCGGTGCTGGCGCTGGCCGGCAACGCCAACAACTTCACCGGCGCGGTCCCCGGCCTGCAGGCGCAGCTGAACGAACTGGTGCGCGCGATGTCCGCTTCCGGTGCACCGTCCTCGCAGGTGTACAGCGCCCTGCAGCAGGTGGTGGTGGCCGGCTCGATGGCACGCCGCGTCACTGAAATGCGTGCCGGTGGTTCCGGTGCCGCCACCGCCGGTGACGCGCTGGCGCGCGACATCACGGTGTTCTCGCAGGTGCTCGATGCGCTGCGCAACGGCAACGAGGATCTGGGCATCACCGCCGTGCGCGGTGGCGCCGCGGTGGCCGCACTGGAGCAGTCGCAGCAGAAGTGGGAAGCGATGAAGCAGGACGCTGACGCGATCCTGGCCAGCTCGCGCCAGCTGTTCGCCGCGCAGTCGGCAGCGACCGCGCTGGGCCAGGGCTCGGCGAAGATGCTGACCGACAGCCGCAAGCTGTTCGAAGCGTTCTCCTCGTTCGGCTCGGTGTCCGACACCCGCCTGTTCCCGAACTTCTGGATCGGCGTGGTCTCCGGTGCGCTGTCGCTGATCGCGATCATCGGCTTCGTCTCCACCAGCGTGCGCAGCCGCTCGCGCGAGCAGGAACTGCGCTACCAGACCCAGGTGGAGTTCAACAGCCGCAACCAGCAGGCGATCATGCGGCTGCTGGATGAAATCAGCTCGCTCGGTGAGGGTGACCTGACCGTGAAGGCCTCGGTGACCGAGGACATGACCGGCGCCATCGCCGACGCGATCAACTACGCCGTGGACGAACTGCGCCACCTGGTGACCACCATCAACGACACCTCGGCCAAGGTCGCGCTGTCGACCCAGGAAACGCAGGCCACGGCCATGCAGCTGGCCGAAGCGGCTGGCCACCAGGCCAACCAGATCACCTCGGCGTCGGACCGCATCGGCGAAATCGCCGCCAGCATCGAACAGGTGTCGCGCAACTCGGCCGAGTCGGCCGACGTGGCACAGCGCTCGGTGGTGATCGCCGCCGAGGGTGCCGGCGTGGTCCGCGAAACGATCCAGGGCATGGACCAGATCCGTGACCAGATCCAGGAAACCTCCAAGCGCATCAAGCGCCTGGGCGAATCCTCGCAGGAAATCGGCTCCATCGTGGAACTGATCAACGACATTTCCGAGCAGACCAACATCCTGGCGCTGAACGCCGCGGTGCAGGCCGCTTCGGCCGGTGAGGCCGGCCGCGGTTTCGCCGTGGTGGCCGACGAAGTGCAGCGCCTGGCAGAGCGCACCTCGGGTGCGACCCGACGCATCGAGAACCTGGTGCAGGCCATCCAGGCCGACACCAACGAAGCGGTCACCTCGATGGAGCAGACCACCGCCGAGGTGGTCTCCGGCGCGCGCCTGGCCGAAGACGCCGGTACCGCGCTGACCGAGATCGAGCGCGTGTCCAACGCACTCAACACCCTCATCAAGAACATCTCCATCGCCGCCCAGCAGCAGTCGTCGGCCGCCTCGGACATCACCCGCACGATGGGCGTGATCCGCCAGATCACCGGCCAGACCTCGCAGGGTGCCGGGCAGACCGCCGAGTCGATCGGCCACCTGGCGCAGCTGGCGGCCGACCTGCGTCGTTCGGTCGCCGACTTCAAGCTGCCGGCGTGACACGGGCAGGGCGGCGAGCAAGGAACCAACCGATGAAGCACTTCCATTCCCCACGCCAGTACCTGCGCGGCAACCGCGCGGCGGCGACCGGAGCGCATCCATGAGCAGCCTGCGCGATGCGATGAGCCACGCAGCCCTGGGCTGGGTCAAGCCCGAGCTGGACGAGACCCTGCGCCAGGTGCGCAACGAGGTCGAGTACTTCGCCGAAGACCCCACCGACAGCAGCCGCATGCGCATCTGCGCCGGCTACCTGCACCAGGTGCAGGGCACGCTGCGCATGGTCGAACTCTACGCGCCGGCGATGGTGGCCGAAGAACTGGAACAGCTGGCCATCGCCGTCGGCAATGGCCAGGTGGCCGAGCGCGACGAAGCCTGCGCCACGCTGATGCGTGGCAGCGTGCTGCTGCCCGATTACCTGGAGCGGCTGCAGAACGGGCACCGTGACATTCCCATCGTGCTGCAGCCGCTGCTCAACGAGATCCGTGCCGCGCGCGGCGAAGCGCTGATCAACGACAGCGTGCTGGTCGCCTTTGCGCCGGATTCGGTGACCGCCACCGAGGCGGAACTGGACCATGCCCGCGGCAGCCTCAGCGGCCGCAACCGCGAACTGCTCGATACGGTGGGCAGTGCGGTCAAGGAAGAACTGCTGCAGGTCAAGGACGCGCTGGATCTGCACCTGCGCACCGACGGCGCGCCGCAGCAGCTGCAGGAACAGGTGACCAAGCTCGGCTCGGTGGCCGATACGCTGGGCATGCTGGGCCTGGGCGCGGCCCGCGGCGTGGTGGTGCAGCAGCGCGACGCGCTGCGCGGGGTAGTCGAAGGCCGCCATCAGATCGACGAGGACATGCTGCTGGATATCGCCGGCGCGCTGCTCTATGTCGATGCCTCGCTGGACGACCAGGTCGCGCACCTGGGGGCCGGTGGCAGCGGCGAGGATGACCCCAGCGCGGTGGAGAACCGGCGCACGGTGGAGGTGCTGGCGCATGAGGCGATCGCCAATTTCGCCGCTGCCCGCGAGCACTTCGTCGCGTTCATCGAAACCAGCTGGAACCATGCGGAACTGCAGGATGTGCCGCGTCTGCTGGGCGATGTGTCCGGCGCGCTGCGCATGCTGGATCTCGGCACGGCTGCCGACTACCTGCGTGGCGTGCAGCAGTACATCGAGGCCGAGCTGATCGGCCGCCAGCGCGTGCCCAGCGGGCGCCAGCTGGACACCCTGGCCGATGCCATGGCCAGCCTGGAGTACTACCTGGAGGCACTGCGCGACCGCCGTCCGGGCCGCGAAGACATTCTCGACATCACCCGCAGCAGCCTGGAAGCGCTGCGCTACTGGCCGCTGCCCGAGCGTGGCGACGGCGACGCGGCGACGCCGGAACCGGTGCAGCCGGTGGCACGTGAAGCCGTGACCGCGCTGGCCCCGCCGCTGCAGATCGAGCCGCTTGCGTTCGATGTGCAGGCCGCCGCGCCGGCGCCGGGCGAGGTGCCGGTGCCGCTGCCGGACTTCACCTTCGACCCGCTGCCCGAGCCCGCGGTCACCGACACCGGCCTGATGTTCGGCTCGCTGGCGGCGCCGGTCGCCGAAGCCGAACCGGAGCGTTCGCCCGCACCGCTGTTGTTCGCCGCCTCCAGCGCGCCTGCGCCGGAAGTACCGCAATGGGAACTTGGCGGATACGAGGCGCCCGCGCAGGTGGCCGGGTCGGCCGACGACGAACGGGTGCCGACCTTCAACCACTTCGATCCGGTCAGCTTCGACGCCGCTGCCACGCCGGGCCACAGCGCCGGATGGACATTGTCCGACGCGCCGCAGCAGGACCTGCCTGACGCCTCGCAGGCGATCGCCGCCGACGATGCGGCCGTCGCCGCATCGCTGGACCTGTCGGCGGTCGATGCTCCGCTGGACGCGATCGCACTGCCGGTGTTCGATCCGGTGGCCGCCGAACAGGATGAGCAGGCCGTTCCGGCGGACGAGGTGGTGTTCCACTTCGACAGTGGCCTGCTGGACAACGCCGACGACGTGCTGTCGCTGCAGGCGATGGAGACGCTTGCGCTAGATGATGGGCAGGAGCCGTTGCCGACGCTGGAGCTGATCGACGCCACGGCGCCGGCAGCGGCCGATGAAACGGGGGCGGCCGACGTCGTCGAGGCTGCGCACGCCGCTGCCGATGCCACGCGGCCTGTCCCCGAAGACGGCGCCGCTCCGGTGGCTGCTGCGGGCGTGGCGCTGGTCGATGTGGATACGATCGCGCCGATCGACTTCAGCGAAGCCGATGCGCAGTTCTTCGCCGAGCTCAGTGCGGCGGCCGCCGATTTCAATCCGCAGGCGGCTGCGTCTGCGACGACGGCAACGGCAACGCTGGAAGACGCGCCGCCGGTCGCGGCTGCGACCGGCTTCGATGCCGGGTTCGACGACGATGCCGAGAACATCGACCAGGACATCCGCGAGGTGTTCCTGGAGGAATTCGACGACGAACTGGGCAATCTGGGCACGCTGCTGCCGGCCTGGCGGATGCAGCCGGACAACATGGATCGGCTGCGTCCGATCCGTCGCATCTTCCACACGCTGAAGGGCAGTGGCCGCCTGGTCGGTGCGCGCACCCTGGGCGAGTTCGCGTGGAAGATCGAAGGCATGCTCAACCGCGTGCTCGATGGCAGCCGTGCGCCCACGCCGGCCGTGCTGGGGATGGTCGATCATGCGCATGCCGCGCTGCCGCAGCTGAACGCCGCGCTGCGTCATGGCCGGCGCGTGAGCGTCGACCTGCAGGCGATGCAGGCCATCGCAGACCGCGTGGGGGCCGGCGAGGAAACCTTCTACGTGCCGTTGCCGACCGCGCCTACCGCCGCCGCGCCGGACGCGCCGGCGGACGAGGCCGCGCAGGCGGTTGCCAGCGCGGCCTCGGATGCAGCGCCCGGCGCAGTCGACGTGGCCGGTACGCCGGCCAACATCGACAGCGTGCTGCGCGAGATCCTTGAGGCCGAGGTGGAAGTGCACCAGGCGACCCTGCAGGGCTGGTTGCGCTCGGCGCAGCAGGCGCCGCAGCCGGTCAACGATGCGCTGCTGCGTGCGGTGCACACGATGAATGGCGCCTTCGCGATGACCGAGGTGCCCGAGATCACCGCGGTCACCGGCGGCGCCGAGTCCTACATCAAGCGTGCGCTGGCAGCTGATGTGGTGCCGGGCGACGAAGCCGTGGCGGCACTGCAGCAGACCGCGCAGGCGATCAGCGCGACGATGGATGCGCTGCAGGCCGAACAGCCCCGCATTGCGCCGCAGGCCGAACTGGCGCAGCGCCTGCTCGCGCTGGCCGGGGAACTGCCGGAAGCACGCTGGCCGATGGCCGGGCTGGAGGTCGAGGACGACATCGAGGACGACATCGAGGACGACGTGCCGGTGGTGCTGGCCGACGATGCGGCGCTGTCCGCACCGGCGTGGGCCGCCGACAGTGACGCCGAAGCCGAGCGCGCGGACGCCGGTCCGGCGCTGGCACCGCAGACAGTCGCCGCCGCTGCGGACGAGAGCGGCCTGGAGGCTGCCGAATTGACCGGCAGCGATGATCTGTCGCGCTACTTCGACGCTGGCTGGCCCGCAGCACCGTCGGACCCGCTGGCGCACGATGACGTATCGCCGCCGCCGGTGGCGGACGCCCCCCTGGCCGATGCCGGGCTCGATGGCACCGCGCAGGAGGTGCTCGAAGACGCTGGGGCCGTGCCGGACGCGGTCATCGCCGAAGACGCCGTGCTGACCGCTGCCGACGATCTGTCCCCCTATCTGGATGCCAGTGCGCTTCCGGTCGATGACCGCGACCTGGACGATCCGATCCCGGCGAGTGCTGTCGCAGATGACCTGAATGGGGGCGCCTTCGCGCTGTCGGAAGCGGCCGCCGATGACGATGGTGCTGCATTGCCGCTCGACAGCGGGCTGGCGAGCCTGCAGGATGAAATGGCTGTGCCGGGCTTCGCCGAACCGGTCACGCTGGAGGCCGCGCTCGAGGCCGGCCTGCACGTGATCGACGAGGAGCAGGGCCAGGACGACGACGGGCACTGGCCCGTGCTCGGCCTGCAGGCCAGCGAACTCGCGCCGGGCGAGGCGGAAGCCTTTGCCGAGGATGCGGACGTCGGCGGGGAGGCGGCGGTCGGTGAAGGAGAGAGCGCCGACCAGCCGTCCCCGGCGACGGTGGAAGCCCGCGAGGCCGTCGTGGCTGCGCCGGACGCCGGCTCGCCTTCGCGCTTCTTCGAACTGGAAGAGGCCCCGGGGCACGGTACGGCGCCCGACATGGGCAGGATCGTGGTGCCGGCGGCAGCGCCGGTCGCTGCCGCAGCCTTCGACCTCATCGACGCACCGGGTGCCGCCTCGCAGGCGCACGACGCCGCTGCGATGGCGGCAGACGCCGATGCGGTCGAGGCCGCTCCCGAAGCCCTGGCCCCGGCCGAAGACGGGGTACCGGACGCGGGTGAAGCGGAGGACATCTCCGACCTGCTCGACTTCAGCATCTACGACCGCGAACTGGTCGATATCTTCGTCGAGGAAGGCAAGGACCTGCTGGACCATTGCGACGGCCTGATCAGCGAACTGCGCGAAGCGCCGGAGGATCGCGAAGCATTGGCCGGCCTGCAGCGCGACCTGCACACGCTGAAGGGTGGCGCGCGCATGGCCGGCATCAATGCCATCGGCGACCTGGGCCACAGCATCGAATCGCTGCTCGAGGCCGTTGCCGCCGGTCGCACCGAGATTGAACGGCGTGACGTGCAGCTGCTCGAGCGCGGTTTCGATCGCCTGCACCAGCTGCTGACCCGCACCGGCGACCACCGCGTGGTGGAGCCGGCACAGGACCTGGTCGACGCGTTCGAGACGCGTACCCGCAACGATGCGGCGGCCACTGCCAGCGACGTTGCCGTCACCGTCGAGGCGGGCACTGCGTCCGCCGCACCGGTGGCCCTGGTCGACACCCCGCTTTCGGCGCCGCTGCCGGCCGAAGGCGCGGCCGAGGAAGACCCGCTGGCGCGTCCGCAGCAGGAACAGGTGCGCGTGCGCGCCGACCTGCTCGACCGCCTGGTCAACCACGCCGGTGAAGTGGCGATCTACCGTTCGCGCCTGGAACAGCAGCTCGGCGCCTTCCGCGGCGCGATGGGCGAACTGGAGCGCACCAATGCGCGTCTGCGCGACCAGTTGCGTCGCCTGGACCTGGAGACCGAAGCGCAGATCGTGGCCCGTTACCAGCGCGAGCAGGACCAGGCCGACCAGAAGTTCGATCCGCTGGAACTGGACCGCTTCTCCACCCTGCAGCAGCTCAGCCGTGCGCTGAACGAATCGGCGGCCGATCTGGGTGGCCTGCAGGGCGTGCTCGACGATCTGTCGCGCCAGTACGATTCGCTGCTGCAGCAGCAGTCGCGGGTCAGCTCGGAGCTGCAGGACGGCCTGATGCGCGCGCGCATGGTGCCGTTCGATGGCCTGGTGCCGCGCCTGCGCCGGGTGGTCCGCCAGTCCGGCATGGATACCGGCAAGCAGGTGCACCTGACCCTGGAAGGCACCCACGGCGAACTCGACCGCAACGTGCTCGACCGCATGGTCGCGCCGCTCGAACACATGCTGCGCAACTCGGTGGCCCATGGCCTGGAAGCGCCGGAACAGCGTCGCGCCGCCGGCAAGCCGGAAGAGGGCGAGATCGCCATCCGCCTGCACCGCGAAGGCTCGGAAATCGTGCTGGAAGTGGCCGATGACGGCGCCGGCCTGGACCGCGAAGCGATCCGCCGCCGTGGCATCGACCGTGGCCTGCTGGCCGCCGATGCACAGCCCAGCGAGCAGGAACTGGACAACCTGATCTTCGCATCGGGCTTCTCCACCGCCGACCAGGTCAGCCAGCTGGCGGGCCGTGGCGTGGGCATGGACGTGGTGCGCAACGAAGTGCGCCAGCTCGGCGGCTCGGTCGACATCCAGTCGGTGCGTGGCCAGGGCGTGCGCTTCACCCTGCGCCTGCCGCAGACCCTGGCCGTCACCCAGGCGGTGTTCGTGCAGATCGGCGAAACCACCTTCGCGGTGCCGGTGGCCTCGGTCAGCGGTATCGGCCGACTGTCGCGCGAGCGCTTCGAAGCCGCCGACAGCAGCTACCGCTACAGCGGCGAGGACTATCCGCTGTACGACCTCGGCAGCCTGGTCGGGCAGGCGCCGGCGCGCGCCGATGGCCAGGCCCAGGTGCCGCTGCTGCTGGTCCGCGCCGGCGACCTGCGCGCTGCGGTGGCGATCGACCAGGTGCTGGGCAACCGCGAAATCGTGGTCAAGCCGGTCGGCCTGCAGATCGCCTCGGTCCCGGGCATCTACGGCGCCACCATCACCGGCGATGGCCGTGTGGTGGTGATCCTGGACGTGGCGCCGCTGGTGCGCCGCTTCCTGGCCAACCCGACCGCGCCGGTGCTGGTCAATGCCCCGCGCCAGGAACGGCAGGTGCCGCTGGTGATGGTGGTGGACGACTCGCTGACTATGCGCAAGGTCACCGGCCGCATCCTGGAACGCCACAACTTCGAAGTGAGCGTTGCCCGCGACGGCGTCGAGGCGCTGGAACTGCTGGAAGAGCGCGTCCCCGACCTGATGCTGCTGGACATCGAGATGCCGCGCATGGACGGCTATGAGCTGGCCACGGCGATGCGTGCCGATCCCCGCTACAAGGACGTGCCGATCGTGATGATCACCTCGCGCAGCGGCGACAAGCACCGCCAGCGCGCCTTCGAGATCGGCGTGCAGCGCTACCTGGGCAAGCCGTACCAGGAGCTGGACCTGATGCGTAACGTGTATGACCTGCTGGGGATCGCCCGTGTCCGTGAGTGACGTCAATCCGGTTCCGGCCGTTGCCCTCCTGGCGCGGCCGGGCGCGGCGCGCGAGCGCCTGCGCGAGGCGCTGGCCCACGCCGATGTGCAGATCGTGCTGGAAGACGATCCGGTCGCGCTGGAGCCGCAGGCGCTGCGTGATGCCCATCCGCAGTTCGTGGTGATCGCACTGGAGGCCGCCATCGAAGATGCGCTGGAACGGCTCGAAGCGGCCTTGTCCGCGCCGGGCCTGACCCTGGTGTTCGACGAGGCCGAACTGGCCGCGCGCCGCGACGGTTGGGAAGCGCAGCGCTGGGGCCGCCACCTCGCCGCCAAGCTGCACGGCCACCAGCAGGTGCTGCCGCCCGGGGCCGAGGACGAACCCGGCCTGCAGCTGGAGCCCGGCCTGCCCAGCGCACCGCCGTCGCCGCCGGAGGCTGCCCTGCAGCCGCACCTGGACCAGGCCCTGTCGTGGGCCGATGACGTGCCCGCTGACGGGCTCTATTCGGCGCCCGCCCACCTGCATGAACCGGTCGCGCTGGAGCAGGCGCTCGCCACGCTGCTGCCGCAGCCGCCTGCGCCATCCGACGCCGAAGCGGTGCCCAGCAAGGCCACGCCGTCGCCTGCAGCGTTCACCGACCACACGGCGTGGTCGCTGGTCGACGATGCCGGCGCTGTTCCCTCCGGCGCCAGCGGCGCGTCAACGGCGGCCGAACCGGTGCCGACGTTCGATACCACCCATCTGTCGCTGGTTGATCTGGATGCCGCTGCGCCTGCCGGCGCCCGTGCCGGCGCACTGCTGGTGCTGGCCGGCATCGGTGGCCCGGATGCGCTGCGCCGGCTGCTGGCCGCGCTGCCGGCCGGGCTGGCCGTGCCGGTGCTGGTGCACATGCGGCTGGACGGCGGACGCTACGGCAACCTGGTCAAACAGATGGCCCGCGTCTCGCCACTGCCGGTGCAGCTGGCCGAAGCCGGCCAGCCCGCGGTAGCGGGCCAGGTGCATGTTCTGGCCGACGACATCGGCGTGCGTGCAGCCGCCGACGGCCTGTACTTCCAGACCGAGGCGCAGGGCATCTCGATCGGTGACCTGCCGGCCGAGCACAGCGCGCTGGTGCTGCTGAGCGGCGCGGACCTGGCCCACGTCGGCCCGGCGCTGGACCTGGCTGCCGCTGGCGCCTGGGTTGCTGGCCAGGTCGGCGAAGGCTGTTACGACCCGGCTGCGGCTACCGCCGTGGTCGCCGCCGGCATGGTGGCCGGCGAACCGCAGGAACTGGCGCAGGTGATCGCCGCGCGCTGGGGACGGGATGATGACGACGGAGACGCCGCATGAGCTACGCCAGCAATGATGAGATCCGGGGTGTCCTGATCCAGGCCGGTGCCGAACGGGTGCTGCTGCCCAATGCCACGGTGGCTGAAATGATGTCGCGCGTGCCGGTGCACGCCGTGGCCGACGCGCCGCGCTGGCTGGTCGGCGAGATCGGCTGGCATGGCTGGCAGGTGCCGCTGGTGTCGTTCGCGCGGCTGTCCGGGCTGGGCGAAGAACCGGTGGCCGGGCACAACAAGGTGGTGGTGCTCAAGGCGCTCAACGGCAATGCGCAGCGGCCCTACTACGCGCTGCTGACCCAGAACTTCCCGCAGCTGATCTCGGTGCCGCGCGATGGCCTGCTGGCCGACGCCTCCGAAGAATCGCTGCCGGACACAGTGCACATGCGCGTCCTGCTGGGCGAGCAGAGCGCGCTGTTGCCGAACCTGGACGCGCTGGAAGCTGCGCTGGATTCGCTGGCAGCCTGAGCGGTTCCCGCCGGGCATGGCCCGGCGCTACCACCACATGGCAACGTCAGGCATGCCCAGCGAACGCATTCCCGACAACACCGGCCCATGCCCGCAGTCCCGGTAGCGCCGGGCCATGCCCGGCGAACGCAATCCCGGCAACACCGATCCATGCCCGGCGAACGCAATCCCCGCAACACCGGCCCATGCCCGGCGAACGCATTCCCGGTAGCGCCGGGCCATGCCCGGCGAACGCAATCCCGGCAACACCGATCCATGCCCGGCGAACGCATTCCCGGCAACACCGGCCCATGCCCGCAATCCCGGTAGCGCCGGGCCATGCCCGGCGAGCGCAGCGGCCACGGGGTCCCGCTACCCCAGATCCCCCAGCCGCGCCTGCAATGCCGCGATCGCGGCCAGGCCGGCGGTTTCGGTGCGCAGAATGCGCGGGCCCAGCTGCAGCCCCTGGAAGCCAGCGGCCGCCAGCTGCTCGCGGTCGCGCGGCGACCAGCCTCCTTCCGGGCCGATGGCGATCACCACCCCGCCGGCGGGGGCGGCATCGAGCGTGGACAGCCGATGCGCGCCCTGCGGATCCAGGGTCAGCCGCAACGTGTCGGCCGGCAGGGCCGAGGCCGCCTGCGCCAGCGACAGCGGCGAACCCACCGTGGGAATCCGCGCACGCCCGGACTGGCCACAGGCCGACTGCACGACATTGTTCCAGTGCGCCACGCGCTTCTCGGCGCGTGCGGCATCCAGCTTCACCTCGGTACGCTCGGCATTGACCGGCACGATCCCGCTCACCCCCAGTTCGGTGGCTTTCTGCAGGATCAGATCCATCTTCTCGCCACGGGCGATGCCCTGCAGCAGAGTGATCGGCAGCGGTGATTCATTGTCGATGACCTGCGCCGCGTCGATGCGGGCCTGCACCTCGCGCTTGCCGGCCACGGTCAGCGTCGCGCTGTAGTCGTGGCCATCGCCGTTGAACAGTACGCAGCTGTCACCTTCGCGCAGGCGCAGCACCCGCACCAGGTGGTTGGCGGTCTCTTCCGGCAGGGTCACGGTCTGGCCGCTGTGCAGCGCCAGGTCGATGGGGCAGCGGGTCACGCGCATGCAATCGCCTCGTCAATGGCTGCCAGGGTGGTGTGTGCCAGCAGCTCCAGTTGTGGGTCATCCACGCAGTACGGTGGCATCCAGTACAGCACATTGCCCAGCGGCCGCAGCACCACGCCACGTTTCAGCGCGGCGTTGTAGGCATGCAGTCCCAGGCGCAGCGCCGGGTCGAACGGCGTGCGCTTGTTGCCGTCGCGCGACAGCTCGAAGGCCACCACCATGCCGGCCTGGCGCACATCGGCCACATGCGGATGGTCGGCGAAGGGGGCTGCCAGCGTGCCCATCACCGAGGCGATGCCGCGGTTGCGGGCGATCACATCGTCGTTGCTGAAGATGTCCAGCGTGGCCAGCGCCGCTGCGCAGGCCAGGGGATTGCCGGTATAGCTGTGCGAATGCAGGAACGCGCGCTCGCGCGAATCGTCGAGGAACGCGTCATACAGGGTCTGCGTGGCCAGCACCGCTGCCAGCGGCAGGAAGCCACCGGTCAGGCCCTTGGACAGGCACAGCAGGTCGGGCATCACCCCGGCCTGTTCGCAGGCGAACATCGTGCCGGTGCGGCCGAAGCCGGTGGCGATCTCGTCGGCGATCATGAACGCGCCATGCGCATCGCACAGTTCACGCACGCGCTGCAGGTACACCGGGTCATGCATGCGCATGCCACCGGCGCACTGCAGGCGTGGCTCCAGGATCACTGCGCAGATCTCGCCCGGATGCTGGTCGAAGAGGGTGGCCAGGCCATCGGCGGCCTGGCGCGCGCGGTCGGCCGCGCTCTGCCCGGGCTCGGCCAGATACGCATCGGGGGAGGGCGCGAACAGGCCTTCGGCCAGCAACGGTGCATACACCCGTCGGTACAGCGGGATGTCACCCAGCGCCAGTGCACCCAGGGTCTCGCCGTGGTAGCCGTTCTCCAGCGCGATGAAGCGCGTGCGCCGGGTCTCGCCGCGGTTGTGGAAGTAGTGGAAGGCCATCTTCAGCGCCACCTCCACGCCCGCCGACCCGTTGTCGGCATAGAACACCTTGGCCAGCGGATCGCGGCCGGGCTGGCGCGGCGCCAGCGCCAGCAGGCGCTCGGCCAGCGTGATGGCCGGTTCGTGGCCGAAGCCGGCCAGCATCACCTGCTCCAGCTGCCCGGCCTGGGCAGCGATGGCAGCGCCGATGCGTGGCTCGGCGTGGCCGAACAGGTTGGTCCACCAGCTGCTGACCGCGTCCAGGTAGCGGTTGCCGTCGTGATCGAACAGCCAGGCGCCCTGGCCACGCGCGATCGGTACCAGCGGCAGGGTGTGGGGATGCTCGCGCATCTGCGTGCACGGGTGCCACAGCACCTGCAGGTCGCGCTGCCGCCAGTGCTCGATCAGCGGGGAGGGGGTTGGGTCTGCTAGCATTTCGGGCTCATGAACATGTTGCTGCCTGCACATTCTATCGGCCCCGGCGCGCGCACCGGTTGCCACGGAGATTCCGCATGACCGATGACCGCGCCAGGCGCCCGCTGCCGATCATCCATCGGATCACCGATGAGGAGAACGGGCCGTTCCAGCGCCAGCACCTGGACCTGGAGTTCTCCAACGGCGAGCATCGGCGCTTCGAACGGCTGGTCAGCCGTGGTCATGGCGCGGTGGTGGTGGTGCCGATGCTGGACGAGGAAACGGTCCTGCTGGTGCGTGAATACGCCGCCGGCATGCACCGCTACGAGCTGGGCCTGGTCAAGGGCCGCATCGATGCCGGTGAAACGCCTGAACAGGCCGCCGACCGCGAGCTGAAGGAAGAGGCCGGCTATGGCGCGCGGCGGCTGGACGTGCTGCGCGCGATGACGCTGGCGCCGACCTACATGAGTCACCAGTCCTGGCTGGTGGTGGCGCGCGGGCTGTACCCGGAGAAGCTGCCCGGCGACGAGCCGGAGGAGCTGGAAGTGGTGCCCTGGAAACTGGCCGAGCTGGACCGGCTGATGCTGCGTGAGGACTTCTCCGAGGGACGTTCACTGGCGGCGCTGTTCATCGCCCGGCAGTGGCTGCAGGGAACACGATGATCAAGCTGACCACGGAACTGCGTGAAACCACGATCGCCATCGCCCAGGAAGCCGGGCAGGCGATCATGCAGGTCTACAGGCAGGGCTT
Organism: Stenotrophomonas sp. 704A1; assembly: GCF_030549525.1. Taxonomy (NCBI): domain Bacteria; kingdom Pseudomonadati; phylum Pseudomonadota; class Gammaproteobacteria; order Lysobacterales; family Lysobacteraceae; genus Stenotrophomonas; species Stenotrophomonas tuberculopleuritidis. Next base: position 3,594,753 of record NZ_CP130831.1, on the reverse strand, counting down.
CGATGTCACCCTCAAGGCCGACGACAGTCCGGTCACCGCCGCCGACCTGGCCGCTGACCGGGTGATCCAGCAGGGCCTGCGCCAGCTGACGCCGGACCTGCCGATCCTGTCCGAGGAATCGGCGGTGGTGCCGTGGGAGCAGCGCCAGCACTGGAGTGCGTACTGGCTGGTCGATCCGCTCGACGGCACGCGTGATTTCGTCAAGCGCAACGGCGAGTTCAGCGTCAACATCGCGCTGATCTATCAGGGCGCGCCGGCGTTCGGCGTGGTCCAGTCGCCGGTGACCGGCATCGTCTGGCATGCCATGCGCGGCGAGCTGGCCTATCGCCGGCAGGGGGTGCATGACACCGTGCTGCGCACCCGTACGCCGGCCACCGTACCGTTGCGGGTGGCGGCCAGCCGTTCGCATCGTTCGCCGCAGACCACCGCCCTGCTGGAGCGGATGGGCGAGATCGAGACCGTGGTGCAGGGATCCTCGCTGAAGTTCTGCCGCATCGCCGAAGGCGGCCTGGACGTCTACCCGCGGCTGGGGCCGACCTCCGAATGGGATACCGCCGCGGGCCAGTGCGTGCTGCACGCGGCCGGCGGCGCGGTGCTCTCGGCGGCGACCGGCAAGCCGTTCCGCTACAACCGCCGGCCGACGCTGCTGAACGGCGATTTCATCGCGCTGGGGGATACCAGCCTGCCGTGGCGCGACTGGCTGTCCGATTGATCCTGGAGGATCCATGACCCTGCATGACACCCCCGCAACCGACAGCGCTGCCAGTGACCAGCTGCAGCGCCTGCTGGCCATCATGGCGCGCCTGCGCGATCCGCAGGGCGGCTGCCCCTGGGACCTGGAGCAGAACTTCGCGACGATCGCGCCGTACACGATCGAAGAGGCCTATGAAGTGGCCGATGCGATCGATCGCGGCGACCTGGATGATCTGTGCGACGAGCTGGGCGATCTGCTGCTGCAGGTGGTGTTCCATGCACGCATGGCCGAAGAGCAGGGCGCCTTCGCCTTTGCCGATGTGGCGCGCGCGATCAGCGACAAGATGCAGCGCCGCCATCCGCACGTGTTCGCCGATGTCCGTGTCGACGATGCCGACGGCGTGATGCGCAACTGGGACGCGATCAAGCGGGCCGAGCGTGTGGCCAAGGGCGAACAGGACACGTCCGCGCTGGCCGGGGTTTCGCGTGGCCTGCCGGAATGGCAGCGGGCGGTGAAACTGCAGTCGCGCGCGGCCAAGGTCGGCTTCGACTGGCCGGGGCCGCTGCCGGTGCTGGACAAGGCGGCCGAGGAACTGCAGGAACTGCGCGAGGAGTTCGAGCGTGGCGACGTGGCCGGCAACAGGGCGCGCCTGCAGGAAGAACTGGGTGACCTGCTGTTCGTGTGCGCGAACCTGGCGCGCCACGCCGACATCGACCTCGGTGCCGCCCTGCGCGGGGCCAACCACAAGTTCGAACGGCGCTTCCGCGCGATGGAAGCGCAGGCCGCAACGCAGGGCGATACGCTGGCCGCGCTGGACCTGGATGCGCAGGAAGCGCTGTGGCAGCACGCCAAGGCGGCGGAGAAGGCGTGAAGACGCTGGGGCTGTTCCTGCTGACCGCACTGGCCGAGATCGTCGGCTGCTACCTGCCGTGGCTCTGGCTGCGCAAGGGCGGCAGCGCCTGGCTGCTGGTGCCGGCGGCGGCCAGCCTGGCGCTGTTCGCCTGGCTGCTGACCCTGCACCCCACCGCCAGCGGCCGGGTCTACGCGGCCTACGGCGGCGTCTACATCGGCACCGCGTTGTTCTGGCTGTGGCTGGTCGATGGCATCCGTCCCAGCCGCTGGGACCTGCTGGGGGCCGCACTGTGCCTGGCCGGCATGGCGGTGATCATGTTCGGGCCGCGCCAGCCGGGCTGACGCCGACGGTGCCGGCGCATGCCCGGCACGGCGATGGCAGAAGGTGCATGATGGCGCTGGCGATCGCCCCGGAGTACGCGCATGTCCCGTTTCGCCAGCTTCCGCGAGTTCTACCCGTTCTACCTCAGTGAGCACCGCAACCCGGTGTCGCGCCGGCTGCATTTCATCGGCAGCTGTGGGGTGCTGCTGCTGGTCGCCGCGGCGCTGCTGCGTGGCCAGCCGATGCTGCTGCTGGCCGCTCTGGCCTGCGGCTATGGTTTCGCCTGGGTCGGCCACCTCTTCTTCGAGAAGAACCGCCCGGCAACGTTCCGCTACCCGCTGTACTCGTTCATCGGCGACTGGGTGATGTTCGCCGACATCCTGCGCGGGCGGGTCAAGTGGTGACCGGGGTTCTGTAGCGTCGAGCCATGCTCGACCGCTTCCGGCAACAGCAGCCGAGCATGGCTCGTTTCTACAGGACCGCGTCAGCGTGGGGCCTTGCACCCCAGCATCTCCAGATCGATCGCTTCGGCCATGCGCCGGTAGCCTTCATCGTTCGGATGCAGATGATCGCGGGTGATGCTGGCCGGCAGCGCTTCCGGCTGCAGCGGATCACGCAGCGCCGCATCGAAGTCGACCACGCCATCGAAGCCGCTGTCCGTGCTGCGCGCCCACTGGTTGATCGAGGTACGGGTCGCGGCCGAGACCGGTTCGTAGCGCTCGGAGCCGCCGAACGGCGTCAGCGTGCCGAGGTAGGCCCGGATGCCATGCGCGTGCAGGCGTGCGGCCACCTGCCGGTAACCCAACAGCATGTCTGGTGCGTTGCGCCCCGGCAGCGGCGATGCGCCGCCACCGTGGCGGATGTCATTGATGCCTTCGAACAGGATCACCTGGTCGGCGTCGGCCACCGCGATCGCGTCGCGGTCCAGGCGTGACAGTGCACTGTGGCTGCGGCCGTGGTCGAGCAGCTTGTTGCCGCTGATGCCCTGGTTGAGCACCACGAAGCGGTCCGGGCAGGCCTGCTGCAGGCGTTCGCCCAGCCGCTCCGGCCACTGGTTGAACGAGCCACGCGTGGCCGTGGCGCCCTCGGTGATCGAATCACCCAGCGCCACGATCACCTGCGGGCGGTCCGCGCGCTGCACCAGCACCGCCGAGAACACGTTCTGCTGGTAGCCCACGCGGACGCTGTCGGCCACGTCCTGCTGTTTTCCCTCGACCACCCGCACCACGGTACGGCGCACCGCCGGCCGGGTCGGCTGCGGGAAGTAGGCGGTCACGCTGATCTCCTGCAACGCCGCCACCGGCAGTGCCAGCGGATCACTCAGCAGCGCGGCACCCACCGGCACGTCGATGGCACGACGGCCATCGACGGTGACCGGCAGCGCCGCAGCCCTGCCATCCTTCAGGCGCACGCGGATGTCCTCCACATGCAGCGGAGCATCCCCCAGTTCGTTGCTGATGCGCAGCCGCAACGCCTCGCCACGGCTGCCGACCCGGATGTCCTGGCGCACGGTCTGCGCGGCGAACTGCACCGGCAGGTCCCCCTTGTTGTCCTTGCGGTCCGGTGCCGGTGAAGCGGTCCAGGCAGTCACCCAGACCGGTGCGGCCTGGGCGACGGGGGCGGCCACGGCAGCGCCGAGGGCCAGCGAAAGCAGGGGAATCCAACGCTGCATGGCAGGTGTCCGCTCAGGTCAGGAGAAGTAGGTGCCGCCGTTGACGTCCAGGTTCGCACCGGTGATGAACGCCGCTGCCTCCGAGGCCAGGAACACCGCCGCATCGGCGGCTTCGTCAGGCACGCCCTGGCGGCGCAGCGGGGTGTTGCCGGCGACGGCGGTGCGCACTTCCGGCTTGGTGAATTCGTCATGGAAGCGGGTGGCGATCATGCCGCAGCACAGCGCGTTCACCCGGATGCCCTTCGGCCCCAGTTCCTTGGCCATGGCGCGGGTGAAGGTCATCACCGCGGCCTTGGCGGTCGCATAGATCGACGCGCCCGGGCCGCCGCCATCACGGCCGGCCTGCGAAGCTAAATTGACGATGGCCGCGCCTTCGCCCATGTGCGGCACCACCGCGTGGGTGGTCAGGTAGGTGGAGGTCAGGTTGAGGTCCATCACCGTGTGGAAGAACGCCGGATCGATCTCGGCCAATGGACGGCGCTGCACCATGCCGCCGGCCACGTTCACCAGCAGGTCGATGCGCTCGCCGAACGCGGCCTGGGTAGCGGCGACGAGGCCGGCCACGGCGGCCGCGTCGGTCACATCGGCGCGATGCACGATGGCCTGGCCACCGGCGGCCTGGATCTGTGCCAGCGTGTCCTGCGCACTGGCTTCATCGTTGGCGTAGTTGATGCAGACGCGTGCGCCGGCGGCGGCCAGCTTGATCGAGACGGCACGGCCGATGTCACGGCCACCACCGGTGACGATGGCCACCTTGTCCTGGAACGACATGCGGGAAACTCCTTGGTTTGCGGGGGAATGAACAGGAAGGGCAGGGCTCAGCCGGAGGGCCGGTCGAGTTTGTGGATCGGGCCGGTCCACCACCACAGCGCGGCCAGCGACAGTGGCACCAGCGCGGCGACCAGGATGAAGATCGGTGCGTAGGAGTGGCGGGTCAGCACCGGTACCAGCCAGGTGGTGATCAGCGTCCCGGCCACGGCGGCCAGGCCGCCGAGACCGGCGAGGGTGCCGACCGAGCGACCGCCGAACAGGTCGCCGGGCAGGGTCTGGATGTTGCCGATGGCCACCTGGAAACCGAACAGCACGGCGGCAATCGCCAGCACCGCAAACAAGGGCTGGTTGGCCAGCACCGCGCCCAGCAGGGCTGGGGCCATGATCACGCAGCCCAGGGTGATGGACAGCTTGCGTGCGCGGTCCACACTCTGCCCGGCACGGATCAGGCGCCCGGACAGCCAGCCGCCACTGAGGCTGCCGAGCATCGCGCCAACGAACGGCACCCAGGCGAACAGGCCGATCTGCTTGATGTCGAAGCCGAACGTCTCGGCCAGGTAGATCGGCAGCCAGGACACGAACAACCACCAGATCGGGTCCAGCAGGAAACGGCAGGCCAGCATGCCCCAGCTCTGCCGGTGCGCCAGCAGCGAACGCACGCTCACCTTGGGCGTCGTGGCGGCCTGCTGGCCGGCCTGGTCTTCCAGGATCAGGCGGCGTTCGGCATCGCTCACCCACGGGTGCCTGTCGGGGCCGGCGCGGTAGACGAACAGCCACGGCAGCAGCCACAGGAAGCCGATCGCCCCGACCAGCACGAAGGTGCCGCGCCAGCCCAGCCACAGGTACAGGGCGGCGATGGCAGGCGCCGACACGATCGCACCGATCGAGGCGCCTGCGTTGAAAATGCCCTGCGCCAGTGCACGTTCGCGCGCCGGGAACCATTCCGCGTTGGCCTTCACCGCGCCCGGCCAGGCACCGGCCTCGCTGATGCCGAGCATCGCCCGCACCAGGCTGAAAGACAGCATCGAATGGGTGACCGAATGCAGCGCGATGGAGATCGACCACACGCTGATCGACAGCGCAAAGCCCAGGCGCGTGCCGATCATGTCGAACAGGCGCCCGAACAGGAACTGGCCGGCGGCGTAGAACAGCATGAACACCGTCACCAGCAGCGCGTAGTCATCCTTGGTCGCGCCCACTTCCCTGGCGATCTCCGGCCACATCACCGCCAGCGCATTGCGGTCAATGTAGTTGATGACCGTGGCCACGGCGATCAGGCCGACGATCAGCCAGCGTACGGCCGATCGTACCGGCACCTTGCGCAGCTGGCTCACCAGCGCAGGGCCGTTCATTTCGCGTCACCCTTGCTGCGGTCCATGCGCGCATGGCTGCCGCTCCAGCGGTAGGCGTGGCCATCGACGTTCACGCTGTGCTCGCCCTTGGCGCTGCTGTCATCGGCCACGCCGAGGGCGATGCGTGCACCGCTGGCCAGCCGCAGTTCGATCACCTCGGCATCGCTGCCGCGGCTGCGCACGATGTCCTTGATGCGGCTGTCGGCGCCGTGCACGTACTCGGCGGTGCCGTTGTACTCGCCATGCGGTTCCAGCACGCTGAAGAAGGTCACGTCCTTCTGGCCTTCCACGCGCTGCAGCAGGGCCGGTTCGCGGCGCAGGTTGAATTCCGGGTCGTTGGCACCGCTTTCCACCAGCAGCGCCTGTGCGGGTGCGCTGCTGCCGAAGCGATAGGTGTAGAAGCGGCCATCCAGCAGCCAGGCCAGCGTGCGCGGCTCGCTGCCGGGCGTGCTGCGCGCGTCCAGCCACAGGTGCTGGTAGCCGTTGTCCTTGCCCAGCACCGGGCGTTGCGCGGGGAAGTGTTCGGCCTCGAAACCGGTGGTGACGATGTGGCCGTTGAAATGCAGCGGCAGGTCGTAGCGCGCGGCCCTGTCGCCGTGCACCTGCAGCAGGTCCAGCACCACCGGCAGGCCCAGATCGGGGTGGCGCAGCAGCGCCTGGGTACGGGTGAACACCACGCCGGGGTAGGCATTGCGCATCGTGGCCGAGGCGATCTGGGTATCGGCGTCCGCCTGGAAGAAGCGCACCTGCGGCGCATGGTGCTCACCACGCTTCCAGTCGCCACCGAAGTGGCTCTGCTCGTCCACCACCAGCGTGTTGTGGGCCACGGTCTGCTTGGCCCAGCTGCGGTTCTCGGCCAGGTAGATGCCGCCGCGCTTGGCTTCCACATTGAGGAAGCGCGCCGCGCCGTAGTCGGTCACCACCGGGTTGCCGTTGTCGTAGAACAACCAGTTGAGCTTGTCGAAATGGCCGTGGCCCATGCCCTGCAGGGTGTCCTTCTGCACCAGCGCCTGGCCGCGTTCGCCGCCCATGCGCAGGATCGCCAGGCCACCGCGATCGCCGTCGGGGCCGTCACGCAGCAGCATCGGCCGGTAATCGAAGGGCCGGGCCTTGTTGGCGGCCAGTGCCTGCGCCACCTGCAGGCCTTCGGGTGACAGCAGCAACCGCTTCTGCTGCTGGGCCACCGACAGCAGGCGGTCATCGCCGGTGCGCGCATAGGCGATGCCGATGCCTGCCACCAGCTCCTCGGTATCCAGCCCCTTGTCCAGGATGGCATCGTTGATCGGGAAGAACAGACCGCCGTAACTGGTCTGCACCAGCACATCCACGGCCTTCAGCAGGACACCGTCGCGGCGCTGGAAGATCTTCCGCTGCGGTTCGTTGCGTTCGATCGCATTGGCGAACAGCAGGAACGGGGCCAGCGCATAGCGCTGGTAGTACGGGCCTTCCTCGTAATAGCCATCGGGCGAGAACAGCAGGTCGATCTGCCGCAGGAAGCCGAACGTGTCGTCCTTCTGGCTGCCGCGCAGCGATTTCTCCACCAGGTCCGGGTCGCGCAGCACGTAGCCGGTCATGCCGGTGGCCGCCACCGCCCAGGTGGCGTGGTTGTGGATCTGATCGTAGTTCTTCGGTTCGCTCACCAGGAATTCGGCCATCGGCCGGAACACCTTCGACTCGATGGTGTCGCGGTCTTCGGCCGACAACGCGTCGCGGATCGCGTCGTAGCCCTGGATGGCGTTGACCAGCCACACCGAATCATTCAACACCTGCCAGAACACGCGGCCGGGAATCTGCCCGCGGCCTTCCGGGTGCGGCCCCAGCGTCGGATAGAGCTTGGCGTACTGCAGCAGCATGTCGCGCGCGTACGTCACATAGGTCCTGTCGCCGGTCAGCCGGTACAGCGTGCCGGCCGCCAGCAGCGCCTGGTAATTGCGCTTGTGCTGCTCATGGGTGCGGCCGCCGCCCTTGTCCTTGGGCACCGGCACGTCGATGCCGGCCTTCATCATCTTCTTCAGCGACGTTTCCGTGCGTGCCTGTTCCTTGGCGAACCACGGGTAGCGGGTGCCTTCACTGGCCATCTGCTGCCACTGCGCGCGGGTCACCAGCACCGGGGCGGCGTCGCTCTGGCGCGCCGCAGCGGTCGGGGCCGCCAGCAGCGGCGCCGCCGGCAGCAGGGCAAGCGGCGCGGCCAGGGCCAGTGCCAGGGCCAGGCGGTGCGACGAAACGTACAACGGCTGCAACCTCATCGATCCACTCCGGTGCTGATGCGGGACGAGGCAACCTCGCCCACCTTGGGATACCAGTCCACCCCGGTCTGTTCGCGCGGGATCATCGCCAGCGCCGGGTCGGCACCCACCGCCGGCAGGGCGGTGGCGGCCACCCACAGGCCGCTGGCTGCCTGCTGCAGGGTGACGCTGGCGCTGTCCACGCCGCCGGGGAACACGGTGCTTGCCTGTGGCGACTGCAGGTTGCCGCTGAAGGCGATGCCGGCCAGCGAACTGGCGGCCGTCGGTGGATTCCTGCTGGTGCGGTTGACGATCAGGTTGCCGCTGAAGCGGCTGTTGCTGGCGGCCACCACCATGCCCTTGTCCGCATCATGACCGACGCCGAAGCTGATCTTCGCCACGTCCACGAAGGTGTTGCGGCTGATGGTGGCGTTGACCACCGGCGCGTAGCCCGACAGCGGCGGGGCGGCCTGCGCATCCATCACCGCCAGCGCCGAACGGTTGCTGGAGCCGGCGAGGCGCTCGAAGTAGTTGTTGCTGACCGTCTGGTCAGCATTGATGATGCGCACGCCACCGGTGCCGGCCTTGTCATCGCCGAGGAACACGTTGTCGATCACCCGGTTGCCGTTGCCATGGCGCAGGGTCAGCGCACCGGCCGATCGGTAGAACACGTTGCCACGGAAGGTGTTGCCGCCGGACTTGTTGGAGACGACTCCGGTTTCGCCATCGCAGCCTTCGAACCAGTTGTTCTCGACAGTGCTGTTGGAATCGCTCAGCGAGGTGTCGCTGGTGCCGACACGGAGCGTCTCGCCGCCGTTGACACCCAGCGCGGGACGCGGGCCGAACCAGTTGTGGTCGATGCGATGCTGGTTGTCCAGGCCCTGGGTGGCGTCGCGCACCACCACCACGGTCGGCCCGGCGTTGCCCTTGCCACGCAACTGGCTGTGGTCGAGCCGGTTGTGGCTGCCGTACAGCGATACCCAGTAGTCCTGATCGGCGGCGTCCGGGTGGGTGTAGTCGTCGATCACCAGGCCGGTCACGCGGCTGTGGCTGGCCACGGCCTTGCTCGATTCGCGGAAGGCCACCACCGCATCGCCCGGGGTGTAGCCGTTGCGGAACACCAGGTTGGAGACCTGCAGGTAGCTGCCGGCCAGGCGCAGGTCCGACCGCCCGCTGAGGATCACCTTGCCCGGCGTCTGCGCGCGCAGGGTGATCGGTGCGGCCGCGGTGCCCTGGCCCTTCAGCAGCAGGCGGGTGTCATTCCAGGTCCCATCGGCCAGCACGATTTCGTCGCCGGGCTGCAGCGCGGCGCTGGCAGTGGCGAACTCGGCGGCGTCGTGGACCAACCAGCTGGCAGCCAGTGCCGGCTGCGTGGTCAGGCACAGTGCCAGACCAGTTGTGATGAGGAATCCAGGGGAACGGCTGGGCAGGCGGTGCGAAGTCGATTCGGTACGCATGAGGTCCTTCCAGGCACGGCCGAGCCGCGGTTTCGGGATGGGTTTGTATACCACTTGCAGGAGGTGTTGTAAGCCAGGAATCGCGCAAAGTCATGCTGCATGAGCACATTAAATTGCGACCAAGTGGTATGAAACAAAGGTATTGAGAAAAATCCAGTCCAGTTGGTTGACATTTGTGTGTCGGCGTGTCGAAGCTGCGTCCCACGCCTGCCATCCAGGCGATCCTTTGGGAGGAGGAAACCATGCGGCGAACTGCCGGAGCTGTACGCAGCATCACGTTGTCACCCACGCCCCTGATCGTGGCCCTGCTGGCCACGCTGTCCGCGGCCCCGGTGCAGGCGCAGTCCAGCGCCGGCAACAGCGGGCAGGACGCCACCACGCTGGACCAGGTGCAGGTGACCGGCATCCGCGAGTCGATGCAGAGTTCGATCAACAAGAAGCGCGATGACACCGTCATCGCTGACGTGCTGTCGGCCGACGACATCGGCGACCTGCCGGCGCCGTCGCTGGCCGATGCCATCGAAACCCTCACCGGCGCGGCCTCCACCCGCGACAAGACCGGCGCCTCGGAAATCTCCATCCGGGGCCTCGGCGCGTTCCTCAGCAGCACCAATTTCAATGGCCGCGAGATCACCAACGGCAGCGGCGACCGCTCGGTGAACTTCAACATGTTCCCGGCCGAGCTGATCAATACCGTGGCGATCTACAAGACCCAGCGCGCCGACATCATCGAAGGCGGCGTGGCCGGCACCATCGGCCTGGAGACGGTGCGGCCGCTGGAGTACGGCAAACGTTCGGTGCAGTTCGACCTGCGCGGCAGCTGGGCCGAGTACGACAGGAAGTACCGCGACGACGATGGCATCGGCTACCGTGGCACCGCCAGCTACATCGACCAGTTCGAATTCGGCGACGGCCAGAAACTCGGGATCTCGCTGGGCATCCAGCGGCTGGAAGGCACCGACCCGGAAGAGAGCATCACCAGCGGTTCCACCTGGTATGCCTGTGATGGCAACCAGAATGTGGCCAATGCCAACTGCGGCGAACTCAGCGCCCAGGCCATCGCCAATGGCGCGCCGTACTATCTGGTGCCCAGCAGCCGCATCTATCGGCTGAAGCAGGAGCGCAATGATCGCCAGAGCGAATTCGCGGCCCTGCAGTGGCGGCCCAACGACGTGGTCGAGGTCAACCTCGATTTCGAGCACACCGACCGCAACTGGCACGAGAACCGCAGCGACCTCAGCCTGTCCAATGCGCGCCGTGGCGTCACCCAGCGCGAGGTGGACGAGGACGGCATCGTCCGCCACCTGCACGGCAGCACCTCCATCGATTCCACCTCCAACCGCTACTGGCGGGGCGAGGAGTACACCGGCGGCGGCCTGAACCTGATCGTGCGGCCGAGCCCGGCCTGGGAACTGTCCACCGACCTGTCCTATTCGCACACCAACCGCCTGGACAGCGAGCGCATGACCCGGCTGCGCGCCAACCAGCGTGATGTGGACAACGCCATCGTGCCGGGTATCAGCAGCGGTGCCACCGGCTATGTCGACTACGACTGGGACTGGCAGGGCGAAGTGCCGAGCATCGCGCTGGCGCCCAACTTCGACGCGGGCAACTGGGATGCCTACACCGGCGCGGCGCGGGTAACCTCCAGCGCCACCGAGAACGACCACAAGATCAAGGCCGGCCGCTTCGATGCCAGCTTCATGCCCGAATCCGGCTTCTTCACCCGCATCAAGGGCGGCGTGCGCGCCAGCCAGGCCGACTACCGCCTGCGCGACAACACCCTGGTAACCGATTACGACCAGCGCATCGCCGCCGACAAGGCCAGGATCATCGCGGCCAACCGGGCCTGCCGCGCGCCGTTCCCGCAGGACGACTTCATGGATGCCGCCAGCGGCAACACCCTTTCCTCGTGGGCGTACTTCGACCCGGACTGCCTCTACCAGTCGTTCCGCGGCAGCCTCGACAGCGGCCTGGACCCGGATCAGCCGGACCCCAACAACGTCGATGTCACCGAGAAGACCCGCGCGCTGTACCTGATGGGCGAGTTCAGCAGCACGCTGTTCGGCCTGCCGGTCACCGGCAACCTGGGCCTGCGCTGGGTCAAGACCGATGTGCGCTCGGAGGGCGTGCGCACCGGCCTGACCATCGTCGACAACGGCGATGGCAGCCTCCGCCTGCAGCCCACCGGTGACTACACCACCCAGGTGTTCAAGGCCGGCAATGACAAGCTGCTGCCCAGCCTGAACGCGGCCTTCGAGCTGCGCCCGGACCTGCTGCTGCGGGTGGGCGCATACCGCGCGATGTCGCGCCCGGACATCGCGGCGCTGGGTGCCGGCCGCACCATCAATGTCAGCAGCGATGCCACCTACGGCAACCTTGCCGACGCGCTCGACGACATCAGTGCCAGCGGCAACCCGGCGGCGCAGCCGCTGATGTCCTGGAACGGCGACCTGTCGCTGGAGTGGTACCCCAATCCGGACACGATGCTGGCTGGCGCGGTGTACTGGAAGCAGTTCAACGGCGGCACCGCCACCGCGCTGGTGCCGGAAACCTACACCATCGACGGGCAGACGGTGACCGTGCCGGTGCGCCAGCAGGTGACCACCGACGAGAACAGTACCCTGACCGGCGTCGAACTGAGTGCGACCCATCGCCTGTCGTACCTGCCGGCGCCGTTCGACGGGCTGGGCTTCAAGGTCAGCTACAACTACGCCGATGCCGACTACCAGACCCAGGATTCGCGGCTGGGTGAGCAGCTGGCGGCAGACGGCACGATCATTCCCGCCATCGTCCCGCCGGCCGGCCTGAGCGGATTCTCCCGGCACGTGCTGTCCGGCTCGATCTACTGGGACGTGGGGCGCTTCAACATCCAGGCGATCGGCAAGTTCCGCTCGCACTACTACCAGGACTTCACCGGCAACACCGCGCAGCAGAACCGCTACTACGATGACAACACCAGCGTCGACCTGCGCCTGCGCTATCGGGTGAGCCGGCAGCTGTCGCTGTCGCTGGAACTGATGAACCTGACCGACGAACCCCGCGTGGCATACCAGCCGCTTTACGGGAATTTCCGCGAAGTGGTGAGCTACGGGCGACGCGCGTATTTCGGTGTACGATACAAGTTCTGAACAGGGCGGCGCGGCCACAGGTCGCGCCGTCGCTCCAACCGGACCCGCACCGCGCACGGTGGCCCGGGACGGGCCCGGAGGGAACCGCCAAGGGTCAGCCGCATGTCCGCCAACCGTCTCTACCAGACCATCGCCGCCAAGCTCCGCAAGCTGATCGAGGACGGCGAGTTCCCGCCGGGTGCGCGCCTGCCGGGCGAGCGCGAACTGGCTGAACGCTTCGGTGTCAGCCGGGTCACCATCCGCGAAGCCGAGATCGCCCTGGAAGCGCAGGGCTGGATCGCGATCCGCATCGGCTCGGGCGTCTATGTGAAGCCGCGGCCTGCCCACGCCTCCGGTGGCCTGCCCGATATCAGCGCCTTTGACCTGACCGCCGCGCGCGCGGTGTTCGAGGCCGAGGCGGCGGCGCTGACCGCCAGCAACATCGATGATGCCGGTATCGCCGAACTGCAGGTGCTGGCGCAGGCACTGTGCCGGCGTGACCTCACCGACGAGGAGGCCGGCGACTACGACCGCCGCTTCCACCTGGCCATCGCCCGGCTGTCGGGCAACCCGGTGGTGGAGTACTTCGTACAGCAGATCTGGCGCATGCGCAGCGAACTGCCGCGGGTCACCGAGGTCTATGCACGGGTCTGCCACGATGATGGCGCCAGCCGTGCCGACGAGCACATGGCGATCTTCGAAGCACTGCGCGCGCGCGATCCGGTCGCGGCGCGCAATGCGATGCGGCACCACTTCCAGCGCCTGTTCGAGGCGATGCTGGAGGCCACCGAGAACCAGGCCCTGGCGGAGATCCGTCGGCAGACCCAGCAGGATCGCGAGCGCTTCCTGGCCACCACCCGGATCTGACCGGCGCGCGCGTTCCCGGCCGGATCCGCGTGCACCTGCGGTAGCGCGGCAGCATGACCCGGCGGCGACGGGCCGGACGCCGTGGCGGCCACACCCCGCGCATCCGCGCGCTATGCTGGGGGCCGGACGTCTCAGATAAGGAAAGCCTGATGTTCCCGACCATGTTCTTTACCGTGGTGCTGGCCTTCGTGGCCGTGGTCATCCTGTTCAAGGCCGTGCGGATGGTGCCGCAGGGGTATGAATGGACCGTCGAACGGTTCGGCCGCTATACCCACACGATGTCGCCGGGCCTGCACTTCCTGATTCCGATCGTGTACGGGGTGGGGCGCAAGGTGAACATGATGGAGCAGGTGCTGGACGTGCCTGGCCAGGAAGTGATCACCAAGGACAACGCGGCCGTGCGCGTGGATGGGGTGGTGTTCTTCCAGGTGCTGGACGCGGCCAAGGCCGCCTACGAGGTGGCGGTGCTGGAAGTGGCGATGATCGCGCTGGTGCAGACCAACATCCGTACCGTGATCGGCTCGATGGACCTGGATGAATCGCTCAGCCAGCGCGAGGTGATCAATGCCAAGCTGCTCAGCGTGGTCGACCACGCGACCAATCCCTGGGGCGTGAAGGTCAACCGCATCGAGATCCGCGACATCCAGCCGCCGCGCGATCTGCTCGATGCGATGGCGCGGCAGATGAAGGCCGAGCGCGAGAAGCGCGCGCAGATCCTGGAAGCTGAAGGCTCGCGGCAGTCGGAGATCCTGCGCGCCGAGGGCGAGAAGCAGGCCACGGTACTGGAGGCCGAGGGCCGTCGCGAGGCGGCGTTCCGCGATGCCGAGGCGCGTGAGCGCCTGGCCGAGGCCGAAGCCAAGGCGACCCAGGTCGTGTCCGCCGCGATCGCCGACGGAGACGTGCAGGCCATCAACTACTTCATCGCACAGAAATATGTGGAAGCCTTCAGGGAGCTGGCCAGTTCACCGAACCAGAAACTGGTGCTGATGCCGATGGAGGCCAGTGGCGTGATCGGGTCGATCGCCGGCGTGGCGGAACTGGCCAAGCAGGCGCTGGCCGGTCAGGACAGCAAGCCGGCGGCAACGCGCCCACCGCCGATCGGAGGCTGACATGCGTTGGGAAGTCGTGGTCTGGGGGGCGCTGGCATTGCTGCTGTTCGCGGCCGAAGCGCTGGCGCCCGGCGCCTTCATGCTGTGGATCGGCATCGGTGCGGCGGCGGTGTTCGCGCTGGTGGCGGTGTTTGCCGATATCCCGGTGCTGTGGCAGGTGGTCGCGTTCGTGGTGCTCAGCGTGTTGTCGATCCAGTGCTACCGGCACTGGGGCCGGCCGCGCGCGCGGCAGAGCGATGCGCCCCTGTTGAACCGCCGCGCCGAACAGCTGGTCGGCCGGGTGGTACCGCTGCAGCAGGGCATCGATGGCGGGCAGGGCAGGGTCAGCATCGACGATGCGTCGTGGCAGGTGAGCGGACCGGCACTGCCGGCCGGCACCCTGGTGCGGGTGGTGGCGGTGCAGGGCAGCGTGCTGGTGGTCGAGGCGGCCGCGTAGCTCGGAGTTTCCAGCCAACGGCGCAGCCCCTCGTGGGGTGGTCGCGTAGAGCGGGTCATGTGTTGGGTGGGGCCGGTGGGCCGCTTTTGTTTTTGCTCTTGATCTTCTTTTTCTTCTGCGTGGGTGGACACCGCAGAGATCTGTCAGAGGTCGGTGGGGTGGGGCCGGGCGGGGTATCCGCGCCATGGATGGCGCGGCTAAGCCTTATCTGATTGGAATCTGGCAGCGTAGGCGTCGAGAGCCGGCGTGGGCCGACGTGCTTCGGCCTCGGCTCTGGCTCTGGCGTGTAGAAAGCGCTGCCGGCCGCAGGCCGGCCACACCCCCCCGCTGCGCTGCGGCACGACCAGCGGCCGGCCGATCTGGGATAATGCGCGTTCTTGTTTCCTCTGCTGCCGGACCCGGTCATGACCCAGAAGACGCTGCTCAACGATACCCACCGCGCCCTCGGCGCCAAGATGGTCGATTTCGGGGGTTGGGACATGCCCATCCACTACGGCTCGCAGCTGGATGAACACCACCTGGTGCGTCGCGAAGCGGGTGTGTTCGACGTCAGCCACATGACCGTGGTCGATCTGCGCGGTGACCAGGTCAAGCCCTTCCTGCGCCGCCTGTTGGCCAACTCGGTCGACAAGCTCAAGGCCACCGGCAAGGCACTGTACTCGTGCATGCTGAATCCGCAGGGCGGCGTCATCGACGATCTGATCGTCTACTACCTCGCCGACGACTTCTTCCGCATGGTGGTCAATGCCTCCACCCGCGAGAAGGACCTGGCCTGGCTGCGCGAGCAGGCTGCCCCGTTCAATGTGTCGGTCGAACAGCGCCCGGACCTGGCCATCCTCGCCGTGCAGGGTCCGCAGGCGCGCGACATCGTCATCGGCCTGGCCCGTGAGGCCGACCGCGAGGCGCTGACCCGGCTCGGCCGTTTCGCTGCCCTGCAGGCGCAGACCGACGACGGCGTCGAGCTGTTCGTCGCCCGCACCGGCTACACCGGCGAGGACGGTTTCGAGATCCTGCTGCCGCAGGATGCGGTGGTCGCGTTCTGGAACCGCCTGCTTGCCGCTGGCGTGAAGCCGGCCGGCCTCGGCGCGCGCGACACCCTGCGTCTGGAAGCGGGCATGAACCTGTATGGCCAGGACATGGACGAAGCGATCAGCCCGTACGAAGCGGCGCTGGCCTGGACCGTGTCGCTGGACGAAGGCCGTGACTTCATCGGTCGCGACGTGCTGGAGGCGCAGAAGGCCGCCGGCACCGCGCGCCAGATGATCGGCCTGGTGATGGACGAGAAGGGCGTGCTGCGTCACGGTCAGGCCGTCACCACTGCCAGCGGCCAGGGCGAGATCCTGTCCGGCACCTTCTCGCCGACCCTGGCCAAGGGCATTGCCTTCGCCCGCGTGCCGGCTGGCGAACTCGGCCAGGTCAGCGTCGACATCCGCGGCCGGCTGGTGCCGGTGCGCGTGGTCAAGTTCCCGTTCGTGCGCGAAGGCCAGGCCCAGCCCGGCGTGCTCACCGACGCGTGATCCGAACGTGCCGGTCGTCACTGACAGCAGTGGCGGCCGGTTGGTTACACTAGCCCCGCTTTTTCCACCCCTGCATATCTCTGGAGCAGTCCCATGAGCGAGATCCCCGGCGACCTCAAGTTCCTCAAGTCCCATGAGTGGGCCCGTGTCGAAGGCAATGGCCGCGTCACCGTCGGTATTTCCGACCACGCCCAGGGCCTGCTGGGTGACCTGGTCTACGTCGAACTGCCGGAAGTCGGCGCCGAGGCCAAGGCCGGCGAACAGATCGCCGTCGTCGAGTCGGTCAAGGCCGCCTCGGACGTCTACAGCCCGATCAGCGGCACCATCGTCGAGGTCAACTCGGCGCTGTCCGACAAGCCGGAAACCATCAACGAAGATGCCTACGGCGAAGGCTGGATGTTCGTGGTCGAACTGACCAACGCCGAAGAGCTCAACGAGCTGCTGGACCCGGACGCCTACGCCGAAGCCCTGGAAAACGACGACCACTGAGTCGTCCTTTGCAGGTTCGAACGCGGCCACCTTCGGGTGGCCGTTTTCGTTTTGGCCGATGCCCCGGACATATGCCGGCGGGTTGGATGCATGCCGCCGCACGGGCATCAGCCGGTGCCGAACGCCGCCGAACCGCGTGCGCAGTTTTGCGCAAATCCGCGTTTCCACCCCCGCGATGGCGCGTCGGGATGTGAAAACTTTTCGACCCCGTTGCGGACCCGTTGTGGTGGCGCCGGCATGCGCGCGGCGGCATGTCGGCGCATCCGTGGCGCGCGCGCGCGTGCACTCACCGCCATCAAGCAGAGTGCTTATTTCAAGTGTTTTTTCTTCAGTGGCTGCGCATGCACGTCGTCCGCAGGCTGGCGCACAGCACGGTCTGCGGGCGGCTATCGGGACGCGCCGACGGCAACAGCAGGGGTGTCGGAAACGCGGCGGATGTGAAAATTTTTCGCGGGGGTTGTTGACAGTAAAAAAAACCGTGATTAGGTTTCGCCTCAGCAGACCTTGCCTGCCAAACCGAGTGCGCAGAATCAATCGTCCGATGCGAAGCAGCCCCTCGAAGACCACCGCGATCCTCAAGACGGTGGACATGGCCCCGCTTCCCCCGGAGAAATGCAAGGTCCCCCCGGTTCCGATGCCTGCTCCGCCGATCGTGGCGGGCATCGCCGCATCCGTAACGGCGCGCTTGACGCGCCGGCGGTCCCCGCAAGCAGCATGGGCGGGTTTGATCCACCTGGGCGTTTCAACTCCCTATCACTGACGAGGAGCCATCCCATGGCAACCAAGAAAGCTGCGAAGAAGAAGCCCGCCGCCAAGAAGGCGGTGAAGAAGGTCGCTAAGAAGGCCGCTGCCAAGAAGGCAGTGAAGAAGGTCGCGAAGAAGGCGACCGCCAAGAAGGCAGTGAAGAAGGCTGCCAAGAAGGTCGCACGCAAGAGCGCGGCGAAGAAGACAGTGAAGAAGGCGGCAAAGAAGGTCGCCAAGAAGTCCACTGCCAAGAAGGCTGCGAAGAAGGCCGTCAAGAAGGTAGCCAAGAAGGCCACCAGGAAGACGGCCAAGAAGGCCGCCAAGAAGACCACTGCCCGCAAGCCGGCCAAGAAGGTCGCCAAGAAGGCAGTGAAGAAGGCGGCAAAGAAGACGGCGAAGAAGGCGGTAAAGAAGACCGCGAAGAAGGCGACCAAGAAGGCTGCCCCGAAGAAGGCTGCCAAGAAGGTTGCCAAGCGCAAGCCGGCCGCCCGCAAGAAGAAGGCCGCTCCGGTGGCCCTTCCGGCAACCCCGGCGCCGCTGATCTAAGTACTTCCCGATAGCCGTACCCTGAAACCCCTTCCCCGACTGCCCAGCGGGGAGGGGGTTTTTTTATGGACGATGGGTGCCGCTGCGGCAGCTGCGGCGCGCACGCTTCATGGCGTCGGCTGCCATGCCGGAACGGTCGAGCTCGGCACGGCGCTGCAGGCGCCGGTCAGCCCATCAACAGAAAGGGCGGCCCTGAGGCCGCCCCTGTGCATGCGATCAGGCCGCGCCGATCAGCGCGGCGAGGCGACGGCGCGGTTGCTCGAGGCGCCCTTGCCCTTGCGCTTGTCCTGCTGTGCCGGGGCGGTGCCCTCGGCCATCAGGTTGTCGCTGCCGAAGTCGGTGTCGATATCCAGCCAGCGCTGCGAGGGCAGGCCCAGCGCGGAATCCAGCACGGTCGGCAGCAGGCCGCTGGGCAGGCCGCTTTCGCCGTTCCACATGATGGCGATGCCGAGGTCGCGTTCGGGCACCAGGGCGACCAGGCCACGGTAACCCTGCACGGCACCGGCATGGAACACCACGTCGTGGCCGGCATAGTCGAAGGTACGCCAGCCCAGTGCGTAACCGGCCGAGTGCAGGCGTTCGCGGCGCCAGCCCGAGCGCATCTCGCCGGGAGTGTTGATCAGGCTGGAATGCAGTGTGGCCAGCAGCGGCGCCGGCAGCACGTCCGGACGATGGCCGGTGTGGGCCAGCAGCCACTGCGCCATGTCGCTGGCGCTGGCGTTGACGCCCGCTGCCGGGGCGACACGGTAATAGGTGGGCTTGGGGGTCAGCGAGACCCAGCCGTTGCGGCTGCGCACGTGCGGCCGTGCCCAGCGCGAACTGGCCTGGATGCCTGCCAGGCCGAGGCTGGCATCGTTCATGCCCAGCGGCTTGAAGATGCGGCGCTCCACCGACTGCTCGTAGAAGCTGCCCGAGGCGGCATAGACGACGTCGCCGATCAGGCTGAAGGCCACGTTCTGGTAGGCGTAGCAGTCGCCCGGCAGGCACTTCAGGCTGGTGTTGGCCAGCTTCTGGGTCAGCGCGTAGTACTCGGCATTGCCTTCGATGTCGCGGTCGTAGGCGTTGTAGGGCAGGCCGACTCGATGGCTGAGCACGTCGGCCACGGTCAGACGGTCGGTCGCCTCCGGCGAGTTCAGGCGGAAGCCGGGCACGTAGTCGGTGACCTTGCTGTCCCAGCGCAGGGTGCCGTCGTTGACCAGCAGGCCGGCCATGGTGCCGGCAAAGGCCTTGGACAGCGACGCCAGGCGGAACACGGTATGCGCGTCGACCGGCAGCGGGTTGTTGACGTCGGTGACGCCGTAGCCGCGCGCGCTGAGCACGCGGCCGCCCTGCACGATCGCCACCGCCATGCCCGGCACGCGCTCGCCATAGGTGAGCTGCTGCGCCATCGATTCGATGTGGGCGACGTTGAAGCCGGCGGCGGGCAGCTGCACCTGCGGCACCAGGCCGGTGCGGTAGGCTGCGGGCTGGGTGTGGGCGACCGTCGCGCCGGCGGGGGATTCGATGTTGGCCGGCATCGGCGGCAGGGCCGGCGGGGTCTGCGCGGTGGTGGACAAGGCAACGGGCATCAACATGCCCAGCAAACCGGTGGCCGCCGAACGGATCGGACGACGCAGGCTGTTCTTTTTCATCGGTTGGACCCCGTGCGCGACTGCTGGCGTCGATTCTAGCGCCGCTTTTCGCCTGTGCACAAACAAAGCGAAGATGAATGCGCATCTCGTTGAAAAAGTTGGGATTTTGACGCCAGAAAACATGTGTCGGCAGGTATCGGCCGCGGTGCGCCGCGATGGGCTGTGGCAGTCGTCAGCGCGTGCTGCGCTGGCGATGTTGCAGTGCATTGGCTAACGTACGCGCTCCCCAGCCCCGGAGCCTGCGATGACGCTGTCCAACCGCCACCTACGGGCGAGGGGAGCCGCGTGAGCGCGGCCGCCGGGCGCGGCCCGCTGCGCGGCCTGGTCGCGGCGCTGCGTGAGTCGCCGGCCCTGTGGTGGTCGTTCCTGTATTTCTTCTGCCTGCTCAGTGGCTATTACGTGCTGCGCCCGGTCCGCGAGGCGATGGCTGCCTCGGCTGACCTGGACACGGTGTTCCCGCCGCTGCTGATCGCCTGGTTCAACGACCATGGCATCGCGCTGAAGGATTTCGTACTGCAGTTCCTGTTCTCCTGCGTGTTCGTGATCATGCTGGTGCTGCAGCCGGTCTATGGCTGGCTGGTCAGCCGCTTCCCGCGCCGGGTGTTCCTGCCAGCGGTGTATGGCTTCTTCATCGTCACGCTGCTCGGTTTCTACGCGCTGTTCGACAGCGGCGTGCCGGGGCGGGGCATGGCGTTCTTCTTCTGGGTCATGGTCTTCAACCTGTTCGCGGTGGCAGTGTTCTGGAGCTTCATGGCCGACGTGTTCTCCAACGCGCAGGCACGGGCGTACTACGGTTACATCGGCGCTGCCGGCACGCTCGGTGCGTTCCTGGGCCCGCTGATCACCAGCGCGCTGGTGCAGCGGGTCGGCATCGCCCATCTGATGCTGGTCTCGGCCGGGTTCCTGTGCATCTGCCTGCTGTGCATCTGGCGGCTGCGGCACTGGGCGGTGCTGCGCGAGCGCGAACAGCAGCTGGTCTCCGGTGAGCGGCCGATGGGCGGCAGCGTGCTGGATGGGCTGAAGCTGATCGCCCGCGAACCGCTGCTGCGCTGGCTGGCGATCATGGTGGTGTTCGGCGTGGGTGTCGGCACCCTGCTGTACAACCAGCAGGCCAGCATCGTGCGCGCGGCGTTCACCGACCCGGCAGCCAGCACCGCGTTCTTCTCGCGCATCGACCTGGCGGTGAACGCGCTGGCGCTGTTGATGCAGCTGGCACTGACCCGCTGGCTGCTGTCACGCCACGGCATCGCACCGGCGTTGTTGATTCCCGGCTTCGCGATCCTGATCGGCTTCTCGGTGCTGGCCGCTTCGCCGATGCCGCTGATGGTGGCGGTGGTGCAGGTGATGACCCGCGCCAGCGAGTTCGCGCTGGCCAAACCGGCCCGCGAGACCATTTACACCCGCGTGGACCGGCAGTGGCGCTACAAGGCCGGTGCGGCGATCGACACGGTGGTCTACCGTGGCGCGGACCTGGGCTTCACCTGGCTGCACAAGGGGCTGTCGCTGTTCGGTTCGCACGTGGTGTTCATCGGTGGCATCGCCGTTGCCGGGCTGATGACGCTGGCCGCGTTCGGCGTGCTGCGCGAAGAAAAGAAGCTGCCGCGCGACCGCTGAGGTCGCGACCCATTCCGAGGAGAGAAACGATGTCGCTGATCGCGCTGCTGCTGACCGTGCTGGTCGCGGTCCTGCACCTGTACTTCCTGGTGCTGGAGATGTTCCTGTGGACCCGGCCGCTGGGCCTGAAGACGTTCCGCAACACGCCGCAGAAGGCAGAGATCACGCGGGTGCTGGCGGCCAACCAGGGCCTGTACAACGGTTTCCTGGCGGCGGGCATCGTGGTGGGGCTGCTGCTGGCGCAGCCGTTGCTGGTGACGTTCTCGCTGGCGTGCGTGGTGGTGGCAGGGTGCTACGGCGCGTACAGCGTGAGCCGGCGCATTTTCATGATCCAGGCGCTGCCGGCGATCCTGGCGCTGGTTCTTCGCGCGGTGGCGTGAGTTTCCAGCCAACGGCGCAGCCCCTCGTGGGTGGTCGCTAGGAGCGTTTCATCGGTTGGGCCGGTGGGGTGGGGCCAGGCGGGGACGCCGCAAGTACGTCCTTGTAGGCTTAGCCGCGCCATCCATGGCGCGGATACCCCGCCCGGCCCCACCCCACCGACCTCTGACAGATCTCTGCGGCGTCCACCCACGCAGAAGAATAAGAAGATCAAGAGCAAAAGCAAAAGCGGCCCACCGGCCGCTTTTTGCTTTGCGCTGTTGTTGTTGCTTTTGCTTTTGATCTTCTTTTTCTTCTCCGTGGGCTGGTCGCGCACGGAAACTGTCGGGGTGGGGCGGGTGGGCCGTGCAGGGGCGTTGGCGCCATGGATGGCGCCATCGAGCTTACAGGGACGTACTTGCAGCGTCCCCTGCACGGCCCACCCGCCCCACCCAACACATGAACAGCTCTACGCGACCACCCACGAGGGGCTGCGCCGTTGGCGGGAACACTACTTCGCCGGCGACATCCACATGTCGATGACCGCGCTGAACACCTCCGTCCCCGCGCGATCGCGCACGCTCACCGTCACCGGCAGCGCGTAACCTGCCGTCGCTGCCACGATCGGCTGCGCCGGCAGCGCCACCGCCTGCAGCGTGCCGCGCGCCTTGGCCAGGTACTGCACCTGCATGCCCCTGGGGATCCAGCGCATGCCCTTGGGCAGCGAGGCATCGACCATCAACCCGGCGGTCAGCTCGGCCAGGTTGCACATCGCGATCGCGTGCACCGTGCCGATGTGGTTGCGCACCTTGCGGCGGTCGGCCAGCGTGCCTTCGCAGCGGCCGTGCTCAAGGCGGGTGATGCGCGGGGCGATGCTGGCGAAGTAGGGCGCCTTGAAGCACACCGCGCGCGAGAACAGCCAGTTGCCGGCAGGCCATCGCTGCAGACGCTGGTAGAGGGACAGCAGGGGCGTGGACATGGTTGGAATTCCGGTCGGCAGATGAAACAACGGCGGGCCGAAGCCCGCCGTCGAAGGCAACACATGTCGCGGGCGATCAGGCTGCCTGCGAGTGCGGGTCCTTGTGCTGGCGGTCGTAGTAGCTGGCCGCGCGCAGTTCGTGGGTGTCGAAGTCGTCCACGGTGATGGTGTCCAGGGTCAGCGTGCGCAGTTCTTCCAGCAGGCTGCGCTCGTCCTGGGTGATCACGCCCTCGGCCACGGCTTCGTCCAGCTGGCTGTTGAAGTCCAGCGCTTCGATGCCCTTGCTCTTCAGCGCCTTCAGGAACTTGCGCTCCACCGGCTCGGCCATGATCGCCTTGCTCAGGTAGCTGTTGATGCGGCCACCCGGGTTGTTCTCGCACGGGGTCAGGAACACGCCGCTGGCCAGACGATCACGCGCTTCGTTCGGGGCCATCAGCAGGGCGGCAACACGGCGGCTCAGGCGGTCGCCCGGAGCCTCGGCACGACGGCCCAGCGGGAAGATCAGCGCCCACATCAGCCAGCCGATCGGACGGATCGGGAAGTTGCGCAGGGCGGCCGACAGCGATTCCTCGATCTTGTGCACGCTGTCATGGAAGGCCCAGGCCAGCAGCGGCTGGTCGGCCTGCGGCGCGCCCTCGTCGTGGTAGCGCTTGAGCATGGCGCTGGTCATGTAGACGTGGCTCAGCACGTCGCCCAGGCGGCCGGACAGCGATTCCTTGAACTTCAGCTTGCCGCCGAGGGTCATCATCGAGATGTCGGCCATCAGCGCCAGATTGGCCGAATAGCGGTCCAGCTTGCGGAAGTAGCGGCGGGTGTAGGCATCACCCGGGGCAGCACCGAAGCGGGCACCGGTCAGGCCGAACCAGAACGAACGCACGGCGTTGGAAATGCCGTAGCGGATGTGGCCGAACAGGCTGCGGTCGAAGTCCTGCAGGCCGGCACGGGTATCGGGGTCCTGCGCGGCCTTCATTTCCTTCAGCACCCACGGGTGGCAGAGGATCGCGCCCTGGCCGAAGATCAGCAGGCTGCGGGTCATGATGTTGGCGCCTTCCACGGTGATCGCGATCGGCGCGGCCTGCCAGCTGCGGCCGGCGAAGTTGCGCGGGCCGAGGATGATGCCCTTGCCGCCGATCACATCCATCATGTCCGAGATCACTTCACGGCTCATGCTGGTGCAGTGGTACTTGGCGATGGCCGACGGCACCGACGGCACGTCGCCACGGTCGACCGCGGCAGCGGTGGCCTGCGACAGCGCGCTGATCTTGTACGCCTTGCCGCCGATGCGGGCCAGCGCTTCTTCCACGCCTTCGAAGCGACCGACCGACAAGCCGAACTGCTTGCGGATGCGCGCATACGCACCGGTGACGGCGGCACCGGCCTTGGCACCGCCGCTGGCGGTGGACGGCAGGGTGATCGAGCGGCCCACGGCCAGGCACTCGTTGAGCATGTTCCAGCCCTTGCCGGCCATGGCCGCGCCACCGATCAGCTGGGTCAGCGGAATGAACACGTCCTTGCCGCGGATCGGACCGTTCTGGAACGTCGAGTTCAGCGGGAAGTGGCGACGGCCGATTTCCACGCCGGCGGTGTCGCGCGGCAGCAGGCCCAGGGTGATGCCGATGTCGCGGGTGTCACCGATCAGGCCATCCGGGTCGTACATGCGGAAGGCCAGGCCGATCAGCGAAGCAACCGGGGCCAGGGTGATGTAGCGCTTGTCGAAGGTCAGCTTGACGCCGAGCACCTGCTCGCCGTTCCACTCGCCCTTGCAGACGATGCCGTAGTCGGGGATCGAGGTGGCGTCGGAACCGGCGAACGGGCCGGTCAGGCCGAAGCACGGAACCTCGCGGCCATCGGCCAGGCGCGGCAGGTACTGGTCCTTCTGTTCCTGGGTGCCGTAATGCACCAGCAGTTCACCCGGGCCCAGCGAGTTCGGCACGCCGACGGTGGAGCTGACCACCGAGGACACCGAGGCCAGCTTCTGGATCACCTTGTGGTGGGCCAGCGCGGAGAAGCCGAGGCCGCCGTACTCCTTCGGAATGATCATGCCGAAGAACTTGTTCTTCTTGATGAAGGCCCACAGTTCCGGCGGCAGGTCGGCGTGGACGTGGGTGATTTCCCAATCGTTGACCATCCTGCACAGCTCTTCGACCGGGCCATCGAGGAAGGCCTGCTCTTCAGCGGTCAGCTGCGGCTTGGGGTAGTTCAGCAGGATGTTCCAGTCCGGGTCACCGGTGAACAGCTCGCCTTCGAAACCGACCGAACCGGTTTCCAGCGCGATGCGTTCGGTCTGCGACAGCGGCGGCAGCACCTTGCGGAACACCTTCATCATCGGGCCGGTCAGCAGCGGCTTGCGGATGAACGGCAGCAGCAGCGGCACCGCGATCACCGCCAGCACGGCGGCGGCCACGATCGTGGCGGTCTGGTTGACATAGGGGATGAACCAGCACGCGACGAGCAGCGCCACGCTGATCAGCGTCCAGGTCAGCAGCCGCATGCGGTGGTAGGCGACGAACGCGCCTGCCAGCAGCAGGGCGAGGAAGGGAAGAACGATGCTCATGAGCGTGCTCCGGTGACGTGCTCGTTTGTGGCGGACGAAGCCGCGGCGTCCGCCGCAGGCAACACGTCCAGATAGTCCAACACAGTAGCGGTAAAGGCGTCGTTGTCATCACCGGCGACCATGTGCGTGGCCTGCGGCAACTGTACGTGGCGCGCGTGCGGCGCCAATGCCAGGAATTCGGCGACGGTCTGCGGGGTCACCAGATCGCTGCGGCCGCCGCTGACCAGCAGCAGCGGGCACTTCACCCGGCGCGCGGCGTCGGCCAGCGCATCCTGGTGCTGTTCGCTGTCGCGGGCCAGTTCGGCCACCAGGCGGGGGTCCCAGTGCCAGCGCCAGCGGCCCTGGCCGTCCTCGCGCAGCAGGGCGCGCAGCGACTGCTCGGATTTGCGCGGGCGATGCGGCAGATAGGCCGAGATCACGTCCGCGGCCTGCGCCAGCGAGGCGAATCCGTCCGGGTGGGCGGTCATGAAGGCGAGGATGCGCTCGACACCGGCGGTGTCCCAGCGCGGGGTGATATCGACCAGTACCATCGCCGAGAACAGGCCCGGCCAGCGCGATTCGGCCAGCAGGCCGAACAGGCCGCCCATCGACGCAGCGACCAGTACCGGCGGGCGTGGCTGCTCGCCGGCCAGCACGATCAGGTCATCAGCGAACTGCTCGCCGTGATAGGGCAGGTCGGCCGCATTCCAGTCGGAGTCGCCGTGGCCGCGTGCGTCATAGGCGAGGGTCTGCAGACCTGCCGCGGACAGCGCCCTGGCCGTGGCCGTCCATGCATGACGGGTCTGGCCGAATCCATGCGCGAACAACACGCGCCCCCGCCGGCCGTGGGCATTGACCGTTGCTGCCAGCGACGCGCCGTGGGCCGCCTCAAGGTGCAGGTCATGGAACGCAGCGGGAGTAGGGGACATAACCATACTCGCTAGTATGGAGCGCTTCGGGCGGAAGTCAATACTGTCCGGTATGGTGCGCCGCAGAATGGGCGGCCGCCGTGTGGGCGACGGTTTCGCGCGCAACCGCGTACTGCAACGAACCCCGGCGTATGGTTAAATCAGCGCATGAATCAACCTGACGCTTCCGCCGGCGAATCCCGCGCCGGCCGCAACAGCCGCCTGAGCGCCGAAGACTGGGCCCAGGCGGCCCTCGATCTGATTGCCGAGCAAGGGGTGGGTGCCGTCGCGGTGGAGCCGCTGGCGCGCCGCCTCGGCGTGACCAAAGGCAGCTTCTACTGGCACTTCCCTTCACGCGACGCGCTGCTGCAGGCCGCGCTTGAGCGCTGGGAGCTGTTCGAGCAGGAGCAGGTGTTCGGCAGTCTGGAAGATGTGCCCGATCCGCGCGTGCGCTTGCGTCAGCTGTTCCAGATGGTGGCGCACGAAGTGCAGCCGCACATCATCTACAGCGAGCTGCTGAAAGCACTGGACCACCCGATGGTGCGTCCGGTGATCGATCGCGTGTCGCAACGTCGCCTGGACTACCTGGTCGCCTCGTTCCGCCAGGCGGGGCTGAGCTCGACCGATGCGCGCCATCGCGCGCGGTTGGCCTACGCGGCCTATGTCGGCTTCCTGCAGCTGTCGTTGCAGCTGCAGCAGCCCAAGCAGGCGCGCGAGGATTTCGAGGCCTATGTCGAGCACCTGATCGACACGCTGATTCCGAACGGCTGAGCGGTTCTCCGCCGCTGAATGCAGAAAGGCCGCGGCATTGCCGCGGCCTTTTTCGTGAGCGGTGCCACATGCAGGGCCACCCGCAAAAAACAACGGCCCCTTGCGGGGCCGTTGCTGCATCAGCCGATCAGTGCATCGATCAGAACTTCTGCTTGTACTGCAGGTACATGTAGCGGCCCGGCAGGTCGTACTGCGGGTCGAACATGTTGTACGAGGTCGAGTACGAGACCGGCGGATCCTTGTCCCACACGTTGTTCAGGCCGACCATGATGGTGCCCTTCCACGGGGTGTTGTAACGGAACTGGATGTCGTGGTAGGTGGTGGCGCCCATGTGGTTCTTGCCGTTCTGGCCATCGGAGCAGTAGCCCACCAGGTCGGCGTCACCCACCGGATCGAACGGGCAGTCTTCGGTCATGCCCGACTTGTAACGCAGGCCGTAGTTGACGCCGAAATCGCCGTAGGACCAATCGACGTACAGGTTGGAACGGATACGCCAGTACGGATCCTGATCCAGGTAACGACCGGCGCGGCCATCCAGCGGTGCATCCGAGGTCGACTTCGTATCCCACGTGGACAGGTAGGTGCCGTCCAGGCTGACGGTGAACTGACCGATCGAGGTTTCCGGCAGCTTGTACAGGATGCCCAGATCCCAGCCTTCCACCTTGTACGACGACAGGTTCTGCAGCGGCATGTCGACGTTGGTGATGGTGTAGCGCTGGGTGGCAGTGCCGTAGTTCGGATCACGGGTGATCAGGCCGCAGTAGGCCGCCTGTTCCTGCGCCGAACCACCGTAGCAGCGATCCATGATGTCCTGGATGGCCGGGCGGGTGATCGCGTCTTCGATCTCGATCTGCCACCAGTCCAGGGTCACGTTCAGGCCCTGCACGAAGCTCGGGCTCCACACCAGGCCCAGCGTCTTGCTGGTCGAGGTTTCCGGCTTCAGATCCGGGTTCGACTTCCAGGTGAACGCTTCCGGCGTCTGCTTGTTGGCGCCGCTGCCGGCACCCGGCTGCTGGAAGTTGGCCGGCACACCTTCGGCGGCACACTGTGCAGCCACCGCACCGGTGCGACGACCGCTGGAGGCCGAGCACGGATCGGCATAGGTTTCGAACGAATCGGCGTCGCCGCGGTACAGGTTGTTGATGCTCGGCGCGCGGAAGCCTTCGGAGTAGTTACCACGCACCATCAGGTCATCGATCGGCTTCCAGCGGAAACCGAACTTGTTGTTGGTGGTGTTGCCGAAGTTGCTGTACTTCGAGTAGCGGGAAGCCACGCTGAAGTCGAGCAGCTTGGCGCCCGGCAGGTCAGCCAGGACCGGAATCGACAGTTCCAGGAAGAACTCGTCCAGGTCGTAGGAACCCTTGGTCGGTGCCGCGCCGTTGCCGGTGCTCAGGCCAGCCGCGATGAACGCGTCCGGATCGAACTGGCCGCTCTCCTTGCGTCCTTCATAACCGGCTGCGAAGCCCAGCGCGCCGGCCGGCAGCTGGACGATTTCACCTGAGATGTTGGCGTAGTAGCTCTTGGAAACCAGGCTGGCCGAGTCATGCGCGGTGAACGAGGCGTAGTCCAGTGCTTCCTGCGAGATCGCGCCCAGCCCGCCCAGCGGATTCATCGGCACGCAGCCCGGGATGACCGCGCCGCCGGCGGTCAGACAGACGGCCTGGCCACCCTGAATGGCCGACGGACCGTAGGCTTCGTTCAAGCGCTGGACGTTGAACAGGCCGTAGGTCAGGTCGTTCTGGTCGGTCTTGTCGTAACGGTAGCCGACGTCCCAGTCGAAGTTGCGGTCGGCGAATTCGAAGAAGCCCTCGAAACCACCGTAGAAGTGCCAGTTCTTGACGTTCTGGTTGAACGAACGGCCGCCGGTTTCATTGAAGCGGCGGTTGACGCCGGTCAGATCCTCGCCGTACGGGTTGTAGATGCTGCTGGCGCTCAGGCGACGGCCGGTCACCGGCATCGCCGCGAGCAGCTGCTCGGACTTGCGCTCGTTGTACATCGCCTCGGTGCGGAAGGTGACGTTGTCGGTGATGTTGTAGGAGCCGGTGGCGAACAGCGAGGTACGCTCGTTCGGGGTCAGCAGGTAGTTGTCCGGCGAAGTGTTGTAGCCGTGGACATTGGAGTCGAACAGAGTTTCAACGCCATTGATGATGACGTAGCGCTCGTCATTGCGGATGTAGGAGCCCGGGATACCGGTGGCGCTCTGGCCGCTGAAGAACGGCGGGCCGCCGGCGGAGATCTTGCGATCGCCTGCCATGACTTCCTTTTCGTTCACATACGACACGCCCAGCACCAGCGATGCGCGATCGGTGGTGGTGCCGATGGTGAAGTCATAGGCTTCACGCTCGCCGTCGCCAGCGCTGTACTGGCCCTTGTAGAAGTTCGCTTCGGCGCCGTCGAAGTTCTGCTTGGTGATGATGTTCACCACGCCGGCGATCGCGTCCGAACCGTAGATGGTCGAAGCGCCGTCCTTCAGGACGTCGATGCGCTCGATCATCGCGGTCGGGATGGTGTTGAGGTCGACGCTGCCGTCCAGACCGGTGGTCCAGCGGCGGCCGTTGACCAGCACCAGGGTGCGCTCGGCGCCCAGGTTGCGCAGGCTGACGCCGGCCGAACCGTCACCACCGTTGTTGTAGGTGCGGTTCAGCGCTGCACCGTTGGCCGAGACGCGCTGCAGGATGTCGGCGACCGAGGTCACGCCCTGCTTTTCGATGTCGGCGCGGGTCAGGCTCAGGACCGGCTGCGAGGTTTCGATGTCGGTGCTCTTGATGCGCGAACCGGTTACCGAAATACGATCCAGGTTGGTCGTTTCCTGCGCCTGGGCGGTGACGGACGTCGCCGCGCCTGCGATCAGCGCGACAACGACAGCGTCACGCAGCTTGTTGGACTGGAAATTCATTGGCTCTCTCTCTCCAAGAAATCTTGGCTGGGGTAGTGCCTTCGCGGCGGGGCCAAAAGGAGGCTCCAAAATCGCGAGGCTGAATCGATAGTAACGGCCCCCCGGCAAAAATTAAAGCTGCGTTAATTCACGCTGTGGTTACAGATGAATGCGCGACCATTCCTTATATTTCAACGGGTTGGATTGGATGAGCTGGCCTGGAACCGTTGCCGGCCCGCGCGCGACCCGAAAAAAAGTTTCAATTGATGGATGTCGCGGTGTATCAGCGTGTAACAAATGAGGCCGATTCGCACTTGACAGCCCGGCCCGCAAACGCAACGGGCGCCCCTGGGGCGCCCGTTGTTGACTGCTGCAGTGTCGGTTACTTCCCGCCGTGCCCGATCACAGGTCCTGCTCGTAGCGCACGTACGGCACCGTGCCGTCATCGTTGCTTTCATTGCGCGGGGAGAACGGGTTCTTGCCGCGGCTGATCACGTTCTCGGCGCCCACGGTGAGCTGCCCGGACCACGGCGTGCGCCAGGTCAGGCCGATGCCCAGGCCTTCCCATTTGCCGGGCTTGCCTGGCACGTCGACCACGCGACCGATGATGCTGCCGCTGAAATTGCCATAGCCGGCGCCCAAGCTCAGGCTCTTGCTGTCCCAGCGGTCGACGATGGCCGGAGACGCATCGGCCAGCGGTACCAGGCGTGCCTTGGCATAGGTGCCGGCAATGGAGACGAAGCCTTCGCGACCGATGTTCTTCTGCGCGAACACGGTCAGGTCGTTCTGCTCGGCGCGCAGCGAGGGCGTCTTGTTGGGGGCGGCCAGCCAGGCCGGCAGGGTCTCGCGGCCGGTGCCGGCGGTGATGCCGAGGCGGCCGGTCCCGCGGTTGAGCGCGGCGGTGCCGGTCAGGCGTCGGTTGGAGCTGATCGCGTCGTCGTCATCACCGAGGCTGGCGAGCATGCAATGGCTGGCCAGCCCGCTGATGCTGGTGCCGCTGCTGCTGTTGCACAGCAGGCCCAGCGAGTCACCGGAGGACAGGCCGAACGCGGCATCGAGCGAGTTGCGGCCAAAATGCCAGCGGGCACCGACCGCCTGTTCGCCGGTCGGCTCCAGGTACAGCAGGGCTTCGACCTTGCCGCTGCCCTTGTTCCAGACCGGCAGCACGGTGCGGGTGTCCTTGCTCTGCGCATGCACGCCCGTGATCGCGCCTAGGGCGATCAGCAGCGCCAGCGGTAGACGCAGGAAGGTACGCATCGGACCAGTTCAGACAGGGACGGGCAATGAAAGTTCCCGCTGGGGCGGGAACTCGATCCTAGGGTGTTTATGAATTCTTAACAAGCCTTGTTCCTCCCCAGATACAAGACCCATCGGTTTACTGAAGGCGTTCAGGTGCCGGTACAGCCCCCTCGGCACCGTGGAACAGTATGCCGAACTCCGTCAACGGGAAGTGATACTCCTGTCCGCAGAATTCGCAACGCACATGGACCGAGCCGGTGTCCTCGGCGGCCGCACGGGCCTCCTGCTCGCCCAGCGAGTAGAGCATCGAGGCGACCCGTTCACGCGAGCAGGAGCAGGCGAAGGCCAGGGCCTTGTCGCCGACCCGCTCGGCCTTCTCTTCGTGGAACAGGCGGTGCAGCAGTTCCTCGGCCGGGGTGGCCAGCAGCTCGGCCTTGCCCAGGGTGTCGAACAGTGCGCTGGCGCGCGACCAGCCGTCATCATCGCCTTCATCGCCCGGCAGCTTCTGCAGCAGCAGACCGGCCGCTCCGTCGCGGTCCGCGGCCAGCAGCAGGCGGGTGGGCAGCTGTTCGGACTGGCGGAAATAGTCCTCGAACGCCTCATCCAGCTCCGCTGCGGTCAGCGCCACCAGGCTCTGGTAGCGCTGCGGCTCGCGCGGATCCAGTCCGGGGTTCTCGATGGTGATGGCCAGCAGCGCATCCCGGCCCAGCGTGGTCAGGTCGCGCGGGGCATCACCGCCCTCGGCCAGCTGCGCGATGCCGCGCAGGGTGCCGGCGGCGGTGCATTCGGCGAACAGGGTGCGCAGTGCGGTGTTGCTGCGCAGCTGGATCGACAGGCGGCCGTCGACCTTGGTGTGGCCGGTGAACAGCGCCGATGCCACGCAGGCCTGGCCCAGCAGTTCGGTGGCACTGTCGGGGTAGTGGCCATGGGACTGGATGTCCTGCCAGGTGGAGTGCAGGCGCACGTGCACGCCACGCACGCCGGCGTCGGGAAGCAGGAAGCGGATCAGGGAATCGGATTGGGCGGTCATCGGCTCGGGTCACGCGGAAACGGGGACGGTTGCCGGATAATGCGCCGACAACCAGGCATGAGAAGGATGCACCAGTAATGGGGGCAGGGGGAGAGCAGTACAAGGTGGATACCGACGCGGTCCCGGCACCGCGCCGGCGCTGGCGCTGGAAGCGGCTGCTGTGGCTGCCGGTGCTGCTGGTGGGGTTCAGCTGCCTGCAGGTGCTGGTGCTGCGCTTCGTCGATCCGCCGCTGTCGATGGTGATGGTCTGGCGCTATGGCGAGGCGCTGGGGCAGGGTGACGGCTCCTACCGCCTGCACTACCAATGGCGTGACCTGCAGCAGATGGCGCCGAGCCTGCCGATCTCGCTGGTGGCCGCCGAGGACCAGCGCTTTCCCGACCACCGCGGTTTCGACCTGCAGGCCATTGAAAAGGCCCGCGACCACAATGCCCGCGGCGGTCGCCTGCGCGGGGCCAGCACGATCAGCCAGCAGGTCGCCAAGAACCTGTTCCTGTGGCAGGGCCGCAGCTGGATCCGCAAGGGTCTGGAGGTCTGGTATACGGTGCTGATCGAGGCGTTCTGGCCCAAACAGCGGATCCTGGAGATGTACGCCAACATCGCCGAGTTCGGCGATGGCGTGTATGGCGCGCAGGCGGCGGCGCAGACGTTCTGGGGCAAGGATGCCGCGCGGCTGAGCCCGGCCGAGAGCGCGCGCCTGGCCGCCGTGCTGCCGGCACCGCGCCGTTACAACGCGGCGCGGCCGGGGCCGTACGTGCAGCGGCGTGCCGCGTGGATCCAGCGCCAGGCACGGCAGCTGGGCGGCGCGGGCTACCTGCAGGACGACTGAGTACAATCCGGCGATGACCCCGCAACGCCTCACCATCGTCATTGCCGCCCACAACGAGGAGCGCGCGCTGCCCCTGCTGCATCCGCGGCTGTGCTCGGTGCTCGATGGCCTGGATGGAATCGATGGACACATCCTGTACGTGGACGATGGCAGCACCGATGCCACCTGGGCGACGATCGAGGCGCTGGCCCAGGCCGAGCCGCGGGTGTCGGCGCTGAAGCTGTCGCGCAACTTCGGCAAGGAGGCCGCGCTGACCGCGGGGCTGGACCAGGTGCGCGAAGGCGCTGCGATGATCCTCGATGCCGATGGGCAGGACCCGCCGGAGCTGGTGCCGCAGTTCGTCCAACGCTGGCGCGAGGGGTATGACAATGTGTATGGCACCCGACTGGTGCGCGACGGCGAAAGCTGGAGCAAGCGCGCCACCGCGGCGATGTTCTACCGGGTGATCGGGCGCCTGTCGCGGACGCCGATTCCGGCCGATACCGGGGACTTCCGCCTGCTGTCGGCGCGTGCACTGAGCGCGTTGCGTGAAATGCGTGAGCGTCACCGGTTCATGAAAGGACTTTTCAGCTGGGTGGGGTTCCGCCGCATCGCGGTGCCCTACCAGCGGCACGCACGGCTGGCCGGCAACAGCAAGTTCAGCCTGTGGCGCCTGTGGAATTTCGCCCTGGAAGGGATCACCGGATTCTCGACGGTGCCGCTGCGGGCGGCCACCTACCTGGGCCTGGCCACGGCGGCGGTGGCTTTCCTGTTCGGGGTCTGGGTGATCGTGAAGGCGGCGCTGTACGGCGACCGCGTCGCCGGCTGGCCGACGATGATGGCGGTGATCCTGTTCCTGGGCGGGGTGCAGCTGATCGCGCTGGGCCTGATCGGCGAGTACCTGGGGCGGCTGTACGAGGAGTCCAAGCAGCGGCCGTTGTATCTGGTTGACGCGTGGCTCGCGCCTTCCGTGGCAGACTCGGGGCTGCAACCCACCCTGGGAGGGCAGGCAGATGACGTCGGTACGGCAACTGTTGGACGGCAAGTCCCCTGAAGTACATGCGGTCGCGCCCGGTGCGGCAGTGATCGATGCGATCCGGCTGATGGCCGAGAAGGGCATTGGCGCGGTGCTGGTGATGGAGGGGCCGCGACTGGTCGGCATCCTGTCCGAACGCGATTACGCCCGCAAGATCGTGCTGCATGACCGTTCCTCGCGCGATACGGCGGTCTCGGAAATCATGACAGCCCGGGTGGTGACGGTGTCGCCGGGTGAACAGGTCGAGCACTGCCTGCAGCTGGTGACCGATTACCGCATCCGGCACCTGCCGGTGGTCGAGGGCGGCCAGGTACTGGGGGTGATCTCCATCGGTGACCTGGTGAAGGCGGTGATCGATGCACAGCGGCGTGAGCTGGATCAGCTGCAGCAGTACATCGTGGCGGGGTGAGATTCCCGCGCTGGCGGGCGTGCAGCCCGCCGGCCCGCTTTCCCGGCAGGCGCCATGCGTGCGGATGCCCATGGCTGGCGCCGCGGGCCGCGCGGCTACTTCGCGTAGTGCCCACCGCAGTTGGCATCCTTGCCCGGGCCCAGCTCGATGGTGGCCAGCAGGGCTGCCGGCGGCGCGATGCTGCCCAGCGTCAAGGCCACTGCGCCGCGCAGACCCAGTGCCTTGAAGTCCGGCCGGAACGAGGGATCCTTGAAGCTGCCGCCGATGCGCAGCGGTGAGCGCAGCACCAGGATGCTCTTGTCCTTCGGCCGCGGCCTGAGCAGCAGATCCAGGGTCTCGTCGCGCAGGCTGACATCGCCTTCGCCGATGACCAGGGTATCGGTGGTGTCCACCGCCAGGGCCCGGCTGCTCATCAGGCCGTCGCGCACGCTGAAGTCGGCGAAGGCGCAGCGCAGCGGAATCTGCCTGTCACCGGTGACCAGGAATTTCAGCGATTCGGTGATGTCCAGGCCGGCCAGTTCCATCACCAGGTTGCCCACGTGGCCGCGGCCCATGCCCACCGCCACGTTGCCGCTGCTGCCGCCGAGCATGGCGGCGATGGAGTTGCCGTGGCCGCTCAGGTCGATGTCTCCACTGATGCCGCCCTTGGCCTGCTCGGCCAGCTTCGCATCGGGGAACAACTGGCCCAGCTGCACGCCGCGCACGCGGGCCTTGAGCGAGGTGGCGATCTGCGGGCGCCGCGCATCCATGCGGATCGTGCTGCGGATATCGCCACCGGCCACGCCGAAGTTCAGCGGGTCCAGCCGCAGCACGCCATCGTCCAGCAGCAGGTGCGCATCCATATCGTCCAGCGGCAGCTTCGGCGCGTTGATGCGCTGGGCCTTCCAGCGCACGTCGGCATCCATCGCACGCAGCTTGGCCAGGTTGTACGGCGTGGCGGGCAGCACCTTCGTGCTGGCGGCCACGCGTGCCGCGTCGGCCTTCTGCTCGGCGTTGGCGGTTTCGCCGCCCCCGGTCTTCGGCGGGGCCCCCACGAAACCGGCCAGGTCGTCGAAATCGAGGCGGCGGGATACCAGGTTGGCGGTCATGCGCGGGCGCTCGCGGCCGACCTCGAACTGCACGTCGCCTCCCAGATCGCTGTCGCCGACCTTGCCGGTGAAGTTCTCGTAGCGCCAGACCTGGTGATCGCGTTTCAGGCGGCCCTCCAGCGCATAGGGCGGCGACGGCGGGATGGCGATGCCCAGCAACGGGTAGAGGTCGGCCATGTCCTTGCCGCTGAGGGCGAACTGCAGGTCGAACACCTGCAGCTGGAACGGGTTGGTCAGGGTGCCTCGCGCGATTGCACGGGTGGCGCCGGCGCGGCCATCCAGATGGATGCGGAAGGGATGGGCGCTGTCGGTCAGTTCCAGCGGTGACTCGGTACCGCCGTTCAGGGTGAACGGATTGCCCTGCCAGCGTCCCTTGCCGTCCACCCGCAGCGGCGGCGCGGCGTCGGCCTGCCGCGGCTGCCCGCTGCGGACGTTGACGCGGATGTCGGTGCGGCCGAGCGCGTCGAGGAACTGCAGGCGGCCGTCGTCGATGCGCAGGCGCTTGAGCTGCGGGGTGCTGCCGCCCTTGCTGTCGCCCAGGAAATCCCAGTTGCCCGGATCGCCCTTGCGCGGCGCGGTTTCCAGCAGCACATCCGGGCGGGTCAGGCGGATTTCCGGCAGCTGCACGCTGCCGCGCAGCAGCGGCCAGACGCGGATGTCGATCTCCACACGGTCTGCGCTGGCCATCTGCGGCTGCCTGGCCCAGGGTGCATTGGCGAAGGTGATCGTGTCGGCGCGGATCGTGCTGGTGCGGCCGAGGTCGACATCGAGGTTGCCGATCTGCAGGCTG
This sequence comes from Stenotrophomonas sp. 704A1, assembly GCF_030549525.1. Taxonomy (NCBI): domain Bacteria; kingdom Pseudomonadati; phylum Pseudomonadota; class Gammaproteobacteria; order Lysobacterales; family Lysobacteraceae; genus Stenotrophomonas; species Stenotrophomonas tuberculopleuritidis. Next base: position 3,558,524 of record NZ_CP130831.1, on the reverse strand, counting down.
CGCCCGGTGCGCGCCTGCACGGCGCGCTCGACCGGGCCCTTGAACCAGTTCCAGTCCCACAGCGCGATCAGCACCAGCAGGGCTGCCAGCAGCAGGATCAGGACAGCCAACCAGCGCTGGCCGCGGCGGCCAGGGCGGCGAAGACGCCAGCGGGAGGCGTGTGGCGCAGTCTGTGGAGCGGTGTCATTCACGCTGCCATGGTTGCCCCGTCGGGGTGGACGGGGCGCGAAGCGTTCATGTGCGTGGCGTGCACAACCGCCCCGGCTGGCCGGGCGGGCCCCGGCCGTCGTCGCCGAGCGGCGGCGCTCAGAGCACCTGCATGGTGACGGCGACGAAGTGGCAGACGCTGCCGCCGATCACGAACAGGTGCCAGATGGCGTGCGAATAGGGGATCGACTCGCGGTGGTAGAAGTAGGTGCCCAGCGTGTAGGACAGGCCGCCGCCGAACAGCCAGGCCAGGGTGCTGCCGTCGATGGACGCCCACATCGGCTTGATCGCCACCACCACCAGCCAGCCCATGGCGATGTAGATCACCGTGGACAGCACCTTGAACCGGCCGGTATAGAACAGCTTGAACACCACGCCGCCCAGTGCCAGCGCCCAGATCGCGGTGAACAGGCCCCAGCCCCAGGGGCCGCGCAGGCCGATCAGGGTGAACGGGGTATAGGTGCCGGCGATCAGCACGTAGATCGCGCAGTGGTCGAAGACCTTCAGCCTGCCCTTGGCCAGCGGATGCTGGATGGCGTGGTACAGGGTGGAGGCGGTGTACAGCAGCAGCAGGGCGATGCCGAACACGATCGCGCTGGCCAGCTGCCAGCCGTCGCCGTAGATGGCGGCAAGGGTGATCAGCACCGCGCTGGCGGCGAGGGCGAACACAGCGCCCAACCCGTGGGTCAGGGCGCTGGCGATTTCTTCACGGATCGAGGCAACGGAAGTCGTGGACATGGCGTAGGCATCGTTCGCAGGGAGGGGGACCTGCACCCCGCTATCATCGCCGCGATGGCGGGCGCGTGCACCCCTGCCACCGTATGGTTGCCCGCTGCCGTTGGCCCGCGCGGTGCGTGGCGCAACGGCCAGGACCGGCCGGGGTCAGCCGGCCGCCACGGTGTGGGCGGCTTCGCGGGTGGCCGAGAAGCGCACGTCGGGCGCGCGTTCCTGGGCCAGCTGCAGATTGACCCGGGTCGGCGCCAGGTAGACCAGGTGACCGGCCGCATCCAGTGCCAGGTTCAGCGCATTCTTCTCGCGGAACTCCTCCAGCTTCTTCTCGTTGCTGCAGTGGACCCAGCGCGCGGTCGTGACGCTGACCGGCTCGAAGGTGGCTTCCACGCCGTACTCGTCCTTCAGGCGGTAGGCGGCCACGTCGAACTGCAGCACACCCACCGCGCCGAGGATCAGATCATTGCTGGTCAGCGGGCGGAAGAACTGGGTGGCGCCTTCTTCGGACAGCTGGGCCAGGCCCTTCTGCAGCTGCTTGAGCTTGAGCGGATCGCGTAGGCGGGCACGACGGAACAATTCCGGGGCGAAGTTCGGGATGCCGGTGAAGGTGATCGCCTCGCCCTCGGTGAAGGTATCGCCGATGGAGATGGTGCCGTGGTTGTGGATGCCGATCACATCACCCGGCCACGCCTCGGCGGCGATTTCGCGGTCGCTGGCCATGAAGGTCAGCGCGTTGGCCAGCTTCATGTCCTTGCCGGTGCGCACGTGGAAGGTCTTCATGCCGGCGCTGAAGCGGCCCGAGCAGACGCGCATGAACGCCACACGGTCGCGGTGCTGCGGGTCCATGTTGGCCTGGATCTTGAACACGAAGCCGGTCAGCTTGTTTTCCTGCGGATCGATCTGGCGGCCGGTGCTGGCGCGCGCCTGCGGCGGCGGTGCGTGTTCGACGAAGAAATCCAGCAGCGGCTGCACGCCGAAGTTGTTCACGCCGGAGCCGAAGAACACCGGGGTCTGCTTGCCGTCGCGGTAGGCCTGCAGGTCGAACGGATGGCTGGCGCCCTGCACCAGTTCCAGCTCGTCGCGAAGCTCGGCCAGCATCTGCGCACCGATCTTCTCGGCCAGGCCGGGGGCATCGATGGACGGGAAGATGGTCGAATCCTGGCGGGTGAAGTTGCGGCCGGGTTCGTACAGGTGCACTTCGCCGGTCAGCAGGTGGACCACGCCCTTCAGCCGCTGGCCCATGCCGATCGGCCAGGTGACCGGCGCGCACTGGATGCCGAGCACCGTTTCCACTTCATCCAGCAGCTCGATCGGGTCCTTGCCCTCGCGGTCGAGCTTGTTGATGAAGGTCATGATCGGGGTGTCGCGCAGGCGGCAGACCTCCATCAGCTTGATGGTGCGTTCTTCCACGCCCTTGGCCACGTCGATCACCATCAGCGCCGAGTCCACCGCGGTCAGCACGCGGTAGGTGTCCTCGCCGAAGTCGGCGTGGCCGGGGGTATCGAGCAGGTTGACGATCTTGCCTTCGTACGGGAACTGCATCACCGAGGAGGTGACGGAGATGCCGCGTTCCTTTTCCAGCGCCATCCAGTCGGAGGTGGCGTGACGGGCGGCCTTGCGGCCTTTTACCGAGCCGGCCATCTGGATCGCGCCCCCGAACAGCAGCAGCTTTTCGGTCAGCGTGGTCTTGCCGGCGTCAGGGTGGGAAATGATGGCGAACGTGCGGCGACGCGACGCTTCGGTGGCGACTTCGGACATGGCGGTGGCGCCCGCATGGGGCGCTTTTCAAAGAGATAAGCGCCCGATTATACCGGCCGGGGCCGGTCAGCGCCCGATGCCGCCCTCGGCGCTGCCCGGGCGGGCGAACTGGAGCTGGCCCTGCGCGGTGAAGATGCGCACCGGCACCGAGCGCAGGCCCATGCCGCGATTGACCTGGACGACGAAATGCAGGTGCGGCGCGGTGCTGTAGCCGCTGTTGCCGGACAGGGCGATCGGCTGGCCGGCCTGCACCGCCTGGCCCGGGCGCACGCGCATGCCGCCGGCCTGCAGGTGGGCGTACATCGCCATGCTGCCGTCGCTGTGCAGGATGCGGATGAAGTTGGCGCGGCCGCCATCGCGTTCACGGTCCAGGCCATGGCCGCGGTATCCATCCTGCACCTGCATCACCGTGCCTTCGCGTGCGGCCTGGACCAGCGTGGCTTCGGGCAGGGCGAAGTCGATGGCGTCGCGGTTCTCTTCGTCATCGTGGCTGAACTGTCCCTGCGGGGCCTGGTCCACGCGCAGGCGCACGGCATCGAAGGGCAGGCGGTAGGCCACGTCCTCGGCCCGCGCGGCGGGACTGCCCGGCACCGACTGCAGGCGCAGGTCCAGTGCGCGGCCTGCGTCGGGTGCGGGCAGATGGCCGACCACCAGGCTGCCCGCACCCTGCACCAGCGACTGCACCGGCAGACCGTCGATCCGGCTGCCGGGGGCCGGGCGCAGTTCGATCTGCACCGGGCCGTACAGCGGGTTGTCGATCCGTGCCTGCCATTGCTCGCCAACCGCCTGCAGGCGCAGCCGCACCCCGGCCGGGGCCGGTTGCCCGGCCGCGCTGGCCGCTGCGGTGTTGCCGGGCAGCAGGCCCCAGCCCTGGCGCCAGTCGCTGGCGTGGGCTGCGTTGGCCAGCAGGAACAGCGGGATCAGCAGGCAGGTCAGGGGGCGCGGCATCGGTGGATCCAGGGCAGAACACCGCCGGGACTGTACCCGATCCTGAACGAGGCAGTGCCGGGCCGGTCCGCCGGCGCTCGCGGTTCCCCCGGAAGGTGATGCGAAAAATATTCATCGCTTTATCCGCATGAAGGGATTGACATGCCCGGCAGAGGCTGGCATCGTGGCTCCACCATCGAGACCGGCAGAGGGACAGGCCCTTTGAAGCCGGGGCAGCCCGCAGACGCGAAAGCGCCTGCGTAGGTGCCAAATCCTGCGGGGACCGTGGCGTCCACCGAAAGATGGTTCGAACCATGCACGCGCCGTGCATCTCGAACGCGAGCCCCGCGAAGGCTCGATGGCCGATTCCCCTACCGGATCCTGCCATGAGCTTCGCCACCTGCACCGCGCTTCGCCCCGAACCCTTTGTCCCCGTCAGCGTGCCGGTCGATGACCGCGTGCATGCCGAGCGCGGCGAGTTCGCCGCTGTGCTGTCGATGCGTCATGCCGGTCCCGCTCCGGTACGCCTGCGCTACGAATGGGTCGGCCCGGCCAGCGCGCCGGTGGTGGTGCTGGCCGGCGGCATTTCCGCACATCGCCACGTGGCGTCCAATGCGCAGTTCACGGAGAAGGGCTGGGCCGAAGGGCTGGTCGGCAGCGGTCGCGCCCTGGATCCGCAGCACCTGCGCGTGCTGGCGTTCGACTTCATCGGTGCCGACGGTGCGCTGGATGTACCGATCGATACCGCCGACCAGGCGGATGCGCTGGCCCTGCTGCTCGACCATCTCGGCATCCGCGCGCTGAAGGCGTTCGTGGGCTACTCCTACGGCGCGCTGGTCGGCCAGCAGTTCGCGATCCGCCACCGCGCCCGCGTGCGCCAGCTGGTCCTGGCCAGTGGTGCGCATCGTCCGCATCCCTACGCCGCGGCCTGGCGTGCGCTGCAGCGCCGCGCCGTGGCCCTGGGCCAGCTGCAGTGCGGCGAAGACCACGGGCTGGCACTGGCCCGGCAGTTCGCGATGCTCAGCTATCGCACGCCGGAGGAATTCGGCGAGCGTTTCGACGCAGCGCCTGAAGTGATCAACGGCCGGGTGCGCGTCGCTGCCGAGGACTACCTGGATGCCGCAGGCGCGCAGTACGTCGCCCGCACGCCGGTGACCGCCTACCTGCGCCTGTCCGAATCGATCGACCTGCACCGCGTGGACCCGCGCGCGATCCTGCCGCCCACGGTGGTGATCGCAGTGGAGGGCGACCGCCTGGTGCCGCTGGCCGATCTGGTCGGCCTGGTGGAAGGGCTGGGTCCGCGCGGCAGCCTGCGCGTGCTGCGCTCGCCCTATGGTCACGACGCCTTCCTCAAGGAAACCGATCGCATCGACGCGATCCTCGCCACCGCCTTCCGCACTTCTGGAGAGTCCGCATGAGCCTGCACGCCGCCGAGTCGTCCTGTTGTCGCACCACTGCCGCCGTCCGCGCCGGCATCGATCGTGATACCGCCCACGGGGCGGTCACGCCGCCGATCGTGCTGTCCTCGAACTTCAGCTTCGATGGTTTCGGCAACAAGCGGCAGTACGATTACACGCGCAGTGGCAACCCGACGCGCGATCTGCTGGGGGAGGCCCTGGCCGAACTGGAAGGCGGTGCGGGCGGGGTGGTCACTGCGACCGGCATGGGGGCGATCAACCTGGTGCTGAACGCCCTGTTGCAGCCCGGCGACACCCTGGTGGTGCCGCATGATGCGTATGGTGGCAGCTGGCGCCTGTTCAACGCGCTGGCGAAAAAGGGCCACTTCCAGCTGGTGACCGCCGACCTGACCGACCCGCGCGCACTGGCGCAGGCACTGGCGACCCAGCCGAAGCTGGTGCTGGTGGAAACCCCGTCCAATCCGCTGCTGCGCATCACCGACCTGCGCTTCGTCATCGATGCCGCGCACAAGGCCGGGGCGCTGGTGGTGGTGGACAACACCTTCCTGTCGCCGGCGCTGCAGCAGCCGCTGTCGTTTGGCGCGGACGTGGTCCTGCATTCGACCACCAAGTACATCAACGGCCACAGCGATGTGGTCGGCGGTGCGGTGATCGCGCGTGACCCGGCAGTGCATGAGCAGCTGGTGTGGTGGGGCAATGCGCTGGGCCTGACCGGTTCGCCGTTCGATGCGTTCCTGACCCTGCGCGGCCTGCGCACGCTGGACGCCCGGCTGCGCGCGCACCAGGAGAACACCGCCGCGATCGTCGCCCTGCTCGACGCGCATCCGGCCGTTGCCCGGGTGTACTACCCGGGGCTGGCCGATCACCCCGGCCATGCCATCGCCGCCCGCCAGCAGAGCGGATTCGGCGCGATGCTGTCCTTCGAGCTGACCGGCTGCGCGGGCGAGGATCCGCACGCGGGCGTGCGCGCGTTCGTCGATGGTCTGCGCTACTTCACCCTGGCCGAATCGCTGGGCGGTGTGGAGAGCCTGGTCGCGCATCCGGCCACCATGACCCATGCGGCCATGAGCGCCGAAGCCCGCGCGGCTGCCGGCATCAGTGAAGGCCTGCTGCGCCTGTCGGTCGGCATCGAAGGCGAGCGTGACCTGCTGGCCGACCTGGCGGCGGCGCTGGAGCGCGCCGCTGTGGTGGTCGATGCGCCGGCACGCCACAAACAGGTGGTGGACGCATGAGCGCGCTGGCCGCGGAGGTTCCCGCGCTGGCGGTGGGGCGACTGGCGCTGCTGGGCACGGGTACGGTCGGCTCGGCCTTCGTGCAGCGCTACCAGGCGCTGCAGGCGCGCGGGCTGGCCTTGCCCAGCGTGCAGTGGCTGGCCAACTCGCGCACCGCACTGGCGATCGACCGTGATCTGGCGCTGCCGCTGGAACTGGCGCGGCGCGCGCCGCGGGATGGCAAGAACGCGCCGCCGTGGGCCAGCGCCGAAGGCCTGGAGCGTGGCGACGTGGTGGTCGATGCCACCGCCAGCGAAGACGTGGCCGCGCGCCACGCGCAGTGGCTGGCGCGCGGCGTACATGTGGTGACCGCCAACAAGCTGGGCCGTGGCGCGCAGCTGGCACGGGCACAGGCCATCGCCGAACACAGCGCCGATACCGGCGCGCGCTACGGCGACAGCGCCACCGTCGGCGCGGGCCTGCCACTGCTCAGCAGCCTGCGCGCCCTGCTGGCGGGCGGCGACCACATCCACGCCATCGAGGGTGTGCTGTCCGGTTCCCTGGCATGGCTGTTCCACCGATACGATGGCCGCACGCCGTTTTCGGCAGCGGTGCGCGAAGCACGCGCCGCCGGTTACACCGAGCCGGATCCGCGGCTGGATCTGTCCGGCGAGGACGTGCGGCGCAAGTTGCTGATCCTGGCCCGCAGCAGTGGGCTGGCGCTGGACGCTTCGCAGGTGCAGGTGGAGTCGCTGGTGCCGCCGGCGCTGGCGGCCCTGCCGCTGGACGAGGCGGTGGCGGCGCTGGAGCAGCTGGATGCCCCGCTGCAGGCGCGCTGGCAGCAGGCACGCGAGAACGGACGGGTGCTGCGGTTTGTGGGCCGTGTCGACACCGACGGCGCGCAGGTTGGCCTGCGTGAACTGGCGGCCGACCATCCGTTGGCACAGGGCGCGGGCACCGACAACCGCGTTGCGATCCACAGTGACCGCTACCGTGTGCAGCCGCTGCTGATCCAGGGGCCGGGCGCGGGTGCGGAAGTGACCGCTGCGGCGCTGCTGGATGATGTGCTGCGTATTGCCGGTTGAACGGATGCCGCTGTGCCGCCGGGCATGGCCCGGCGCTAGCGTTCACGTCCGCCGGGCGACGCCGCGCCTGCCCAGCGCCTCAACGTGTCTTCAACACCTTCAACAGCGCTGCGTTGAACTGCTTGGGATCCTGCACCTGCGGGGAATGCCCAAGCTCAGCGAACTCGACCAGCGTCGCGCCGGGAATGGCCGCGGTGGCGGCCCTGCCCAGCACCGGATAGTTGCCCAGCGTGGCCTTCAGTCCGGGCGCTGCCAGGTCGCGGCCGATCGCCGTGCGGTCCTTCTGGCCGATGAACAGCGTGGTCGGAACCTGCAGGTGCTTGAGTTCGTAGACCACCGGCTGGTTGAACACCATGTCCGAGGCCAGTGCCTGGCTCCAGGCGACGGCATCCCGGCCCGGGCCCGCGTACATGCCGGACTGCATGCGTGCCCAGGGTTCGTAGGCCGGCTTCCATCTGCCGTCGTAGTACACCTCCAGCTGGTAGCGGCGGATGCTGTCATAGGTGATCTTCAGCTCGCCCGCATACCAGGCATCGACGCTGCGCCACGGCACGCCCAAGGCCTTCCAGTCCTCCAGGCCGATCGGGTTGACCAGTGACAGGCTGCGCAGGTCCTGCGGATACATCAGCGCGTAGCGCACAGCCAGCATGCCCCCCATCGAATGGCCCACCAGGTGCACCGGCTGGCCGCCGAGCTGCAGCTGCTGCAGCAGGGCGTGGGTATTGGCCGCCAGCTGCGCGAAGGAGTACTGGTAGCGCTCGGGCTTGCTGGATTTGCAGAAACCCACCTGGTCCGGTGCGATCACCCGGTAACCGGCGGCCAGCAGCGGCCTGATCGTTTCCTTCCAGGTGGCCGCACAGAAGTTCTTGCCGTGAAGCAGTACCACCACGCCGATCGCCGCTTTCTTCGGTGCGATGTCCAGGTAGGCCATTTCCAGCGGTTGGCGCTGCGAGTCCAGCGCGAATGTCTTTACCGGATAGCCGTAGTCGAAGCCTTCCAGCCGCGGCCCGTAGGTGGGTGCGGCGGGTGCGGCCAGGGCGCTCAGCGGGAGGCAGGCGAGCAGGGCGGTGGCGATCACGCGCATGGGGCAGTCCGGGGCAGGGGAGCCCCGAGCCTAACCGGAACGCAGTGACGATGTCGCGTTGCGCAGCGTCGCGCTGCGCGCGCTGGTCGACCCACGGCCGACTCTGCCAAGGGCCCGGATGCAGGCCGTCATGCGGCGCCGAGCATGGGCCCGGCGCTACGCCTCAGCACTCGATGACGTTCACCGCCAGGCCGCCACGGCTGGTTTCCTTGTACTTGTCCTGCATGTCGCGACCGGTATCGCGCATGGTCTTGATCACCTTGTCCAGCGACACCTTGTGCTTGCCGTCGCCGCGCATGGCCATGCGCGAGGCATTGATCGCCTTCACCGCACCCATGGCATTGCGTTCGATGCACGGAATCTGCACCAGGCCGCCGATCGGATCGCAGGTCAGGCCGAGGTTGTGCTCCATGCCGATTTCCGCAGCGTTCTCGATCTGGCTCGGGTTGCCACCGAGCGCGGCCACCAGGCCACCGGCGGCCATCGAGCAGGCCACGCCCACTTCGCCCTGGCAGCCCACTTCGGCACCGGAGATCGACGCGTTTTCCTTGTACAGGATGCCGATCGCCGCCGAGGTCAGCAGGAAATCGAACACACGCTGTTCGTTCGCACCGGGGCAGAAGCGGTCGAAGTAGTGCAGCACCGCGGGCAGCACGCCGGCCGCGCCGTTGGTCGGCGCGGTGACCACGCGGCCGCCGGCGGCGTTCTCCTCGTTCACGGCCAGCGCGTACAGGTTGACCCAGTCCAGCGTGGTCAGCGGATCGCGCATCGCCGCTTCCGGTTTGGAGGACAGTTCGCGGTACAGCGCCGGTGCGCGGCGACCCACCTTCAGCCCACCCGGCAGCACGCCTTCCTCGCGGATGCCGCGCGCCACGCATGACTGCATCGCGCTCCAGATCTCACGCAGGTTGGCGCGGATCTCGTCTTCGCTGCGCCAGCACTTCTCGTTCTCGAACATCAGCTGGGCGATGCTCAGGCCGCTGCGTGCGGTCTGCGCCAGCAGCTCGTCGCCGCTCCTGAACGGGTAGGGCAGCGGCGTTTCATCGGGCACGATGCGGTCATCGGCGGCATCGTCCTGGTTGACCACGAAGCCGCCGCCCACCGAGTAGTAGTCGCGGGTGGCGATCACTTCGTCATCGGCGTTGTACGCGGTGAAGCGCATGCCATTGGTGTGGTAAGGCAGCTTCTGCCGCTTGTTCATGCCGAGGTCGCGCTTCTCGTCGAAGGCGATCTCGTGCTGGCCCATCAGCTGGATGCGCTTGCTGCTGCGGATGCGTTCCAGCGTGGCCGGAATGATGTCCGGGTCGATCAGGTTCGGGCGCTGGCCTTCCAGGCCGAGCAGGATCGCCTTGTCGGTGCCATGGCCGCGGCCGGTCAACGCCAGCGAGCCGTAGACATCGGCGCGGATGCGTACGACCTCCTGCAGGCGGCCCGGGTCGAGCAGCCAGCGGTGGATGAAGCGCTCGGCGGCCTTCATCGGCCCGACGGTGTGCGAGGAGCTCGGGCCAATGCCGATCTTGAAAACGTCGAACGTGCTGACAGCCATGGTTGCCGTACTGCGGGTACCGGGAGAGAACGCTATTCTAGCGGTTCACGCCGCCGTTCCATGACTGCGGCGCAGCATTCCGCCGAAGGGAGCGAACGCCGGTGTTGATCCTGTTCCAGCGCGACGACTGCCACCTGTGCGACATGGCGCTGGCCGAACTGGCGCGGGCGCGTGCGCCGGAGTTCGAGTCGGTGTTCCTGGACGACCAGCCGGGGCTGGAGGCGCGCTATGGCGCGCGGGTACCGGTGCTGCGCGATGAGCGCGGCGACCGCGAGCTGGACTGGCCGTTCGACGCGGCCAGGGTGCAGGCCTGGCTGGCCGCAGGTTGAATCCGCCGGGCATGGCCCGGCGCTACCCTGTTCCAGGGGGCTTCGGTCGCGCCGGGCCATGCCCGGCGGCGGTGACGGCGTGGGACGCGTCTTATTTCGGGTTGAACTTCACGATCGTGCTGATCGCGGTTTCGTCGGGGATGGTCTTGGTATCGGCCCAGTCGCCGCCGCCCACGCCGAAGTCCAGGCGCTTGACCGTGGCCTTGCCGGTCAGCACCGGCTGCGCACCCGGCTTCCAGCTGAAGGTGAAGGTGACCGGCTTGCTGACACCCCGCAGTTCCAGCGTGCCGTCGGCAGCGAACTGGTCGTTGCCGATCGCGCGGAAGCCCTTGGCGGTGTAGCGCGCGGTGGCGAACTTGCCGACATTGAAGAAGTCCGCGCCCTGCAGGGTCGAGTCACGGTCGCTGTTGCCGCTCTTGGCGCCGGCCAGCGGAATCACCACGTCCAGCGATCCGGCGGCCGGGTTGGCCGGGTCGAAGCTGAGCCGGGTCGCAAAACCGGGGAAGCTGCCGGTGAACACTTCGCCGTCGTACTTGCTGGCGAAGGCCAGGAACGAACCGGCGCCCGGCGCCTGCGCGTAGTCGGCGGCAAACACCGGAGCGGCGGCCAGCATGCCGGCCAGGGCGGCGGCCACGGCGGCCGGGGTGGTCAGTTTCAGGGTCATCGTTCAGTCCTTCTGGGGAGAGGCGAGCCAGCCGCGCGGCAACATCCGGGACAGCGTGGCGTCGCGCTGGAACAGGTGGTGGTAGAAGGCGGCGCCGGCGTGGGCCAGCACCACCGCGATCAACAGCCAGAATCCATACTCGTGGATGGCGTGGGAGACCGCCACGACCTGCGGGTCGGGGCCGCTCAGCTTGGGCACATCGACCAGGCCGAACCAGCGGAACGGACGCAGGCCGCTGGCCGAGTCGTACAGCCAGCCCGACAGCGGAATGGCGAACATCAGCACATACAGCAGCACGTGGGTGGCACTGGCGATGCGCTCCTGCCAGCTGGGCACGCCCGGCACCGGCCTGGGCGCGCCGGCATACAGGCGCCAGCCCAGGCGCAGCAGCACCAGTGCCAGCACGGTGATGCCGATCGATTTGTGCGCGGTGTAGACCCAGAAGTACTTCGGGGTCTTGGGCAGCTCGCCCATGGTCAGGCCGACCACGCCGAGGGTGAGGATCAGCAGGGCGATCAACCAGTGCAGGGTCTGGCTGACGCTGCCCCAGGCGGCGGGGGTGTTCTTGGCGGTCATGAAGGATCCTTGGGGGCCGTCTGGCTGTCGGAGTGTGCGTCCGGGGCGGGAGTTCCCGGCCTGTCGCTGCGGTCGAGGGTGGCTTCAGCCTCGATCCTGACCTGCACGGTGTCGCCGATTACGCCCGGCCAGGCGGTAATGCCGAATGCGCTCCGGCTCAACGTGGTGGTCGCCGAGAAGCCGGCGGTGCGCCGGAACGGGGGCAGCGGGTAGCGCTTGACCGCATTGCGGGTCACGTCCAGCGTGACCTCCTGGCTGACCCCGCGCAGGGTCAGGGTGCCGACCACCCGCGCACGCTGGTCATCGATCGGTTCGACCCGGCTGGACACGAAGCGCGCGGTGGGGAAGCGTTCGCCATCCAGCAGGCTGCGGGCCAGGGTGGCCTGGTTCCATTTGGCATCCCCGAGGTCCAATCGCGACACCGGGATCTCGACCTCCAGGGTCGCGTCCTGCCAGTTGTCGCTATCGAACTGCAGATGGCCCTGGCTTCCGGAGATCGTGCCCAGCGCCTGCGAGTACCCGGCGTGGTCGATCGCAAACAGCACGCGGGTATGCACCGGATCGATGCGGTAGGCCTCGGTGCCGGCCCAGGCGGGGGCGGTGGCAAGCAGCATCGGCAGCAGGGCCAGGCAGAAGCGCATGGGCGAAGGGCTCTGGAAAAGGTCGTTCGATCATACCCACAGGCTCCCGGCAACGCTGTGTGCACGGCTGCAACAGTTCGTGGTGGCGATGCGGCTGGAAACAGGCTGTTGCAGCGATGGCCCCGACCGTGTGTGACAATCGGGACAGGACAGGGGGTTCAGGATGACGAACGGCTGGCGCCGGTGGTGCCAAGGCATCGCAGGAGCAGGTCTGGTGCTGTGGACGCTTTCGGCGTTGGCCACGACCTTGGACATGGCGGGAGAAACACCGCGCATGCGGCGCTTCGGTGCGGCCGAAGGGTTGCCGTCGCGCATGGTGCTGGCGTTGGCCGAAGACCGCCAGGGCCATGTCTGGGCCGCCACCGATGGCGGCCTGGTCCGCTACGACGGCGGCGAGCTGCGGGTCTGGGAACACGACCCCACGCAGCGCGATTCCCTGCCGGGCAACGAAATCGAGACCCTGCTGGTGGATCCGCTCGACCGAGTCTGGGTCGGCATCAACGGCAAGGGCCTGGCCCGGCTGGATGCGGACCGCGAGCGTTTCAGGACCTTCGAGGCCATCAGCGAGGGCTGCCAGGGGCAGTTCTGGACGCTGGCCTACGCCGAGGGCGCGCTGTGGATCGGCAGCAGCAGCCACGGCGTGTGCCGCGTCGGCGAGGACGGCAGCCTGCGCCACTTCCGCCACGACCGCGCGCATCCCGGGGGGTTGCCCAGCGATACCGTCTACAGCAGTCTTGTCGATGCGCAGGGCCGGCTGTGGGTCGGCACCGAGGCCGGTCTGGCGCGCTGGAACGGGCAGGCCTTCGAGGCCATCGCGCCGCGCGAACTGGGCACGGTCAGCGTGCTGCGGCTGAGCCGCGACAGCGACGGCGCGATCTGGGTGGGAACCCAGGGCGACGGCCTGTTCCGCGTCGACGTGCACGACCAGGTCAGCCGCCCCGCATGGGCCGGCAGCGCCCAGCTGCGTTCGGCGCTGGTCCTGCCCGATCGGCAGGGCGGCTACTGGGCGGGCACCTCCGATGGGCTGCTGCGCGGGGATGCACAGCAGCTGCGCCGGCTGGAAGGCGACCGTGGCAGTGGCTTCCTGACCGGTCACAGTGGCGTGCTGGATCTGCTGCAGGATCATGAGGGGGGGCTGTGGGTGGCGCTGCTGACCCAGGGCCTGGCCTACCTGCCGCCGGACTGGCGCCGCTTTTCCACCTGGTACCAGGTCGATGGCAAACCGCTGGACAGCCAGTATCTGCTGAGCGCGGCCAGCGATGGCCGGAACTATTACGTCGGTTCGGCCCACGGCGTCTACCGGTTGGATGCGCAGGGCACGTTGAGCCTGCTGGCCAGCGATCGCGAACTGGGCAGCGGCGCGGTGTGGTCGGTATTGCCGCGCCCGGACGGGCGGCTGTGGCTGGGCCGTGCCGGGCGCATCAGCGAGTACGATCCGACCACCCGCGCGCTGCGCGACTGGCGCATCGAAGGCGGGGCCGACCTGCGCCAGCGCATCGACCTGATGCGGCAGGCACCGGATGGCACGGTCTGGGTGTCGGTGATGAATCTGGGGCTGCAGCAGCGCAGTGCCGATGGACGGCTGCTGCGCAGTTTCAGCCTGGGCGCCCTGCACGGCGCCACCGACGCACCGATCGAACAGATCCGCTTCGACCCGCGCGGGCGGGCCTGGGTGATGGGCGAACTCGGCATCTGGCGCGAGCAGGCCGATCGTTTCGAAGCGGTGCCGGGGGTGTCCGCGGGCAGCATCTACGATCTGCTGTGGATCGATCCGAACCAGGTCTGGGTGGCGCGCCTGGGCGCGTTCGAGCGCTACCAGTGGGACGGGTTGAGCCTGCGCCTGATCCAGCGCGTGGATGCCACCGCCGGGATGCCACCGGTCAGCATGGGCGGCCTGGCGCTGGCCCGCGACGGGCGGCTGTGGGCGACCACGCCACGCGGGCTGCTGCGCTGGGATCCCAGACTGCGGCGCGTGCAGCTGTTCAACGAACGCGATGGCCTGCTCGACGCCGAGTTCACCCAGCGCCCGCCGGCCATCGGTGCCGATGGGCGGGTGCTGGCCGTCACCCAGACCGGCCTGGTCGGGTTCGATCCCGATGCAGCCGACCTGGCGCTGCCGCCCTCGCAGCTGGTGATCGCGCAGGTGCGGGTGCGCCGTGATGACGCCCGCGGCTGGCAGCCGCTGCCGACCACCGGGCCGCTGCTGCTGGGACCGGATGACCGCGATCTGCAGATCGACGCGCGCCTGCTGTCCTACGCCAACCCGGCAGGCAACCGTTACCGGTTCCGGGTACAGGGCTACGACCAGAACTGGGTGGAGCAGGGTGGCGATGGCCAGCGGACCTTGTCGCGGCTGCCCCCCGGGGTGTATGCGATCGACGTGCAGGCGGCATCGGCCAGCGGCCCGTGGACGCCCTCGCAGCAGCTGCACGTCAAGGTGCTGCCGCCGTGGTGGCGCAGTGGCATGGCGATCTTCGGCTACGTGATGCTCGGCTCGTTGCTGCTGCTGGCGTTGGTGTGGTCGATCCGGCGGCGCCTGCGCCGCCGCCAGCAGTGGCAGCTGACCGTGCACAAGCAGCAGATCGCCGAGCAGGCCTCGCAGGCCAAGAGCCGCTTCCTGGCCACCCTCGGCCACGAGGTGCGCACGCCGATGACCGGCGTGCTGGGCATGAGCGAACTGCTGCTGGCCACCGAACTGGATCCGGAACAGCGTGGCTACGCCGGGTCGATCCAGCAGGCAGGCAGCCATCTGCTGCGGCTGGTCAATGATGCGCTGGACCTGGCACGGATCGAGGCCGGGCGGCTGGAACTGGACATCCGCCCGTTCGACCTGAACGGCCTGCTCGACCAGGTGCAGGCGCTGATGCAGCCGATGGCGAGCCAGCGCCAGCTGGCGTTCCGACGCGAGGATGCGCTGCCCGGCCCGATCAGCGTCAGTGGCGATGAAATGCGGGTCCGCCAGATCCTGCTCAACCTGCTCGGCAACGCCATCAAGTTCACAGAACGCGGCCATGTCGGGCTGGGGGCGCGGCTGGAGGCCGACGGCGGCGCAGTGACGTTCGAAGTCAGCGACAGCGGGCCGGGCATCAACGCCGAACAGCAGCATCGCCTGTTCCACCGCTTCGAACAGGCCGACGGCCCGCGTACCGCGTCGCGCTATGGCGGCAGCGGGCTGGGCCTGGCGATCTGCCAGGAACTGGCGGTGGCGATGGGTGGCCGCATCGACGTGGACAGCCAGCCGGGCCGCGGCGCGCGTTTCGCGGTGCGCCTGCCGTTGCCGTGGACGCCGCAGCAGGCCACCGCGTCGGGCGAGGCGATGGCATCGCCGGCGCTGCCGCCGCTGCGCATCCTGCTGGTCGAGGATGATGCAACCGTGGCCGAGGTGATCGCCGGGCTGCTGCGCGGTCGCGGCCACAGCGTGGTGCATGTGCTGCACGGCCTGGGCGCACTGTCGGAGATCGCGACCGAGGGCTTCGATGTCGGCCTGCTCGACCTGGACCTGCCGGCACTGGATGGCACCGCCATTGCCCGCCAGCTGCGTGCACTGGGCTACGAACTGCCGCTGGTGGCGGTGACCGCACGTTCGGATGCCTACGCCGAAACGCAGGTGCTGGCGGCCGGCTTCGATGGTTTCCTGCGCAAGCCGGTCACGGGCGATCTGCTGGTGGCAGCGATTGCCCAGGCACGCGGAAAACGGCAGAGCAACGTCTAGGCACGGCAGTGCGCGGCGTGAATTGCGTGACTTTCGGTTTACCATGCCGACGCCCACGGCGTGGGATCATCATCAGCAGCATGAGGAGGCAATCGGTGGCGTATCTGCGGGCGGCAACGCTGCTGCTGATCCTGCTGTGCTGCGTGGCGCCCGCCGCGGCGCAGCCGGTGCCACCGACGCCGCGGCAGGTCACGGTGTTCGACGGCTTGCCGTCCAACACGGTCAACCGCATGGCCGAAGACCGCTACGGCTACCTGTGGATCGCCACCAACGATGGCCTGGCCCGCTATGACGGCCGCAACTACCGGATCTGGCGTTCCGAAGACGGGCTGCGCGACAACCGCATCTGGAGCGTGCTGGTGGATGCGCGCAACGAACTGTGGATCGGAACTGAGAACGCCGGGCTGGTGCGGATGTCGGCCGACCGGCGCCAGCTGCGCTTCTACGACCGCAGCAGCCAGCCGCTGATGGGCAGCAACACGGTATGGAGCCTGGCCACCACGCCCGATGGCGCGATCTGGTTCGGTACCCACGAAGGCGGCCTGTACCGGCTCGACAGCAATGACCGCCTGCAGCGGTTCCTGCCCGAGGCGAACAATCCACGCAGCGTGCCGGCGGCGTCGGTGCCCTATCTGGCGACCCTGGCCGACGGCAGCCTGTGGGTGGGCACCAAGCACGGCGTCGCGCGCTGGACCGGCACCGACTTCGAGCGGGTCGGCAGCAGCCTGGTGCCCAGCCTGCTGATCAACGGCCTCAGCACCGAACCCGATGGCAGCCTGTGGATCAGCACCCTGGCCGGAGCCACGGTGCGCCGGCCGGACGGCCATTTCGAGCCGGTGCCGTGGTCGCTGCCGGCGGGCGACCAGGTGCTGGGCATGATGCTGCGTGACGAACAGGGCGGGCACTGGCTGGATACCCGCAGCGGCCTGGGCCGCGCGATCGACGGCCAGTTCCAGACGGTGCCGCTGTACAGCGCGATCGCGCGTGGCCAGGTGCGGCCGAACTGGACCGGCGCCTATGAGGACCGCGAAGGTGGCATCTGGCTGGCCAGCACCAATGCCGGGCTGTGGCATCTGCTGCCGCGCTGGTGGCAGTTCTCGGTGTTCTCGCGGCTGGAGGATGATCCGTCCTCGCTGCGCAATTCCTATGTGCTCGGCACCAGTCCATCCGCCAATGGCGGGGTCTGGACCGTTGGCAGCCACGGTGCGCTGGACCGCTTCGATCCACGTACCGGCACGATCGAACAGCACCGGACCTTCGTCAATGGCATGCACTGGCTGACCTCGGTGCGCGAGGACCGGCAGGGCCGGGTCTGGGTCGGCTCCACCGATGCGCTGATGCGTTACGACCCGCGCCGCGGCGAGCTGCGGCGCTGGGGTCGCGATGCCGGCGCCGACGCGACCATGGAAGGCAACATCGAGGCGATGATGACCTGCGACGGCGACAGCCTCTGGTTGATGCTGTCGGCGGGCCTGCAGCAGCGCGATCTGGAGGGCCACGTGCGCCGCCGCCTGGAGAATGGCGAGGACGGCCTGCAGGCCGGGCAGCTCAACCTGGCCGTGGAATGCGGGCCGCAGGACCGGATCTGGCTGGCCAGCAGCCGCGGCCTGCTGCAGTGGCAGCCGGATGCCCAGCGCTTCCAGCCGGTACCCGGCGCGCCGGCCACCGCGGTGTATGCCCTGCACGTCGGCCAGGACGGGCAGGTCTGGTTGTCCGAGGACGGCCGCCTGTCACGCTATCGGTGGAGCCAGGGCCGCTTGGAGCGGCAGGCGGTGGTCGGTGCCGAACAGGGCTATCCGGCGATCTCGGCCACCGGGCTGGTGGTCGATGCGCAGGGCGTGGCCTGGGCCACCAGCGCCCGTGGGCTGGTGCGGGTGAGCGCCGATGGCGCCAGCGTGCGCCTGTACGGCGTGCATGACGGCCTGCCCAGCCAGGAATTCCGGGAGCACACGCTGGTGGCCACGGCCACCGGCCGCATGGTGGCCGGCACGCCGGCCGGCGTGGTGGTGTTCGACCCCGAGCAGGTGCGCCCGTCCACGCGGCGTGCGCCGCTGGTGATCGAGCGGGTGGAGGTGCGCCGCAACGAGCAGCTGCTGGACCTGACCCACGACACCCCGCTGCAGATCGCCGACGGCGACCGCGACCTGCGCATCGTCGCGCGGTTGTTGTCCTTCGCCGATTCGGCGTCCAATACCTACCGCTACCGCTTGGCCGGTTACGACCCGGACTGGGTGGAAGTGGGGCCGGCAGGCGAACGTCTGTTCTCGCGCCTGCCGCCCGGCGCGTACCGCCTGGAAGTGCAGGCGCGCTCGGCCGACCATGTCTGGTCGCGGGTGCAGACCCTGGAATTCCACGTGCAGCCGCCGTGGTGGCGCAGCCTGTCCGGCCTGCTGGTACTGGCCTCGATCGCGCTGCTGCTGACCAGCTGGTTCGCCTGGTTGTACCGGCGGCGCCTGCAGCGCCGGCATGCCTACCAGCTGGCGCTGCACAAGCAGGAGCTGGCCGAGCACGCGTCGGCGGCCAAGACCCGCTTCCTGGCCAACCTCGGCCACGAAATCCGCACGCCGATGACCGGCGTGCTAGGCATGAGCGAACTGCTGCTGGCGTCACCGCTGGATCCGCAGCAGCGCGGCTACACCCAGTCGATCCGGCATGCCGGCGAGCACCTGCTGCACCTGGTCAACGACGCGCTGGACCTGGCACGGATCGAATCGGGGCGACTGGAACTGCAGTCCAATCCGTTCCCGCTCAACCGCCTGCTTCAGGACCTCGCCGCGCTGATGGGGCCACTGGCCGCGCAGAAGGGCCTGCGCTTCATCCTCGACAACCAGCTGCCGGCGGGACTGCAGGCCACCGGTGACGCCATGCGGGTGCGCCAGATCCTGCTCAACCTGCTGTCCAACGCAGTCAAGTTCACCAGCCGCGGCAGCATCACCCTGCACGCGCGCTGCGATGACGGCACGCAGGGCCTGTATTTCGAAGTGCGCGATACCGGTCCTGGTATCAGCCAGGAACAGCAGCAACGGCTGTTCCGCCGCTTTGAACAGGCCGATGGCGCGCGCACGGCCGCGCAGTACGGCGGCAGTGGCCTGGGCCTGGCGATCTGCCGCGAACTGGCACTGGCGATGCAGGGCCGCATCCGGGTGGAAAGCCAGCTTGGCAACGGCACCTGCTTCGGCGTCAGTCTGCCGTTGCCGGTGCAGCAGGACAGCGCGGGCGAGGGCGGCGCCGAAGGCGAGGGCGCCGATGCCGTGGCCAGCCTGCCGGCGCTGCGGGTGCTGCTGGTGGAAGACGATGCGACCGTGGCCGATGTGATGTGCGGCCTGCTCAGTGCCCGCGGGCATGAAGTGGTACACGCCGGCCACGCGCTGGCGGCGCTGCGCGAGATCAGCGCCGGCGATTTCGATGTCGGCCTGCTGGATCTGGACCTGCCGGGCCTGAGCGGCTTCGAACTGGCCCAGCACCTGCGCAACCAGGGCTACATGCTGCCGCTGCTGGCGGTGACGGCGCGTACCGATCCGGACCTGCAGCAGCAGGTGGAGGCGGCGGGCATCGGTGGCTTCCTGCGCAAGCCGGTGACCGGTGAGCTGCTGGTGGAAGCGATCGCGCGCGTGCTGGGGCGGTAAGGAGGGGGGGCGGCAGGGCTGCGCCCTGCACCTGCCGAAGCCAGAGCAACAGCAACGGCAACGGCAATGGCGGGGATTGCGTGGGATGACGGGGCGGTGTCGGAGTGCGGGGACGCCGCAAGTACGTCCGTGTAGGCTTTTCAGCCGCATCCATGCGGCTGAAACCCCGCACTCCGACACCGCCCCGCCTCTGACAGATCGCCGTGGCTGTTGGTCGATGTCGACCTCGGTCGACACGTCAGTCAGATCCCGGAATTGATCGATCGAGATTCAACAGATCGCGGAATATTGTCGAAGGCGGGGTGGCACCCGCCATCCCATGGAATTCCGCTGTTGCAGTTGCTGTTGCTGTTGCCCTGGCTTCGGCAGGTGCAGGGCGCAGCCCTGCAGGCGCTCTACTCCGCTACTTCTTCCACCTGGCGCGGCTCGGGCCTGGTATCGGGCAGCTGCCAGAAGATCAGCGTCGATGTGAGCGTTATCGCGCCCACGCACAGGAAGGTGGCATGCAGCGCCGCTGTCGCGCCGTGGCCATCCAGATGGCTGCCGAATGCCGCCAGCAGGCTGCCGGCCGCGGCGGCGCCGAAGCCGGCCGCCAGCATCATCACCATCGACAGCAGGCTGTTGCCGGAGCTGGCGAACTCGCGGTCGAGGTCGCGCAGGGTGACGGTGTTCATCACGGTGAACTGCAGCGAATTGACCGCACCGAAGAACGCCAGCTGCAGCAGGCGCCACGCCAGGTGCTGGCCCGGGGTCATCAGGATGAAGCTGGCCATCGCCAGCCCGACCAGCACCGTGTTGACCATCAGCACGCGGCGGTAGCCGTAGCGCTCCACCAGCCTCACCGCCAGCTTCTTCGAGACCATGCCGGCGGCGGCCACCGGCACCATCATCAGCCCGGCGTTCATCGGTCCCAGCCCCAGGCCGACCTGCAGCAGCAGCGGAATCAGCATCGGCATGGCGCTGCTGCCGATGCGCGAGAACAGGTTGCCGAGAATGCCGATGCGGTAGCTCGGCACCCGGAACAACGCCAGCGAGAACAGCGGTGCCGTGGAATTGGCGGCATGCAACCAGTAGCCCACCAGCGCGGCCAGGCCCGCGACCGTCATCAGCATCACCAGCGCATGCGGGGTGCCGAGCCCGGAAATGCCATCCAGTGCCAGTGACAGCACCACCATCGCGAAGGCCAGCATGAGATAGCCGCGCAGGTCGAAGCGGGTGCGATGGCTGGCGTAATGGTCGGGCATGATCTTCATCGCGGCGATGAATCCGATCACGCCGATCGGCAGGTTGATCAGGAACACCCAGTGCCATGAGGCGATTTCGACCAGCCAACCGCCGAGCGTCGGCCCGATCAGCGGGCCCACCAGCGCGGGGATGGCGATGAAGCTCATCGCGCGCAGGAACTGCTCGCGCGCGACCGAACGCATCACCGCCAGGCGGCCGACCGGCAGCAGCATCGCGCCGCCGATGCCCTGCAGCACGCGGGCGCCGACCAGCTGGTGCAGGTGCTGGGCCAGCGCGCAGGCCAGCGACCCCAGGGTGAACAGGATGATGGCCACCAGGAAGGTGCGCCGGGTGCCGTAGCGGTCGGCAATCCAGCCCGATGCCGGGATGAAGGTAGCCACCGCCAGTGCATAGCTGAACACCACCGACTGCATCTGCAGCGGGCTTTCGCCGAGGCTGGCGGCCATCGCCGGCAGGGCCGTGTTGACGATGGTCGAATCCAGCATCTGCATGAAGATCGCCAGCGAGACCAGCCACAGCAGGGGGCGGTGGCGGGAGTAGTCGTCTGGCGGTGCGGACATGGCGTGCGGCCGGTGCTGCGTGGGGGACGCCATGATCGCGCACTGCGGGTCACGGCGCGATAAAGACGGTGGTCCCGATCGCGCAGTGAGCGAGCCGGACGCTCAGCGACGGCTGTGCGCGTGCACCGCGTCAACCAGCACCTGCACGTGCGCCGGGTCCATGTCCGGCGACATGCCGTGGCCCAGATTGAACACGTGGCCTTCGCGCGAGCCCCCGTTTCCAGCGGCATAGGTATCCAGCACCCGCGCCGCAGCGGCAGCGATCGCATCGGGCGAGGCGTACAGCGTGGTCGGGTCGAGGTTGCCCTGCAGGGCGACGCGGCCACCGGTACGGCGCATCGCCTCGTCCAGGTCCAGCGTCCAGTCCAGGCCCAGCGCATCGGCACCGGTCTGTGACAGCGCTTCCAGGTGCAGGCCGGTGCCCTTGCCGAACAGGATCAGCGGCGTGCGCTCGCTGCCCTGGCCACGGTCCAGGCCCTGGGCAATCCGCTGCAGGTAGCGCAGCGAGAACTCGCGGTACATCGCCGGCGACAGCACGCCGCCCCAGGTGTCGAACACCTGCAGGGCCTGCGCGCCGGCCGCGCGCTGTGCGCCCAGGTAGGCGATGACCGCATCGGTGGTGACTTCCAGCAGGCGGTGCAGGGCCTGCGGATGGTTCAGCGCCATCGCCTTGATGCGGGCGAAATCCTTGCTGCCGCCGCCTTCCACCATGTAGCAGGCCAGCGTCCACGGGCTGCCCGAGAAGCCGATCAGCGGCACCTGGCCGTCCAGTTCGCGGCGGATCAGGCGCACTGCGTCCATCACATAGCCCAGGTCCTGCTCCATGTCCGGCACGGTCAGCCTGGCGATGGCGGCTTCGTCGCGTACCGGGTGACGGAACTTGGGGCCTTCGCCTTCGACGAAATACAGCTCCAGGCCCATCGCATCGGGAATGGTGAGGATGTCGGAGAACAGGATGGCGGCGTCCAGCGGGAAGCGGCGCAACGGCTGCAGGGTGACTTCGCAGGCGATCTCCGGGTTCTTGGCCATGGCCAGGAAGCTGCCGGCCTTGGCCCGGGTGGCGCGGTACTCCGGCAGGTAGCGGCCGGCCTGGCGCATCAGCCAGACAGGGGTGCAGTCCACCGGTTCACGGCGCAGGGCGCGCAGCAGGCGATCGTTGCGGAGAGGGCGGGTCACGATGGGCATTCCTTGTGCGAAGTGGCGGCGGCGCGTTCAATCGCCGTGCGAAAGGATCTGGAAGCCGCGATGCAGCTCGGCATCGCGGGCCTTGTCGAAGGCGTGGCGGGCTTCGTCGGCGTGCAGGTACACCTCGCGCCGCAGCTGCGAGCGGGCCCCGACGCGACCGGATTCGCGCAGCAGTTCCCAGCCGCCGAACAGGTCCGGTAGCAGGGTCAGGCGCAGGAAGCGCGGTACCTCGGTGCCGATGGCGGGTTGTTGCAGGTGGACGTGCATGTGCCGATTGTAGCGGGGCCAGGGTGACCCCGGCCGCAACGCGGTAGCGCCGGCCGCTGGCCGATAACCTCGTGAATCGTCCCGGCAGCGCCGGGCCATGCCCGGCGAGCGCGCAAGCGGTCAGCCCGCAGCCAGCACCTTCAGCACCGCGGCCTCGTCCACATCGGGCACCACTTCGGCGCGGCCGATGCCGCGCCACAGCACCAGGCGCAGGCGGCCGGCCACGTTCTTCTTGTCCAGGCGCATGCGCCCGAGCAGGGCCTGCGGATCGAGCCCGGCCGGGATCGCCACCGGCAGGTCGAGCTGTTGCAGCAGGGCCTGCAGGCGCGCCCGGTCGGCGTCGTCGGCCAGGCCCAGCGCGCTGGACAGTTTCGCCGCCAGGACCATGCCCACCGCCACCGCCTCGCCGTGGTTCAGCGCGTCGCGGCCCGGTGCGGAATAGCCCTGCTCGGTTTCGATGGCATGGCCGAAGGTGTGGCCCAGGTTGAGCAGGGCACGTTCGCCCTTCTCGAAGGGATCGCGCGCGACGATCGCCGCCTTGTGCCGGCAGCTGCGGGCGATGGCTTCGGCGATCACGGCCTGCTCGCCATCGAGCAGCGCAGCGGCATGCTGCTGCAGCCAGTCGAAGAATGCCGCGTCGCCCAGCGCGCCGTACTTCACCACTTCGGCCAGGCCAGCGCGCAGCTCGCGTGGCGGCAGGGTGGCCAGCACGCGGGTGTCGGCGATCACCGCACGCGGCGGGTGGAAGGCGCCGACCAGGTTTTTGCCGGCCGGAATATCCACGGCGGTCTTGCCGCCGACGGAGGAATCGACCATCGCCAGCAGGGTGGTCGGCAACTGCACGCAGTCCACGCCGCGCATCCAGCAGGCGGCAGCGAAACCGGCGAGGTCGCCGACCACGCCGCCGCCGAGTGCGAACACGCAGGCATCGCGGGTGGCGCCCAGTGCGGCCAGCGCTTCGATCGCGCGGCCGAACTCGGCCAGGGTCTTGGAGGCCTCGCCGGCGGCCAGGACATGCTCGGCAACGATCAGGTCCGGGCGTGCGGCCAGCAGGGCCTGCTTCACGGCAGCCAGGTAGCGCGGTGCCACCTCGCTGTCACTGACCAGCAATGCATGGCGGCCACGCACGTGGGCGGCGAGTGCGGCGCCGTCGGCCTGGGCACCGGTGCCGATGGTGATGGTGTAGGGACGGTCGCCGCCAACGGCGACCTGCAGCAGGGCAGGGGAGGTCATGCAGTGGGGTCCTGTCGCTGCCATTGCGTGGCCAGCTTGACCACAAGCTGGGCCGTCGCATCGGCGGCGGTGTACGGGTCGGTATCCAGGGTGAGGTCGGCCAGCTCGCGGTACAGCGGGTCGCGCTGCGCGGCCAGGTCGTGCAGTACCTGCTCGCGGTCCGGTCGCTGCAGCAGCGGCCGGCCCTTGTCGCGCGCCAGCCGCTCGAGCTGGGCGGCCACGCCGACCCGCAGGTAGACCACGAAGCCGCGCCGGGCGATCAGGCGGCGGTTGTCCGGATCCAGCACCGCGCCGCCACCGGTGGAGACCAGCTGGCCGCGCCCGGCCAGTACCTCCGCCAGCGCCTGGCGTTCGTGGGCACGGAAGCCGGCTTCGCCGGAATGCTCGAAGAGGGTCGGGATGCTGGCGCCGGCGGCATCGACGATGACCTGGTCGACATCGACGAAGTCCAGCGTGAAGCGCTCGGCGAGGCGGCGGCCGATGCAGGTTTTACCGGCGCCCATCGGGCCGATCAGGATCAGGTTCGGAGCGGGATTCATGCCCTCTGATCCTAACACCTCCGTGCCCTGGCCTTTACGTTCTTCACGTCAGGGTGGGCGTTCCTGCGGGGTTTCCCGCGCTTGACGGAGTACCTGCCATGTCGGTTGCCAAGGTCATCGAAATCAATGCGTCTTCGCCCAAGAGCGTGGAGGATGCGGTGCGCAGTGGCTTGAAGAAGGTCTCCGGGACGGTCAAGGGGATCCAGGGCGCCTGGATCAACGAAACCAAGGTGGTGACCGATGGCAACGGTGAAATCACCGAGTGGCGGGTGAACCTGCGGGTGACCTTCCTGGTCGAGTAGCCGCCCTCAGCGCACGCTCTGCACCTGGCGCTGGCCGTCCAGCACCACCACGTGGTCGGCCAGCGCGGGCAGTGCGCGCAGCGCCTGCCGGCTGACCCGCTCGTAGTACTGCACGAAGCGCTCCAGCTGCGGCCGGCTCATGCCGTGCCGGCCCGGCTGCGCGGTCTGCAGGTTCTGCTCCTGCTGCCAGCGCCAGCGCGGCACCACCGAGAAATCCGGCGGCTGCAGGAACCACAGACGATCGCAGCGTTGCCACAGCGCCGGGTAGTCGCGCGCCAAGGCCTGGTTGCACCAGTGCCGCCAACGGCCGTCGGCGTCGGCTTCGCGCTCCAGGGCGTTGAGCGGTGCCAGCAGGTCGGCTTCGTCCTGTGCCGGCGTGCCGAGGAACCAGCCTTCGAACACCAGCAGATCCAATGGCTGCTGCAGCTGCGGCCACTGAGCCTCGGGCAGGCGCTCGTCGGCCAGCTTGTCGAAGCGCGGCAAGGCCACGGGCTGGCGTGCGGCCACCGCATCCAGCACCGCATGCGCCAGCGGCAGGTCATGGGTGCCCGGCGGGCCGCGGGTGATCAGCAGCGGATGCACCTGGCGGGCCAGGCGCTGGCGCTGGCCACGGGTCAGGTAGACATCATCGATCGACAGCGTGGCCGCGTTCAGCCCGCGCACCTGCGCGCGCGCCACGATCTGCGCGGCCAGCGTCGATTTGCCGCTCCCCTGCAGGCCGCTGATCGCCAATACTGGAACGGCTGCGCCGCTGTCCAGCGCATCGTCGAGCGCCTGCTCGGCAAGCGTTTCCGGGAATCCTTTCACGTGGGGCATGTACGCTGCAGCGACCATGCCGCCACAATAGCCCAATCCGTGTGAGAAGAAGCGAACCATGAGCGACCTGTACGCCGAAGCCCTGTCCACCTTTGCGGCGCTGTTTGAAGAAGCGAAGCAGAGCCGCGAGGTCGAGCCCAACGCAATGACGGTGGCCACCGCCGATACGCAGGGCCGGCCATCGGCGCGCACCGTGCTGCTGAAGGCATTCGATGAGCGCGGGTTCGTCTTCTATACGCATCTGGACAGCCACAAGGGCCGGGAACTGCAGGCCAATCCGCAGGCGGCGCTGCTGTTCCTGTGGCGCAGCCTGCGCGAGGCCGGCATCCAGGTGCGTATCGAAGGCCGCGTCGAGCAGGTCGCCGATGCCGAGGCCGATGCCTATTTCGCCAGCCGCCCGCGCATGAGCCAGATCGGCGCATGGGCGTCGCTGCAGTCGAAGACGCTGGCGACGCGCGAGGAATTCGATGCGCGCGTGGCCGAGGTCGAAGCCCGCTTCGAAGGCAAGGACGTACCGCGCCCGGACGGCTGGAGCGGCCTGCGCGTGGTGCCCGACCGCATCGAGTTCTGGTACGGCGCGCAGTTCCGCCTGCACGAACGCTGGTGCTATGAAGCCGGTGCCGAAGGGCGCTGGAGCAAGCGCCTGCTGTACCCGTAAGGCCGCGTGATGAAACGCCTGCCGCTGTACCGCGTGGTGGTGTTCGTGCCGACTGATGCACTGGACGCGGTGAAGCGGGGCATCCTGGCGGTGGACGCGCTGGCGGCAGGCGACTACGAGCACGGCATGTGGTGGTCTGCGCCGGGGTTCGAGCAGTTCCGCCCCCGCGCGGATGCGATGCCCGAGCAGGGAGAAGCGGGCCGTACCGAAGTGGTCGGCAGCGTGCGGCTGGAGTTCTGCCTGCCACGCGATCCGCAGCGGCTGCAGCGCATTTTCGAGCAGGGCATCGCGCCGCATCACCCGTGGAAGGTGCCGGTGGTGCAGGTGGAGGAAATCGAGCTGCTGCTGGCCGACAGGCGGCCGTTGTAGAGCCGAGCCATGCTCGGCTGCGGTTGCTCTGGCGCGTAGGGCAGTCGAGCATGGCTCGGCTCTACAAGGGCAGGGTGTCGCGAACGGACTGGTCAGCTTCATCTGCGAGCAGGTCAGCAACCGGCACACTCCGACGAATGCCCTCGATTTCCGGAGTCGCCATGCCCTCCTGGCGTTGCCTGTTTGCCGTGCCGCCGCCTCGCCGCGGCGCCGAAGCACTCTTGCTGCTGCTCGCCCGCATCGTCGCCGGTGTGATGTTCTGCGTATCCGGCTGGAACAAGGTGTTCACCGATGCGGGCCGCGAGCGCATGGTGCATACGTTGGTTGATGCGGGCATTCCGTTCCCGGTGTTCAGTGCGCCGGTGCTCGGTGCGATCGAATGGATCGCCGGCGGCCTGCTGGTGCTGGGTCTGTTGAGTCGCCCCTCGGCCCTGCTGCTGGCGGCGATCTGCGCGGTTGCTGCGCTGACCGATGGCATCGCGCGCATTCCTGCCGGGCTTAGCGTGCCGGATTGGCTGAGCTGGTTCTTCTATCTGAGCGAAGTGCCGCTGGGCGTGCTGCTGTTATGGGTTTCGGCAGTGGGCAGCGGCCGGTTTGCGATAGAGGCGCGCTGGGCACGCTCGCGCCATCTGTAGAGTCGAGCCATGCTCGACTGCTTCTGCTCCGGGTCGTAAGGCAGTCGAGCAAGCTCGACTCTACAAACCCTCCGCGCGCAACCAGCGCCACAGCGTGGTGCGCGATACACCCAGCGCCTGCGCCATGCCCTCGCGATCATTGCGATGTTCCTGCAGCAGCGCTTCCAGCTGCGTACGCGGCGGGCGCTTGCCGTTGCTTTCCACCGGCAATGCTGCAACGCCCTCATTCACAAGTTCGGGCGCCAGCTGCAGCAGTCGCGCAGCATCAATCAGCCCTTCACCGGGCTGCCAGTGGATGCGCAGGCGATCCACCAGGTTGCGCAGTTCGCGCACGTTGCCGGGCCACTCGGCGGCGGTCAGCATTGCCATCGCATCTTCATCCAGGGGCGCGTCGATGCCGCGCAACTGGCGGAAGAAGTGCTGTGCCAGCAACGGGATGTCCGCTCGCCGCGCACGCAGCGAGGGCAGGGCGATGCGCAGCGCCGCCAGGCGGTAATACAGGTCGCGCCGGAAGCTGCCGGTGGCCGCGCGCTGCTCCAGCGACTGCAGGGTGGCGGCCACCACGCGCAGGTTCACCGGGGTCGGTTCGGTGGCGCCCACGCGCAGCACTTCGCGTTCCTCCAGCACCCGCAGCAGGCGGGTCTGCAGCGGTAGCGGAAGTTCGCCGATCTCATCCAGGAACAGGGTGCCGCCATCGGCGGCCTCGACCAGGCCGACCCGGCCACCGCGCCGGGCGCCGGTGAAGGCGCCATCGCTGTAGCCGAACAGCTCGGCTTCCAGCAGCGATTCGCTGATCGCGCCGCAGTTCAGTGCCACGAAGCGTCCACGACGGCCGCTGGCAGCGTGCAGCTGGCGCGCGACCAGTTCCTTGCCGGTGCCGGTTTCGCCGGTCACCAGCACGGTGCTGTCATGCGGCGCGTACAGCGCGATCTGCGCGCGCACGTCCGCCATTGCGCTGCTGTCGCCGAGCAGCGCCTGCGCATCAGTGCGCGCGGCGGCGCGGCGGCGCGGGGCGGGGCGCTGGCCACTGGAACGGGCCAGGGCCTGGGTCAGCTCCAGCGCATGCTCGAACGCCTGCCGTACCGAATCGGCCGAGTACAGCAGCACCCCGGGCAGGCCGGCCTGCTCGGCATGGTCGATGGCCATGCCGGTGCCCACGATCACTTCGATGCCGTTGGCACGCAGGTCGGCGATGCAGTCACGTGCGTCCTCGCGGGTCACGAAGCGCCGATGCTCGATATCCAGGCCGAAGCTCTGCTGGAAATTGCTGAACACCGGTACGTCGCTGGCGTGGGTGACCAGGCCGATGCGCGGGGCGATGCGGCGGGCGCGTGCCAGCGCTTCCATCAGGTCGAAGCCGTTGGCCTGGATCGGCACCAGGGGCAGCTCGAGCCGTCCGCGCAGCCAGGCCGCGTTGGAGCCGCCGGCAATCACCACATCGCAGTGCTCGCGGCGCAGGCGTTGACCGATCACGTCCACCGCCTCTTCGAAGCCGAGGTTGATCTGCTCGATGCGCGCGCGGCGGTCGAATTCGGGGATGACATCACCGAGCAGGCCGGTCAGCCGCGAGACGCTGACCGTCCAGATCACCGGGCGGCCGGGGTCGGCATCGGCGTGGCGCAGGGGGGAGCGGGGCAGGTACATGGCGGCGGGTTCGGGCGGGACGTTTCATGATACATCTGTTTCAATGTTTCATATGTTCCACTGTTGCAGGATGGTCATGCCCGTGAAATCAACGGCTTGCAGCTTGGCATGGTGCTTGCGCCTACCCATCCGTTCTTCAACCTGGATCGCCGCATGACCGCTTCCACTCCTTTCTCTGCCGGTGCCCGCTTCCGTGAGGCGCTGGCTGCCGAATCGCCGCTGCAGGTGATCGGCGCGATCAACGCCAACCACGCCCTGCTGGCCAAGCGCGCCGGCTTCCGCGCCATCTACCTGTCCGGTGGCGGTGTCGCTGCCGGTTCGCTGGGTCTGCCGGACCTGGGTATCAACACCCTGGAAGACGTGCTGATCGACGTGCGCCGCATCACCGATGTCTGCGACCTGCCGCTGATGGTCGATATCGATACCGGCTTCGGCCCGAGCGCGTTCAACATCGCGCGCACCGTGAAGTCGCTGATCAAGGCCGGCGCGGCCGCCTGCCACATCGAGGACCAGGTCGGCGCCAAGCGCTGTGGCCACCGCCCAGGCAAGGAGATCGTCTCGCAGGGTGAAATGGTCGACCGCGTGAAGGCCGCCGCCGATGCCAAGACCGATCCGGACTTCTTCCTGATCGCGCGTACCGACGCCATCCAGGTGGACGGCGTGGACAAGGCCATCGAGCGTGCCATTGCCTGCGTCGAGGCCGGTGCCGACGGCATCTTCGCCGAGGCCGCCTACGACCTGGACACCTACCGGCGATTCGTCGATGCGGTGAAGGTGCCGGTGCTGGCCAACATCACCGAGTTCGGTGCCACCCCGCTGTTCAGCCGCGATGAACTGGCCTCGGCCGGCGTGGCCATCCAGCTGTTCCCGCTGTCAGCGTTCCGTGCGGCCAACAAGGCGGCGGAGAACGTCTACCAGGCGGTGCGCCGCGATGGCCACCAGCGCAACGTGGTGGAGACCATGCAGACCCGCGAAGAACTCTACGACCGCATCGGCTACCACGCCTTCGAGCAGCAGCTCGATGCACTGTTCGCCGCCAAGAAATAAGCAGTACCCTGCACCATCAAGTTTTCGGAGGGAAACATGAACGATACGACCGCAACCCCGACCTTCAAGCCGAAGAAGTCCGTCGCCCTGTCCGGCACCGCTGCCGGCAACACCGCGCTGTGCAGCGTCGGCCGCAGCGGCAACGACCTGCATTACCGCGGCTACGACATCCTGGACCTGGCCAACACCAGCGAATTCGAGGAGATCGCCTACCTGCTGGTGCACGGCAAGCTGCCGACCCGCGCCGAACTGGTTTCGTACAAGGCCAAGCTGAAGTCGCTGCGTGGCATTCCGGCCGCGGTGAAGGCCGCGCTGGAAGAACTGCCGCCGTCGGCCCACCCGATGGACGTGATGCGCACCGGCGTGTCCGTGCTCGGCTGCGTGTCGCCGGAGAAGGACGACCACAACCATCCGGGCGCGCGTGACATCGCCGACAAGCTGATGGCCTGCCTCGGTTCGATGCTGCTGTACTGGTACCACTGGAGCCACAACGGCCGCGCCATCGACGTGGAAACCGACGACGACTCCATTGGTGGCCACTTCCTGCACCTGCTGCACGGCGAGAAGCCGCAGGATTCGTGGGTGAAGGCGATGCACACCTCGCTGATCCTGTACGCCGAACACGAATTCAATGCGTCCACCTTCGCCTGCCGCGTCATCGCCGGCACCGGCAGCGACATGTACAGCGCGATCTGCGGTGGCATCGGCGCGTTGCGCGGTCCCAAGCACGGCGGCGCCAATGAAGTGGCGTTCGAAGTGCAGAAGCGCTACGACAACCCCGATGAGGCCGAGGAAGACATCAAGGCCCGCGTGGAGCGCAAGGAAGTGGTGATCGGCTTCGGTCATCCGGTCTACACCGTGTCCGATCCGCGCAACAAGGTGATCAAGGACGTGGCCCGCGAGCTGTCCGAAGAACAGTCCAGCATGAAGATGTACGACATCGCCGAGCGCCTGGAAACGGTGATGTGGGACATCAAGAAGATGTTCCCGAACCTGGACTGGTTCAGCGCCGTCAGCTACCACATGATGGGCG
Source organism: Stenotrophomonas sp. 704A1 (assembly GCF_030549525.1). NCBI lineage: Bacteria > Pseudomonadati > Pseudomonadota > Gammaproteobacteria > Lysobacterales > Lysobacteraceae > Stenotrophomonas > Stenotrophomonas tuberculopleuritidis. Next base: position 3,527,478 of record NZ_CP130831.1, on the reverse strand, counting down.
TGCCGACGGCGATGTTCACTCCGCTGTTCGTGATCGCCCGCACCGCCGGCTGGAGCGCGCACATCGTCGAACAGCGCATCGACGGCAAGATCATCCGCCCGAGCGCCAACTACATCGGCCCGGAAGATCGCGACTTCGTGGCGATCGACAAGCGCGTCTGATCACACCGCTGCACCTGCTGCAAGCGTCCGGCCGGCCCCGCGCCGGCCGGATGCCTTCACCGCCGTATCGCCGGCACCCGGCCCGCCACGAGCATTCCGCCAGCCCATGAATACCGATTACCGCAAGACCCTCCCCGGCGCTTCGCTGGACTACTTCGACGCGCGTGCCGCCGTCGATGCGATCCAGCCCGGCGCCTATGCCACGCTGCCGTACACCTCGCGCGTGCTGGCCGAGAACCTGGTCCGTCGCTGCGACCCGGCCACGCTTGCAGATTCGCTGAAGCAGCTGATCGAGCGCCGCCGCGACCTGGATTTCCCCTGGTTCCCGGCGCGTGTGGTGTGCCATGACATCCTCGGCCAGACCGCGCTGGTGGATCTTGCCGGCCTGCGTGATGCCATCGCCGACAAGGGCGGCGACCCGGCCAAGGTCAACCCGGTGGTGCCGGTGCAGCTGATCGTTGATCACTCGCTGGCGGTGGAATGCGGTGGTTTCGATCCGCAGGCGTTCGAGAAGAACCGCGCGATCGAGGATCGCCGCAACGAAGACCGGTTCCACTTCATCGACTGGACCAAGCTGGCCTTCCAGAACGTGGACGTGATTCCGCCGGGCAACGGCATCATGCACCAGATCAACCTGGAGAAGATGTCGCCGGTGATCTACGTGCAGGACGGCGTGGCCTTCCCGGATACCTGCGTGGGCACCGACAGCCACACCCCGCATGTGGATGCGCTGGGCGTGATTGCCATCGGCGTCGGCGGCCTGGAAGCAGAAAACGTGATGCTGGGCCGCGCCTCGTGGATGCGTCTGCCGGACACCGTCGGCGTCGAATTGACGGGCCGCCCGCAGCCGGGCATCACCGCCACCGACGTGGTGCTGGCGCTGACCGAGTTCCTGCGCAAGGAACGCGTGGTCGGTGCCTGGCTTGAATTCTTCGGCGAGGGCGCCGCGGCACTGACCATCGGTGACCGCGCCACCATTTCCAACATGTGCCCCGAATACGGCGCCACCGCTGCGATGTTCTACATCGATGCGCAGACCCTCGACTACCTGCGCCTGACCGGCCGCGAGGAATCGCAGGTGGCGCTGGTGGAGAACTACGCGCGCACCACCGGCCTGTGGGCCGACGATCTGGCCACCGCGCAGTACGAGCGCGTGCTGCGCTTCGACCTGTCCAGCGTGGTGCGCAACATGGCCGGCCCGTCCAATCCGCACAAGCGCGTGGCCACCGCCGAGCTGGCCGAGCGCGGCATCGCCGACGAAGCCAAGCTGGAAGCGGGCCGGGCCGAGCAGGCGCAGGGCCTGATGCCGGACGGTGCGGTGATCATCGCCGCCATCACCAGCTGCACCAATACCTCCAACCCGCGCAACGTGATCGCCGCGGCATTGCTGGCGCGCAACGCCAATGCACGTGGCCTGCAGCGCAAGCCGTGGGTGAAGTCGTCGCTGGCACCGGGCTCGAAGGCCGTGCAGCTGTACCTGGAAGAATCCGGCCTGCTGCCGGACCTGGAGCAGCTGGGCTTCGGCATCGTGGCCTTCGCCTGCACCACCTGCAATGGCATGAGTGGCGCGCTGGACCCGAAGATCCAGCAGGAAATCATCGACCGTGACCTGTATGCCACGGCGGTGCTGTCGGGCAACCGCAACTTCGATGGCCGCATCCATCCGTATGCGAAGCAGGCCTTCCTGGCCTCGCCGCCGCTGGTGATCGCCTACGCCATCGCCGGCACCGTGCGCTTCGACATCGAGAAGGACGTGCTGGGCGTGGATGCCGATGGCAACGACGTGCGCCTGAAGGACATCTGGCCGAGCGATGCCGAGATCGATGCCGTGGTGAAGGCTTCGGTGAAGCCCGAGCAGTTCCGCAAGGTCTACAACCCGATGTTCAACGTGCGCGTGGAGCACGGTGCGGCGGTCAGCCCGCTGTATGACTGGCGCCCGCAGAGCACCTACATCCGCCGCCCGCCGTACTGGGAGGGCGCGCTGGCCGGTGAGCGCACGCTGTCCGGCATGCGCGCGCTGGCGGTGCTGCCGGACAACATCACCACCGACCACCTGTCGCCGTCCAACGCGATCCTGGCCTCCAGCGCCGCAGGCGAGTACCTGGCGAAGATGGGTCTGCCGGAAGAGGACTTCAATTCCTACGCCACCCACCGCGGCGACCACCTGACCGCGCAGCGTGCCACCTTCGCCAACCCGAAGCTGTTCAACGAGATGGTGCGCAATGACGACGGCAGCGTGAAGCAGGGTTCGCTGGCGCGCGTGGAGCCGGAAGGCAAGGTGATGCGCATGTGGGAAGCAATCGAGACCTACATGGACCGCAAGCAGCCGCTGATCATCATCGCCGGCGCCGATTACGGCCAGGGCAGCTCGCGTGACTGGGCCGCCAAGGGCGTGCGCCTGGCCGGCGTGGAAGCGATCGTGGCCGAAGGCTTCGAACGCATCCACCGCACCAACCTGATCGGCATGGGCGTGCTGCCGCTGGAGTTCAAGCCGGGCACCACCCGCCTGACCCTGGGCATCGACGGCACCGAGACCTTCGATGTGGTGGGCGAGCGCACCCCGCGCGCCGACCTGACCCTGGTCATCCACCGCCGCGACGGCCAGGACGTGGTGGTGCCGGTCACCTGCCGTCTGGACAGCGATGAGGAAGTGGCGATCTACGAGGCCGGTGGCGTGCTGCAGCGTTTCGCACAGGACTTCCTGGAAGGTGCCAGGGTGGCGTGATGCCGGGCTGAATGCCTGCCCCCGGAGGCCGGGGGCGGGCTTGTCCGACTCCAGGGCTGGGCGCACATTGACTTGGCAGAAACTGCCAAAGGAGAGTTTCATGGCCACCATGAACATTTCGCTGACCGATCCGCTCAAGCAGTTCGTGGACGAGGAAGTGCGCGAAGGCGGCTACTCCAGTACGTCGGACTATGTGCGTGACCTGATCAGCCAGCGCCAGCGCAGCAAGGCCGAAGCACTGCTCAGGCAGCTGATTGCCGAGGGGCTGGCTTCTGGCCCTGGCGTTCCGGTGACGGCCGACACACACTCGAGCGCATGCGTCGCGAACTGACCGAAAGGATGGAGCGTGAAAGCGATTGAATGGCGGCCCAGGGCCGAAGCCGACGCGGCCGATGCGGCGCTGTGGTTCGCTCGACAGGGTGGCCTGGTACCTGGTCGGCGCTTTCTCGCCGAGTTGCAGGTCACGCTTCAACGAATCGCGTGTTTCCAGGCTCGGGTTCGACCCGGCACGCCGACCTCGCAGCACAACTACCGGTGCCGTTGTGCCTCATGCGGGTTCCGGGCTTCGAACACTACCTCGTCTATTGCCTCGATCTATCGGACCGCGTGGACATCATGCGTGTGTGGTGCATTGATCGTGGTCTTGACGCACTGATGCAAGACATTTCCTGAAATCCAAACGCGTGGATTCGACGATGACCTTTCTCCCGCAACTCCGTATTCCCGCCACCTACATGCGCGGTGGCACCAGCAAGGGCGTGTTCTTCCGCCTGCAGGACCTGCCCGACGCCGCGCAGGTGCCCGGCGCCGCACGCGACGCGCTGCTGATGCGCGTGATCGGCTCGCCCGATCCGTATGGCAAGCACACCGATGGCATGGGCGGTGCCACCTCCAGCACCAGCAAGTGCGTGATCATCTCCACCGCTTCGGTGCCTGACCACGATGTCGACTATCTGTACGGCCAGGTCTCGATCGATACCGCCTTCGTCGACTGGAGCGGCAACTGCGGCAACCTCAGTACCGCAGTGGGGCCGTTCGCGATCGCCAACGGCCTGATCGATCCGGCGCGTGTGCCGCGCGATGGCCTGTGCACCGTGCGCATCTGGCAGGCCAACATCGGCAAGACCATCATCGCCCACGTGCCGATGCAGAATGGCGAAGTGCAGGAGATCGGCGATTTCGAGCTGGACGGCGTGACCTTCCCGGCCGCCGAGATCCAGCTGGAATTCATCGATCCTTCCGATGACGGCGATGCCGGCGCGATGTTCCCGACCGGCAATCTTGTCGATACCCTGGATGTGCCGGGCGTGGGCAGTTTCGAGGTGACGATGATCACCGCCGGCATCCCCACCATCTTCCTCAACGCCGCCGATCTGGGCTACACCGGCACCGAGCTGCAGCCGGCGATCAATGAGGACAAGGCCGCACTGCAGAAATTCGAGACCATCCGTGCACATGGTGCACTGCGCATGGGTCTGATTTCGAAACTGGAAGATGCAGCGACCCGCCAGCACACGCCGAAGGTCGCCTTCGTGGCGCCGGCGCAGAACTACGTATCGTCCAGTGGCAAAGCGATCCCGTCTTCGGCCATCGACCTGCACGCGCGTGCGTTGTCGATGGGCAAGCTGCACCACGCGATGATGGGCACTGCTGCCGTGGCGATTGGCACGGCGGCGGCGATTCCAGGCACGCTGGTCAACCGTGCCGCCGGCGGAGGCGAACGCGAGGCGGTGACCTTTGGTCATCCCTCCGGCACGCTGCGCGTCGGCGCCCAGGCCGGCCTCGTTGACGGCCAGTGGACGGTGACCAAGGCCATCATGAGCCGCAGCGCCCGCGTGCTGATGGAAGGCAAGGTGCGGGTGCCAGGCGATACCTTGTAAGGCAGGTGCTTGCGGTAGCGCCCGGCCGTGCCCGGCGAGCGCAGCGGGCCCGCCGATGAACCGCCGGGCGTGGCCCGGCGCTACCGGAGCACGAGTGATGTCCGAGAGTCCTACCTCCTCCAATGAACATGCGGCGTGGGATGCGCTGCTGGTGGACATCGTCGACTACGTGCGCGATGCCCGCATCGACTCGCCACTGGCCTTCCAGACCGCGCACCACTGCCTGCTCGACACTCTGGGGTGTGGTCTGGAGGCGCTGTCCTTCCCCGCCTGCAGCAAGCTGCTGGGTCCCCTGGTGCCGGGCATCAGCGTGGCCAACGGCGCGCGGGTCCCGGGAACGAACTTCGTGCTGGACCCGGTGCAGGCCGCTTTCAATCTCGGCGCGATGGTGCGCTGGCTCGACTTCAACGACACCTGGCTGGCTGCGGAGTGGGGACACCCCTCGGACAATCTCGGCGGCATCCTTGCCGTGGCCGATTGGCTGGGCCGCAATGCGGCAGCGCTGCGCCGTCCGCCACCGACCATGCACGATGTGCTGCTGGCGATGATCAAGGCGCACGAGATCCAGGGGGTGCTGGCCCTGCAGAATTCCTTCAACCGGGTCGGCCTGGACCATGTGCTGCTGGTCAAGGTCGCCACCACCGCCGTGGTCGCACAGCTGCTCGGGCTGGACCGTGGGCGCATGCTCAATGCGTTGTCGCTGGCGTGGGTCGATGGCCAGGCACTGCGCACCTACCGGCATGCGCCCAACACCGGCTCGCGCAAGAGCTGGGCCGCCGGCGATGCCACCAGCCGCGGCGTGCGCCTGGCATTGATCGCCGCCAGCGGAGAGATGGGGTATCCCAGCGTGCTGAGTGCGCCGACCTGGGGCTTTGAAGCAGTGTCCATGCACGGCCAGGCACTGACGCTGGGCCGCCCGCTGGGCAGCTACGTGATGGAGAACGTGCTGTTCAAGATCAGCTATCCCGCCGAATTCCATGGCCAGACCGCAGTGGAGGCGGCGATCGCGCTGCACGGCCAGCTGCGCGCGTCGGGGCGCACGGTCGATGACATCGCGCACATCGCCATCCGCACCCAGGAAGCCTGCCTCCGCATCATCGACAAGCAGGGCCCGCTGCACAACCCGGCCGACCGCGATCACTGCGTGCAGTACATGGTGGCCATCGCGCTGCTGCATGGGCGGCTGGTGGCCGAGGACTACGAGGACGACATGGCGGCTGATCCGCGCATCGATGCCTTGCGCGCGAAGATGGCCTGCCACGAGGACCCGCAGCTCAGTGCCGACTATCTGGACCCCGCCAAGCGCAGCATCGCCAATGGCCTGAGCGTGCGCTTCACCGACGGCAGTGAACTGCCGGAGGTGCTGGTGGAGTACCCGCTCGGCCACGCGCGTCGCCGGCAGGAGGGTATCCCGCTGCTGATGGACAAGTTCCGCCGGCACCTGGCCCATCGCTTCCCGACCGCCCAGCAGCAGCGCATCCTGGCCGCATCACTGGACCCGGTCACACTGGCGGCGATGCCGGTGACCGACTACGTGGACCTGTACCTGCCGGGGTAACCCGCTTCGGCAGGCGTCGACCCTGGTTGGCCCCGGTCCGGTCCCGCCGGGCATGGTCCGGCACTACCGTTCCGCGGCATTCCTGCCGAATCCGCGTCAACACCTTGACGCGGCCTGCCTATAATGGCCGCCTCGATCAAGGAGTGACGACATGAGCGGTCCGGCACGGCGGAAGCGGTGGGGATGGACGGCGGCAGTGCTGGCGGCAGGCCTGGTGCTGGGCCTGGCCGGTTGCCGCAACGACAGCGGTCAGCTGCCCAAGGCCAGCGGCGAAGCCATCGCCACCCAGGCCGAGCAGGTGAAGGAGTTCACGCTGCTGCGCGCCTTCCCGGACCAGAAGAGTGACGGCCTGTCGTTGGCGCTGGAGTTCTCGCGCCCGCTGGTCGGCACCCAGGACTTCGACAAGCTCGTCCGCTTCGAGGAGAAGGTCGGCACCGATGACAGCAGCTGGACCCTGTCCGACGACGGCCTGACCCTGCGCTACCCGTTCGTTGAAGCCGGCAAGGAATTCAGCCTGGTGGTATCGGCCGACCTGCTGGCCGCCGACGGCAGCCGGCTGGGCAAGGAGCTGAAGCAGAAGGTGTTCAGCGGCGAGCTGAAGCCGGTGGCGGGCTTCGCTTCGCAGGGGAGCGTGCTGCCGGCCAAGGACAGCCGCGGCCTGCCGGTGGTATCGGTGAACGTGCCCGAGGTCGACGTCGAGTTCCTGCGCGTGCGCGAAAAGGACCTGCCGACCTTCTTCAGCCAGTACCAGCGCGGCGGCCGCCGCGGCAGCTGGGAACTGAGCAGCGACTACGAGCGCAGCCCGATCAGCAAGCTGGCCGAGCCGGTCTACGTCAACCGCTTCATCCTGGGCGGCAAGCAGAACGAGCGGGTGCTGACCTACCTGCCCACCCAGGACATCAAGGAACTGCAGGAGCCGGGCCTGTACTTCGCCCTGCTCAAGCGCACCGGCGATTACGAGGGCGAGTTCGATACCGCGTTCTTCTCGGTCAGCGACATCGGCCTGCACACCCGGGCCTACAAGGACAAGCTGTTCGTGCACACCGCCAGCCTCAAGGAGGGGGCGCCGCTGAAGAGCATCGACCTGCGCGTGCTGGACGCCAAGGGCGAAGTGGTGCTCAAGGGCAGCACCGACGGCAACGGCAACGCACTGCTGAACTACACCCTGGACGCCACCCACGTGCTGGTGGCCAGCAGCGGCAAGGACACCAGCTTCCTGCCGTTCAACCAGCCGGCGCTGGACCTGAGTGAATTCGCCGTGGCCGGCCGTGACAATGCCTGGTTCGACGTCTACGCCTGGTCCGGCCGCGACCTGTACCGCCCGGGCGAGACCGTGCGCCTGTCGGCGCTGCTGCGTGACAACGACGGCAAGCCGGTGAAGGCTCAACCTGTCTTCCTGCGCCTGAAGCAGCCCGACGGCAAGACCTTCCGCGAAACCCGTGTGCAGCCCGGCGAGCAGGGCTACATCAACTTCGAACAGACCATCCCCGCCGAGGCGCCGACCGGGCGCTGGCAGGTCGAGTTCCGCACCGACCCGGCCAGCAAGGAAGCGATCCAGGGCATGACTCTGCGCATCGAGGAGTTCCTGCCCGAGCGCATGAAGCTGGACCTGGACAGCGCGCAGAAGACCCTGAAGCCGGGCGAGGACCTGCGCCTGCAGGCCAATGGTGCGTATCTGTACGGCGCGCCGGCCGATGGCAACCGCTTCACCGCGCGCTTGGCCGTGGCCGCCGAGCAGCAGCCGGTGGAAGGCCTGCCGGGCTATTTCTTCGGCGATCCGACCCTGCAGCTGCCGCGCGAAGCCAAGGACGTGGTCGATACCACGCTGCCGGCCAATGGCCAGCTGCGCGAGGACGTGGCGCTGCCGGAAGAGGCGGCCAAGGCCAAGGCGCCGATCGCCGTGGTGCTGTCCGGCAGCCTGTACGAGACCGGTGGCCGCACCGTCACCCGCACCCTGAAGCGGGTGATGTGGCCGGCCAACGCGCTGGTCGGCGTGCGCCCGCTGTTCAACCCCGATGACGGTGCCGATGCCAACGGCACTGCGCGTTTCGAACTGATGCGCGTCGATGCGGCGGGCAAGCCGCAGCCGGCCAAGGGCCTGAAGGTCACCCTGGTGCGCGAGCTGCGCGATTACCACTGGACGTTCAACGACAATCGCTGGGACTACGATTTCACCCGCCGCTTCGAGAACAAGGAAACCCGCACCGTCGACGCCGGCAGCAGCGCGGTCGCCTTCGATGTACCGGTGGAATGGGGCGAGTACCGGGTGGACGTGTTCGATCCGTCCACCGGCCTGACCAGCCGCTATCCGTTCCGCGCCGGCTGGAGCTGGGGCGATGACAACCGCGGCCTCGATGCGCGCCCGGACAAGGTCAAGCTGGGCCTGGACAAGACCAGCTACAGGGCCGGCGACACCCTGGAAGTGACGGTGACCCCGCCGCATGCCGGCAAGGGCGTGCTGATGGTCGAGACCGACCGCATGCTGTACGTGCAGGACATCGACGCCAAGCCGGGTGCCACGTTCAAGATTCCGGTCACCGCCGACTGGGAGCGCCACGATGTCTACATCACTGCGCTGGTGTTCCGTGGTGGCAGCGCGCCGAGCAAGATCACCCCGGCCCGGGCCGTCGGCGTGGTGCATGTTCCGATGGACCGCAAGGGCCGTACGGTGGCGGTCGGCCTGGTCGCGCCCAGGCAGATGCGTCCCGAGCAGGACCTGCCGGTGACGGTCAGCGCGCCGCAGCTGGCCGGCAAGACCGCGCACGTCACCGTGTCGGCAGTGGATGTGGGCATCCTCAACATCACCCGCTTCCCGGTGCCGGATGCCGGTGCGCACTTCTTCGCCCAGCGCCGTCTTGGCATCGATGCCTACGACATCTACAGCCGGGTGATCGAGAGCTTCGACGGCAGCAGCGGCAAGCTGAAGTTCGGCGGCGACATGGCGCTGCAGGCATTGCCGCAGGCCAAGCGACCGACCGCGCGCGTACAGACCGTGGACCTGTTCTCCGGCCCGGTGCAGCTGGATGCCAAGGGCAACGCGCGCATCCGCCTGAAGGTGCCGGACTTCAATGGCACGCTGCGGGTGTCGGCACTGGTGTACAGCGACGAGCAGTACGGCAAGCGCGACGTGGAAACGGTGGTGCGTGCGCCGATCCTGGCCGAAGCCAGCATGCCGCGCGTGCTGGCGCCGGGCGACCGCAGCACCGTGACCCTGGATGTGCAGAACTTCACCGGCAAGCCCGGTCAGTTCAACGTACGGGTCGACACCGAAGGGCCGTTGTCGCTGGCCGAAGGCACGCGCAGCGTGCAGTTGAACGCCGATGCCAAGAGCACGCTCAGCTTCCCGCTGTCGGCGCGCGAAGGGCACAGCGTGGCCAAGGTGCGGGTGCGGGTGGACGGCAACGGCTTCAAGGCCGACCGCCGTTACGAGCTGCCGGTGCGTGCGGCCTGGCCGCAGGTGCTGCGCTCGCAGGTGCGCACGCTCGATCCGCTGGCCGCGGTCAGCCTCGATGGCGGCCTGATGGACGGGCTGATGACCGAGTCGGTCAACGCCCGACTGCTGGTCAGCCCGCTGCCACCGATTCCGTTCGCCAGCGCACTGCAGGGCGCACTGAACTACCCGTACGGCTGCGCCGAGCAGACCACCAGCAAGGGCTACGCCGCGCTGATCCTGGACCAGGCGACGTCGTCGATGCTCGGTGCCGACGGCCTGGATGCCAAGACCCGCCGCGAGCGCATGGAGGGCGCATTCGGTCGCCTGGCGTCGATGCAGGTGGCCAATGGCAATTTCTCGATGTGGGGCGACGACGGCTACGTGAATCCGTGGCTGACGCCGTACATCGCCGAGTTCCTGCTCGATGCCAAGGATGCAGGCTTCGCCGTGCCCGACAACGTGTTGCAGAAGGCACTCAACCGCCTGAGCGAGGACCTGCTGTCCGGCGGCAATCAGTTCTATGGCCAGGACAAGCGTGAAAGCCTGAAGTTCGCCAACCAGGCGTATTCGGGCTACGTGCTGGCGCGGGTCAACCGCGCGCCGCTGGGCACCCTGCGCACGCTGTATGACAACGAGCGCAGCAAGGCGGTCGGTGGCCTGTCGCTGGTCCATCTGGGCGTGGCGCTGTCGCTGCAGGGCGATGCCAAGCGCGGCCAGGCGGCGCTGGCAGCGGCCTTCGCCAAGTCCAGCGGCGAACGCCCGCCCTATTTCGGCGACTACGGCAGCGCGATCCGTGACGATGCGCTGATGATCGCGCTGACCCACGAGAACAAGCTGGCCAAGCCGGCCTGGGATGCGCGTGCGGTCGATCTGGGCCGTGGCCTGGATGCGCGCCGCAACGCCGGCTGGATGTGGCTGAGCACGCAGGAACAGGTGGCCATTGCCCGCCTCGGCAAGGCCCTGGCCGCCAACCAGAAGGCGCTGGTGGCCGGTGACCTGGTGATCGGCGGCAGCACCGAAGCGATCGGTGAGCGCAAGCTGTTCGGTCGCAACTTCAGTGCCGGCGAACTGGCCAGCGGCGTGCGCTTCACCCCGCAGGGCCAGCCGCCGATGTTCGCCAGCATCGATGTTGCCGGCATCCCGCGCACTGCGCCGGCGCCGGACAACAGCGTGCTCGGGGTGGAACGCAGCTACTACGGAACCGATGGCAAGCCGTGGACGCCGCGCCCCCTGAAGGAGGGCGAGGCGCTGATCGTGCGGGTCACCGTCACCCCCGACACCGAGATGCCCGATGCGCTGCTGACCGACCTGCTGCCGGCCGGGCTGGAGATCGAGAACTTCAACCTGGGCGATGCCAAGCAGTGGGCCGACGTCGTGGTTGACGGCATCACCATCAGCGACCGTGGCGAAGCGGCCGACACCAAGCACGAGGAATTCCGCGACGACCGCTACGTGGCGGCGCTGAAGCTCTCGCGTGGCAGCAAGGCCAACGTGTTCTACCTGGTGCGCGCGGTGACCCCGGGGACCTACTCGGTGCCACCGCCGCTGGTGGAAGACATGTACCGGCCGCAGCTGCGCGGTGTGGGGCGCAGCAACCCGACGACGCTGACCGTTGTGCAGCCGTGACCGATCGGCAATGCCAGCAGCGCAGGGGAGCACGCATGTGCTCCCCGCTGCAGTCCGGTCACTCGATCGATTCGTCGTCGATGTCGCGTCCGTTGAATGCCTGCAGCGGCCGGCTGTTGTGCGGGTAGAGCGCACGCAGATCGGCAAGCTGCTCCTGCGAGAGGGACTGAGGTGTCAGTTCGATGTTCCACAGCACGTCTTCGGTACAGGGCGGTGTGGTCAACGAGCCGACATAGCGCAGGCCGGCCGGGTTGGCCGGCAGCAGTGCGGCCAGGTGCATGGGCTTGCGCAGTTCAACCTGGTCACCCGGCGAGGCCAGGTGCCGGGGCATCTGTGCGAAGAACGCGCCGAGCGTCGCGTTGGGCGCGCCAATGTCGAAGAACACCGCGACCACGGCGGTCTTGCCGCTGTCGCTGGCATGCACCAGGTGCAGCTCCATGGCATGGGCGCGGCCATCGACGAAGTGCTCGCTGGGCGTGTGCACGTGGAACTGCAGCAGCCTGTAGCGCTCGCCGTCGATGGTCACGCCACCCTGCGGCTTCGGCAGCGGTGTTGCCTGCAGGGTATGGCCATTGTTCAACACCGAAAAGTGCATCGCCGGATAGTCCACGTGCAGCGCGTGCGGATGTCCGTGGCCGGCCCTGCCCGGCAACAGGTTGATCGGCGACTGCAGGTCGCCGGCACATGCCGGGGCCAGATCCGCCCAATCATCGGGCGTGGTGATCTTTTCGTAGCCCCAGTGAGGGGCGCGGTCATCGGCGCTGGCATGCAGCGACAGGCAGCCGGTGGCAAGCAGCAGCCAGGCCATGCAACGGGAAGGGAAACGGGACATGGGCATGGGTACGTTGGGGGAGGTGGTGGATGCATCCCTCCGGGTGGGCAGGGCGGGCTGAAGAGAACCGTGCTGGCGTGGCCGGTTTTCGCGACGGCCACCACCCGGGGGAATGCATGAGGAAATGGTCCTCCCGCTGGCGCCGCCTGTTCCATCGGACGCATCCGATTCTGCCGTGGCTGCGCTGGGGCACGGCGGCCCTGCTGGCCCTGCTGCTGGTGCTGGACCAGGTCTTTCCGCCACCGCTGCCGAAGCAGCGGGATACCAGCACGCTGGTGGTGGCCGCCGATGGCAGCCCACTGCGCGCGTTTGCCGATGCCGAGGGCGTGTGGCGATACCCGGCCGCGGTGGACAGCGTTTCGCCGTTGTACCTGCAGGCCCTGCTGACCTACGAGGATCGCTGGTTCTGGCGGCATCCGGGGGTCAACCCGCTGGCCATCCTGCGCGCCGGCGGCCAGCTGCTGCGCGGCGGGCGCATCGTGTCGGGCGGATCGACGCTGACCATGCAGGTCGCACGCATCCTCGATCCGCATTCGCGGACCCCGTGGGGCAAGCTGAAGCAGATGCTGCGCGCGGTCCAGCTGGAAGTGCATCTGTCCAAGCAGGAGATCCTGGCCCTGTACCTGGAACGTGCGCCGTACGGTGGCACCATCGAAGGCGTGGAAGCGGCCAGCTGGGCCTATCTGGGCAAGCCGGCCGCGCAGCTCTCGCATGCCGAGGCGGCCCTGCTGGCGGTGCTGCCGCAGGCGCCCAGCCGGCTGCGCCCGGACCGCCATCCCGAGGCTGCGCAGAAGGCGCGCGACAAGGTGCTTGCGCGGATGGCCGAGCGCGGGGTGTGGACCCCGGACGAGATCGAGGATGCGCGCATCGAGACGGTGGTCGCGCGCTCGTTGCGGCCACCGCTGCATGCGGCTTTGCTGGCCCAGCGCCTGCACGCCGCGCACCCGGGCCAGGCGCGGATCGAAAGCAGCATCGACATCGGCCTGCAGCGCACCCTGGAAGAGCGCGTGGCCAGCTATTTCTCGACGTTGCCCGAGCGCACGTCGGCGGCGCTGCTGGTGGTCGACAACCAGACCCTGCAGGCGCGCGCCTATGTCGGCACGCTGGCCTTCGGCGACCGCCAGCGCCTGGGCCATGTGGACATGGTGCAGGCCTGGCGTTCGCCCGGTTCGACGCTCAAGCCGTTCCTGTACGCGATGGCGCTGGATGACGGCCTGATCCATTCGGAAAGCCTGCTGGTGGACGCGCCACAGAGTTTCGGCAGCTACCGGCCGGGAAACTTCGACGAAGCGTTCAACGGCCCGGTCAGCGCGGCCAGTGCGCTGCGCCTGTCGTTGAACGTGCCGTCGGTGGACCTGCTGCAGCGGGTCGGTGCCGCACGCTTCGCCGCACGGCTGGCGCATGCCGGCATCCAGCTGCGCTTTCCCGCAGGCAGCTCGCCCAACCTGTCGCTGATCCTGGGCGGCACCGGTGCGCGCCTGGAGGACCTGGTCGGTGCGTTCGCAGCGCTCAACCGCCACGGAATCGCCGGGCGCGTGCGCTACACCGCTGACGATCCACTGATCGAGCGCCGCCTGGCCTCGCCCGGGGCAACCTGGATCGTGCGCGAGATGCTGGAGTCCAACCCCCGCCCGGGCTACGGCGTGGGCACCTTCGATGTCGGCGGGCGGCCACGCGTGGCCTGGAAGACCGGGACCAGCTACGGCTACCGCGATGCCTGGGCGATCGGCAGCACGCGCCACTACACGGTGGGCGTGTGGGTGGGACGCCCCGATGGCACGCCGTTGCCGGGCCAGTACGGTGCGGTCACGGCCCTGCCGCTGATGTTCGAGGTGATCGACAGCCTGCCGCGCCAGCGCGGTGATTCGGCTGCCGCACCGATGCCGACCAGCGTCAGCCAGGCCGACATCTGCTGGCCGACCGGTGAGCGTGCCGACGGCCTGGCGCCGCCGTTGTGCCAGCGGCGCCTGCCGGCCTGGCTGCTGGATGGCGCGGCACCGCCGACCTTCCCCGAACGCGAAGCACGGCGCTGGCAGCCGGGGCGGCAGCGCTACCGCGCCGACGCGGCCAGCGGTCTGCGCCTGTCGGCCGACTGCAGCGCGGCGCACGACGAGGTGGAGCGGGAAATCGCGCGCTGGCCGGCGCTGCTGTCGCCGTGGCTGCCCAAGGCGACCCGCGACGCATCGCAGCTGCCCGCGCTGTCACCCGACTGCCGCGATGACGGACGCGAGACCAGCGTGGCGCTGCACATCGATGGCCTGAACGAAGGGGCGGCGCTTGCCCGTGCGCCCAACGCCGGCCATGGCGTGCGCCTGCAGCTGCGTGCGCTCGGCAGCGAGCAGGCCGTGGACTGGCTGCTGGATGGCCGCTGGATCGCACAGACGCGTGGCGCGCAGCTGATGCAGCGCGAGTTTGCCGATCCCGGTGCGCATACCCTGACCGCGCTGGCCGCCGATGGCGCATGGACGCAGGTGCGGTTCACCGTCCTGCGGTAGCGCCATGCCCCTGTAGCGTCGAGCCATGCTCGCCTGCGTCTCCCGAGTCGAGCATGGCTCGACTCTGCAGGGAGCGTTGCCAGGCTATTCCCCGATCCACCCATCCAGCAGGTCGGCGAACTCGTCGGCGTGCTCTTCTTCCTGGGCCAGGATCTCTTCGAGGATGCGTTTGGTGGTGGTGTCGCGGTCACCGATGAAGGTGATCATTTCACGGTAGCTGTCGATCGCGATGCGCTCGGCCACCAGATTTTCCCGGACCATGTCACGCAGATCGCTGCCCTCCTTGTACTCGGCGTGCGAGCGGGCAGTCAGCGTGTCCGGGTTGAGGTCCGGTTCGCCACCCAGCTGGACGATGCGCTCGGCCAGCTTGCCGGCGTGCGCCTGTTCCTGCTGTGCGTGCTCGAGGAACTCGGCCTTGACCGCGTCGGCCAGCATCCCCTTGGCCATGAAGTAGTGCCGGTAGTAGCGCAGCACGCACACATACTCGGTGGCCAGTGCATCGTTGAGCAGCCTGATCACCGCCTGGCGGTCGGCACTGTAGCTGCTGGTGATCGCACCGTCCTCGAGGTTGCGCCGGGCACGCTCGCGCAGGGTCTTGCGGTCACTGATGCCGGTAAGCGGGGCGGCGGGCTTGCTGGCGTTGGCTGGCTTGTTGGACATGGCTGGCCGTTTCCTGTTGTGGTGGGGGAAGCATCAGCTGGGCAGGTGCGCCAGCACGTAGTCGGCCGAAGACACTTCGAACTGGCCGGGCTGTTCGACCCAGGCTGCGCGCACCACGCCATCGACCACGTAGAGGGCGAAGCGGCGCGAGCGGATGCCCATGCCCGATGCGCTGGCATCGAGCTCCAGGCCGAGCGCGCGGGTCAGTTCGGCGTTGCCGTCGGACAGCATCAGCAGCCCGTCGGGCACGTGCTGGTCGGCGGCCCAGGCCTTCATCACGAACGGATCGTTGACCGCCATGCAGTAGACGTCGATGCCGCGCTTGCGGAAGTCATCGAACGCTTCGACGTAGCCCGGCAGGTGGCGTGCCGAGCAGGTGGGGGTGAACGCGCCGGGCACGGCGAACAGGACCACCTTGCGTGCATCGAACAGGGCGTGGGTATCGAGTGTTTCGATGCCCTCGCGGATGCGCTTGAGGGTCACTTCCGGAATGCGGTCGCCGACATGGATGGTCATGGGAACTCCTTGCTGGGGCAGGCTAGTGGGCCGGATGGGACGGAGGCGTCAAGACATTGGAAACCCCGCGTGCAGACCCCATCCTGTGCGCAGACGGCGGCGGCTTCCAGTCCCAGCCTGACGCAGGGGGATGGCAGCCGCATTGCGCAGGATCAGTCGGGCTCACCGTGGCCGCACGGCCGGCGGCGTAGCATCGCCGGCGCGTAGAATGAACCCGGGGCGGCGCCACCGGCGCGGCCGAAGCGAATCGAGGTAGCTGGATGGAATTCAAGGATTACTACGCCACCCTGGGGGTGGAACCGAGTGCGGGCGAGGCGGAAATCAAGACCGCCTACCGCCGGCTGGCGCGCAAGTACCACCCGGACGTCAGCAAGGAGGCCGGGGCCGAGGACAAGTTCAAGGCCGTCAACGAGGCCTACGAAGCGCTGCGCGATCCGGAAAAGCGCGCGGCCTATGACCAGCTGCGTGCGCAGGGCTATCGCCCCGGCGAAGAGTTCAACGTGCCGCCGAACTACGGCGGCGGTGGCTTCAATTTCGAGGAAGTGTTCGGTGGAGGCGGCGCCAACGGCGGCTTCAGCGACTTCTTCGAAAGCCTGTTCGCGCGCCAGCGCGGCGGCCAGGGCGCCGGCCCGGGGCCCGGCTTCAGCAGCCACGGGCATGCGCCCAACCGCGATACCCGGGCAAAGCTGTCGGTACCGCTGGAAGCGGCCTACAAGGGCGACAGCCTGCGCATCACCGTCAACGGCAAGCAGCTGGATGTGCGCGTGCCCAAGGGCATCCGTCCCGGCCAGGTGATCCGCCTGGCGGGGCAGGGCAACCACGGCGGCAACCTGCTGCTGGAAGTCGAGTATGCGGCCCACCCGCAGTTCGAGGTCGATGGCCGCAACATCCTCTACACCCTGCCGGTCACCCCGTGGCAGGCGGCGTTGGGCACCAGCATCAGCGTGCCGACGCTGGGCGGCGCGGTGGAGCTGAAGATTCCGGCCGATTCCGATGCCGGACGCAAGCTGCGTCTGCGCGGTCGCGGCCTGCCCGGCAGCCCCGACGGTGACCAGATCGTCGAACTGGAGATCGTGGCCCCGGCAGCGACCGACGAGGCGCAGAAGAAGGCCTACCGCAACCTGGCCAAGGCCTTCGGCGAGACGATCTGACCGGCCGGAGGCGCGCCGTCGGCGAGTCGGTCTGAAGGTAGCGCCGGGCCATGCCCGGCGGCTTTGACATGTAGAGTCGAGCCATGCTCGACTGCCGCGAGCAAAAGCAGTCGAGCATGGCTCGACTCTACAAAAACGGGCTCAGCCCTGGCCGGCGAACACCCGTTCCAGCACCTCGGACAGTTCGTCTTCCGAGAACGGCTTGGTGATGTATGCCTTGGCGCCCTGGCGCATGCCCCACATACGGTCGGTGTCCTGGTCCTTGGTGGTCACCAGGATCACCGGGATGTGGCGGGTGGCTTCATCGCGGGCCAGGGTGCGGGTGGCCTGGAAACCGTTGAGGTTGGGCATCACCACGTCCATCAGGACCAGGTCGGGCAGCTCGGCCTTGGCGGTTTCGACCCCGGCCGCGCCATCGGTGGCGGTCAGGATCTGGTGCCCGAGCTTCTCGACGATGCGCTGTATCCCCAACAGCTGCGACGGTGAGTCGTCGACAATCAGAATGCGTGCCATGTTGTTCCCCATGTGATGCCGGCAGTGTAGTGCCGGCACCGGGCCGACGGGAGAGCCGCGGCTGCCGTCCGTCGCCTGCCTGCTACGTTCAGTCGATCCGCACCACGGTGCGCCCCAGCGAGCCACCGGCCAGCATGCGTTCGAACACCGCAGGCAGGCCGTCCAGACCCACCTCGTCGGTGCAGATGCGATCCAGGTGGCGCGGTTTCCAGTCGCTGCCCAAGCGCGCCCAGACCTCTTCGCGCAGGGCGCGCGGTGCATTGGCCGAGGACACGCCCAGCAGGGACACGCCACGCAGGATGAAGGGCATCACCGTCATGTCCAGCGCCGGGCTGGCGGCCAGGCCGGCACTGACCACGCTGCCGTAAGGGACCGTCTGTGCCAGCAGGCTGGCCAGCATCGGGCCGCCGGCATTGTCCAGGCCACCGCCGAAGCGCGCCGACTGCAGTGGCCCGGTATCGCCCAGTGCCTCGCGCGGCAGGACCTCGGCCGCGCCGATGCTGCGCAGGAACCCGGCCTGCTCCGGCTTGCCGCTGATCGCGTGGACCTCATGGCCGGCGCGGCTGAAGATGTCCACTGCCAGGGCGCCGACGCCGCCGCTGGCGCCGGTCACCGCCAGCGGGCCGTGCGCGGGGCGCTGGCGGTTGTCCTGCAGGCGCAGCAGGGCCAGTGCCGCGGTGAAGCCGGCAGTTCCCAGCACCATCGCTTCGCGCGGGTCCAGGCCCGCTGGCTGGGCGATGACCGCGCTCGATTCCAGCCGCACATACTGGCTGTAGCCGCCATCACGGGTCTCGCTCAGCCCGCAGCCGGTGGCCAGCACGGCATCGCCCTCGCGCCAGGCCGGATCGGTGGACGCGACCACGGTGCCGGCCACATCGATCCCGCCCACCAGCGGAAAGCGGCGCAGGATCCGGCCCTTGCCGGTGCCGGCCAGCGCGTCCTTGTAGTTCACCGAGGACCAGTGGGCGCGGATCAGCACCTGGCCGGGGGAGAGGTCATCGACGCTGAGCCGGGCCAGGCCGCTGCGGTAGCCGGCGTCGTCGTTTTCGATGCGGAAGGCGGTGAACGGGGTGGTGGGGGCCATCGGCGTTGCCTGACTTCGAGGAAAACGCCACCTTACCCCGCCAGGCCCCTTTCAATCCTGCCGGTCCGCCCCATCTTGTATGATCGGTAATGGTTTCACGGCTGGCGTTGCGGGAAGGGCCCGCGTCGCAGCCCACATCTTGATGGAGCGTGCATGGCCTGGAATACACCCGGCGGCAACAAGGGCGGACAAGGCCCCGAGGACAATCGACGCGGGCCGTTCGGGTCGCGCGGCGGTGGCAATGGGGGCGGCTGGGGCGGGTTGCCCGGACCGCTGAAGGACCTGTTCGATGGCGGCATCCTGCGCTGGGTGGCTGCGGCGGTGGTGTTGCTGGTGCTGTTCTCCAGCTTCCAGCTGATCGGCGAACAGCAGCGTGGCGTGGTGCTGCGTTTCGGCCAGTTCTCCCGCGTGCTGACCCCTGGCCCGAACTTCAAGCTGCCGTGGCCGATCGAATCGGTCACCAAGGTCAACGCCACCGAGATCAAGACCTTCTCGATCCAGGTGCCGGTGCTGACCCGCGATGAGAACATCGTCAACGTCTCGCTGAACGTCCAGTACCGCATCGACGACCCGCAGCAGTACCTGTTCGGCACGGTCGATGCCAACCAGGTGCTGGAGCAGTCGGCGCAGAGCGCGGTGCGCGAGGAAGTCGGCCGTGCCGATCTCAACGCCGTGCTGAACAACCGTGGCCCGCTGGCCGTGGCCGCCGAGGAGCGCCTGCAGGCGCTGCTGCGCGCGTTCAAGACCGGCCTGACCGTGACCGGCCTGACCCTGCAGGACGCGCGTCCGCCGGAAGAAGTGAAGCCGGCCTTCGACGAGGTCAACGGCGCCCAGCAGGTCAAGGAACGCCTGATCAACGAAGCCCAGGCCTATGCCGCCAAGGTCGTGCCCGAAGCGCGTGGCCAGGCCTCGCGTGCGCGCACCACCGCCGAAGGCTACAAGCAGGCCGTGGTCTCCAAGGCCGAGGGTGACGCACAGCGCTTCAGCCTGTTGCAGGCCCAGTACAAGGACGCCCCGGACGTCACCCGCAAGCGCCTGTGGCTGGAAACCGTGCAGCAGGTGCTGAGCGAGAACCGCAAGGTGATCGGTGGCGATGGCCGCCAGCTGATCTACGTGCCGATGACCGGCGACACCCGTGCCGGCACCTCGGCCCCGGCGTCGGTGCCGAATCCGGATGTGGTGTTGCCGTCGCTGCCGGGTACCTCGGCAGTGGAACCTTCCCGTGATCCGGGCCGGCCGGTGGGCCGCCCGACCGGGCGTCCGAGCGGCCGTGAGGAGGGCAGCCGATGAGAAACTCGATGTGGATCGCCATTGTGGTGGCGGTGCTGCTGGGCCTGCTGGGTTCGGTGTACGTGGTCCGCGAGGACCAGACCGCCATGGTGCTGAACCTGGGCAAGGTGGTGCGTTCGGACATCAAGCCGGGCCTGCACTTCAAGCTGCCGGTGGTGGAGACGGTGCGGGTGTTCGACCGCCGTTTCCAGGTGCTGGACACCGCGCCGGCCCGCTACTTCACCGCCGAGCAGAAGGACGTCAGCGTCGACTTCTTCGCCGTCGGCTACATCTCCAACGTGGGTGACTACTTCCGTGCCACCGGTGGTGACCCGCGCGTGGCCAACGCACGCCTGCAGCCGATCATCACCGATTCGCTGCGCAACCAGATCAACTCGCGCACCCTGCAGCAGCTGGTGTCCGGCGACCGCAGCGAGCTGATCGCCGCGCAGCTGAAGGACATCAACGAAGCGGTGGCTGGGCTGGGCATGCAGATGATCGACCTGCGCATCAAGCAGGTCGACCTGCCCACCGACAGCCAGGTGATCAACGACGTGTATGAGCGCATGCGCGCCCAGCGCAAGCAGGAAGCGGCCAAGCTGCGCGCCGAAGGCGAGGAGCAGTCGCTGACCATCCGCGCCCAGGCCGACCGTGACAGCACCGTGCTGATCGCCGAAGCCGAGCGCGATGCGCAGCGCCTGCGTGGTGAAGGCGATGCCGATGCGGCCCGCATCTACGGCAGGGCCGGCTCGGCTGACCCGTCGTTCTACGCCTTCTACCGCAGCCTCGAGGCCTACCGTGGCTCGATGACCGACGGCAACGGCGTGATCGTGCTGGACAAGAACGACCCGTTCCTGCAGTACCTGAAGAACGATCGCTGAGGTTTCACGGCACTACCCTGCGGGGCCCGGTCACCACCGGGCCCCGTGTTTTTTTGCGGAGTTGTTCCCCCATGAAAGATCTGTTCGCTGCCATCTGCCTGGTCGCGGTGCTGGAAGGCCTGGTGCTGTTCGTGGCCCCGGTCGCCTGGAAGCGCATGGCCGAGCGCCTGCTGGACCTGCCCGGTCCGGCCCTGCGCAGCTTCGGCGGGCTGGTCCTGCTGGCCGGCCTGAGCCTGCTGTGGTGGGTGCGCCACTAGAGGCTCCGGCACGGCCGGCCCTACCGGGGAGGCGCCTGACCGGCCGGTGAAGCCGTCCGTCGGAAAGGTGGCACCGGACCCCGGAAACCCGGATAATGCACAAAAGCCGGACGGGCCTCCCCGTTCGGCTTTTTCCGTGTCTGGGCCTTCCATCGCCGGCTGCTCCCCGTCTGGAGCCGCCACCCAAGCGCTGGCCAGCCCCGCTGCGGTTTACCCGTCCGCGGCCCCGATGGCCGCAACAAATAGAGGAACCCGTCATGGGTCAGTCTGTCGTAGTGCTTGGTGCCCAGTGGGGCGATGAAGGCAAGGGCAAGATCGTCGATCTGCTCACTGAGGAAATCGGCGCCGTCGTGCGCTTCCAGGGCGGCCACAATGCCGGCCACACCCTGGTCATCAACGGCAAGAAGACCGTGCTGCACCTGATCCCGTCGGGCATCCTGCGCGACGATGCGCTGTGCCTGATCGGCAACGGCGTGGTGATCTCGCCGGCCGCGCTGCAGAAGGAAATCGCCGAGCTGGAAGCCTCCGGCGTGGAAGTGCGTTCGCGCCTGAAGATCTCGCCGGCCGCGCCGCTGATCATGCCGTACCACATCGCCCTGGACCAGGCGCGCGAGCGCGCTGCCGGTGGCAAGGCGATCGGCACCACCGGCCG
The DNA here is from genome assembly GCF_030549525.1 of Stenotrophomonas sp. 704A1. Taxonomy (NCBI): domain Bacteria; kingdom Pseudomonadati; phylum Pseudomonadota; class Gammaproteobacteria; order Lysobacterales; family Lysobacteraceae; genus Stenotrophomonas; species Stenotrophomonas tuberculopleuritidis. The sequence continues at coordinate 3,505,785 of NZ_CP130831.1, read as the reverse complement.
TGGCATCGGCCCGGCCTACGAAGACAAGGTCGCACGTCGCGGCATCCGCATCGCCGACCTGCATTACCCCAAGCAGCTGGAAGAACTGCTGCGCACCGCGCTGGATTACCACAACTTCGTGCTGACCAAGTATCTGAACACCGATGCGGTCGATTTCCAGAAGACCTTCGACGAAGCGCTGGCCTTCGGCGAGTACGTGCAGCCGATGAAGTCCGACGTGGCCGGCATCCTGCACGACCTGCGCAAGCAGGGTAAGCGCGTGCTGTTCGAAGGCGCGCAGGGCGCGCTGCTGGACATCGACCACGGCACCTACCCGTACGTCACCAGCTCCAACACCACCGTCGGTGGTGCGCTGGCCGGTTCCGGCGTCGGCGCTGATTCGATCGACTACGTGCTGGGCATCGCCAAGGCCTACGCCACCCGCGTCGGCGGCGGCCCGTTCCCGACCGAACTGGACGACGAAATCGGCCAGGGCATCCGTGACCGCGGCGCCGAGTACGGTGCCTCGACCGGCCGCCCGCGTCGTTGCGGCTGGATGGACATCGTTGCGCTGAAGCGCGCCGTGGCCATCAACGGCATCAGCGGCCTGTGCATCACCAAGCTGGACGTGCTGGACGGCATGGAAAAGCTGAAGGTCTGCATCGCTTACGAATACAACGGCAAGCGCACCGAGTACGCGCCGCTGGACGCGCAGGGCTGGGAAGACTGCACCCCGGTGTACCTGGAGTTCCCGGGCTGGAGCGAGAACACCCACGGCATCACCCAGTGGGACGAGCTGCCGCCGGCCGCACGCGCCTACCTGCGTTCGCTGGAAGAGCTGGCGGGCTGCCCGATCAGCATCGTCTCCACCGGCCCGGACCGCGACCACACCATGGTCCTGCAGGATCCGTTCGCCTGAGTGCGTGACTGGTAGCGCCGGGCCATGCCCGGCGTCCGCTGGAAGAAGGAGCCCCGCGAACGCGGGGCTTTTTCGTTTTCGTTACTGTCTCGGCATAGCCGGCAGGGAAGCGCGGTGATTGATCAGGATGTCGGCGTGAAGGGCGAAACGGTGCTGAGGATCATCCTGTGGGTGTTGTTACGTCGATACATTGCCGCGCGGCCGCTCATGGCTTCAACTGGCCGTGCTGGTCGTGGATCCGGGGTTGGCGGGCTGGCCGGCCACGGTGGAGCCGCAGCCGCCGCTTGACCCGCTGAAACTGGCAGGCTGGATTACCTACTGCCGTGACCGTTCCTCCTCTGGAAGATGGCGGCTATTCCAGCTGATTCCAGAGGTTGCGTTGACTGTCTTTAGTTTGGAGTTGCGGCGCTGGTGGCGCCGCAACTCCTGTGTTCAATCATGACAAATGCCAATATTGGAGGCTCTCGGATCAAGCGGAGTGGGTCGGGCGGATTCATCTGCCTACCTGGAGCCGAAATGAGTCAAAGCCCTATCTCGGTTCTATTCGTAGGTAATCGATGGATCCCAACGGCTACTGTCGCAGAAGTGATTCGTTCTGGCTCCGACCATGAAAAATATGCCATCGCCGGGAATGACGTTCCGAATGATGTTCAGGGACTTCCCGACCGTGTCTCCGTTGTCGATGGCTGCAGAATATATCTGCTCGCCATTATGTACGACCGATGCATTGACTCCATCTCCGCAGGTGATGTCTGCATCGCGCAATGTGCCTTCGATTCTCACGGTTCCTGCCTTGGGAGCAACCCATTTCAGTACAGGGATTTCCACTGCGGCGGGGTGCATGCTGTCCCGCCAGATGCGTGGCCAGTCCGTGTTGCTTCCCCAGTATGAGTCGATCCACGACAGGTCGAATATGCCTGCTTCACTTCCCCTTTGGTACCACCAATATGGCCCCTGCGATGATGTGAAATCGGTCGATTGTCGAAACGTGTCTGTCGATACGCCAAGGTTTACTTTCCAACGGTAGATGCCGAAGTTCCGAGGCACAACGCCGGGATCCTTAAGGCAGTACACGTATATGTACTGGCCGGAGACGGCATTGGTTCGCCCTCCCGCATCTGCAATGGAACAGTACTGGTAGCCGCTGACCGGGTGAGAGTTGGATGCGACTTCGTCGGCAATGCTGAGCGAGGGGTTCCAGTTGATTGCATCATGCGATTCGTAGAGATCAACGTTGGTATTTCGGCCTCCCCAGGTCATGAACGTCAGCGCCATGTAGTACTTCCCGCTGTGCGTGCTATAGGTTGCTTGCGAGTGCGTGATGCCCCAAGGGGCAATCCTGCTTGAGTTGCCGCCCAGTCCAGGTTCTGAGAATGCACCTGCAAAGTACTTTTTCCACAGCTGTGCGCCTGCGCTGCCCTGTCGTGCCTGGGCAATGACGTCGGCAATTGGTGCGCGTGCGATGGCTATGCCTGATGTATCGGTGAAGTAGACATAGATATAGCCATCGCGCGTGACGTATGGGAGGCCCTGGATGTTGTGTGGTTGGGGCTCGCCATAGGCGCTGAGTATTCGCCCTAGATAGGTCCAGCTTTCTCCGCCATTACTCGACCAGGCGAGTCCTATTCTGGTCCTTCCCTCCTGGTTTCCTGCGACACCGCCGGATCCACCTACGCGCTCTTCATGTACGAACGCAAGCACTTCTCCCTGTTCGTTCGCTTGATAGGTGTTCACAAACCACACGTCGATAGTGTCGCTGGTAGTGAATGCCGTGAATGCAGTGCCAGGACCACTAACGCAAAAGTTGTTCGCTCCTCTGTTGCAGCTGTTTTTCGACCATTTCAAGGAAGCATAGGGGGTGTCCAGCGAGCCTTGATGAAGAGAATGTTTGATTCCCCCAGCTTGGTGGTTCCATTCAGACTTTAACCATAACCGCTGACCATTGACAGTGAATGTGGACATGGGTGCGTCCATCTGAGTTCCCGTCAGTGGCCCACTCGTCATACTCGAAAAGTCTGCGACGATGATGGGGGAAGATGACTTGGCGCTCGTCTGGATCTGCGCATGGGCACCCAGCGGAGCCATCAATAGGGTAAGAACAAGCCAGAAGTTCGAGAGGCGCTCTAATCCTTGTCGGCAAGCATGCGAATCCATGAATTCCATCTCCATAATGCTGTTTATCCAGCCGCGCGAACATGCCACACTTCTCTTCGTGCTGCACTACAGTTCGTGGCAAGCTTGGCTGTGCATGCGGGCCCCACTCTCTGGCGGTGCAGTGCACATGCATAGGTCAGTCCCAGAGGCGCCGATGACTTCGTGTCTTGGCTCTCTAGCTGTTGGGTCGCTACCGTGTTGCAATACGCCGCACCACGTGCTGCCGGGCGCGAAGCCACTTCGCAGCAGCAGAGTGCTTGATTCCGCACAACTTTAGACGGAATGTGAGAGAAGACTTTCGGGGCAAGATGCGGAGCTAGTCTCCACTCACTCGATGCAATAACGGATAGGGATTGATCGACTCGCCCTTCCACCACTGTTTTTCCGGCCCCAGCACATGCACCTCGAAATGCAGGTGCGGCGCGTCGGCGCTGGCGTTGCCGGTGCTGCCGACGTAGCCGATCACATCCCCGCGCCTGATCACCTGCTTTTCGGCCAGGCCATCGGCATAGCGCTGCAGGTGCGCGTAGTAGTAGCACCAGCGCCCGCTGGGCTCGAACTGGTAGATCGTCAGGCCGCCCCGTTCGCTGTCGAACAGCTTTTCCACCGTGCCATCGGCCACTGCCAGCACCGGCGTGCCGGCGTCGGCCATGATGTCGATGGCATCGTGCACGCGGCCTTCGCTGCGTGCGTCGGTAAAGGTATCGCGCAGCTGCGATGGCGCGATGCCCTGCACCGGCAGCAGCAGCCCCGCCGGTGCGTCGGCGGAGGCCGCCGCGTCTGTGCGCGCGGGTGAGGGCATCGTTGGTGGCGCGGTCGCCTGGGTGGGCGCGACGGCAACGGTGGCGGTGGTCGCAGCAGGAACCGCGGGACGCTCCCGCACCCGTTCCCGCTGCAGCCACCAGCCGCCGGTCACGCCCAGCACCAGACCCAGCACGATCAGTTGGGCAAGGCGCATCGATCTACTCCTGCATCACCACGGACACCGTCGTGTCCACGGCCGCTGCGATCCGCAGCGCATCCCAGTTGGTCATGCGCACGCAGCCGTGCGACTCGGTCTTGCCCACGTGCCCGGGCTCCGGCGTGCCATGCAGGCCGTAGTGCGGCTTGGACAGGTCGATCCACACCTGCCCGACCGGATTGTTGGGGCCGGGGGGAATGGTCGCCTTGCGGTCCCCCTTCTTTGCGTCCCAGAACAGCTTGGGGTTGTAGTGGAAGGGCGGGTCGCGGAACACGCCGAGGATCTTCCACTCACCGATCGGCAGCGGGTCATGCTCGCTGCCCGACGATACCGGCACCTGTGCGATCACCTTGCCCTGCGCGTCCAGCAGCTGCAGGCTGGAGTCGGACTTGTCGACCACCACCTTGGCCGCCTTCGGCAGCGCCGCCGGAGCGATGTTCGGCACCTGGATGCGGCTGCCCGCCTTGCCCAGATCGACGCCGGGGTTGAGCGCCGCCAGCAGCTCCGGCGCGGCATGGAAGCGCTCGCCCAGCGCCTCGGCCACGCTGGCATAGCCCAGGGCTTTCATCTTTGCCTGCGCTGCCGGCTTCTTCGGAATGGCAACGAACGGACCGGCCACGTCCTCCGCGGTCAGCGTGTAGCTGGCCAGCGGGCCGACCGTGCCGGCCTGCAGGGCCTGCCAGGTCGCATCGTCCAGTTCACCGGTGACCGTGAGTCCATGCGCGGCCTGGAAACCGGAGACCGCGCGGCGCTGGTTGCTGCCGACTTCGCCGTCGATCTGGCCGGGCGAGAAGTTGGCCCGGTCCAGCAGCACCTGGGCGTGCAGGGCCGAGCGTGGTGCGGTGTCCGGGCCGGCTTTTTCCGCAATGGGCGCGGGCAGGGCGGGCGCCGGCGCCTGCGCGAAGGCCGGCGATGTCAGCAGTGAGAGGGCAAGCAGGGCGGGACAGCGTACAGTCATGGGCATCTCCGACATTCACGGAACTACCATGCCTGTGCGCGATGCAGGCATGCCGTGAAAACAATCTGATGCCGAGATGAGCAATGCATGCGTGACCCGTCGCTTCAAAAGCCCGGCACGAACATGCGAGGCAACAAGGGCAGGCGCCGGACCCGAATCTGCCGCCGCCTGCCCATGGCCTCAATCCACAGTGACTGTAATGTCGATGCGGTTGTTGTCCTCTCGCGATTCGCTGACGGTGTTCTGATCGTCAATCAGCAGCTGGATGGTGTGCACCCCAACGGTCGGACGCCAGACGTCGTTGTACGTTCTTATAGTGATGTTGGTGCCTGGTGGCAGGGTATAGTTTTGGAGGCCGCCCCATACACACCCCTCGGTGAAGCACTGGCCGTTCTTCAGGGCCATCAGCCCAATCCAGGGAGCACTGGCAGCGACCGAGCCAACATTTTCGATGGTGGCAGAGAAGGATGTTGCATCGCCGGCTTTCGGGCGCACCGGCTGTGATTGGGCGCTGATAACACGAAGGTCAGGTTTGTCTGCCACCTGGATGACTCGGGCCAGCTGATTATTGCCCTCGTTCGACTCCTGGATCAGCCCTTGGTCGTCAACAATGGAAGTAATCTCCTGCTGACCGCCTACAGCTGGCCAGACGGGGCCTGAGGGAGGCAGCCACACAGATTCACCTGGCGCCAGACCCATGGTCAGACCACCCCACGGGCAGCCGCTGGGTGGGCAGACACCATTCACCAGATAAACGGTACCGAGCCAACCAGCAGGCGCAGGCATTGATCCACGGTTGGTTACCGCCGTGCGGAACGTCACGGCGTCGCCCGGCTTGAAGCTGGCTGGAATGGTTTCGAGCAGGTACGGCTGCAGATCGGGCAGGTCACCCACCATGATTTCCCGGGTCAATTCATTGTTGTGTTCATCCAGTTCCTTGATACGGTCGGCGTCGTCAGCGAACGCGGTCACCGCATGCAGACCTGCAGAAGGTGTCCAATGAGGGCCTTGGCTGAGATCTATGATGGCTTGCTGTCCTGGGGCCAGACTCGTGGTCAGAATTCCCCATTGACATCCTCCATCAAAGCACCGGCCTTCCTCATGGACAAGAACGCTGTGGTGATTCATGGGTGACGGTGCATTTCCAGCATTCCTGATGGTTACCCGGAAACGAACCGGCTCCCCCGCCCGGAACTGGCTCGGAACGGTTTCGATGCGGGTGACCTGCAAGTCCGGCTGGTGTGTGAGGTCATCAATGACGGAGTTGAAGATGACAGGGCAGTTCTGCCCATCGAACTGATAGTCCGGTCGCGCCCCAGGCCAGAATGCAAAGTAGGCGCTACCCAGATTTCGAGGGCGGTCCTCTCCATACACGGCCTGCAAAGCAGCTTCGAGCTTCACCCGGAAACTGGAGCGAAGTCCCGGGTCACTGCAAGTGTTGTAATTGAAGGCAGGAAGGACGGGAACCATCCCACCTCCCAACAATCCATGTCGCTTCCACTTCTGGTACTGGGCGATCTGTTCGTTCAGGTTGTTCTGATACTGATCAACGAACACAACATCCTGCGCATATGGGCTCATCGCGTATTGAATCTGGGCATCGGTCAGCGATCCCATCAGATTGGCGATGATCACCGGGCGAGCAGTTGCATCGGGATCGGCCTGCCGGATTCTCTCGTACACCAGTTCCTGGAAGCGCTTGCAGATACCAAGATTCTTCGATGGCTGTGGCAAAGCAGGTTCGTCGAAGGTGTAGTAGCCAACCACAATGTCTGCGTTCTGCAGCGCGAGTGCAGCAAATGCATCTAGGTCCTGCTGAAGCCAGTTCGGCAAGCGTTCGTTTCCAGGAGAACAGGCATTGCCTGGATCCACATACCAGGCGTCGTACACGGGGCCGTTAAGCTGGAGCAGTACTTTGAATCTGGACAGCAACGGATCCTGCCTCAACGCCTGAAGGCGGGAGCTGAGTTCAGCTGTATTCCATCCGCTCACAGGAATCACGTTTGCACCGGCATTGTGCAGTTGGGTCAGCTGGGAGCGAACTGCGGGGTCGGTATTGCCTATGATGTTGGAGGCATAGAGGAACTTGAAGTTGCTTCCGGTGTAGGCGTCCTGGGCGTGTGCGGATTGCACGCCTGCCATGCCGGCAAGCAGGATCGGAAGGGCACGGAGATACTGCCTCATGGTCATCCTTGTTTGGGGCGTGATTGGCCGTGGCCTGGCGTTCTGCAGATCAGCGGCGCCCTAGCATAACGACATCGCGTGGATCAGACCCCTGCCGAGGGGCTGCGCATTGACCCGTGGCCATCCGAGCCAACGTGAACCGCGCCCGAAGCATTCAGCATGTGCGGATCAAGATCCAGCTTCGAAACGCCGATAAGGGCGCATCCCCCCGTTTTGGATACCCCCATGAATTACTTGAGGAACGTCAGGGTTGCCTGGCGTCTTGGGCTGGGCTTTGGCCTGTTGCTGCTGCTGGTCGCGGCGGTCGTCGCTACCGGTGCCACCGCCACCACCGTGCAGAAGCGCGCGATGCAGCAGGTGGTCGAGGTCAGCGTGGCCAAGGTACGGCTGCTGTCGGAAATGCTCGATGCCAACAACCAGATGATGGTGGTGCGCCGCGAGATGCTGATCCGCCAGGGCGACGCACGCGCGGCCGACGAGCAGCGCATCGCCGATCTGGTCAAGCGCTACGAGGCCAGCTGGGCCGCCTATCAGGCACTGCCGGGCGACGCCGAGGGCAAGGTGATCGGCGACACCATCGCCGCCAAGCGCGCGATCGCGCGCCCGCTCAACAAGCAGACCAGCGAACGGATGGAGCAGGGCGATTATCCCGGCGCCGTGGCGCTGACCCTCGGCCCGGTGCAGGAGGCCGCCAACGGCTGGAACAAGGCGCTGGCCGACGGCGTGGCCTATGAAGAAAAGGAAAGCCGCGAGGCCGCCGCCGAGGCGATCCGCCTGGGTGAGCGCAGCCTGTTGCAGCTGCTGGTACTGGGGGGTGTGGCGCTGCTGGTCGGCATCGCCGCCTCGGTACTGATCGGCCGCAGCATGACCGCGCCGCTGGCGCGTGCGGTGCAGCTGGCCGAGCGCCTGTCCAAGGGCGAGCTGGACCAGGAGTTCCGCCTCGGCGGCCGTGATGAACTGACCCAGCTGGGCGAGGCGATGGCCAGCGTGCGCCAGAGCGTGCAGGCCGCGATCGGTGCGCAGCTGCAGATGGCCGAGCAGCATGAAGCCGGTGCGATCCGTTACCGGATGGACGCCAGCGCGTTCCCCGGCGATTTCGGCCGCATGGTGCAGGCCACCAATCACCTGGTCGAGTCGCACGTGCAGGTGCAGCTGCTGATGGCCGAGGTCATGCAGCGCTATGCCATCGGTGATCTGAGCCGCGATCTGCCCGAGTACCCAGGCGAGAAGGGCACGCTGACCCGCACCCTGGCCGCGGTGAAGCAGAGCCTGATGGCGATCAACGCCCAGATCGATGCACTGGCGCAGGCCGCCCGCGCCGGTGATTTCAGCATGCGTGGCGATGCATCGGCCTTCCAGTACCAGTTCCAGGCCATGGTCAACCACCTCAACGGCATGATGGCCAGCTCGCAGGCCAGCATCGCCGATGTCTCCGACGTGCTGCGTGCGATCTCCCACGGCAACCTCACTGCGCGCATGGACGGCGAGTACGAAGGCGTGTTCGCGCGCATGCGCGACGATGCCAACACCACCACCGCACAGCTGACCGGCATCGTGCGTGGCATCCAGGTGGCCGCCGACAGCATCAACAACGCGGCGCAGGAACTGGCCGCCGGCAACAACGATCTGTCGCGCCGCACCGAACAGCAGGCCGCCAATCTGGAAGAGGCCGCCGCATCGATGGAAGAGCTGACCTCGACCGTGCGCCAGAATGCCGAACTGGCGCGCCAGGCCGACAGCGAAGCGCACGCTGCCGGTGCTGCGGTGCGCGAGACCGAACAGGCCATGGCCCAGATGGCCACGGTGATGGGCGAGATCGATCAGTCGTCGGCGCGCATCTCGGAAATCTCCACGGTGATCGACGGCATCGCCTTCCAGACCAACATCCTGGCGCTCAATGCGGCGGTGGAAGCCGCACGTGCCGGTGAGCAGGGACGCGGCTTCGCCGTGGTCGCCAGCGAAGTGCGCACGCTGGCGCAGCGCGCCGGTGTTGCCGCCAAGGAGATCAAGGAGCTGATCGAGGATGCCGCCGCCAAGGTCCAGAGCGGCCTGGCGGTGACCGTCGAATCGGAAGCAGCCATTGCCCGCGTCGCCCAGGCCAGTGCGCGCACCACCCAGCTGATGAGTGACATCGCCGCGGCCAGCAAGGAACAGGCGGCCGGCATCGAGCAGGTCAACCAGGTGGTGGTGCAGATGGACCAGGTGACCCAGCAGAACGCCGCACTGGTGGAAGAGGCAACAGCCGCCAGCCGCGCGCTGGAAGAGCAGGCGCATGCCCTGACCACCTCGGTGTCGGTGTTCCAGCTGGAGCAGGATGTGCGCAAGCCTGCGGTGTCTGCGCGCGCGGCGTAAGCACTGCGTAGTTGGATGCTGGATGACGCCCTGCATGCGATGACCCGCATGCAGGGCGTCGATGCACGCAAAGGTTGAGTGCCGCTAGCGCCCGCGCGCCGATCGTTCGATCAACCAACCGGCTGCGTACAGCAACAGCAGTGTTGGCGGAACCAACACCGCATACGCGGTCGACCAGGGCTTGCCGTACAACAGGCTGCCTGCGCCGATGGCATCAAGCGCGGCGGACTGCAGCGTGATGGGGAGCGCCATCAGAATGTAGGTACCCTTGGGGTCCGCGTCCGTCTGCGCGCCGTGGACCAGCCATGCGGTCAGCAGCAGGTAGGCCATGCAGAGTGCAATGCCGGTCCAGCTCAGCAGTCGTCGCGCCTTCATCTGCAGGCCTCCTGTCAATGGACGTGGAAGTGGGCCTGCAGGGGCAGGCTCACATTCCGCAACAGATCCCTGACCACCACCTGCGCGGTCCACGTGCCCTTCGGGTCACCGGCCTCGGCGACGAACTTCAGGTGCAGGTTGGTCATGTACAGCAGAGTTGGTGGGCCCGGCAGGCGAGCGGTGAAACAGGGAACATCGCGTTCCTCCGCACTGCTGCTACCGTCCGGGCGAAGCATGCGCACGTCACAGTGCACCTTGGCTGCGCCATCCTCGCCCAGTTGCGGGTTGGACAGGAACGTCAGCACGAACAACTCTCCGCCCAGCTGCACGTCGCTGGCCTCGGTGAAGCTCGGCGTGGTGTCCGCGGGGGTTTCCCACTTGGCCTGCCAATCGGCATCGGAGGTGAGCAGCAGTGACGCCGCAAACCCATCCCGGGATTTCATGGCATCGGTCTGCGGCACTGCCTTGCCGTCGTGATCGATCCAACCGCCATCGGCAAGGGCGGGCAGCGGCAACGTCAAGGCCATCATGGCCAGTGCGGATGTCCATCGCATCATTGTTTCTCCTTGGCAGCCGCGTCCTGCGGCGGGGGCGCAAGTATCGCTGATCCGACATGCCCCCCATAGCGGGGGAGCATGCCGGTTTCAGGACAGCCTCAGCGCGGCGCGGCGCTGGCCTGCGGCGGGCAACGGCGCGGGTTGCAGCGTTGCTTGCCGCTGCCATCGTTGTTGCCGAGCGTATTGGTACCAGACGCGCCACCGGCTGCGCCATAGCCCACACGCAGGCCGATGCTGCTGGCACGGCTCGAACCACGGGTCTGCTCGTGGCCCAGCAGCAGCGACATGAACCAACCACGCTGCAGGCGCACATCCATGCCGGCCGCGATCGACAGCGCATGGTCGTTGTAGCTCTGCATGCGCAGCTGGTAATCCTGCGCACGCGGGCCCACCACGTAGTTCATGTAGGCATCCCCCTTGTCATCCAGTGCCTGGCGGTACTCGATGCTCCAGAACGGACGCACGCGCGCCTCCGGGTCGGTGGGCAGGTACGCGCCCTCCAGGCCCAGCGCGACGGCGCTGTTGCGTACCACCTGCTCGCGATAGACCAGGTCGTACAGGCCAGCGCCACGCTCGTGGTAGCTGTCCAGCGTGCTGCGGCTGGCTTCGACCCGACCGTAGCCGGCCAGCGAGATCCCTGCAGTGCGGTGCTCGTAGCCGACAGACAGCGAACCGAACCACTGGTCACCCTCACGCTTGCCCTGTGCAAAGGCATCCGCGTCCGCACTCCAGCGGCGCGTATCGAAGTCCAGCGTGCCGGTCGCGAGCACGCCATCGACGAACACGTGATCGCCACCGCGCCACAGACCGTAGGCGGCCAGCGAGCGCTGATCGGATCTGACCCGTGCATCGCTGTCGTCCATGTCACTGGTATTGCGGCCGATGCTGGCGGCGAGGCCGAACAGCAACTGGTCGCCGAACGCACGATCCACGCCCACACTGAGGCCATCGGTGCGGAAGTCGTAGCTGCTGCGGCCTGCAACGGCACCGTAGCTGGCAGTACCGGAGGCCCACATGCCCCAACCAGCAGGCAGCGTCGGCAGCGCATCGCCGCCCAGGCGCGACATCGGCACCGACACGCTGGGTAGATCGTTGCCGCCGCTGTAGCTCAGCGACACCTGGTTGCTGGAGGTATTGCTGCCGCCGCGGACCTGACGCAGGCGATCGCGGATGTTGGCCTGCTGCGCACTGGCGAAGCGCACACTGGCATCGACCTGGGCCTGCAGGCCAGCGATCACGCCGGGGTCGCGGCTCGGATCGGGACGCTGGCTGACGACAAGGCGCAGCTGCGCGGTGCCCACCGCAAAGCCACCGGCGGCGGCCTGGGTGACGGTCAGGATCGTTACGCCCTCGCCGGCAACGGTGACGGTCCGGCCCTGCACGGTGGCGACCGAGGTATTGCTGCTGCTGTAGCTGAAGGTGCCGCGGCTCGGGCTCTGCGGGTCGGCCAGGTCGAACGCGGCCTCACCGAACACCTTGTGCAGTTCCTGCGGCCACTGCAGCACCGGTACGGCGGCGGTGATGTCCACGTCCAGCGTGACCTGGGCCGCGGCCTGGTACTGCGCGTTGCCGGCCTGGTCGGCGGTCAGGCTGCAACGGCCGGCCGCCAGCATGACCACCGCGCTGCCTTCGACACGGCATATCGCAGGGGTGGTGGTGGCAAAGAGCACCGGACTGCCGGAGGCGCCACCGCTGGCTGAGACGGTGAAGCGCCCATCGATGCTGTAGACCGGGGCGGTGGGATTGGCCACGAACGCGGTGATCTGCTGGACCGCCTCGATCACGTCCAGGGTGAACGCCTGGCTCGCGGTGAAGCCGTTGCCATCGGTGACGGTCACCGTGAACGCGTAGCTGCCTGCACCGGTGGGCGTGCCGGAGAAGGTGCCATCGCTGCCCAGGCTGAGGCCGGAAGGCAGGGCGCCCGCGCTGACCTGGAAGCTGTAGGGTGCGACACCTCCGGAAACCTGCAGCCGCTGGGTGTAGGCGACGGCTGTGGAGGACTGCGGGAGCGTGGACAGCGCAAACCCGATCTGCGGCGCGCTGACCTGCAGCGTGTAGGCCGTATCAACATGGAACGGGCCGCTGCCCGTGCTGCTGTCGGTAGCGCGGACGCTGAAGGTATACGTGCCAGCGGCGGTCGGTGTGCCTGCCAGCACCCCCGCGGCGCTGAGCGTCATGCCGCTCGGCAGGGAGCCGCCCTGCACCTGGTAGCCGTAGGGCGCGGCGCCACCGCTGGTAACCAGCGCCTGGGTGTAGGCGGTGCCGGCCGTGGCGGCGGTCAACGACGCCGGCGAGGTGGCCAGGGTCGGCGCGGAAACGGTGAGTGACACCACCGCCGTGGCCGAGGTCATGTTGCCGTCGCTGGCCTGGAAGCTGAAGCTGTCGGTGCCCGCGTAGCCGGGCGTGGGGGTGTAGGTGACGGTGGTGCCAACAACGGACGTCGCGCCATGGGTGGGGGCGCTGACGATGCTGACCGTACTGGCCACGCCGCTGATCGCCAACGGCACCACGCTGCCTGCGCCGTAAGGCACGGTCGCACTGGACGGACTGGCGACGATCGCATCGGCCGCGACGGCCGCGTTGGACGCGGGCGAGGGCGCGCTGGTGCCGCTGCTGTTGGTGGCCGTCACCGTGAAGGTATAGGTCTGGCCGACCGTGAGCCCACTGACGGTGATCGGGCTGCCCGCGCCCAGGGCGGTGATGCCGCCAGGAATGGACGTCACGCTGTAGCTGGTGATCGCAGCGCCACCGCTGCTGAGCGGAGCGCTGAACGCTACCTTGATTTCACCGGTGCCCGAGGGCGTGGCGATGGCGCCGGTGGGTGCGCCCGGTACCACCGGATTGACCGTGAAGGACTGGCTGACCGGGTTCGCCGCCAGATAGCTGCTGTTGCCGCTCTGGTCCGCGCGGACGGTGCAGGTACCGGCAGTGGCGAAGGCCAGGACGCCGCCGCTGGTGATCGTGCACACGCCGGGAGTGGCCGAGGTGAACGACACCGGCAGGCCCGATGTCGAGGTGGCGGTCAGCGTGGGCATGGTGCCGTAGTTCTGCGCGCCCGGGTTGGCGAAGGTGATGGTCTGCGGCGAGGCCGGGATGACGGCGTTGGAAGCGGCTGATCCGTTGCCGGTGCCAACGTTGTTGGTGGCGGCGACGGAGAACGTGTAGTTCACGCCATTGGTCAGGCCGGTCACGGTGATCGGCGAGCCAGCACCGATGCCGGTATTGCCGCCCGGGTTTGCGGTCACCGTGTAGCTGGTGATGGGGGCGCCGCCGTTGCTGGCCGGCGCGGTGAAGGTGACGGTGGCCTGTGCATCGCCTGCGGTGGCGGTGCCGATCGTCGGCGCCGTGGGCGTGATCGCGTTGACGGTGAAGCTCTGCATGACATCCGCCGCTGCGGCGATGGCGCCGTTGCCGGCCTGTCCGGCGGTGATGCTGCAGGTACCGGCAGAAATGAAGGCCACGGTGCCGCCACTGGTAATCGTGCACACAGCGGTGGTGCTGGAGGTGAACGTCACTGCCAGGCCGGCGCTGCTGCTGGCGGTCAACGTCGGCGTCGTGCCGAAAATCTGGGTGCCGGGATTGGCGAAGGTGATGCTCTGTGCAGCCTTCGGTGTAACGGCATTGGATGCACTGGATGCCACGCCGGTGCCGATGGCATTGGTGGCGGTGACGGTGAAGGTATAGGCCGTACCGTTGTCCAGTCCGGTGACGAGCAGCGGCGAGCCGGCGCCGCCCACGGTCATGCCGCCCGGCGACGCCGTCACGGTGTAGCCGGTGATGATCGAGCCGCCGTTGTCGGGCGGTGCAGTGAACGGCACCGATGCCTGGCCGTCGAAGGCGGTTGCAATGCCTATGATTGGGGCGCCGGGTGCCGTGGGGATGGCCACGGTATGGGTGCTGCCCGCAGTGAACGCTGCGGCCGCGTTGCCGGCGGTGTCGACGACGTTGGTACCGCTGTTGAGGTTCAATCGAAGCGTGCCGTTGCCGGTGATGCCGGTGACGGTCACGGCGTAGGTTGTTCCGCTGCCGGACACCGCGCCGACGCTGCCGGCCGCGCTGCCGGTGCCGACGACAGTGAAGTCGTCGGTGGACACATTGCTCACCGGTTCGCTGAACACCGCATCGAAGGTCATGCTGGTGGCGGTAGCCGGCGGTGAACCGCTGGGTGCGATGCTGGCAACGGCCGGAGCGAGATCGTCGATGACGGTGAGGTTGAAGATCTTCTCCACGCTTGCGCCGGCACTGTCGGTGCTGCGCAGACGGATGCTCACGCCACCTGCCGCAAGCGTGCGCGCATCGTTGGCGCGGAGCGTGTTTCCGCTGATGTTGAAGGACGCATTGCCGCCGTCCCCGGCGCCGCTCGCCAGGGCGTAGGTGAAGGTGTCACCGGCATCGGCATCGGTGGTGCTGAGCGTACCGATCACGGCATTCACCCCCGCGCTCTGGCCGACACTGGGATTGCTCAGCGTCATGTCCGCAGGCGCGGTGTTGGCGGCCTCGACGAGCAGGTTGTTGATCGAGTGCCAGCTGCTGTTGATGTTGGTGCCGCCACTGAGCGTGCGGATCCGCACTTCATCCACATTGCCGAAGATGCCCGCTGGCAGTGACACGGTGAGCGGAATGCTCAGGCCCGGAGGAATCGAGAAGTTGCGGCTGCCGACCACGGCGCCGCCGCGGTAGCCTTCAACGGTATACGTCGTGTCCAGCGTTTCGCCCCAGTTGTAGTACTTGAACGAGGCTATCGAGAAACGCCGGCCGTTCGCCGACCGGATTGCCAGGCCGAAACGGCCGGCATTGTCGACATGGGTCAGCCCGTTCCACGACGGGTCATCGCTCAAGAAAAAGGTGTTGTCCTGCCAGGTCATTCCAGCCGCAGGCGTGCCGGCTGCATTGCTGGTGTGGAATATCTGCAGGGTGATGCCTGGGATATCGGTCGACCCGCCCTGGCCGTCCTCTGCGAAGGTGGCGCCGATGCCGCCGGCGTTGCTGAAGATCAACTGGGTCGGTGCGGCCTGCACGCTGGACAGGATGCCGGCCAGCAGCAACAGCAGAAGCGCCGCCCGCAGCAGCGGCCGGATGAAGTTTGGTGCGGACATGCGATCCCCCTGATCAATCCACGAATGTCAGCCACCGCACTGCGCCTGCGCGCCTCTGCCGGTGGGCCCTTCCTTTCTTCCAGATTCCCGATGCCGGCCGGGTTGCCGGTCGACAGTCCCTTGCCGTGATGCAATTTCCGTGCCGTGGCACGTACTTTCCCAATCCCCTCGGCCGCCGCAGGCGACCTGTGTGGCGGCGATTCTAGCGGTTTCTGCGGGATTGCCAATGGGGGCTTCTGAACCACGCATCGCCGTGACGAGCGACGGTCGCGTACGGGAATACGGACGATGGCTGCAGCCACGATTGGGCTATGCTCGCAGGCACCTCCGGCGAGGACCGCCTTCATGGCTGCAAGGATGGCCAACGGCATGCGGATGCGTGGTGCGGAGATCCACGGGTACGGTCATGGCGAATCAGCGCGGTGAGCGCGCTGGCGCTGCCGGAGGTGGTGATGCTGCCGGGCCTGGACGGCACCGGCGCGATGTCGGTGCATTTCCTGTCCGCGCTGCAGGCCCATGGGCTGGCTACGCGGGCGCTGGCGCTGCCGGCTGAAGGTGGGCAGCAGTATCCCGCGCTTGCCACGTGGATCTGGCCACGGCTGCCACGATCGCCGTTCGTCCTGATTGCCGAATCGTTCTCGGGCCCGCTGGCGCTGGAACTCGCGGCGCGGCGGCCGGGCGCGCTGCGCGGGCTGGTCCTGGCCGCCACCTTCGTGCGCCGGCCGGTACCGCTGCCGGCGGCCAGCGCGGCACTGCTGTTGCCGGCCTGGCCGATGCCGCCCCCCGCGCTGCTGGCGCCTCTGCTGCTGGGGCGGTGGCGCACCGGAGCGCATCTGGC
Source organism: Stenotrophomonas sp. 704A1 (assembly GCF_030549525.1). Lineage (NCBI taxonomy): Bacteria > Pseudomonadati > Pseudomonadota > Gammaproteobacteria > Lysobacterales > Lysobacteraceae > Stenotrophomonas > Stenotrophomonas tuberculopleuritidis. The sequence continues at coordinate 3,489,412 of NZ_CP130831.1, read as the reverse complement.
GTTGTTGCGCGCTGCCCTGGCGCAGGTCCCGGCGGTCACGCTGCGGCAGCGCGCCGCAGCGACCCTGCGCGTCGATGGGCGCGCGCTGCTGCCCCGGATCGCGGTACCGACGCTGTCCCTGCAGGGCCGTCAGGATCGCCTGCTATGGCGTGCGAGCGTGACCGAGCTGCGGGCGTTGCTGCCGGAGGCACAGCACGTTGCGCTGGAAGGACCGCACCTGTTGCTGCAGGCCTGCGCCGAACCGGCCGCCGCAGTGGTGGCCGGTTGGGTGAAGGCGCTGCCGCGCATCGATTAGCTGCGTGCGCGGGTACGTGCGGCCTTCTTCGCCGCAGTGCTGCGCGCGGCCTTCTTCGCGGCGCGCGTCTTCGCCGCCTTCCTGGCCGCAGCGCTGCGCGTGGCAGCGGTGCTGCTGGACGTGCTGGTCGCTGCCTTTTTCGCCGTCGTCTTCTTCGCAGCCTTCTTTACTGCGCGCTTGCGCGGCGCTGCCGGCGTGGTCGCGGTCTTCTTTGCAGTTTTCTTTGCCGTCTTCTTTGCCGTCTTCTTTGCCGGCGTGCGCGTTGCCGCCTTCTTGGTGGCCGCCGTCTTCTTCGCAGGCGCCCGGGTGGCCGTCTTCTTCGCCACCTTCTTCGCCGGCGCCTTGCTGGCCGACGCCTTCTTTGCGGTGGTCTTTTTGGCTCCCTTCTTTGTTGCCTTGCGCGCGCTGCCACTGCGTTTGCCACCACCGTCCTGCTTGTTCACGGTGGCCCAGGCAATGCGCTCGGCGGTGCCCTCGCTGGCACCCCGCGCGCGTTCGCTGTGCTCGATGTGCTCGGCCTGGCGCTTCTGCTTGTCTGTGTAGGCGGATTTGTCACCCCGGGGCATGTCGGTTCTCCTGTGGGTCGGTCAGGCCAGCAGGCGCAGTTTCGGTTCGCGCGCCCACTGGCGGTTGGCGGCAGCCGCGAGGAAGGCCTTGCTGTCTTCGGCTTCCACGATGCCGGCATCGTTGCCGACGCGCGCTGCCTTCAGCAGCGCCTGCGCGCCTTCGTCACTGGCAATGGCCTTCAGGTGGGCCCAGGCATCGCTGACGAAGCCGACCGCGGCGGCGTCCTTGGCCAACGCCTTGCCGGCGTCGGCGCTCAGTACCACCGCGACGGCGTCGAATACCACCGAGGGGGTGCCGGCGAGCTGTCCGTCGGCCGCCTGCAGCTTGCCGTCGCTGAGGGTCGCGCCACCCACCCTGGGGGCGACCATCTTCACGCTGGCGCCGGCCTTTTCAGCAGCCTTGCGCAGGCTGGCGATGATTCGCGCGTCGGAACCTGCGTCGAACAGGATGCCGATGCACCGGCCCTGCAGCACCGGCTTGTTGCGGCCGATCACACGGACCTCGGGCGCCGCTGGCAGGTCCTGTGCGGGCGTCGCCGTCGGCGCAGGATCGGGCAGGGCCGGCAGGGCCAGTCCATCGGCCACGCGCCTGGCCAGGCCTTCGTCGATGTTGCGCAGATGGCTGACGGTGCGCACGCGCACCTTCTCGGTTTCCACCTTCGACAGCTCGAACACCAGCGCAGAGGCCAGGTGCGCCTGTTCCGGCTTTTCCAGGCTGCGGAAGAACATCCGCGCCTGGCTGTAGTGGTCGGCGAAGCTCTCCGCGCGGGTGCGGCCCTTGCGTCCATCGTCGGCGCTGGCGTGGCTGCGGAACCCCGCGGGCGTTTCACGCGGGCTGTCGTCCTGCAGCGAGCTGGGATCGTAGGCGACGCGCCCCTTCGGCACCTGCATCTGCATGTGGCCATCGCGCTGGTGGTTGGCGAACGGGCACTTCGGTGCGTTCACCGGAATCTGGTTGAAATTGGGCCCGCCCAGCCGGATCAGCTGGGTGTCCAGGTAGGAGAACAGGCGGCCCTGCAGCAGGGGATCATTGCTGAAGTCGATGCCCGGCGGCACGTTGGCCGGGCAGAACGCTACCTGCTCGGTCTCGGCGAAGAAATTGTCCGGCCAGCGATCGAGCACCATGCGCCCGATCACCTGCAGCGGCACCAGCGACTCGGGGATGATCTTGGTCGGATCCAGATGGTCGAACGGGAAGCCTTCGGCCTGCTCTTCAGTGAACAGCTGCACGGCCAGTTCCCACTCGGGGAAGTCGCCGCGCTGGATCGCCTCGAACAGGTCGCGGCGGTGGAAATCGTTGTCGGCGGCCTGCAGTTTCAGCGCCTCGTCCCAGATGGTGGACTGCAGCCCCAGCTTCGGCCGCCAGTGGAACTTGACGAAGGTGGAGTTCCCTTTCTCATCCAGCAGGCGGAAGCTGTGGATGCCGAAGCCTTCGATGGTGCGCAGCGAGCGCGGAATCGTGCGGTCGCTCATCGCCCACATGATCATGTGCATCGATTCGGGCATCAGCGAGACGAAATCCCAGAACGTGTCGTGTGCGCTGGCGGCCTGCGGGAACGCGCGGTCCGGTTCCATCTTCACCGCATGGATCAGGTCGGGGAACTTGATCGCGTCCTGGATGAAGAACACCGGAATGTTGTTGCCGACCAGGTCCCAGTTGCCTTCCCTGGTATAGAACTTCACCGCGAAGCCGCGCACGTCGCGCGGGGTGTCCACCGAGCCGGCGCCACCGGCAACGGTGGAGAAGCGGGTGAACACCGGCGTCTTCACCCCGACCTCGGTGAGGATCTTCGCGCGGGTCACCTTGCTCAGCGAGCGGGTGAGTTCGAAGAAGCCGTGGGCGGCCGAACCGCGGGCATGGACGATCCGCTCGGGAATACGCTCATGGTCGAAGTGGGTGATCTTCTCGCGCAGCAGGAAGTCTTCCAGCAGGGTGGGGCCGCGTGGTCCCTGGCGCAGGGAGTTCTGGTTGTCGGCAACCGGAATGCCCTGGTTGCTGGTCAGGACCGGATGGGCGCCTCCCGCGAGCTGGTGCAGTTCATCGCCCTGGCCGCGGCTGTCACGGTCGGCGGAGGGGGTGGCGGAAGCGCGCTTGCCGGTCGGCTTGCTGGCGGCCATGGAGGGTCTCCTGGAGCGGGTAGGGGGCAGACCCAGACAGTGGCGGCGCCGGCGTTAATGCACGGTCCCGTGGGAGTGAACGCGCAGACAAATCGGCGGCTCGGGTATGCTTGCCGCATGCGAGTCGAACCCGCCGACATCGAAGCCCTGTTCGACGCCATTCCGGACGTGCTGTTCTTCATGAAGGACCGCCAGGGCCGCTACACCTACGTCAACCAGACCATGCTGCGACGGCTGGGCCTGCGTGCGCGCAAGGAGGTGATCGGCCGAACCGCGGCCGAGATCTACCCCACCGGGCTGAGCGCCGACTATGTCGACCAGGACGCACGCGTGCTGTCCGGCGAGGTGATCGAGAACCTGATGGAGCTGCACCTGTTCGCCAACCGCGAACCGGGCTGGTGCCTGACCTGCAAGCGCCCGCTGGTGGTGGACGGGCAGGTGGAGGGGCTGATCGGCATCTCCCGCGACCTCGGCCAGAAGGACAGCCTGGGCAGCCAGTACGAACAGCTGCGGCTGGCCCTGGCCCACCTCAATGCGCACTACGCCGAGAACGTGCGCATGCAGACCCTGCTGGACATCACCGGCTTCTCGCTGTCCAAGCTCGAGCGCAGCTTCCGCAAGGTGTTCCAGATGACTCCGCAGCAGGTGCTGACCCGGCTGCGCATCCAGATGGCGATGCACCTGCTGCATGGCAACGAAAGCATCGCCTGCATCGGCCAGGCCTGCGGTTTCAGCGACCAGAGCGCGTTTACCCGCAAATTCAAGGCTGAAACCGGTTTCTCCCCGCGCGCCTACCGGGCCCGCATCGGTGAGCCGGTGCCGGCCTGAGCGGCCTGCTGCGCTGTGCCTATCCCGGCGGGCGCCGGACCATGTAAGGTGTCGCCCCTGTAGCCGCCGCCAGCCCTGCCGATGCCCGCCACCCCCGATCAGACCGCTTCGCCCTCCCGCCTCGGCCATTCGCTCAAGCCGCGCCAGCTGATCATGATGGGCCTGGGCAGCGCGATCGGCGCCGGCCTGTTCCTCGGTTCCGGCGTGGGCGTGCAGGCGGCCGGTCCGGCGGTGCTGGTGTCCTATCTGGTGGCCGGCGCGCTGGTGATCATCGTGATGAACGCGCTGGGCGAAATGGCGGCGGCCAAGCCGACCAGCGGCGCGTTCTCGGTCTACGCCGCCGATGCCATGGGCGCCACTGCCGGTGCGACCGTGGGCTGGCTGTGGTGGGTGCAGCTGGTGATCGTGATCGCCGCCGAGGCGGTGGGTGCGGCCGGATTGCTGGCCACGGTATGGCCGGCCATACCGGTGCCGATGGCGGCGCTGGCGTTCATGCTGTTCTTCACTGCGATCAACCTGCTCGGCGTGAAGAACTTCGGCGAGTTCGAGTTCTGGTTCGCCATCCTCAAGGTGGCCGCGATCCTGGGTTTCATCGCCATCGGCATCGCCCTGCTGATGGGCTGGCTGCCGCAGGTCGCCTCGCCGGGCCTGAGCAATTTCACCGCCCATGGCGGCTTCGCGCCGAAGGGGCTGGCCGGCATCGGTGCGGCCCTGCTGGTGGTCGTCTTCGCGTTTGGCGGGACCGAGATCGTGGCGGTGGCCGCGGCCGAGACCGAAGATCCCGAGCGCAGCATCGCCCGCGCGATCCGCACCGTGGCCTGGCGCATCCTGGTGTTCTACATCGGCTCGCTGAGCGTGATCATCGCGGTGGTGCCGTGGACCAGCGAGGCGCTGAAGTCACCCTTCGCCGCGGTGCTGGAGGTCGCCAATATTCCGGGAGCGGCCACGGCCATCACCCTGATCGCGGTGATCGCGCTGCTGTCGGCGCTCAACGCCAACCTCTACGGCGCCTCGCGCATGATGTACTCGCTGGCGCAGCGCCGCGAAGCCCCGGCCGTGCTGGGCTGGACCGACCCGCGCCAGGTGCCGGTGATCGCGGTGCTGGCCAGCGTGCTGTTCGGCTTCGCCGCCACCGTGATGGAGCTGCTGTTCCCGGACAGGGTGCTGCCGGTGCTGCTGAACATCGTCGGTTCCACCTGTCTGCTGGTATGGACGCTGTCGCTGGTCTCGCAGCTGGTGCTGCGCAGGCGTGCGGATCGCCTGGGCACCCGCCTGCCGTTCCGCATGGCCGGCTTCCCGTGGCTGACCGTGTGTGCGCTGGCGATCCTGGCGCTGATCTTCGGGCTGCTGCTGAGTGAAGCGCATACCCGGCTGCAGTTCCTGGCGATGGTAGCGCTGACGGCGAGCATCGCCGCCGGCAGCGCCATCGCCCGCCGCCTGCGCGAGGCCTGATCGAAACCGCCGGGCCGGGCCCGGCGCTGCCGATACACGGTGCGCACATCCGCGGTGCCATCCTGATCCCCGGGGCCTGAGCGGCCCGTCGAACAGGAGCACCGCATGCTGCGCAGCCGTCCCTTCCTGATGTTCACCGGCCAGGCCGAGGCCGCGCTGGCCCTGTACGCCGAGGCGTTCGCTGATTTCCGCCTGCTGGCCCTGCAACGCCACCCGGAAGGGCCTGGCGCCGGCGTGCCCGGGCAGGTACGCCAGGCCATCTTCCTGCTGGGGGGCACTCATTACCTGTGCTTCGACAGCCTGGATGTGCACGACTTCACCTTCACTCCCTCGATCTCGCTGTTCGTGGAATGTGCGGGGACCGAGCAGTTCGAGCGCGCCGCGCGGGCGCTGGGCGAGGGCGGGCACTGGTTGATGCCGGTGGGCGAGTACGATTTCAGCAATCGATACGGCTGGGTGCAGGACCGTTTCGGTGTGTCCTGGCAGTTGAGCCTGGGGCAGATGCCGGACCCGTGATGCGTGCTGCCGCTGCGCTCGCCGGGCATGGCCCGGCGCTACCGGAACATGCCGGGCTGGTGATGGGTGCTGCCGCTGTGTTCGCCGGGCATGGCCCGGCGCTACCGACTACCGGAACATGCCGGGGCCCTGCCGCCGCTGGCGCTGCGGGAAATGAAACGGCCCGCTTGCGCGGGCCGTTTGTCGATCAGGCCTCGACCTCATCATCCTTGTAGGCATCGACCGGGATGCAGGCGCACATCACGTTCTTGTCGCCGTACACGTTGTCGACGCGGGCGACCGGCGGCCAGTACTTCTGCAGCTTCAGGCTGGGCAGCGGGAAGGCGGCCAGCTCGCGCGGGTAGGCGTGGGTCCACTCGCTGGCAGTCACCGCGGTGGCGGTGTGCGGCGCATTCTTCAGCGGGTTGTCCTCGCGGTCCAGGCGCCCGTCCTCGATCGCTGCGATCTCTTCGCGGATCTGGATCATCGCGTCGATGAAGCGATCCAGCTCATGCAGCGATTCGCTCTCGGTCGGCTCGACCATCAGCGTGCCGGCCACCGGGAAGCTCAGGGTGGGGGCATGGAAGCCGAAGTCGATCAGGCGCTTGGCCACGTCCTCGGCACCGATCCCGCTGGTCTTTTCCAGCGGGCGCACGTCCAGGATGCACTCGTGCGCGACCAGGCCGTTGCGGCCGGTGTACAGGGTCCTGAAATGCGGAGTCAGGCGCTTGGCGATGTAGTTGGCGTTGAGCTGGGCCACCTGGGTCGCCTTGCGCAGGCCTTCAGTGCCCATCATCGCGATGTACATCCAGCTGATCGGCAGGATCGAGGCGCTGCCGAAGCTGGCCGCGCTGACCATGCCGACCGGGCCGTGGTCGCCCAGCTTGCCGGGCAGGAACGGTGCCAGGTGTTCCTTCACCGCGCACGGGCCAACGCCCGGGCCGCCGCCGCCGTGCGGGATGCAGAAGGTCTTGTGCAGGTTCAGGTGCGAAACGTCCGAACCCCACTTGCCCGGCTTGGCCACGCCGACCAGGGCGTTCATGTTGGCGCCGTCGGTGTACACCTGGCCGCCGTGCTGGTGGATGATCTCGCAGATCTCGACCACCTCTTCCTCGAACACGCCGTGCGTGGACGGGTAGGTCATCATGATCGCGGCCAGGCGGTCGCTGTACTTCTCGGCGTTGAGGCGGATGTCCTCGACGTCGACATTGCCGTTGGCGTCGGTCTTGGTCACCACCACCTTCATGCCGCACATCTGCGCAGACGCCGGGTTGGTGCCGTGCGCCGAATCCGGGATCAGGCAGATATCGCGATGGCCCTCGCCGCGCGAGCGGTGGTAGGCACGGATCGCCAGCAGGCCGGCGTACTCGCCCTGCGCGCCGGAGTTCGGCTGCAGGCTGACTGCGTCGTAGCCGGTGCACTCGACCAGCATCGCTTCCAGCGACTCGATCAGTTCCTTGTAGCCCAGCGCCTGGTCGGCCGGCACCAGCGGGTGGATCTGCGAGAACTCCGGCCAGGTCACCGGGATCATCTCGGCGGTGGCGTTGAGCTTCATGGTGCACGAGCCCAGCGGGATCATCGTGCGGTCCATCGCCAGGTCCTTGTCGGCCAGCGAACGCAGGTAGCGCAGCAGTTCGTGCTCGCTGTGGTGGGTGTTGAACACCGGGTGGGTCAGGAATTCAGACTGGCGCAGCAGGCCGGCCGGCAGGGCGTCGGCGGTGCTGGCATCCAGCGCGTCGATGTCGGCCTGTGCACCGAACACGGCGGCCAGTGCGACCACGTCGGCGCGGGTGGCGGTCTCGTCCAGGCTGATGCCGACCGAGTCGCTGTCGATCGCGCGCAGGTTGTAGCCGGCGGCGCGCGCCTTGGCGTGGATCTCATCGGCATGCACGCCGGTGACATGCAGGGTGTCGAAGAAGTTGCCACCCACCTGCACGCCGGCGCTGCGCAGCGCCGCGGCCAGGATCGAGGCCAGGCGATGGGTGCGGCGCGCGATGCGGGTCAGGCCTTCCGGACCGTGGTAGACCGCGTACATCGAAGCCATCACCGCCAGCAGCACCTGCGCGGTGCAGATGTTGGAGGTGGCCTTCTCGCGGCGGATGTGCTGTTCGCGGGTCTGCAGGGTCAGGCGGTAGGCCGGATTGCCCTGTGCATCGATCGACACGCCGATCAGGCGGCCCGGCATCGAGCGCTTGTAGGCATCACGGCAGGCCATGAACGCGGCGTGCGGGCCACCGAAGCCGAACGGCACGCCGAAACGCTGGCTGTTGCCGACCACGATGTCCGCCCCCCATTCGCCCGGCGCGGCCAGCAGGGTCAGCGCCAGCAGATCGGTGGCCACGGCCACCAGCCCGCCGCGCGCGTGCACGGCATCGACCAGCGCCTTGTAGTCGCCGACCTGGCCGAAGGTGTCCGGGTACTGCAGCAGCAGGCCGAAGGCTTCCGCTTCCAGCGCTTCGGCCGGGGTGCCCACGCGCAGCACGATGCCCATCGGCTCGGCACGCGTGCGCAGCAGTTCCAGCGTCTGCGGGTGCACGGCGTCGTGCACGAAGAAGGTGTCCGACTTCGACTTGGCCGAGCGCTTGGCCAGGGTCATCGCTTCGGCGGCGGCAGTGGCTTCGTCCAGCAGCGAGGCGTTGGCGATCTCCATGCCGGTCAGGTCGGCACACAGGGTCTGGAAGTTGATCAGCGCTTCCATGCTGCCCTGCGAGATTTCCGCCTGGTACGGGGTGTAGGCGGTGTACCAGGCCGGGTTCTCCAGGATGTTGCGCAGGATCACGTTCGGCGTGTGGGTCCCGTAGTAGCCCTGGCCGATGAAGCTGCGCAGCACGGTGTTCTTGTCGGCGATCGCGCGGATCTTCGCCAGCGCCTGCACTTCGGTGATCGATTCGGGCAGTGCCAGCGGCGCCGGCGACTTGATCTTGGCCGGCACGATGGCATCGGTCATCGCATCCAGCGAGGCGTGGCCGATGACGCCGAGCATCTGCGCGATCTCGGCATCGTTGGGGCCGATATGGCGCTCGACGAACGCGGAATGATGCTCGAGCTCACGCAGGGAAGGGGTGTTCTGGGACATGGCGAAGGATCCGTCAGGAAAGGGCACACGCACGGGCACAAGCCGCCGGTCGGCGGTCTGCGGGGCGCCCCTCTGTCCTTTTGCCTGAGAGTTTGGAAGCGCGGCGGACCGCTGCTTCGTGCCCCTTCGGCGCCGGATCGATCCGGTCTCTCCAGAGTTGTGTTACGGGTGGTATCGGGCCTGAGCGATTACGGGCGTTGCGCCTTCGGCAGCGGTGTTCCGCTTCTCCCACCGTGTTGCCCGCCGATTATAGCCCGTTGCAGGCCTGCGGGCCGCGTCCCGGGACCCCGCTGCGCCTGAATGGCCGATGGCCCGGGCATGCGTTTTGTGCAGTTCTGCATGGCGCCGGGCGCAATCCCCGCCTATGATGGTCGGACCCTCGTATTCATCTGGCGCCGTCCCTGCTGCAGGGGATCGGCGCCCGCCGTGCGTGCCACGCATGGCCCTGCCGGACGCCTGCCCGATGACCGCCGCTGTTGCTCCCTCCACCCGCCGCATGGCCCTGCTGCTTGCTGGGCTGGCCATGTTCGGTCCGTTCTCGATCGACACCATCTTCCCCGCCTTCCCGCAGCTGGCCCAGCGCCTGGCCGTGGACGAGGTGGCGGTGCAGCAGACCATCAGCGTGTACCTGCTGTTCTACGGCCTGATGAGCCTGGCGCACGGGCCGCTGTCCGATGCCTGGGGCCGCAAGCGGGTGATCCTGGCCGGGCTGGTGGTGTTCGTCGGCGCGTCGGTCGGCTGCGCCCTGTCCACCGACCTGGGCACGCTGCTGCTGTTCCGCGCGCTGCAGGGGCTGTCGGCCGGCGTCGGCATGATCGTCGGCCGCGCGGTGATCCGCGACCTCTACCACGGCCACGACGCGCAGCGGCTGATGAGCCAGGTGTCGATGCTGTTCGGCATCGCGCCGGCGATCGCACCGATCATCGGTGGCTGGATCCTGCTCAGTGGCGCCGGCTGGCCGCTGATCTTCTGGTTCCTGGTGGTGTTCGCCCTGGTGCTGCTGGCCGCCACTGCGCGCTACCTGCCCGAGACCCACCCGGTCGCGGCGCGGGTGCCGCTGTCTCCGCGCATGCTGCTGCGCGACTACGTGCGCATCGGCTTCAATCCACGCTTCCTGCGCCTGGCGCTGGCCGGCAGCATCGGCTTCGGCGGCATCTTCCTGTACATCGCCTCGGCGCCGATGTTCGTGATGCAGCACCTGCACCTGGGCGAGGGCGGCTTTGCCTGGCTGTTCATCCCCACCATCGGCGGCATGACCACCGGCTCGTTCCTGTCCGGACGCATGGCCGGGCGCACCACCGCGACCCGCCAGGTGGCAACCGGCTTCCTGTTCTGCGCGGTCTCGGCGCTGCTCAACATCGGCTATGTCGCGCTGTCGCCGCAGTTCGTGCTGCCGTGGGCGGTGCTGCCGATCTTCCTGGGCGGGCTGGGCATGGCGCTGATCTTCCCGATCCTGGCCCTGGCGGTGCTGGACATGTACCCGCAGCAGCGCGGCCTGGCCTCGTCGCTGCAGGCGTTCACCCAGCTGATGATCAGCACGGTGGTGGCCGGTGTGGTGTCACCGCTGTTGAACGCCAGCCCGCTGCACCTGGCACTGGGCCAGGCCGGCTTCTTCGCGGCCGGCTTCGTGTTCTGGTACTGGGAGCACCAGCGCGAGCGCGCATCACAGGCAGTGGGCACGGCGCATTGAGCAGCACGCACGGGTAGGGTGCCGATGCGCGCGCGCCGGCGCCGCAACCGCGCGTGGCCGGGCTAGGCTGGGGCCTCCAGCCAGCCGTCCGTGGGTGCACGACCGCCAGCCGTTCCGATGTGGTCGCATGAGGTATCCCCATGGCTGCGCAGCAGACCTACCGCTTGTTCAACGTGGCGCTGAAGGAGCGCCGCGTTCTTTCCCCCTCGCTTGACCGGATGGTGTTCAGTGGCGCCGACGTCGCTCACATGAAGACCGGTGGCCCGGACCAGCGCATCAAGGTGTTCTTCCCCTTGCCGGGCCAGGATGCGCCGGTGGTGCCCAGCGGCGAGGACTGGTACGCCCGCTACCGTGCGCTGGCCGACGATGTGCGCCCACCGATGCGTACCTACACCATCCGCCAGCTGCGCGCCGAGCAGGGCGAGGTCGACGTGGATTTCGTGCTGCACGGCGAAACCGGGCCGGCCTCGCGCTGGGCCATCCACGCGCGGCCGGGCGACCGGGTGGTGCTGCTGGCGCCGGACGCCGACTGTGCCGACAGCAGCGAAGGCTGGGAGTGGAAGCCGCCGGCTGGCGTCGGCCAGGTCCTGCTGGTGGCCGACGAGACCGCGCTGCCTGCCGTGGCCGGCATCCTCGAGGCATTGGCCGCGATGCCGGAACCGCCGCGCACGCTGGCCCTGCTGGAGGTCGCCCAGGCCGGCGACGCGGTCCCGCTGCGGGCTCCGCCCGGTGCCGAGCTGGTCTGGTTGCCGCGCGGGCAGGCCGCGCACGGGCAGCCGCTGCTGCACGCGGTGCAGGCCCGGTTGCCGGCGGCCTGCGCGGTCGCCGGCGACACCGGGCTGGACGAGATCGACGTGGATTCACAGATTCTCTGGGAACCGTCCGCGGCCGGCGCGGCCGGTCCGTTGTACGCCTGGGTGGCCGGTGAGGCCGGCGCGGTGATGGCGATCCGCCGTCATCTGGTCCGGGACTGCGGGCTGGACCGCCGCGCGATCACCTTCATGGGCTACTGGCGGCAGGGCAGGGCACTGGACTGAGCGCGGCGCGGCGGGCGTGAACCGGCCTGAGGGTGCCGTGGGTTATCCTTGCGCCCCCGCAATGCAAGCCCCACTGATGTCCACCTCTTCGAAATTCCGCCGCGACCAGCGTCGCCGCCAGGAACAGCAGGCCGCCAACAAGGCGGCGGCCAAGGCCTCGCCCGTCGAACCGCATGCCGAACTGCGCGACCCGCAGCGCACGCTGCTGGCCGGCATCGTCCGCCGCGATGGGGAGTGGGTGCTGGGCATGGATGGCCGCATCGCCGGCCAGAGCGAGAGTGCCGCCCAGGTGCTGGCGCTGATCATGCAGGCCGGTGAGCTGCACGAACGCAACGGCACGCCGGTGCGGCTGGTGTATTCGGATGCACTGCGCGATGCCGCACAGGCCGAGGCCAAGGCCCAGGGCCGCACCTTCGACGAGTTCAAGGCCGAACTGGCCGCGCAGCTGGCGGCAAAGAAGCACAACTGACGCCCATTGCGGTAGCGCCGGGCCATGCCCGGCGAGCACAGCGGTGCGAGGAAGAACGCCGGGCACGGATCACGCCCACTGCCTGGCGAAAGGCTCCGCGCGCATGGCGATGCGTTCGTCGCAATGGCGCCCCCCGGTCACGGCGCGCGGCCCGGCGCTACCCGAATGAAAAGGGGCGGATCCTCGCGGACCCGCCCCTTCTTTCATCTCGCCGCCGGGGCCGCGCTGGCCTGCCAGCCGCACATCTGGCCTTCGTTCTGCTGCTTCAGCCACTCGTTGACCGGGCTGAAGTACTCGATCATCGGGCCGGCGTCGAGCTTGTCGGTACCGGTCAGCTCCTTCAGCGTGGCCTGCCACGGCTGGCTGGCCCCCTTGCTCAGCATCGCCCAGTACTTCTGCCCGGCTTCCTTGTTGCCGTAGAAGGTGCACTCGTGCAGCGGGCCCTTGTAGCCGGCCGCATCGCACAGGCCCTTGTAGAACTGGAACTGCAGGATGCGCGCCAGGAAGTAGCGGGTGTACGGGGTGTTGCCCGGCACGTGGTACTTGGCGCCCGGGTCGAAGAACTCCTCGCCGCGGGTGCTGGCCGGGGCCACGCCCTGGTACTTGGCCTTCAGGTCCCACCATGCCTTGTTGTAGTTGTCAGGCGTGATCGAGCCGTCGAACACGCCCCAGCGCCAGCGGTCGATCATCAGGCCAAACGGCAGGAACGAGACCCCGGACAGCGCCATGCGCATCTGGTTGTTGATCACCGCCTCGCGGCTCTCGGTCGGTGCATCGACCAGGCCGATCGAGCTGAGGTACTTGGGCGTCATCGCCAGCACGATGGTGTCGCCGATGGCTTCGTGGAAACCATCGTTGGCACCGCCCTGGAACAGCGGCGGCAGCGGGTTGTAGGCCAGGTCGTAATAGATGTGGCCCAGCTCGTGGTAGATGGTGGTGAAGTTCTCTTCGTTCGGCTTGATGCACATCTTGGTGCGCACGTCGCCTTCCATGTTCATGTCCCAGGCGCTGGCGTGGCAGACCACGTCGCGGTCATCGGGCTTGATGAACTGGGTCTTGTCCCAGTACGACTGCGGCAGCGACGGCATGCCCAGCGATACGTAGAAGTCCTGCGCGCGCTCGGTCATCTGCTTGGCGGTACGCAGCTCGGCCTCGCGCTGGGCCTTGTACTGCGCGGCCACGTTGGCATCCTTGCCAGCCTTGGCCAGCGCCGCGCTCAGGTTGGTCTGGTACTGCTTCTCCAGCGCGGCGGTGATGTCCAGGCTGCCGGCGCCCGGGTAGGGCTCCAGCTGGTCCCACAGGTTGGACCAGTCCTGCTGCCACATGTTGCCCAGCAGGTGCGCGGCGATCAGGCCATTGCCCACTTCGGCCTTGTCCTTGCCGTAGGTCTTGTCCAGCTTGCCGCGGGCGTAGCAGTGCAGCTGCTCGTACATCGGCTTGACCTGTTCCCACAGGCGGTCGGTTTCCGGGCCGATCTGTTCCGGCGGCATGTCATAGCCGCTGCGCCACATCTGGCCGGCATCGCTGAAGCCCATGCCCTTGGCGCCCTCGTTGACCAGGCTGACGAACTGCTGGTAGTCGCCGCGCATGCTCTTGGTGGTGCTGTGCCAGCCCTGCCAGGCATCGAGCTGGGTGTCGTAGTCGCGGCTGCGCGCCAGCACCTGCTCCAGCTCGCCCAGCTGGCGGCAGGAGTTGGGATCGCTGGCGTCGGTGCAGTACTTGCCGGCGCCGTAGCTGCCTTCCATGCGGGTGGCGATCTGGGTCAGCTGGGCCAGCTTGGCCGGGTCGCGTGGCGCCGGCATCGAGGACATCAGTTTCAGCAGGTGGATGGCGCGCTTGCTGTCCTCGGTCATCGGCTGGCCGTCGAACTTGCCGGCCTGCTCGATCCAGCTGTTGAGCTGGGTCAGCGAGCGCTCGTTGGCCTTGGCCGCGATGCGCTCGGAATCGCTGTTGATGTAGGTGGAGGACAGCCACTGGGCCGAGGTCATCTCCGGATAGGCGGCCTTGAACTCCGCATTGATGCGGGCCACGAACTGGTCGGCGGTTTCGCCGGCCGGCGCGCTGCTGCTGGCGGTATCGGTGCCGGGTGCGGCGTCCTTTTTGCAGGCGGCCAGGGCCAGCGTGGCGGCGGCAACGGCCGCAGCCAGCAGGAGATGACGGTGTTTCACGGGCGGTCCTTGGGTGGTGAACGACCGGCGAAGGCTAGTGGGCGGGCGGTGCCACCGCAAGTGGCGGAAGTCGGTTGGGTTCGGCAGGGCTGCGCCCTGCACCTGCCGAAGCCTTCAGGCAACGGCAAAGGCCGAAGCAACAGCAGAAGCGGGCGCTCCGTGGTTTGGCGGGGCGGTGTGGGCTTGCAGGACACGCCGTAAACCCATCCTTGGGGGCTCGATGGCGCCATCCATGGCGCCAACGGTCCTGCAAGCCCACACCACCCCGCCTCTGACAGATTCCGTGTGCTGCCGGTAGGTGTCGACCTTGGTCGACACATCTGTCAGATATCGAAAATCAAGGTAGTTCCAACAGATCGCGGAAATCTGTCGAAGGCGGGGTGGGTCCGGTTGCGGGGGCGTGAGCGCCATGGATGGCGCGACCGAGCCTACAAGGACGTATTTACGGCGTCCCCCGCCACCGGACCCACCCCGCCATCCCACGGAATGCACGCTGTTGCTGTTGCTTTGGTCGTTGCCTCTGCAGGTGCAGGGCTGCAAGCCCTGCCGAAAAACCCCTAGCCCTCGCAATTGGCGAACACGTCGCGGTCGCGCTCGTACAGCGCCGTCTTCACCTGCATCAGGCCCAGCACCGACGGGAACAGGTTGTCATGGTCGGCATAGGCCGCCGAACGCCTGCGCAGGCACTGCAGGTCCAGCCCGCGGCTGCGGGCAAAGCCCGGCGAGAACCACATCGTCATCGGCACCCGGGTCTGCTCGGCAGGCGCGATGGCGTAGGGCACGCCGTGCAGGAACAGGCCCTTCTCGCCCAGCGACTCGCCGTGGTCGGACAGGTAGATCAGTGCCGTGTCGTAGTCCTGCATGCCCTGCAGCGTGCCGATGGTCTTGGTCAGGAAGTGATCGGTGTACAGCACGGCGTTGTCGTAGCTGTTGGTGATCTCTTCGCGCGAGCAACGGCCGATGTCACGGGTATCGCAGGTCGGGGTGAAGCGGCGGAACGCGGGTGGATAGCGCTCGAAGTAGGCCGGGCCGTGGTTGCCCAGCTGGTGCAGCACCACCACCCGGTCGCCCGGTTTCGCACGTACCTGGGTGGCCAGGTCCTGCAGCAGGATCTCATCCATGCAGCGGCCAGCAGCGCACAGGCCCGGCGTAGTGGCATCGGCCAGCGACTGGAAGGCCAGGCCTTCGCAGACGCCCTTGCAGCCGGACTGGTTGTCGCGCCACAACGGCGTGATGCCGGCGCGGTTCAATACGTGCAGCAGCGACTGGTGCGCCCGGATCTTCTTCTCGTCGTAGTCGTGGCGGCCCCACGGCGAGAACAGGCAGGGCAGCGACACTTCGGTGCTGGTGCCGCACGAATGCATGTCCGGGAAATTCACCACGGCGGCCTGCGCCAGTTCCGGGGTGGTATTGCGCCCGCCGTTCAAGCCCCAGTTCTGCGCGCGCACGGTTTCGCCCATCACGATCACCAGCAGGCGAGGCCTGCTGCTGGCGGCGCGTGGCGTGGCGCTGGCATCGGTGCCGATCGGCAGCTTCGGCGCGCGCTGCACCGGATTGTCGCCGCGCAGCGCACGCGGCAGGCCCAGCAGCACGTTGGCCGGCGTGGCCAGATAGCGCACTTCGCGCTGGTTGCGCATCAGCGCCGACACATCCTGGAAAGACAGCAGCGCGCCGCCGAGCGCGGTTGCCGCCGCCAGCAGCAGGAATCCGGCACGCCACAGCAGGCTGCGGCCCCAGTGCCGGCGGTGCAGCCGCACGCGCCACAGCAGCGCCATCGGCAGCACGGCCAGCAGCAGCACCGGCCACAGCAGCGAGAGGGTCAGCAGCTCGCGGCTTTCCTTCGGATCGGTCGCCAGTACATTGCGCAGCATGTCCGCATCCAGATAGATGTGGTAGCGGCCCATGTAGTGCGCTGCAAACGCGGTCACCAGCAGCAGTGCGCTGATCACCACCTTGGCGTTCCAGCGCCAGACCAGCAGGCCCAGCAGCACGCCGTGCGCACCCAGCAGCAGCAACAGCAGCGACACCGCGTAGCGCAGGCTGCCCGGATGGCTGGCCATGGCGCTGTGCCAGAACAGTCCATTGCCGGCGACGGCGAAGAACGCGCAGGCCAGTACGATCAGGCCTTCGCTGGACAGCTGCGGACGCCAGCCGCGCACCGCGGCCAGCGACGGCAGGCGCAGCGTACGTTGCACGGACACGTTCATGCGCTGGCCCCCTGCCGACGGCGGAGCGGGCGGGCCAGCACGCGCTTCACCGCCAGGAACAGGCCCAGCGACAACAGCCAGCAGATCAGCGCCGTGGCGATGTCGTGCGAAAGGAAGTGGGCCCCGCGCAGCTGCTGGCCGATGCCGAACACCAGGCCGCTGCCCAGGCCGATCGACAGTGCCGGCCAACGCCATGCCGGGCGCCACAGCAGTGCGAAGAAGTACAGACACAGCCACGCGTAGCCGGCGCTGGCGTGGCCGGCCGGGAAGCAGGCCGGGGCCGCCATGCCCGCCGGGCGCGTGCTGAACAGCCCGATGTAGGGCGCGTGGCCGCCATAGCGCAGCAGGTCCCAGGGGCAGTCCATCGGAACCAGCGACTTCAGCAGCGAGACCGTGCCGGTACCCAGCGCGATGGCCAGCACGACGTACAGCAGGGCCCACCGAAGAACGCGATCACGCCCATGCCGCCAGTGGTGGAAACACAGCAGCAGCGCCATCAGCGCCGCAGCGGTGCTCAGCCACTTGCCGGCCCTGTGCAGCACCGCGCGGGTCAGCCATGCGTCCTGCAGCGCCCAGCGGCCACCTTCGAGCTTGAACAGATGGTCGGCAACCCACTGGTCACCGCCGAAGCCCATCAGCAGCGTGAACGCAGCAGTCCCGATCACCACGGGCAGCCACAGATGGGTCAGAGCAAAGCGCGGTGTCAGCGACGCGGGTGCAAGAGGGGGAGCGAGGGAGCGCGCAGGCATGCAGGAGGGGCCGGATGCTGGAATCGGCGGCCATGCTCGTCATCCTCATGTCGGA
The DNA here is from genome assembly GCF_030549525.1 of Stenotrophomonas sp. 704A1. Lineage (NCBI taxonomy): Bacteria > Pseudomonadati > Pseudomonadota > Gammaproteobacteria > Lysobacterales > Lysobacteraceae > Stenotrophomonas > Stenotrophomonas tuberculopleuritidis. The sequence goes on along the minus strand of NZ_CP130831.1, from coordinate 3,472,207 downwards.
GAAGGGTCGTACGCGCGTTCGCGACGGGTTAATGCCGCGCCTGCGGCGCGCGGCGATTCAGTCTTCTTCCTGGGATGCGCCGGCGCGTTCGGCGTGGCAGCGGCTGTCCCAGGCGGTGCCCGGCAGCAATTGCCAGCGGTTGCGATTGGCCACCCCGATATCGATCACCTGCGCAGGGTCCACGCAGGGACTCATCGCCTCCTCCAGGACCAGCACCCAGCGCTTGCCCGGCGCCTGCGCCAGCCATGCCCCGGCGTCATGCCACTGCTCTGCCCAGGGACGCTTGAAGCCGAACTCGCGCACCGGCCGGTCGGCCTGCAGCAGATTCTGTTCACGCCATGCCAGCAGAGCCAGTTCCGCGTCGGGGCCGATCCGCGTCCCGACCCGACGCATCACCGCCGACGCCGACGCGTAGGGGTCCAGGGCCGGGATCAGCACCAGCCCGTACAGCATCCACAACATGCCGTGCGCCAGCAGCACCAGCACAGCTGCGCGGCGCACCCGCAGCCACAGCGCGGCGCTGGCCAGCGCGATGGCGAAGGTCAGCAGGCCATCACCCAGTACTGGCAGCAGCGTGTCGGGCATCGCCCGGCGTGCAAGCTGCGCCTGCGCCCACGGGCTGTCGGTCAGCATCATCACCCCCAGCGTGCCGGTGGCCAGCATCAGCACCAGGCTGTAGCCGAACAGGTAGCGCCGCACGCACCGGCGCCGCAGCAGGCCCGGCAGCAGCGGTGCCACCGCCAGTGCCATCGCCGGCAGCATCGGCAGCACGTACACCTCGCGCTTGCCGGGGCTGGCGGTGAAGAACAGCAGCACCAGCGCGGCCCACCCCAGCAGCAGCCATTGGCGGCGGTCGCCGCGCCGCAGGCGGCGCCACCACGGCCTGGCCAGCAGCGGCAGCAGCAGGCTGCCCGGCAGCCACAAGGTGGCGATCACCTGCAGGTAGTACCAGGCCGGCTGCCGGTGGTGCCAGGCGTTGGCATAGCGCGTGCCGGTCTGCTTGAACAGCAGTTCATGGGCGTAGGACTGCAACGTCGCGCTGGGCTCGTGCAGCAGTGCCCAGCCCAGCGGCGCCAGCCACACCGCCGTGCCCAGCAGGAACGCCGGCAGCAGCCACAGCAGCGTGGCAGGATGCGCGCCGCTGACCGGGCGTCCGCGGTGGCGCTGGTACAGCCACCCGCCGAGCCAGGGCAGCACGATCAGCAGCGGCAGGAAACCCACGCCCTTGGTCACGGTGCCCAGCCCGGCGGCGAAACCGGCCAGCCACAGGGCCGGCAGATTGCGGCGCTCGCACAGGTGGCGAAGCAGCCCCCACAGGGCCAGCGTGGTCATTGCCACCAGGACCATGTCGATCTGCGCACGCTTGGCCATCAGGCCGAACTGCAGCGTGCAGAACAGTGCCCCCAGCGCGTACAGCGAATGGCGCGGCGACCACAGCCGGCGTGCCAGGTCCGAGACCAGCCACAGGCTGAGCAGGGCGGCCAGCAGCGACGGCAGCAGGAACGACCACTGCCAGCTGCCCACCAGCTGGTGCGCGGCCGCCTGCAGCCACATGAACACCGGAGGCTTTTCGGCGTACAGCTCGCTGCCGCGGTGCGGCAGCAGCCACTGCCCGGTCTCGACCATGGTGCGTGCGGCCAGCACGAAGCGTGGTTCGTCCGGCGGTTGCGGCTGGCGCATGCCCAGCCCGGCGGCCAGCGCCATCACCATCAGCAGCCACAGCAGGGGAAGATGCCAACGGCGGGGCAGGGCAACGGGCACGGCGGGCTCCGGATGCAAAACGGACAGTCTGGTCGGGCGCAGGTGGGAAAGCTGTCGGAGCCGCGTCAGGACGACCGTATTCCGACATCGGCGGCGCTACCATGGGCCCACTTCCCGTGGATCGTTCGCGCATGCGCCTGTTGGTGATCGAGGACAACCGCCAGTTGGTGGCCAACCTGTTCGATTATTTCGAGTCGCGTGGACACGTGCTCGACGTCGCCCCCGACGGCGTCACCGGCCTGCACCTGGCCGGCAGCCATCCCTACGACGCGGTCATCCTGGACTGGATGCTGCCGCGCATGGAAGGGCCCGAAGTCCTGCGGCGGCTGCGCGCCGAGCATGCCTCCGAAGTACCGGTGATCATGTTGACCGCGCGTGATGAACTGCCGGACAAGATCGCCGGGTTCCGTGCCGGCGCCGACGATTACCTGACCAAGCCGTTCGCCCTGCCGGAACTGGAGGTGCGCCTGGAAGCGCTGTTGCTGCGCGCGCAGGGCCGCAATCCGCGCAAGCGCCTGCAGGTGGGTGACCTGGTGCTGGACCTGGCCACGCTGGAGGCGCAGCGTGGCGGCCAGGTGCTGCATCTGTACCCGGCCTGCCGCAAGCTGCTGGAAGTGCTGATGCGGGCCAGCCCGGGCGCGGTCACCCGCCAGCAGCTCGAGTTCGCCCTGTGGGGTGACGAGCCGCCCGATGGCGACCTGCTGCGTTCGCATGTGTACGAACTGCGCCGCAGCGTCGATGGCCCGTTCAATGACAAGTTGATCCACACGCTGCCGCGGGTCGGCTACCGGCTGGCCGCCAGCGCAGGGGGAGAGGCCGGCCATGACCACCCAGGCGCGTAAGCCGGGCCCGCTGTACCGGCGCGTGGTGTGGTGGCTGCTGGGCTATCTCGCGCTGATCTCGCTGGCGGTGTTCAGCGTGGGCAACTATGTGCACGAGCACGCCGAGCACGCAGCCTGGCGCGCGCTGCTCAATTCCGAGCTGGACAGCATCGTCGAGCACACCGAGCACGAGCCGCACTACCGCTGGCAGGACTCGGACACCTTGAGCCTGTACCGCTTCGACCAGGCGCGGCTGCCCGACAGCGTGCGCGTGCTGCCTCCCGGCCTGCACGACGGGGTGATGATCGGCGAGCGCGAAACCGCGGTGATGGTGCGGGACACCGAGGCGATGGGACGGGTCGCGCTGGCCCTGGACATCTCCGACTTCCATGACCTGGAGCAGTTCGCCACGCGCTGGGTGATGCTTGCCGGCATCATCATGGTCTTCGTCACCGTGCTGATGGCCTCGTTCGGCATGGAGCGCATGGTGCGTCCGCTGAGCCTGCTGGCCCAGCATATCGGCGCACTGCGGCCCGGAGAACAGGGCCAGCGCATCGACGTCGATCCGCGCGGCAGCTCGGAACTGCACACCATCGCCGATGCGTTGAACGATTACCTTGACCGCAACGAGCGGTTCGTCGAGCGCGAGCGGGTCTTCATCAGCACCGCCAGCCACGAACTGCGCACACCGATCGCAGTGATGACCGGCGCCGCCGAACTGGCGCTGGAGCAGCCGGGCCTTCCCGAACGCGCGCGCCAGCAGGTGCAGCGTGTCCTGCGCACCGCGCAGGGGGTGGAGCAGTTGGTCGAACTGCTGCTGGTGCTGGCGCGCGATCCGGCCCGGCTGGCCGCGCACGCCGAACGCATCGCACTGGACCAGCTGCTGCCGGAAATCGTCGATGACCACCGCCATCTGCTCGGCGACAAGGACCTGAGCATCGACATCCAGGCCGCACCGGTCGATATCGTCGCGCCCCTGGCAGTGGTCCAGGCCGCCATCGGCAATCTGCTGCGCAATGCCATCGAGAACAGTGGCCGTGGCCGCATCGAGCTGCAGCTGACCGCAGCGGCGGTGCTGACCCTGCAGGACCCGGGCCATGGCATGAGCCCGGAGGAGATCGCGGCGATCCACGCGCGGATGGCGCGCGGCGAGCGCAATGACAGCGGCGGTATCGGTCTGGACCTGATCGCGCGCCTGTGCGGGCACCTGGGCTGGACCCTGCAGCTGCAGCCCTGCCAGCCGCGCGGCACCCGGGCCACGCTCGATTTCGGGGCCTCACGTCCAGGCTGAACCGGGCGGGTCCGGATTCGGCTGGCACCCGCCCCCGGGCTGCAGGCCGTCAGCGGCCTGCCGGCCGTGCCACGTGCTGGTCGATCAGGATCACGTTGCCATCAGGGTCGGCCAGCTGCAGATAGCCCGTGCCCTGGCCATCGGGATCGGTGCGCACGGCCAGTTCGATCCCCTTCGCATCCAGTTCGGCCTGCAGCGCGCGCACATCCTGGAACGCCGCCAGCTCCTGCTTGTGCTGGTCCCAGCCGGGGTTGAAGGTGAGCAGGTTGCCCTCGAACATGCCCTGGAACAGGCCGATGACGATGCCGTCGTTGCGCAGCACCAGCCAGTTCTGCGTGGCGTCGCCGCCGGTCACGGTGAAGCCGAGTGCTTCGTAGAACGCGCGCGAGGTGGCCAGGTCCTTGACTGCCAGGCTGACCGAAAAAGCACCAAGTTGCATGGGAACCGCTCCTGGGAGGCATGCCCGATTCTCCGCAGCTGCGCGCCGGCGGGCAAGCAGCGCAGCATGACCCCGCGTGAAGACGATGTTAATCTCACCCTGCGCCGCCTTATGCGGCGCTTTTTTTTAACCGCTCTTTCGATCGACAGAGGATCCCATGCCGACCGAACCCGCTACTGCCCTGATCAGCAACGACATCGTTGGACTGGGCCTGATCGCCGCCACCCTCGCCCTGATCTTCTGGGCCGCCAGCGGTCCCACGCCCCTGCTGAAGAAAATCTTCGCCTGGGTGCCGGCGCTGCTGCTGTGCTATTTCATTCCCGCCATCTACAACACCGCCGGTGTCATCGACGGTCACAACACCTCGCTGTACAACCCTGTTGCCCGCGACGTGCTGCTGCCGGCAGCGCTGGTCCTGCTGACCCTGTCGATCGACCTGAAGGGCATCGCCAAGCTGGGACCGAAGCTGCTGCTGGTGTTCTGCGCCGGCACCGCCGGCATCATGCTGGGCGCGATCGTATCGTTCCAGGTGATGAAGCTGATCCATCCGGAAACGGTGGCCGGTGACACCTGGGCCGGCATGGCCGCGCTGGCCGGCAGCTGGATCGGCGGTGGTGCCAACATGGTCGCCATGCGCGAAGTGTTCGGTACCGACGCCACCACCTTCGGCCAGTTCGCCGTGGTCGACGTGGCCTGTGCCAGTCTGTGGATGGCGATCCTGTTGTTCATGGCCAACCGTGCCCAGCAGATCGATGCGCGCAACGGTGCCGACACCCGCGCCATCGACGAGATGAAGGCGCGCATCAGCGCCTACGAGGCGCAGAACGCGCGCATCCCTAGCATGACCGACCTGATGGTGATCGTCGGCGTGGCGCTGGGCGGCGTCGGCCTGGCCCATGCGATCGCTGCGCCGCTGTCCGGCTGGTTCAAGGCCAACGTCAGCTGGGCCAGCCAGTTCAGCCTCGACAGCCCGTTCGTCTGGGTGATCCTGCTGTCCACCGCGACCGGCCTGTCTCTCAGCTTCACCCGCGCGCGCCGCCTGGAAGCGGCCGGTGCCTCGCGGCTGGGCACGGTGTTCCTGTATTTCCTGATTGCCTGCATCGGCATGCAGATGAACCTGTTGTCGCTGCTGGATCGGCCGTGGCTGTTCCTGCTGGGCGCGATCTGGATGGCCACGCATGTGCTGGTGCTGTGGATCGTGGCCAAGCTGGTACGGGCGCCGTTGTTCTTCTTTGCGATCGGATCGCAGGGCAACATCGGTGCGGCGGCATCGGCGCCGGTGGTGGCGGCGGCGTTCCATCCGACACTCGCCCCGGTCGGCGTGCTGCTCGGCACGGTGGGCTATGCCACCGGCACCGGGCTGGCCTACGTCACCGGTTTGATCCTGAAGTGGATGGCCACCGGCTGAGGCCCCGCGGTTCCTGCCGGTGGCGGTTCGGGTGCGCGGTGCCTGCCGTGACCCGGATCCACCGGCGTTGCCGGGCAGGGCCGTGCCCCGGCCTTCTGGTGCGTGCTGCAGGCGGAACTGTGCGGTACATACCGGAACGCATGGCGGTACCGTCGTAGCGTTGTCCGCTCATGTCGCTGATGGACAGTGACGTTCCGAGGGGGAGATGTGATGACGCAACGATGGATGATGCGAGGGGCTGCGGCGCTGGTGCTGGTGTTGAGCAGTGCGGCGGCAGCGGCGCAGGCGCAGCGCGTCGCACAGGGCGGCGGCGTGCAGGCGGTGACCGAGGCCAGTGCACGCGAAGTGGCGGCACTGATCGCCCAGCCGGGCTTCGGCGAGGCCGTGCGCACCACGCTGGCCGCATCGCCGGCGCAGGGCGTGGCGCTGGATACGGTGTTGGCGCGCTTCGATCCGCAGGCCCGTACCCGCGCCCGTGCCGTGCTGGCCAGCAACGACCGGCAGCTGCGCCTGGCCAAGGGGCTGCCGGAACACGGACAGGCACTGCTGCAGCTGCGTGCCTACGTGCCCGAGGGCCACGCGCTGGCGGCCATCCCCCCGGGTCAGCTGTGGGTGGCCAGCCTGCCGCGGGGCAATGACCGCGACTGGACCACCATCACCGCCTACGATGCGCAGGGGCGCGCGCACGTGCTGGATGCGAAACAGGCTCCGGACGTTGCAGTGCTGATCGTCGATGTCGATACCCGCCGCTCAGTGCAGGAGGGCATGGCGCTGGTCAACGCCGGCCTGCGCGCACGCGGGCTGCAGTCGCCCGAACGGATCCAGCTGTCGGCTGACGGTACGCAGGCTTCGCTGGACATCACCCGCCTGGACCGCATCCGCCTGGCCGACGACCAGGAGCCCTGGGCGCTGGGGGCGGCCGAGGTGTTCGCGGTGGTTTCCGGTCTGCAGCTGGGCGCCAGCGCACCGGAGATGGTCACCGTCGACCTGCCGTACCTGGACGACGACGGCACCGACTACACCCCGCAGCAACCGCTGATCCTGTGGGGCAACTATCGATTCAACGCCGCCAACGTGCAGCTGTTCGAGGATGACGGCGATACCAATTACCAGGAGCTGCTGGTGGCGCTGAGCAACGGCGTCAAAGCGGCATTGGGCGCGTTCGCACCGGAGTATGCCGTCATCGCCGACATCGCCGGCGCGATCCTCAAGGCCATGCCCACGTCGTGGTTTGCCAATGACATCGACTATATCGACAGCTACTACCTGTTGCAGCGCGGCCAGGCCTACCAGGACAGGATGGGCGCGGCCAACAACGCCAAGGTCACCCTGACCCCGATCACCCTCACGGAGTAGTCCGGCAGGGCGGGACCCGCATTCGCCGACATCCACGAACAGAAGGGGCCCTGATCCGTTCTCCAGGGAAAACGGATCAGCCCCCGGATGATTCGCACCGTCACCGGACATCTGTCAAAGGCGGAGCGGTGTGGGTTGGCAGGACCGTTGGCGCGATGGGCCCGAGGCATGCCTCGGGCGGGTTGGGCAGGACGCCCAACTCCGGTCCTGCCGTGTGCGCAGGACAGCGCACACGAGCAAGGCGCCATCGAGCCCCCATGGGTGAGGGCGCTTTGCTTGCGAAGCACGGCTTCGCAGGCGCCCGAACGCACAGCCGCCAGCCGTTGCAGTTGATGTTGCCGTTGCCTCTGCGGGCGCCGGGCTGCACGCCCGGCACCCACCGAGAACCTCAACAGCAACGGCCACCGTTGCGCCCGCCGTAGCGCGCTTCCTGCCGCTCGCGGAAGAACGTCTTGTAGTCCATCGGCTCGCGGTCCGGATGCTTTTCCCGCACGTGCCGCACGTAGTTGTCGTAGTCGGGAATGCCGCAGCACAGCCGCGCCGTCTGCACCAGGCGTCGCCACACACGGCGATGCGCCTGGTACTGGCCTACCGGTACCAGTTGCGTGCTCATTACAGATCCACCATTTCATGCGGCTTGAGCGCCACGTACGGGGTCTCGCGGTCGCTGCGCTGCGGGTTGCGGCGCGCCGCCACGATCGTCTTGATCGAGTACACCAGCACCGCCGCCACCACCAGCAGGAACAGCGCGGTCAGGCCGGTATTGACGTAGGCATTGACCACGATCTGCTGCATCTGCGCCACCGACTTGGCCGGTGCGGTGATGGTGCCCGTGGCCAGGGCGTCCTGGAACTTGTGTGCCTGGGCCAGGAAGCCCTGTGCCGGGTTGCTGTCGAAGATCTTGATGAAGCCAGCGTAGGTGGTGCAGATCAGCAGCCACACCGCCGGCAGCGCGGTCACCCAGGCGTAGCGGTCACGCTTCATCTTGAACAGCACCACCGTGCCGAGCATCAGTGCGATGCCGGCCAGCATCTGGTTGGAGATGCCGAACAGCGGCCACAGCGTCTGGATGCCGCCGAACGGATCGACCACACCGGTGTACAGCAGGTAGCCCCACAGCGCCACGCAGCCAGCGGTACCGATGATGTTGGCGGTCCACGACTCGGTCTTCTTCAGCGCGGGGACGAAGTTGCCCAGCAGGTCCTGCAGCATGAAGCGACCGGCACGCGTACCGGCATCGACGGCGGTCAGGATGAACAGGGCTTCGAACAGGATCGCGAAGTGGTACCAGAACGCCATCATCGCGTCGCTGCTGCTCGGAATCGCCTCGTGCAGGATCTGCGCGATGCCGACCGCCAACGTTGGCGCACCACCGGCGCGATGCAGGATGGTCGGCTCGCCGATCGCCGCCGCCGTCGCGGTCAGCTGTTCCGGGGTGATGGTGAAGCCCCAGGTGTTGGTGATGTAGTGCGCGGCCGACGCGGCATCGGCACCGATCACCGCCGCCGGGCTGTTCATTGCGAAGTAGATGCCCGGATCGATGATCGAGGCGGCCACCAGCGCCATCACCGCCACGAACGACTCCATCAGCATGCCGCCGTAGCCGATGTAGCGCATGTGCGCTTCATTGGCCAGCAGCTTCGGCGTGGTGCCCGAGGAAATCAGTGCATGGAAACCCGATACCGCACCGCAGGCGATGGTGATGAACAGGAACGGGAACATGCCGCCCTTCCACACCGGACCGTCACCGCTGGCCGCGAACTGGGTCAGCGCCGGCATCTTCAGCTCGGGCATCACCACGAGGATGCCGATGGCCAGCGCGATGATGGTGCCGATCTTGAGGAAGGTGGACAGGTAATCGCGCGGCGCCAGCAGCAGCCATACCGGCAGCACCGAGGCGACGAAGCCGTAGCCGATCAGCATCCAGGTGATCTGGGTGCCGGTGAAGGTGAACGCCGGGCCCCAGGTCGGGTCGGCCGCCACCTTGCCGCCGAACCAGATCGCGGCCAGCAGCAGGATCAGGCCGACCACCGAGATCTCACCGATCTTGCCGGGGCGGATGTAGCGCATGTACACGCCCATCAGGATCGCGATCGGCATCGTGGCGATCACCGTGAACATGCCCCACGGGCTCTCGGCCAGCGCCTTGACCACCACCATCGCCAGCACCGCCAGGATGATGATCATGATCAGGAACGCGCCGAACAGCGCGATGGTGCCGGGCACCTGGCCCATCTCCTCGCGCACCAGGTCACCCAGCGAACGGCCGTTGCGGCGGCTGGACAGGAACAGGACCATGAAGTCCTGCACTGCGCCGGCCAGCACCACGCCGACCACCAGCCACAGCAGACCGGGCAGGTAGCCCATCTGCGCGGCCAGTACCGGGCCGACCAGCGGGCCGGCACCGGCAATGGCGGCGAAGTGATGGCCGAACAGCACGTGCTTGTTGGTCGGCACGTAGTCCAGGCCATCGTTGTTGATCACCGCCGGCGTGGCCCGGGTCGGATCCAGCTGCATCACCTTGTTGGCGATGAACAGGCTGTAGAAGCGGTAGGCCACCAGGTACAGCGACACCGCGGCAACCACGATCCACAGTGCGTTGATGTGCTCGCCGCGGCGCAACGCCACGGTACCCAGGCAGAACGCGCCGAGCAGGGCCAGCAGCGCCCAGCCTATTTTGGAAAACCCTTTCATGAGGTGCTCTCTCCCGGAAAGATGGTCAAAGAGTCCCGCGTGCCCTTGGCAGGGTCAATGTGTCCAGGACTATTGGGCGGTAGTACTTTGGTCGAACATGGCCGGCGCCCGGGGCAGGGATCTGATGCCCACAACGCGCGTTGCGGCGGCACGCGGACATGACGCGCAGCGAACACCAGGGATGGAACAATCGGTTGCGGTGCCATCCATTGGCGCCGCGCGCGACGGCCTCCATCTTTACCGGCATCCACCCAACAGGAGTCGCCATGAGCCTTCCCGAGCCGGTCCGCGTGCTGCGGACCATCCGTGGCATGCCCACCTCCGATGGTGCCGGCGTGCGCCTGACCCGGGTCATCGGCGGGCCATCGCTGCCCGATCTGGATCCGTTCCTGCTGCTGGATGAATTCGGCACCGACCGTGCCGAGGATTACATCGCCGGCTTCCCGGAGCATCCGCATCGTGGCTTCGAGACCGTCACCTACATGCTCGATGGGCGCATGCGCCACCGCGACAACCACGGCAACGAGGGCCTGCTGACCCCGGGCAGCGTGCAGTGGATGACCGCAGGCCGCGGCCTGGTCCATTCGGAGATGCCCGAGCAGGAAAGCGGGCAGATGCGCGGCTTCCAGCTGTGGGTGAACCTGCCGGCGCGCGAGAAGATGACCGCGCCGAAGTACCAGGAATTCGCCCCCGAACGCATCCCGGTGGTGCAGCCGGCCGAGGGCGTGCAGGTCAAGGTGATCGCCGGCACGGTGGACGGCACCGCAGGGCCGATCACGCAGCCGGCGACCGATCCGCTGTACCTGGACATCACGCTGGCGCCCGACCGTGCATGGACCCATGCGCTGCCGGAAGGGCACAACGCGTTCGCCTACGTGTTCGAGGGCGCCCTGACCGTGGGCGAGCAGGACGCCGCGCGTGACGTGGCGCGCCAGGAACTGGCGGTGCTCGGTGGCGGTGAACAGCTGCACCTGTCGGCGGGAAGCGAAGGCGCGCGTCTGATCCTGGTGGCCGGCCGGCCGCTGCGGGAACCGGTGATGCGGCATGGCCCGTTCGTGATGAACACCCGGCAGGAGCTGATGCAGGCCTTCGTCGATTTCCAGGAAGGCCGGTTCTGAGCGCACACGACGCATCATTGCCGCACAGTGCCGGTAGCGCCGGGCCATGCCCGCATGCAGTGGGTAGCGCCGGGCCATGCCCGGCGGCTTTCCGGTAGAACCGGCAATGCGCCATGCCGGGCAAGCCCCGGCGCTGGCGATAGGGTGACCGATGCTGCGGGGATCCTGCCAGGCAGTCATCCCCGCCACCGTCAGCGCCCGTCGGCCACGGCCGAGGGCGTCAGGTTCATGCCCTGCGCAAGCTGCTGCAGGCTGCCCAGTTCCTCGGTGCTGCCCGGGTACAGCGCGATCTGCGCGTACCGGCCCTTGTCCAGCTTGACCACGCTGATGCGGCGCTCGGCATAGCCGGGCGGTTGCTGCCCGCCCAGGTCCGGCTGGTACCAGTACATCGATTCGCCGGCGAAGCTGCCCTTTTCCTGGCGCAGCGATCGGCTCAGCGGAATGCCCGGGTCGCGCTGGCTGAGCATCAGGCTCAGCACTTCACGGCCATCGCCGGTGGCAGCGCGGCAGACCAGGAACCCGGACTGCACCTGCTGCTGCCATTGCAGGCCGCTGCTGGCAGGCAGCGAAGGACATTCAACCGGGACCTGCGCGGCGGCATGGGCCGCGGCGAACAGCAGGCTCGACAGGACAACAGGCGCGAACTTCATGCATCCCCCAAGGTGGCGTGTCGTTGGCACCGCCGGTGGCACCGGCGGTCGTGGCATCCCATCCCCGGATGCCGTTCCGCCCGGCGCATGCACGGGCGGATGACCAGACCTTAACGGAACGTGAGCGATCGCACAAATCGCGGTTACATCCGTAACCATTGCGGCCGAAGGTCGGCCGCAATGGTGCCGGTCGTGCTCAGCGGTCGTTGCCGATCCACTTGTAGATGATGCCGCCGATCGCGCCGCCCAGCAGCGGAGCCACCCAGAACAGCCACAGCTGGCCGGTCGCACCGCTGCCGGCAAAGAACGCCACGGCGGTCGAGCGTGCCGGGTTCACCGAGGTATTGGTCACCGGAATGCTGATCAGGTGGATCAGGGTCAGGGCCAGGCCGATCGCCAGCGGCGCGAAGCCGGCCGGTGCCCTGCCGTGGGTGGCGCCCATGATCACGATCAGGAACACCGCGGTCAGTACCACTTCGCACAGGAAGGCGGCGGCCACGCTGTAACCACCGGGCGACAACGCGCCGTAGCCGTTGCTGGCGAACGCGCCGGCCTGGCTGCCATCAATGGCGAAACCGCTGGCACCGGAGGCGATCTGCAGCAGGATGAAACCGGCCAGCAGGCCGCCGGCCACCTGCGCGATGACGTACGGCACCAGGTCCCGGGTCGGGAAGCGGCCGCCGGCCCACAGGCCGACGCTGACTGCCGGATTGAAGTGCGCGCCGGAGATGTGGCCGAACGCATAGGCGCCGGTGACCACGGTCAGGCCGAACGCCAGCGCCACGCCGAGGAAACCGATACCCAGGGGATTGCCGTCGCCACCGAACTTGGCAGCCAGTACCGCGCTGCCACAGCCCCCCAGAACCAGCCAGAACGTGCCGAGGAACTCGGCGGCCAAGCGTTTACCCATGCTCATGTGATGCACTCCTTTGACGGTGAAAGTGTGATTTATGTCACATTTCAGTGATCAGCGGGTGACTGTAGCGTCAACGCCGGGTGCAGAGATACACCGTCGCATGTGTGCAGCACGCGATGTTCAGTACTGCGGCAGCGGAATGAATTCCTTGTCGTCGCCGGGAATGGTGCCGAAGCGGCCGGCCTCCCAATCGTGCTTGGCCTGCTCGATGCGCTCCTTGGAGCTGGAGACGAAGTTCCACCACAGGTGGCGCGGTCCATCCAGCGGTTCGCCACCGAACAGCATGGCCTTCACCGGCGTCTTCGCGCGCAGGCGGCCCACCGCACCGGCTTCGGGGATGATCAGATGCTGCGCGGGTACATCCACGCCATCCAGTTGCGCCTGGCCTTCGAGGATGTAGAGCGCGCGCTCACGGTGGCCGTTGTCGATGTCGATCTCCGCCTCCGGATCGAGGTCGATCGCCACGTTGAGGGTATCGGCGAACACCTTCACCGGCGATTCCTCGCCGTACGCGCGCCCCGCGATCACCCGCAGCCAGGCGCCGTTGCGGCGCTGCTCGGGCAGGGTGGCAGCGGCGTGGTGGTAGAACGCCGGCTCGATTTCCTCGTGCGATTTCGGCAGCGCCACCCAGGTCTGCATGCCGTGGATCGGGTTGTCATGGTCGCGGTCCGGTTGCGGTGTGCGCTCGGAATGGGCGATGCCGCGGCCGGCGGTCATCCAGTTGACGTCACCGGGACGGATGACCTGGTCCGAACCGAGCGTATCGCGGTGGCCGATCGCGCCCGACCACAGGTAGGTCACGGTGGCCAGGCCGATATGCGGATGCGGGCGCACGTCGATGGCCGTCCCGGGGTGCATGAGTGCCGGGCCCATCTGGTCGACGAACACGAACGAGCCGATGCTGCGGGCCTGCAGGGTCGGGACGGCGCGACGGACTTCCAGGCCGCCGATGTCGTGCACGCGCGGGGCGATGATGGTGGTCATGCGGGCGTTCTCGCTGGCAGGGATCAGGTGATCAGCATCGCATGCAGCTGTGACCGGGGCATGCCCCGTATGGGCAACAGGGTGTTCCAGCCAACGGCGCAGCCCCTCGTGGCTGGACGGTCGAAAGCGGGTCATGTGTTTGGGCCGGGCGGGTGGGTTGCGCAGGACACGCCGTAAACCCGTCCATGGGGGCTCGATGGCGCCATCCATGGCGCCAACGGTCCTGCGCAACCCACCCACCCGGCCTCTGACAGTTTCCGTGTTCATCAGCCACGGAAAAGAAAAAAGAAAATCAAAATCAAACGCCGGTCGCTTCGCTCTTGGTATCGGACCAAGTTCAACATCCACCCGTTTGCGTTAGCCATCACCAAGGTTCGCAGTTCACCCACCGTCACCGGGAAACTGTCAGGGGTGGGGTGGTGTGGGTGGGCAGGACCGTTGGCGCCATGGATGGCGCCATCGAGCCCCCATGGACGGGTTTACGGCGTGTCCTGCCCACCCACACCGCCCCGCCCAACAAACAGAAAAGCCAGAGCCGGCTGTTGCTCCGGCTCCGGCTCTGGCTGTTGATCCTGCGGGTGCCGGGCCGCAGGCCCGGCCGATAAAACCCCTTACACCACCGGTTCGCGCAGGGCCGGGTTGTCCCAACCCGGACGCGGCGCAAAGCGATCACCATGGCGCTGCTGCAACGCCTTCAGACGCTCCACGATCACGTCGGCACCCACCGCTCGGATGTGCTGGATCGGACCACCGCGGAACGGCGCGAATCCGGTGCCGAAGATCACCCCCGCATCCAGCAGGTCCGCATCGGCCACCACGCCGTCGTGCAGGCAGGCCACCGCTTCGTTCAGCAGCGGCAGGATCAGGCGGTCTTCCAGATCGGCCGGCGCCTGGTAGTTGCCCGGCACATCCGGCTTCTTCGGCTTGCCGTTCTCCCAGGCATAGATGCCCTGGCCGTCCTTCTTGCCGCGCTTGGCCGGGTCCACCGTCTGCAGCGCCGCGGGAATCTGCAGGCCGAGGAACGGCGCCAGTTCCCTGCCGACACCCGCCGCCACGTCCAGGCCGACGGTATCGATCAGCTCGATAGGGCCCATCGGCATGCCGAACTTCACCGCCGCCTTGTCGATCACCGGCCCCGGGATGCCCTCGGCATACGCGGTGGCGGCTTCCAGCATGTACGGGAACAGCACGCGGTTGACCAGGAAGCCCGGACTGCCGGCCACCGGCACCGGGAACTTGCCCAGCGCCTTGCAGAACGCGGCCAGGCGGCGCTCGGTTTCCGCCGCCATGCCGTCGTGGTGGATGATCTCCACCAGCGGCATCTGCGCCACCGGGTTGAAGTAATGCAGGCCGGCAAACTGCGCCGGGCGCTGGATGTGGTCGCGCAGTTCCAGCAGCGGAATCGACGAGGTGTTGGTGGTCAGCAGCGCGTCCTGCTTCATCGCCGGCTCCAGCGTCTGGTACAGCGCACGCTTGGCGTCCGGGTTCTCGATGATCGCTTCGATCACCAGATCGGCCTCGGCCACGCCGCGGCCCTCCAGGTCGGCACGCAGGCGCGCGGCCACTGCCGGGCGCTTGCTCTCATCGCGTACCTTCTTGGCGAACAGCGCCTGCGCGCGTTCCATGGCCGGGTCGATGAAGCGCTGCTCACGGTCCTGCAGGGTCACTTCGAAGCCCTTGTAGGCGGCCCATGCGGCGATGTCACCGCCCATCACGCCAGCACCGACCACATGCACGTGGCGGATGCCCGAATCACCGCCACCCAGGCCCTTCAGGCGTTCGGTGAGGAAGAAGATGCGGATCAGGTTGCGTGCAGTCGGCGTGCTGGCCAGTTTCACCACCGCACGGCGCTCGGCATCCAGGCGCGCCTGCACCGGCTTGCCACCACTGCGCTGCCAGGTGCTGATCAGCGCATAGGGGGCCGGATACTGGTCCTTCTTCGCCTTGCGCGCCACCTGCTTGACCATCTGCGGCGCCAGCAGCTGGCGTGCCGGCCAGGTGTTGGTCGCCCACGCCAGCGCACGCTGCTTGAACGGCCGGGTCGTGCCGGACAGCGCCAGTGCCACCGCGGTATCAAGCACCACCGCCGGGGCCACCACCTTGTCGACCAGGCCGATGCCGCGCGCGGCCGAGGCCGACAGGGTACGACCGGTCAGCATCATGTCCATTGCCGCCGGGGCGCCGACCAGCTGCGGCAGGCGCGCGCTGCCGCCCCAGCCCGGGAAGATGCCCAGCTGCGTTTCCGGCAGGCCGATCCGGGTCGAACTGTCATTCGATGCCACCCGGTAGCGGCAGGCCAGCGCCAGCTCGGTGCCGCCGCCCAGGCAGTGGCCGTGGATCGCGGCCACGGTCGGGCAGGGCAGCTCGGCCAGCTTCTGGTAGGTGGACTGGCCGCGGCGGATGGCATCGTTGACGGTGCCGCGGCGGTCGAATTCCTGGAATTCCTTCAGGTCGGCGCCGGCGATGAAGCCGGCCTTCTTCAGCGACTGGATCACCACGCCCCTGGGCGGGTCCAGGGCGATGCGCTCAAGCAGGTCGCCCAGTTCCAGCAGCACGTCCTGCGACATCGCGTTGACACTGCTGTCCTGACGATCCAGGGACAGGACCACCACGCCATCGTCGCGGATCTCGGGGTGCCAGTGGCTGAAGCGGAGACCATCGAAGCTTGAGAGCATGGACGTTCCATCCGGTTGTGTATGGAGAAGCGGCTATGATCCAGAGGTTGTTTCCCCCGCGTCAAATCCCAATAGCAGGGGGGGGCGCCCCTGGATCCAGAGCCTGGAACCGGGACGCTAACGGAACGGTGGTTAAAAGCTGGTGCGGCGCCAGGTGATCGGCGACTGAACTTTTCCCGGGATTGGCAGTCTCATTGCCCGACGTCGGTTGGGCTGACAGGAGTGCGGCCCCTCATGGCCGATGTTGATACACCTCAGGAGCTGGATCTGGAACTGGTCCGGCGCGTGCAGCACGGCGAGAGCGCCGCGTTCGATGTCCTGGTGCGCAAGTACCAGCATCGGGTCGTGGCCCTGGTCGGTCGCTACATCGCCGACTGGAGTGAATGTCAGGACGTGGCCCAGGACACTTTCATCCGCGCCTATCGTGCGATCGGAAGCTTCCGCGGCGACGCCCAGTTCTCAACCTGGTTGCATCGGATCGCCGTGAACACCGCCAAAAACTACCTGGCTTCACACAATCGCCGCCCGCCCACCGATGACATCGACATCGGCGATGCCGAGCAGTTCGACAGCGGTACCCGGTTGCGCGATACCGATACGCCCGAGCGCGAGCTGATGCGCCAGGAACTGGAACAGACGGTGATGAAAGCCGTCAACGCGCTGCCGGAGGAACTCCGGTCGGCGATCACCCTGCGCGAAGTGGAAGGCCTGAGCTACGAGGAAATCGCGCAGAAGATGGGGTGTCCGATCGGCACCGTGCGTTCCCGGATCTTCCGGGCGCGCGAGGCGATCGACATCGAACTCCGGCCGCTGCTGGACATCGGCAGCGCCACCCGTGAGAAGAGCCGCGTATGACCCGTCATCCTTTCAACGAATCACACGATCATCAGTCGCCTGCCGGGCAGCGCCTGGAGCAGCGCCATCGCGAACAGCTGTCGGCCCTGGTCGACGGCGAACTCGGTGCCGATGAGGCGCGCTTCCTGCTGCGCCGCATGGAGCACGACCCGGAGCTGGGCGGCTGCCAGGAGCGCTGGCAGCTGCTGGGCGACGTGATGCGCGGCCAGGCCTCGCTGCTGGCACCGGCTGGGTTCAGCGCCGCGGTTGCCGCTGCGATCAGCGCCGAACCGGCACCGCAGACCGACGCGAGGCGCCAGGTCCGTCGCAGTGGCTGGCGTGCCTGGGGCGGTGGTGCCCTGGCGGCCTCGGTGGCGGCGGTCGCCCTGTTCATGGGCCGCGAGAAGCTGCAGGAGGCGCCGCCGGTCGATGTCGCCGCACCGCAGGTGATTGCCAGCCAGGCCGAGCTGCCGGCAGCGCCGGCGCCGGTCACCGAAGCGTCGGCCGCTCCTGCGGCGATCGGGCTGGCCAGCGCTCCGGCGGTGGCTGTGGCCGCGGCCAGCCGCCGCCAGGATGCCCGCCGCGCCAGTGCCACCCGCAGCCAACAGGCGGCACGCGTGGCCCAGCGTGACGTACAACCGCAGCGGGCGGTGGCCAGCCAGGCGCTGACCCCGACCGTGCCGGCCAGCGCTGCGCGCAGCCTGCCGTTCGGCGAGGTGGGCAGCCTGCAGGCCCGCCCGTGGCCGCGTTCCAGCCTGGCGCCGGCCGCCGGCGGTGCGCTCAACGCCAGCTTCCCGGCCGCTGCCGGCGGCGCCGCGTTCTATCCCTTCGAGCCGCGCCTGCAGGACGACCTGCCGGCGTCGCAGCGTCCGCGCGACTGAGCCGGACACCGTCACGCCCCGCCGCTGGCGGGGCACCTCTTTTCCCTTCCATCCGACCCGGAGGTTGCCGTCCGATGACTCCCCGACTCCGCACGCACGCCATTGGCCTGTTCGCATTGACCCTGCCGCTGGTGGCCTGCGCCCAGGCGCCGGCGCCCGCTGCACAACCGCAGGCCGCCGCCGCCGCCGCACCGCGTGCGCCCGCGCAGCCGCTGGTCAGCGGCCTGCCTGACTTCACCCATCTGGTCGAGCAGGTCGGCCCCGGCGTGGTCAACGTCGATACCACCATTGTGCGCAGCAACCGCCAGGCGCGCGGTGGCATGGGCCCCGACGACGAGATGCCGGAATTCTTCCGCCGCTTCTTCGGGCCTGACTTCCCGATGCCCGGGCAGGGCCCGGGGGGCCAGGACGGCGGCCCCAGCATCAAGGGCCGCGGCATGGGCTCGGGCTTCATCATTTCGCCCGATGGCTATGTGCTGACCAACTACCACGTGGTCGCCGATGCCAGCGAGGTGAAGGTCAAGCTGGGTGACCGTCGCGAGTTCACCGCCAAGGTGGTCGGCAGCGACCAGCAGTACGACGTGGCCCTGCTGAAGATCGAGGGCAAGAACCTGCCGACCGTGCGGGTGGGCGATTCCAACAGCCTCAAGCCGGGGCAGTGGGTTGTCGCAATCGGCTCGCCGTTCGGCCTCGACCACTCGGTGACCGCCGGTGTGGTCAGTGCCCTGGGCCGCAATACCGGCGGCCCGGACCAGCGCTATGTGCCGTTCATCCAGACCGACGTGGCGATCAACCAGGGCAATTCCGGTGGTCCCCTGCTCAACACCCGCGGCGAAGTGGTCGGCATCAACTCGCAGATCTTCTCGGCGTCCGGTGGCTACATGGGCATCAGCTTCGCGATCCCGATCGACCTGGCGATGAGCGCCGTCGAGCAGATCAAGAAGACCGGCAAGGTGACCCGCGGCCAGCTCGGTGCGGTGGTGCAGGAAATCGACGGCCTGAAGGCCCAGGCGATGGGCCTGCCGGACAGCCGTGGCGCGCTGGTCAACCAGATCGTGCCGGACAGCGCTGCAGCCAAGGCCGGGGTGAAGATCGGAGACGTGATCCGGACCGTCAACGGCGCGCCGGTCAACAGCTGGTCCGACCTGCCGCCGCTGATCGGGGCGATGTCGCCGGGCAGCCGGGTCACCCTCGGGGTGATCCGCGACGGCAAGCCGCGTGAGCTGAGTGCGACCCTCACCGCGCTGGCCGAGGACGCACAGGGCAGCGCCCGCGGGCCGTCCGCCGGCAACGACGCGGCCGCGCCGCAGACCGGCGCCAACGCCCTGCTGGGCCTGGACGTGGCCGATCTGACCGCACCGCAGCGCAAGCAGCTGGGCCTGGAGTCCGGTGAAGGCGTGCGCATCACCGCCGTGAAGGGGGAGGGCGCACGCGATGCGGGCCTGTCCGGCGGCATGGTGATCCTGCAGGTGGCCAGCACTCCGGTTGGCAGCGTGGAGGCGTTGAACCGCGCCCTGTCCAGCTACCGCAAGGGCGATGTGGTCATGCTGCTGGTCCGCACCGGCAGCGGCAACAGCGCCTTCGTGGCGGTCAAGGCAGGCCCGTAACCCGGCCGCCGGCGGCCATTGCGGACCGCTGCGTGCCCCCGAAGCCCCGCCCTGGCGGGGCTTCGGCCGTTTCCAGCCCGGTCCGGCCAGGCCGCCCACGCGGTCAGGGCCCGGGCATGCGATAATCGACCGTTACCCTGACGACGCCGCGCGCCGCCGCCACCTATGTCTTCTGATTCGATGCGGAACATCCGCAACTTCTCCATCATCGCCCACGTCGACCACGGCAAGTCCACGCTGGCCGATCGCATCATCCAGCTCTGTGGCGGCCTGCAGGCCCGCGAGATGGAGGCGCAGGTGCTCGACTCCAATCCGATCGAGCGCGAGCGTGGCATCACCATCAAGGCCCAATCGGTATCGCTGCCGTACCTGGCCAAGGATGGGCAGACCTACCACCTGAATTTCATCGACACCCCCGGGCACGTCGACTTCTCCTATGAAGTCAGCCGCTCGCTGGCCGCCTGCGAAGGCGCGCTGCTGGTGGTCGATGCGGCTCAGGGCGTGGAAGCGCAGTCGGTGGCCAACTGCTACACCGCCGTGGAGCAGGGCCTGGAAGTGGTGCCGGTGATCAACAAGATCGACCTGCCCACCGCCGACATCGAGCGTGCCAAGGCCGAGATCGAGGCCGTGATCGGCATCGATGCCAGCGACGCAGTGCCGGTCAGCGCCAAGACCGGCCTGAACGTGCAGGACGTGCTGGAAGCCATCGTGCACCGCATCCCGCCGCCGCAGCCGCGCGACACCGACAAGCTGCAGGCGCTGATCATCGACTCCTGGTTCGACAACTACCTGGGCGTGGTCTCGCTGGTGCGCGTCATGCAGGGCCAGATCAAGGCCGGCGACAAGCTGCAGGTGATGTCCACCGGCCGTACCCACCAGGTCGACAACGTCGGCGTGTTCACGCCCAAGCGCAAGGTGATGCCGGCGCTGAAGGCCGGTGAAGTGGGCTGGGTCACCGCCAGCATCAAGGACGTGCACGGTGCGCCGGTCGGCGACACCCTCACCCTGGCCGCCGACCCGGCGCCGAAGCCGCTGCCGGGCTTCCAGGAAATGCAGCCGCGCGTGTTCGCCGGCCTGTTCCCGGTCGATGCCGAAGACTACCCGGACCTGCGCGAAGCGCTGGACAAGCTGCGCCTGAACGATGCCGCGCTGCGTTTCGAGCCGGAAAGCTCCGAAGCGATGGGCTTCGGTTTCCGCTGCGGCTTCCTCGGCATGCTGCACATGGAAATCGTGCAGGAGCGGCTGGAACGCGAGTACAACCTGGATCTGATCAGCACCGCACCGACGGTGGTGTACGAAGTGCTGAAGACCGACGGCACCATCATCAGCATGGACAACCCGGCCAAGCTGCCGCCGGTGAACCATGTCGAGGAGATCCGCGAGCCGATCATCCGCGCCAACGTGCTCACCCCCGAGGAGTACATCGGCAACATCATCAAGCTGTGCGAGGAAAAGCGCGGCAGCCAGATCGGCATCAACTACCTGGGCAGCCAGGTGCAGATCAGCTACGAGCTGCCGATGGCCGAAGTGGTGCTGGACTTCTTCGACAAGCTGAAGTCGGTCAGCCGCGGCTACGCGTCGCTGGACTACCACTTCGTGCGCTTCGATGCCGGCCCGTTCGTGCGCGTGGACGTGCTGATCAACGGTGACAAGGTCGATGCGCTGTCGCTGATCGTGCACCGCAGCCACGCCGACCGCCGCGGCCGCGAGCTGTGCGAGAAGATGAAGGACCTGATTCCGCGCCAGCAGTTCGACGTGGCCATCCAGGCCGCCGTCGGCTCGCAGATCATCGCCCGCACCACGGTCAAGGCCATGCGCAAGAACGTCCTGGCCAAGTGCTATGGTGGCGACGTTTCGCGCAAGAAGAAGCTTCTGGAAAAGCAGAAGGAAGGCAAGAAGCGCATGAAGCAGGTCGGCCGCGTGGAAATTCCGCAGGAAGCCTTCCTGGCCGTGCTGCAGATGGACAACAAGTAAGCTCCGAAACCGGCCTGCGGGCCGATTGTCCGGTGACGTTGCAAAGGACCCAGAATGAAACTGTTTGAGATCCTCCTGGTCGTGCTGACCCTGGCCTCGGGCCTGATCCTGCTGGCTGACAAGCTGTACCTGGCCAAGCGCCGTGCCCAGCGCGCCGGCCTGCTGGATACCGAGCCGGTGCTGGTGGATTACTCGCGCGCGTTCTTCCCGGTGCTGGCGATCGTGCTGATCGTGCGCAGCTTCATCGCCGAGCCGTACAAGATCCCGTCCAGCTCGATGATGCCGAACCTGCTGATCGGCGATTTCATCCTGGTCAACAAGTTCTCCTACGGCCTGCGCCTGCCGATCACCAACACCCGCTTCGTGCCGGTCGGCGATCCGGCGCGTGGCGACGTGGTGGTGTTCCACTTCCCGGGCCACGGCGACAACGACCCGGCCAAGGGCGAGAACTTCATCAAGCGCGTGATCGGCGTGCCGGGCGACACCGTCGTCTTCGAAGGCGACGGCCTGATCCTCAACGGTGAGCCGCTGAAGTACGACAACAAGGGCATCTATGCCGGCCATAAGGGCCAGGGCGAGGGCGCCAACCTGCTGGTCGAGCACCTGCCGGGCCGCACCCACACCGTGCTGGAGACCGACTACCCGCGTGGCCAGGGCCAGTGGACCGTGCCGGCCGGCAAGTACCTGGTGATGGGCGACAACCGCGACAACAGCGACGACGGCCGTTTCTGGGGCCTGCTGCCGGAAGAGAACCTGCGCGGCAAGGCCTTCCTGATCTGGCTGAACTGCCAGGGCTGGTTCTGCAAGGACGGTTTCGAGCCGTCGCGGATCGGCTCGAGCATCAACTGACTTCACATCCACTCGCGTATCTGGGGAGAACGCAATGAAGACGATGAACACGCAGCGCGGCATGACCCTGACCTCGTTCCTGACGGTCCTGATCGTGGTGGGTTTCTTCCTTTACATCGGCATGAAGCTGTTCCCGATGTACCAGGAGTACTACGCCGTGCGCTCGGCGATGAAGAGCCTGGCCAAGGAGCCCGGCATCGGCAGCATGGCGCCGGCCAACATCCAGGACCTGTTCTTCAAGCGGCTGTACATCAACTACTCGGAAAACGTGAAGCCGTCCAACGTCAAGTTCGACCGTCGAGATGATGGATGGACCCTCAATGTCAGCTACGAAGTGCGCCGCCCGCTGGTCGGCAACCTGGACGTGGTTGGCAAGTTCGATTCCTCACAGGACCTGACCCGTAGCGGTGCCGAATAAATCCTTCCAACGTGGTGACCTGATCGGTCACGTCTTCGGTGACCCGGGCCTGCTCAAGCAGGCGCTGACCCACCGCAGTGCCGGCGCGCCCCACAACGAGCGGCTGGAATTCCTCGGCGACAGCATCGTCAACATGATGGTCGCCGAGGCGCTGTACCAGCGCTGGCCCAAGGCCGACGAAGGGGCGCTGACCCGTGCCCGCGCCGAACTGGTGCGCGAGGGCGCGCTGGCGGTGATTGCCCGGACCCTGCAGCTGGGCGAGCGGCTGACCCTGGGGCCAGGTGAAATGAAGTCGGGCGGGCATCGCCGCGACTCGATCCTGGCCGACGCGGTCGAGGCGGTGGTCGCCGCGATCTACCTTGACGCCGGATTCGAGGCCTGCCGGGCGGTCGTCCTGCCCTGGTTCACCGCCTCGATGGAGGCGCTGCCGGCTACCGGCAGGCCGGACAAGGACCCCAAGACCCGCCTGCAGGAATGGCTGCAGGGCCGACAGAAGGCGTTGCCGCAGTACGAACTGGTGTCAGAATCCGGTGACGACCACGCCAAACACTTCCGGGTACGCTGCAACGTAGCGGACCCGGCCGTCAGCACCGAGGGCGAAGGCCCTTCGCGGCGGATTGCCGAACAACAGGCGGCTGCGGCCGTCCTTGAACAACTGGATTCCAAGTGAGCGAACAAACTCCCCATCATTGCGGCAGTGTGGCCGTCATCGGCCGCCCCAACGTGGGCAAGTCGACCCTGACCAATGCCCTGGTCGGGGCCAAGGTCAGCATCGTGTCCAACCGGCCGCAGACCACCCGTCACCGCCTGCTGGGCATCGCCACCTATCCGGAAGGCCAGCTGGTACTGGTCGACACCCCCGGCCTGCACAAGGTGCAGAAGCGGGCGATGAACCGGGTGATGAACCGCGCCGCGCGCGGCTCGCTGGAAGGCGTCGATGCCGGCCTGCTGGTGATCGAGGCGGGCCGCTGGGATGAGGAAGACAGCCTGGCCTTCAACGTGCTGCGTGATGCCGGCATTCCGGTGGTGCTGGTGGTCAACAAGATCGACCGCCTGAAGGACAAGGGCGCGCTGCTGCCGTTCCTGCAGGAGGTGACCGCCGGCCGCGACTTTGCGTCGGTGCATCCGATTTCCGCGCAGAAGCGCAACGGCCTGGACGCCCTGGTCCGGGATGTGCTGGCGCTGCTGCCGGAAGCGCCGCCGATGTTCGGCGAGGACGAGATCACCGATCGCAGCCAGCGCTTCCTGGCCGGCGAACTGGTGCGCGAGCAGCTGATGCGCCAGCTGGGCGAGGAACTGCCGTACGCCACCACGGTGGAGATCGAGCGCTTCACCGAAGACGGCAACCTGCTGCGCATCGGTGCGGTGATCTGGGTCGAGCGCGAAGGCCAGAAGGCGATCGTGATCGGCAAGGGCGGCACCCGCCTGAAGGAGATCGGGGCCAAGTCGCGCCTGCAGATGGAGCGTCTGTTCGGGGCCAAGGTGTTCCTGGAGACCTGGGTGCGCGTGCGTGAAGGCTGGTCCGACGACGAGGCCGCACTGAAGGCCTTCGGTTACGAGTAACCCGGAACGGTCGCTTCGATGCTGATCGAGGACGACACCGGCTTCGTGCTGCATGCACGGGCCTACCGCGAGACCAGCCTGCTGGTCGAAGTGCTGAGCGCGCAGCACGGCCGGATCGGCCTGCTCGCGCGCGGCGTCTCCACCGCCAAGGGACAGGTGCTGCGCGCCGCCCTGCAGCCGCTGCAGTGGATCCGCTTCAGTGCCCTGCAGCGGGGCGAACTGGCCCAGCTGCGCGGCGCCGAGGCGCTGGACGCCGCCCCGCGGCTGGTGGGCCAGGCAATGCTGGCCGGCTTCTACCTGAGTGAACTGACCCTGCGCCTGGCCCCGCGCCAGGACCCGCTGCCGGAGCTGTACCTGGCCTATGGCGAGGCGCGCGCACGGCTGGCGGTGGGGGCCGGCCTGGCCTGGACCCTGCGGCGCTTCGAACGGGAACTGCTGGCGGCGCTGGGTCTGGGCTTCGATCTGGACAGCGCGAGCGACGGCCAGCCGATCGACCCGGCGGCGCGCTACGAGCTGGACCCGCAGGAAGGCGCGCGGCGGCTGCTGAGCGAGCGGGGCGGGGAACGCCGGGCGGCGGCCACGGGCTCGGCGCTGCTGGCATTGGCGGCCGACGAAGAGCCCGAGGCCGCCGACCTGGCCAGCCTGCGCCTGCCGATGCGACGGGTGCTGGCCCATCACCTGGGGCCGCGCGGCCTGAAATCCTGGGAACTGCTCGAGCAGCTCGCTCCCAGGCGTTGAGGGTGTCCGGCAGGGCCTGCAGCCCTGCGCCTGCCGAGGCCAAGGCACGAGCCAGAGCAACAGCAACAGGGTGCACCCCGCCATCCCACGGGATGCCCGCTTTTGACGTTGGATTTGACGTCAGCTTCGGCAGGTGCAGGGCGCAGCCCTGCCGAACACCCCTCAATGCAGCAGGGCAGCCACCGCGGCGCGGAACCCGTCCTGGGCCAGCCCGGACTCGGGCGCATGATGCAGCTGGCGCACCGCACGACCCAGCCGTGCCGCACCGACGAAACCGCAGCTGGCCTGCAGCCGGTGCAGCTGGCTGCGCAGCTGGCGTTCGTCATGCTGGTGCACGGCCTGCTCGACCGCATCGCGTACGCCTGGCAGCTCGGCCAGGAACAGCTCGCGCAGGGCGATCAGGTGGTTGCGCTGGCCATTGAGCGCGGCCAGTGCCGCGGTTTCGTCCCAGTCCTCCACCGCCAGTTCCACCGCCGCCGGCGGGGGCGGGGTCGGGCCGGCAGGACTGTTGACCAGGGCACGGCGGACCGCCTTCAACAGCTGGTCACGGCCCAGCGGCTTGACCAGCGTGTCGCTGAAGCCGGCCTCGCGCAGGCGCGCATGAATGGAGGCATCGCCATCGGCGGTGTGTGCCAGTGCCGGCGTGTCCGGGTGCGAACGGCGCAGCTGATGCAGCAGCTGGGCGCCGTTGCCATCGGGCAGGTTGACGTCGATCAGCCACAGATCGTGGGCGCCGGGCTCGGCGCGGGCCAGGGCGCTGGCCAGTGAGTCAGCGGTGTCCACATCGGCTGGTAACGTTTCCAGCGCGGCTTTGAAAAAACCACGGCTGATGATGTCGTCCTCGACAAGCAGGAAACGGGGCCGGCCGGCCCGCGGGGTCATCTGCATCAGGGCTGCCTCCATGTCAGCTGGGGTCAATCATCAAGCACGGCGACCGCTGGCGCAAGCGGCCATCGGCCCCGCCGGCCAGGATCTGCGACAATACGGCCCCATTTTTGCCCGCAGCCTGTCGCCACGTGGCCCGATCCCGCTCCCGCATCGACCGTACTCCTTTCCAGACCGAGATCCTCGACCTCAGCCATGACGGTCGCGGCGTCGCCCGCCGTGAGGGCGAAGGCGGCAAGGTCACCTTCATCAGCGGCGCCCTGCCGGGCGAAGTGGTGATGGCGGAGCAGACCGCCCGCAGCCGCCACTTCGACGAGGCCCGCACCCTCGAGGTGCTGCAGGCCTCGCCGCAGCGGGTGACCCCGAAGTGCCCGCATTTCGGCACCTGTGCCGGCTGCGTGCTGCAGCACCTGGAGGAAGGCCAGCAGATCGTCGCCAAGCAGCGCGTGCTGATGGACAACCTGGGACGGATCGGCCACGTGACGCCGGGAACCGTGCTGCCGCCGCTGGTCGGCGACAGCTGGGGCTACCGCCGCAAGGGCCGGTTCTCGGTGCGCCGGGTCGAGAAGAAGGACAAGACCCTGGTGGGCTTCCGTGAACAGGACCCGCGTTTCGTCGCCGACCTCAGCCAGTGCCTGACCGTGATCCCGGAAATCGGCACCAAGGTCGAGGCGCTGTCGACCTTCATCGAATCCCTGGATGGCAAGCGCGACATTCCGCAGATCGAGTTCATCGCCGGTGACCAGGCGGTGGTGCTGACCGTGCGCCACCTGCAGCCGCTCAGCGACGCCGACCGTGCCGCCTGGGCTGCCTTCGGCCAGCAGCACGGCTTCGTCATCTACCTGCAGTCCGGTGGCGTGGACACCGTGCAGCCGCTGGACGGGCAGGGTGTGCCGCTGTCGTTCCGGCTGGCGCCGTGGGATGTGGAACTGGCGTTCCGTCCGCTGGATTTCATCCAGGTCAACGCCAAGCTCAACGAGAAGATGATCGCCCATGCGCTCGACCTGCTGGAACCGGGCGAGGACGAGCGTGTGCTCGACCTGTTCTGCGGGCTGGGCAATTTCACCCTGCCGCTGGCGCGCCGCGTGCGTGAAGTGGTGGGCGTGGAGGGCGATGCCGGGCTGGTGGCGCGTGCGCGCGCGAACGCCGAGCGCAATGGCCTGGCCAATGCGCAGTTCCACAGTGCCGACCTGACCCAGGACCAGCGCCATACCGCATGGATGCGCCAGGGCTTCGACAAGCTGCTGCTGGACCCGCCGCGGTCGGGCGCGATCGAAGTGCTGCAGCAGCTGCCGTTGAAGCAGTTCAAGCGGATCGTCTACGTCAGCTGCCACCCGGGCTCGCTGGCCCGCGACGCCGGCTACCTGGTCAACGAGCAGGGCTTCACCCTGGTCAGCGCCGGTGCGATGGACATGTTCCCGCACACCGCGCACGTGGAAAGCATCGCGGTCTTCGAGAAGCGCTGAGCGGCGGTCATGCCCATCGCGCATAATGGCGCGATGGGCATCGAAATCGAACGCAAATTCCTCGTCACCAGCGAGGCCTGGCGCACCGCTGCGCATCGGGTGATCCCGATGGCGCAGGGCTACATCAACGACATCGGCGCGCTCGACCGTGGCACCCAGAACGCCTCGGTGCGGGTGCGCATCGAAGGCGAAACGGCCGCGCTGAACCTGAAGTCGCGCACGATCGGGCACACCCGCCAGGAATTCGATTACCCGATTCCCGTACAGGACGCGCGGGCGCTGCTGGCGCTGTGCGTGGGCGGGCTGATCGACAAGCGCCGGCACCTGGTCGAGCACGCCGGGCTGGTCTGGGAAGTGGACGAATTCCTTGGCGACAACGCCGGCCTGGTGGTCGCCGAGGTCGAGCTGGCGCACGCCGACCAGGCCATCCGCCTGCCGGACTGGGTCGGCGACGAGGTCACCGACGACGCGCGCTACTACAACGTGGCACTGGCCAATCGCCCCTATTCACAGTGGTGAAGCACGCTGTCCGCTGAGCCGCGTCGTCGTCGCCCCCTTTAACACGTGGCGGCGATCCCCATCTGCTGTGGATGAAGATCGATATCTACTCCGACGTGGTCTGCCCCTGGTGCTGGATCGGCAAGCATCGTTTCCAGCAGGGCGTGCAGTTGCTGGGCGCCGACGCGCCTGAACTCGACATCCACTGGCAGCCGTTCCAGCTCGACCCGGATGCGGATGCGACCCCGGTGCCGCTGCGCGAGGCGTATGCGCGCAAGTTCGGTGGCGCCGAGCGCACCGCGCAGATCCTCGACCAGACCCAGACCACCGCACGGGCCGAGGGCCTGCCGATGGATTTCAGCCAGGGCCAGGTGCGGGTGACCACGCTGCCGGCACACCGGCTGCTGTGGCTGGCCGGCCAGCACGGCGTCCAGGATGCCGTCGGCGAAGCCCTGTTCCGCGCCCATTTCGCGCACGGCCGCAACCTGGCCGACCCGGCCGTGCTGGTGGAGGCCGGCGCTGCCGGTGGCCTGGCTGCCGATGAGATCCAGCAGATGCTGGCCTCCGACCTTGGCCTGGCCGAGGTCGAGGCACGGCTGGCGCATGCCCATGCGGTGGGCATTTCCTCGGTCCCCACCTTCGTCATCGACGACCGCTGGGCCATTTCCGGCGCGCAGCCGCCAGAAGCGTTCGCCCAGGCCCTGCGCCAGATCGCAGCAGAGCAGGGCGCGGCGAGCGGCGGCGAGAGCGGCGGCGAGGGCGACGCCTGCGGGGCTGACGGTTGCCGCGTGTGAAGGCATGACCCGGTGGCGCGGCGCAGCGCATCCCCCGGCCGCGCATCGCCCCCACCTGCGTCGGCGGGCCGGTTCTGCGACAATGCGGCACTGCGCCATGCGGGCGCCCGTTGTGGAGATCGACCATGCTGCTGATCGGCGTCGCCGGCACTGAACTGACCGCCCAGGAACGCGACTGGCTGCAGCACGATGCCGTGGCCGGGGTGGTGCTGTTCAAGCGCAACTTCGCCTCGCGCCAGCAGGTCACCGAACTGAGCGCGGCGATCCGAGCCGCCGCGCCGCGCCCGCAGTTGATCTGCGTGGACCAGGAAGGCGGCCGCGTGCAGCGTTTCCGCGAGGGCTTCAGCGAACTGCCGCCGCTGCAGGACATCGGTGCGCAGTACGCCGCCGACCCGCAGCAGGCGCTGGCGCTGGCCGAACAGCACGCCTGGCTGATGGCCAGCGAAGTGCGCGCCAGTGGCGTCGACCTGAGCTTTGCGCCGGTGGTCGACCTCGGCCGCGGCAACCGCGCCATCGGCAACCGCGCTTTCAGCGAAGACCCGCAGGTGGTGGCCGCGTTCACCGCCGCCTACGTGCGTGGCATGCATGCCGTCGGCATGGCCGCCACGCTCAAGCATTTCCCTGGCCATGGCACCGTGCTGGAAGACACCCATGTCGATACCGCGATCGATCCGCGTGCGCTGGACGAGCTGCGTGCGCAGGACCTGGTTCCGTTCGCGGCCGGCATTGCCGCCGGTGCCGATGCGGTGATGATGGCGCACGTGGTCTATCCGCAGATCGCGCCGGAACCGGCCGGCTACTCGCCGCGCTGGATCCAGGACATCCTGCGCGGCGAGCTGGGCTTCCGTGGCGTGGTGTTCTCCGATGACATCGGCATGGCGGCCTCGCACAGCGCCGGCGGCGTGCCCGCGCGCGTGCATGCGCACCTGGACGCCGGCTGTGATGTGGTGCTGGTCTGCCACCCGGAGCTGGTCGATGAAGCCCTGCACGCCGTGCAGGGACGCTCCCTCAATACCGCTGCGCTGCTGGGCCTGCTGGGCCGCGGCGCACTTGGCTGGGACGGCCTGCTGGCCGATGCCCGCCATGGCGACACCCGATCCCGTCTGCTTGAAACCCTTGGAAGAACCGTCTGATGCCGAACCTCACCATTTCCCAGGCCCTGGCCCAGGCTGACCTGCTGGTCGACCGTCCCACCATCGACAAGGCCATCGCCGGTATCGCCGACGCCATCGCGCGCGATTACCAGGGCGAGGTGCCGCTGTTCCTGTCGATCATGCATGGCGCGCTGCCGTTCGCCGGCCAGCTGGCGCTGGAACTGGGCACGCGCGGCCAGGACGTGCAGTTCGATTACCTGCATGCCACCCGCTACCGTGGCGAGACCACCGGCGGCGACCTGGTATGGAAGCACAAGCCGGCCACCGCGCTGTTCGGCCGCCGCGTGCTGCTGGTCGATGACATCCTCGACGAGGGCTATACGCTGCAGGGCGTGCGCACCTGGTGCCTGGAGCAGGGCGCCACCGACGTGCGCATCGCGGCGCTGACGGTGAAGAAGCACGACCGCGCGCTGCCGGACGTCAGCGCCGACTACGCCGGCATCGAACTGCCCGACCGCTACGTGTTCGGCTTCGGCATGGACGTCAACGAGACCCTGCGCTGCGTGCCGGCCATCTACGCGATGAAGGAGTAACCGCGCGGCCGTCCGCGGCCCCGTGTGTCCTGCCGCCGGCATCTTCGGGTGCCGGCGTTCGTCTTTTCCTGGAGTGCCTTGAATGCAACAGATTGCCCTGGCCGTGATCGGCGGAACCGGTGTCTACACCCTGGCCACGCTCGACGACGTGCAGACCCACGAGGTCGATACCCGTTTCGGCCGACCGTCCGGCCCGGTGCGCGTCGGCACGCTGCTCGGCCACCGCGTGGCCTTCCTGGCACGCCATGGTGAAGGCCATTCGCTGCCGCCGCACAAGATCAACTACCGCGCCAACCTGGCCGCGCTGCAGCAGATCGGGGCGCAGCGGGTGCTGGCGCTGAACACCGTGGGTGGCATCGGCGATGCATTCGGTCCGCGCGTGCTGGCCTGCCCGGACCAGGTGATCGATTACACCTGGGGCCGCATCAGCACGATCTGTGAAGAAGAAGGCAGCGACGTGCTGCACGTGGATTTCGGCCATCCGTACACGCCGATGCTGCGCAGCAAGATCCTGGCGGCGGCGAAGGTGACCGGCGTGAAGGTGCACGATGGCGGCTGCTATGGTGCAACGCAGGGGCCGCGCCTGGAAACCATCGCCGAGATCGCGCGCATGCGCCGTGATGGCTGCGACCTGGTGGGCATGACCGGCATGCCCGAAGCCGCGCTGGCGCGCGAGCTGGGGCTGGATTACGCCTGCCTGGCGATCGTGGCCAACTGGGCCGCCGGCTGTGGCGATGGGGAGGAGATCACCATGGCCGAGGTGCTGGCCAACGTGCAGGCCGCCAGCAACGGACTTCCGGAACTGGTCGGCGAATTGGCACGGGGGTGATTGTCTTCGCGTAGCAAGCTTTGCATACTCAGCTTGTGCGCGGGTTCAGCGTACACCACCCATTCATTGCATAAGGTCTCGCATCACCATGCCGAACGGTACCGTCAAGTGGTTCAACGACGCCAAGGGATTTGGCTTCATCTCGCCGGAGGATGGCAGCGCCGACGTGTTCGCGCACTTCTCCGCCATCAACTCCAAGGGCTTCCGCAGCCTGCAGGAAGGCCAGCGTGTCACTTATGACGTGACCCAGGGTCCGAAGGGTGCCCAGGCGTCGAACATCACGCCGGCCGAGTGATCCACTCGTCAGTGCGTTGAAAACCCCGCTCCGGCGGGGTTTTTTTTTTGCAGCCGCGTTGCGCCCCGGCGGGCGCCCGGTTCTTTTGCGATCCGGCTCGGGCACAATGCGGGCATGACGGAACGACTGCGCATTGCCGTGATTGGCTACGGTACCGCGGGCCAGGCATTGGCCATCCTGCTGACCCGTGACGGCCACGAGGTGGAGATCTTCGAGCGGGTACCGACGCCGGGACCGGTCGGGGCCGGCTTCCTGCTGCAGCCCAGCGGTCTGCAGGTGCTGTGGCAGATGGGCCTGCTGGATGCGGTACGCGCGCATGCGGCGCCGGTGCACCGGTTGTATGGCGATACCCCGTGCGAGCGCGCGGTGATGGACATGGGCTACGCCGGCCTGGATCCGCGCCTGCACGGTCTCGGCATGCAGCGCGGAGCGTTGTACTCGTTGCTGGATGATGCGCGCGCCGGTGCCGGGCAGCTGCATGCGGGCACGGCCATCGTCGACGTGGACAGCGCACAGGGACGGGTGCGTGATGCCAGCGGCCGCACGCATGGTCCGTTCGACCTGGTGGTCGCCGCCGATGGCGCGGCATCGACGCTGCGCGCGGGGATTGCCGGCGGGACCCGGCTGGACCGGGTGTATCCCTGGGGAGCGTTGTGGTGCCTGCTGCCGGCCGGTGACTGGCCGCACCTGGACCAGCTGCGGCAACGCTATGTGGCGGCGCGCAAGATGATCGGGCTGTTGCCGGTGGGAACCCGCCCCGGTGATGACACCACACGGCTGAGCTTCTTCTGGAGCCTGCCACGCACCGATTTCGAGCGCTGGCAGCGCGACGGAATGGCGCCGTGGCTGGAGGAACTGCACGGACTGTGGCCGCAGGCCAGCGCACGCTTCGCCCATCTGCAGGAGGCGGACCAGCTGGCCCGCGCGGTCTATCGCGATGCGGTGGTGACGCAGTGGCACCAGGGGCGGCTGGTACTGGCCGGTGATGCGGCCCATGCGATGAGCCCGCAGTTGGGGCAGGGCGTCAACATGGCGCTGCTGGATGCGCTGGCGCTGCGCGATGCGGTGCGCTGCCACGGCGGCAGTGAGGCGGCTCTGCGCAGGTACCAGGCACAGCGGCGCGCGCATGTGGCGGTGTACCAGCGCTGGAGCCGTTGGCTGACGCCGCTGTTCCAGTCCGACCGCGATGGCTGGGCGCGTGCGCGCGACGTACTGCTGGGGCCGATGGGGCGATTGCCCGGTGGCCGTGGTCACATGCTGCGCGTGCTCAGCGGTACCCAGCAGGGGTGGTGGGGCGCGATGTCGCTGGATCCGGCCTTCATCGACGCACTGGCGAACGCACCTGCGCCGGCTGCGGCCACGCCGCTGCCGGCCACGGCGTGAAGCCTGTCGTCACGTCAATTAACGGTTGCCTCACTCGATGTGTGCGACAAGAGATGAGCACGCGACAGCCGCGTCGCCCGTTTTCCTTTCCGTGATCAATCATCGCGCGTGGCCCGGGCGGCGGTGTCGTCGCGGCCTGCTGCGGCCCGGATGTGCCGCCTGACGGAAGAGGAGGACGCCATGTTGTTCGCGGTCGAAGAGCTGGAATCGGAAATCTGCAAGCTGCGCGGATTGCTGCGGATGCTGCACGAAGACCAGCCCGACGTACTGGAAGATGTGTTCGAGTTCCACGTGGGCAGCCTGATCAGCCACGCCGCCCCCGAACACCATGGCCACATCCGCGCCTGTGCACACGACATGCTCACCGCCATCCGGACCCTGCCACGGCGCAGCGACCCCGGTCCGGCGGATTTCACGCTGATGCCCGGGCTTGCCGCGCGCCCGGCGTGATCCTCCGGTAGCGGCGCCGCCGCGCTGACCGCTAGCGGGCCGGCAGTGGCACGACGCTGCCTTCCACGCACGCCAGCAGCCGCTCACCCGGTGACAGCACCGGCACCATGCCGGCGGTGAATGCCGAGAACGCGGGCAGGATGGTGATGTCCGTGCGCAGCCAGAAGGCGGGAAAGCGCCGCCGCAACGCCGGCAACGCAACCTGCGGATGCAGGTGGCCGGCCAGCACGTGCGCATCGCTGGCCGGCTGTGGTTCGTGGCGCAGCAGGAAGGGCCCCAGCCGCGCATCGTCATGCATCTCCACCTGCAGTGCGGCGCGCGGCAGCTGGCGGTCGTGGTTGCCGCGCACCACATGCACGTCCAGCGTGGCGTGCTGCTCGCGCCAGCCCATCCATTGCTGGTACCACGCTGCGCGATGGGCCGGGCCATGCAGGATGTCGCCGAGGATCCACAGCTGCCGGCAGCCGTGCACCGTCAGCAGGTGCTGCAGCCGCTGCAGGTCATCGCGGGTTCCGCCGGCGGGCAGGGCGATGCCGGCGCGGCGGAACACATCGGCCTTGCCCAGGTGCAGGTCGGCGATGAACAACGCGTTGCGTGCCGGCCACAGCAACGCGCGGCCGCCCAGCAGCTGCATCGATTCGCCCGCCAGCTGCAACGGCAGATCATCGGCCATGGCGGCGCTCCAGCTGCTGCGCGGCACGCTGCACGCGGGTACGCCAGTCCTCGTTGCTGAACTGGCCGCGCAGGCGCTCGGCCCACAGCGGAAATGCCAGCGGGGTCAGCGATGATGGATGCTGCAGTGACAACGGCCGCGTGGCGATGCGTGCCAGCACCTCCTGCACGCCAGGCAGGTCAAGGCTGTCATGCAGCACTTCATGCTCGGCCAGGGCCAACAGCAGATGCTCCGGATCATGCTCGCGCAGCACGTCGTGCAGCAGCCCGGCCGAGGCCTGCAGCTGGCGCAGCGAGCGCGGCATGCCGCCTGGCAGGCTCGGCACCAGCAGCCCGGCCACGCGCGCGATGCCACGGAACTGGCGGCGCGCCAGCTCGCCCAGGTTCACTGCTTCGCGCAGGTCCTGCAGCAGGTTGTCCTGCGCCAGCAGGACGCGCCACTGCGCGGCCTGCAGGTCCACCGGCGTCGCCGGCGCCAGCACCAGGCCATGGTCGTTCACCGCGTAACCGATGCTGTTGCGCTGGCGGCGCGTGCAGCGCAGCGCCAGCAGCGCGGCCAGTGCTTCGTGCACATGGCGGCCCGCGAAGGGGTAGACGAACACGAACTGGCCTTCCCGCCGCCGCACCTCCTCCACCAGCAGGTGCGCGGGCGAGGGCAGCGCCGACAACCGTGCCTGCAGGGCCAGCAGCGGCGCGAGCCAGCGCGACTCCGGACTCGGCCGGTCGCCGGACAGCACCGCTTCCAGTTCGCGCCCGAGCGGCATCGACAGCGGCAGCTGCCCGCCCTGCCAGCGTGGAACGACGCCGTTGCCGCCGCCGCGCGCGCGGCGCACATAGGCGGTCATGTCGCGCAGCTGCACCAGCTCGAGCAGGCGCCCGGCGAACTGGAAGCGGTCACCGCGCCGCAGGCGGCTGGCGAACTGTTCTTCCACGGCGCCCAGGCCTCCACCGCGCAGGAACTGCACGCGGACGCTGCCATCGCTGCTGATGGTGCCGATCGACAGGCGGTGGCGCAGCGCCTGGCGCCGGTCGGTCATGCGGTACAGGCCGTCGGCACCGCGCTCCACCTTGTGGAAGTCCGGGTAACGGGACAGCGCGTTGCCGCCCTGCACGATGAAGTCGAGGACGGCGTTCCACTGCGCGTCCTGCAGGCCGGCGAAGGCATGGGTGGTGCGCACCTGCGCCAGCAGCGCGTCGGCACTGAAGCCTTCGCCCAGGGCGCGGGTGATCGCGTGCTGTGCCAGCACATCCAGCGACAGCGTGGGCGGGCGCCGCGCCTCGGTGATCCCCTCCTGCAGGGCACGGCGTACCGCAGCGTATTCGGCCAGCTCCAGTGCATGGCTGGGAATGCACAGGATCTCGCCACTGGCACCGGGCCGGTGGCGCGCACGCCCGGCACGCTGGCGCAGCCGCGCCACGCCCTTCGGGCTGCCCAGCTGCAGCACCTGGTCCACGGCCGGGAAATCCACGCCGAGGTCGAGGCTGGAGGTGGCCACCACGCAGCGCAGGGCGCCGGCACGCAGGCCGTCCTCCACCTGCTGGCGCAGTGCCGGATCCAGCGAGCCATGATGCAGGGCCAGTGTGTCCGGTTGCTCCGGCCAGACCGCAGCCAATGCCTGGTGCCACAGCTCTGCCTGCGCCCGCGTGTTGGTGAACAGCAGGCTGCTGCGCGCGTGCAGCAGTGCATCGAGCACGCGTGGCAGCTGTGCCAGGCCGAGATGCCCGGCCCAGGGGAAACGTTCGCCGGGATCGGGCAGCAGGCTGCGCACGATCACCGGGCGCTGCCGCGCGCCTTCCACGATGGGGGCCTGCGGCCGGTCCGGCAGCAGGACATCACGCGCCTGCGCCAGGTTGCCCAGCGTGGCCGACAACCCCCACAGCTGCAGCGAAGGCGCGGCTGCACGCAGGGTTGCCAGATTCAGCTGCAGCAGGACGCCGCGCTTGTTGCCCAGCAGCTCGTGCCACTCATCCACCACCACGCAGCGCAGCTGCTGCATGCGGGCCAGCGTGTCGGGATAGCTCAGCAGCAGGGCCAGTGATTCGGGCGTGGTCACCAGCACGTCGATGCGGCCTTCGCGCGCCAGGCGCCGCTCGCGGTTGCTGGCATCGCCACTGCGCAGCCCGACGCGCCAGCCCAGGCCGAGGCCGTCGATCGGCGCCTGCAGGGCGCGCGCGGTGTCGCTGGCCAGCGCGCGCAGCGGGGTCACCCACAGGACCTGCAGTGGCCGCACCGCGCTGGCACGCTTGGGCACCGGCGGAGGATCCAGCATCGCCTGCAGCAGCGGGCCACCGAACATCGCCAGTGTCTTGCCGCTGCCGGTGGGGGTATGCAGCAGGCCTGATTCGCCCGCCAGGTAATGGCGCCACATCGCGCGCTGGAATGGCAACGGGCGCCAGCCGCGGCTGCCGAACCAGTCCTGCAGACGGCCCAGCGCGTCGCTGCGCTTCATCGCGCCAGGGCCTGCAGCTGCGCCAGCTGGTCGGCCTCGGCGGCGGGCTTGTCGTGGCGCCAGCGCAGGATGCGGGGAAAACGCACGGCGATACCGGACTTGTGGCGCGCGCTGCGGTTGACCGCCTCGAAGCCCAGTTCGAACACCTGCTGCGGACTGACACTGCGGACCGGGCCAAAGCGCTCGCGCGTATGCGCGCGGATCCAGCGGTCCAGGGCCAGGATCTCCTTGTCGTCCAGCCCGGAATAGGCCTTGGCCACCGGCACCAGTGCGTCGCCATCCCAGACCCCGAAGGTGTAGTCGGTGTACAGCGTGCTGCGCCTGCCATGGCCGGCCTGCGCGTACAGCAGCACCGCATCGATGGTGAGCGGATCGACCTTCCATTTCCACCAGTCGCCACGCCGGCGGCCGGACTGGTAGACCGAGTCGCGGCGCTTGAGCATCAGGCCTTCCACGCCGCGCGCGCGCGCGGCATCGCGCAGCTTCGCGGCATCGGACCAGTCATCGGCCGGCACTTCGGGTGACAGCTGGATGCGCGGGTCGCCCAGCGCACCCAGCAGTCCGGCCAGCTGCGTGCGGCGCTCCTGCAGGGGCAGCTCGCGCAGATCGCGGCCTTCGCGTTCCAGCAGATCGTAGGCCAGCACCCGCACCGGGGTGTTGCGCAGCGTGGCCGCGCCCGGCTTGCGACGCTGGATGCGGGTCTGCAGCGCGGTGAAGGCACGCGGCAGGTCGGCCGTGCTGTCCCAGGCCAGCAGTTCGCCGTCCAGCACGCAGCCATCCGGCAGCGCGGCTGCGGCCTGTTCGATTTCCGGGAAGCGGCCATCCAGGCGTTCTTCGCCACGTGACCACAGCGCGACTTCGCCGCGTCGCTTCAGCAGCTGCAGGCGGATGCCGTCCCATTTCCATTCCAGCAGCCAGGCACCGATCTCGCCCAGCCGTTCGGCGGGCAGGCCTTCCAGCGGCGACGCCAGGAAGAAGGGGTAGGGCTGCTGGCGGTCGGTGGGCAGTTCCTGCGGCGACAGCAGCGCCGCCAGCAGTCCGGGCGACGGAACCCACTCACCGAGCATGCGCTGGGCGATGCGGGCGATGTCCAGCCCTGACCATTCGGCCAGCGCCTGCTGCACGACCCGTTGCGATACACCGACCCGCAACGCGCCGGTCAGCAGCTTGTTGAACACCAGCCGCTCGGCGGCGGGCAGGCTTCGCCAGCCCGCGACCACCGCGGCACGGCGCACGGCTTCAGGCTGGTTGGCGACGGCCAGCAGATGCTGTTCGATCCAGTCCGCCAGAGGGCGCTCGGTCGCCGCGCCGGGTGGATCATCCAGCAGCAGGGTCAGCGTCTCGGCCAGGTCGCCCACCTGCGCGTAGCTGTCCTCCACCAGCCAGGCAGGCAGTGCGGATTCCTCGGCGATCCAGCTGCGCAGTTCGGTGCTGCCGGCGATCTTCCTGCGCGCGCCACCGACCTTGCCGCCGCTGAGCAGGTACAACGCCCATGCCGCATCGTGTGCACCGGCATGGGCGAAGTAGTCGATCAGGGCCGCGCGCTTGTCCAGTGTGGCGGTACTGCGGTCCAGGCGCTGGTACAGCGCGGCGAAGGCCTTCATTCCTCGCTCCCGAAATCGGTGCGGAACGCTTCGGCGGCGACCCCGCGTTCGCGCAGGAACGGAATCAGCGCATCGGTGTTGCCGTGGGTGGCGATCACCCGCTTCGCGCCGGTCTGTTCGATCGTCTGCAGCAGCGCCGGCCAATCGGCGTGGTCGGACACCACGAAGCCCCGGTCGACGTTGCGACGGCGGCGGTTGCCACGCAGCTGCATCCAGCCCGAGGCGAAGCCAAGCTGATGGCGGCCGAAGCGCCGCAGCCAGGGCGTGCCCGCGGCCGACGGCGGCGCCAGGATCAGCTGGCCGGCCGCATCGGGCTGGCGCCCCTGTTCGGCCACGGTGAGGGTATCGAGCATCGCGATGCCCGCCTCGCGGTAGACCGATACCCCGTTGGCAATGGCCCCGTGCAGCCACGCGGGCTGATCATCCAGCGTGCGCAGTTCGGCCAGTACGCGCTGCGCCTTGCCCAGGGCGTAGCACAGCAGCACGGCGGCCTCGCCGCGCTGCGCGCATTCGCGGCGCCATGCCACGATGTCGGCGGCGACGGCGGCGGTGTCGGGCCAGCGGTAGATCGGCAAGGCAAAGGTGGCTTCGGTGATGAACGTATCGCAGGGCACGACCTCGAACGGTGCGCAGGTGGGATCCGGCTGGCGCTTGTAGTCGCCCGAGGCGACCCAGACCTGTTCGCCGTCGTCGATGCGCACCTGTGCCGAGCCGAGCACATGGCCGGCCGGATGCAGCGAGACCTGGACCCGGCCCAGCGTGAACGGCACACCGTCGGCGTGCGCCTGCAGCGGGACCTCGCCGAGCCGCCAGCGCAGGATCGGCACGCTGCCCTGGCTGCAGTGGTATTCGCCCATTCCCGGGCGCGCATGGTCGCCGTGGCCATGGGTGATGACCGCGCGCGGCACCGGCCGCCACGGGTCGATGTAGAAGCCACCGGCTGCGCAGTACATCCCTTCCGGCCGCAGCACCACCAGATCGTCATTGCCTGCCATGCCGCCACTGTGGCGCGCCGCTCGTGCACGTCGCGAGAACCGGCCTGAACGCGGAGTTGCCAGCGGATGCGGCACAATCGGGCCGCACACCTCTTGCCGGCGGGATGGAACGGATGAGCGGACCCAGCTTCAG
The DNA here is from genome assembly GCF_030549525.1 of Stenotrophomonas sp. 704A1. Lineage (NCBI taxonomy): Bacteria > Pseudomonadati > Pseudomonadota > Gammaproteobacteria > Lysobacterales > Lysobacteraceae > Stenotrophomonas > Stenotrophomonas tuberculopleuritidis. Next base: position 3,433,089 of record NZ_CP130831.1, on the reverse strand, counting down.
CAGCAGTGCGCCCTACGAGACCCACGTGGTGCTCAACCAGCCGCCGCCCTTCGCTGGCCGCCAGCTGTGGACCGATGACATCGCGCTGATCGAAGCGGTGCAGCGCGAAGGGGCCGCAGCGTTCGCACCCCGGCTGGCGGTGTACGGCGGCCTGGCCGGTGACCCGCTGTACCGGCTGGGCTTCGATGCCAACCGTGACCGTCCGCGCCTGCGCACCCACGATGCGCAGGGTCACCGGATCGATACGGTGGAGTTCCACCCGGCCTACCACCAGTTGATGCAGGCCGCCAAGGAGCATGGGGTGGCCGGCCTGTCCTGGCACGAGCCACAGCCGGGCGCGCATGTGGCACGCGCGGCGCTGAGCTATCTGCACCACCAGGCCGAGGCCGGCACCAGCTGCCCGCTGACCATGACCCACGCGGCGGTGGCGGTGCTGCGCGCGCACCCGCACCTGGGCGAGTGGTCACGCAAGGCGGCAGCACCGGTGTACGACCCGCGCGACGTGCCGGTGGCCGACAAGGCCGGCATCACGCTGGGCATGGGCATGACCGAGAAGCAGGGGGGCTCGGATGTACGGGCCAACAGCACGCGCGCCGAACCGATCGACGGCGAGCGCTACCGCCTGATCGGGCACAAGTGGTTCTTCTCGGCACCGATGTGCGATGGGTTCCTGGTGCTGGCGCAGGCACCGGCGGGCTTGACCTGCCTGCTGATGCCGCGGCGGCTGGCCGATGGCGATCGCAACGCGTTCCGCCTGATGCGGTTGAAGGACAAGCTTGGCGACTGGGCCAATGCCTCCAGTGAAATCGAGCTGTGCGGCGCGCAGGCCTGGCGCGTGGGCGAGGAGGGCCGTGGCGTGGCCACCATCATCGGCATGGTGATGATGACGCGGCTGGACTGCATGCTGGGTGCTGCGGCGGAAATGCGCATGGCGCTGGCGCAGGCCCTGCATCACGCGCGGCACCGGCGCACCTTCGGCAAGCCGCTGGTGGACCACCCGTTGATGGCCAACGTGCTGGCCGACCTGGCGCTGGAATCGGAAGCGGCCACGGTGCTGGCGATGCGCATCGCGCGGGCGGTCGACCAGGCCGCCGCGGATCCGGTGCAGGCGGCACTGGCGCGGCTGGGCACTGCGCTGGGCAAGTACTGGATCTGCAAGCGCGCAGCGGTGTTCATCAACGAGGCGCAGGAGTGCCTGGGCGGCGCAGGGTATGTCGAGGAATCGATGCTGCCGCGGCTGTACCGGCAGGCACCGCTGAATTCGATCTGGGAGGGCAGTGGCAACATCCAGTGCCTGGACGTGCTGCGCGCGCTGGCGCGGGAGCCGGAGACACGCGCCGCGCTGCAGGCGGAACTGGAGGCCATGGCAAGCCGCGATGCGCGCTACGCGGCGGCGCTGGAGCGCTGGCGCGACGCAGCGGCACCGGATGAGGCCCAGGCGCGGGTGTTCTGCGAACGTACCGTGCTGCTGCTGCAGGCGGCACTGCTGCTGCGTGCACGCAGCCCGATGGCCGAGGCATTCATCCGCAGCCGTCTGGACGGCGGGCACGGGCTGGCCTTCGGCACCCTGCCGGCCAGCCTGGATCTATCCGCGCTGCTGGCACGCGCGCTGCCGTAGACGCTGGCGGGAAGCAGAAAAGCCGCGGTCAGGCCGCGGCTTTTCTGCAGGTACCGGCCGCTGCCGGCGAGCGCAGCGGTGAAGGATCGGTAGCGCCGGGCCATGCCCGGCGAGCGCAGCGGTGAAACCCTTCGCGTCAGTGCTTGGCTTCTTCCTTGGCGGCATTGGCCTTGGCGTCGTTGGCGACATCACGTGCCTTGTCGGCGACCTTCTGCGCGGCGTCGGCGGTGGCATCGCTGGCATGCGCGGCGGCATCGGTGGCGGCAGCCTTGGCTTCGCTGGCGGCCTTGGCCGTGGCATCGGCGGCCTTGTCCAGCGCCTGCTGGGTATCGGCAGCGGCCTGCTCGGAAGCGGCAGCGGTCTTGTCGGCGGCATCGCGGGTGGCGGCCGCAGCCTGGTCCACCGCGTCACGCGCCGCAGTGCCGGCACTGTCGGCGGCCTGCGCAGCATCCTGGCGCGCCTGTTCGGCTTCGGGGCCCTTGCAGGCGGCCAGTGCCAGCAGCAGGGAGGCGGCCAGCAGGGAGGTGGTCAGCGGACGAATCTTCATGGCGGTCTCCGTTACTGCAATGGATGGGGACGCCAGCCTATTCATGCCATTGTGAAGGTGCGGTCATCGCCTGCGCTGCGCGGTCCGCGCGCGCAAAGAAAAAGCCGCTGGCGAACCAGCGGCTTTTCCAGAACAGCCTGAAGAAAGAAGTGATTACTTCTTGGCTTCTTCAGCAGCGTCCTTGGCCTGCTCAGCGGTAGCTTCGGCAGCCTTGGCGGCGTCCTTGGCTTCGCCAGCAGCGGCGTCGGTGGCAGCGCCGGCAGCCTGGGCAGCAGCGTCGACCGAAGCGTCAGCAGCGGTGGCGGCGGTGTCAGCGGCCTGCTGGGCAGCGTCGGCGGTCTGGGCGCCAGCAGCGGCGGCCTGGTCGGCGGCGGTCTGGGCTTCGGTGGCGGCTTCGTTGGCCGAAGCAGCGGCGTCCTGGGCAGCTTCCTGCTTCGAGCAGGCGGCCAGGGCCAGAGCCAGGGACATCGCGACCAGCAGCTTGTTGATGCTCATTGTGTGAATCCTCGTCGTTAGATTAGGCAACGCGCAACTGCGCGCCGACAACATGATGACAAGCCAAGATTGGCTGTCAAGCGATCCCGCATTCATTTTTGCGAAATCAGCGTTAAATCCTTTCAGATCAATTCGATGGCGATTGCAGTCGCTTCACCGCCACCGATACACAGGGTGGCAATGCCGCGCTTGCCGCCCCGCGTGCGCAATGCGTTGACCAGCGTCACCACCAGGCGCGCGCCGGAGGCACCGATCGGATGGCCCAACGCGCAGGCACCGCCATTCACGTTGAGCTTGTCGTGCGGGATGCCCAGTTCGCGCATCGGTGCCATCGCCACCACGGCGAATGCCTCGTTCACTTCGAACAGATCGATCTGGTCCAGCGACCAGCCGGTCCTGGCCAGCAGCGCGTGGATCGCGCCGATCGGGGCGGTGGTGAACCACTCCGGTTCCTGCGAATGGGTGGCATGGCCGACGATCCGCGCCAGCGGCTGCAGGCCACGTGCGGCGGCGTCCTCTTCGGTCAGCAGGACCACGGCGGCGGCACCGTCGGAAATGCTGGAGGAACTGGCCGCCGTCACGCTGCCATCCTTCTTGAAGGCCGGGCGCAGGGTCGGGATCTTGGCGATGTCCGAACGGCCGGGCTGTTCGTCGCTGGCGACCTCGACCTCGCCCTTGCGGGTGGCGACCTTCACCGCGACGATCTCGTCGGCGAAGGCACCGTTGGCCTGCGCGGCCTGCGCGCGCCTGACCGACTCGATGGCGTAGGCGTCCTGCTCCTCGCGGCTGAACTGGTACTTGTCGACCGCACATTCGGCGAATTCACCCATGGCCTTGCCGTCGTAGGCGTTGACCAGGCCGTCGTGGGCCATGTGGTCCACCGCCTGGAAGTTGCCGAAACGGTTGCCGGTGCGCGAATTGGGCAGCAGGTGCGGGGCGTTGGACATCGATTCCATGCCGCCGGCGACAACGACCTTGGCCGAACCGGCCTTGATCAGGTCGTGCCCCAGCATGATCGCTTTCATGCCCGAGCCGCAGACCTTGTTGAGCGTGGTGGCACCCACCGACAGCGGGATGCCGGCGGCGATCGCCGCCTGGCGGGCCGGTGCCTGGCCGAGGTTGGCCGGCAGCACGCAGCCCATCAGGACTTCGGAGACGTCGCTGGCGGGGACGCCGGACTGTTCCAGGGCGGCGGCGATGGCGGCCGCACCGAGCGTCGGCGTCGGGACGCCGTTGAACTGGCCGAGGAAGGAGCCGATGGCGGTGCGCTTGGCGGCGGCGATGACGATGTTGGACATGGCAATCTCGTTGATGCGTGAACAATGTTCGGAAAGGAGACCGCGGGCGTTGGAAGCGCTGCGGTTTCCCGGCAGACTGCGTGGGGGTCGGCCAAGTATAGAGGGTCGACGGAGGCTGCCGAGGGGCAGCACTGGATGCCTGCCCGGATCGCGGCAGGCCCACGTTCATGGGAAGGAATCGATGGAACGTAAGACGATGGGAAGGTCGGTGCTGGCCTCGGCGCTGGCGATGGCGCTGTCGGCGTGTGGTGGCGGTGGGGGCGGCGGCAACGTGCGCATCGATCCGCCGCCGGTGACGCCGCCGGTGACACCACCGGTGACGCCGCCGCCAGCCTCCAAGCCGCTCGAGCCGGCCGTGGATGCGCATCTGGCACAGACCCAGGCGCGTGCGGCACAGGCCACCGGCGCCAGCGGACGCGGTGTGCGGATCGGCATCGTCGATTCGGGCGTGACCCGCACCGCCGCAGCGCTGAACGGCCGGGTGGTGGCCAACCTCAACTACATCGATCCGGCCCGCAACAATCTCAACGTCGACGACGTGGTCGGGCACGGCACCGCGGTGGCCAGCCTGGCCGCCGGTACGGCGGTCGGGGTCTGGCCGGGTGGCATCGCCCCCGGGGCGGAAATCGTCTCGGCGCGGATCATCGCCGATAAGCCACCGGCGGATGACGGCAGCGGCCGCGGCAATTCCTTCAGCGGCCCGCTGGGCGTGGCCGGGGTCCACCAGGACCTGATCCGCTATGGCGTGAAGATCATGAACAACTCCTGGGGCGGGCTATACTGGACCGACCTGGGCACCACCGCGCAGGTGGCCGCCGAGTACCGTCCGTTCATCGTCGACAACGGGGGCCTGGTGGTATTCGCCGCGGGCAACGACGGGCGTGACCAGCCGAGCAGCGTGGCGGCCCTGCCGAGCCAGCGCGGCGTCGGCGGTTCGCTGCCGGCGGCTGACCTCGAACGCGGCTGGCTGGTGGCCACCGCCATCGACCCCAACAAGCCGGGGCAGCGCGTCGACTGGGCCAACGCGTGTGGCGATGCCGCGCGCTATTGCCTCACCGCGCCCGGCAGTGCGGTGTTTCCGGAGCCGGGCACCGACAAGTACCTCTGGAACTACGGAACCTCGTTCGCTGCGCCGCTGATCTCCGGCGCCGCTGCACTGGTCTGGGAACGCTATCCGTACTTCAACAACGATCTGGTGCGGCAGACCCTGCTGGGTACCGCCACCGACATCGGTGCGCCCGGTGTCGATGCGGTGTTCGGCTACGGCATGCTCGACATCGGCAGTGCGATCAAGGGCCCGGGGCGTTTCGACTGGGGGGATGTGGTGGCCAACGTCGATCTGGCGTCAACCGGTTCGACCTGGGGCAACAACATCGCCGGCAATGGCGGCCTGGTGAAGCGGGGCGAAGGCAGCCTGGTACTGACCGGCAACAACAGCTACAGCGGCGCCACCCGTATCGAGCGTGGCCGCCTTGGCCTGCGCGACGGCGCGGTCATCCGTTCCAATGTCAGCATCGATGCGATGGGCGGCAGCCCGCTGGCCGCCGGCCTGCAGTTCATGCCGGGGACGCCGCGGGTGATCGGCAACGTCGACAACGCGGCCAGCGTGGTCCTGGCCACTGCCGGCACCGCCGCGACCATCGAGGGCAACTACACCCAGCGCGCCGGTGCGCAGCTGGTGGTCGCACTGGGCGTGGACCCGCTGCGGGTCACCGGCACGGCGGCGCTGGCCGGTGGCGTGACCGTCGATGGCATTGTCTCCGGCTACGTGCCGCAGGTCGGCAGCCGTCAGGGCCTGATCCACGCCGACGGTGGCGTCAGCGGTACGTTCACCACCCCTGTGGCCACCACCGGTGCCAATGGCCTGACGCTGCTGCAGGCGCAGTACGGTTATGGCAGCAACGACGCATGGATGGACCTGACCCAGGTCAGTGTGTCGGCCGCCGCATCCGGCCTTGGTGCCAGCGCGCAGGCATCGGCGCTGCGGGTGCAGTCGGCATTCACGGCATTGGATGGCAGCGCCACCCTGCAGGGCTCGGCGTTCGGCGCCGCAGCCGGTGCATTGCAGCGCACCGCAGGCGGCACCAGCGGTCTTGCCGCAGCGCTGGAGAGCCTGTCCGGGCTGGCGCACGCGCGAGCCGAAGCCTCTACCTTCGACAGCGTCGACATGGCGCGGCGGGCGGTTGCCGAACGCTTCGATCGCGTGCAGGCCGCACCGCGGCTGCGCGGCGCCTGGCAGAGCGCGTTGGGCGAGGCGGGGCAGGGCAGCTTTGCCGGCAATGCCAGCGACAGCCAGGGCTGGATGGCCGGCCAGGATGTCGCGCTCGGCAGCAACGGCCTGCTGGGCATGGCCTTCGGTGAAACCCGCAGCAATGGCGGCAGCAACGTCGGTGGCGACCGCGGCCGCGACCGCCAGGCGCAGGCGCAGCTGTATGCCGGCTGGAACCTCGGCCGCGGCTATGCACTGGCCCAGTTCGGTACCGGCCAGTTCCAGCGCGAGCTTGATCGCCAGCTGCTGCTCGGCGCCGGCGCCTACGGTGTGTCGGCGCGGTACGGCGGTCGTTTCAGCAGTGCCAGCATCGAAGGCGGTTACCGCTTCGGCCGCATCGGTGCGTCGCTGACGCCCTACCTCGGCGCCAGCAGCACCCGCCTGGATACCGACGGCTTCAGCGAACAGGGCGGCTTCGGCTTCGGCCTGCGCGGGGAGGCCGCGCGTGCACAGCGCAGCCAGTTGCTGGCCGGGCTTCGTGGCGAGCGCCAGTGGGGCCGCTGGAGCATGCGGGGCCATGCCGAATGGCAGCAGCGGTTGGATCGGGGCGAGTCGGCGTGGCAGGCCAGTTTCGTCGGCATCGATGCCTGGGCGCCGCTGGCCGGCGTGAACACACCGCGCGGCAGTGCCTTGATCGGCCTGGCGCTGGAATCGGCGTGGGGCCGCAACGGTCGCCTGAGCCTGGGCATCGATCAGCGCGTCGGCGGTGATGATGCACGCCAGGCGGCCCTGCGTTACAGCGCCGGCTTCTGACCGCGGCGCGCCGGTCAGGGCCGGCGGTGGTCTGTGTGGGTGCCGGCCGAACGGCGGCACCCACACGCTGCAGGCGCGGGGCGATCAGCCGCCGCGCAGGTTGCCCAGGCGCGGGGTGCTGCGGCCGAGCGGCATCTTCAGCTTGCCGATCGACAGGATGCGGCTCTCGGCGATGCGGTCGGCGGCGCGCTGCGGCGCGATGTTCTCGCGCTGCGACAGTTCGAAGATGCGTGCCAGGTTGTGGTAGATGCTGCGGATCAGCCGCATCGCCCGCTCGCGGTTGTAACCGTCGATTTCCAGCGAGACATTCATCACGCCACCGGCATTGACCGCGTAGTCGGGTGCATACAGGATGCCGCGCGCATGCAGTTCGTCGCCGATCTCCAGGCTGGACAGCTGGTTGTTGGCGGTACCGCAGATGATCTTCGCCTTGATCCGCGGCAGGGTGTCGGCATTGATCGCCCCTTCCAGCGCGCACGGTGCGAACACATCGGCATTCACTTCGTGGATCTCGTCCGGCTTCACCGCTTCGGCACCGAAATCGCTCACCGCGCGGTCGACCAGGGTGCTGTCCAGATCGGTGACGTACAGCTTGGCACCGCGGTCGCGCAGCAGCTTCACCAGCTCCATGCCGATGTGGCCCAGGCCCTGCACCGCGATGCTGGTCTTGCCCACTTCCTCGTGGCCGAACTTGAAGCGCATGGCGGCCATCAGTGCCTGCAGTGCGCCGTAGGCGGTGAACGGAGCGGGGTCGCCCGAGCCGCCGTGGACCTGGTGCACGCCGGTGACGAACTGGCTCTCCAGGTAGATGTTCTCCATGTCGTTGACGTCGGTACCGACGTCCTCGGCGGTGATGTAGCGGCCGCCCAGCGAATCGACATAGCGGCCGAAGGCGCGGAACAGCACTTCGGTCTTGTCGGTCTTGGGGTCGCCGATGATCACGGCCTTGCCGCCACCGACATTGAGGCCGGCCAGCGCATTCTTGTAGGTCATCGTCCGGCTCAGGCGCAGCACATCGGCCAGCGCGTCATCGGTGCTGGCGTAGGGGCGCATGCGCACGCCGCCCAGGGCCGGGCCCAGGGTGGTGTTGTGGATGGCGATGATCGCCCGCAGGCCGGCATCCTGGTTGTGGCAGAACACCACCTGTTCGTGGCCGGTGGTTGCGAGGGTTTCGAATAGCATGGGGTCTCCGATGGCGCGATCAGCGGTCAACCGCGGCGAACGTGCCAATGAACGGTAGGGTCCGAAAACAAAAAAAGCGACGTCGTCGGTGCAGGGGGACGGGTCGCGCGGCGCCATTCTAGTCCATTCCCCCGGGATGTGCCGTGGAGGCGGTGGCGGCCCGGGTTAAAGAAGATGAAAGTGCGGCCGATGCTGCGACGACGGCAGGTCGCCGGAGTGGCGAAGGTGCAGGCAGTGGCGGCAGCAGGACAACGACAGGATGGGCGGCGATGAGGTCGGGCTGGTGGCATGCCCTGACCGGGTGGCTGTCGCGGCTGACCGGGGATGCCCCGGCGCGGCTGGCGGCGGCGCCCCGGCAGGCGGTGGCGGCGGCCGCGGCCAGCCTGCAGGGCGAGGCGCTGCCCGCAGCGGAGATCGCCGGGCATCTGCAGCGTGGCCTGCATGCGCTGGCGCTGTACCCGCGCCTGGCCGGCGAGCCGGCCGCGGCCAGTGCCTGCGGCCTTGCCGAGGCGGTGGACCGCGCGCTGCAGGACCGCGACTGGGCAGCCCGGCAGCTGCCGCGTCGCCCGCAACTGCTGCCGCAGCTGATCCAGACGGTCAATGACGACGTTGCCTCGGCGCGGGTGATGGCGGCGATCATCGGCCAGGACCCGGTGCTGACCGGCAATCTGCTGCGCATTGCCAACAGCCCTGCCTACAAGGTGCACGAGCGGCCGGTGGAGAGCCTGCAGCGGGCGGTCACCCTGGTCGGCACCGAAGGGGTGCGGCAGATCATCAGCGCGGTGCTGGTGCAGCCGGTGATGCAGGTGCAGTGCGATGCCTTCCCGCAGTTCAGCGCGATCATCTGGGAGCACGCGCTGCTGGCCTCGCGGGCCGCCGCCGATCATGCACGTACGGTGACCTTCGGCGACGCCTTCGCCGCGCAGTGGCTGGGACTGGTGCAGGGCCTGGGCGCGGCGCTGGTGATGCGGCAGCTGCTGCATGAAGCGCAGGCGCGTCAGGAAGACGTGGAACCGGCGCTGGCGCTGCAGCTGCTGCAGCAGTGGTCGCAGCCGCTGGCGCGGCGGGTCGCCGCGGCCTGGGACCTGCCCGAGCCGGTCCACCAGGCGCTGGACGCCAGCGCCGAAGGGCCATTGGCCGACAGCCTGCGCCTGGCCAGCGCCGCCGCCGCGGCCAGCCTGCTGTGCCGGCATGGCCACGCCAGCCAGGGACGCATGCTGGCCCTGCTGGAACAGCTGCCGGCCGCGCCACCGCATGCGCTGCGCTGGATCTGGCGGCGCCTGCACGGGCGCAATGTGGAAACCCTGGACGAGGCGCTGCACGGCGAGGGCGACGGCCCCGCGCCGTGACCGCTACAGCTGTGACTCCAGCGGCAGCCAGCTGATCACCCGTGCCGTCCAGCGTTTGCCGGGACCGCTGCCGGGTTCGCTGGCCACCCAGTGGGGCGGCGGCTCGCGCTCCAGCCAGCGCAGGCGGTCGTCGCCGTCCACGGCCAGCCACCAGCTCTGCGCGGGGCTGGCCAGGCGCAGGTACTCCGCGCGCAGCTGCGCACCCAGCACCGGATCGTCGAACAGGACGCCCATCTCGGTGTTGAGATAGGCCGAACGCGGGTCGAGGTTGAACGAGCCGACGAAGCCACGCCGGTCGTCCACCAGCAGCGCCTTGGTGTGCAGGCTGGCGCCGCTGCTGCCGAACAGGCTGCTGCCACCGGCCGGGCCATGTGCCTTCAGTTCGTACAGGTGCACCCCGGCCTTCAACAGCGGCACCCGGTACCCCATGTAGCCGCCGTGCACGGCGGCCACGTCGTTGGCCGCCAGCGAATTGGTCACCACACCCACCTGCACGCCACGGCCCGCCATGGCCGTCAGGCCTTCCAGCCCGTCAGCGCCCGGCACGAAGTAGGGTGAGATCAGCAGTGCCTTGTTGCGCGTCGACTGCAGCTGCTGGACGAGCGCGCTGACCAGCCAGTCGTCGCGCGCATCATCGCGGTGCTTCATCGGCGGGTCCGACACGATCTGCACGTCGCCGCTCCAGTGCAGCGGCTCCGGACTCGGGCGCTGGCGATGGCGTGAGTCGGCCACCCGCTGCAGGTACGGCCGCGCCGCTTCACGCTGTGCTTCGTGGTCCGACTCGCGCACCAGCAGCCGGAGCTGTGCCTCGGTGTGGAAGGCCAGCGCGGCGATGGGGATGGCCGCGTCGCTGTTCCAGTAGTCATCGAAGATCCGGTTGGCCTGCTGCACCGCCGGCCCGGCCACCACCAGGTCCAGGTCCTGGAAGTTCACGTCGCTGCGCGCGCTGAAGTACTCCTCGCCGATGTTGCGGCCACCGACGATCGCAATGCGTCCGTCAGCGATCCAGCTCTTGTTGTGCATGCGATGGTTCACGCTGAACGCGCGTTGCACCAGCTCCAGCGTGCGTGCGATGCCGCTGCGGTTGCGGAACGGGTTGTACAGGCGGATCTCGATGTTCGGATGCGTGTCCAGCGCCATCATCAGCGCATCCTTGTCCTTGGCATTCATGTCGTCGAGCAGGATGCGCACGCGCACGCCGCGCTCGGCGGCGTCATACAGCGCCTTGGCCATCAGGTGGCCGATCAGGTCGTCATGCCAGATGTAGTACTGCAGGTCGAGGCTGCGGCCAGCATGTTCGGTGATCATCGCGCGCGCCGCGAATGCGTCCATGCCATCGCTCAGGAACGCCACGCCGGACTGGCCCGGATGGGCGGCCTGCAATGCCACCATCTGGCGGTCGATGGACGTCTGCGCGGGCTGCAGCGGCAGTACATGCGACGCTTCGCCGCGTGCCTGCGGTGCCAGGTGGTCGGCCAGCAGCAGACCGGACAGGACCAGCAGGAGCAGGGCGGCGATGATGATCGCGGCGATGCGCAGCAGGCGTCGCCACAGGGGTTTGCGCGGGCTCATGGTACCGATGGTAGATCCACGCCATGCGTGGATGCCACCTGCCTGCCGTCAGAACCGCTCGTCGCTGCCCAGGTAGCGCCACTGCCCCGCAGGCAGCGGGCCCAGCGCGACGCGGCCGATGCGCAGGCGGCGCACGCCCAGCACCTGCAGGCCGGCTGCGCTCACCGCGCTCTTCAGGCCCTTGGCGGTCAGCCCCTTGCCGGCGAAGCGCAGGCGCTGCTCGCTCTGCCAGCTGACCTTGGGGCCGCCGGCTTCATGCTGCAGGCGCGCCATCAGCCAGGGGCCGCGCTCCGGGCCGCCTTCGCCGACCTCGACCAGGTATTCCTGTTCCGTCCGGCCGAGATTGCGCTGCAGGTGGGCCAGCGCCGCCGGATCCTGGCTGACCACCACCAGCCCGCTGTCATCGGCCGGCAGTGACGCGGCCAGCTGCAGGCCATGGAAATGCCGCTGCAGCGGACGCACGGCACTGGCATCGAGTTCGCTGCGGGTATCGGCACGGACCATCGCGCACAGCGCCTCCGCCGGCACGCCGGCCGGCTTGTGCAGCAGCATGCTGGCGCGCTCGGCCTTGCTGTCGCTGGCCTGCTCGTTGACCACGATGCTGGCGAGCTCGTCCACCGGGCGCTGCGGTTGTTCCACCACCTCGCCATCGACACTGACCCAGCCGCCTTCGATGTAACGCCGTGCTTCACCGCGCGGGATGCCGAGCAGGGCGGCGAGGCGTTTGTCGAGGCGGGTCGGTTCCATGGCGGAAAGGTCGGGCAGGGGGGCGCGCAGTGTAGCCCCTACGCCGGTTCAGCGCTGGCCACGGTGGGCCAGCTCGGTCAGGTACAGGCGGGTATCGAACTCGAGCTGCAGGTAGTCCGGCTCCATGTGCTGGCACAACTGGTAGAAGGCCTTGTTGTGGTCGGCCTCCTTCAGGTGTGCCAGTTCGTGCACCACGATCATGCGCAGGAACGCGGCCGGCGCCTGCCGGAACACGGTGGCGATGCGGATCTCGCGGCTGGCCTTGAGCCGGCCACCGTGCACGCGGGAAATGGCCGTGTGCGTGCCCAGGGCGTGCTTGATCACTTCCAGCGTGTTGTCGTAGCAGACCTTGTTGAGCGGCACCGACTTGCGCAGGTAACGGTCTTTCATGTCCTGGGTGTAGTCGTACAGCTGGCGGTCGCTGCGCACCTCGTGCGGATCCGGATAGCGCTGCTGCAGCCAGGGGCCGAGCTTGCCCTGCGCCAGCAGATCGCTGACCTGTGCGACCAGGGGTTCGGGGTAGCCGGTGAGGTACTTCAGGACAGCCATGCAGGGGCGTCGGCGCGTCGGTAGAATGGGGCATCCAGATTACACGCGGTACGCATCGACCATGGCAAAGCCCAACGCGCTGCAGGAACAATTGCTCAAGGCCGGCCTGGCCAAGAAGTCGCAGGCCAGCGCGGCGGCACGCGAGCAGGCCAAGGCCCGCCAGGGCAAGGCGGCGTCGACCTCGGCCGAGGTCCAGCGTGAAGCTGAACGCGCGCGGGCGGAAAAGATCGAGCGCGACCGCGCATTGGCTGCCGAGCGCAATGCCCAGGCCAGGCTGGCTGAACAGAAGGCGCAGGCGAAGCAGATCATCACTGCCCACGCCGTGGCCCACAAGGGCGATGACGAGTACCGCTTCAGTGACGGCGCGGCGATCCGCACCCTGCTGATCGATCCGAAGCTGCGCAAGGCTCTGTCGGTCGGCGTACTGGTCATCGTTGCCAACGGCGAAGGCTACGCGCTGCTGCCGCGCGCGGCCGCCGAGAAGGTGCGTGAACGCGCCCCCGAGGCCATCATCGTCGACCATGGTCAGCCGGGCTCGACGGCCGAGATCTCCACCGGCAATGCCGAAGACGATGCCTACTACGCCCAGTTCCAGGTGCCGGACGACCTGGTCTGGTAAGGCGTTGCTGAACCGGCCGGTACGTGCGCCGCGCACGGCCCGGCGCTGCCGTTTGCGCTGGGGTGTATCGTCCCCATATCAGGCAGACACCCCTGCGGAGGATGGCCATGGCGACCGGATGGGCGGGCGATGGCGCGGTCCAGGACCAGATAGACGCCACCGTCGATGATGCGATTGCCCGCGCGCGGCGCCAGCTGCGCCGCGGACCGGGTCTGGAACACTGTGAGGAATGCGACGCGCCGATTCCGTTGGCGCGGCGCCAGGCCGTGCCCGGCGTGCGCCTGTGCGTGGCCTGCCAGCAGGCGCACGACGAGGACGCGCAGGCCAGCAGTGGTTACAACCGGCGCGGCAGCAAGGACAGCCAGCTGAGGTAAGCGGACGCGTTGCAGGGCGCAGCCCTGCAGGGAAAAACACCCTCAGCCGTCGCCCTGGATGCCGCCCGGCGCCTGTGCCGGATCGCGCCAACGGCGCACGGTGCGCTGGAAGAACAGGTTGTTGGGCAGCTGCAGCACCGTACCCTGATGGCCATCGCCGGTTTCCTGCAGCGTGGTGTAGATCAGGTTGACGTCGATCACGCGTCCCTTCAGCCCCGGCTTCTCGCCGTTTTCCAGTACCTCGATGTAGTCATGCAGGCGGAACGGCCGCGTGGTGAAGATCAGCAGCGTGCAGAAGATGTTGGACAGCACGCTCCAGGCAGCGAAGAAGGCGACCGCACCCACCGCGGCAAAGCCGGTGAATGCCGTCCACAGCACCGACGGCGACGCGCCCAGCAGGCTGAGGATGTACAGCACTGCGCTGAAATAGACCACGAAGCTGGTGATCCGGCGTGCGCCCATCACCATTTCCGGCGGCAGCGTGTAATGATCGGCGAAGCGGCGGATCAGGCGGCGCGCCAGCACCCGCAGCAGCCAGGCGGCCAGCAGGGTGAGCAGGATCTGCAGGGCGATCCCGAGGTCATGCAGCCAGGGATGGGTCCAGGCCGGCAGGTGGTCTTTCAGCGACAACATCATGGGGCGACAGCGTGCAGCGGGAACGGGCCCTGATGTTACCCGGCGCGTGCCGGGGTTTCGACCGCCTGCGCCCAGGCCAGGCAGAGCACGTCCTGGCGGTGCTGCTGCAGGCAGGCGCGGCCGCTGTCGGTGCGCCAGTGCAGGGACACGTCGCAGGCCTGCAGCAGCACGCAGGTTGCGATCGCCAGCAGGGCGGCACAGGTGGGACGGGACATCGGAGGCTCCTGGCCGGGCGGGCCTGCGGGGGGACCTGTGGATGGATGCAGCGGGCCGCAAAAAGGTTGCATGGGCCGCCGTGCGTGCTGCTCTAAACCTTTTTCCGGAGGCCTGCATCCAACGGATATGCTCGACACCACCATGCCCGCGCCGCCTGCTGCCAACGACGCCATCGACGAACCTGCCCTGGTGCGGGCAGCCGCGTCCGGCGATACCGCAGCGTACGAGCTGCTGTACCGCCGCCATGCGCCCCGGGTGTTCGCTGTGCTGTGGCGCCTGTGCGGCGGCCAGCAGGCGCGCGCCGAGGACGCGCTGCAGGAAGCGTTCCTGCAGGCCTGGAAGGCCTTGCCGGGCTTCCGTTTCGAAAGCAGCCTGTCGACCTGGCTGCACCGGCTGGGGGTCAATGCGGCGTTGATGGAGCTGCGTGGACGCGCCGGTGGCCGCGACCATGACAGCCTGGAGGACGTGGATGGCGGACTGCCGGAGATGGCGGTGCAGGATGGCTGTGCCGGCACCGAGCGCGATCTGGAACGCGCGCTGGCCACCTTGCCGCCGCGTGCGCGCGCGGTCCTGGTGCTGCACGATATCGAAGGCTGGAAACACCATGAAATCGCCGACCAGCTGCAGATGGCGGTCGGTAGTTCCAAAGCACAGCTGCACCGTGCGCGCGGTCTGTTGCGCGCACGCCTGGGAGACATGACATGAGTACGCACGACCCCGATCACGACCTGCTGGCACGCCTGCGCGCGTTGCCCGATGAACGTGTGCTTCCCGAGGATGGCTGGGCGCGGTTGTCGGCGCGCCTGCCAGCACGCGGACCCGCGCGCGCGCCAGCCGACACCGCCACGGTGGTCGCGCTGCCGCGCCGGATGAAAGCGCGCCGGTGGTTGCCGCTGGGAGCCGCGCTGGCGGCCAGCCTCGCCGTCTACGCGGTGGCACCGTGGCGGCATGCACCGTCGGCGGTGCCGCCACCTGCGCCCAGCGGTCTGCAGCTGCAGGCCGCGGCCATGACCGAACAGTACCGGCAGGCGGTGGCGGCGTTGCCCGATGGCACTGCACCGGAATGGCAGCCGGCACTGCATGAACTGGACCGCAGCGCGGAGCAGATCCGCGCCGCCATGGCGCAGGATCCGCGGGCGCCGCACCTGCTTGGACAGCTCAAGCGTACCTATGCGCTGCGGCTCGAACTGACCCGGCAGGCGGCTCACGCCGCCGCCGGCATGACAACCTGAGGAGACCCTCCATGCGATCCCTTCTTTCCGTCTGCGCGGTGCTGCTGCTGACCCCGGCCGTGGCCCTGGCCGAGACCCGTGTCGATGAGCGCCACTCCCTCGCGGCGGGCGGCCGCATCGAACTGAGCAACGTGGCCGGCAAGGTGACCGTGCGCGGCTGGGACCGCAATGACGTGCAGCTTACCGGCACGCTCAGTGACGGCCTGCAGCTGCGCCAGGAGAAAAGTGCCAACCGGGTCCGCTGGGAAGTGGAGTACCCGCGCCGCGGCAACAGCGGCGGCGCCACGCTGATCCTCAACGTACCGCGTGCGGTCGAGGTGCTGTTGAACACCGTCAGCGCGGACCAGGACATCAGCGGTATCGATGTGCGGCGCCTGCAGGCCGATACGGTCAGCGGCGCGCTCAGCGCGTCCGGCCGCAGTGGCGACAGCGTGCTCAACACGGTCAGCGGCGATGTCACTGCGCGGCTGCAGACCACCCGCCTGGACGTGAACACGGTCAGTGGCCGGATCGAGGCCGGGGGCGGTGTGTCCGGCGAGATCGGAGCGCAGACGGTGTCCGGCCAGGTCGGCGTCGACGCCGGCAGGATCCAGCGCCTGGTCGTGGAGACCGTGTCCGGCGGCATCGATCTGTCGGCCGCGGCCCTGGCTCCGGGAGGCCGCATCAACGTGGAATCAGTCAGTGCCTCGGTCAAGCTGCGCCTGCCGCGCACGGTATCGGCGCAGCTGTCGGTGAACAGCTTCAGTGGTTCGATCAACAGCGATGCCGGCACGGTGGAACGCCCACGCTACGGCCCTGGCAGCCGGCTGGACGCGCGGCTGGGCAGTGGCGACGGCGATATCCGCGTGCAGTCGCATTCGGGAAGCGTGCAGGTGCGCCTGGATCGCTGAGCGCGACCCGGCAGGCCGCGGCGGCAGCGCCGCCGCGGTCGGGGGAGGGTCAGCTGGCTTTCTTCAGCGCCCAGGTGGTACCGAGAACTTCGATCTTGCCACCGCTCTTGCGGAACGCGGCCAGGTCCGAAGCGATCGAATCGCTGCTGACCACGGTGCTGGCGGATGCGCCCTTGCGTTCACTGCGGATGCTGTTGCTGGCCTTCGCGGGGGTCTTTGCCTTGCGGGGCATGGTGGCTCCTGTCAGGTGGAAGGGGAGGAAAGCGCACAGGACTCGGCCTGGCGCAGGTAATCCTGCCGCTCGCGGCGGCAGTCATCGCCGCCCATCGAAAACTGGCGGCAGATCGCCGGGCGCTGCGGGTAGATCGTGCAGCGCAGGTGATAGGGATCGATCGCCGCGCACCAGCCTTCCTCGTTGCGCGCCATCACGGCACGGCCGTGCGCGTCGCGCGAAAGGTACTGGCCGGGCACATGGTCGCCGGGCTGCAGCAGCACCGGCAGCCGGCAACAGACCGCGTCACAACGGCGGCAGTCGATGGGTGCTGGTTCAGCGTCAGGTTGTGCGGCCACAGGGGCCAGGCGGGTGCCCAAAGCGGGTCTCGATGGCGGCTCGGGTGCTGCGCGGACCATGAACGAGCCAGGAAGGCATGGCCGCTAGGCCCGCCGGGCGGGCCAGGCTGCACCATGGACACACACCAGCGCGGCCGGTGGAAGGTGCAACGGATTTCTAGCCGGCCAAGGGTAGCGCAGGTCGCGTAACGTTTTGTTAATCCTGGCTGGCTGCGGCCAGCGCCAGGCCCTGCACCACGCCCAGCGAGGGCTCGCCGTGCACCATCCGGGCGCCCGGGAAGGCGTCCGCGGCGGCCTGGCGCAGGTAGCCGGCGCGGGACATGCCGCCGGTCAGGAACACCGCATCCGGGTCGCCGCCGATGTCGCTGCGGACCTGGGCCAGCAGTTCGCGGATCTGCTGCAGGTAGCCCTGCGCAGCAGCGGCCAGGCCGTCGGCATTGCTGTCCACATGCAGGTCGCGGGCGATGTAGTCCAGCGTGCTGCGGTGCTCGGTGGCCGCGCTGAGGGCGATCTTGGCGCGTTCGACGTCGCGGTACAGGCGCGCGGTGTTGCCGGTGTCCTGCAGCGCCTGCAGGCGCGCGCCCCAGGGCGCGTCCACCTGGTCGTAGCGGTGCTGTCGGAAGTCGCGCTGGCGGGTCATGTCCTGCACGGTGGCCGCTTCCACGTAATGGTGGTTGGGCACGCGGGTGATGCCGCGACCGAACAGCGGCATGTAGGCGGACAGGCTCAGGGCCAGATCGATGTCGGTACCGCCACGGGCGATGCCCCAGGCGCGGTGGATGCGCGGCGCCTGGCTGCCGCCCACCTCGGCATGGGCGATATCGGTGGTGCCGCCGCCGATGTCGACGATGACGGCCTGGTGCCGTTCCTGGCTCCCGGCGTGGTAGTGCATGGCCGCCGCGGCGGGTTCTTCGAGGAAATCGATCTGGTCGAAGCCGGCCTGTGCCGCCGCCTCGCGCAGGATCTCCAGCGCCTGCGCATTGCCGGCCTCGCCGATCGAACTGCGGAACTGCACCGGCCGGCCCAGCAGCGCCGCGCGCAGCGGCTGGCCGAGCTGGGCGCTGGCGGTCAGCCGGATGTGTTCGAGGATGTGCGCGGCGATGCCGGTGATGGTCTGTTTCGCGCGCGGGTGCAGGTTGTAGCCGAGCATCGATTTCGGGCTCTGCACCAGGTTGCCTTCGTGCTCTTCGAAATAGGCGTCCAGGGCCTCATCGCCGTAGATGGCGTTCTGCAGCAGGTCGCTGGCGCTGCGTTCCCTGCCGGCGCGCGCTTCCATCCATTCACGGCGAAGGGCGCGCAGGGCTTCGCGGCGCAGCGCCTGCGGCGTGCGTTCCTGGCCCGCTGCACGCGCGGCACGGGCGGCGCTGTCGATCATCTGCTGCAGTTCGTGTTCCTGGCCGGCATCGAGCTGGAAGTCGTCCGGGTCGGGCACCACGCCGGGAAAGTAGACGCTGGTGCGGAACTGTTCCGCATCGCCGAAGCGGATCGGCAGCAGCTGTCCATCACGGACAATGGCGGCGGCGGAGTTGCTGGTACCGAAGTCGATGCCGAGGCGCATGGGGCGTTCCGGGGGCGGGCGGGGGCCGCGCACTCTGCTGCAGTTCGGCGCTTCCTGCAAGTTCTGCCGGGCGTCGGTGCGGTTGAACGCCCCTGGCGCTGGTCCGGGTGCGGCGTCTCGCCGCGCCAGCGGGGGAATGGGCCGGACCGGCGGCCGGCTACAATGGCCGCTGTTGATCCACGTTGAGGTACTTGCTGATGTCGTCTGTTCCTGCCTGCCCGCAGTGCACCCTGGAAAACACCTACGCCGATGGCGCACTGTGGATCTGCGCCGACTGCGGCTTCGAGTGGACTGCCGAAGAAGGCGCTGGGGCGACCCTGGTGGTGCGTGACAGCAATGGAAATACGCTGCAGAGCGGCGACACCGTCACCGTGATCAAGGACCTGAAGGTCAAGGGCTCCTCGATTCCGCTGAAGCAGGGCACGGTGATCCGCAACATCCGTCTGGTCGAAGACGATGCCGAGCACATCGAAGGCAATTCGGACAAGATCAAGGGCCTGGTGCTGAAGACCTGCTTCCTCAAGAAGGCCTGACCGCCTTCAGCGCTTGGCCTGCTGCGCACGCCAGCGTGACAGGCTGTCCAGCTTGGCCTGGTAGCGGGCCTGCTGCGGCGCGCCGCCCAATTCCTGCGCGCGCTGCAGTTCCCGGTCGGCGCGCTGCAGCCTGCCGGTCAGGAAGTACACCCGCGCCAGGCCGAAGTGGAACTGGTGTGCGCTGTCGTACAGCCGCACCGCCCGCCGGTAATAGGTGATGGCCTTGTCCAGGTCGCCGGCACGTTCGGCCTGTGCGCCCTGCATGTACTGCGCGAACGGATCTTCGCGCTGCACCGACTGCAGCTTCTGCGCCAGCGCCTGGGCCTGGGCGGTCATGCCAAGCTTGCGGTACAGCGCGCTGGCATTGTTCAGTGCCGCGCTCTGGCGGCCATCCAGGCGCAACGCGGTGTCCAGCGCGCGGCGCGCAGCCTGGTCATCACCCAGCCGGTTGTCGAGCACGCCCAGGTTGTTCCACGCCGAGGCGAACGTTGCATCCTGCGCAAGCGCGGCGTCGAAGAACGCCCGCGCACCGGCCAGATCGCCGTCGGCCAGCTGTTCGGCACCGCGGTTGTTGTAGTAGTGCGCCAACGCGCGCGCGCGCCCGATCGGCTGCGGCCCGTGGCGGTCGTACAGTACGTTGCGGTCCAGATCGACGGTGCCATAGCGCCCGCCGACATCCACGCCGGCGTTGACGTGGCCGACGCTGTAGACCACGCCCTGGTCCTGGTCCTGGTACCAGGACACCACCTGGCCCACTTCCTGCACCCGGGCCTGGATGCCCGCCTCATGGGCGAGGGTGACGAACAGCAGGGTGAACGCCAGGCAGTTGGCGCGCTGGTGCTGCCAGACCTCGGAGACCGTGTAGGTGGCTTCCGCGTCGTACTGCAGGTCCAACCCGTGCTGGCTGAAGATCATCTCCACCAGCGCCTGCAGGCGCTGGTCGCGCGAGTAGCTGCGGCTGATCACCTGCTTCTGCAGCATCTCGCGCATCGCCGCAGGAATCGCGAACACCTCATCGGGCGTGGGCACGCTGGACGCGGTCACCTTCACCGCAGCGATGGTGGTGATATCGCCGGGCGGGACCTGCGCCGGAACCGGGGATGGGGCGGTCTGGGCGGTCTGGGCGGACAAGGCCGGCGCGCCGAGCGCGGCCAGAGCGGCGAGGAAGCATCGAGCGGCAAGCGGGCGCATGACAGTTTCCGGCAGCGGCGGGTGGCCCCGCCTGTGACCAGTGTAGACCCGTGCGCGGCGGGCTGCATCCCGGCGCGGCCAGGCGTGCCGGTCATCCACACCCGGTGTGGACCAGCCCTCGGCAAAGCTGTGGACAACCGGTCCCGGCCCTTGCCGGGCCTGGGGTGTGAGCGGGTGGTGAAAAAACCATCAGCTTGCCCGGCGCTGCCCGTGGCGGGATCATCCGGCCATGGACTTCGCCCCGCTCGCACTCGCTCCCGCGCACTGGCAGGCCCTGCAGGATGCCTATGCAGTGCCGCCACGTGCCTACCACCACTTCGGCCACGTGCGCGCCGTCCTGCAGCACTGCCAGGACGTGGCCGAAGGCCCCGGTTGGCAGCGCCCCGGCGAGATCTATCTGGCGGCGCTGTACCACGACGCGGTCTACCAGGCCGGGCGCAAGGACAACGAAGCGCGTTCGGCCGCGCTGGCGGTACAGGCCATCGCGCAGTGGCCGGAACTGGCAGCACTGGATGCTGCGCGGGTCGAACAGCTGATCCTGCTCACCGCGCGGCATGGCGAGCTCGGCCCCGACCAGGTGGATGCCGAGGCTGCGTTGTTCCTGGATTGCGACATGGCGATCCTGGCCGCGCCGGAAGCGGTGTTTTCCGCCTACGACCGCGGCGTGGCCGAGGAGTACAAGGGCGTGGTGCCGGGCTTCCTGTATCGCGCCGGGCGCCGTCGCTTCCTGCAGGGACTGCTGCGCGCGCCGCGGATCTTCCTCAGCGATTTCTTCCACCAGCGCCTGGATGCCGACGCGCGCGCCAACCTCCGCCGCCGGCTCGGGGCCTGAGCGCGCCGCTACACTAGGCCTCTGCCATCGCGTGGTGCCGTTTCCTGCCGTGACTGTCTCCGATACCGCTTCCGACCCCCGCCCGCTGCCCCCGGAAGAACCCGGTCCCAACGAATGCTGCGGCAGTGGCTGTCCCTTGTGCGTGCTGGACCTGTACGCCGAGGAACTGCAGCGTTACCGCAAGGCGCTGGCCGACTGGCTGCTGCGACACCCCGGAGAAACCCCGTGAGCCGGGCGCGCCCGGCGGCACTGCTGGCCCTGGTGGCGCTGCTGCTGTTCGTGGCGACTGCGCTGTGGACCCAGTTCGCGCGCGCCGATCTGGACTGGGTGAAGGCCACGCTCAGCCTGTACCTGCATGGCCCCTGGGGGCTGGCACTGCGCAGTGCCTACTGCCTGCTGGCACTGGCCATCGCCGTGCTCGGCGTCGCCCTGTACCGGCACAGCGTGGGGCCGCGGCGCAGTGCCGCCGCGCCGCTGCTGTTCGTGGTGGCGGCCGTGGGCCTGGCCACGGTGGCCATCGGTGACAGCTGGTTGCCGCAGGCAACACCGCTGCTGGCGCCCTTCATCCATGGCCTGGCGGCCAATACCGCCTTCCTGTGTGCCAGCGTCGGCATGCTGCTGCAGGCGTGGTATCTGCGCCGCGAACCGGGCTGGCGGCGCAGTGCCGCGCTGTTGTGGGGCTGGGCCTGGCTGGCCTTCGTACTGCTGTGGCTGCACGTGCTGTGGCGCAGTGGCCCGCCCCGCGGGCTGGGCCAGAAGCTGGTGATCGCGGTGATCGTCGGTTGGCTGTTGTGGCTGGCGCTGGCGCTGTATCGCCGCGGCAGCACTCCCCGCACGCGCTGAATCGGCTGCCGGCAGCCGGCAAACCACCCGCACCGGTACGTGCCGCACACGCGGCGGCGGCGTATCGTGTGCGCATTCCAACGGGATGCGAAGCGATGCGTGCAGGGCTGGGCAGGGCGATGGGGCTGATGATGGCGCTGGCAGCATTGCCGGCGTCGGCGGCGGTGCAGCAGGTCAGCCACGGGCGCTTCGATCAGGTTCCGGTGCATCTGCCGGCCGGCGCGCCGCAGCGCGTCGTCATCTGGTTCCATGAAGGCGCCGGCGATGCCAGCGGCGCGCCGATCGAGGCATTGCGCGCCGATGGTGCGCTGGTGGCCGCGGTGGATGTGGCGCATCTGCGCGGCGTGCTCACGCGCGAGGGCAACAGCCACTGCGCGTTCGGGGCCGGTGACGTCGAGAATTTCTCGCGCTGGGTGCAGGCGTTCCTGCACCTGCCGGGCTACCACCTGCCACTGGTGGGCGGCAGCGGTGAGGGCGCCGAACTGGCCTATGCGCTGGCTGCGCAGGCCGATACCCAGGTGTTCGCCGGGTTGCTGACCGACGGCTTCTGCCCGGCCGATGCGCATGAGCGGATGGTCTGCGGCGACGGCGTCAGGCACGACCGCCTGCACCCCAGTGAACTCAATTTCCCCTGGTTGAACGCGGGTGGCAGCGCCGGCTGTGCCGCTGCCGCGCCGTTCGTGCAGCAGGTGGCGATGGCGCGCGATTTCAGGCGCACTGCCGCTGGCGATGCCACGCCGGGGCTGCTGGCGGCCGCGCGGGTGATCGGCGCACAGGCGGGTGTTGCCCTGGCGCCGCCGCCGGACGCCTTGAAGGGACTGCCGGTGGTGGAAGTGCCGGCGCAGGTCGGTGGCGACACGCTGGCCATCTTCGTTTCCGGCGACGGCGGCTGGGCCGGCCTCGACAAGGAGGTGGCCGGCGCACTGGCCGCGCAGGGCGTGGCCGTGGTCGGCATCGACTCGCTGCGCTACTTCTGGAGCGCGCGCACGCCGCAGGGATTCGCCGCGGATCTGCAGAAGATCATCGCCCACTACCGGCAGCAGTGGCAGCGCGACAAGGTGATGCTGATCGGTTTCTCGCAGGGCGCCGATGTCCTGCCGGCCAGCATCAACCAGCTTGATGCGGGCACCCGTGCACGCCTGGAGCGCATCGTGCTGTTGTCGGTGGGCCGCAAGGCCGACTTCGAATTCCATGTCAGCAACTGGCTGGGCGGCGGCGGCGACGGCCTGCCGATTGCACCGGAGGTGGCCAAGCTGCCGGCCGCAAAGACGGTGTGCGTGTATGGCGACAAGGACGAGGACGCGCTGTGCCCGGACCTGCCGGCCAATGACGGCGTGCAGAAGGTCACGCTGCCCGGTGACCATCATTTCGGCGGTGATTACGATCGCCTGGCCGAGGTGATCCTGAAGGGTGGCGCGTGACCTGCGGCGCGCCGCCGGGCATGGCCCTTTGATCAGGCAGCGCCGGGCTACGCCCGGCGGAACGTGGCCTCAGGTCCGCTGTGGATCCAGCGAGATCAACCGGGTGGCATCGAGCAGCGCCGCCGGCAGGTGCATGCCACCGGGGGCGGCGAGATAACGCGGGCGCCACTGCGGGTCGAATTTCGATTTGAACCGGCGCAGGCCGCTGAAGCCATAGAAACGTTCGCCGTGCCGCGCGAGCAGGCCGGCCACCCGGTTCCAGCGTCCGGCCAGGCGATGCTGGGCCAGCCCCGACAACGGCGCCATGCCCAATGAGAAGCGTGCGTAGCCCTGCGCGCGGCCCCACAGGAACAGCTCGATGAACAGGAAATCCATCGTGCCCTTGGGCGCGTCGTTGACGTGCCGCATCAGGTCCACCGAGAGCTCGGCGCCGGCCGGGGCCTGCCACAGGTTGGCGAACGCCACGATGCGGTCGTCGGCCTCCACCAGGGCGATCGGGAAGCGCATCAGATAGTCGGGGTCGAAACTGCCCAGCGAAAACCCCTTCTCGTCGCCGGACTTGTCTTCCAGCCAGGCGTTGGAAATGGCATGCAGGCGCGGCAGCAGCGCGGGGATCTCCTCCACCGCTGCCACGCGGAAGCTCAGCCCGCCGCGCTTGCCACGGTTCCAGGCCTGGCGCAGGTCGGCACGCTCGCGGCCTTCCAGGCCGAAGTCGTGCAGCGGCACCATCGCTTCTTCGCCCAGCTTGACCAGGCCCAGGCCGAGATCGAGGTAGGTCTGCCAATAGGCTTCGCCGACCTGGTAGAACACCGGGCGCAGGCCCAGCCGATCGGCTTCTTCGCGGAAACGCCAGATCAGTCCGCGCGCCACTTCGGGCGGTCCGACCGGATCGCCCATCGCGATCAGTGAACCGCCATAGCGCTGCATCATCACAAAGCCCTTGCGGGCCTCGTCGCGCAGCACCGCCTTGTCGGCGGTCAGCACCAGGCATGCCTGGGTATCGGTGGCACCGGCCAGTACCGGTGCCAGTGCCTGCAGGGTCGCCTCATCGGCCGCAGGCAGCGGGCTGCGCGTGCTGTGCAGCAGGCGGGCCAGGCCGAACATCACCAGCGCCAGCGCCACCACCAGCAACGCGCGCAGCGCGCGTGGCGCATTGCCGGATACCGCGAACTGCCACCACAGCTCATTCTGGTACTCGACATGGCTGTAGGTGAAGAACAGCAGCCAGGTGACGGCCACCAGCACCAGGCCGAGGTTGCGCAACCACGGCCACGACCATGCCTCGTCCAGCAGTGCGCCCTGGCGGTAGAACTCGCGGCGCGCGGCCCACAGCGCCATCGCCACCAGCAGCGCCGACAGCGCGATCAGTGGCTGGCCACCGCGCAGCCAGATCGGCAGCGGCGCGATCACGCAGATCGCCATCGCCAGCATCCAGGCCGCATGGCTGCGGCGGGCCAGGCCCTGGCCGATCAGCAGCAGGGCGACACCGGCCAGGCTGCCGACCAGGTGCGAGGTTTCCAGGATCGGCAGCGAGGCAGTGACCAGGTGCCGGCGCGGTGTCGGCAGCGTGCCGTCGATCACCAGCGCCGCGCCGACGCTGAACGCCGCCAGCGCGATGATCTGTGGCAGCCAGGGACGCAGCGCATTCCAGCCGGCGCGGGTGGCACCGGCACTGGCCTGCAGCGGCTGCCGCAGCGCCGGCGCCAGCGCCAGCAGCGTGGCCAGCAGCAACGGCAGCACGTAGTAGGTGACGCGATAGATCAGTGCCGCCGCCAGCACCGCCGCCGGCGCCACCTGTGGCAGCAGTTTCAGCAGGCTCCACTCGAACACGCCCAGCCCGGCCGGCACGGTCGAGACCAGCCCGGCCAGCACGGCCACCAGGTACAGGCCGACGAAGCCGGGCAGGCCGGTCGGGGTGGAATCGGGCAGCAGCACGTAGAACGCGGCGCTGGCCAGCACCAGCTCGATCACGCTCAGCACGGTGACGCCGAGCATGGTGCGCCGGTCCGGCAACCACAGGCCGTGGCCGAAGATGTGGAACTGCCGGCCCTGCCGACCCACTGCCGCCACGGTGACCGCGTAGGCCAGCAGTGCCAGCACACCGACCGCGCGCACCGCCTGCGGATCCAGCGGCAACGCCAGCGCAGCCGCGGCCGGCTCCATGCACAGCGCCACGCCGATCAGCAGCCAGGCGCCGAACACGAAGCCGAGCGTGCTCATCAGCACCACCTGGCCGATCTGCGCCAGGTCCAGGCCGGCGCTGCGGTAGCCGCGCAGGCGCACCGCGCCGCCGGTCAATGCGGCAAAGCCCACGGTCTGGCCGAGGGTGTGGGCCAGGAACGCGGTGATGCCGATCCGCGCCGGGTGCACGCGGATGCCGCTGCGGCGCAGCCCGATCGCATCGAAGCCGATCAGGCAGGCATAGCTGGCCAGGCCGAGCAGCACCGTCAGCGCGATCTGTGCGGCACTGAGCTGGTGGAAGGCCTGGCGGATGGCGCGGTAGCCGTGCTCATCGAATTCACCGGCCAGGCCATGCAGGGCCAGCGCGAGGATCAGCAGCGGAACGATGATGGTGACGACCCGCTTCCAGGGTGCGGTGGAAGGGGAGAGGGTGGAGTCGGTCGGGGCGGTCATCGGCGCAAGGGTGCGTCAGTAGGGGCGAGGGCGGTGTCAACGCAGGCGTGGCGCATCGTGCGCCTGCCGGCGCGGTTTGACCAGCGCCGCTGCTGTGCCGGAAGTGGCGGCATCCACTGGCCGCAACGGGTACACACTTCGCGCTCCAGCTGGGTGAGAATGCAGTCCAGACCACCCGCAGGAGCCACGCCCATGATGGAGCGTTACGACGTCGGACCGCGCATGTCCGAGATGACCGTGTACAACAAGGTCGCCTACCTTTCCGGCCAGATTCCGGAAGACACCAGCCAGGACATCACCGGCCAGACCCGGCAGGTGCTGGCCGAGATCGACAAGCTGCTGGCGCTGGTCGCCAGTGACCGCCAGCACGTGCTGCGGGCCGAGATCTTCCTGGCCGACATGGCCGATTTCGAAGGCATGAACAAGGCGTGGGACGAGTGGGTGGTTGAAGGGGCGACGCCGGCCCGTGCCACGGTGGAGGCCAAGCTGGCCCACGCCGACTGGAAGGTCGAGATCATCGTTACCGCGGCCGTGCCGTAATGACCGGGCAGGGGTCAGACCGGTTTTCCACGGGACACCGGATCTGACCCCACGCGTCGGGCAACGGGCGCTGCACCGTCCGCTACCGCTGCGGCTGCAACCGTGAGCTTGCCTGCGTGCACAAGGCCAGGCAGGCCAGCATCAGGCCTTCCATGACCCGGTCGCCGACGTACTCCGCCGGCGCGCCGTTCTGCCGGGTGCGCTCGGCGGCCAGCAGGACCTCCTGCACCACGCGCAGCCCGGCCAGCGCGCAATCGGCATCGGCCAGCGCCATGCACCGGCTGGGGATTTGATGCCGCTCCGGCCATGGCTGACCGTCAGCGGCGGCACCGGTGCCGATGCGGCGCAAGGTCGCAACCAGCGTGGTGGGATCAGGCGATGGCGACTGTTCCGTGTCCTCGCCCGCAGCGGCCGGGCCGAGGTAAGCGTGCAGAGAGGAGAAATCCGAGGCGTTCATGGCAAGGCTCCGTGCTGGACAGACGGTAGCCGCCACCCAAAGGTGGCGGACGGAGACGTGGCTCGAAAACCGGTGTCGAACGATCCGGCTGGCCCGAAGACCTCCACGCCCCGCCCGCCATGACCGGCCGACGGATTGCCAGCCGGCGCCACGCAAGATGACGCCGGCTGGCAAGCGTAAACAACGTTCGACAAAACGGGTTTTCGAAGCCCGGCCACCCTTTCCGGTGGCTCACCATCTGTAACCCCGCCGTGGCTGAATGCCAATCAGACAAGTTGCAATGCCTGCAACGTACAGGACGCTTCCGGCATTTTTGCATGCTGTTGAGCCGCCTCGAACGCCAGTGGCGCCACGGTCGCGATAGACCGGGCAATCTGCGACATGCATCGTGATTCGATCGTCGCCAGCGTGCGCACGCAAGGTTGATTGCGACGAGGGTTCTTGGCGTCGGAGAGAGTGTGCGGACCAAGGTCCGCACCTGCCAACCCCCGCCCACCCGCCCAGATCATCAAACCCAGGCAGCCGACGCTCCCAGCTGTTGCCGTTGCTGTTGCTCTCAGCGCAACGCGACGCCGCCGCGCCGCAGAAGAAACTACACCAGCACCAGCTCGATGCAATCCACCGGGCAGGGTGGGATGCACAGCTCGCAGCCGGTGCACAGATCGGCAATCACGGTGTGCATGTACTTGGCGCCGCCGACGATGGCATCGACCGGGCAGGCCTGGATGCACTTGGTGCAGCCGATGCAGTCCGCTTCCACGATCAAGGCCACCTGCGGCGGCTTGTGCTCGCCCCGGCTGCGATCGAATGGCAGTGCCGGCACGCCCAGCACCTGCGCCAGTGCCCGCGCACCGGCATCGCCGCCGGGCGGACAACGGTCCACGCCCGCCTCGCCACGCGCCATCGCCTGTGCATAGGGGCGGCAGCCGTCGTAGCCGCACTGCCCGCACTGGGTCTGCGGCAGCACACGGTCCAGGCGTTCGGTCAGGGGAGGGATCAGGCTCATGCGTGGCGAAGGCTGCGCGTTGCGGTCATTTCAGGGGTTTGCCGCGATACCAGCGTTCGTGGGCCAGCGCCAGCATCGGCCGGTCCTCGCTGCTGTCACCGTAGGCATGGATGCGCGCGTAGCGCGACAGATCGAAGCGGCGGCGGATGTGATCGACCTTGCGCGGACCGCAGTCGCCGCCAGCATAGCGGCCGGTCAGTCGTCCGCCATCGCTTTCCAGCTGGTTGCAGATCAGCTGCAGGCCCTGCTGCTCGCACCACGGGCGCAGGTACAGGTCCAGCGAACCGGAGACCACCACCACGGTGTGCTGCTGCTGCTTGTGCCAGCGGATCTGCTCCAGCATCTCCGGACGCACCACTTCGGGCAGCACCTCGCGGGCAAAGCCGGCGGCCAGCGTTTCGATGTCATCGGCGTGGCGCTCGCGGAAGGTCAGGCGGGTCACGCGGGCGCGGATACGCGCGGCCGAGATCAGTTTCAGCCTGTACGCCAGCAGCCAGGGCCCGACTTTCCACCAGGCCTGGGCCAGCTGTTCGGCGGTGGCCACCCGGCGCAGGAAACGGCCGTAGGTATCGCAGGTGGTAACCGTGTGGTCGAAGTCGAACAGCGCCAGCTCCATCCTGCCGTCTCCCGTTGCCGTGCTAGCCATGGCGGTTTCCCCGACCGGGCGCGGCGTGGGCCGCGCCCGCGCCGGATCAGCGGACCGGCATGCCCGGCTGCGCGCCGCTGTCGGCGTCCAGCAGGGCCAGTGCGCCGCCGTCGAAACCGGCCGACAGGATCATGCCTTCGCTCAGGCCGAAGCGCATCTTGCGCGGGGCCAGGTTGGCGATGAACACCACGCTGCGGCCGACCAGCTTTTCCGGCTCGCCGTAGCTGCCACGGATGCCGGAGAAGATCTGGCGCTTGCCCAGCTCGCCGGCATCCAGTTCAAAACGCAGCAGCTTGTCCGAGCCTTCCACGAACTCGCACACCAGCACCTTGCCGATGCGCAGGTCGAGCCTGGCGAAATCATCGATGCCGATGTAGGCCGGGGTGTCGGCGCTCTTCGCCGGGTCCTTGGCCGGGGCCGGGGCCGCCGGCTTCACGGCGTCGGTCGTGGCGGCGGGGGCCGCTGCGGCGGCGGTCTGCAGGGTGTCCTTGGAGGCGTCGATCATGGCGTCAATCTTCTTCGGGTCGATACGGGTGAACAACGGGGTGTAGTCGGTGATGCGGTGGCCCAGCAGCGGCTGTGCCAGCTCGGTCCAGTCGTTCACCGGCGCGGCCAGGAACGCTTCGGCCTGCGCGGCGGTGGCCGGCAGCACCGGCTTCAATGCGGTGACCAGCACGCGGAACAGGTTCAGGCCCTGGCTGCACACCGCCTGCAGCTGCGCGTCGGCGCCTTCCTGCTTGGCGATCACCCACGGCTTCACATCATCGATGTAGCGGTTGGCTTCATCGGCCAGGGTCATGGTCAGACGGATCGCGGCAGCCGGGTCGTTGCGCTCGTATGCCTCGCGGATCGGCGCCAGGCCATCGACGAAGCGCTGGTACTGCGCGGCATCGGGCAGCTGCGCGGCCAGCTGGCCGTCGAAGCGCTTGCTGATGAAGCCGGCGCAGCGGCTGGCGAGGTTGACGAACTTGCCGACCAGGTCCGCATTGACGCGCGCGATGAAGTCACCCAGGTTCAGGTCGAGATCGTCGACGCCGCCGCTGGACTTGGCCGCGAAGTAATAGCGCAGCGCTTCCGGTTCCAGGCCGGCATCCAGGAACGTGCGGGCCATCACGAAGGTGCCGCGCGACTTGCTCATCTTGGCGCCGTCCACGGTCAGGTAGCCGTTGACGTGCAGGCGGGTCGGCGCACGATGGCCGGTGCCGTGCAGCACCGCCGGCCAGAACAGGCCGTGGAAATTGACGATGTCCTTGCCGAGGAAATGGTGCAGCTCGGTGCTGGTGCCGGCGCGCAGGTGCGCTTCGAAGTCTTCGCCGATCCTGCCGCACAGCGTCTGGAAGCTGGACAGGTAGCCGATCGGCGCGTCCAGCCAGACGTAGAAGTACTTGCCCGGCTGGCCGGGAATCTCGAAGCCGAAGTACGGCGCATCGCGCGAGATGTCCCACGCGCGCAGGCCGCCTTCGGCATTGAGCCACTCGCCCAGCTTGGCCTTCACGCCCGGCAGTGCGACGTCGCCGCCCAGCCAGTCGCGCAGGAAGCCGTCGAAATGGCCCACCTCGAAGAAGAAGTGCTCCGAATCGCGCATTTCCGGCGTGGCCCCGGAGATGACCGAACGCGGTTCCTTCAGGTCGGTCGGCGCATAGGTGGCACCGCACACTTCGCAGTTGTCGCCGTACTGGTCGGCGCTGCCGCAGTTGGGGCAGATGCCCTTGACGTAGCGGTCGGGCAGGAACATGCCCTTGGCCGGGTCGTAGAACTGCGCCACCGAACGGCGGCTGATGTGGCCGGCCGCTTCCAGCTTCAGGTAGAACTGCTCGGTCAGCGCCTTGTTGGCCGCCGAGTTGGTCGAATCGTAATGATCGAAGGCGACGCCGAAGGCGGCGAAATCGCGCTCATGGCTGGCCTGGATGGCGGCGATGAAGGTTTCCGGGGTGACCCCGGCCTTCTCGGCCGCCAGCATGATCGGCGTGCCATGGGTGTCGTCGGCGCAGACGAACCAGGCCTTGCCGCCACTCATTCGACGCGCGCGCACCCAGATGTCAGCCTGGATGTAGCCGACCAGGTGGCCCAGATGCAGCGGGCCATTGGCATAGGGCAGGGCGGTGGTGACGAGTGCGGTACGGGTCATGGTCACGGGGTGCAGCCAGGGGGAACCGCAGATTATCGCATGCCCGCAACGAGGTGACCCGGCCGGGGCCGGGTCACGTGGGCGGGTCGCTGGGCCGGACGCTTACTCGCGCTGCCAGGTCTGCGCGCGGCAGATGAAGGCGACGCAGCCGGACACGTCCAGCTTGGTGCCGCCCGGCTGCAGTTCCATCTTCGACTTGTAGGTCTTGCCGTTGGCCGGGTCGAGGATGGTGCCACCGGACCACTTGTTGGCGCCGTCGGCCTTCAGGTTCCAGAGGATGGTCATGCCCTTCACCGGCTTGTTCTTGTTGGCGCCTTCACAGCCGTCGCAGACCGGGTTGGGCCCCTTGTCCGAATGCAGGATCTCGACCACCTTGCCGGACAGGGTGCCGTTGGCGGCCTGGGTGATCTCGACGATCGACTTCACCTTGCCGGTCTTGTCGTCGATGGTCTTCCAGCGGCCGGCGGCGCCATCGGCCGCCTGTGCCGAGAGTGCGGCCAGGCACAGCGGCAGCGCCAGCAGCAGGGTCTTGAAGGTCTTGCGCATGGTCCCCTCCCAGGGTTCATTCCGGCACGATGCCGTACGGGTCGACTGTATACCCATTCGGCGGGGTATGGGGAAGGGGCCGCTGCTGTCCCCCCCCTGGGGGGAGGGCGGCCTGCGGGTCCTGCATCAACCGACTTCGTACAGCTCCAGCGGAAGCCCGTCCGGATCGGCGAAGAAGGTGAAGCGGCGGCCGGTGTACTCGTCCACGCGGATCGGTTCGCAGTCCACGCCGTGTGCGGCCAGGCGCTGGATGAAGGGCTCCAGCGCGGCAACACGGAAGGCCAGGTGGCGCAGGCCCTGGGCTTCGGGGCGGCTGGGGCGTGGCGGCGGTGAGGGGAAGGAGAACAGTTCCAGCTGGCCGCCGTCGGGCAGGGCCAGGTCCAGCTTCCACGAATCGCGTGCGGCGCGGTGGTTCTCGGCCAGCACGCGCAGGCCGAGGATGCGGACGTAGAAGTCCCTGGAGCGGGCGTAGTCGCTGCAGATCAGGGCGGCGTGGTGGATGCCCAGCAGGGCGTTCGGATCGGTCATTGCAGGATGTCCAGCCAGCGCCGGGCGATTGTCAGGGCCAGCGGATAGGGTTCGGGGGCGTTGCGGTTGCTCAGCACGATCACCGTCAGCTGGTGCTCGGGGTAGCGCACGATCACGTTGCGGAAGCCGATGCTTTCGCCGCTGTGCCACTGCGCACCACCGTTCAGGCGCCAGCCGAAACCATAGTGCGGCACGTCGGCTTCGGGGGTGGCGGTGGCCGGGCTGAACATGGCCGTGCGCGATGCGGCTGACAGCAGGCGGTCGTCGTACAGGGCCGCGTCCCAGCGTGCGAGGTCGTCCAGCGAGGAATAGATGCCACCGTCGCCGAGCACGGCACTGGTCGTGCTCTGGTCGGTTCGCTGCCAGTGGCCGTCAACCTCGCTGTAGCCATAGGCACGCTGCGCGATCTGGTCGACCCCGTCCTGGTGGGCGACGGTGTGGGCCATGCCCAGCGGCTGGAAAATGCGCTGCTGCAGGAAACCGGCAAAGTCGATGCCGGCGGCGCGGCCGACGATCAGCGCCAGCAGTGCGTAGCCGCTGTTGCTGTAGCGGTAGCGGCTGCCGGGGGCGAAGGCGAGTCGATCTTCGCGGGCCAGCAGCGCCAGCACGTCGGCGTCGCGGACCTGCCGGGTGTCGGCAGGGTCCATCAGCGCTTCGTAGTCCAGCAGGCCGCTGGTGTGCGACAGCAACTGGCGCAGGGTGATGCCTGCGGCGGCCGGCGGAAGTTCCGGCAGCCAGCGCTGCGCGGGCTGGTCCAGTGCCAGCCGGCCGTCCTCCACCAGCAGCAGGACCGCGGCCGCGGTGAACTGCTTGCTGACCGAGGCCAGCCGGAAGTTGCTGGCCGCTGTCACCGCGGTGTGGTCTTCGACCACCGCCAGGCCGTAGCCGCGGCGGAACACCGGCTTGCCCGCATGCAGCACCAGCACCGCTGCGCCCGGCACCTGGCCATCGTAGGCCTGCATCAGCCCATCGATGCCGGCATCCGGCGGTGCCAGCGGTGCCGCCGCCAACACCGTCAACGGCAGCAGCGCGAGAACGGCGGCACACAGCAGGGCGGCAGGGCGCATGGCGGCTCCGTGTCGGTCAGGGCGTGGGGGCCGGCGTGGCAGCGGCTGGTTGCGACAGCCAGCGTTCGATCTTGTGGTCCAGCACATCCAGCGGCATCGAGCCGTCCTTCAGGACTTCGGCGTGGAAACGACGCAGGTCGAAGGCTGCGCCCTGGCGGGCCCTGGCCTTGTCACGCAGGGCGATGATCGTGGTCAGGCCGGCGACGTTGGACAGGGCCTGCCCGGGCTGGGCCATGATCCGTTCCACTTCCGCATTGGCATCGTCAGCGCTCATGTCCACGGTCTTCTGCAGATAGGTCACGGCCTGCTGTTTGCTCCAGCCCTGTGCATGCACGCCGGTGTCGGCCACCACCCGCGCGGCGCGCAGCAGGCGCGAGTAGAGGTAGCCGATCCGGTCGTAGGGATCGGCATAGGCGCCGAGTTCCTCGCCCAGCGTTTCCGCATACAGGCCCCAGCCTTCGATGAAGGCCAGGTCGCCGCCGAGGCGGCGGAAGCGCGGCAGCTTGGCCAGTTCCTGCTGCAGGCCCAGCTGCACGTGGTGGCCGGGGATGGCTTCATGCAGGTACTGCACCGGCACGCTCCAGCGTTTGCGGCTGGGCAGGTCGCGGGTGTTGACGTAGAGCAGCCCCGGTTGCCCCGGCTGCGGTGGCTGGTAGGCCGCAGCGGCGGCGGTCAGGGCGCGCTCGGGTTCCACCGCACGGATCTCCAGCGCGGCCTTGGGCAGGGTGTCGAGCACCTGCGGCAGGCGCGCATCGACCTGCTGCTGCACCTGCCGGTAGCGGTTGAGCAGCGCATTGGCATCGCTGTACTGGAACTGGCGGTCGTTGCGCATGCTGCGCAGCAGCTTGGTCTGCGAACTGCGCAGCTTGCCATCGCGCATCACCGTGGTGATCTGCGCCTGCAGTTCCTGCACGCGTTGTTCGCCCAGCGCATGCAGCTGCGCGGCGGTCTGCTCGCTGGCCGTGGTCTGCACGATCAGGTTCGCATACCAGGCCTGTCCATCGGGCAGTGCGCCCAGGCCGCTGCTGCTGCGGGTGGCCGGCAGGTATTCGGTGGCGATGAAACCGCGCAGCGCCCGGTAGGCCGGCATGATGCGCAGCTCGATCATCCGCTTGTACTCGGCGCTGATGCGCGCCTTGTCCGTCGCGGAAATGCTGTCGGGCATGGTCCGGATCGGCGACCAGAAGATGCTCTCTTCGGCGGTGGGCTTGATCACCGCGTCCAGCTGCGGAAGCACCTTTTCCATCAGGTCACGCGGCTGCACCACGCCGGCTTTCATGCCCTGGCGCATGTTGGCGATGGCCTGGTCGAACAGGTCGGGAATGCCCAGCGAGCGCCGCGACCAGCTGTCGTAGTCCTGGGGCGTGTTGAACGGCTGGGCACCGGCGCCTGCGCCGAGAATCGCCATGATGCTGCCGATGTTGTAGTACTGGCTGATCGGCATCATCCAGCTCGGGTAGCGCTCGGCTGCCAGCGACGCGCGTGCGTCACGCACGAAGATCTCGTAGCTGAGCAGATCCTGGCCCTGCAGGCCGTCGCTGCCGATCTTCTCGACCTTGCCCAGCCATTCGGTGGTGAAGTCATGCGATTGCTGCCGCCACGCGGCGGACAGGATGTTGGGCAGCTGGTCGTTGTAACGCGGCTCGCCCTGGAAGGTGGCCTGCAGCGGATTCAACCGCATCGAGGCATCCCAGTATTCGTCATACAGCCGTTCCAGCTGAACCTGCTTGGGCACTGCCCGGGCAGGGGCGACCGGGCGCGGCGCGGCGCGGCGCGCCGAACTGCCGCGGGCCGGCGCGGTGGCACGGCTGCCGGCGCGGGCCTTCGGCTTGGCCGCCTGGCGGGTCTGCGCGGCGGCGGGGCGGGTGCCCTTCTTCTTCGCTGCTTCGGCGGGCGCAACGGCGCTGAACAGGAACAACGCGGCGATGGCGGCGGCCAGGACGCGGGGGGAATACGGCATCAAGAAGCTTCCGTGGAACACAGACCGTGGAGCTTGCACGATCCGCGCGCGTACGGCCAGCACGGGGGCGCAGTCAGCTTGGGCGGCGCTCGGGCTTCAGTCAGCCGCGGCCGCAGCGCGCAGGTCGGCGGCGCGCTGCTCGCCCAGATAGCGGGTGATCGCGCGGCGCATCAGGTACAGCAGCGGAATCAGGGCGATCGCAAAGCCCATCTTGTAGACATAGTTGACGCTGCTCACCGCCAGGAACAGCGATGTCGGCCAGTGCTGCGGACCGAGCACGAAGGCGATCCAGATCACCACGAAGCTGTCCACCAGCTGCGATACCGCGGTGGACCCGGTTGCGCGCAGCCATACGTGGCGCTCGCCGGTTGCCCGGCGGATGCGGTGGAACACCGCGACGTCGATCAACTGGCCGAACAGGAACGCCACCAGCGAACCGGCGATGGTCCACATGCCCTGGCCGAACACCGCCGCGAACGCGGCCTGGTAGTCGGGCACGCCGTGGGCCTGCATCGATGACACCCACCAGCTGGCCGGTGCCAGCGAGATCGCGGCGAAGGCGAACAGGAAGCCGTAGGCGATCAGCACCACCGCCAGCCACGAGATGAAACGCACGCCGCGCTTGCCGAAGAACTCGTTGATGGTGTCGGTCATGATGAACACCACCGGCCACAGCAACGTGCCGGCGGTGAAACTCAACGAGCCGGTCTGGCCGAACAGGTTCCAGTTCAGCGGGTCGATGCCGAGCGTGTCTTCCAGGGCGAAGATCTTCACCCCGATCAGTTCAGCCAGCACCGCATTGCCGCAGAAGAACGCGGCCAGCACGATGAACAGCAGGACGGCGCGGTCCTGCAGCGGTCGCGCATGCGGCGCCGGGGTCATTCGGAGCGGTCGCCGGCGCGGGTGAACGGCACGCTGGCCGGGGCCACCGCACCGCCGGAAATGATGAAGCTCATCGCCTGGTCGACGGTCCAGTCGGTCGGCGTCAGCAGCTCCACCGGAACGATTTCCAGATAGCCCGAGGTCGGGTTGGGCGTGGTGGGGACATACACCGCGGCCAGTTCGCGGTCGGTGCCCTGTTCCCTGATGACCCGGGTGACCAGGCCGACCGACTTCATGTCGCGGTGCGGGAAGTCGATCAGCACCACGCGCTGGGTGCTGCCCGGTTCGGTCTGCAGCATGTCCAGCAGCTTCTTGGCGCTGTCATAGATGATGCTGGCCAGCGGGATGCGCTTGATGACGGCACCGACCCAGCGCAGCAGACGCTGGCCGACCACGCGGCGGCTGGCGACGCCCACGGCCAGGATCACCAGCAGCGTGGCCAGCAGGGCGATGGTGTTCTGGATCCACTCGGCGCGGACCCAGCCCAGGTAATGCGGGAAACTGGTCGCGATCTGTTCGGACAGCGGCACCACCAGCGGGCTGGAAATGCCCGACAGCAGCACGAACACGAATTTGACCACCACCCAGGTCAGCCAGATCGGCAACAGGGTCAGCAGGCCGGTCAGGAACAGGCGCTGCAGGGAGGGGCGGGGGACCAGGGCGGGGGCTTCGAGCGACATGCGCGCATTGTAGCGGTCACCGCCGGTCGATTACGCTGGGGAATCGACTGCGGCAACGGCACATGGAAGGGAAGCTGTGTTGAAGATTCTGCGCGGGCTGGGCTGGACCCTGGCAGGCCTGCTGGTGCTGGCCATCGTGGTGTGGTGCGCCTCGCGCATGTGGCCTGTGCCCGAATCGCGGCTGCAGGCGCAACAGCGACTGGAAGCACGCCTGCCGGCGACCGGCCACAACGGTTATGCGCTGCTGTGGACGTTGCCGTTCGACGATCTGGATGCCCGCCAGCGCGAGCAGGCGCTGGCCGAGGACGTGCGTCGTTGGGAGGCCGACCTGCGGGGCAGCAGCGGCGGCCAGACACACCTGGTGGCCAACCATAGCGAGCTGCACTTGCGGCCCGGTGCCAGTTGCGGGCCGACCACCAGCGGCTGCCTCGCCCAGGTCCGCGCGGACCCGCAACGCTTCGTGGAGGCCCATGCCGGGCACCAGCAGTTGCATGCGCGGCTGGATCGGCTCGCCGAAGCAGACTACTTCGTGTCGCCGTTCCAGCCGAAGGGCGAGGGCATTCTGGTTCCGTTGCCGACCTATGGCCTGGTGATGGACGCCACCAGTGCACGCGCGCTGGCCTATGTGCAGGGCGATATCGACGGTGCCCTGCGAGGCGCCTGCCGTGGCCTGCAGCTGGGCCGGCGGCTGGTGCCCGGCAGCAGCTATCTGGTCGAGAGCATCATCGGTGCCAGCCTGGTGCAGGCCAATGCCCAGCTGCTGGCCGACATGCTGGTCGAACTGCCGGCCGACCGCCCCTTGCCGGCGGAGTGCGAACAAGCCATGCAACCGCTGCGCGCAGAGGAACAGAGCCTGTGCCGTGCCATGCAGGGCGAGTACGCGATGAGCCGGGCGGCGATCGAGTCCTCGGCCCAGGAATCTGGTGGCGTCCTGGTGCTGGATCGGAGCAGTACGTTGGCGCGCGTGGCCGGCAATCTTGGCTGGGCCTGTGGTGCGGCCGCGATGGCCGCGCTGGAGGCCGATCGGCCGTTGCCGGTACAGGCACCGCCGCAGCGGGATTTCGGTTGCCTGTCCAACGTGATGGGGTGCGTGCTGACCGAGATCGCCGCGCCTGCCTATCCCGCATATTCGTCACGGTCCCAGGATGCGGCGGCGATGGTGCGGCTGCTGGGGGCGCAGCGTTGGCTGCGGCAGCAGACGGATGATCCGGTGGACGCACTGCGGCGATTGCCGGTGCAGTTCCGCTCGCCGGTGCGGGCGCCGCAGCTGGCGGCCGACGGCCGCCACCTGCAGGTGGCGCGTCGTTCGCCGCCGCGTGGCAACGCTGAGAGCCCGTGGTTGTCCGTACCGTTGGTGGCCGGCGCCGGCGCAACCGCCGCTGCCCGCGACTGAGCCGTGGCTCAGTCGGTGCCGGCCTGCGGATCGAATGCCCAGCCATCGCCGACGGTCTGCAGCGTCCAGCGACGGGTGCCGCGCAGTGGCTGCCAGCGCACGCTGTCCTTGTCGTTCTCGATGCTGCCTTCGACGCGCCTTACCTTGCGCGTGGAGAAGTTCACGCTCAGCGATTCGGTCTTTCCGGAATTGCGCATCACCGAATCCTGGTCGTAGCCGATCAGCGCGAACGCGCCGTCCTGCCAGCGGAAAGTGAAGGCGGTGGTACCCATCGACCAGCTTCCGGCGCTGGCGAATGAAAACAGCGCGACCTTCAACGTGCCACGCTGGATGCTGACACCTCCTTCTTCAAGCGGATCGCTCATCACCGGGTTGTCCGGGCGCGGAATCAGCTGATGGTCCTGCACCGCCAGCACATAGCCGGTTGGCCGTGACCACGCCACGGCGAGAATGCGCGGGTTGCTGTCATGCGGGGAGGGGCCGAAGCCATCGTGTTCGATGACGTTGCGCGGGTCCTGCTGGCGCAGTACCAGGAACAGATCAGCGCGGCCATCCTGGTCAAGATCGCCTTCGGTGCTGGATTCAAGCGTCCAGCCGTTGGGCACGAAGCCGGCGGCAGCGGCAGCCTGTGCCGGCAGCGTCGGGTACTGCACCGGCGGCAGGTCCAGCGCATGGACCGCGCACGGCAGGGTGCTCAGCAGTGCAGCAAGGGTGTACGGGCGCATCGGGGCCTCCATGGCAGAGGCCAGAGGATAGCGCCCCAGCGATGATCAGCGTGCGTGTGGCTTCAGGCGCAGATAGACCTGCTTGCGGACCTGGGCGACCACCTCGCCGCTTTCATCGACGACATCATTGCTGAACCATCTCAGCACTTTGTCACCAGCGGCGGCTTCGGCGCGCAGTTCGTCCAGCAGTGCGTCATCGATGCGGAACGACGTACGTACGGTGCCTCTGCCGGGCTTGAGGAAATCGATTGCACCGGCACGGTCCCACACGTAGTAATCGCGGCCGAGGATGTGCAGCAGGCCAAGCATCCAGAACGGATCGGTCATCGCAAACAGGCTGCCGCCGAAATGCGTGCCGACGTAGTTGCGGTTCCAGGGCCGCATGCGCAGTTCGACGTCGATCTGCCGGTAGTCCGGCGAGACCCGGGTGACGTGGATGCCGGTGAACAGGAACGGCGGCCAGAGATTGATACCGAAGCGGAACAGGCGGGCGTTCATGCGGGTCCGGGGGCGCGGGGCGAGGCGCCCAGTCTAACCATTCGCATGCGTACGTTGTAGCCCGTAGTGTTCACATTACGAGCACTCAAGCTGACGGACGCCTTTCCATTGCGTCCGCCGCTCGCTCAGTCTCTTCCTGGTGCTGCTTTGCACCGGCAGCTTGTGCGCGGGGGCGTTGTAGCTTTACACCCCTCTAGGCATCCACGGGCACGCTCTGTACCAGGTCGGTGGCTTGGCCGTCGACGATGTGGACGTTGCGCTGCGCGCGCGCGGCCAGTTCTGGGTCATGGGTAACCATCACAATGGTAGTACCTTGCGCGTTGATCTCTTCCAACAGTTCCATCACCCCACGCGCCATCTGCGAGTCGAGGTTGCCAGTCGGTTCGTCGGCCAGCAACAGGCGTGGGCTGCCGGCCAAGGCGCGCGCGATGGCGGCGCGCTGCTGCTGGCCACCGGACAGTTCGGCAGGGTAGTGCTTCATACGCGCGCTCAGGCCCACATCGCCCAGGGCTTTTTCGATGCGCTGTCTGCGCTCGGCCGAGGGCAGGCAGCGATAGCGCAGCGGCACATCGACGTTGTCGAAGAGGTTCAGGTCTGGGATCAGGTTGAACCCCTGGAAGATGAAGCCGATTTTCTGATTGCGCAGTCGCGAGCGCGCGTCATCGCCCAGGTGGCTGACATCCTGGCCGTCCAGCACGTACTGACCGGTCGTGAAGGTCTCCAGAAGCCCGGCGATGTTGAGGAATGTGGTTTTTCCTGAGCCGGACGGACCGGTGACGGCTACGAACTCGCCCTCGCGCACATGCAGGTCGAGCGAGCGCAGCGCGTGGGTTTCCACCTGTTCGGTGCGGAAGACCTTGGAGACTGATTGCATCTGGAGCATGAGGGAATCCTTGCAGGTAGGAATCGAAAAGAATCAATGGACGGTCACGCGCTCGGCATCGCCGAACTGGTCGCTGCCGGAGACGACGACGCGCTCACCTGGCTGCAGGCCGGAAAGCACCTCGACCTCCCCAAGGCTGGAGGCTCCGAGCCGGACTGGGCGGCGCACCGCGCTGCGCCGTTCCATGACGTATGCGTAGCGGCCACCGGACTGCTCGACGAACGGGCCGCGTTCGAGCTTGAGCACGTTGCGACGGGTGTCCAACAGTATCCGCGCGCTCATGCGCTGGCTCTGGCGCAGGTCCGGCGGCTGCTTCCCAGAAAAGCGCAGTCGCGCGGTGACCTCGCCGTTCACCACCTCCGGCGACACCGCTGAGACAGCGCCGGGGAATGGTTCGCCGCTGCCGCTCGTCAACTGCGCTGGCATGCCGATCGCCAACTCGCGCGCAAAGCTTTCCGGCACCTTGATCTCGACTTCGAATTTGCTCAGATCGACCACGCCAAGCACAGGTTCGTTGGCGGCAACGTGCGTGTGTTGTAACGCCTGAACCTGGCCGATCTGGCCGTCGAACGGCGCGCGCAGGGTCAGTGCATCAACTTGGCGCTCCACTTCCGCAACGACGGCCTTCTGGC
This sequence comes from Stenotrophomonas sp. 704A1, assembly GCF_030549525.1. NCBI lineage: Bacteria > Pseudomonadati > Pseudomonadota > Gammaproteobacteria > Lysobacterales > Lysobacteraceae > Stenotrophomonas > Stenotrophomonas tuberculopleuritidis. The sequence continues at coordinate 3,392,590 of NZ_CP130831.1, read as the reverse complement.
GATCAGCCAGCAGCTTCTTGTTGCGCGCGTCCAAGGCTGCTCCCTGGCTTTTCAGGCTGGCATCCTGCAGGGTGTGCTGCAGTTCGATCTGGGCCCTCTTCAACTCGTCCTGTGCCTTGGCCAGATCCACCTGCGGCACAGCGCCACCGTCATAGCCCCGCTGGTAGCGCTCCAGGTCGCGCTGTGCGGCGGTGCGCACCAGCCCAGCCTGGTCGGACAGCTTGGCGCCAGCGGCGCGGGCGAGAGTGGCATCCAGCGCGGCACGGCTGGCCTCCGCTTCGAGGCCCGCAAGCGTGGCCTTCTCTTGGGCCAGCTTGCTGCGCAGTTCCGGGCTGTTGATCACCGCCAGTTCCTGGCCCTGTTTGACGGCGTCACCAGCCACCACCTTCAGGGTCACGGTTCCTGCGGAGATGGCGTACAGCACAGGGCTGTTGGCGGCTATGACGCGACCATCGGCGGCAATGTCGCGGACCAGATCACCGCGGCTGACCTCGGCGATGCGAACGCGCTTGGCATCGAACGAGCGTGTACCGGCACTCCAGCCGGAAATCGTCCAACCAACTGCGGTCAGTCCGATCAGCGCGGCGGCACCTGGCCAAAGGAAGCGGCGCCAAGCTGCATGTGGCTTGCGAAAAGTGAGGGCCTCGTCCTGCGCGGAGGTATCGCGAATCGCCATCAACTATCATCCTTGGTGGTCTGCGGGTCGTTCGGCACGTATGTGCGCGCTACTGCAGTCGATCCGGGCAGCTATCCGGACGCGAAGTTCCGGGAGGGCGCTTGGCGCCGGCACATGTACGCTCCATCTGGACCGAGCGTGACTATCGGGGCCATGGTGACGAGCGGTCGGTGGATGGAACGTGGTGATCGGTGCATGCAATGTCCTTTGAGGACGATGACTATAGCGTCAGGGCTCCAGCAAATTTCACGCCACTCCATGGAGTGCGCTGAATCAATGAACGGCCTGCTCTTCGGGCGTCCGGACCTTATGACAAGGTCGGACGATGAACCAAAGGATCGAAACGGGGAGTACTGTGCCCCGTCGCATCCGAGGATACACGTGAGCATGGAGTTGTCACTACCTATCGAAGATTGCTCAGGATGTAGCATCGCTGCAACAGATGAGTATGCATCATGGCCCGGATGACGGGGCTGCTGGCCAAGATGCCGATCACCACCCGCACCAGGTGATGTAAGTATCCGGGCCCAGAGATGCGAAATGGAATACTACAGTTGCCCCTGCACGCAGGGTGGGGGCCAAATCCAGAGTGAGCTGCCCCAGAAGGGTGTTGTCTGGTAGCGTGAAGTCGACGATGTCGATGGCTGAAAAATCGAAGTAGTTCCGCACATAGGGAAATGCTGCTTTGAAAAAGCTCTCTTTGCACGAAAAAATGATTGTTGATGCATCTTGTGGCCCAAGAGCATCCGACAGGCTGGTTACGCAGGTGTGTTCGGATGGGTTGAGCGCGACGCTATGGATGGCCGGTACGATGGACTCCGAGACGACATGTTCGATATCGATGCCAATGGCGCGATGCCCCGGCGCGTCTAGCCGCCTCATGGCGACCGCTACCGCAGTTCCGTCCACATGGGAAATGCTTCCTGCGTAGTCGTTCGGCCATTCAGGGCTTCGAAGCAGGCCAACCGGAATCTCGTCCACGTTGCACTGTAGGGCCCGAAGCGCCCTGACGGCGGCGCGACGCCCCGCGATGAACTCTGCCTTGCGCCTGGGCACGCTCCCTGCAATTGATGGTGGGATTGCGTGATCAACTGCGTTGGCTTCGCGGTCTTCTGGTGGCGGAATTTCGATTATTTCAGAGAACAGATCGATGCGGACGGTCGATGGTGAAAAAAGCGGATCGCGAGTCATCAGAGACGGTTCGCGCCCTGCATCAAGACGGATCAGAGGGCCATTGAAATGGCACAGGGGAGTGCGAAATTTCCTCTGGGTCATCGCGGTTCCGACTGTTCTAGTCACGTTCTGGTCGATGTTGATACAGGGAATTCCAGCAGGTAGCTACGTGCAAGTAGTCATGGGTTGGATGGCCCATGGTGGGGGGGGGGCAGGCCAGTTGCCGCGATACAGGCGCGGCGTTGCCGGCTTGATGTGGCCATTCAAGAAAAGTCATGCATCCTGTGTGCCTTCAATTACTGCCGGTGCAGCAGGCCATGACGGCAGTCCGCAGGCGCGTACTTGTCTGAGGGCTGCGATGGCTGTGCCGCCGGCCTCGAAGGTGACAACCAACGGCGCGGCATGTGCTGAATGCACGGATCGAGCGGGCAGCAGGTCCCATCACACACCCCGGAACTCAGCGCTCGACATTCAGCGCGAGCCAGGCTCAGGCGCTCTCGCCTCTGTTGCTCCAGCGCCTGCCGTAACGTAAGCAGAATCGCGTTTGACTTTGGCAGCGGCATCACATGATACTCGGCGAAGGGGTCTTGAGCATCGTTGACCAAACCACTATTCGGGGGGAGATGCCTTGGGTTATCTGGGGGCGTCCTTGCTTGCCGCAGTTCATGAAGAAACATGAGCACGATAAATGAATAAGCCTCAGCTGCTTTGCCTCCCATTTGCTGGTGCGGGAGCGTCGTTCTTCAGTGAGTGGAAATCGATGACGGAACGTTTTGACGTCGTTCCGATCCAGTTGCCGGGTCGCGAGAAGCGCTTCTGCGAACCGTTCTTCACCGATGTGTTTGAGGCCTCGGCTGGCCTTGCGTCCGAGTTGCCAGGACTGGTCGATCCGGATCGGGACATCGTTCTCTTCGGGCACAGTCTCGGCGCCGTTCTGGCCTACGAGCTAACGCGTGCGCTTGTACGCCAAGGCAATCATCGCGTGATTGGCTTGGCGGTCAGCGGGTCGCCTGATCCCTGGACGCCACGGAAGGAGCGCGCCACCGGTTTGGACGATGAGAAGTTCCTCGCACGCGTCAGCGAGTTTGCTGGATACACGCACAGTGCACTGGAAGATCCGCTGATGCGGGAGCTGCTGCTTCCTGTCATGCGCGCGGACGTCGAAATGCACGAGAAGTACAAGGCTCGTACAGACACCGCTCTCGATATTCCGATCCTGATGGTGAGGGGTGACGACGACGAGCTTATCAGCAGCGAGGAACTGCAGGGCTGGGTGCGCGCTACAAGCGCGAATGCTCATGCGGACTCATTGCCAGGAGGGCACATGTATCTGACCGAGCGCCCGGGGGAGCTGCTTGAGATGCTTGAGCGGCGCTTCCTTTAGCTGACCCGGGAGATCATGAAATGACCCTGCCGAGGTTGTCAGGAAAAGTTGGGATCGTCACGGGTGCAGCGAGAGGGCTTGGGCGTGCATGCGCCTTGCGTTTCGCAGAGCACGGCGCCGACCTGCTGCTGATCGATGTGGCCAAGGATCTGCCGGGTGTGTCGTATCCCCTGGGAACTGAGAGCCAGCTTGCGTACACCGCCGAGCTATGCACGGAGGCTGGCGCCGCCGTGCAAACGGCCCATGTTGATGTGCGCAATCAGGCGCAGATCGACGCTGCGGTAAACCAGGCGATTGCGCGCTTTGGGCGGATCGATTTCCTGGTCAACAATGCCGGCATCGCAGCGCCGTCGGGAAAGATCGCCCATGAGATTACCGAGGATGAGTGGGCGTTGATGATCGACGTGGATCTCAATGGTGCCTGGCGAATGATTCGCAGCGTCGGGAAAATCATGCTGGATGCACGCTCCGGAAGCATCATCAACATCGCCTCGACAGCCGGGCTGGTGGGTTACCGCCACTTTGCCGGATACGTCGCGGCCAAGCACGGAATTATCGGCCTGACCAAGGCGGTGGCTCTCGACTACGCGCCATACAAGGTGCGTGTGAATGCCATCTGTCCGGGCTCTGTTCGTGATGCCGATCATGTCGAGGGGCGTATGCTCTCGGAAATAGCGCGCTCGCTGGACGTCGCCGTAGCCGAGCACGAGGACGTGTTCGTGCAGGCCCAACCCATGAATGAGCTGATTGAGCCCGAAGATATCGCAGCGGCGGCCTTGTGGCTTGCCTCGGATGAGGCCGTCCGGATGACCGGCAGTACAGTGACGGTGGACGGGGGCTTCTCCATTCGCTGAGTTGTGCACGCTTGGAAGCCGCGGGTTACCGCCCATCACGTGAAACGGACATTGCGTACTATGGAAAGCGCCTCTATTTTCTCGAAGCTGAAGGACGCGGCTTGCGCCGATACAGTTGGCGCCATGCGCAAGCGTGCAGGCTGGAACAGCCATGCCTTCGCCTGCCGCCTCGATGCTGCAGTTGATGAGGGCAACGTCGCCGCCGCTCTGGGAGTGCTGGACGAACGGTTTTCATGCGCGGGATGGCCGCGTTCCGTTGCCCAATTGCATGTGACTCCAGTGGGCTCGCCCTCGACATCGGAAGTGGCGTTGCGGCAACGCATGCGTGAGATGTCCCGCCCCTTGTCTCGCGGGACCGGTCAGGTTCTGCGCGCAACACTGTTGCGGTACGGTGATGGGCACAGGGATTTCATTCTTGTCGGTGACCGCGACGTACTGGATCAGGACGCTTTGCAGCGCATCGTGCAGTACTGCTTTTCTCGCGGTGACGCTCCTCCGCCCATCGAACAACGGCAGGCGCTGGGGCCAACGGCGGACGAGATCCATGCATTCGTCAGTTCGGATGTGTCACCCGCTCTGGAATGGGACGGTCGCGGGGCTCGCCAGGCCGGGCAGGGCACACTGGAGATGGTCACTGGCATGCAGGTCGCACCTGAGCACTGGCTGGCGGCGTTGGGCCTGGTTCTCTCCTGTTTCCACGGCAAGCCAGCGCCCGCAGTTGCGATTCTGCAGGAAGCGCCCTCGCAAGGCAGCGGAATCGAGTTGGGAGTCACCGGTTTTCGGCTCGCAAACCCGATGTCGGCTGGAAGCACCAGCGTATCTTGTGCGCTGGACCACGCGCGTGCGCAGCTCAGCGGCGCGATGCGCTACACCGAGAGCTTGCTGGGCACCCTGATCGGAAAGCATCAGTTCGCTCTCGATGTCAGTGTCAGCATGATATTTCCGCTGGACGTTTCACCCGATGTCGAAGGAATTCTGGACATCGAGTACCTGCCCTGCAGCAGTGCCATTTTTCCTGTCACGCTGATCGCAGGCCGGCAGGGAAGCGGCCATCTCACCTGTCACTTCGATGAGGCGCTGTATTCGACGCCATCGATGCAGTGGCTGCTTCGTTGCCTGGTCCACGTATGCTCCCAGTTGAAAGAAGAAGGCGCTGCGCGGCTTGTTGACGTAGAACTTCTGCCGCAGACCGCGCGCGGGGAAGTGGTGGCGCTTGGTCGTTCCGAGCCGAGGCACGTCCCCGGCGATGATGACCGCATCGAAACTGCTTTTGCGCGTGTGAGCGCACAGCAGCCTGATGCAATCGCGATTTCCTACGGCGATGACGTGCTGACCTACGCCGAGCTCGATCATCGATCGAGCCTGTTGGCCGGTGCATTGGCGGCGCGCGGTGTGAAGCCCGGATTCTTCGTCGGCATCTGCCTCAACCGATCGGCGGCGGTGGTTATCGCCATGCTGGCGATCGTGAAGTGCGGTGCGATCTACGTGCCTATGGACCCCGCTTACCCGCACGACCGCCTGCAGTACACTGCAGGCGATGCTGGTTTGACGCTCACCATCACCGAAGATGGCACATTTCCCGACGTGCCCGGCATGGTCGTGACGACAGTGCCGGAGCTCGAACGCGAAGCCGACCCGGCTCGGGTCTGGCGTGCGGCAGGTGCCGCTGCAGGCGACGCGGCGTACATGATCTATACCTCCGGATCGACAGGTCGCCCCAAGGGTGTACTTGTCCCGCATCGGAACGTGATTGCTCTGATTGATGCGACCCGTGAAGGCCTCGAGCTTTCGCCGCGCGACACCTGGACGCTGTTTCACTCCAGCGCGTTCGACTTTTCCGTTTGGGAGATCTGGGGCTGCTTGCTGACCGGTGGACAGTTGGTCGTCGTCCCGCACTGGGTGTCCCGTGACCCTGAGCTTTTCCGTGAGCTCATTGCACGCAAGTCGGTCAGCGTGCTGAACCAGACGCCTTCCGCCTTTTACCAGTTGATCGAAGTCGATCAACGCGTTCCGGTGAGTGATTCACTTCGGCTCGTCATATTCGGTGGAGAGCCGCTGGATGCACGGGCGTTGTTACCCTGGTTCGACAGCCACGCCGAGTCGCGATGCCGGCTCGTCAACATGTTCGGTATCACCGAAACCACCGTGCATGTCACATGGCAGGATGTGCGAAGGCGCGAAGCCCTCGCTGGGTCCCGCTCGGTTGGCACGCCGATCCCTGGTTGGCACCTGTACGTCATGGATGATCAGCAGCGTCTCCTGCCGCCCTGCGTTCCCGGGGAAGTCTATGTCGGCGGTGCCGGCGTAGCCCTTCGTTACCACGAGCGTGAAGACCTTACCCAGACACGCTTCATGCCCGATCCTTTCCAGGAAGGCATCATGTATCGCACCGGTGACCGTGGCTGCATGCTCGCCAACGGTGTGCTCGAACATCTCGGACGGCTGGACAACCAGATCAAGCTGCGCGGCTTCCGAATCGAGCTCGACGAGATCCGCCGCGTCCTACTCGGCCACGATGCGGTTGGCGCTGCTGCCGTTCTCTTCAATCAGCCAAATCAGGCCGACCCGGCATCTGGCCGCATCGATGCGTATGTCGTAGCCGATGACGCCAGCGAGGCGGGTATCCGCGCCCATCTGGCGCGCCTTCTTCCCGAGCACATGGTGCCTTCGACGCTCACCTTCGTCCGGACGATGCCGCTCACCACAAATGGAAAGCTTGATACCAAGCGCCTTCCTCCGCCGAAATCGCCCGCCCCAGTCGCTGTAGCTTCGGTGACCGACAACGCCGCGCAACCGCTGTCAGCCTTGGAACAGGTGATGTGCACGATCTGGCAGGGCGTGCTCGGCAGGGAGATTGGCGCGGACGAGAACTTCTTCGATCTGGGCGGGAATTCGCTTCTCGCCGTACGCATCTCATCGGCTATGAGGAAGCAGGGGCTCCCTGCCTTGTCGATGAGATACCTTTACACCCACCAGACCATACGAAAGCTGGTAGCGGCGCTGGCCTGATGGCGCATGAGTGTATGGGGCGGAGCTCGACTACAACCGACGGGAATTTCCATGGATCAGGACATTGTGCGAAATCATGCGGCCGTATCCATTGCCGGCCAGGCTTTCCTGGATTACGCGGTGGTCAAGGCCAACTGCCTGGAACCAGTCGCGCTTCTCGATGACAGCTTGCCGCCGCTGTTCCGCAATTATCAGTACCCTCTGCATTCCTGGCCATGGTTCCTCGGCGAGGAAATGCGCAAGATTCTGGAAGACTGCGCCTGCCAGGTGCCGCGGTTGGTGCAGCGGGCGATCGAAGTTGAATTTGGCGATGACTATCAGCGGCTTGCTGGCTACTTTGGCTTGTCCGAGCTGGCCGCTGAACTTTACATGGCGGTGGGGGTTGACCCGTCCCAACTGATGCATCGGACGGATGCCATCCTCACCGAGGATGGTCTGAAGATCATGGAGATCAACGTCGGCTCGAACATCGGTGGCTGGCAGATCCAGTGGATGGATGCCTTGTACCGCAAGCACCCCTCGCTGCAGGAATTTTTCGGCCAGGTTCGTTGCGAGTCCAAGGATATCCCGCTCGCGTATATGACGCAGATCGTCGAAAGCGCCAGGGCCGTATCCGATGACGGGGATGCAGCAGTGCATGCTTTCGTGTTGGTGCCCGCTGACTTCATGGAAATTGCTGATAGCGAGCAGACGATCAACGCCGTATTCCAGGCGGCGGCGGCTGCATGTGGATGCCGCGGGGTAATGCACTTCGCGAGCGATTACGCCGCGTTGAAATTCACGCCTGCCGGCGTCTATCTCGATGAGCTGAGGATTACTGCGATCGTCTCCTCGTTCCCTGGCGATGATGGCCCGACGCAGCCAAAAGAGCTTTTCCGCGCCTATCTGGGTGGGCAGGTCGCGTGGCCGGACAATCCTTTCATCGTCCCGATCCGCGACAAGCGTTCGCTGGCGTTGCTGCACAAGCACAAGGAAAGTCCGGCATTCAACGAGCAGGAGCGGCGCCTGATCGACTACTTCATCCCATGGGGCAGTGACGTCAGTCCAAAGCACGTCGAGTTCAAGGGGACGCGCGTTGACCTGGAGACGCTTTTGCTCCAGTGCAGGGAGAAGTTCGTCATCAAGATCGCGTACGGCGCCCAAGGCAACGATGTGCACGTAGGCAGGTTCAAGAACGATGAGGAATGGGCGAAGGTGGTTGCGCAGGCCCTGCGCGAGCCAGGTTGGCTTGCACAGGAATTCTGCAGCTCGTTGCCCTTCTACGGGCAGTCGGGGAGTCGGGGTTACCAGCTCCATGATGTCGTGTGGGGAGTTTTCGGCTTCGGCACGAAGTACGGCGGGTGTTGGCTACGCCTGATGAAGCGTGGCGACAGCGACGGCGTCATCAATTCTGCCAAGGGCGCTCAGGAAACGATCGTCTATGAAGTGTTTGCATGAGATCAGCTGGCATGCGTCCGGCCACCAGCCATCAGGGAGAGAGCATGATGTTGAATTCCAACCCTTGGACGATGGCGTTCAAGCCCAATCCGCAGGCGCGGATGCGCCTGTTCTGTATCCCGTATGCAGGCGCCGGGGCATCCGCGTATCGTGATTGGCATGCTTCGATCCGCGGTGATGTGGAGGTCGTCGGCATCCAGCTGCCAGGGCGTGAAAGCCGCTTTTCAGAGCCGCCGCTCGTTTCGATCGACGACATCGTCGGTCAGCTCACCGAGGTCATCGCCCAGCACGGCGATAAGCCCTTTGTCCTGTTCGGGCATAGTCTCGGCGCACTTGTCAGCTATGAGCTGACCCGGGCAATCCAGCAGCTTCGAGGAAGTACGCCTCGCCACCTCATCGTCTCCGGAACACGCGCGCCATGTTGCCCGCGGCGGGACGATCCGATTCACCAACTGGATGACGACACCTTCCTTGACAGGATCAAGTCCTTCAACGGCACCCCGCCCTCATTGCTGCAGGACATGGAGCTGATGAAGCTGTTTACGCCGTTGCTGCGTGCTGATTTTCGAGCAGCAGAATCCTACCGGTACGTCGACCGGGGTCCGATCTGGTGCCCGGTCACGGTGCTGGGCGGGGACGAGGATGATGGCGTGCCATTGGACGACCTGAGTGCCTGGTCATCCATGTGCAGTTCGCGATACGACAGGCATGTTTTCCACGGTGATCACTTCTTCATTCACAAGCACAAAGCAGCGGTCATCGACATCATCAATAGAGTCTTCGATGGCTTGCTGTCGCAGGGCAGGGGGCAGCCATCGGCAACCCGCGGCATGCTTGAAGAAGGCTTGATCTGAATGAATGCCAGGGACGTGGTGCAACAGGCACTGGACGCGGGTATCGCGCTGTACATCAAGGATGGAAAGCTGGCGTACAAGGCCAAGCGCGGTGCATTTACCGAGTCCCTGCAGGCACTCGTAAGGGCGCATAAGGGTGAGATAGAGCAGTATTTTGCCGCGCAGGCCGCCGCGCCCGGGGAACCGGATTCGGCTTTATCGCCGGTGCCCGTGCCGGATCGTGGCATCCTCTCCTTTGCGCAGCAGCGGCTCTGGTTCATTGACCAGCTCGGCCATGGCAGCGCGCAATACAACATGCCTGCGGCGCTTCGCCTGGCGGGGACGCTCGATACGCAGGCCCTGCAAGCGGCCTTGAACGAAATCATCCGTCGCCACGAAGTGCTGCGGACTACCTATCGGAAGACGGCGATGGGGGGCGTCCAGGATGTTGCATCCTCCTTGAATGCCTCGTTACCGGTAGTGGACTGGACCGGTGTACAGGAGGATGAGCAGGCCGCCCGGGTCGAAGCGATGCTTCGCCATGAGCAATCCACCCTGTTCGACCTGGCCCACGACCCCATGGTGCGCGCGTCGTTGGCCCGGCTTTCCGCCGACAACCATGTCCTGTTCCTGACACTGCACCACATTGCAGCAGACGGTTGGTCTCTTGGGATTCTGGTCCGCGAGTTTGCCGCCCTTTACCAGGCATTTGTCGAAGGGCGCGAGCCTGAGTTGCCACTGCTTCCCATCCAGTACGCCGACTACGCACACTGGCAGCGACGTACGGCATCCAGTGGGCTGAATCAGAGCCACTTGAAATTCTGGCGCGACGAGCTCGCAGGTTCCCCGCAACTGCACAACCTCCCGACGGATCGGTTGCGCAGCCCGCAGCAGGCAACGGCAGCCAAATCGGTGTCCCAGATGGTGGACCCGCCCCTGCTGGCCGATCTGGTCGCGCTGGGAAGCCGTCACGGGGCCTCGCTGTTCATGGTGCTTCATGCGGCGTTTGCGATTCTCCTGGCGCGCTGGAGCGGGGACGACGATATCGTCGTGGGTACGCCGGTTGCGGGTCGGGATCATGAGGATGTCGAGCATCTGATCGGCTGCTTCGTCAACACGCTTGCCTTGCGCAGCCGCGTTACACCAGGCATGTCGTTCGAGCAGTTCCTGCGGCAATCACGGGCGTCCACCCTGCGCGCTTACGCGCATCAGCAGATACCCTTCGACATGGTGGTTGAGAGCCTGAATCCACCGCGCAGCCTGAGTCACCCACCGTTGTTCCAGGTGATGTTCGCGCTGCAGAACTACGACATGAGCGCACTGACGCTGCCCGGCCTGACCGTCGAGGAGCTCGTCTCTGGGCCTCAAAGTTCCAAGTTCGATATCGGGGTCATCGCCATTGAATCCGAAGGCGCCCTGCGGCTGTCGTGGACGTTTGTCGATGGCCTGTTTGAGCTTTCGTCCATGCAGGGGATGGCATCAAGCTATCTCAACCTGCTGCGGGCGATCGTGGCCGAACCGGCCCAGGACATCCATCTGCTGCCGTTGCTGAGTGCAGAACAGGCCGCCGGGATGTACGAGGAGGCGCGGGCCCGGCAGGGCTGCATAGTGCGGGACGCGCGCGGCGCCCTGCAGCCCCAGGGAGCGGCGGGACACGTGGGCCGCATGCGCGCCGGGCTGGCTGCCGCCGATGGCGCGCAATGGCATAATAGCGGCGAGATCGGCTTCCTGCGCTCGAACGGTGACATCACGATCCTGCGCGAGGCGCGTGATACCGAGACGCTCAACGGACATCGGGTCGCGATCAAGGCCATCGAGGCGGCACTCCTTGATACGGGCTTGGCCGAATCGTCTGTCGCAAGGATGCTGACGTATGGCGAAGCGGAATCGCCGGCGTTGGTCGCGTATGTCGTGCCGCGCGAGGACAGCCGGGGAACTTTCACTGACGATTGCCTTGAAGCCCTGCGCGCACGTGTGCCGGATTTCATGCTGCCGACCGTCTTCGTTGTGGTTGAGTCGATCCCCTTGATGGTGAACGGCGCGGTCGACGTCGCCCGGCTCCCCATCCCAGCTCTTCCGATTGCTGCGGTGGCCTCACACACGCCGCCGAGCCTCGCGCTGGAACAGCAACTGTGCGAGATCTGGTGCCTGGCGTTGTCGTTGCAGTCGGTGGGTATCCATGACAGCTTCTTCGACGTGGGCGGCACGTCATTGCACTGCATCATCGTCCAGCAGGAGATCCTCAATCGTACCGGGCTGAAGATCGAGGTTACGGACCTGTTTACCTATCCCACGATTGCGGGGCTGGCAAAGCACCTTCAGCACCGCCAGCGCGATGCCGAAGAAGCGGACGCCGGCCTGCCGCGGGATCGTTCCGAGCCGTTGATGGCAGACAGCAACGGTCATTCGCCGAGTGGTGCCATCGCCATCATTGGCATGGCGGGACGTTTTCCCGACGCGCGCGATGTCGATGCGTTCTGGGAGAACATCAGGGCCGGTACGGAATCCCTCACTGTCTTCACCGACGAGGAACTACTGGCCGCAGGTGTCGCCCCGGCGCTTCTGACCGATGCTGCCTACGTCAAGTCGGGCGTGGTGCTTGAAGGGATCCGCGAATTCGATGCGGCGTACTTCGGCTTCACACCGCGCGAAGCCGAAGTCATGGATCCCCAGCAGAGACTGCTGTTGGAATGTGCCGTGGAAGCACTGGAGCAGGCCGGCTATGGCGACCAGGCCACTACGCGGGAAATAGGTGTCTACGTGGGCACGGGGGAGAGCCATTATCTGTTCGAGAACCTGCTGCCCCAGTCGGCGCTGCTCGAAACGATGCGCATCGCCGTCATGCATGGTACCCGTCCCGATTTCATGGCCACGCGCCTATCCCACCGGCTGAACCTGGCTGGCCCGAGCATCAGTGTTGGTACGGCATGCTCAACATCGCTGGTTGCCATACACCAAGCCGTCCAAAGCCTGCTGGCAGGCGAATGCGAGATGGCGCTGGGCGGAGGAGCGTCGATTTCGCAGCTCGGTCCGCGCGGCTACCTGTACCAGGAGGGCTTCATTACCTCACCGGATGGACATTGCCGCGCCTTTGACAAGGATGCCGCCGGTACCCGAAGCGGCAGCGGCGCAGGCTTGGTGCTGCTCAAACGCCTGGAGGATGCGCTCGCCGATGGCGACACGATCCATGCCATCATCAGAGGCGCGGCCATCAACAACGACGGTGCGGACAAAGTAGGCTATACCGCGCCGAGCGTACTGGGTCAGGCGCGCGCCATCGCCCGCGCGCATGCCGTGGCGGGCGTCGCCGCCGACTCTATCGGTTACGTCGAAGCGCACGGAACCGGGACCCTGCTGGGCGACCCGATCGAGATGCGGGCGCTGGCCATGGCATTTTCTGGCGCGGCCACGCAGTCCTGCGCACTGGGCGCCGTCAAACCCAACATCGGTCACCTCGATTCGGCTGCCGGCGTGGCGGGCCTGATCAAGGCCGTGAAGGTGCTGAGTGAGCGGCAGATTCCGCCCACCGTGAATTTCAGGCAGCCCAACCCCCAGATCGACTTCGATAACAGCCCGTTCTACGTAAACACGGAGCTCAAGCACTGGCCCAGCGGGGAGACACCCCGCCGCGCCGGTGTCAGTTCATTCGGTATCGGCGGCACGAATGCGCACGTGGTACTCGAGGAGGCCCCCGCGATCAGGCAGGGACGGGGCTATCGGACGCATCACCTTGTACTGCTGTCGGCGAAGACGCCCAGCGCGCTTGCACGGCAGGCGTCGAACCTTGCGCAATGGATGGAGGGACACGCCGAGGCGGAACTGGCTGATGTGGCATACACGCTGCAGCGGGGCCGAACGGCGCATGGCCACCGCCTTGCATTCGTCGCCGAAACGATTCCCGGCGCCGCGCAGGCGCTCGCCGACAACACCGGCGAGCGCAAGATCGCGTCCGCCAACGCGTTCGTCGAAGATGCATCGGTCGTCTTCATGTTCACGGGCCAAGGCTCCCAGTACGTTGGTATGGGAGCGGGGCTGTATCGCGTCGAGCCGGTGTTCAGGGAAATGGTCGACAACTGCGCGACCTTGCTGGTGCCGCACCTCGGCCTGGACCTGCGCCAGGTCATGTTTGGTGCCGCAAGCGATCCATTGGCGCAGGACGCCATCGTCCGCACCGATCTTGCGCAGGTCGTGCTCTTCGTCTTCGAGTACGCGCTGGCTCGACAGTGGATGGATTGGGGTCTCCAACCAGCGGCCATGTTGGGGCACAGCCTTGGCGAGTACGTCGCTGCCTGTCTGGCTGGCGTGTTCACACTGGAAGATGGCCTGAAGCTGGTCGCCGCGCGCGGCCGCCTCATGCAGCAGGCCGCGCCGGGACGCATGCTTGGCGTCCGGCTGGGTGAAGAGGCGGCACGGGCGCTTGCCATGCAGTGGTCCTGTGAACTGGCCGCCGTGAATGGACCTGACGACTGCGTGATTAGTGGTCCGCGGGATGCCATCGATGGCCTTGCTGCGAACCTGAGCCAGCGCGATGTGTCTTGCCGCGTGCTCCACACCTCTCACGCGTTTCACTCGCGGATGATGAACGACGCGGCGATGCAACTGGGCGATCTGGTTCGGTCCATCCCGCTCTCGGCTCCCGTACTTCCGTACATTTCCAATGTCACCGGACGCTTCATCGAAGGCACCCAGGCAACAGATCCGGATTACTGGATCCGTCACGCCGTTGGCACGGTCCGCTTCGCCGATGGCCTGGGGACGCTGTTGGCCGACACTTCCGTCCTGCGCCGCAAGCGCCTGATGCTCGAGGTGGGGCCTGGCATTGCACTGACCTCGCTGGTGCGCAGGCAGGCAAAGAGCCCCGATGTGGCAGCCATCGCATCCGCCAGGCATCTGCATGATGAACGCGATGACAATGCCGTGCTGCTTGAAGCCCTTGGCCAGCTATGGGTTCACGGTGCAGCGATAGATTGGCGCGGCTTCCATTCTGGTGAGCAACGACGCCGAATTCCGCTGCCCGCCTATCCGTTCGAACGCCAGCATTACTGGATAGATGCACCCAGCGACGGGGTGCACGATGGCAGAACAGAACGAATCGCTCGGCTGGACGGCGGTTTCCATGTCCCGACGTGGATCCAGGCGCCCGCCTTGTTGCCGGCAGCGCCTGCGGACGACCGCAGCCTTTGGCTCATCTTTGCCGACGAGGGCAGCATGGGGGCACGTCTGGGGCGCAGGCTGGCTCGTGGCCACGCGCGCGTTGTGACGGTTTCCCGTGGTGGCGCCTTCATGCAGGAAGGAGAGAGCGCGTACCGAATCGATCCTGGCTCGGAGCAGGACTACCGGCAATTGATCGGCGTGCTGGCCATGCACAAGCCGGAGCAGTTGCGCGCCGTGCATCTGTGGAGCACCGACGGCTACGACATCGTCGATTCCTGTGATCGCACCGAGCATGCGGAGATCATGGCGTTCGGCAGCCTTCTTTACCTGGCCAAGGCCTGTGATGCGGTCATGCCACAGACCGGTGTGGAGCTGAACGTGGTTACCCGGAACGTCTTCAGCATCACCGGTGGCGAAACCATGGCACCGGAATATGCGCTCGCGTCGGGACTGGTCAAGGTCATTGCGCAGGAGTACCCACAGTTCCGCACCGCGCACGTCGACCTGACCACTCCAGCTTGGAATGATGTGGACCTGCAGCGCGGGGTAGAGCAGCTGCTGGCGGAGTTCGCGGCGGCAGAGCGGCCCGCGCAGGTGGCATACCGCGGGCGCAAGCGCTGGCTCCAGCGTCATGAGCCGATGCTGCTCTCGCGCCCGGAACGGCCAACGATCCGGAAGGGGGGCACCTATCTGATAACTGGCGGTATGGGGCGGATCGGCCTGCAGTTGGCACGGGAACTGGCACGGCAGGGAGCGGGGACCCTGGTTCTTGTCGGCCGGGCGGCATGGCCCCCCCGTGAAACCTGGGCGACCTTGCGCACGGACGGATCCAGGGTCCGGGCGGCGGGGCTCGAGGCCCTGCTGGCGGTCGAGGCGCTTGGGGCGAACGTAAGCATCCAGCGTGCCGATGTGGCATCGCTGGAGCAGATGCAGCAGGTGATCCGTGAGACCGAGCAAGCCTTCGGTCCCATTCACGGTGTCATCCACGGGGCTGGAAAGGTGCACGATGCACTATGCCCATTGGGCGGCATTGGTCTTCAGGACCGCCATGAGCAGTTCCAACCCAAGGTCGCGGGTACCCAGGTGCTGGACAAGGTGTTGGCCGGGCGTGAACTCGACTTCTGCCTGTTGATGTCCTCGCTATCTTCCGTGCTGGGCGGCCTCGGCTTCGGCGCGTACGCGGCCGCCAACAGCTACCTCGATGCCTATGCGCAATGGAAACACCATCAGGGCGACACCGCATGGCGGGCGATCAACTGGGACGCCTGGCGATTTGCGGATTCTGCAGCCGCTGATGGCTTCGGCATGAGCGTCAAGCAGGGAACCGAGGCGCTGGATCTGATTCTTGGCGCGCCACCGGTGCCGCAAGTCATCATTTCCACCGGTGATCTGGCCACCCGCGCCGGCACGTGGCTTCGACCGGCTGGCGACGCGCCAGTACTTGCTTCAGCACACGCCCGGCCAACGATACACACGGTATTTGCGGCGCCCAGGAACGCCCAGGAAACACGCCTGGCCAGTATCTGGCAGGAGATGCTGGGGTTCACCGAAGTCGGCGTTCATGACAACTTCTTCGAACTTGGTGGTGATTCAGTGCTCATCACGAAGTTGCTGGCCAGGATCCGCTCGTGCCCGGAGTTCGATGGCGTCAACCTCACAATCAAGCATCTTTTCGAAATGCCCACCGTCGCACAGCTTTCAACATGGGTGGACGACGCACGCCAAGCGGCCGAACTGGCGATGAAAAGCGAGTCACTGCGCGCGCGCAGCAAGACTGTCGAGATGGGTGAGATTTGAAGTCATCGCGTCCGGCGCAACGATGACGGCAGATAGGTATTGGACACCGCATGAACTACCCTGGGGGCGACTGATGGATATCAAGAATCTGGTGAACAAGGCGCTCGACGCCGGCATCCTGTTGAGTGCCAGGGAGGGTCGCCTGGTTTTTGAAGTGACGGGCGCACCGCTGTCGGTCGAGTTGCGCGATGAACTCCGCACGCACAAGGATGCGCTGCTTGCCTACCTTGCAGGGCACGACGCATCGGTGGCCCAGGCCGCCAACGCAACGAGTGTGACCCGCATCCAACCGGGGATGATCCAGGGCGGCAGGCGACCGCTCTCCTACGCACAGCACCGCCTGTGGTTCATCGATCGGATGGGAGGGAGCAGCCAGTACAACATGCCCAGTGCCTATCGCCTAGAAGGTGTTCTCGACCGCGCAGCGTTTGCGCGCGCATTCCGCGATGTCGTTCAGCGGCATGAAGTGTTGCGCACGAACTTTGTGGAGGAGCATGACGGCGTCGTCCAGTGCATCCATGATCAGATTGACCTGCCACTGGTCGAAGTAGACCTCACGGCGCTGCCGGCGACCGAGCGGGAGTATGAAATCCATCGCATCTTCAGCCAGGATGCGGTTGCTCCCTACGACCTTGCGTTGTCTCCCCTCATCCGTATTCACCTCCTGGCCCTGGCCGAGGAAGAAAACGTGGTGATCGTCAATATGCACCACATCGTTTCTGATGGCTGGTCGATCGACATCCTGATACGCGAATTCGCCATGCTCTACGCCGCCTACCGCGATGGGCAGGCGCCTGAGCTGGAGCCATTGGCGATCCAGTATGCCGACTATGCGCAATGGCAGCGCGCATGGATGGAAGGTGGCGCGATGGAAAGCCAGTTGGCCTTCTGGCGTTCGCAGCTTGACGGCATCCCCGCAGTCCACAACCTGCCGCTGGACAATCTGCGCAGGTCACAGCAGGACTTCTCGGGCGGGACCCATGTCCAGGCGTTCGGCGCCGGGCTTTCGGCCCGCATCCGGCAGTTCTGCAAAGAGCACGACGTTACGCCTTTCATGTTCCTTGAGACGGTGTTCGCGCTTCTTGTCCACCGACTGAGCAACGCCCAGGACGTTGTGGTCGGTACCCCGGTCGCTGGCCGGGAGCATCGTGAGACGCAAGCGCTGATCGGATTCTTCGTGAATACGGTTGTCATACGGAGCCATTTCAAACGGCCGCTGTCATTCGATGAACTGCTGCGCAGAAACAAGTCGACGATCCTCGACGTATTTTCCTGCCAGCACACGCCCTTTGAATTCCTGGTTGAAGAAGTCAAGCCAGCACGCAGCTTGAGCTATAACCCCATCTTCCAGCTGATGTTCAATTTCCAGAGCGTAGGACAGTCCGAACTCGTGTTGCCTGGGCTCAGCCTCACGCCACTGTTCGCGCAGACGGGGGTCACCAAGTTTGATCTGTCGGTGGATGTCACCGAATCGGCGGGAAGCATGACTGCGGTCTGGGGATACAAGACCGCACTGTTCCGGGAAGAGGCGGTGGCCCGCTTCGGGCAGAGCTACCTCTTGCTGATAGAGGGCGTATTGGGCAATCCGCGCGGAGACGTGACGCAACTTCCGATCCTGCCTGATGGCGACCGCAAGCTGCTCGCGCAATGGAACGACACCGCTCATCCATTCCCCGACACCTGCATCCACAGGTTGTTTGAGGCGCAGGTGGCGCGCACGCCAGACGCCGTTGCTGTGTCGTACGCCGATGAGCACCTTTCCTATGCGGAGCTGGATGCACGTTCCAACCAGCTCGCACATGCCCTGGTTGCCCACGGGGTCGCCGCCAATGCCTTGGTCGGTGTGGCCATGGAGCGATCGCTGGAGATGGTGATTGCATTGCTGGGCATCCTGAAAGCGGGAGGCGCCTACGTCCCGCTGGATCCTGGCTACCCTGACGATCGGCTTCGCTTCATGGCCAACGATGCCCACGTGCGCCTCATTCTTACGCAGGAACGCTTCCGGCTGCGTTGGCACGGCTTCGGCATGACTTGCTTGGCGGTGGACGATCCGGGTGTCCTGCAGCTGGCGGCTCACCCAGGCACGCCCGTAGCGGCCCAGCAGGACTCCTCGGGCCTGGCTTATGTCATCTATACCTCCGGATCGACCGGCACGCCAAAAGGCGTGATGAACTCGCACAGGGCACTGGCCAATCGTATCGACTGGATGCAGCGGCAGTATCTTCTCCAGGCCGATGATCGCGTCCTGCAGAAGACGCCATACAGTTTCGACGTTTCCGTGTGGGAATTCTTCTGGCCGTTAACGGTCGGCGCGAGCATTGTCATGGCCCGGCCAGGCGGTCACAAGGATCCGCATTACCTGCGGGAGGTCATCCGCAAGGAAGGCGTTACGACGCTGCACTTCGTGCCATCGATGCTCGGCAGCTTGCTTGATGCGATCGCATGGTCCGACTTGACCTGCGTGCGCAGGGTATTTGCAAGTGGCGAGGCATTGAGCCGGCCCTTGGTGGAACGCTACTGGGCGACGGGCACGACGGCCGAACTTCACAACCTCTATGGACCTACCGAAGCCGCCATCGACGTGAGCTACTGGGATTGTCGGCATGTTGCCGAGGACGGGGGCGTGCCAATCGGCCGTCCGATCAGCAACGTCCAGCTGCACGTTCTCGACGCAGATCGCCAGCAGGTACCCGTGGGGTGTTTCGGTGAGCTCCACATCGGCGGCGTTGCCGTCGCTCAAGGCTACGTAGGCAATCCTGACCTGACGGGTGAGAAGTTCATCGCCAACCCTTTCTCAAGCATCGCCGGTGCCAGGCTCTACAAGACCGGCGATCTGGCGCGCTGGCTTCCGGGGGGTATCTGGAATTTGCCGGACGGATGGATCATCAGGTGAAGTTGAATGGGCTTCGTATCGAACTGGGTGAGATCGAAGCGCGTCTGCTGGCCCAGGCCAGCGTGCGTGATTGCGTTGTCGTTGCCGCCAGTGAGGGGGCCAATCACCAGCGCCTCATTGCCTACCTGGTCAGCGACCGGGTTACGGAAGAAATGGAGGCCGCTGAGAGGCAGGAACGGCAGAGTACGGAAATCGGCATCCTCAAGTCCGGACTGAAACAGTACCTGCCCGAGTTCATGGTGCCTTCGTCATTCGTGTTCATGGATGCGCTTCCGCTATCGGCCAACGGGAAAGTGGACCGGAACGCGCTCCTCAAGCCTCCCTCGTCAATGGCACGCGGCACCTATGTGGCGCCGAGGCAGGCGCTGGAGCGGGATCTGTGTCGCATATGGAAACGCGTGCTCGACGTCGAAGAGGCTGGTATCCACGACAATTTCTTCGAGATCGGAGGCACGTCGCTGCTTTGCATCACGCTGCAGAAGCAGATCAACGACGATCTGGGGCGCGCCATCGCGCTCACTGACATCTTCGAGTTTCCTACGGTCGCCGAGCTGGCAGCACACCTGCGTCGGTCAAGCGGAAGTTCGTTCGATCCACGGATTGATGCGGACGAAGGCGACCGCGCGCGGCAGGGCTCGGGTGAAGTTGCCATCATTGGCATGGCAGGACGCTTCCCCGATGCGAACGACATTGAAACATTCTGGCGGAATCTCGCAGCTGGCCATGAAGCCTTGGGCGAGTTCGACGACGAAGAACTGCTGGCCGCTGGCGTGAGCCGCCAGCAGCTTGAGTCCCGGGACTACGTGAAGCGGGGCGTGCTCCTGGATGACCTGGATCAATTCGACGCCGGGTTCTTCGGTCTCACTCCCCGCGAGGCCGAAGTGCTGGATCCGCAGCAGCGCCTCCTTCTCGAATGCGCTGTCGAGGCACTTGAACATGCGGGTTATGGCGACGCCACGCGGCCGCGCCAGGTGGGGGTGTTCGTGGGGCAGAGCGAGAGTCTGTACTTCCTCAACCACCTCCTCAGCCGGCAGGATCTGCAGGAATCGCTTGGCGTCAGTCTACTCCACGCCAACAGCAAGGAGTACACATCGACGCGTCTTTCCTACAAGCTGAATCTTTCCGGGCCCAGCGTCAGTCTCGGAACCGCTTGTTCGACATCGCTCGTTGCAGTACATCAGGCCTGCATGAGCTTGCTGCAGGATGAGTGCCGAATGGCGCTTGCCGGTGCGGCCAGTGTGTCCCAGCTTGGGCCGCGGGGGTACCAGTACAGGGAAGGGGGGATCGCATCGCCTGATGGGCACTGCCGTGCCTTCGACGCTGCCGCTGCGGGCACGCGGGCCGGGAGTGGCGCCGGTCTGGTACTGCTAAAGCGGCTCGAGGACGCCTTGGCCGATGGCGATACGATCCATGCGGTGATCAAAGGATCGGCGACCAATAATGACGGTGCCGCCAAGGTGGGCTACACCGCGCCGAGCATTTCCGGTCAGGCGGCGGTTATCCGCCAATCGCAACGTCGTGCGGGGGTGAGCGCAGACAGCATTGGGTACATCGAGACGCACGGTACTGGCACGCGCATGGGTGACCCGATTGAGATCAAGGCGCTGGCAAGCGCCTTTGCCGGCATCGGCCATGACGGCTGTCTGCTGGGTACGCTCAAGCCCAACATCGGCCACCTCGACACGGCAGCCGGCGTCGCCGGCCTGATAAAAACTGTGCAGGTTCTGAAACACAAACAGTTCCCGCCCGCCATCAATTACGATCGAGCCAACCCGGAGATCGATTTCGGCACCACGCCATTCCAAGTCAATACGGTGCTGCGCGACTGGGAAGAGAACGGCCGGCCACGCCGTGCCGGTGTCAGTTCGTTTGGCATCGGGGGAACCAACGCCCATCTGATTCTCGAAGAAGCACCTCCGGTCGCCGAAAGCGAAGCCCTTGAGGGCTCCGTGCTTCTGGCGGTATCGGCAAGGTCGGCTACGGCACTGTCGGTCGCGAAATCCCGCCTGGCACGGCATCTTCGGCGCTTCCCCGAGCAGGCGCTGGCAGATATCGCCTACACGCTGCAGGTGGGGCGTACGCACCATGCCCACCGCTTCGTTGTAAACAGCAGTGATGCACTGGACGCCGCAGCACGTCTGGAGGAAGCATCGTCCGGTCTGCCGCCGGCCATCGTCAAAGAGGGCCAGCGCGTCGATGTTGTGATGATGTTCACGGGGCAGGGGGCGCAGTACGCGGGCATGGCACGTGGGCTGTACCAATGCCAAGCCGCATTCCAGACAGCCGTGGACGAGTGCGCCGAAATGCTGCGCGATCATCTCGACTGCGATATCCGCGAGGTCATCTTTGCGGACACGGCCGATGCGCGGCTCAGTCAGACCCGGTTCGCACAGCCAGCGTTGTTTGTCATCGAATACAGCATGGCGACGTTGCTCGAGTCGTGGGGTGTCCGCGCCGCCGCGATGATCGGGCACAGCCTGGGCGAATACGTAGCCGCCTGCCTGGCGGGCGTATTCGACCTGCGCAGTGCCCTGGGCCTGGTGGCGGCACGCGGTCGGCTCATGCAGAACGTGCCTGCAGGCGCGATGCTTTCCTGCCGTCTGACCGAGTCAGAGCTTCAGCCTTTGCTGGCTGCCACGGGATGCTCGCTTGCTGCAGTGAACAGTGCGGTGGATATGGTGGCCGCCGGAGATGTCGAGGCGATTGCACGGTTGCGCGCCCTGCTGGAGGCGCGCGATATCCGCTGTGGCGCCCTGCACACCTCGCATGCGTTCCACTCCTGGATGATGGATCCGGTGCTCGACGCCTTCCGTGCGGAGCTGGCTCACGTCGAGTTCAAGCCGCCGACGCGCCCATTCGTGTCAAACCTGACCGGCGCCTTCATCGAAGATGCGGAGGCGACCTCCATTGAGTACTGGCTCTCTCATCTGCGCGGAACGGTTCGCTTTGATGCCGGCATCGGCACGCTGCTGGAAGATGAGCACTTCATCGCCCCTGCCAGGGTGATGGTGGAGATGGGCCCCGGGATGACCTTGAGCTCACTCGTACACAGGCAGCGGCTGCAACCGCAGTCGATCGTCTCGACGCTACGTCCGGCGCAGGCGATGGAGAACGACAATGACGTACTGCAGCGGGCTCTCGGGCAGTTGTGGCTGGCGGGCGTGGACATTGACTGGCTGGCGGTACATCGCCATGCACCCCGGCGGCGGGTGCCGCTGCCGACCTATCCGTTTGAACGCCAGCGCTATTGGGTAGGCGCACAGAAGGCGCCAGTCGCGCTGAGCGTTGCGGGGAAGGCGGCACGCGTTGAGGACTGGTTCTACGAACCTGCGTGGCGCCTGCAATCGGTGTCGCTGCGGCCACCTGCGGACGCCCGGTCCGGCCTGGGCTGGTTGCTGTTCGCCGACAGTGCCGGTGTGGCCGACGCGATGGCAGCCAGTCTGAGCGAAGCTGGCGAGACGGTCACGCTGGTGCGCAGGGCAGGCCAACCGGCCGCAGCGCGCGCCGACGCTGGCTTGGTCATCCAGTCACCCGAGCGGGCCATTGAGTACAGGCAGTTGCTCGAGCGATTGGATGAGCGTGGCGTAGCCGTCACCAACATCGTCCATCTGTGGAGTCTGGAGGCATCAAGCACGTTCGATGTGGTGCAAAGCCTCGGGACCTACAGCCTGCTCGCGTTGACGCAGGCGTTGATGGCTTCACCTTCAGCGCGCGCAGTTGAGCTGACCATCGTGACCCAGGGTGCGTGGCGAGTCACAGGAAACGAAGCACTGGTGCCGGCCCAGGCCACGATAGGCGGCTTGGCAAAGGTGATTCCGCAGGAATCCGGCGTTCGCTGCTTCCAGGTCGACGTCGCCACGGCGGACAACACCGCGCCACTTCAGCCTGACGCCCTGGCTGCCCGGCTTATCAGGGAAGCTGCCTCGCACGGCCCGGACCGCGAGCAGGAAGTCGCCTTGCGTGGTGCACAGCGCTGGAGCAGGCATTATCACGCCGCGCGCAGCCCGCAGGGGCCCGTGCGTACATTGCGCCAGGGCGGGGTGTACCTGATCACTGGAGGGCTTGGGAACATTGGCCTGGCCTTGGCCGACTACCTGGCAGGGACGGTACAGGCCAAGCTTGTGCTGGTGACCCGGAACGCGTTTCCGCCGCGGAGCAGCTGGTCTGCCCACCTGGCCAACAGATCGACCGCGCCCCAACTCCTGCACCGCCTGCAGGCGCTCGCCGCGCTTGAGTCCAGCGGGGCCGAGATAGAGATCGTCACCGCTGACGCTGCCGACGTTCAGCAACTGGACGACGTGTTCGCACAGGCGCATGCCAGGTTCGGTCGCGTCGACGGCGTGATCCACTGCGCTGGCCAGGTGCACGATGCGATGGTCGGGCTGCAGGAACTGTCGCCTGCGCATTTCCAAGCCCAGTACCAGGCCAAAGTCCATGGCCTGCTGGCGCTCGAACACGTGCTCTCCGGCTACAGCGTCGATTTCTGCATGGTCATGTCCTCGTTGTCAGCGGTGCTGGGTGGCCTCGGATTCGGCGCGTACGCGGCAGGCAACGCGTTCGCTGATGCCTTCGTCAACGACCTCCACAGCCGGGGCGACGAGCGCTGGCTGAGCGTGAACTGGGACGGGTGGGCATTCGGCCCGTTGCCTGCGGGGGACACCTTCAGCATGACCGCCAGCGAAGGCCAGCAGGCGTTCGCGCAAGCCTTGCGAAGCGCCTGCGTGCCGCAGCTGGTCAATTCCACGGGGCTGCTTGCAGACCGGCTGCAGAAGTGGGTCGAACGTGATGTGCCGGCGCAGACAGCCGTGCAATCCCATGCACGCCCGGAGCTCGATTCGCACTTTGTCGGGCCACGCAATGCCATCGAGGGGCGGCTGGCCGATTCGTGGCAAACACTGCTCGGCATCGATCAAGTAGGCGTGCACGACAACTTCTTCGCGCTTGGCGGGGATTCATTACTCGCCACTCGTGTAATCAGCATGATCCGGCACGAGTTCGGGGTAAGTGACAAAGTGTTCTCACTGAAGGATTTCTTTGTGAAGCCGGAAGTCGGGGCCATCGCTTTCAAGATCGGTTCGCATTTAGAGGGGGTTGAGGCAGAAATGCGTAAGAACCAGCTGGTCGAGGCCGGAATGCAGGCAGAAGAGGGAATCTTGTGATGAAGACGGCGGAGCAGATCGTCGCGGATGCGACAGCCCATGGCGTGGTGCTGTACGTCAAGGAGGGGCAGTTGGCCTACGTCGCCGAAGCGGGGCGCTTTCCCGAGGACCTGAAAGAGGAGATCCGTGGCAGCCGGGATGCCATCGTAGCGATGCTTTCGGCCCGGGCAGCCGAAGAACTGGCCCGGATGCCGCCGGCCGTTCTCTCCATCGACGCTGTGCCAAGGCAGGAGCATATGCCGGTCTCGTACGCCCAGCACCAGGTCTGGCTCGCCGACCAGATGGATCCCGGTGGCGCGCGATTCAACATGTCGATGGCGCTGCGGCTGCAGGGGGAACTGCGGCAGGACGCACTGCACTTCGCGTTGGACGAACTGGTCAGGCGCCATGAAGTACTGCGTACCGTCTATATCCGGGTCGCTGATGCGCCTTTCCAGTGCATCCAGCCGGCGCGACCGGTGCCGGTCATGTACATCGACCTGACATCGCTGCCGGAGCCCGAGCGTGCGCAGGCGTTCGCTCGGCACCAGCGCGAGGAAGGGCGATCCGGCTTTGACCTTGCTACGGACCTGATGTTGCGGGTACGTCTTGTCGCCACCGCGCCACAGCAAGCAGTCGCGCTGCTCACCGTGCACCACATCGCCTCCGATGGCTGGTCGATGGGCTTGCTGATCCGCGAATTCGTCGAGTACTACACCGCGTACGTGGAGGGTCGGCCGGCCCGATGCGAACCCCTGACCATCCAGTACGCTGACTACGCAAGCTGGCAACGTGTGAACATGGAAGGCGAGGTGAGCGCCGGGCAACTGGGCTACTGGCGTGAGCAGCTGAGTGGCGTGCGCGAAGGGCCCGTTCTCTCCACTGACAAGCCGCGCCCGGCGCGAAGCTCGCTTCGTGCTGGCATCAAGGCCACCCCCCTTGGCACGCGGCTGTCCGCTGAAGTGCAGCGGCTTGCAGCCGCGTGCGGCGTCACTCCGTATATTGTGCTGCAGACCGCGTTCGCGCTGCTGATAGGGCGCTGGAGTGGACATGCCGATATCGTCATCGGCACGCCGGTGGCAGGGCGTACTGACAGGGCCGTCGAGCCGCTCATCGGATTGTTCGTCAACCTGCTGGCGTTGCGGACACGAATCTTCGACACGGACACGTTCACGACGCTCCTTGCGCGCAACCGCGAGACCATCCTGGACGCCTACGCCCATCAGGACCTGCCTTTCGAGCTGGTCGTGGAGGATGTGCTGAGCAAGCGGGATCCGAGGGCGTTTCCCCTGTTCCAGACGGTGTTCAACCTGCAGAACATCGGGCAGGACAAATTGCTGCTGCCCGGCCTTGAGGTAACAGGCCAGAACGCTGAGACAGTTGCAAAATTCGACCTTGAAGTGACGGTCGAAGAGGGGGCTGAGGGATTGTGGGTGCAATGGAAGTATGCGGCCGATCTGTTTGATCCATCCACCGCTGGGGCGCTGGCAGAGTGCTACCTGGAGCTGTTGCAGGGAATTGTCGCCGACCCCGGCCGTCCGGTGTCCTCGCTTGCCGAAGCGGCAGGCATCGCAGTGCTTGCTGCCGAAAGCCGCATCGCGCCCGCTGTGTCGACGGAAGCCGAGGCTGTAGAGACGCCCTTCACCGAACCGACGACGGCGACCGAACATCTGATGGCTTCGTTGTGGCAGCGGGTCCTCGGCCATGGGCGGATCAGCACGCAAGCCAATTTCTTCGACCTGGATGGCAATTCGCTGAAGGCCATGCGCCTGGCCACGCTGGTGGCGGAAGCATTCCACGTGCCGGCATCGGTTCGCGCACTGTTTGAGAACCCGACCATTGCCGCGCTGGGTCGCCATGTTGACGCACTTGCGCCGCAGGAGTCGGCGCGTATTCCGGTGGTGCCCGCTGACCAGCCCGTGCCCCTGTCGTTCGCGCAGCAACGGTTGTGGTTCATCGACCAGCTCAACGGCGGCAGCGCCCACTACAACATGCCTGTCATGCTTCGTGTGCATGGAGAACTCAGCGTGACAGCTGTGCAGAGCAGCTTGAATGCCATCATGGCGAGGCACGCGACGCTGCGGACTGTCTTCTCACAAACCAGTGAGGGGCCGGTGCAGCTCGTCCAACCCTGGTCAGCCCTGCCGCTTCCGATCGTTGATCTCCAGGCGCTGAATGCATCCGAACAGGAGCAGGCGGTGTCTGACGCCGTGCGCGCCGAAGCCGCTGCTGCATTCGATCTGGCCAGGGACGCCATGCTCAGGGCGAAGCTGCTGTCGTTGTCGGCGCGCGAACACATACTCATCATCGTGGTGCACCACATCGCCTCGGACGGCTGGTCCATGGACATCCTCCAGCGGGAGTTCGTGGCGCTGTACCAGGCATACCTTGAAGGGCGCGAGGCGAATCTGCCGGCATTGGACACAACGTATGCGGACTACGCATGCTGGCAGCAGGAATCGCTCACGCATGAAACGCTGGAGAGCCAAAGAAACTACTGGGATGCGCTGCTGCGTGGTGCCCCTGCCATGCATAGCCTGCCGCTTGACAGGCCGCGCCCGCCACGCCAGGAGTTCGCCAGCGCGCTGTGCCGGCGTACCGTTGGCAAGGCACTGCTGGACGACCTGGGATTGCTCGGCAAGCGCCACGACGCCACGTTGTTCATGGTGCTCCAGGCGACCTTCGTACTGCTTCTGTCACGCTGGAGCCAGCAGGAGGACATCGTCATTGCCTGCCCCACTGCGGGCCGCACGAACAGCCAGTTGGAGGGCCTGATCGGATTCTTCGTCAACACGCTGGCCTTCCGCCATGCGCTTCCGCCGGAGAAGAAATTTGAAGAACTGCTCGTGGAATGTCGGCAACAGGTGCTCGAGGCATTCGCCCGGCAGGATTTCCCCTTTGAAATGCTCGTCGAGCAGCTGCAGCCGGAACGGAGCCTCAGCCACACCCCCCTGACCCAGGTGCTCTTTACCCTCCACAGCGAAGACCAGGCCGAACCGCCAGCGCTTGACCTGCGTATCGAAGCTGCCGGTGGCGCTGACCCGCTGACCAAGTTCGATATTGAACTGCTGGCCATCGTAAAGGAGGGTGGCATTCAACTGGAGTGGCGCTACGCCTGCAGCCTGTTCGATGCTTCGACAATCACGCGCATGGCAGACAGCTTCGAGGTCCTGCTGCAATCGGTCGTCGATGCACCGGACCAGCGACTTGCTGCGCTGCCGGTCCTTGGTGCCCAGGAGCGCGAGCGCGCCCTGTTCGCCTTCAACGATACCGGGCGCGGGTTCCCCGACCAGGCGTTGATCCACGAGCTGTTCGAGTCGGTCGCTTCGGCACGCGCTGCGTCCACGGCCGTCATCTTCGAGGAGCAGTCCCTCAGCTATTGCGAACTCAACGAGCGGTCGAACCAGGTCGCGCACGCCTTGTTGGCGCTGGGGGTCGAACCCGACAGCCGGGTCGCCATATGCACGGAACGAAGCCTGGATCTGGTTGTTGGCCTGCTGGGCATCCTCAAGTCCGGCGCCGCTTACGTTCCGCTCGACCCAGGCTATCCCATGGAGCGCTTGGCTTACATGCTGCACGACTGCGCTCCCGCCGCGCTGGTCACCAACGTGCGCGCCACCCAGCTCCTGCCTGCGCTCGACATCCCGGTCCTGTGTCTGGACGACGCCGAGAGCGTCAAGTTGCTGCTCCGGCAGCCACGGCACAACCCTGATCCGCGCACGTTGGGACTCGGCTCGCGGAACCTCGCCTATGTCATCTACACGTCGGGTTCAACGGGCCTCCCCAAAGGCGTCATGAACGAACACCGCGCCGTGGTGAACCGATTGCTGTGGGCAAAAGACGCGTACTCATTGCGCACCGATGATCGCGTGCTTCAGAAGACACCATTCGGGTTCGACGTTTCGGTCTGGGAATTCTTCCTTCCGTTGTTGTCGGGCGCGGTCCTTGTCATCGCCCGCCCAGGAGGTCATCAGGAGCCGGACTATCTGGTCGATCTGATCGGCTCAGCTGGCATCACCATGCTCCACTTCGTACCCTCCATGCTGCCCGCGTTCCTTGAGCACGCTCACGTGGACGCCTGCAGGACGGTCCGGCGCATCCTGTGCAGCGGCGAGGCGTTGCCGTTCCCGATGCAGCAACAGGTCATGCAGCACCTGCCGGGCGTGGAGCTTCACAACCTGTACGGCCCGACCGAAGCGGCCATCGACGTGACGGCCTGGCGATGCGAAGCGGGCAGGTACGATGGCTTCGTACCCATCGGCGCTCCGATCGCGAACGTCCGGATCTACATCCTGGATGCACAGCGGGAGCCGGTGCCGGTCGGCGCGCCGGGAGAGCTGTATATCGCCGGTGTTGGCGTGGCACGTGGCTATCTGAACCGGGAGGAGCTCACCCGCGAGCGGTTTGTGAGCGACAGGTTCGATACGGATCCTGGCGCCATGATGTACAGGACGGGTGACCTGGCGCGTTGGTTGCCGGACGGCAACATCGAGTACCTCGGTCGAAATGACTTCCAGGTCAAGATCCGAGGATTCCGCATCGAGCTGGGCGAAATCGAGGCGCGGCTGGCTGCCTGTTCCGGCGTTCGCGAAGCTGTCGTTCTTGCCAGGAACGATGCTCCCGGCGATCCCCGCCTCGTGGCGTACCTGGTTCTCGACGCCGGGCGGCCGTTGAGTCCAGGTGAACTGCGCGCTGAGCTGGCGCGCAACTTGCCGGAGTTCATGCTGCCCTCGGCGTTCGTGTCCCTGGAACGCATGCCTCTCACCGCCAACGGCAAGCTCGACCGCGATGCACTGCCTGCCCCGGAGACCCGTGAGGAACCTGGGCACGCGAGCGGCCTGCCGTCCACGGCGACCGAGCATGCATTGTGCGAGATCTGGGAGGTGCTGCTGAAGCGGGCGCGCGTCGGTGTTCACGATAACTTCTTCGAGATCGGTGGGCATTCGTTGCTCGCAGCGCGGGCAGCCCACCTCATTGCCGAACGTTGCGGCAGGGCGGTACCGATCCGCAAACTGTTCGAGCGTCCAACCATCACCGAGCTTGCGCTGTATATCGATGAACAGGCCGAGGCAGTGAATGCGCCCATTTCTCCCGCCCCCTCCCATCAACGCATCCCGCTATCGTTCGCGCAGCAGCGGCTCTGGTTCTTCGACACCCTCGACAAGGGGAGCCCGCAGTACAACATGCCAGCAGCGGTGCAGTTGCATGGACCGCTCGATCACGAAGCACTGAGAAGGAGCCTGGAGACGATCATCGAACGGCATGCGGTACTTCGCACCGTTTACCGCTCGGATGCAGAGGGGCCGGTCCAGGTGATTCAACCCGCCACAGGCCTGAAGTTGCCGTTGGCGGACTTGACCGGGCTTGAGCCGAGCGCCCAGGCCGAGGCCATCGATCGAGAACTGCGTAACGAGCTGACAACGCCGTTTGACCTGGGCGCTGACCGGATGCTTCGGGTACGGCTGCTGGTACTGGCGGAGCAGCAGCATGTGCTGCTGGCCACGATGCATCACATCGCTTCGGATGGCTGGTCCATCGGTGTTCTGACGCGTGAGCTTGCTTTGGCGTATGCGGCCTATAGCGAGGGCGCTGAGCCCGACCTTCCGGTCCTGCAGATCCAGTACGCCGACTACGCGCACTGGCAGCGGCAGAACCTCACCGACGACAATCTGCAGGCGCAGTGGACGTATTGGGAACAGGCCCTGCGTGATGCCCCGGTCGCGCATAACCTGCCGCTGGATCGACCACGGCCGCCGCAACAGGATTTCAATGGTGAGATCATAAAGCAGCGTCTGGACGTGGATGTGCTGCGAGGCTTGAAGCAACTCGCGGCAAGGAGTGGTACGACACTCTTCGTTGTCCTCCAGAGCGCTCTGGCTGTGCTACTGAGCCGATGGAGCAACGAGTCCGACATCGTGATCGGTAGCCCGGTGGCGACGCGGACGCATCATCAGGTCGCACCGCTTATCGGCTTCTTCGTGAGTATGCTGGCGTTCCGCCACCGCCTGTCGCGCGACCTGAGCTTCGAGGAAGTACTGGCAAATGCCCGCCGCCAAGCCCTCAATGTCTTCGCCAACCAGGATATTCCCTTCGAAGTTCTCGTCGATCGCCTCCAGGCAGGTGGCGGGTTGCCGCACAGCCCGATCTTCCAGGTTGCCTTCAACATGCACAACAATGAGCCGCTGGAGCTCAGCTTGCCGGGGCTGCAGGCGAGCCTCCTTCCCGACGCAGGGAACATGGTGAGATTCGACATCGAGGTGTCGGCGACTGAGGCAGAGGACGGCCTTTGGCTCAACTGGAACTTTGCCGTCAGCCTCTTTGATGCGTCATCCATCCGACGCATGGCGGACGGTCTGGCGCTTCTTCTGGATGGCGTTCTCGCCGATGCTGGAGCACGCGTAGCGGACCTGCCCATTCTCTCGGCTGCCGACCGCTCACTGCTGACCCGTTGGGAGAAGAACGACTCAAGCTACCCTGCGGACCTCTGTATTCAGACGATCTTCGAGGATCAGGTCGAGCGTGCGCCAGAGGCGACGGCGGTGATCCTTGGCTCAGAACAGCTGACGTACGGTGAGCTCAACGAGCGAGCCAACCGCGTGGCGCACACGCTGCTTGCGCGAGGTGTCAAGCCCGACCAGCTGGTGGGCATCAGCGTCGAGCGCTCGTTCGACATGATCGTTGCGGTGTTTGGTGTGCTGAAGGCCGGTGCCGCGTATGTTCCGTTGGACGCAAGCTACCCGGATGACCGGCTGCGCGACATGCTTGAGGATAGCGGGGTAGGCATCGTGCTTACGCACGGGCGCATGTTGCAGCGGGGCCTGGTTGATGCCGGGTCCTGCATCGCACTGGATGACGAAGCCCTGTTCGAATCCAGTCCAGTGACCAATCCCGTCGTGCCCGGCGTGACGCCGGATAACCTTGCCTATGTCGTCTACACCTCCGGCTCGACCGGGCGACCCAAAGGCGTGGCGATTGTTCACCGCGGCGTGACCCGCCTGATCGATGACCCCGAATACGTTCCCCTGGAGCGCGGGACTCGCATGGGGCAGATCAGCACCTTTGCATTTGACAGTTCGGTACTCGAGATCTTCGGCGCCCTGTTGAACGGCGGGACCCTCATCCTGTACCCGGGCCGCGAACTGGATGTGGGCGGCTTGCCGTCCTGGCTGCGCGAGTACCAGGTCAATACGCTGTTCCTGACGTCTGCCCTGTTCGAAGCATGGGCGGAGCTGGTCCAGACGCGGGAAGATGTCGTCGTCAAGCACGTCATGATGGGAGGTGACGTCGTCTCTGCACGCTCGGTGGCGAAGGTCTATGCGCTGGACGCCGGGGTAACCATCATCCATGCGTATGGGCCGACCGAGAATACGGTGTACACGACATGCCACGTGGTGTCGCGCGATGACGCGCAGAAGGCCACATTGCCGATAGGGCGGCCGATCCGACAGACCAGCCTTCATGTGCTTGACGTTGAAGGGCAGCACGTTCCCATCGGCGTTGGCGGAGAACTCCATGTGGGCGGGGCGGGGCTTGCCCGGGGATACTGGCGGAGGCCGGAGCTCACGCAGGAGAGGTTCGTCTGCCTCCATGGCGACGGCGAGCGCGTCTACAAAACCGGAGACCGTGTCAAATTCCTCGCAGACGGCAACCTGCAGTTCCTTGGCCGGATGGACAACCAGATAAAGATCAGAGGTTTCCGCGTCGAACCCGGTGAGATCGAGTACCAGCTGCGACGTAATGCCCGGGTCGCCGACGCCTTGGTCTTGGTGGACGGCTCAGGTGTCGAGAAGCGACTGGTGGCGTATGTGGTGGCGCGGCAGCCCGCCCAGGATGCGCTGGCAGATCTGGTGGACTCGCTCAGGGAGGAGCTGAGGCAGACTCTGGCCGAGTACCTCGTGCCCAACGCGTTCATCGTACTGGACGCATTCCCCGTTACGAGAAACGGAAAAGTCGACCGGACAGCCCTGCCGAAAGCCAACTTCCAGTCCTACATCGAATCGCGCTTCGTGGCGCCTGCTACGGAAACAGAGAGTGTGCTGGCCAGGATCTGGCAGGACGTACTCGGACTGGACAAGGTCGGCACCACGGTCGACTTCTTCCAGGTCGGCGGCAATTCGTTGAACATGACACGGCTGCAGAATGAAATCAGGCGAGTCTACGGCGTCACCGTGCCGTTGAAGTCACTCTTCTCGCGCACCACCATCCTGGAGCAGGCGCCGCTGGTCGCAGGCCTTGCCGGAAGCGCAGGCCCTGGCGAACCTGCCGATGGGGAAATGATCGAAGAAGTGTTTTGATCAATCGCGTCGCCATCCAAATAACATAAGATCAGTTCGAAGGGAAAACATGACACAGGACTCGTTGAGCATGATCAATTCGTTCCGCGCTGAAGAGGCAAGGCCAGAAAGAACGACGGGCGAGGTAAGGGCGATGTACGAGAAGTTCCCTTATCCAAGTCCGATCATTGGCGAGGGCGTTATTCGCGATAACGCAAACATGCTTAGCGTGCTGTTTCCTGGTGAGGACTTTGCCGGCAAGAGGATCCTCGACGCAGGGTGTGGCACCGGCCAACGGGCCAATGGCGTGGCCAAGATGTTCCCCGACGCACGGGTGACCGGCGTGGACATGACCTCGGCATCGCTTGACGTGGCCAGGGAGATGGCAAGAAGGAACGGGATCGAGAATATCCAGTTCCTGCAGTGCGACCTGCTGAAGCTCGACCTCGGTACCAAGTTCGACGTCATCATTTCAAGCGGCGTCATGCACCACCTGGAAGATCCCGCCAAGGGCCTGCGGAACCTGCGTGCCCATCTGACCGATACCGGTGTGGTCATGATCTGGCTGTACCATTCGCTGGGCGAGTACGAGCGATTCCTCGGTCGCGAGTTGCTGCACCGCCTGTGGGGCGCGGACAAGTCCGACCTCGACCGTGGCGTGTCGCTGATGGATGCGCTGAATCTCGACCTTGGCTCACATCAGTACGGTAGTGTCTCTGGCCAGGTGGACAGGGAGGTCAGCTATCGTTCCATCAATGCCGATGCCTACATGCATCCCATCGTTGAGGCCTACCGGCTGTCCACAGGCCTCTGCATGATGTTGAACGCCGGATACGATTGGGCCTCGGTGGCGAGCATCAACATGATCGGGAAGAGTGCCCTTGTGGATATCGAGGGCGTCATCGACCCGATCTATGCCGACATCTCCCTGCAGTTGAACGACCTGTTCGACGACTTTGACCTGCAAAGCAGCTATCTGGACCTCGATCGTCTGGAGAAGCTCCATGTGATCGAGCTCGTCCTCAAGCCAACGGCCTTCACGATGATCGCCGGTAGTGCCGGCGCCATCTCCCATCAACCCGAGTGGCTGCAGAAAGGGGCGTTCCACAAGGAGGCGCTTGAAGCGTTGGACAAGTGTGGGTCAATGAATGTAAGCATCATCAAGTGATGTCTCCTGTGCCCTCAACGTGCCAATGGTGATGGATGTGACGAAGAAGAAATCGCTTCCACTGATAGTAAATGCCCCCGCTGGGCGCACCGATATCTGCGAGTGGCTGAAGGATGAGAAAGCCCCGTTGGAGAAGGGGCTCGCTGAGCATGGCGCGGTCCTGTACCGGGGTTTCGATCCTATCGACGCCAAGACGCTGGGTCAGCTGGTCAGCAGGCTGTCGAGCCAGGAGTTCGTCGGCACGGAGGAAAGCTCGCCAAGAAGCCAGATCGACGGGAATGTGTATACGTCGACCAACTATCGATCTGATCAGGAGATATTTCCCCACAACGAGAACTCCTACAAACGGTCGTTCCCGATGAAGCTGTTCTTCTACTGTGCGATGCCGTCGGAGGTGGGGGGAGAAACGCCGTTGGTCGATTGCCGCTCGGTCCTGCAACGGCTCGACCCACTGATAGTCAAGACGTTCTTCGAAAGGAAATGGATGTATGTGAGGAACTTCGGTGGCGGCATTGGCGTCCCATGGGAGGAGGCCTTCAGTACCACGGATCGATCGGTGGTCGAGCAGTATTGCCGCGATGAAGACATCCAGTTCGAGTGGACCGGAACGGATTCACTGCGGACGCGTCAGGTGAGGGATCCGGTGTTGCGCCACCCGCTTACCGGTGAGCTGTCCTGGTTCAATCACATCACGTTCTTCAATATCGCGACGCTTGATGAGCGGATCCGTGAGTCCCTTCTGTCGATCTGCGATATTGCGGACTTGCCGCACAATACGTACTACGGTGACGGAACGCCGATCGAAGCATCCGTGATGGAAGCGCTGCAGCGTGCCTACATAGCGGAAACCGTCGTCTGGAAGTGGGAGCGCGGCGATCTGATTGTGGTTGACAACCTGCTGACGTCCCACGCGCGCAAATCCTACGAGGGCGAGCGATCGATCATGCTGGCCCAGGCCGATCCGATCGCGAGGCGTGATCTGAGCGTTTCGGCTCAACAGCTGGACGATGTCGTGATGATTGGCGACGGAACGTTCGATGAGTATATTTGAGCATTGCGGCAGACTGCCAACCGTTGGGGAACGGAGCGGCGGGGACGGCGGGAACCGGACCGATGGCCCTGTCCGTGTAATGGGGAGCCCTTTGCAAGATGGAACTGCACGGAACGGGCCGGATCCAGGGGGCGTGCGGAGCTGGCCGGCGATGTCCGTGGAGGGCCGCGAGAGCCGGCGCCGGTATTCAGATTTTCAGAAAGCGAGTCCGGATGATACGTTGTGGGCTTGGCGTGCTTGAGCGCGCGCAGGCTCGGGGTGGTTGTGCCAGAGCGCCTGATGTCTTCAGTCTGATCGCGGCGTTTCTGTAACGGTGTAAAGGATTGTTCAAACCCTGTACTTGAAAGGATTTTAGTATGCCGATCGCCGTATTGGAAAAAGCGCGGGCAAAGAACGTAGATCTATCCGTTGTCGACGGCAGGCTGAAAGTGAGAGCCAAGCCTGGCGCGCTCGACGATGAGCTCAGGCAGGAAATCACCCTCAACAAAGAGCTGCTGATCGAACTTCTATCCGAGATCCAGTCGTCAACGGCGGATCCTGGCGGCGACCTCATCAAGCCGGTTGCAAGAGCCACAGCCGGATCGCCTCTTTCCTTTTCGCAGCAGCGTTTGTGGTTCATTGACCAGCATGAGGCGGGCAGCAGCCAGTACAACATACCGACCGCTCTCACCCTTCGTGGCGACCTGAACAAGGGTGCCCTGCAGAAGTCCCTGGACACGCTGCTGGAGCGGCATCAGGTTCTGCGCACTACCTACGCCGAGGTCGACGAACGGGCGGTCCAGATCGTTCATCCCGCGATGAAGGTGCCGATGCGTGAGCTCGACCTCACTCATCTCGACGAAGCCTCGGCGGCAGCGGAAGTCGAGCGCCTTGTCCGCTGCGAGGCCAACATGGCCTTCAATCTCCGGCAGGATCCCATGCTGCGTGTCAGCTTGCTCAAGCTGTCGGAAAGCGAACATGTGCTGTTGCTCACCATGCACCACATTGCGTCGGATGGCTGGTCAGTGGGAGTGCTGACGCGGGA
This sequence comes from Stenotrophomonas sp. 704A1, assembly GCF_030549525.1. Classification (NCBI taxonomy): domain Bacteria; kingdom Pseudomonadati; phylum Pseudomonadota; class Gammaproteobacteria; order Lysobacterales; family Lysobacteraceae; genus Stenotrophomonas; species Stenotrophomonas tuberculopleuritidis. The sequence goes on along the minus strand of NZ_CP130831.1, from coordinate 3,356,726 downwards.
GTTCGTCGCTCTTTACCAGGCCTTCCATCAGGAGCGCGACAACCCGTTGGCGCCCCTCGGCATCCAGTATGCCGACTTCGCCCTGTGGCAGCGTGAGACGCTCCGGGATGAGGTGGTGTCGGCACAGCTGGACTATTGGGAGAAGCAGCTTGCTGCCGCACCAACCGTCCACCGGTTGCCATTGGAAAGGCCGCGCCCGGCAGAACAGAGCTTTGAAGGCCGCATCGTCCGGCAACACCTTGATGCGACGCTGGGGAAGCAGCTGAACGAGCTCGCACGCGACAACGGCGCAACGCTCTTCATGCTGTTGGAAAGCGCATTCGCGCTGCTCCTTGCACGCTGGAGCCACGAGGACGATATCGTCATCGGAACGCCGATCGCCGGTCGGACCCACAGCCAGCTCGAGCCGCTCATCGGTTTCTTCGTCAACACCCTGGTCTTCCGGCACCAGTTTGACGGTGACCAGAGCTTCACCCACATGCTGCGCGATGCCGTGCGGAAGGCGCTGGACGCGTACGCGAACCAGGACGTGCCCTTCGACATGGTTGTGGAAAGGGTTCAGCCAAAACGGAGCTTGAGCCACAGCCCGCTGTTCCAGGTGCTGTTCGCGCTTCAGAACAACGAAGAGGCGACACTGGATCTTCCGGATCTGGCGATCAGCACCCTGACGGGCGGGCAACAGACCATCAAGTTTGATCTCGAACTGGCGATCAGCGAAAGCCAGTCCGGCCTGTGGTTGAACTGGACATATGCCTGCAGCCTGTTTGATGAAGCCAGCATCCATCGCCTCAGCACAAGTTTCGAGTCACTGCTGCGCCATGTCGTCGCCGCACCCTCAACGCCGATCTACCAGCTCGCACTGAGCTCAATGGCGGATGTGGAACCGCAACGGGCGCTCATGCGCCAGGCCGGCAAAGCCTGGCCTGAAGATGTCTGCCTGCATCGGCAGTTCGAAAAGTACGCTGAGAGCCAGCCCCATGCGAGAGCGCTCGTTTTCGAAGGAGCTTCGCTGACCTACCAGCAACTCAACGAGCGTGCCAACAAAGTCGCCCACTGGCTCATCCAGCAAGGTGTCGGGCCGGATTCCATCGTCGGTCTCTGCATCGATCGTTCCCTCGACATGGTGGTCGCCATCCTTGCCGCCTGGAAGGCGGGCGGCGCGTACCTGCCCATCGACCCGGCGTACCCAGCCTCCAGGATCGACTACATCCTTCAGGACAGCAAGACGAGCACTCTGCTGACAAGCTCGCAGGTTGCGGGGGGGCACGCATTCAACGTGGGCGCCCAGCTGTCGATGGATGACGAGCATGCTGTATCGGCGCTTGAGAGCAGTAATCCTGTCATCGATGGACTGACGGGCGATTGCCTGGCCTACGTCATCTATACGTCCGGCTCGACCGGTGTCCCCAAGGGTGTTTGCGTCGCCCATCGCAGCCTGAGTCATCTCTCCCGCCACCTGGACGAGATTACCGGGCAGCCTGCCGTCTGGGGATGGATGACCTCCTATGTATTCGATGCATCGCTGCAAGGATTGACGCGGCTTGGCCACGGCGGGTGCCTGGTCGTTCTGGACGACAGCCACAAGCTTGAGGTCGGCCGCCTCACGTCCGTCCTCGGGCAGCACCGCTTCGATATCCTCGACTGCACCCCGAGCATCGTCGAGAGCTGGCTCGACCAGGACTGCGGGTCAATGCTTCCCGACCTGCTTGTTGGAGGAGAAGCCATCTCGACAGCGCTATGGCAGCGCCTGGTGGAGTGGCAAGAGAGTCACGACCGTAAGGCCTTCAACGTGTATGGCCCGACCGAGTGCTGTGTCGATTCCACCTGGGCGCGGATTGCAGGAGAGATGCCTCATATCGGCAAGGCTCTTGGCGATACCACGCTTCACATTCTTTCCGACGATGGCCAGTTTGTTCCCGCGGGCGCGCCCGGCGAACTGCATATCGCCGGTGTCGGCCTCGCGCGAGGTTACCTCAACCGACCAGAACTCACCGCGAGCAGGTTCATCGTGGACCGCGAGTCCCAGGTCCGGCTGTACCGTACAGGCGACATCGTACGCTTGCGGGCAGACGGCAATCTCGAGTTCATGGGGCGGGCGGACGGCCAGGTGAAGATCCGGGGTTTCCGTATCGAGCTGGGCGAAATCGAACATCAATTGAACCAGCTCTCTGCTGTTCGCACGTGCGCCGTGTTGGCGATCGAAGGCCAGGCAAACCAGAAGCGCCTGGTTGCCTACGTCGTCCCCCGACAGCCCATGGACGTGGGGTTCAGCGACATCGATCTTGCCGCCGAGCTGCGTGCGGCGCTGGAGCAGTCCCTCGCGGCGCACATGGTTCCGAGCGCATTCAAGTTCCTGTCAAGGTTGCCTCTCAATGCCAGCGGCAAACTGGATAAGAAGGGCCTGGCGCAACTCGAGGTGACGGCTTCCTCCCATGATCGCAGCGCAGGTCCACGTAACGCGACAGAAGCGTTGCTGTGTGAGATATGGAAGACGCTTCTGCGCGTAGACGAAGTCGGAATACACGATAATTTCTTCCAGCTGGGCGGCGACTCCATTCTCTCCATCCAGGTGGTTGCACGCGCCAACAAGGCCGGCATCCCGCTGACGACCCGGCAACTCTTCGCGAGCCAGACGATCGCCGAGCTGGCAGTTGGCGGCGAAGGGGTCACCACGGCTGCAGACGCGCCTCAACAGACGATCAAAGGTGCTTTGCAGCTCCTGCCGATCCAGAAGGCATTTCTTGCCGCCGACCGGGAGCACATCCAGCATTTCAACCAGAGTGTGCTGCTTGTGACGCCGGCGACCTTCGACTTCGACGCCTTGAAAAGGGCTGTCGGCTCCATCCTTCAGCGACACGATGCACTCCGGCTGCGCTTCGAAAGCCAGGGGGATGACTGGTCGGCGACGCACGAGCCGCTGACGGACAAGATGATCGATGATTGCTGCCTGCATGAAGTGCTGGCGGCGGATGTAGACGGGGTGGGCATCACGCAGCGATGTGAACACCACCAGCTTGCACTCGGGATCGGTAGGCCACCCCTGCTGCGTGTCGTGTATTTCCAGGGTGCCGACTCCGGCAGGCTCCTGCTGGTCGCTCACCATCTGGTCGTCGATGGCGTCTCCTGGCGCATCCTCCTTGCGGACCTGGAGCAGGCATATCGCGTGCAACAGGGCAGCCCAGCGCCGGCTCTGGCACCCAAGACGTCGGCGTTCCAGCAGTGGGGGGCCGCGCTGGCAGACTATGCCAGGTCGGAAGCCCTGCAGAAGGAGAGGGCGTTCTGGCACGCGCAGCTGGCCGATACGATTCCGTCCTTCCCGGCGGACTTCCCGATGCGGTCCGCCGCCCGGCGCAGCACCACTCGGACCGTTCGCATCGGGCTGTCGGAAGCGGAAACGACCCGGCTCCTGCGCGAGTGCCCGGCAGCGTACCGCACCGACGTCAATGAGCTGTTGCTCTCGGCGGTGTACCTTGGCATGCGCCGTTGGACCCAGTCGCCGACCCTGCGCGTCATCCTTGAGGGACACGGTCGGGAAGATGTGTTCGAGGCACTGGACACCACGCAGACGGTGGGCTGGTTCACTACCACCTACCCGTTGACGCTTCGATGCGATGACGTGGAGATCCCGAGCGTGATCCGCAGCGTCAAGGAACACTACCGGGCCATTCCGAACAAGGGCCTCGGCTACGGTGTCCTGCGGCACCTCGCCGGCGACGCTGTGCTTGCACAGGCCGAGCAGGGGAGTCGGGCGCAGGTGGTGTTCAACTACCTGGGCCAGTTCGACCAGACGTTCGACGAAGCTTCGCTGTTCCGATTCGCGCCAGAGTCGACGGGCACGGATGTCGACCCCGAGCGCCGCCGCGAGCAGGTCCTGGAGCTCAACGGCATGGTGGTGCTGGGCAAGCTCCAGTTCGAACTGAGCTTCAGCGATCAGGAGTTCTTGCGGGCGAACATGGAGGGCCTGGCGGGCCACCTCGAAGACGCATTGAGGCGGGTCATCGAGCATTGCGCACCCGCCAAGGGAGCGGCGCCGGTTGCCCTGCGCCGCCAATCGGGCCTGTTGCCCAGCGACTTCCCGATGTCGCGCGTCACCACTGCCGATCTGGATGCGTGGCAGGCCCGATACACCATCGAGAACCTGTATCCCGCCACCTCGATGCAGCAGGGCATGCTGTATCACAGCATGCTCGATGCAAGTGCGTACGTATCGCAGATATACCCGACCTTCACCGGCCACCTGGACGCGGACCTGTTCCGACAGGCCTGGCAGGCGGTGGTTGAACGGTACGATATCCTCCGCACCGTCTTCGTTGGCGAAGGCGAGCAACTGCACCAGCTTGTCGTTCCCAATGCGGTGGTTCCCTGGGTTGAAGTGGATCTTCGCTCGCTGACCGAAGAGCAGCAGGCCAGGCACTTCGAAGATGCCCGCCAGCGGGACAAAGCGATCGGCTTTGACCCGTCCTGCGCACCGATGCTGCGCATCAGCCTGTTCTGGCTGTCCGACAACCGCTTCAGGGTCTTGTGGAGTTCGCACCACATGCTGCTTGATGGCTGGTCGACACCGCTTGTCTATCGCGACGTGATGGCCATCTATCAGTCCCTGCTGCGCGGCGACAAGGCCACGCTGCCGGCTGCCGCGCCATTTTCGAATTACATTTCCTGGCTGCAGGCGCAGGACAGGAGCGCGGCCGCCAACTACTGGAGGGCGCAGCTTGCCGATACGCAGGCGCCAACACCACTGGTGATCGATCGCATGCCAGGCAAGAGGGGCCAAGGACATCGGGCCAGGTCCGTGCAGTTGACCCGCGAGGTGTCTGACCAGCTCCAGGCATTCGCCAAGCGCAGCCATACCACCGTGAACACTCTCGTGCAGCTGGCTTGGGGCTTGCTCCTGCATCGCTACAGCGGCGAGGAGACCGTCATGTTCGGTGCGACCGTTTCCGGTCGGCCTGCAGCGGTGGCGGATATCGAGTCGATGGTGGGCCTTTTCATCAACACCATTCCGGTCAAACTTTCATTTGCGCAGACCGACGTCCTGCCGTTGATCGCCGCCCTCCACAGATCATTCCAGGAAAGCAACGACTTCGGCTACCTGCCACTGGCCGAGGTGCAGTCGTACAGCCCGTCTGCCAGCCACACGCCATTGTTCGACAGTCTGATCGCCTTCGAGAACTTTCCGATCGACGCCGCCGTCGGGACGACCGCCGACATGTCGGCGCATGGCCTGGCGATGGATGGGCTGGGATCGGACGAGCAGACGAACTACAAGCTGACACTTGTCGCCACGTTGCAGGAAGTGCTGACGATCAGCTGTCGATTCCGCGACGAGGATTTTTCCGAGGAGGCCATCGAGGCCATGCTCAGCGTACTTGTCACTTTCCTGGCACAGCTACCCAGCAGTGACTCGATCACAACGATCGAACTCCCGGACGATGCGTTCCACGTCCAGCTACGCCAACGAGCCCTGCAGCATGGCAAGGTCCCACGATCCACGGGCTTGGCCGACGGCGACCGGACAACGGTTGCACCAGCTACCCAGACCGAAGTGGACATGCTGGCGATCTGGCAGGACGTGCTCGGCGTGGAGATATCAAGCACACGAGACGGCTTCTTCGACCTGGGAGGCAATTCGCTCAAGGCCATGCGCGTGGCAGGCCGCGTCGCAACGCATTTCGGGATCGAGCGATCGCTCAAAGCGCTCTTCCTCCACAGCTCCATCGAAGGCCTGTCGAACTACGTCGACCGTCAGAAGCAGGTTTCCCGGGCGCATATCCCGGTGATCGACAAGCATGGCTCGATACCGCTTTCGTTCTCGCAGCAACAGCTGTGGGTGGTCGATCAGGTAAACGGCGGCAGTTCGCACTACAACATGCCATTCGCACTACGTCTGCGCGGCAGCCTCGATCGAGGTGCGCTGCGGAACGGCCTCGAAACCATCATCGCTCGCCATTCCGTGTTGCGTACCGTTTTCGTCCGGACTGACGAAGGTCCCGTTCAGATTGTTCAGCCCTCGCACGCCATCGATTTTCCTGTCATCGACCTGGCAGGCCTGGACGCCGCCGCGAAAGCCGCGGCCGTCGCCAGGCATACGGCGGAAGAGGCCTCCACAGCCTTCAATCTGGAGCGTGACCAGCTCCTGCGTGTACGCTTGCTCGCGCTGGATGAGCAGGACCACGTCCTGTTGCTGACCATGCACCACATCGCGTCCGATGGCTGGTCGATCGGCGTGCTCGCGAGCGAATTCGTTGCGCTCTACACCGCGTTGCACGAAGGTCGGGAGGCCACGCTGCCAGAACTCGATATCCAGTACGCGGATTTTGCGCATTGGCAGCGGACAACGTTCGCAGATGAAATCGAGCGGCAGTGGCATCACTGGGAGCGTGTGCTGCAAGGCGCGCCGCCTTTGCATGCGTTGCCCCTCGATCATCCGCGACCACCTCAACAGAAGTTCGCAGGTGCGGTGCATACGCAGGTGATCGGCCGCGAGTTGCTGTCGGCACTGGATGCCCTGGGCAAGCGCCATGACGCAACCCCATTCATGGTGCTGCAAAGTGCCTTCGCCGCGCTGTTGAGCCGCTGGAGCCGCGAAGCCGACATCGTGATCGGAAGCCCGGTCGCCTGCCGTACCAATGAGCAACTGGGCGCATTGATCGGGTTCTTCGTCAACACCCTGGTATTCCGCTACCAGCTCAACCCGGACAAGCGCTTCATCGATGTCCTGGCCGAGGGCCGCAAGCAAGCCATCGAAGCCTTCGCAAACCAGGATATTCCGCTGGAGATGCTTGTGGACCGCCTGCAGCCCGAGCGCAGCCTGAGCCATAGCCCCGTCGTGCAAGTGGTGTTTTCGCTGCAGAACCAGAGTGTGGGTGAGCTTCGCCTGCCTGGTCTGGAGATCGCAGGCGAGGGCGATCCCGCACCCGTGGCCAAGTTCGAGCTCGAATTGGACGCCGTGGAGCACAGCGGTGAGCTGCACCTGGCGTGGCGGTATGCCACGAGCCTCTTTGAAGCAGCGACGATCGAACGAATGGCAGCCGGCTTTGCGGTGCTGCTGCAGTCAATCGTTGATCGGCCAGAGCGGTCACTGCGCGAACTACCGCTCATGAGCGTAGAGGAACGCCGGAACGTAGTGGAGGTGATCAGCGGCCAATCCAGCCCGCATCCGTCCGAGTCGCTGATCCAGGAACGCTTCGAACAGGTGGCAGCCATCCAGCCGGACGCACAAGCGATCGCGTACGATGCGCAGTGCCTGAGCTACGGCGAACTGAATGCCCGTGCCAATCGCCTGGCACACCACCTGCTCGCGCGTGGGCTCGAACCGGGGGATCGTGTCGGCATCTGTATGGAGCACGGTCCTGAAGCGCTGGTCGCGGTAATGGGCGTGCTCAAGGCCGGAGCAACCTACGCGATGCTGCATTCCGATCTGCCTGCGGCAGGTCTGGTCCAGCGACTGCAGGACCTCGCACCCGTAGCGCTGGTGGCGCAGGTGGCGACGCAGTCGCTGCTGGATGGGGTGGCCGTCGACGTCCTGTGCATGGATGAAGCTGAAACCCGGGACGCGTTGGCACGCGCGCCTGCGCATAATCCTGATGCACGGGCGCTTGGCATTGACGCCACCAGTCTCGCGTGCGTGGCCTATGGTTCTGGACGTGCCGGAGATGAGCAGGGCGTCTTGGTCGAGCATCGAAACGTGCTCAACCTCTGGACATTGCTGGACACGATCGTGGGCAGTACCGATACGCCGACTCGAAGCGTCGCGCTGAATGGTTCCGTCGCCTTCGATGCATTCGTCGGCTCATTGGCCCAGCTGCTTTCCGGAGCATGCGTCGTGCTGCTTGCCAGAGATGCAGGTGCGGACGGGAAGCGGTTGCTCGATCAGCTGGTCCAGCAGCGGGTGGATCTCCTCCACTGCACGCCCACGCAACTGCAGCTTCTGGTTACTGCGGGGTTGCTGGAGGCGGGCTCGGGCAGCCGTTGCCATCGCGTACTTGTCGGAGGTGAGCCCATCCCAAGTGCACTCCACGCGTACATGCTGGCCGCCGCAAACGTGGCTTTCCACAACGTCTACGGCATGATCGAGAGCGGCCTGGCGGCGGCCTCTCCCGTCGCGGCACCGTGGCTGCACGGTTACAACATCGGTCGGCCACTCGGCAACGCCCGTGTCTACATTCTCGACGAGGACCGGCAGCCGGTACCGGTGGGCGTCGTGGGCGAGCTGTGCGTGGGGGCGGCAGGCGTCGCTCGCGGCTATCTCGGCGAAGTCAGGTCAACCGCAGAACATTTCGTCGCAGACCCCTTCGGTACCGATCCCGGCGCGCGTATGTACAGGTCCGGCGATCTGGGGCGCTGGCGCGTCGATGGCACCATCGAGTTGCTTGGGCGTACCGGTTCGCAGACCATCTTCAGGCGTTTGCATATTGATGCCGGCAGGATCGAGGCCGGCTTGTTGGGCTGTGCTGGCGTACAGGAAGCGGCGGTCGTGGTAAGGAAGGACCCCGCGGGCTTGGAAGTGCTGACTGCCTACCTGGTGGCCCTGGCGGGTCACAGGTTGAGCCCTGTCGATCTTCGTGCTCGATTGACTGTCGACCTGCCCGAGTACATGGTTCCCGGCGCGTTCGTGGTCCTGGACGCGTTGCCAAGGACGGCGGGTGGGCTGAGGGATCTCGATGCGCTCCCGGCGTTGACGTCTGTGGGTCCCGATGACCATGAATACGAGGCCCCCGTCGGTGAGCGCGAAGAGGTACTGGCTGGCATCTGGCAGGCGCTTTTCGGCCTCGACCAGGTCGGTCGCAACCAGAACTTCTTTGATATTGGAGGAAACTCGATCAGAGCCATCCAGACGGTAATGCAGGCGGGAAAGCTGGGCCTGGACATAAAAATCGGCAGCATCTTCAAGCTCCAGACCATCCGGGGGATCTGCGGTGTGGTGGATGCAAGTGCGCAAGCTGCACCTGCAACACGCCAGGCCTATGCGCCGCTATCCCCGTATCAGCATGACGTACTCCAATCCGGAGCCGCAGATGCCGGGTGCTGGCGCGCGCAGATTGAAGTGGGCGGCGAGGTTACCGAAACCCACTTCAGGCAGTGGGTGAAGGGCACGATTACCGAGCGTGATGCGTTGCTCTCGGTATTTCAAGCGACGGGCGATTCGTACCGCGTCATGCGGGTCGAAGCCAGTCGTGAGCTCCTGCGCTCGATCGTCAACATCCACGATGTTTCGGGGGCAGGTCCCGAGGCGATAGTCGCGGAGGTGGCGGCGGCCCGGCGCCAGGTCGAGCGCGCCATTGCCTCACTCCAGGGGCCCTTGCTGCGCGCCGATCTTTTCGTTGGCGACACGTCGAGCGTCGCTGTTTTGAGTGTCCACCGCGCATTGCTGGACGAGGTGCAGTGGGATACGCTCTCTGATCAGTTCCGCAGTGCATTCACAGGCACGATGCAGTAGGCGCAGGCGTCTGGATGCCGCCACAGGATGCGATGGAATCGTGATCGCCGAGGAAATTTTCATGAATTTGCCGGAAACGCTGTCTTCGACCGTTGTTGAACTGAATGATTCATCCGCGCGACGCATTGTGTTCTGTATGCATCCTGCCGGTGGCGGAGTGGGATATTACGAGGGACTGGCAACGGCACTCGAGCCGTACGCGAAGCTCTACGCGCTCGAGGAGCCCTTCATCTATGGGGACTTTGCCTATCGTTCCCTGCCAGAACTGGCCGAGTACCACGTGGATGTCATTCGTTCCATCCAGCCCGAGGGTCCCTACACGATCTTCGGCTATTGCTCTGGTGGCGTAATCGCTTACGAGGTGGCGTGCCAGCTTCAGCTGGGTGGGGCACAGGTCGATTCCGTGTCCATGTTCGGATCCAGCCTGGTCAGCGGTTTTGATTCGGCCGAGCGGGAGCGCGCGACTTTCCTGCGCGACTACATTGCAGCGCGCTATGGCATCGAACTGAGCGGGGTGAACTGGGAGCGTATGGAAACACTCAGTTTCCGTGAGGTGGCCGATGCCATCGTCGACAGTCTGCGCCTCCAGGGGGTAGTCGAGGCCGGCAACGATCTCGATTGGATAGGCAAGTGCATAGAGGCGATGTGCCTGATGCGCCAGGCAACGCGAAAGTACCGCGCGCCGTGCTCAAACCTCGACGTCAATCTTTACCAGTGGCACTACGTGGATCCCGAAGCTGCCGAGCAGATCAAGCCGTGGTGCGACTGGAATACTCTGACAGAGGGAAAGCTCACCGTGATCACGCCTCCAGAGCGCGACGGAGCAAGCGTGGATATCATGTATCCACCGTATCTCGAACAGACCGCCAGGCGGGTGATGCAGTTCACATTCGGATTGGGGCAGGCTGCTTGATATGTGGTTCCGACAGGGTTTTCTGCGGTAGAGTGATCGAGGCATATCCTCGGATCGCGGGTAGTGCAGACGCCTGGATCGGATGGAATCAAGTGGCGCGAGGGGTATGGCGACCACGGGTGATCGGCCTTGATTGAAGGTTGCTTTGGCAGCAGGGATGCAAAGGAGAGCCGTTGTGCACGCAAGCACGTTGCAACTCACCCCGACCCAGCGCGACATCTACTTGGAGGGGAAGCACTTCGGTGGCGTTGTCAACAACATCGGTGGTTGCCAGAAGTACGTTGGCGAACTGGACACAGAGCGGTTTGCTCGTGCTCGCCAACGGGTGTTTGAAGGCAACGATACCTACCGGCTGCGTTTCCGGGAGGTGACGGGCGGCTGTAAGCCGCTGCTAACCGACCGGCTGCCGGGACCGCTCCCAATGCACGATCATTCGGGCAACGCCGACGCCAGGGAGGCCGCAAGAGCGTGGATTCTGCATCGGTTCCGGGTGCCGTTTGACGATATATCCGATGCGGTATTTGAAGACGCGCTTATCAAGGTAGCGGAAGGGGAATACTGGTACTTCGCAAAAGCGCATCACCTCATCATGGATGGGTGGGGCTTTGCACTGCAGATGCAGCGTTTCCTTGAGTTCTATGAAGAACTCTCGCGGGGATCGGCCGGAAGCACCGCGCCACCCTCGTTCGTCGGCTACATGAGGGAACAAGCGGCCTATCCGGCAAGCGCTTCCTATGCGCAAAGCCGTGATTTCTGGCTGAACCAGTACGAGAGCATTCCTCGCCCCTTGTTTGCATCGAGCATCACACCGGCCCATCAGCCACCGGCGACCAGCCGCCGCACCAGCATCACCCTCGCCCCACCACTCTTCAATGCGCTATGCGAGCTGGCACGCCGGGCAGGCACGCATATCGTGTCAGTGTTCCAGGCCGCGCTCTACGTCTATTTTTCCCGGGCTTACGGCTGCGACGATCTGGTGATCTGCTCACCCGTCCACAATCGGCGCACGGCTGACGAGAAGGCGACCATCGGTTCTCTGGTCAATGTGAGCGCCACGCGCTTCAACCTGCCAGGCGATCCCTGTTTTGGTGAATTGCTGCGTGATGTCACGCTGTGGCAGCGGCGGAACCATCGTCACAGCCGTTTTCCGATGGGCGACCTGATACGGGCCCTGCGCGAGAAACACCCGACGTGGAATGGGCAGCTTCACCAGCTTGCCTTCAACTATCAGAAGCTGGACTTCGAGCTGGGCATTGACGGGCGCGCGGTTCAAACGGAATACCTCACGCACGACCACGAACAGGCGCCACTGACCTTCGTGGTATGTGACTACGGCGATACACAGGCAGTTGCACTTCATCTTGACTACCGCGCCGACTATTTCGACCAGAGTGAAGCCACCGCGATCCTCGATCGGTTGCACGGACTGTTGTGCCAGCTGGCTCTGGAGGACGACCTCCCGATCAGCACCTACCGACTCCCGACCGCCGTTGAAGCTGAAGAACTGCTTGGCGACTGGAGCGGCACGACATCGCCACTGCGCTGCGGCGTACGCTTGCACCAGTTCTTCGAAGAACAGGTCGCGCGGACGCCTGATGCGATCGCGGTCACCTGTGGAGACGAGGCCGTCTCGTACCGGGCGTTGGACGCGCAAGCGAGCCGCGTCGCCCTCCGCTTGGCCGCGCTCGGCGTGGGGCCTGATCGATTCGTCGGCGTCTGCCACAGCCGCACGCCCCGGATGTTGGCGGCGATCCTGGGGATCCTGAAGTCCGGGGCAGCCTATGTGCCGCTCGACCCGGCCTACCCGCAGGCCCGGATCGAATACATTCTTGGCGATTCTGGGGCCCAGGCGGTACTGACCGACTGCCTGGGGCGCGCCGTGTTGCCGGTCGGTACGCCAAATGTCATCGACATGGACGAACTGCTCAGCGCAGACGTCGGCACGCTGCAGGACCTTCATGAATCCGGTCAGACCGCGCGGTCCGATGCAGACCTTGCCTATGTGATCTACACCTCTGGCTCGACGGGTAAACCCAAGGGTGTACTGATCGAGCATCGCCAGGCATCGGCCTTCATACAGTGGGTGCTAGGCGCGTTCACCCGCGACGATCTGGACGGGGTCCTGGCTGCCACATCCATCTGCTTTGATCTTTCAGTATTCGAAATGTTCGCGCCGCTCGCCAAGGGCGGCCGTGTGGTGCTGGTTGACAATGTACTGGCCCTCAAAGGGCGGGGCGTAGCGGATGTCACGCTGATCAACACGGTTCCATCCGCGATCCGTCCGTTGCTGGACGCTTCTGCGATTCCCAGCTCGGTGCGTTGCATCAACCTGGCCGGGGAGCTGTTGCGACAGGACCTCGTCGACGCGCTGCATGAACTGCCTGGGGTCCGGGTCAACGACCTGTATGGCCCTTCAGAGGACACCACGTATTCCACATGGTGTCGACGCGAAAGAGGGGGCCATGAATCCATAGGCAGGCCTATCGCAAATACCCAGGTGTACGTGCTCGACCACCATGGCAGCTTGCTGCCCCCCGGTCTGGTAGGCGAGTTGCACATTGCCGGCGCCGGACTTGCGCGCGGCTATTTGAACCAGCCAGCGCTGACCGATGAGAAATTCATTCTTGACCCAAACACCGGCAAGCGCCTGTATCGCACGGGAGATAGGGCCCGGTTCGACGCAGACGGTAACCTGCGCTATGCCGGGCGCAAAGACAATCAGGTGAAGGTCCGCGGATTCCGCGTCGAGCTTGGGGAGATCGAAACCCGGATCAGCAGTCATCCAAGAGTGCGCGACTGCGCGGTGATCGTACGCAATGACGTCAGTACGGAAGAAAATCTCGTCATCGTTGGATACATCGTGGGTGGCAAAGATGGCCCGGGGATTGATGAGGTGCGTGACACGCTCACCGATGACGTGCTTGCGCATCTATCCACGACGCTGCCCGCATACATGGTTCCATCCGTATTCGTGGTGCTGCCGGCGCTTCCACTCACACCGAACGGAAAGATCGATCGAAATGCCCTGCCGGCGCCCACAAAGAACGCGCTCCATGCGCATGCGGTCGTCGAGCCCCGCAGCGATGTCGAGCGCAGGTTGCAGCGCCTATGGGGCTCCCTCCTGGCCCAGGACGCCTTGGATGCGCGGAAAAGCTTCTTTGCCTGCGGCGGCGACTCACTTCTCCTGATGCGCCTGGCAACCGCGATCGAGACGGAGTTCGAGCTCTCGCTTGATCTATCCGAGTTGTTCACCTGCGCGACCATCGAGATGCAGGCCATGCTCATCGAGCAGAAGGCAGCGCAGGCCGCAATACTGGTGGCCGTACGTGCAACGGCTGAAGAATCGTACGTCAACCAAATCACCTTGTAGTACGGATCCCCCTCCAGGTAGGTCGCCCATGCTGATGGTTGAGATTCATCGGAACAAAGCAAAAATCGTGCTGATTGGTGCGATCAGTGCACTTGCCGGTGCCGCCAACATCGTCTTGATGGTGCTTATCAACAAGTACATCCATGTCACTCGCTTCGACGCGACGAGCGTGGCCACGTTCGGGCTCGTCCTGCTGTCAGTCATTGGATTTACGATCCTTTCGCAAGTGCTTCTCTCGCGGCTCGGTGCCGAGACGTTCATGAAACTTCGAGAGGGGTTGGTGAAGGGCATTTCTAATCTGTCCGTCCAGCAGGTCGAGGCGATCGGCAGCCACCGGCTATACACCGCGTTGACCAAGGACGTGCCAGCGGTACATGAGCTGTTTACCATGCTTCCGGGCTATGTATTCAATGGGACCGTGGTCCTGGCATGCCTGATCTATCTTGGTACCCTGTCGCTGCAACTTTTCGGCATCTTCCTTGCTTTTCTTCTTCTGGCGCTGGGAGTGGCAAAGTTTGTCATCGCCAATCGCGCCGAAAGGAAATTCGTGGTGCGCAGGAAGATCGAAGACGACCTGTTCCGCTGCTACGAAGCCTTGATTGACGGCAACAAGGAGCTGAAGTTCAACCGCTGGCGTGGCGAAGCCTTTCTTGGGCAGGAGTTGCGAGAGCACGCCGAGAGCTACCGCAAGGCAACCGTATCGGCTGAAGCGCTTTGGGGCTTGTCTAGCAGTTGGGCATCGGCAATCGTCTTCATCGCCATCGGCGCAATACTGTTCCTTTCACCGGCCGTGGGCGTGCTGGATCGCGCCTATGTGATGAGCTTCATCATTGTCATCTTCTACATGGTAGGCCCGTTGAATATCCTGATGAACTCGTTCAGGACCATCTACGGCGCGAAGATCGGCTCCGCAAAGCTGGCGGAGCTGCAGCTCACCCTTCCGCTGGAGCCTGCGGCCATCACCCAGCATGCAATGGAACCTTTTCAGTCCCTCGTGATGCGTGATGTTGGCTTCACCTATGAGAGCCAGGACGAGGGCACAGAAGGGTTCAGTATCGGCCCGCTGAACCTTGAGATCACGCGTGGGGAGATCGTCTACTTCGTAGGCGGCAACGGCAGTGGCAAAACAACCGCAGCCAAGCTGCTGACCGGCCTGTATGCCGTAGAAGGCGGGGACATCGTAGTCAATGGCCAGGAAGCGGCCTCCCAGAGTCAGCACTTCCAGTGGTTCTCTGCAGTCTTCCAGGACTACTACCTCTTCGAGACCCTGGTCCCCAAGGACGATGCTCCGCTTCATCTGCACGAGGCATCTGCGCTGGTCAAGCGCTTGGGACTGTCGGCGAAGGTCAGCATCGAGAATGGGCGCATCTCGACGACCCGCCTGTCATATGGGCAGCGCAAACGTCTTGCCTTGCTGGTCGCCTACTTCGACAACTCGGACATATACGTATTCGACGAGTGGGCGGCGGACCAGGATCCTGAGTTCCGCGAGTTCTTCTACAAAGAGCTCCTGTTCGACCTGAAGCGCCTCGGAAAGACCATCGTGGTGGTGAGCCATGACGAGCGTTACTTCCACCTGGCTGACAAAGTCGTCAAGTTTGCTGGTGGGTCGATCGTTTCAGTGACGGAAAGGAGCGAGCAGGTTGCGCGCACCCCCCAGGCCTCGCTCAGCGTATGAATCCGGCGCCCATCATGCGGACCTGCGTGCAATGACTATCCAGGACCTTCTCCAACAATGCTTCGATGGCGGCCTGAAGCTGGCAGAAAGCGATGGCCAGCTGCACGTGCGTTTTCTGGGCAGAGCGCCTGAGCCTGAGTTGCTGGAGCTGCTGAAGCAACACAAGGACGACCTTCTCCGTCATCTCCGCACGGTGGCCCCCGGGGCAGCGACGGCAATTCGCCGCATCGATGCAGATGCGCGCAGCCAGGTGCCAGCCTCTCCCGCGCAATGCCGGATGTGGCTGATTGATCGTTTTGAACAGACGTCCACACCCTACAACATGGTCGGCGCATATCGCCTGGCAGGCGATCTGGATCTCGATCTCCTCGCGGCAGCGGTCGATGATGTTGTGACGCGGCATGAGGCGCTCCGGACGCACTTCACCGAAGTGGATGGCGAGCTGATGCAGGTGGTGCATCCAGCGCATCCCCTCGTGTGGGAACGCCTGGATGCTTCAGCCTTCGATGCCGATGGGCAGGAGCGCGCGCTCCAGGAGTTGTTGCGTCGTGAAAACCAACGACGCTTCGACATCGCCACCGGCCCGGTCCTCCACGTCGCGACGCTGCGTCTCTCGCGCGGCGTGGTGATCTTCGTCATGAATGTCCACCACATCGCATGCGATGGCTGGTCGATCGAGATCCTCAAGCGCGAGATCTCGGAGCGGTATGCCGGGATGACGGGAGCAGGGCAGGCCGGTCGCCCCCTACCGTTGCAGTACGTCGACTACTGCCAATGGCAGCGATCACACCAAAGCGAGCGCAGCGTGGCGGATCACCTGGCCTATTGGCTGGGTAAACTGGAAGGCCTGCCGCAGCTGCACGGCCTGCCGCTGGATCGGCCGCGGCCTGCCGTTCAGACGTACGCGGGCAGGCAGGTGTACCGGCACATCGGCCGTGAGTCTCTCCGCGCGATACGCGCCCGTTGTCAGGCGCAGGACGCCACGCTGGCTGCCTTCATGCATATGGCGCTTGCGGCATTGGTGGGGCTGTATTCGGCGGAACGCGACATAGTGATCGGCTTCCCGGTGGCCGGCCGGGCACACAGGGATGCTGATGGAACGGTTGGCCTTTTCGTCAACACCGTCCTGCTGCGTAGCCAGGTTGATGGCGGCACGCGCTTTGACGCGCTGCTGGACCAGAGCAAGCGCGACCTCATAGAGGCGATCTCGCACCAGGATCTGCCCTTCGAGGTGCTGCTGGAGAAGCTGAAGCCTGGTCGTAGTCGCGCCCATGCGCCACTGATGCAGTTGCTGTTGACCGTGACCGGCCAGGCACCTGATTTCCTGTTGCCAGGCCTGTCGGTCGACCGTCTGATCAACCCTGGGCTGCCGGTCAAGTTCGATCTGCAGGTCGATGTCGAAGAACGCGACGACGGGTTGCAGGTGACCTGGCACTTCAACGAGGATCTGTTCTTTCCGCGGTCGATCGAGCGAATGGCCGATGGATTCAACGCACTGGTTGAAGTTGCGGCCACCGATGGGGCAGCTACGCCGTACTCCGTAGCGGGCCCAGCCGCCCCGATGCGTGGCGATTGCATTCCATTGCCAGGCCGTCGGCTGGAGCAGGTGTTCGAGGCGCGCGCGCGTGCCCACCCCGATCTGCCTGCGGTAGTCCACCAGGGTGAGACGCTGAGCTATCGCGAACTCGACGATCAGGCCAGCCTGCTGGCCCAGCAGCTATGCAGCATCGGTGTTGGCCGTGGTTCCCTGGTAGGGCTGTGCGCAGATCGATCGGTGGAGCTTGTGGTCGGGATCATGGGGACATTGAAGGCCGGCGCCGCTTACGTCCCGCTTGACATGTCCTATCCACCGGGCCGGCTCGCTGCGATGATTTCCGACTGCGACCCACCAGTGTTGCTGGGGCAGCGACGCCACGAAGCGTTGCTTGCTGGGTTCAACCGGCCAGTGCTGTTTCTGGAGGACCTGCACTGCGCGGGCGTGTCCAACCATTTGCAGTACCTGCACACGGACGGGTCCGACCCCGCCTACGTCATCTATACCTCAGGAAGCACGGGGATGCCCAAGGGCGTGGTGGTGTCGCACGCCAGTGCCCTCAACCTCCTGGCGCACGTCGACAACCTGACGCCCATGCGGAGCCCCTGGAATGGCTCGCTATGGAGCAGCATCAGCTTCGACGTTTCGGTCTACGAAATTTTTGCACCGTTATGTGCCGGTGGGTGTCTGCACATTGTTCCGGAAACGCACCGTCTCGATCCCGAACGCCTGTTTGCATGGATGGCGGAGCATCAGATAGACAGCGCGTATGTGTACGCGGGCCACCTGGAATACCTGGGCGATCATCTGGCTGGCAGCGCTCGCAACCCACCTGCTCTGCGCAGGATGCTGGTCGGTGTCGAGCCGATTTCAAGCGGCCAGCTGGAGAACATCGCCGCGCATCTGCCCGGACTTGAAATTATCAATGGTTACGGTCCAACCGAAACCACGGTTTGCTGCACCACATTTCTGTTCCAGCCGTCGACGCTGCTTCCAGAGACGCGCGTTCCCATCGGACGGGCCGTCGCAGGGGCGGAGCTGTACGTCATGAATGGCGGCGGCATGCCGGCGCTCCCGGGCGCCCTGGGTGAACTGTTCGTGGGTGGCAGTGGCCTGGCCATTGGCTACCTGAACCAGCCGGAGATGACCCACAGCCGTTTCGTGGATATGTCCGTCGGAAGTGAGACGCAACGCCTGTACCGCACGGGCGACCTGGTGCGTTGTCTGCCGTCAGGCGATCTGGAGTTCATCGGGCGGGCGGATGAGCAGGTGAAGATCCGCGGATTCAGGGTCGAACCCGGAGAAATCGAGGTTCGTCTATGTGCTCAGGAGGATGTCCGCGACGCGACTGTGATCACGGTTGGCGAAGGCATTGACAGGAAGATCGTTGCATTCGTCGTTCCCAGGACGACGCACGCCACCACGGCAATTGACGACTTCTGCGCCGCTGAACACCGCGTCAGGACGGGGCTAAGGGCCTTCCTGCCCGACTACATGGTTCCCGCGGACATCGTGCTGCTGGATTCGCTGCCCATGACCGCCAACGGCAAGGTTGACCGTGCAAGGCTGCCGGTGCCGTTGCCACCGACGGCGAAGAGCAAGGCCACTCGGGTCGCGCCCAGAACACACACCGAGAGCAGACTGCTTGGCATCTGGCGGGATGTTCTGGGTCTTGAAGACATTGGTGTCACCGATGACTTCTTTGCTCTGGGTGGCCATTCCCTTCACATCGCGCGTATTACCAGCCGGCTTCGGCAGCACTTCCAGCTGGCCGAATCCGATATCCCGCTGGAGACGGTGTTCGAGAGCCCTACGGTGGAGAGCCTGGCGGTCGCCGTGGAAACTGCCCTTCGAGGTAGCCGCACCACGTCGAAGGAACACTATCTGGCGTCACTTGGACATGCTATTGAAGGGGGTGTTTTTTGACCATTGCTGAAGACATCTACCACGTCGCTCTTTCGGCCGACGTACTTCTCTACATGAAGGAGGGCCAGCTTGCCTACAGGTCCGTATCTGGCAGCGTGCCGGAAGGATTGCGTCGGCAGGTCATGGATCACAAGGCTTCGATCATCGAGTTCCTGCTCATGAAAGAGGCGGCGATGGCGTCGCAGCCTACCTCGATGGCATCGCTGACCCCAGCTGACGACCGGGCGGGTTCGCCGATGTCGGGGGCGCAGCAACGGGTCTGGTTCGCGCATCAGCAATCCGAGGACGGGAGCCTTTTCAACATCCAGGGATGTTTTGCGTTCGATGGAGTGCTCGATCGAACCAGCTTCGAGCTGGCCATCAGACAGCTGCTGGTGCGGCATGAAGTGCTTCGCACCTCATTTGTGGAGCGCGGGGGGGGAATAGATCGAAGCGTCCAGGTATTGGGGGAGACGCCACTCGCGGTGATCGACCTGTCATCGCTTCCGGAGAACGAGCAGGCGAAGGAGGTGCGCTCGCTGATCGCCGCCGACCTGAAGCAGCCGTTCGATCTTTCGCAAGGCCAGCTGTTGCGCGTGATGTTGCTGCGCCTTTCGCACACGCGCCATGTAGCTGTGTTCAACGTGCACCACATTGCATCCGACGGCTGGACCGTGGGTCTGTTGATAAAGGAATTGTGCTCGGCCTACACCGCATATGTCGCCGGTGATTCTGCTGAGCCCACGCCCGCCCGTCTGCAGTACGCCGATTTCGCCACATGGCAGGACGGCTATCTGCAAGGTGATGTTCTCGATGCAGGCATGTCCTTCTGGCGCTCGACGCTCGAGGGGCTGCCGCAGCTCCACAGCCTGCCCATGGACAAGCAGCGACCGGCCAAGCAGACCTTCCGGGGCGAACGTGTCCGCACCCTTGTCGAAGGTCCACTGCGGGAGCGTGTCCGCCAGTTCTGCCAGCAGCGCAGGGTGACGCTGTTCATGTTCCTGGATACTGCGTTGGCCGTACTGCTAAGCATGTATGGGAACGAGAACGACGTCGTGGTGGGCACGCCGGTAGCCGGTCGTACGCTTGCAGAAACAGAGAGCATGGTGGGCCTGTTCATCAATACGGTGGCACTGCGCTGCCTTGTGGATCCAACGCAAAGCTTCGATGCGCTGCTCCAGCAGAACAAGATCAGCATTCTTGCTGCACTGGCCAATCAGCATGTCCCGTTCGAACGCGTCGCGGAAGCGTTGGGGCATCGTCGCAGCCTCAGCCACAGCCCTGTGTTCCAGCTATGGTTTGTCCTGCAGAACAACGAGGATATCCGCTTCTCTCTGCCGGACTGCACTGTTACCGAGTACACCGACGTTCTGCCGCCGGCGGCCAAGTACGAGCTCAATCTCTATGCCAGGGAGGCAGCTGGAACCATTGAACTGGATTGGATATTCAACACCGATCTCTTCGATGAGTCGTCGATCCAATACGTGGCCAGCGAGTTCACCCAACTCCTGCAGTCCCTCGTCGACGCGCCTGAAGCGGCCTGCCACGCGCATGCGATCTTCAGCGGGTCGGCGGCCGGCACTGAGGCCGGACCGCTGCCGGCGTATGTCCAGCAGCTGGTAGCCAGCGACAGCGCGCTGCTGGATCAGATCATGACGTCCATGGCCGCACATGAGCACAGGGCCGCCGTCATCACCGAGACTGGCACGTATACCTACGGTGAGCTGGAACGACTTAGCCGGAAGTACGTCGCAGCCATCGCTGCAACCACCAGCTCGGCCCGGGTCGGCCTGCTGATGGATCGGGGCGCGCATGTGGTGGCCGTCATGTTGGCTGCACTGAAACTGGGCCGCACGTACGTTCCGCTGGATGTCGGTCACCCGCAGGCCCGCCTCCGCTACATGATCGAGCATTCGCAATGCGATCTCATCATCTGCGATCCAGCCAGCCGGGAGCTTGCATCGGCCCTGTCCAGCAACCTGGAAATCATTGAGAGGCCGGCCGCGGCAACACCCAGCATCCCGATGGTCGGCGGGCGCACGTCGAGCGCCCCGGCCTATATCCTCTATACCTCGGGTTCAACGGGGCACCCGAAGGGGGTTTCCCAGACCTGCGCGGGGCTCGGTTATCACGCGGGAAGCTATGTGCACTCGCTTGGAATCACCTGCGAGGACCGGTTGCTCCAGCTGGCCTCGTACAGTTTTGACGCTTCGGTTCTTGATACCTACGGGGCGCTCCTCGCTGGTGCCGCGTTGCATCTCGCCGATATCAGGATGATCGGGCGAGACGCGCTGCTCCAGATGATCTGTGACCGTGGTATCACGATCTATCACTCCACACCGTCGGTCTTCAAGTTCCTGTTCTCGGACGCGCCACCCGGCGCGGCAGCGGCCATTCGAAGCGTGGTGCTCGGCGGAGAGCCCATAGACGCACTGACCACTCAGCTTTTCCAGAAGACATTCGGCGCCGGGTGCCGTTTGATCGGGCTCTACGGCGCGACCGAATCTTCACTGACCACGCTGGTCGAGATCACGCGGGAGCAGCTCGTCGCAGGGAAGCGGCCCGGGCTGGGCCAACCCGTTCAGGGCACGCAAATCCGCGTTCAACGTGCCGACGGCTCGCAGGCACGTACTTTTGAGTCGGGACAGATCATCATCCGAAGCGATCATCTCGCCGAAGGTTACTGGCGTGCGCCTGAGCTGACCACGGAGAGGTTTCTGCCGGTACACGAACACGGCGTGGGGCGCGACTACCTGACCGGTGATGTCGGCTACCTCAATCCAAGCGGCGAGGTTTGTCTTACGGGGCGTCTGGATTTCCAGGTCAAGTTGAACGGCATCCGCATTGAACTGGGCGAGATAGAATGCATCCTGCAGCAACTGGATGATGTCGAGCATGCCGCGGCGGTCATATGCCCCGGCGATAGTGATGCCGGCGAAGCCAGCTTGATCGCATGCGTCGTGAGCAGCTCAGTGTCTGTTGCACGTGATCAGGCGGACAGGGTCGACCGCGAACGGTCGGCCACGGCGCAGTTGCGTTCCTATCTTGGCCGATGGTTACCGGACTACATGATTCCCGGTCGCATCGTGTTCATGGATCGGCTGCCCCAAACGACGAGTGGGAAGATCGACAGGCGTTCATTGATACAGTCGCTGCCGCCCGCTGCGCGTGCCGTGCACATCGGCCCGCGTGATCAGCTGGAACACCGGCTGGTCGAACTCTGGCAGCAAGTGTTGCAGGTCGATGCCATGGGTATTCAAGACGATTTCTTCCTGCTTGGAGGGCAATCACTCAAGGCCATGCGCCTGCTGGCGTCGATCGAACGCACTTACGGGACGACCCTGTCCATGAAGGAATTCTTCGATGCGCCAAGCATCCAGACATGTGCTGACTGGATCAGACGCCATGGCACGCCTGCCGGCATCGTCCCGCTGTGCCTGCCGTCCATTGAGCAGGCGCTACATGATCTGGAAAAGACTGACGAAGAAGTGGAAGAAGGCATGATATGAAGCCGCAGGGACTTCTCCCTGGAGAGAAGCCCGGGCACGTGGCAAGTGCGCAGTCCTGGCCTGCAGGGGGAGTACACTCAAGGGGGGAGTTATGCAGCAGATGTAAATGCCGTTGTCGTGGTGGTGCGCTGGCGCATGCGGAATGTGCGCGGCCCATTTCAGGCAGGGCGCAACAGCGTTTGGATTGCCATGTCAGCGGGGCACATGAAACAGATGTGTGTCTCGAAGGTCAGCTGAGATACGGATCATCGAACTGAAGGGGCAGTGTGAATCGTGTGCTGTTCAAGTTGCTAATTGGCAGGCTCACCTTCGCGTGGGGAATAACCAAGCGTGCGTACGCCCGTGTTCACATGGTCACCGTTGAAAAGCGTCACTCGATGACTCCGGTCAGTTGCTGACCCCGCCGCTCGTCTTTATGCGTCAAAAAAAGGAGTAATTCATGCATTTAGATCTCTTGAACACCATCGACAATGTGGAAGAGTGCGTCAGTTCGACAGTTGGTTGCCAGGCGGCGATAAGTGCGCTGATGCGCTGCTCCTCGTCATTTCACGAGGGTGTTGGCAATGCATTGCGGGTCATCCGAGAGAATCCTCAGCTAATCAGCGAGGCGGAAGCGAACTTTCATCTGCTCGACCCACTCGTCGAGTACCTCGAGGCAAAGGTATTTCTAGCCAACGATGTCGATCAGCTGTTGTTTGGCCTGGGCTATGGCCGTGAAGACATGGAGTTGCTGAACAACGCCTATTGCGCGTGGGAGACCGCGCTGGAGAAGATCTTCGTCGAGCGACTGTGCGCGGGAGTCAGTTCACTCAGCGATTACCGTCTCAACAGCCGCTTCCAGCGCTTGCTCAAGCGCGAGGTCTCGATGCTGAGTCAGCGAAATCATCGGCGTGCGCTGTTCATCGGATCCGGTCCATTTCCGATCAGCGCAGTATGGCTGCATAAGTATCTCGGCATCAGCGTTGACGGTCTGGACCTCTCCAGCGATGCCGTTGAGCGGTCGCGCGGCCTGATTGCCAAGTTGGGCCTTGAAGGCTCGATCAACATCATTCACGAGGACTCGCCGCATTATGATGTGGGAGCCTACGACGTCATCATCATCGCGCTCCTCGCAAAGCCGAAGAAGGTCATCCTCGACAACATCCATGCATCGGCCAGGCCTGACTGCGAAGTGATCTGCCGGACGTCGTCGGGTCTGCGCAGCGTGTTGTACGAACCAACGCCGATTTCGACGGAGATACTGGAAAAGTACAGCATTGCCGACGCCCGGGTCATTTCCGGAGCCGCCGACGACACCATTTCGTCTCTGCTGCTGCGCAGGGTTGGACGCGGATGAAGTTCTCCACCTTACTGGAGCGTGCCCGTCAGTACAGCGCGAGCACCTTTTCCGCACGGCGCGTCGATGGCAGCGATCACCAGGTAACGTTCCCGACGTTGCTGGACGAAGTTGAGACGCTGGAAACCAGGCTGACACAGGCGGGAGTCCGGCCGGGTATGCAGATCGGCCTGCAGGTGGGTAACGGCTACGAATACGTGCTGTGGGACCTGGCCGCCATCAGGCTGGGCGTACTCATTCACGCGGTTCCTGAAGAGCTCACATCCGAGAAGCTTGCTGCCCTGATGCAGCGGCACGACACAGCGTTGTGGGTATGCGAGAACCCTGATGCGTTGCCTGGGCACCCGTATCGTTGCAACATTGCTGACACCTGGACGGATCGACCCTTCATCGTTGACATCGAAGCCGGCGTGGTCGACGACCCGGATCTCTACACCAAAGTGTACTCGTCGGGCAGCTCGGGGTACCTGAAAGGTCTCAGTATCAGCCGCCTCGGCACCGAGGCCCTCGTTGCAGATTTCATCGGGGATTTCGCGCTGGATAGCCGCGACAGCCACCTTATTTTTCTTCCGCTCTCAAATTACCAGCAGCGCCTGTCCGTCTATGGCTGTCTGTGGGCAGGGGCATCGCTGCGGGTCGTCCGGCACACCTCGGTTTTCCAGGAGCTTGGCGCTTTCAAACCAAGCTTCATTGTTGCGCCCCCAGCGATCTATGAAAACATCTTTCATGTCCATGGGCGCGGATCGCATCCTGCGGAAAAACTCGGCCTGTTCCTGGGCGGCAACATACGTTTCATGATCACCGGAATGGCGCCGATCCGCACGGAACTGCTGCGCGCCTACAACGAACTGGGCTTCCAGCTGCTTGAGGCGTATGGCGTTACCGAAACAGGGATGATTGCCTGGAACACGCCGGCGGTTCATCGCGCAGGTTCCGTCGGACGTCCGATCCATCCTGAGCATCTTCACTTCACCGATGAAGCTGAAGTGGTGATCCGCCGTCCATTCCCGCTGGCCAAAGGCTACTTCGAAAGCACGGGCAGTGATGGCACACAGACCTTCCTCACAGACGGCACGATTGCGACCGGTGATGTCGGCAGCCTCGACGCCGATGGCTTCCTGTACCTGAAGGGACGCAAGAAAGAGATCATCCTGACCAGCGGCGGTGCAAAGTTCCACCCCGAGGAGCTCGAGCGAAAGCTGACCGGATTTTCCTGGATACGTCATGCAATTGTCCTGCAGTCCAAGCGCGCGCACGAAGTGGTTGCAATACTCGTGGCAAGCGATGCGGCCGAGGTGCCTGACAGCGACGTCGTTGATGAGGCTATCCGCTCGCTCAACCGGTCGCTGCCTGGCTACATGCATATAGCGCGCAAAGTCGTCACTCAGACGGCCCCCACCATGGACAACGGCATGCTGACGAGAAATCTCAAGTACGACCGAAAGGGAATATACCGACACTTCCAGGAGGAGATTGAGGGGGTCAAAGCATGGGCATGAACGTGGAACAGAGCAATGACCTGGAGAAGATCGCCCAGCTTATCCAACTGGCGATGGGCGAGGAGGTGTTGGCCCGTCCTATCAATGAAGAGACACGCTTTGTCGAGGATCTTGGAATGCAATCCATCAACCGGCTCATGCTGTTGAGTCTGCTGGAGCAGGAGTGCGGTGTCGACCTTGAATCGCACATGGCGCAGTTGGTCGAGCTGGAGACGGTTGGAGACACCATGCGTTTCATTGCCATCCTGGCAGCGAGGGGCTGACACATGTCCCGTCCCCAGCTGATCGTTGACGGCCATTGCCATCTGGCTTCGTCGCGCTGCATACCGCGCGAATTTTTCGTTGGCGTGGCGCGGAACATAGCCAGGAAGAAGTCCGCCCGGGATCGTCCCGCTGAGGCTGAGAATCTGGCCAGGTTGATGGAGCTGCAGTACCAGGATCACGACGCAGACCGGTTGGTCCGCAAGATGGATGAGGCCGGAATCGCCAGGACGGTCCTGCTCGCTCCGGACTTCACCTATGTCTTCAAATCGGAGTACAGTCTCGAAGACATGGCGGCCCAACATGCGGCCGTACGCGCACGGCATCCCGGCAGGTTCCACGTGTTCTTCGGTGTCGATCCGCGCTGGGGACGGATGGGGTATGACCTTTTCGAGCGGAGCGTCGAAGCCCACGGTTTCGAGGGCCTCAAGGTCTATCCACCGTGCGGATTTTCCCCGAGCGACGAGCGGATGTTTGCGCTGTACGAAATCTGCGCGGCGCGTGGCATGCCTGTGCTTTTGCACACCGGTCCTACCACGCCGACACTGGACTTCCGTTTCGCCGACCCGTATCTCATCGACGCCGCTGCAAAGCAGTTCCCAGGGGTGAACTTCATCCTTGCACATGGTGGCGTGAACTTTGTGGAGCAGGCGAAGCTGATGTGCAACTATCGACCCAACGTGTATCTGGACATATCGGGCTTCCCGGCGTTCATGACCGCTACAACGTGGCAGCAGCACCTAGCTGACCTCTTCGCCCAGGGTATTAATCACAAGATCATCTTTGGAACGGATTGGCCGGTTTTTTCCATGAAGGACGACCTCTCCGCCATGGTGATCAAACTGCTGGAGGAGAACGGTCCAATGCACGGGCTCCCGGAGGAAGTCGTTGCCGACATCATGGCCGGCACTCTGGAAAAGCTGCTGCCATTCCCACTCAACACCACAGGGAGCGTCGGCAGTACGTCGACGTTCGAACTC
Source organism: Stenotrophomonas sp. 704A1 (assembly GCF_030549525.1). Classification (NCBI taxonomy): domain Bacteria; kingdom Pseudomonadati; phylum Pseudomonadota; class Gammaproteobacteria; order Lysobacterales; family Lysobacteraceae; genus Stenotrophomonas; species Stenotrophomonas tuberculopleuritidis. The sequence goes on along the minus strand of NZ_CP130831.1, from coordinate 3,330,302 downwards.
GAAGGAGAAAGTGCGTGAGCGTTCAGTACTCTTGGCCTACATTGATCGACATGGCAGCCGGTGCAGGGATCGTTGCCCTGTACAACGACGCTATCAAGCATACCGACGTGATCGGCTACCAGGCCGCACTTGACGAAGCGCAGGGTGCAGCGTTGATTGCCGGCATTCAAGGTGAACTGCAGCGCGGCGAAACGGCATTGATGCTGATAAGGGACGGTGAGCAATGCGTTGGAATGGTGCTGTTGTCATGGAGTGATATGCCCAATTGCCGGCATATCGCCACGCTTTCCAAAGGTATCATCCGCTCCGATTACCAGGGGCGCGGCCTTGTGCGCGACGCCTTCCTGAGCATCAGTGATTACTGCGATGCAAACAACTTCACCCTGATCATGCTGGATGTGCGGGAGAACTCCCGCCCGCACAAGCTTTGGCAAAGCCTGGGCTTTACGGAATACGGGCGCGTGAACGACTACGCCCGAATCGATGGTGTGTCGCATCCGGGCGTCTACATGCAACAGACGACGGCTGCCCTGCGCGGTCGCCTGACGACGACAACACCATCCCAGCCCATGCTGTCGCATGAAGAGTTCAAGCTGAAGCTCAGGTATGAACTGGAATCGCGAATCACCCTGACCCATCCCATCGTCAAGAAGATCCTCGATGGCACGCCGCAGTGGGACTTGCTGCGCAGAGTGACGCTGCAGGGCTACCAGTTGACCAAGCACTTCCTGGAGTACATCGAAACGCTTTACCATCACTGTCCGCGTGGCGTGCACAAGAAGCGACTGCTCTTCAACATGTTCGAAGAGGAGACTGGCCGGTTCTCCAGGACCAGCAACCATGTGGTCCTGATGGAGAATTTTGTTCGAGCCATTGGTATTCAGGACGCCGAGCGCGACGCTGCCATTGCGTTGCCCAATACCAGGGCGTTGATCGACTATCGGATGGATCTGGTGCGCAACCGGCATACCTTCCACATGGGTGCGGCAGCGGTGATGATCGCCAGCGAGGGACAGAATCTGGAGACTGCCGCAGGGGAGGCGCGCCACGAGTTGCTGCCGCGCATCTACGGCCTTACCGAAGCAGACCTGCGGTTCTTCTCGGTGCACCAGAAGGAAGACGTCGGGCACGTCGCCGAGGGGATCAGCCTCGTGGCTGACATCTGCACGACCCCAACCATGCAGCAGGAAGCACTGGAGGTCGTCCGCAAAACCTGCGACCTCTTCTATGGCATGTACGATGGGATGTACGAAGCCTATGCAACGTGACGAACATGCTGTGCAGGTCGGTCTGGGCGGGATCACGGTAGAGCTGGGCGAAATCAAGCGCGATGTGGAGGCCATTCCGGGAGCGCGGGAGAGATTTGCTGCGCTCAAGCTCCCCATGAGCAGTGCACTGCTGCGGTACCGGAGCTATCGCGAGAGCACGCTGGCTCCCTGCGATGCCATCGGATCTGTCGTGCTGCGCTGTCTCGAGCGCGTGGGTGTTGCGGCCGCGGACATAGACCTGTTCGTGCTGACGTCCGCGGACGCATCGTTCCTGGCCGATCGCAAACTTGTTCCGTCCCTGCTGGCCCGCCATGGGCTGGTTCGTGCGGTCCCAATGGCCATCGTGTCGCAGGAATGCACCGGGCTGCTGTCTGCCATCCACATTGCTAGCAGGTACATTCGGAGTGGTCTGTCACGACGGATCCTCGTCGCATCGTACGACCGCGGCGGAGTGGATGCGGATCGCATTCAGTCCTTTGGCGTGGTCAGTGACGCGGCGTCGGCCTGCCTGGTTTCTTCGCAGGAGCCGTTGGATTTCAAGGTTCTCGGCTTCGCCCAGTACGGAGATGTGCAGGGCATGCAGGGAGAGGATGACTTCGACCAGCGCCAGGCCCTGATCAACAGGGTGAATGCAGCGGCCCTCGCCGAGGCGGGTGTGTCGCTGGACGACATAGGCAGGGTATTTTCGACCAATTTCTTTTGGCCGCTGGCGAGTTTCTACGCAGCAGCGGCGGGGATACCGTCCAACCTGCTGCACGACGCGACGCTGTTCGATGTGGGACATTGCCTTTCTGCGGACGCCTTGCTGAACCTCGATGACTACCATCGCAGGGCGGAAGGACGACCCGGGCAACGCTACCTGCTGCAGGCATTTGCGATGGGCCTGCTGGCCAGCATGGTCGTTGAACGCTCCAGTTCACCCCTGCGTACCTGACCCTGGAGCGTCGTCATGTTCAGACCTCGAATCATCTGCAGTCCACGTGATCTGACAGACCCGGATGGTGGCAAGATCTACACCATCTCCGCCAATGGCGAGACCGTCGAGCCAGCGCCATTCGTGAGGCGGCTTGTGGAGGTGAAGCAGTTGCGTGAAGTCCCATGGGATAGAACGCCGCACTTCACCATTTTCCATCAGGGAGAGTCACGTCCGTACCTGATACTTGCCTGGTGGGGCAATGATAATGAGTTGTTTACGTCTGTTTCCGTGCAGACAGGCAAGGAATGGGTCGAGCAGCCCGACAGGTACTCGTTCTGTCTATACGACCTGGAAGTGTTCTGGGCAGAGCGCAACATTTTCATCGAGACACTCTATTGCCGCACGCCCAGCCTGGAGCGCTACCAGATGACAAGGCATCCATGGTCGTCGGATGCTTCGGATCCTGCCATTCGGTAACCCACAGCCCGCTCGGCGTCGCAGGGCATCCTGAAGTGCAACATGATGGCCATCGAGTTGTATTGATGGCACCAACCGGAAAAGCTAAAGGGAAGGGACGCATTACATGTTCAAGTACTACTTGAAGTTGGGTCTGCGCAACTTGCGACGAAATCCTGTGTTGACGCTGCTGATGGTCATGTCCATTGGCTTGGGCGTAGCGTCATCGATGACGACATACACGGTATTTCGTGCTGTCTCGGGTGACCCGATTCCTTCGAAGTCAAGCAAGCTCTTCTTCCCCCAGGTCGACGTATGGGGACCCTCATCAAGGCGCGGCGAGACCGAGCCGGCAGATGCCCTTACCTACACGGATGTAACAGCGCTGCTGCGCCATGGCCGCGCAGCAAAGCAGTCGGCGATCTACCCGGTAGGCCCGACACTCTATCCGACTGATCGTGCCCAGAAGGCGAAGACCATGTCGGGCGCGGCGGTCCATAGCGAGTTCTTCCCGATGCTTGAGGTGCCGTTTCTTCACGGAGCTGGTTGGTCCAAGAGTGACGAAGAGCAACGCGCACGGGTCGTTGTCATCAGCAAGGCGCTGAATCAACGAACCTTCGGTGGCGTCAACAGTGTTGGCCGCGAAATCACTCTCGACAACTCCAGTTACCGTGTGATCGGCATCATTGGCGACTGGGATCCTCAGCCGAAGTTCTACTTCGCCGCTGTCGGGTACGTATTCGGGCCGGCAGACGACGTGTTCATCCCATTCGCGACCGCCATCGACCAGAAGATCCCGACATCCGGCGTATTCGGTTGCAGCGCAAAGCTGGCTGAGCCTGGATTCTCCGGCGCGCTTGCGTCCAGTTGTATCTGGATCAGCTACATGGTCGAGCTCGACTCCGCCGGGGCGGTGGCCGCCTATCGCGACTACCTCAGTGATTACGCGCGCTCGCAGTACCCCGGCTGGCCGATCAACAACCGGCTGCGCGACGTTCGCGAATTCCTCAGTTACCAGCGGATCGTATCGTCCGAGACCCGGTTGTCGATGATGGTGGCTATCTGTCTGTTGGTCGTCTGCATGGTCAACACGGTGGGCTTGCTTCTTGCGAAGTTCCTGCGGCGATCTGGCGAGATCGGTGTGCGCCGCGCCCTTGGCGCGAATCGTTTCAATATTGCTTACCAGTTCGGCATGGAGTCGGCGGCAATAGGCCTGGCAGGTGGTGCACTTGGATTGCTTCTGACCTGGATAGGCATTGGCTTGATAAGGGGACTGCTTGCGCCTCAGATTGCAAGGCTTGTCCACGTCGACATTTCGCTGCTTCTGCAGACGCTGATACTGGCCGTAGTCACCACTGTGCTTGCTGGCCTGTATCCCACCTGGCGTGCCACGCATTTGCATCCCTCCATGCAGCTGAAGCAAGGTTGATCTGTGCCATGACTCTCCATCCAATTGTCTCCGCGCTTCGTCATCACAAGGCAGGCGCTCTTCTGATTGCCCTGCAGGTTGCGTTGACCCTGGCCATCGTGTGCAACGCGTTGTTCATCATTCGCGCCCGGTTCGACTCTATTTCTCGAGCTACCGGTATCGTTGAGAAGGACCTGCTCTTTGTGGCGTCGTCTTCCCCAAAGTCGGATATGAACACCGACGCAGGAAAAGAGGCCATCCGATCGTCAGTCGATAGCGATCTGATGGCCCTGCGCCAGCTTGCGGATGTCGAAGACGCCTACGAAACCAATTCGTTGCCCCTTACCGGCATGACATGGACACTGGGTTCAGGCCTGAGTACGGGCATGAATATTGAAACCCTCGTTTCCATGTACTGCGCCGATGAGCGCACGCTATCGACGCTTGGTCTGCAGCTGATCGCTGGCCGAAACTTCCAAAGCAACGAAGTGGGCAGCGGCAGCCTTTTCGACATCGTCCAGCCGTCTGTGATTATTGTTACCAAGGCGCTTGCTGACAGGCACTTCCCGCAAGGGGACGCGCTTGGCAAGCAGATATATTTCAGCAACGCGACCAAGGCGAGCACCATCGTCGGTATCGTCGATCGCCTCCAGAGCGCAGCGGCCAATGGATCTGCGGATGGCATGGTGTGGAGTTCGGCCTTGATCCCGCAGCGGCTGGTCGCTCCATCGCGATACTATGTCGTTCGCGCCAAGCCTGGTCGAGAAGCCGCTGCAACGAAGAGCGTGCTGGCAGCCCTGTATCTCCAGGATCCTGAGCGCGTGATCCCGGATGGATATTCAGGCGCGGATGCAGGAGTTCGCACCTTCGAGCAGATCAGGAGCGACGCGTATCGCAGCGATCGCCGGCTGTCACTGCTGATGGGCGGCATGAGCATCATCCTGCTCGCCGTGACCGGGGCCGGTGTCGCGGGCCTGTCCAGTTTCTGGGTCGGGCAGCGCCGACAGCAGATAGGTGTGCGCCGCGCACTGGGAGCGACGCGACGCAACATACTCAGTTATTTCCTTCTTGAGAATGCCCTCATCTGTGGTTCCGGCATCTTGGCTGGGGTATTGCTCGCATACGGCCTCAATCAATGGATGATGTCGCAGTTCGAACTGTCGAGGTTGTCGTCGGGGTATGTCCTGCTCGGTGCGGCGATGTTGTCGTTGTTGAGCCTGATGGCGGCTTTCGTGCCAGCGCTGCGCGCTTCGCAGGTTACGCCTGTCGAGGCCATTCGGTCGGCGTAGGTAACGCAGATTTATACATGTCAACACAGGCAGCGCTGGCGTATGTCGCTGGCGCAACGGCAATGTTAGGGGAACGGGATGTCTTCAAGTCTGGGAAAGGCGCGATCTCATTATTTCTTTGCAGCGGTTTTTCTGTTTCTCGCTATTGCATTCATCGCGTGGTGGCGGCTGCAACCGGTGGATCTGCCGCCGAAGGAACGCCAGGGAAATGACTTTCATGCGGTACGTGCACACGAGGTCCTGAAGGGGATCCTGGGAGACCAGCGCCCGCACCCGGTGGATAGCGCAGCAAATCGTGCGGTCGCTGATCGGATTACCGCTCAGTTGCGGGAGATCGGCTATCAGCCCCGCAGCGTGGAGGGTGTTTCGTGTAGCCAGAAGTCCCAGACCTGTGCGCGGGTACGGAACATTGTGGCGTCACTTGACGGTTCGGCTGACGGTAAGTCGGTCGTATTCAGTTCACACTACGATTCCGTCGGTGCAGGTCCAGGCGCAAGTGACGATGGAGCGGGCGTTGCGACGCTTCTTGAGATCGCGAGGCTGCTCAAGCAAGGCCCACCGGGCAGGAATCGAATCGTATTTCTCTTCAACGATGGTGAAGAAGCAGGGCTGCTCGGCGCCAGGTTGGTCGTAGAAGATCCTGAAGTACGAGACGCGGTTGCGGTCATCAATGCTGAAGCCCGCGGAACCTCCGGCCCGAGCGCCATGTTCGAGACCGGGGGGGGCAGTGGCTGGCTCGTCGATGCATTCTCGCGCAGTTCAAAGCGCCCACTCACCAACTCGCTTCTGAACACGCTGTACACGCTGCTCCCGAACGACACAGACCTGAGTGTGTTCAAGGCCAATGGCATGCAGGGCTTGAATTTCGCCTTCGGTGGTGACATTGGGAAATATCACACGCCACTGGACAATCTCGACCACATCGACCTGCGAAGCGTGCAGCAACAGGGCGATAACCTGTTTGGTTTGGCCAAGGCCCTGCGGGACGCGGACCTGAATCAGGTTGACTCGGCCGGGAACCCGCTTTACACGGATGTCATGGGGGCTGCGGTGGTCGGCGCACCCGCAATGTTGGCGCCCCTAGGTGCCATTGTCCTGCTGATTGCAATGGTGTTTGCAGCACGCCGAATCCGCAGGCACGTTCATTACAGTCTCAAGGACATGGTGCGAGGTGGGCTGGCACTTCCACTGGCCATCGTTGTCGGCGGTGCGACTGCCTATCTGCTCATGTTCGCCATGTCGATGGTGCACTCTTCGACCATTGCGTGGCACTCCGCGAGTGGAGCCAACAGGGTTGTGCTTTGGGCCTTCGTAGCGGTGACGGTGACGTTCTCGCTGCGTATCCTTGTGCGGCGTGCCGCTTCCACTGGCGTATGGGTCGGCCTGGGCTTTGCGTGGTTGATCTGCACTGCCCTCATCGCCATCGTGTTGCCGGGTGCAAGCTACCTCTTCCTGCTGCCCGGCATGGTACTGGTGGTGTGTGCGCTTGCCGCGCCGTTCGTGGTGGCTCGTGCAGGCCAGCATGGGTTGGGGGGGCTGGCCGTGGTGTCCGCGATGGGCTGCTTCCTGATCGTGCTGCCCCTGGTCTTCCTGTTCGAGATCATGCTGGGCTACAACGCAATTTACGGCACGCTGGGAGCCGGGATACTCATCTCGATGGCTTTCGCCTGGTTCGCGCCTCTGATGTGCCAGGAGCGGCTTCCTTCGTACCGGTATACGTTCGGTTCCTTGGCCGTGGCGGTTGTCCTGGCAGGATGGTTCTCCGTGCGGGCGCCGGCCTACACCGCAGATGCGCCGCAGCCCTTGAACCTGATTTACCTTCAGGGCGCAGGGGGCGACGCCCGCGTGGTGGTTGAGGCAAGTGGACGACGGCCACCTGTTGGGGTGCTTGAGAGCATGGGGCCTTCGACAACCCTTGCACAGGTTTTCCCGTGGACCTCAACACGCTTCTACGCAGCGCCGGTGCCGTCGGCAATGCTGCCCGATGCCACTGCCGCAGTGCTTGGCATCGAGTCAACAGACAAGGGAGGGCGCAGAATCACGGTGGAACTGCGAGCTGGGCCTTCGGTCACCGGGCTGGTGCTGGTGCTGCCAGCGACTGCGGCGCTGCGCTCGATCGACGTAAAGGATGGCCCCTCCGTGGAGTACTCCACGTCGGATGGAAGTCAGCACCATGCTTTCACTTGCCGCGGTGAGTCTTGCGATGGGACTCGGCTCGTGCTGGATGTCGCCGGGAAAGAGCCCATTCCTGTGACTTTGATACGGGTCTCTGCCGGATTGCCGGCGTCTCTTGAATCGGTGGCCCGACAGCGAGGACAGTTTGCCGTGCCGCAGAACAATGGTGACGAAAGCTGGGTATTGGGCGACACGCAGCTTTAAGCGTGAGGGATGCCACACGTTCTCCGGCAGAAGCTCCTGCGGGGCGTTGGTCTGGTCGTCTCACGTCAGTTCTGACCAGCCACCTGCCGCGTATCCTGCATCAGCCAGTTCGCGTTCTTTGGATGGCGCAGAAAATTCAGCGGGCTGGTGGTTGCCAGTCCCGCTGGGTTTCGAGGGTTGTAGATGGAAGACGTGCCGCGGAGTCAGGCGAGTGCCGTGCAGCTCGAGCATGGAGAGTGGAGCATAAGGGTGGGGCCGTTGCGCCCGCGCGGAGGCTTCCTGCGCAGTCACGCTCTTCCCTAGCGCGTCCAGCTCCTCGCAGGTGCGCAGCAATACCATGCGCTGCACATCGAGTTCTTCGCGATTGTTCCATGGCGTTGCGCGTCGTCGGAGTCTCCTTCCGGGGAAAGCATCACCCGACTGGCGCCCAAAGGCGCCGGATTCGAGCGCGGCGCGGCGAAACCACTGTGCCTGCGCACTTCGCGTGCGCATGGCGTATCCCGCAGCATCGCCGACAGGTCTGCCGGGCGCTACGGTCCGGGCGTGCCGCTGTCGATCACATAGCCATCGCGGCCGTTGTCCTTGGCTCGGTACAGCGCGTTGTCGGCACCTTCGACGAAGTGGTGGGGCTGCAGTTCGCCATCGGGTATGCGGGTGTAGATGCCGATGGTCAGGGTCACCCCCGCATCGGCGCCCTCGCCGGGGGGAGGCAGTGCGCGCACGCAGGCGATCAGGTCTTCGATCACCTGCTGCGCGCCCTCGGCCGGCGTGTCGGGCAGCACCAGCGCGAATTCGTCACCGCCGTAACGGGCGGCCATGTCGCGCGGGCGCCGTGCATGCGCCTGGATCAGGCGTGCGACGTCGCACAGCACGCGGTCGCCGACCTGGTGACCATGGCGGTCGTTGTGGTGCTTGAAGTGATCGACATCGATCAGCGCCAGGCTGAGTGGCTTGGCGCTGCGCCGCGCGGCATCGCATTCCTGCTGCAGCGCCTGCTCGAAGCGCAGGCGGTTGCCCAGGCCGGTCAGGGCATCGCGGTTGGCCTGGCGGTGCCAGGATGCTATCCGCCACGTGGCCCAGACCGTCAGCACGAGCACGATGCCCAGCAGCGCACTGGCCGGTGCCCACCACAGGCTGCCGGTGCGCAGCAGCAGCCAGCTCAGCAGCGGCGCGGCCGGCAGCGAGCACAGCGCCACCAGCCACGGCAGCCGCAGCCCGAGCAGCATCACGCACAACGCCACCAGCAGGCTGGCCAGCGCATCCTGCCACGCCCGCGGCAGCACCTGGATCTGCTTGCCCTGCAGCAGCATCGAGGCGATGTTGGCCTGGTACTCGCTGCCGCTCATCCAGTATTCGCGGGTGGTGGGGGTCAACAGGCGCGGAGCGATGCCGCTGGCGGTCATGCCCACCACGATGCGCCGGTCCTTCAGCATCGGCGCCTCCACGCGCCCGTCCAGCACATCGGCATAGGACACCTGCGGCAACCGTTCCGGCGGCCCGGCATAGCGCACCCGTACGTAATCGTCGCGGCGCCATTGATAGGGCGAATCCAGTTCCGGATCGGGATCGGGCAGGCCGCGGGTGCGCTCCGGCGGCAGGTCGGCCAGCGCCAGCCCGAGGGCCGGCCAGTGGGGTTGGCCGATGCCGGCACGCAGGTAGACACCGCGGGCCACGCCATCGCCATCGACTTCCACGTCACTGTGGCCGATCGCCGCCGCGCTGGCCGCGATCAGCGGGATCGGCAGCATTTCCTCGGCCATGCGGTCGCCGGCGGCGGGGGCGGCCAGCACCGGCAGCACCACCCGGCCATTGCGGCGGATGGCTGCGGCCAGCTCGGCATCCTGGCGCGCGTCGCGCCGGTCGGGCTCGGACAGCATGAGATCCAGCGCCACCCGCTCGGCGCCGGCATCGGTCAGGCGATCAAGCAGCCGTGCATGCACCGACCGCGGCCACGGCCACTGGCCGATCCGTTGCAGGCTGCCTTCGTCGATGGCAACGATCAGCACGCTGGGGTCGGGGCGGTAATCCCAGCTGCCGACCATCAGGTCGTACGCCGTTTCGTCCTGCCGCCACAGCCATTGGCCGTGGCTGACCACGGCGGTCGCCACGCCGGCCAGCAGGGCCAGCAGGATCCGTCGCGACCACGGCAGTGGCGACCGTCTCACAGCAGCAGCCACAGCAGCAGGGCACTGCCACCGGCGCCGTAGCACAGCCGGCACGGCAACCTGACCTGCTGGGCCGGCGAGAACGGGCCGGCATGGCCGTCGTCATCGATGTACTGCACGCGGATGTGCAGCGTGCCGCGCCAGGGGCGCTTGAAACTCACCTGCGGCTGGTCGACCGTGGCATCGACCAGCGGGGCGCTGAAATCGCCGCGGCGGTCGACCTGCACCCGGTAACGCTGGCCGTCGCTGCCGGCCTGCCAGCGCAGGGTCAGTTCACCATCGGCGGCCTCGGGTGGCTGCAGCGCGGGGTCCACCGGGTCATCGGTCAGCTGCAGCGGCAGCGCCTGGCCATACGGGCCCTGGTGGCCCTGCGCATCGCGCGAGGCGACGCGCCAGTAATACTGGCCGGCCGGCAGCGGGTCGCGCAGGCGCAGCTGGGTGTCGCTGCTGTCCTGCTCGCGCAGCGGCTGCAGGAACTGCGGTTCGTCGGCCACCTGCAGCACGCTGCTGCGGGCGCCGGGGGCCTGGCTCCACTGGAAGCGGGGGCGGTCGCTTTTGATGGCCTGGCCGTGCAGCGGGGCCACGGTCAGCGGCGGTGGCGGCTGGTCCCCCAGCACGAAATCCTCACTGGCATCGATGCCTTCCACGCCCTGCGCATCGACCGCGCGCAGCAGCAGGCGCAGCGCTCCCGGCGGCAGCTCGCCGATCACCAGCCGGGTATCGACGGTGGTGGTGGCAAACAGCAGGATTTCCGGCGTCGCAGCCTGCACCACCTCGATCCGGTAATGGTCGGCACCGGCCACCGGCTCCCAGCCGAGCACGGTCGGCAGGCTGCCCAGGCGGTTGCCCTCGGCGCGCAGGCGCGGTGCGGGCAGCAGCCCGGAAACCGCTGCGGGGGCCGCGTCGGCGCCCGCGCTGCGGCTGGCCTGGCCGGGCAGCACCACCTGCAGGCCATGCGGATTGCCGACCTGCACCTTGCCTTCCAGGACTTCGGTGGCGCCGGCATGGGCGTCATCGCCGGCGCTGACCCGGAACACCGTGCCGCGCACGCTGCTGGTGGCGGTGGGCGCATCGATGATGTAGCGCGAGGCCGGTCCGCGCGCCGGGGTGACCCGGTTGCTGGCGCGGCCCTGCTGCAGGCGCAGGCGGGTATCGACCATGCCGGTGCGGCCGTAGCGGCTGAGCTGGTCCAGGCGCAGCCGTGAGTGTTCGCGCAGCTGCAGCCGCGATGCATCGGCAAATTCAAGGGTGATGCTGGACTCGGCCTGGGTCTGGATCGCATCGCCGATGTGCAGCTGCTCGCCGGCGCGCACCGCGCGGGTGGCACTGCCATCGGCCGCGCTGAGCTCGACCTGGCCGCGCACCGCCAGCACCCGCGCCGGTGCCGGCTCGGTCCGCAACCAGCTGATCGGGAAGCGCAGCAGCTCGCCCGGCGGCAGCCGGTAGGGGTTGTCGATGCGGTTGTGCTGCTGCAGCTGCTGCCAGCGCACGCTGGGCTTGAGGTAGGCGCCGCCAAGGTCCCACAGGGTATCGCCGGGCCGGACCCGGTAGTTCCAGTCCTGCGCGCCGACCATTGCCGGCAGCAGGCACAGGGTATACAGCAGGATGCGCAGGAAACGCATGATGGAAGGAGAGAAACGGCCAACGGTCACGGAATGCTGTCCCGGCAATGCGGGGGCGCAGCTGCAAGACCCCATGGCCCCGACCTCATCCCCCCGAACGGATCGTGGCGGCCGTGCGGCCACCATCGCGGGCATTATTGCCCGCGTTCAGTGCAGGGATTCTGAACGGTACCGCCGCCGTTCAGAACAGCAGCGACGCCATGCGGCGGCGCGCGCGGCCCACCAGGTCCTCGTCGGTGATCACATTGAAGGCGTCGATGAGCGCCTTGCGCGGCAGCCCTTCCTGGAAACCGCGGTCGATCCGCAGCATCTCCAGGAACTGCTCCAGCGCGGCCTCGTCCTCGCCGGCCAGCAGCTGCTGGACGCCGCGCAGGTGGCGTGCCTGCAGGTCCTTGCCGTCGGCGGCGATGCGCGCTTCCAGCACGTCGGCCGCCGGGGCGTCCTTCAGGGCCGCCGCGAAGGCCAGGCGGGCGCGGCCGCGCACGGCGCGGTCATCGGTGGCCAGATTGGCCGGCAGCGCATCGATGAGGGTGCCGGCCTCGTCCACGCCGCCGATCTGCAGCAGGGCCAGGGCCAGGTCCAGTTTCAGTTCGTCCTTGTCCGGCTCGGCGGCGATCTGCGCACGCAGTACGTCCACCTGCGCCTGCGGGTCCAGCGGCGCCTCGTCCTCGACCAGGGTGTCGCCGACATCGGCCGGCACCACGCCATGCTGGGCCAGGAACTCGCGCAGCTGCCCTTCGGGAATGGCGCCGGGAAAACCGTCCACCAGCTGGCCATCCTTGACCAGGAACACGGTCGGCACCGACCGGATCTGGAACGCCGCCGCGATCTGCTGCTCCTTGTCGACATCGACCTTGGCCAGTTCGAACGCGCCGTTGTATTCACCGGCGAGCTTTTCCAGCATCGGGCCCAGGGTCTTGCACGGCCCGCACCAGGTCGCCCAGAAGTCCACCAGCACCGGGGTCTGCAGCGACTTCTGCAGGACGTCGGTCTCGAAGGTCGCGGTGGTGGCGTCGAATACGTACGTCGTCTCGCTCATGGGGGGCATCACCTGGCATCGGGAGACCGATTCTATGGTGACGATCGCGGCCGGTCTCAACCCGGGGTGCGGCAAATAGCTGACAATGCACGCTTCCTGCCGCCGTTGTTTCCGGAGCCTGCATGTCGTCCCTGTCCCCTCTGCTGCGCGGATCCGGCCTGATCGCCGCGCTGCTGTTCGTGCTGGCGGTGCTGGGGTTCGGCGCCGGCCTGGAGGGCTACGCGCAGGTCCGCCACCCGGTGGCACTGCTGGGTGCGCACGGGGTGCCGCATGCGCTGGCCTTCAATCTGCTCGGTTTCGTGCTGCCCGGCCTGCTGGCCGCAGTGACGGCCGAATGCCTGCGACGCGGGCTGCCGGCGCAGGCGGGCTGGGCGCCACGGGTCGGCAGCCAGATGCTGCTGCTGGCCGGCCTCGCGTTTGCCGCGATGGGCCTGTTGCCGCTGGATGTGGAGGATCTGCATGGGCCGGCCAGCCAGCTGCACGCCAGCGCGTGGATGGTCTGGGTGCTGGGCTTCGTGGCCGGCACCCTGCTGCTGGGCATCGCTGTGCTGCGCCAGGCGCACGGCCGCGCGCTGGGAGGGCTGGCCGTGGCCTGTGGTGTGCTGGCCGCATTGGCCGCCTTTGCCCTGCAGGGCGTACTGCCCGCCCCGCTGGCGCAGCGGCTGGCATTCGCCTGCTGGACGCTGTGGCTGGCCGCCGCGCTGCCACTGTCGCGACAGCGCTGAGACGGCGCCCGGGGGAGGGCGGCGCCCCCGGCCGGTGGGCAGGATTGGAGACGTTTGCCGCACTGCGGTACGCTGTACCGCTTTGCCGCCGCATCCGCGTGTTCCATGACCAGCGCTGAAACCAACGCCTACGACCCGCAGCAGGTTGAATCCGCCGCCCAGCAGTACTGGGACGCCACCCGTGCCTTCGAGGTCGACGAGACCTCGGACAAGCCGAAGTACTACTGCCTGTCGATGCTTCCGTACCCGTCCGGTGCGCTGCACATGGGCCACGTGCGCAACTACACGATCGGTGACGTGATCAGCCGCTACAAGCGCATGACCGGCCACAACGTGCTGCAGCCGATGGGCTGGGACGCGTTCGGCCTGCCGGCGGAAAATGCTGCGATCAAGAACAAGACCGCGCCGGCGGCCTGGACCTACAAGAACATCGAGCACATGCGCGGCCAGTTCAAGGCCATGGGCTATGCCGTTGACTGGTCGCGCGAGTTCGCCACCTGCCGTCCGGACTACTACGTCCACGAGCAGCGCATGTTCACCCGCCTGATGCGCAAGGGCCTGGCCTACCGTCGCAACGCGGTGGTGAACTGGGACCCGGTCGATCAGACCGTGCTGGCCAACGAGCAGGTCATCGACGGCCGTGGCTGGCGTTCCGGCGCGCTGGTGGAGAAGCGCGAGATCCCGCAGTGGTTCCTGCGCATCACCGACTACGCCCAGGAGCTGCTGGACGGCCTGGACGAGCTGGACGGCTGGCCGGAATCGGTCAAGACCATGCAGCGCAACTGGATCGGCCGTTCCGAGGGCCTGGAAATCCAGTTCGACGTGCGCGATGTCGACGGCACCGCGCTGGATCCGCTGCGCGTGTTCACCACCCGCCCCGATACGGTGATGGGCGTGACCTTCGTGTCGATCGCCGCCGAACATCCGCTGGCGCTGCATGCGGCGAAGAACAACCCGGAACTGGCCGCGATGCTGGCCGACCTGAAGCAGGGCGGCGTGTCCGAGGCGGAACTGGAAACCCAGGAAAAGCGCGGCATGGACACCGGCCTGCGTGCCGTCCATCCGGTTACCGGCGAGCAGGTGCCGGTGTGGGTCGCCAACTTCGTGCTGATGGGCTACGGCACCGGCGCGGTGATGGCCGTACCCGGCCACGACCAGCGCGACAACGAGGTGGCCAACAAGTATGGCCTGCCGATCGTGCAGGTCATCGCGCTGAAGGACCCGCGCAACGAGGACGAGCGCAGCTGGGACGGCACCCGCTGGCAGGACTGGTACAGCGACAAGAGCCGCCAGACCGAACTGGTCAACTCGGCCGAGTTCGACGGCCTGGACTTCCAGGGTGCCTTCGAGGCGCTGGCCGAACGTTTCGAGCGCAAGGCCCAGGGCCAGCGCCGCGTCAATTACCGCCTGCGCGACTGGGGCGTGAGCCGCCAGCGCTACTGGGGCTGCCCGATTCCGGTGATCTACTGCGGAAAGTGCGGTGCAGTGCCGGTGCCGGAAGAACAGCTGCCGGTGGTGCTGCCGGAGGACGTGGCGTTCGCCGGCACCGGTTCGCCGATCAAGACCGATCCGGAATGGCGCAAGACCACCTGCCCGGAATGCGGCGGCGCGGCCGAGCGCGAGACCGACACCTTCGACACCTTCATGGAGTCGAGCTGGTACTACGCCCGCTACACCTCGCCCGGTGCCCGTGATGCGGTGGACAAGCGCGGCAACTACTGGCTGCCGGTCGACCAGTACATCGGCGGCATCGAGCACGCGATCCTGCACCTGATGTATTTCCGCTTCTACCACAAGCTGCTGCGCGACGCGCGGATGGTGGACAGCAACGAGCCGGCGCGCAACCTGCTGTGCCAGGGCATGGTGATCGCAGAGACCTACTACCGGCCGAACCCGGATGGCTCGAAGGACTGGATCAACCCGGCCGACGTGGAAGTGCAGCGCGACGAGCGCGGCCGCATCACCGGCGCCACCCTGATTGCCGACGGCCAGCCGGTGGTGGTCGGTGGCACCGAGAAGATGTCCAAGTCGAAGAACAACGGCGTGGACCCGCAGGCGATGGTCGACAAGTACGGCGCCGACACCGTGCGCCTGTTCTCGATGTTCGCCGCGCCGCCCGAGCAGTCGCTGGAGTGGAACGAGGCCGGCGTGGATGGCATGGCGCGCTTCCTGCGCCGTTTGTGGGCGCAGGTGCAGAAGCATGCTGCCGACGGTGCCGCCCCGGCGCTGGACGTGGCGGCACTGGATGCCAACCAGAAGGCGCTGCGCCGCAAGACCCACGAAACCATCGGCAAGGTCGGCGACGACTACGGCCGCCGCCACAGCTTCAATACCGCCATTGCCGCGGTGATGGAACTGATGAACGCGCTGGCCAGGTTCGAGGATGGCAGTGACCAGGGGCGCGCAGTGCGCCAGGAAGCGCTGCAGGCCATCGTGCTGCTGCTCAACCCGATCACTCCGCACGCCAGCCATGCGCTGTGGCAGGTGCTGGGCCATGGCGAGACGCTGCTGGAAGACCAGCCGTTCCCGCAGGCCGACAGCAGCGCGCTGGTGCGCGATGCGCTGACCCTGGCCGTGCAGGTCAACGGCAAGCTGCGTGGCACCATCGACGTCGCCGCCGATGCTGCGCGCGACCAGGTGGAAGCACTGGCACAGGCCGAGCCGAATGCGGCCAGGTTCCTGGAAGGGCTGACGGTGCGCAAGATCATCATCGTCCCCGGCAAGATCGTGAACATCGTCGCTGCCTGATGTACCCGGCACCGGCCGCCCTGGTGGCGGCCGGTGCGTTGTCGCCACGCCCGGCCTGTCCGGCCGATGGCCCTGCGTTCACGCGGCCTCGGGCACGCTGTCTGTTGCCGTGATCGCCCGGCTCCGCCAGACTGTCTCCATGACCCGAATCCTGCTTGCCCTCGTCCTTGCCCTCGGCCTCGCCGGCTGTGGTTTCCACCTGCGCAACAAGCTGATGCTGCCGAGCAATACGGCACCGGTGAAGGTGGTGTCCACCGCACCGTACAGCGAACTGGTCAAGCTCTTGAACCGCAGCCTGCTGGCATCCGGTGCGAAGCTGGCCGACGAGGACAGCACCGGGCCCACCACCCAGCTGCAGGTCCTGTCCGAGCGCTGGGGCGACCTGCCCATCGCCATCGACTCGCAGGGCCGTGCGCAGGAGTACAGCCTGCGCTATGCGGTGATCTTCATCTTCCGTCGCGAAGACGGCACCGAACTGGTGCCGCAGCAGGTGATCGAACTGTCGCGCGACTACGTGTCGCCGCCGACCGACGCCACCGGTACCACCACCGAGCGCGAGATCCTGGCGGACGAACTGCGCCGCGAAATGTCCGCCTCGATCATCCGTCGCATCGACAGCGTGGTGCGCGCCGAACTTGAGAAGGGTGGCAGCCTTGTGGCCCCGAAGCCGGCACAGCCGGCGGCAGCCGGGCCCGCGCCTGCCGTCGAGAAGTGAGCCGGACACCCGATGGAACTGCGACCGGAACAGCTGGCCGGCCAAGCGGCTGATACCGCCCTGGCGCCGGTCTATCTGATCGCCGGCCCGGAAACCCTGCGGGTGCTGGAAGCGGCCGACGCCGTGCGCGCACGCGCGCGGGCGGCCGGTGTCGACGAGCGCGAAGTGTTCGATGCCGATGGACGCGACTTCGACTGGAACCAGCTCGACGCCAGCTTCAATGCACCCAGCCTGTTCAGTGCGCGCCGGCTGGTGGAAGTCCGCCTGCCCAGCGGCAAGCCGGGCAAGGACGGCGCCGAAGTGATCAGCCGGTTCTGCGCCAACCCGGCGCCGGACGTGATCCTGATGATCACCGCCAACGAATGGAGCAAGGCCCACCAGGGCAAGTGGGCCGAGGCGGTCAACCGGGTCGGCGTGCTGTCGGTGGCCTGGGCGATCAAGCCGCACGAACTGCCCGACTGGATCGAGCGCCGGCTGCGCGGCAAGGGACTTCGCGCCGAAGCGGCCGCCGTGCAGCGGCTGGCCGAACGGGTGGAGGGCAATCTGCTGGCTGCGGCGCAGGAAATCGACAAGCTGGCGCTGCTGGCCGATGGCCAGGCCCTGGATGTGGAACGGATGGAGTCGCTGGTTGCCGATGCGGCCCGTTACGACGTGTTCCGCCTGGTGGAGGCCACCTTCTCCGGGCAACCGCAGGCCGTGCTGCGCATGCTGGCCGGCCTGCGCGGCGAGGGCGAGGCGGTCGCCGCGCTGATGCCGATCGTGATCCGCGAACTGCTGGCCGGTGCCGCGCTGGCACGGGTGCAGGCGCGGGGCGGCAACCTCGCGGCCGAAATGAAATCCCGTGGCATCTGGGAATCGCGCCAGGCGCCGTACAAGCGCGCGCTGCAGCGGCACCCGGAGGGCAAGCGCTGGGAGCGCTTCGTCGCCGAAGCCGGGCTGGTCGACCGCATCGCCAAGGGCCGCGCCGACGGCGATGCCTGGCTGGCACTGGAACGCCTGCTGGTGGCGGTGGCCGAGGCGCGTGCCGTGCGCCTGCTCGCCCGGGCCTGATCGATGAGCCTGCGGATCTACTACGGGGGCACCTTCGACCCGGTGCACCTGGGCCATCTGGCGATCGCGCGGGCAGCGCGCGACGAACTGCAGGTCGCGGTGCGCATGCTGCCGGCCGCCGACCCGCCGCACCGTCCGGCGCCTGGCGCCGATGCCGAGCAGCGCTGCACCATGCTGCGGCTGGCCATCGGCGACGAGCCGGGCCTGCTGCTGGACCGGCGCGAGCTGGATCGAGCCGCTCGCTTCCCCGGCCGGCCCTCCTATACCGTGGACACCCTGCGTGAACTGCGCGCCGAACTCGGTCCGAGCCGGCCGCTGGCGTGGCTGGTCGGGGCCGACAGCCTGCTTGGCCTGCCGGCCTGGCATGAATGGCAGGCGCTGTTCGGGCTGGCCCATTTCATCGTTGCCGAGCGCCCCGGCAGCCCGTTGCGGGCCAGTGTCGATGGCGCGCTGGGGCGGGCCACCGAAGGGCGCTGGGCCGACACCGAACAGGCCTTGTTTGCCAGCCCGGCCGGTCGCATCCTGCGCCTGCACCACCCGCTGCGCGAGGAATCGGCCAGCGCCGTGCGCGCCCAGATTGCCGCTGCAGGGCCATGGCGGGCGATGCTGCCGCCGGCGGTGGCCGACTACGTTGCCGGCCAGGGCCTGTACCGCCCGGCCACGCCGTGAATGCCGTTGCGACGTTGTGCCCGTATAATCGCCCCCACGTTTATCGAGTCGATCCGCTTTGAGCAACCAGACCCAGCCCCAGACCATCAAGGTCGATCTGCCCAGCCCGCCGCCGTCCGTGCCGGAGCTGCTGGCCAGCGTCCGCCAAGCCACCGAAGACCTGAAGGCCAAGGACCCGGTCGAGATCGATGTACGCGGCAAGTCCAGCGTCGCCGATTACATGGTGGTCGTTTCGGGTACGTCCACCCGCCATGTGAAGTCGATCGCCGATGAAGTCGTGCGCTTCGCCAAGAACCTCGACGTCATGCCGCTCGGTGTTGAAGGCGAGCGTGAAGCGGAGTGGGTGCTGGTCGACCTGGGCGACGTCATCGTGCACGTGATGCTGCCGCGCGTGCGCGAGTTCTACGCGCTGGAGCGGCTGTGGACCGTCGGCGACCAGCCGCCGTCACGCGACGACGACGAAGTGGCCTGAGCCACGCGTTGATGCACCCTTCGACGGCGCCGATGGCGCCGTCGACGTTTTGGAGGATCGCTGATGAAAGCCCGCCTGATCGCCACCGGTGAGCGCGCGCCCAGCTGGGTCGCGCAGGGCTTCGCCGAATACCAGAAGCGGCTGTCGCACTGGCTGCCGTTCGAACTGGTGGAAATCGAACCCGGCCTGCGCGGCAAGGGCCGCGATCCGCGCCGGGCCACCGAGGACGAGGGCCGGCGGGTGATCGCCGCGCTGCCGAAGAATGCCTATGTGGTGGCGCTGGATGTGCCGGGCCGCCAGCTCAGTTCCGAGCAGCTGGCGCAGCGGCTGGAACACTGGCGCGGGCAGGGCAGGGACCTGGCGTTCCTGATCGGCGGCCCGGAAGGGCATTCGCCGGAGGTCTCCGCATTGGCCGATGAGAAGTGGTCGATCGGGCCGCTGACCCTGCCGCACATGCTGGTGCGCCTGGTCGTTGCCGAGCAGCTGTATCGCGCTGCCGCGATGATTGCCAATCACCCCTACCATCGCGCGTGAAGACTGGTTATACTGTTCGTCTGCCCGAATAGCTCAGCCGGTTAGAGCACTTGACTGTTAATCAGGGGGTCGTTGGTTCGAGTCCAACTTCGGGCGCCACCTTTGAAAACCCGCATCGCGAGATGCGGGTTTTTTTTCGATCGCGGCGCGGCAATGCGCGGCGCTACAGCGCCAGGTGGCCCCGCAGCAACGCGATCAGCGTAGCGATCGCCGCCGCCAGGATCGCGCCGAACAGGACCCACTCCCAGCCGGTGAACACACGTTCGCCCTGCTGGCGCCGGGTCAACGCAAACAGGCCGACACCGGGCACGTACAGCAGTGCCGACAGCAGCAGGTTGTCCAGCCCACCGGCGTAGACCAGCCACAGCGCATAGGTACTGGCCAGCAGCGCGACGATCAGGTCGCGCCAGCGTGCGCCGGGAGTGCCCGGGTATGCATCGCCCTGCCAGGCCAGCTTCGCGCCGAACGCGCTGGACAGGAAATACGGCACCAGGCTCATCGAGGCCGCCAGCAGGACCAGACTGGTGTAGCTGCCCGAGTTGACCAGCACCAGCAGCAGGAACAGCTGGATCAGGCCATTGCTCAACCACAAGGCATTGGCCGGCACGCCGCGCGCGTTCTCGCGGCCAAGGAAGGCCGGCATGGTGCCGTCGCCGGCGGCCGCATACAGCACTTCACCGCACAGCAGCACCCAGGCCAGCAATGCGCCCAGCACCGAGATGATCGAGCCGATGATGATCACCGTGGCGCCCCATTCGCCGACGATGGCACGCAGCACATAGGCCATCGAAGGATTGGGCATGGCGGCCAGTTCGGCCTGCGACAGCACGCCCATCGACAGCAGGCTGACCAGCACCAGCAGCAGCCACACCCCCACGAAACCGATCACGGTGGCGCGGCCGACGTCGGCGCGGCGGGCCGCGCGCCGTGAATAGATGCTGGCCCCTTCGATACCGATGAACACCCAGACCGTCACCAGCATCATGCCGCGCAGCTGCGTGCCCAGATCGCCCAGCGCGGGCGTGCCGAAGAAGTCGGCGCGGAACACCTGCATGCGGAATGCACCGGCGGCCAGCACCAGGAACAGCGCGATGGGGACCAGCTTGGCCACGGTGACCAGGCCGTTGATGATCGCCGCGGTACGCAGCCCGCGCAGCACCAGCAGGTGCACGGTCCACAGCAGCAGCGACGATGCGGCTACCGCGACCGGCGTGTTGTCCTCGCCGAAGGCGGGCAGGAAATGGCCGAGGCCGCTGAAGATGAGCACGAAGAAACTGGTGTTGCCCAGCACCGAGGCAACCCAGTAGCCCCACGCGGCGGAGAAGCCGATGTAGTTGCCGAAGCCGGCGCGCGCGTAGGCGTAGATGCCGGTGTCCAGGTCCGGGCGGCGGTTGGCCAGCGCCTGGAACACGAAGGCCAGCATCAGCATGCCGGCGCCGCTCAGCGCCCAGCCGATCAGTGCCGCGGCCGGGCCGGCACTGCGCGCCACGTTCTGTGGCAGCGAGAAGATGCCGGCACCGACCATCGACCCGACCACCAGGGCGGTCAGGGCGGCCAGGCCAAGGCGTTGCGGGCGAGCCGCCATCTGCCGTTCCTTCGGAGGGGCCTCCATCTTCGCCCCTGCGGTGTGTGCGGAACAACAAAGGCCCGGGCGTGAGCCCGGGCCTCTGCAGGTGACGCGCCTTCGATTACTTGAAGGTGTACTTGGCGCCGACGGTGAAGTAGCGGCCAATCGCGCCGCTGAAGTGCAGCGGGTTGTAGTTGACCGCACCGTAGGTGGTCGGGTCGAGCGGGGCGATGCGGTCGAACACGTTCTGCACCGAGGCGTTCAGCTCGAAGGCATCGGTGATGTTCCAGCGACCGGACAGATCGAAGGTGGTGAAGGACGAGATCTTCTCCACCGGCGTGCCGTCTTCATAGAAGGCCAGGTAGTCGCCACCGCGGCGGTCCTTGTTGTCCATGCTGTCGATGTAGTTCACCACACCGCTGACGCTCCACGGGCCCTGCTTCCAGGTGGTGCCGAAGTTGATCTTGTCCTGCGGCGTACCGATGCAGTTGGTCACATCGCAGTTGCCGTGGGTACCAACGTAATCGACGGTGGTGTCACCCTCGGTACGTTCGAACTTCAGGATGTGGCTCCACTGCAGGTCCATTTCCAGCTGGCCCGGACCGAGGTCGAAGGTCTGGCGCACATCGGTGTCGATACCGCGGACACGCGACGAGTTGGCGTTCACGTACTGGGTGTTGACCGCCAGGATGGTGCCGCTGTTGGCCACGCCGCCGATGTTGTTGCTGTCGCGCAGGACGTTGCCGGCGGCGATCGCGTCAGCGGTGCTGCCCTGGGCGATCTCGTTGGTGCGCTTGATTTCCCAGGCGTCAACGGTCAGCGAGGTGGTCGAGGTCGGCTGCAGCACGATGCCCACCGAGTAGCTCTTGGACTCTTCCGGCTTCAGGCCCGAGTTGGGGCGTGTGATGATCGCCACCGAGCGCGCGGTGCACTCGTTGTCCGGATCGATGGCGCAACGCACCGGATCGCGGGCGTTGGAGAACGCGGCCAGGCCGCCGTCGCCGTTCTCGGCCGGGTTGGGCGCGCGGAAACCTTCGGCGTAGCTGGCACGCAGCGCGATCCAGTCGGCCGGGGTGAACTTCACGCCCAGCTTCGGCGTGGCCTTGCCTTCGCCGCTTTCGTACTTGTCATAGCGCAGTGCGGCAGACAGCTCCAGCTGTTCCAGCACCGGTGCCGACAGTTCGACGTAGCCGGCGTACACGTTCTGGGTGCCGTCGTAGGCCGAGTAGCCCAGGCCGATGATGTCACCCTGGTCGGTGTAGGTCTGCGGGGTCAGGCTGTTGCTGGTCTTGCGCCACTCGGTACCGAAGGCCAGGCCCAGCGGGCCGCCCTTCAGGTCCATCAGGCTGCGCGAGATGGTGAAGTCGAACATGTCCAGGCTGGACTTGGCGCGGGCACTGATGGTCGGCGAGATGTAGTCGTACAGCGCCTGCGAATTCAGGCCGGCGTTGTCGCCGATGCGCCACACGCCGCCGGCGCAGGCCGGGTCACCCAGCGCGCACTGCACGGCGCTGTAGCGCAGGAAGCCGGTGCGCTTGTTGACCAGGTCGGTGCCCGAATGCAGGTAGGCGGTGTCGTAGCTCCACTCGCCCCAGTTGCCCTTTACGCCGACCAGGAAGCGGTTGAACTCGTTGGTGTTGTTGGTCACGCGCGGGCCGACATCCCAGGCCGAGTAGCGCAGGCGCGAGGCCTGGCCCGGAATCGGGTTGTCCGGATGGGTCGGGCTGAGCACCACGGCGCCGTCGCCGCTGCTGGCGTTGACCGGGCCACCGGGGTAGCCCCAGCCGCCGGAGGTGCCCGAGGGCGTATTGCTGAAGATGGTTTCCTTCTTGGAGTAGCCGATCTCGGTGTAGACCTCGCCGCCCTCGCCGAAGGCGAAGCTGGCACGGCCGAACACGTTCACGTACTTCTCTTCCGGGCTCAGGTCGCGGTACTGCTGTGCCGGATCCCACAGGCAGCCCTGTGCCTGAGCGGTGGCGTCGGTCTGGCCGGGAATGGTGGTCAGGCCGGCGCAGCCGGGCAGGGCCACCAGGAAGGCCGGATTTTCATCGTCCACGTTGCGGTCGTCGAACACCGAACCGTTCGGCCCGGTGCCGCCGGCGGTACCGCCGGACAGGTACGCACCGCCCAGGAACTGTGCATCGGCGGCGTCGTAGCCCCAGCGGCGGATATCGCCGGTGCCGATCCACTTGCGGTTCTTGCGGTCACTGATCTTGATCGCGTCGGACTTGCCGACGTCCAGGCTGAAGAATGCGTTCCAGCCATCGGTGGCGAGGTCGCCGGTGCCGGCGGTCAGGGTGGCCTTCTTCGCATCGCCATCGCCATCGCCGGACATGCCGTAGGAGCCACGCAGGATGGCGCCCTGGAAGTCGCTGCGCAGGATGATGTTGACCACGCCGGCGATCGCGTCGGAACCGTAGATCGCCGAAGCGCCGTCCTTCAGCACTTCCACGCGCTCGACGGCGTCGAGCGGGATGGTGCTGAGGTCGGTGAACACCTTCTGGCCATCGTCGGCCAGGCCGTAGGTCGCCATGCGGCGGCCGTTCAACAGCACCAGGGTCGAGCCGGCGCCGAGGCCGCGCAGCGAAATGCCCGCGCCGCCACCGGCGAAGCCGTTGCCGAAGGTCTTGGGAATGGAGCCGGCGCCGTCGGCGGTCAGCGTCTGCAGATACTCGGCGACCGTGGTCTTGCCGGTACGGTCGATTTCCTGGCGGGTCACCACCTGCACCGGCGACGGCGTCTCGGTGTTGGTGCGCGGGATGTTCGAACCGGTGACCGTGATCCGGTCAAGGTTGGTGGCCTGTTCCTGCGCGAATGCGGAAGAGGAAGCCACGGCGCCGGCCAGCAGCAGGGCGCCGCCGGTAAGGATATGGGTGATGGACGATGCCAGGTGGTTATGGCGGCGGCTGGCGGGCCGTTGGATCGGGTGTTTCACAGCTTCTCTCCTGACTGGAAAACTCGAACATTGAGGGCTGTCTCCGGTGTGCCCCGGGACGCGTCAATCTAGGTTTCTGGCAGGTGACGAAGCTGTGAAGTTTTGCTTAATTCGTAACGATTTCCGAACGAGGTCGGAATAAGCGGGCAGATTGGCCCTGTCCACAGCCACTCTGCGTTATAGCCGGCCCGGCGGCTGCCGGGCCGGCTGCGAACGCTCAATCGGGCAACGAGAACTGCACCGGAACCCTGCCGATGGCGGGCACCGCCACCCCGTCACGCTCGGCCGGGACGAAGCGCCAGTGGCGCAGCACCTGCTGGCGGGCGGCCTGGTCCAGGCTGCGCGAGCCGCTGCTGCGCTCGACGCTGACGTTCACCGGCTTGCCACTGGTATCCACCTCGACCCGCAGCAGGACGGTGCCCTGCTCATGGTTGCGCAGGGCCGGGACCGGATAGGCCGGCGGAGGGGCATTGCGGTACTGCAGCTGCACCCCGGCCATTGGCGTGGACGGCGCCACGCTCGGTGCCGTCTGCACGGGGGCCGGTTCGGCTGCGGGCAGGATGATGCCCTGGGCTTCTTCCAGCGTGGCGGTCGGGGCGGGCAGCGGCGGGACCACGGTCGGCGCAGCCTGCGGCTTGGGCACGACCTTGGCGACTTCCGGCTTCGGCTCCACCGGCAACGGCTCCGGCGGCTTCGGCTGTTCCTTGGGAATCAGCCTGACCTCGGTGGTGTCGCGCGGCAGCGCGGTGATGGCCTGGTAGGTCGCGGGGATCAACAGCAACAGCAATGCCAGCAGATGCAGGGCGATGGCCGCGCTCCAGGCGGCGATACGGGCGGGATCGAAGTGCAGGGGTACTACGGGATACGTACGAACCATGGTCCACCTCCATGCCAGTGTCGAAGTCCTCAACGCACCAGGGTCGCGGGTGGGGTTGCCGCACGCGGCTGGCAGCCCATCATTAGCGCGCGGCCTCCACCACTGCCTAGAGGCAGGGGAGGCGCCATTGGGCTGCGCTTCATGAAACGGCAGCGCCAGGCCATGCCCGGCGGAAGAGGCGCGCCGCTGCGCTCGCGGGGCATGGCCCCGCGCTACCCGGGCGGCAGGTGATCGACGGTGCGCCAATGAAAACGGCGCCCCGAAGGGCGCCGCGTGTGTTCTTCCGCTGCGCTCGCGGGGCATGGCCCCGCGCTGCCGGTCAGCGGCCCAGTTCGAACACCACGTCGAGGGTGACCGAGATCGTCGATTCGCCCGGCGCGACCGGGGTGGCCTTGTCCATCGCGGCGCCAGCCGACATCGCCCGCATCATCGGCATCGGGCGGAAGCCGCCGCCGGCGTTCTCGGAGATGCTGACGATGCGGCGCACCTGCAGCCCCAGCGAGCGGGCGTAGGTCTGGGCACGGGCCTGCGCCTTCTTCAGCGCGGCCAGGCGGGCTTCGTCATAGACCGGCTCGGGCTGGTCGATCTCGAACTGCGGGCCATTGATCTGGTTGGCCCCCTGCGCGGCCAGGGCGTCGAGCACCTTGCCCAGCTTGGCGATGTCGCGCACCTTCAGGCTGACCGTGTTGCTGGCCTGGTAGCCGGTGATCTTCGGTGCCTCGTTGTCGGCGTAGCGGTACTGGGGGTTGAGGCTGACGCCGCTGGTCTGCACGTCGCGCTCGGCGATGCCGGCGGCCTTGATCGCGGCCAGGACCTTGTCCATCTGCTGGGCGTTCTGGCGCATCGCGCTGTTGCCGTCGGCGGCCTGGGTGACCACGCCGGCCGACAGGGTGGCCACGTCCGGCACGCGGGTGGCTTCGGCGTTGGCCGAGATGTTCAGCAGGGTGCCTTCGGCCGGGGCGGCGATCGACGGCGACGAAGGGTCAGCGTGGGCGGTCATCGAGGCTCCAAGAGCGAGGGACAGGGCAAGCAGCAGCGGGGTGGCGGTGCGGCGCATGGGATCTCCTTGTTGTGCCGGTGAGGGTGGTGTCGTAGCGATGAACGCGCTGTGAGTCCAGACGGGGTTGCAGGCGTGGCAGGCGGGGTTGCCGACGATTCAGGTGCCGGCCTCAGGTTATGCTGTGCCGATGCTCTATCTTGCTTCCCGCTCCCCCCGACGCAACCAGCTGCTGGCCCGACTCGGACGCCCCTTCCAGGCCCTGGACCTGGAGGTCGTCGAACAGCAGGCGGCCGCTGAAAGCGCCGAACAGTATGTCTGCCGGGTCGCCGCCGACAAGGCGCGCGCTGGCCTGCACCGGGTCCGGGCCGAGGACCCGCAGGCGCGGGTGCTGGGCTCGGATACCGAAGTGGTGCTGGACGGTGAAGTCTTCGGCAAGCCGGCCGATGCCGCCGACGCGCGGGCGATGCTGACGCGGCTGGCCGGGCGCACCCACCAGGTGATGACGGCGGTGGTGGTGGTCGGGCCGGAGGGGGTGGACAGCGAGCTGGTCATTTCCGAGGTCACCTTCGCTGCGATCAGCGCCGCCGACATCGCCGCCTATGTCGCCACCGGTGAGCCGCTGGACAAGGCCGGAGCCTACGCCATCCAGGGCGGTGCCGAACGCTGGATCGAACACCTTTCCGGCAGCTACTCCGGTGTCATGGGGCTGCCGTTGCTGCATACCGATCGTCTGCTGGCGCGCTGCGGCGTGCCGGCCCCCACTGCCGATGCCGCCAGGGAGGCTGCCGATGTCTGAGGAAATCCTGGTCAATGTGACCCCGCGCGAAACCCGGGTCGCGGTGATCGAGAACGGCATGCTGCAGGAGCTGCACATCGAGCGCGGCTGGCGCCGGGGTGTGGTCGGCAACATCTACAAGGGCAAGGTGCAGCGGGTGATGCCGGGCATGCAGGCGGCGTTCGTCGAGGTGGGGCTGGAGCGCGCTGCGTTCCTGCACGCCAATGACGTGGTGCGGCCGGCGCCGGTGGCCAGTGCCGACACCGAGAACACCACCCTGCCGCCGCCGTCCAGCGTTCCCATCGTGGAGCTGCTGCGCGACGGCCAGGACATCGTGGTGCAGGTGGTGAAGGATCCGATCGGTACCAAGGGCGCGCGGCTGACCACGCAGATCAGCATTCCCTCGCGCTACATGGTGCTGCTGCCGCAGTCGAAGGTGGTGGGGGTTTCGGCCCGCATCGAGGACGAAGGCGAGCGCGCGCGGCTGAAGGCGCTGGTGACCGAACTGTCGGCCCAGCACGGCGGCTACGGCTACATCGTGCGCACCAACGCCGAAGGCCAGCCGGCCGAGGCCATCGCCGAGGACATCGCCTACCTGTCGCGGGTGTGGAACGTGGTCGAGCGGCGGGGCCGCGAAGCACCCTCGTGCAGCAACATCTACGAAGACCTGAGCCTGCCGCTGCGGTCGGTGCGCGACCTGATCCGCAAGGACGTGGACAAGGTCAAGGTGGATTCGAAGGAGACTTTCGCCCAGCTGCAGGCCTTCGTGGCCAAGTACATGCCGGTGCTGGCCGAGAAGCTGGAACTGTATTCGGGGGATCGCCCGATCTTCGACATGTTCGGGGTGGAGGATGAGATCGGCCGCGCGCTGGACAAGCAGGTTCCGCTGAAATCCGGCGGCTACCTGGTGATCGACCAGACCGAGGCGATGACCACCATCGACGTCAACACCGGGTCGTTCCTGGGCCAGCGCAACCTGGAAGAGACCGTGTTCCGCACCAACCTGGAGGCCGCGCAGGCGGTGGCCAGGCAGCTGCGCCTGCGCAACCTCGGCGGCATCATCATCATCGACTTCATCGACATGGACGATGCCGAGCACCGCCGCCAGGTGCTGCGCACGCTGGAAAAGGCGCTGGCCCGCGACCATGCCAAGACCACGGTGTACGACTTCTCGCCGCTGGGCCTGGTGGAGATGACCCGCAAGCGCACCGTGGAAAGCCTGGAGCGCCAGCTGTCGGAAACCTGCCCGCAGTGCAGTGGCCGCGGCACGATCAAGACCACCGAGACGGTGACCTACGAAATCTTCCGTGAGATCACCCGTGCGGTGCGCCAGTTCGATGCGGCGCGCCTGCTGGTGATCGCCTCGAGCAAGGTGGTGGCGCGGATCACCGACGAGGAATCGTCGGCGGTGGCCGAGCTGGAGGAGTTTCTCGGCAAGAGCATCCGCTTCCAGGCCGATGAGCAGTACCTGCAGGAGCAGTTCGATGTTGTTCTGCTCTGAGCCGGGCCGGGCGTCTTTGCACGGTGGGCGATGAGCGCGCCGCCGCGCCTGCGACTGCGAAGGATCCGCCGTCATCTCATCGCCGCATGCGCGGTTGGCCTGGTCGGGCTGGCGCTGCTGGTGGGCACCCTCAGCCAGCTGCTGCCGCTGGCTGAGCGGCATCCGGAGCGGATCGCCGCGTGGCTGAGCGAACGCGCCGGCCAGCCGGTGCGCTTTGAACGTCTGGACACCGCCTGGACCCGGCGCGGCCCGCTGCTGCAGTTGACCGGGCTGCGCATCGGCGCCGGCCCGGGACTGGCGATCGGCGATGCCGAGGTGCTGGTCTCGATGTACAGCGGCCTGCTGCCGGGCCGGTCGCTGACCGAGCTGCGCCTGCGCGGGCTGGCGCTGGACCTGCAGCAGGCCGCCGATGGCCGCTGGACGGTGCGTGGCCTGCCGCGTTCCAGCACCGGCGGCGATCCGCTGGACGCGCTGCGCCGGCTGGGCGAACTGCAGGTGATCGGCGGCCGGCTGGGCGTGCACGCGCCGCAGCTGGGCATCGATGCCACGCTGCCGCGCATCGATCTGCGCCTGCGCGTGGACGGCGAGCGCCTGCGGGTGGGCGTGCGCGCCTGGGCCCAGGCCCAGGCGCTGCCGCTGACCGCCGTGCTGGACCTGGACCGCAAGCGCGGCAACGGCCAGGCCTGGCTGGGGGCCGATCCGATCGATTTCCACGCCTGGGCGCCGTTGCTGGCCGCCGGCGGCATACGCCTGCGCGAGGGCAAGGGTGAACTGAACCTGTGGCTGACGCTGCGTGATTTCGCGCCGATCGCCCTGACCACCGATTCGGACCTGCGCGATCTGCGCATCGAGGGCGCACCGATGCCGGGCATTGCCCGCCCGGACCTGACCCTGCAGCGCGTGCAGGCGCGCCTGCGCTGGCAGCGTGTGGCCGACGGCTGGACGCTGCAGGTGCCGCGCCTGCGCCTGCAGGCCGATGGCCGCCAGCAGCAGCTGGACGGCCTGCACCTGCAGCTGGGCAGGCAGCTGCAGGTACAGGCCGCTGCGGCACAGGCGGGTACCGCACTGCGCGCGCTGTCGCTGAGTGACCGCCTGGCGCCGGGCCTGCGTCGCTGGCTGTACCTGGCCAGGCCACAGCTGGACGTGGGCGGCCTGCAGCTGCGCGGCCAGCGTGACGGGCCGCTGTGGGCGCAGGGCGAACTGCAGGCGCTGGGCTTTGCCAGCGTCGGCAACGCGCCGGGCCTGCGCGGCCTGGCCGGCCGATTCGAGGGCGATGCCGAAGGGTTCAGCCTGCAGCTGCAGCCGCAGCGCCAGTTGCAGTTCGACTGGCCGACCGGGTTCGGCGTGCGCCACGACCTGCACCTGGCCGGGCAGATCGTAGGCTGGAAGGACGAAGCCGGTGGCTGGCGCATCGGCACCCCGGCGATGCGCGTGGAAGGCACCGACTACGCCGCCGACGTACGCGGCGGCCTCTGGTTCCAGGGCGATGGCACGCGGCCGTGGATGCAGCTGGCGGCGAAGCTGGACGATGTGCCGATGACGGCGGCCAAGCGTTTCTGGATCCATTCCAAGATGAGCAAGGGCGCCACCGACTGGCTGGACATGGCGCTGGCCGGCGGCCAGGTGCGCAATGGCATCGGCCTGGTCAGTGGCGACCTCGACAACTGGCCGTTCGACGACAACGATGGCCGCTTCGAGGCCACCGGTCACATCACCCAGGGCGATATCCGGTTCCAGCACGATTGGCCGCTGATGCGACAGGTCGACGCCGATGTCGCCTTCATCGGGCCCGGCTTCCACATGCAGGGCCGGGGCGACCTGGCCGGGGTGGCGGTGCAGCGGTTCGACGCCGGCATCCAGGATTTCGGCCAGCAGCCGTTGTACGTGCGCGCCGACAGCCAGGGCGATGCCGGCAAGCTGCTGGCGATGCTGCGGCAGAGCCCACTGCACCGGGAGTACGGCGATACGCTGGACAACCTGGCTGCCAGCGGCCCGGCGAACGTGCATTTCGACCTGCTGCAGCCGCTGCGCCACGGCCAGGGCGGCGGGCACCTGCAGGGCACGGTGGACCTGGGCGGCCTGAAGCTGGTCGACAAGCGCTTCCAGCTGGAGTTCGACGGCATGCGCGGGCAGGCGCGCTACAGCAACGGCGGCTTCGCGGCCGAGGACCTGGCCGTACGCCACCTCGGTCAGGACGGCCGGCTGAGCCTGCGCGCCGGCGGCTTCGTGCGCGACCCGAAGCTGGCCTTCGAATCGACGCTGGCGGCCACCCTGGACGCCGGGGTGCTGATCGACCGCGCTCCGGAAATGGCCTGGCTCAAGCCGTACATCAACGGCACCTCGCCGTGGACGATCGCGGTCAACCTGCCCAAGGTCGCGCCGGGTGCGCCGGCACCGCCCAGCGAGCTGCGCCTGCACTCGGATCTGGTCGGGACCCGCCTGGATCTGCCGGCACCACTGCGGAAGCCGGCCGCCGAACCGTTGCCGACCACGGTGGCCGCGCAGCTGCCGATGGGCGCCGGGCGCATCGACGTGGCCTTCGGCCAGCGCCTGGCGCTGGCCGCACGCAGCCACAACAACCAGACCGGTGTGCAGGTGACCCTGGGCAGCGGCCAGGTCGACCGCGATCCGCCGCCCAGCGGGCTGACCATCAACGGCCGCAGCCCGACCCTGGATGCGCTGGAATGGATCGGCCTGGCCCGTGGCGCCGGCGGCGATGGCGATCCGATGCCGTTGCGCGCGGTGGACGTGCAGGTGGCGCAGCTGATGCTGATCGGCGGCGTGTTCGAACAGACCCGGCTGCAGCTGCGCCCGGGACCGCAGGCGCTGGACGTGCGCCTGGAGGGGCCCTCGCTGGCCGGCCGCCTGAGCGTGCCCAATGCCGAGGGCGGCACCATCAGCGGCCAGCTGGACCGGGTGCACTGGCAGTCGCTGCCAACCGTTCCCGGCGCGGCCGCGGCACCGGCACGGGTGCAGGCCGGTGCCGATGACATGAACCCGGCCACGCTGCCCGCGTTCGCGCTGGACATCGCCGATCTCACCTTCGGCAAGGTCGTGCTGGGCCAGGCCGTGCTGCGCACGCGCCCGCTGTCGGGCGGCCTGAGCGTGGAGGAACTGCGCTTCCGCGCGCCCGACCAGGAGATCGACATCCGCGGTCGCTGGCTGGGCAAGGGCGCGGGTTCACGCACCGAACTGAACGCGCAGATCCGCAGTGAGGACCTGGGCGGGCTGCTGCAGAACCTCGATTACGGCGGCCAGCTGCGCGGCGGTTCCGGTCATGCCCAGCTGCAGGCGGCGTGGCCGGGCGGCCCGTCGGATTTCCAGCTGGGCAACCTGCAGGGTCACCTGGACGTCGACGCGCGCAACGGCCAGCTGCTGGAACTGGAGCCCGGCGCTGGACGGGTACTGGGCCTGCTCAGCGTGGCCCAGCTGCCGCGGCGCCTGATGTTCGACTTCCGCGACTTCTTCTCCAAGGGCTTCGCCTTCAACCAGGTGCAGGGCGGGGTGCAGTTCGGCGATGGCATGGCCCGCACCGACAGGGTCCTTATCGAAGGCCCGGCGGCCAACATCACCATCCGTGGCCAGGCCGACCTGCGCCGCCAGCAGTTCGACCAGACCATCGACGTCAACCCGCGCGCGGGCAACCTGCTGACCGTGGTCGGCGCGGTGGCCGGTGGTCCGGTGGGCGCAGCGCTGGGGGCGGCTACCAATGCGGTATTGTCCAAGCCGCTGGGCGAGATCGGTGCCCGGACCTACAAGGTGACCGGCCCGTGGAAGGAGCCCAAGGTGGAAGTGATCGAACGCAGCCGCGAGCGCGCGCCACCCCCTGCGCCACGCGGCCCGGCGCCGGTGGTGCCGCCGACCGTCACCGACCTGCCGCGCACGCGCTGAGCGTGGTCCCGCGGTTTTCCCGGCGGCCTTGCCTGGCCGCCTTCACACCCCCAGATCGAGACCATGACTGATACCGCCCTGACGCTTGCCCAAGACCGCCTGTTGCGCCCTGGTGGCCTCGATACCGCTGGCCTGGAGCGCACCTTCGGGCAGCTGTTGGGCCCTGGCGTGGACTTCGGCGATCTGTACTTCCAGCACGCCCGGCGCGAGAGCTGGAGCGTGGAGGACGGCATCGTCAAGGACGGCGCCCATTCCATCGAACAGGGCGTGGGCGTGCGTGCGATCGCCGGCGAGAAGACCGGCTTCGCCTACTCCGATGACATCCACGCCGACGCGCTGCTGACCGCCGCGCAGTCGGCACGGGCGATCTCGCGCGAAGGCGGGGCCCAGTCCGGGCGCTCGCTGCTGCGTGGCGATGCGCGGGTGCTGTACCCGGCGCTGGATCCGATCGACGGCATCGGCAACGAGGCCAAGGTCGAAGTGCTCAAGCGCCTGGACGGGTATCTGCGCGCGGCCGACCCGCGCGTGAAGCAGGTGATGGTCAGCCTGTCCGGTGGCGTGGACACCGTGCTGGTGGCGCGCACCGACGGCGTGCTGGGTGCCGACGTGCGCCCGCTGGTGCGGCTGAACGTGCAGGTGATCGTCGAGCAGAACGGGCGCCGCGAATCCGGTTACGCCGGTGGCGGTGGCCGCTATGGCTACGACCAGCTGTTCGCCGACGGCCGCCCCGAAGCGTTCGCCCGCGAAGCGCTGCGGCAGGCCCTGGTGAACCTGGACGCGGTGCCGGCGCCGGCCGGGGTGATGCCGGTGGTGCTGGGCCCGGGCTGGCCGGGCGTACTGCTGCACGAAGCGGTCGGCCATGGCCTGGAAGGCGACTTCAACCGCAAGGGCACCAGCGTCTATGCCGGCCGCATCGGTGAACGCGTGGCGGCGCCGGGCGTGACCATCGTCGACGACGGTACGCTGGACGGGCGCCGCGGTTCGCTCAACATCGATGACGAAGGCCACCCGAGCCAGTGCACCACGCTGATCGAGGACGGCATCCTGGTCGGTTACATGCAGGACAGCCTCAACGCCCGCCTGATGGGCGTGGCGCCGACCGGCAACGGCCGTCGCGAATCGTTCGCGCACATGACCATGCCGCGCATGACCAACACCTACATGCGCGCCGGCCAGCACGACCCGCAGGAAATGATCCGTTCGGTGAAGAAGGGCCTGTACGCCGTCAACTTCGGTGGCGGCCAGGTCGACATCACCAGCGGCAAGTACGTGTTCTCGGCCACCGAGGCCTACCTGATCGAAGATGGCCGGATCACCGCACCGGTGAAGGGCGCCACCCTGATCGGCAACGGCCCGGAAACCATGCAGAAGGTGCGCATGGTCGGCAACGACCTGGCCCTGGACGAAGGCGTTGGCATCTGCGGCAAGGACGGGCAGAGCGTGCCGGTCGGTGTCGGCCAGCCCTCGCTGCTGATCGAGGGCATCACCGTCGGCGGTACCCAGGCCTGAGCACGGCGATGGCCGCCGCCACCGCCACGCCCGGCGGGGACTCAGTCCTCGTCGCTGGCGTCGGCCGCGTCGTCGGCCTCGACGTCGTCAGCGCCGGCCTTCAGGCCCAGCGCCGCCGGCAGCATCAGCGCACGCAGCACCTGGAAGATCTCGCGGTAGGCCCGCGGCGGCTTGTTCCTGGCCTTTTCGGCCTGGGCATTGCGGACCAGCGTGCGCAGCTGCTGGCGGTCGGCCTGCGGGTAGTCGTCGAGCAATGCGGCCAGCGCCTTGTCGCCCTCGGCAAGCAGGCGCTCACGCCAGTCTTCGACGCGGTGCATCATCGCCACTTCGCGGCGACCGGTTTCACTGTTGGCATCCAGCGCATCGCGGATGGCGTCCAGCGTGGCGTCCTCTTCGCGGCGCATGTGCTTGGCCAGGAACGCCAGCTGCCGCTTGTGGGCGATATGGGCCGTGATCCGCTTGCACTCGGCGATGTGCGGCAGCAGGTCCTCGGGGATCGGCAGGCGCGCCAGCTGGGCCGGAGTGAGCGACACCAGCTTTTCGCCCAGGGCCAGGACGTCGAGCGCGTCGCGCCGGTTCTGGCTGCGGCTCTTGTCGTGGAATTCACCGGTTTCTTCGTCGCGTCCGCGCATCGTCCCTACCTGATTTCTAAAAAAGTCGCCCGGCGTGATGCCGGGCCCAACCTGTACAGGATAAAGCATTGAACGTGATCGCCCCTGAAGTCGCCGTCGGCGACGACAGCCCGGCCCGGCTGGAACGGCTGGCCGACATCTCCCAGCAGCTGCTGGAGCAGGCCCGCGCGCTGGGCGCCAGCCAGGCCGAAGTGAGCTGCAGCGAAGACCGTGGGCTGGAGGTCAACGTTCGCCTGGGCGAGGTCGAGACCGTGCAATCCACCCGCGACCGCGGCATCGCCGTGACGGTCTACTTCGGGCAGCGCAAGGGCAGTGCCAGCACCGCCGATCTGAACCCGGCCAGCCTGGCGGCCACGGTCGAGCAGGCCTGCGCGATCGCCCGCCACACCGAGGACGATCCGGCCGCCGGCCTGGCCGACGCCGCGCTGATGGCCCGGGACTTTCCCGAGCTGGACGGCTGGCACCCGTGGGCGCTGCAGGCCGATGAGGCGGTGGACCTGGCGCTGGCCTGCGAGTCTGCCGGCCGCGAGGCCGATGCGCAGATCCGCAATTCCGATGGCGCCTCGGTATCGAGCATGCAGAGCGTGTCGGTCTACGCCAATTCGCATGGCTTCATCGGCCGCGAGCGCGGCACCCACCATTCGATCGGCTGTGCGCTGATCGCCGGGACCGGCGATGGCATGCAGCGCGACGGCTGGTACACCGGCGCACTTGCCCGTGAAGACCTGGAGGACCCGGCCAGCGTCGGCCGCCGCGCCGCCGAGCGTACGGTCGCCCGCCTGCAGCCGCGCTCGCTGTCGACCGGCAGCATGCCGGTCCTGTTCGCCCCGGAAGTGGCGCGCAGCCTGGTCGGCCACCTGCTGTCGGCGGTGTCCGGCGGTGCGCTGTACCGCCAGGCCAGCTTCCTGCTGGACAGCGTGGGCCAGCAGCTGTTCCCGGACTGGATGCAGATCGAAGAGCTGCCACACCTGCGCCGTGGCCTGCGCTCGGCGGCATTCGATGGCGATGGCGTGGCGACCCGGGCCTCGGCCCTGGTCAGCGACGGGGTGCTGCAGCGCTATGTGCTGGGCTGCTACTCGGCGCGCAAGCTGGGCCTGCAGACCACCGCCAACGCCGGCGGCGTGCACAACCTGCAGCTGGCCGCCAACGCCGGTACGCTGCAGGACATCGCCGCGCAGATGGGCGACGGCCTGCTGGTGACCGAACTGATGGGGCAGGGCGTGAACGGGGTGACCGGCGACTACTCGCGCGGCGCCGGCGGTTTCCGCATCGAGAACGGCCAGATCCAGTATCCGGTCGATGGCATCACCATCGCCGGCAACCTGCGCGAGATGTTCGCCCGGATCGAGGCGGTGGGCAGCGACGTCGACCCGCGCTCGCACATCCGCACCGGCTCGATCCTGGTCGGGCGGATGACCATCGCCGGTAATGATTGATGCCATTGATGGCGTAAGCTATGCGCGCCTGACGCAGCCAGCTTGGTGCTGGTGGGTCAAGACCACCCAATGAAAAGGAGTTTTGTCGTGAGCGAATTCGATAACGTCCCGCCGCCGGTGACCACCGATGTGCCGGCCGACCAGCGCACCATGGCCCTGGCAGCGCATCTGCTGGGCATCTTCACCGGCTTCATCGGCGCGCTGATCATCTGGCTGATCAACAAGGATGATGCTGCCAAGTCGTTCGTCACCGACCAGGCCAAGGAAGCCCTGAACTTCCAGATCACCGTGACCATCGCCATGGTCATCAGCATCCTCCTGATGATCGTGATCATCGGCGGCATCCTGGCCCCGATCGTCGGCATCATCAACCTGGTGTTCTGCATCATCGCAGCGGTCAAGGCCAACAACGGTGAAGCGTACCGCTACCCGTTCGCGCTGCGCCTGATCAAGTAAGACCGGCTGCACGCTGGAACGAAAACGCCCGGCATTGCCGGGCGTTTTTCTTGCCTGGCGGTAGCGCCGGGCCATGACCGGTGAGCGCGCAGTGCGGCAGCACCAGCGCCACGATCAATGATCGCGTTCCACCGCCAGGGTCGCCAGCGCGCGCAGCGCGTCGGCTTCTTCGCCGTAGCCGGCCAGTGCAGCCTGCATGCGTGCAGCAAGTTCGCGCAGCTGCGCCTTCGCGCCGTCCATGCCCAGCAGGGCGGGGAAGGTGCTCTTTTCCTGCGCCTGGTCCTTGCCCGCGGTCTTGCCCAACTGTTCGGAACTGGCTTCGACATCAAGGATGTCATCGCGCACCTGGAAGGCTAGGCCGAGCGCATCGGCAAAGGTATCCAGCTGCGCCAGCGCCGGTGCCTGCGCTTCACCGCACAGCGCGCCCATGCGCACCGCGGCGCGGATCAGCGCGCCGGTCTTCAGCCCGTGCATGCGGGTCAGCCCGTCCAGCGACTGCTGCTGGCCGGTGGCATCGATATCCAGCGCCTGGCCACCGCACATGCCGGCGGCACCGGACGCGTGGGCCAGGGTCTGCAGGCAGGCCACGCGCAGGCCGGCCGGCAATGGCGCGTCGGCCAGCAGGCCGAATGCGCGGGTCTGCAGGGCATCGCCGGCCAGGATCGCGGTGGCTTCGTCGAACGCGATGTGGGTGGTGGGCTTGCCACGGCGCAGGGCGTCATCGTCCATTGCCGGCAGATCATCGTGCACCAGCGAATAGGCGTGGATCAGTTCCACCGCCATCGCAGCGGCATCGAGCGCATCCAGCGGTGCACCGAACAGCTGGCCGCTGGCATACACCAGCAGCGGGCGCATGCGCTTGCCACCGCCCAGTACCGAATAGCGCATGGCCTGGTGCAGGCGTTGCGGTGCATCGGCCGGCGAGGGCAGGGCGGCGTCGAGCTGGCTTTCGATGCGGTCGCGCCAGCGCGCGAACACCGCCTCAGCCGTCATGGCCGGGCGGATCGAACGGTTCGGCGGTTTCCGGCTGGGCCGGATCGCTGAGCAGGCGCACGCGCAGCTCGGCCTGCTCCAGTGCCTGCTGGCACTGCCGGTACAGACCGACACCACGTTCGTAGGCGCTGAGCGAGGCTTCCAGGCTCAGCTCGCCGGTTTCCATCTGCTCCACCAGCTGCTCCAGCGATTCGAGCGACTGCTCGAACTGGGCGACCGGGGAGGCGTTTTCGGGGGACTTCTTGGCCATGCGACAAGTGTGGACGGCGCGCGCGCGGGGGTCAATTCACCAGCCGCCCGGACGCCACTGCAGCTGCGCGCCGCGTGCCTGCAGCCAGGCCTGGAGCGGGGCCGCGATGACCACATCGGCGGCCGCCAGTAACTGGTCGCCCTCGAACAGCAGCGGCAGCTGTGCGCGCCGCCATGGCGCCAGGTGCTCGCGCTGCAGGCAGTCCTTGAGTGCATGTGAATGCGTGCGCCCCGGCAGCAGGATGCGCTCGCCGCCCTGCCGCGCGCGCACGAGCAGCGGGCGGTCGAAGGCCGCGCCGCCGAGCAGGCGCAGCTGCCCGCCATCGGGCAGCGGCAGCGGCGCGCGGCCATCCCACGGCGCCTGCCAGTCCGCCGGCAGCGCGGGCAGCAGCGCCGGCAGCAGGTAGGCGTGGCCGCGCCACTGCTGAATGGCGTGATCCTGCCAGCGCACCTGCGCCTGGCGATCGCCGGGCGCGTCCAGCAGTTCCTGCTGCAACTGCTGCAGCACCGTGGCCGGCAGCGGTGCGGCACCGTGCGCGCGCACCCAGGCGCGCAGCACGCGCGCAGCGCGCGCGGGCGGGACCTGGCGCAGCAGTTCCAGCGACAGCACGCGGGGCGCCACTTCCAGGTGGGCGATCAGCTCTGCATCTTCCTCGTCCAGCAGCGCGCGGGTCCGCGCGCAATGCCCGGCGCTGCCGGCCAGCGCCGCGGCCGCATGTGGCCAGCGCTGCCGCAGCAGCGGCATGACGTGCAGGCGCAGGAAGTTGCGGTCGGCTTCGTCGCCTTGGTTGCTGGGGTCTTCTATCCAGCGCAGGGCATGGGTCTGCGCGTAGTCGCGCAGCGCGTCGCGGGGGGTGAGCAGGAGCGGCCGCCACAGGCGGTGGCCGTGCAGGGTGCTGTCGGCGGCCATCGCTGCCAGCCCATCGACGCCGGAGCTGCGCAGGGCACGCAGCAGGAAGGTCTCGGCCTGGTCGTCCTGGTGCTGGGCCAGTGCGAGTGTTTCGCCTTCGCGCAGTTCGGCAGCGAACGCCGCGCGCCGCGCCTGACGCGCCGCCGCTTCCAGGCCGAGGCCGGCCGCCGTGTCGACCTGCACGCGATGCACGGCCAGTTCGATGCCCATGGCATCGCATTGCTGCTGGCAGTGCCGTACCCAGGCATCGGCGCTGGCCTGCAGGCCGTGGTGCACGTGCACCGCGCGCAGCCGCGTGCCGCCGACCTGCGCGCAGCGCTGCAGCCAGTGCAGCAGCACACTCGAATCCAGCCCGCCGCTGTAGGCGACCAGCAGCGGGGATTGCAGCGCGACCACGGTGGGGAAGGTACTCACGGCGGGAAGTATAAGGGGGGGGGCCTGGCAGGGCTGCGCCCTGCACCCGCCGAAGCCGAAGCAACAGCAGGCGATCCGTGGGATGGCGGAATGGGTCTGGTTGAGGGGGCACCGTGAACCCGTCCTTGAAGTACCCCCTCAACCGGACCCACCCCGTCCCGCCCAGCAAGCAGAAAACCAGAGCCGCTATGGCTCTGGCTTCGGCTCTGGCTTCGGCAGGTGCAGGGCGCAGCCCTGCCGAAAAAAGCCTACTTCACCCGACGCCCCGAGCGGTCGATCCGGAACCACTCCCCGCCTTCCATCGGCGTATGCCCATCGCCATCAGGCGCGCCACGCCGGCACCCGTTGCAGACCTCGGCCACCCCATCCTGGAACGGCCACGCGAAATCGAACAGCGCCGGGATCACCTGGCGGAACCGCAGGTCGAAGTAACCCACGCGGTTGCCGACGCGGCCGCGCAGCAGGCCTTCCTGCGGCGTTTCCGGGCCATTGTCCCAGGTCAGCACCGGCAGACTGCGGCCGTTGCGGTCGACATAGTGGAAGCCCTGGTCGGCATACACCACGGCCAGGCCGTGGTCGTCGTAGTTCAGGTCCTGCAGCGTGTCCGCGCTGATCTGCGGCCGGTGATCGACCACCTCGCAGTGGGGCAGCGGCCACAACCCGTGTTCGTCGGTCAGCAGCCTGCACGCCGGGGCCTGCGCCAGCGCGCTGGAACTGGCCAGCACGCCGAGCAGCACCAGCGACCGCGCGAAGCGGCCGCCGGCGGTGGCAGGGTGTGCCGGCCGAGCCATCACCTGGCCTCGGCCTGGCGCTCGAAGGTGGCCGGTGCCGGCAGCTGCACCGGTACG
The DNA here is from genome assembly GCF_030549525.1 of Stenotrophomonas sp. 704A1. Lineage (NCBI taxonomy): Bacteria > Pseudomonadati > Pseudomonadota > Gammaproteobacteria > Lysobacterales > Lysobacteraceae > Stenotrophomonas > Stenotrophomonas tuberculopleuritidis. The sequence continues at coordinate 3,290,854 of NZ_CP130831.1, read as the reverse complement.
CCCTTGTCATCGCAGGTACCAGCCTGGCACAGGCGTTCGCGCAGGGCCGGGGTGGCCTGCACGATCATGTGGTAGATCGCGTTCTGTTCCAGGGTGCCGCGGATCGCCTTGCTGCCCGGGCCGCGGGCCCAGATGCCGACGTCTTCGCCGCCGTGCGATTCGGACTTCATCGGCACCAGCGCTTCCTGCATGTAGTCGGGGTGCTCGGTATCGACGCCGTGCAGGTCCGGGCGGCCGTGGGCCGGTTCGAAGCTGCTGGGGTTGTGCGGGTAACGCTTCGGGCCGGCAGGCTGCTGGTTGCTGGTGCCGGTATGGCCGGGGCCGTTGGCGTAGCTCAGCGTGGTGTAGGGCTGGCCATTGCCGTCCAGCGCGTAATCCAGCTTGCCGGCGCCGTCTTCGCCGCCCTTGTCCTTGACCTTGCCCAGGATCGGGTTGCCGCGTGCCGGGTAGCCGACGAAGTTCAGGGTGTGCGAATGATCGGCGGTGACGATGATCAGGGTGTCATCGGCCGAGGTCAGTTCATTGGCCACGCGCACCGCGTCGGACAGCGCGACGGTTTCGGTCAGCGCGCGGTAGGCGTTGCCGCTGTGGTTGGCATGGTCGATACGCGCGCCCTCGATCATCAGCACGTAACCTTCCGGGTGCTTGGCCAGGTTCCTGATCGCCGCAGCGGTCAGTTCTGCCAGGCTCGGCTCACCGCCCGGATCCTGCGGGCGCTCGTACTCGTAGCGCATGTGGTCCGGTTCGAACAGGCCGAGGATGGCCGGTGCGTTGGCGGCCGCCTTCAACTGCGCGCTGTTCCACACATAGGCGCCCTGCGGGTGCGCCTGCTGCCATTCCTGCACCAGGCTGCGCCCGTCCAGGCGCTGGCCGACCTTGTCGTCGTACTCGGGATCGCGCTCTTCCACCGTGGTGAACTCACCGCGGCCGCCGCCAAGGGCGACCAGCGGGCCGCGGCCGTAGCGCGAGGTCGACAGCAGCTGCTGGGCGATGTCCTTGCAGCCGGCGGCCTTGGCCGCTTCGGTCAGGTCGGTGTCGTTTTCCCAGTTGCGCTCGGGCGAGTGCGCGTAGGTGGCCGCCGGGGTGGCATGGGTCAGGCGCGCGGTGGAGACCACGCCGGTGGCCAGGCCGGCGCTGTCGGCCAGCTGCAGCCAGGTCAACAGGCCCTTGGACAGGCTGTCGGCACAGTCGGTGCGGGTGCCGGCGCTGACGCCGATCGCGCCCATGTGGGTCTTCACGCCCGTGGTGATGGCGGTCATCGTGCCCGCCGAATCCGGCGTCTGCGAATCGGTGTTGTAGGTCTTGCTGAACGCGGTGGCCGGGAAGCGCTCCCAGGACAGCAGGTTCTCTTCGCCGGAGCTGCCCTTCTGCTGGCCCTCGTAGATGCGCGAGGCCGCCACGGTGGTCAGGCTCATGCCATCGCCGAGGAACAGGATGACGTTCTTGGCCTTGCCGGACATCGCGCCGTTGGCCGCGGCCTGGGCAGCGCCGCTGCGGTACCACCACTGCGGCGTTTCGCCGGCCGGGTGGGCGACCGGCTCAACGGCCACCTTCAGGCCGGCCGGGGCGGAAGCGGGGGCGGTGCTGGCGCAGGCACCGAGCAGCAGGGTCGTGGCGCAGGCGGCCAACAGGGAGATGGAACGGCGCATGGACGCAGGGATCTCACAAAGTGTAACGGGACGTTCATTATGCCCGGCGCCGCAAGGCACGCCGATGACACACTGATTTGCCAGCCGGGCGGTCGTTCCGCAGGCCGCCTTGGGCTATCGTTCCAGCATCCCTTCCTTCCCCTCTGGATTGCCTATGAAGCTGGTCTCTGCCTGGCTGCGGATTCCATTCTGGCAGCGCGTGGTCGGTGGCTTCGTGCTCGGCGCGCTGGCCGGCTGGGCGCTGGGCCCGGCCGCGGAAACGTGGTTCGGCCCGCTCGGTGAGCTGTATGTCACCCTGATCAAGATGATCGCGGTGCCGCTGGTGTTCTTCGCGGTCATCAACGCGATCTCCTCGCTGCACGGCCAGAAGTCGGTTGCCGCGCTCAGTGGCCGCACCTTCCTGTGGTTCGTGATCACCGCTGCGCTGGCGGTGTGCGTGGGCCTGGGGGTGGGCACCGTGCTGCAGCCCGGTGCCGGTGGCCTGCAGCTGTCGATGGCCAGCAACTACGTGCCGCGCGAAGTGCCCAGCGTGGTGCAGGTGCTGCTGGACGTGGTGCCGGCCAACGTGTTCTACGCGCTGTCGGGCATCGGCACCAAGGTCAACGCAGCAGGCGAGACCGTACTCGCCGCCGGACGCGGCTCGATCCTGCCGGTGATCTTCTTTGCCGGCCTGGTCGGCTTTGCCATCGTCAAGCTGGGCGAGAAGGTGACCGAGGCGCGCAAGCTGGTCGGGCAGATGAGCGACATCATGATCCAGGTGACCCGCTTCGTGCTGGAAGTCACCCCGATCGGCACGTTCGGCCTGATCGCCGGCCTGGTCGGCAGCTATGGTTTCGAGAAGCTGCTGCCGCTGGGTCACTTCGTGCTGGCGCTGTACGTGGCCTGCGCGCTGCACATCGTGGTGGTCTACAGCGCGCTGCTGCTGTCGCACGGGCTGAATCCGCTGAAGTTCTTCCGCGGCGCCGCGCCGGGCATGCAGGTGGCGTTCGTCAGCTCGTCCAGCTTCGCCGCGATGCCGGTGGCGCTGCGCTCGATCACCCACAACCTGGGCGTGAACAAGGACTACGGTTCGTTCGCGGTGCCGCTGGGGGCGAGCATCAAGATGGATGGCTGCGGTGCGATCTACCCGGCGCTGTGCGCGGTGTTCATCGCGCAGTACAGCGGTGTGCCATTGACCCCCGAGCAGTACGTGGTGGTGCTGATCGCATCGGTGCTGGGCAGTTTCGGTACGGCTGGCGTTCCCGGTACGGCGGTGATCATGGCGACGGTAGTGCTGAGTGCGGCCAACCTGCCGCTGGAAACCATCGGCTACCTGTATGCGATCGATCGCATCCTGGACATGATGCGCACCATGACCAATGTGACCGGGCAGATGCTTGTGCCGGTGCTGGTGGCCAAGGAAACCGGGCTGCTGGACCAGGCGGTGTATGACAACCCGTCCACCAATGTCGGCATGGACGATCCCGACCCGAGTCCGCCGCGCGCCTGAAGCGGCGCTGCAACAGGCTGTATCAGCCGCTGTAACAGGGTTGATACAGCCCCCGTGCGGCCTTGCGCCGTGATGTTTCCTGCGCGTTAAGGCAAACGCAATCCGCACACGGCTGTAACAGCGTGGCGCCAGCCGCCAGCCCCTTGCGCTGCGCAATGCCCCGCTGCGCCGACCTTCGCCGGTTGGCACGGAATCTGCTCTGTCCCTGCGCATACGCAACGGGAGAGCGGCATGGACAGCAGCAACCACTTCACGGTTTCCGCGCGGCAGCTGATGCTGCTGTTGGCGCTGGCCTGCCCACTGGCGGCCGCGGCCTCGGGTGCCCGCCAGGGCGTGAAATCGCAGCCGGGCGAAATGGTGCTGCTGCGGGACGTGGCGGCGCGCCCGGCGTACCGCATGGCACCGCCCGGCATGGCGCTCATCGCCGACCCCAAGCCGCAGCGCGAGATTGCCGCTGCCCTCGGCAGCAGCGGCGGCTCCAGTGGCATGGACGAACTCAGCGATGACGATTACGCCGGCCTGGGCGCCGGCCACGCCGGCAGCGTGAGCGCGCCGGGCGGTACCACCGTCGAGCGGGTCACCCAGCAGGCGCTGGGCGGCACCCTCGGCCGCTCCGGCGAAGGGATGATGAGCGGCAGCAGCCTCAGCGGTGCGATGAGCGGCCCGCTGGGTGCGGTCGGCAACACCACGCGTGGCATCGGCGATACCGTGCGCGGTGCGCTGTCGCAGTTCCCGCTGGGTGCGCCGGCACAGGCGGGTGGCAAGTGAAGCGCGCACTGCAGGCCATGCTGGGCCTGTTCGCGCTGGCATCGCCGCTGGCCGCCATCGCCGACGAGTACAGCGGCATGCTCGCGTATCTGGACGTGGCCCGCATCGACGGCCGTGCACTGGCCGGCGCCAGCGGTGCCATCGCGGTCAACCAGGCCGCCGGCGACCTCAACATCCAGGCCAACCTGCATGGCATGGCCAGCGGAGCGCAGGCCGCGGCAGCGATCGCAGCGCGCCAGCAACGCAGCGGCAACCGGGTGCTGTCGGCGCCGCTGGATGCCAGTGCGCAGATCGGCGGCCAGGCGTTGGCCGGCGCCAGTGGCATCGCATCGATCAACCAGACCAGCGGCATCGCCAACACGACGCTCAACGTCGTCAGCGCGACGCTGGCCCGGCAAGGCATACGCGAGTCCGATGACGCGGCGCTGGCCGCCTCGGACATCGCGTCAGCAGGGGGGCAGGGCGACACCGGTGACGGTGTTGCGGCGGGTATCCGCAGTGCCGGCGTCGCTTCGACGGCGCTGCGGGGCTTCGACGGTGTCCTGCAACTCAATCAGATCGCGGGAGCGCGCAATGACACGGCCAACGTGCTGACCATGGCCGTGCAGGGCAACCCGTGAGCAACAACCACCCGATGTATCACCTGATGAGAGAGAGGGCACCATGAAAGCGACCGTCAAACAGACCGTACTCGCCATGGCAATTGCCACTGCCTCGACCGCTGCGGCGGCCAATGGCTGGGACAACCAGAATGCCAGCGCGAACATCAACCACAACCATGTCGTGACCGAGACCCGCAACGACACCCACAACCATACCGACAACGAAGTCCGCAACTGGACCCGCACCAACACCACGGTGCGCAACAACACCGACACCTCCAACGTCAGCCGCACCCGCACGGTGAACGTCAACGAGCAGGTGCAGAAGAACAGCAACATCCAGGCCGACGAGCGCAAGGAAAAGAACAACCACGGCGTCGACGTGAACCTGGAGAAGGACCTGCGGCTGAGCTCGGACATCAACTTCTCGGGCGATCCGACCATCACCGGCAACATCGACCTGGACTCGGCCGCGATCGCGGTCATCGACAACCGCCAGTCGATCAGCAACAACCTCGGTTCCAACAGCCTGGTGACCAACTCCGCCTCCATCGCCGATGACGTCGGCGCCGGCGCGTCCGGCAACCTCGGCTTCAACGTGGTGGCCGGCGACAACAACGCGCAGGACAACGCAGCATCGCTGTCGGCCGCCGATGCGTCCTTCAGCTTCGGCATGGCTGACGCCGAAGTGTTCGTCAACCAGGCCGGCTTCAACAACACCACCATGAATACCGGCGTGACCAACGCGGCCGGCCTCGGTGGCAATGCCTTCGGCGGCGCGTCGGGCAACATCGGCGTGAACATCGCGTCGGGCAACAACAACGAGCAGAAGAACGCCCTTGCGGCCTCGGTGGCCACCAGCGCGATGGCGCAGTCGAGCATCAGCTCCAACCAGGTCTCCACCGGCAACACGGTGTCCAACGCCGGCTTCGTGCAGTCCTACACCGATACGGTGCAGGTCGGCATGCGCGGCGGCGTCAGCGGCCTGACCCTGGCCTACGGTGCCGGCACCTACCGCGGTTCCGGCAATGCCTACCAGATGGCGAACTACTACCTCGATACCTGGGATGGCGACCTGCCGCATCCGGATGGCAACAGCACCGGCCACATCGACCTGGACAACGAGATCCAGAACGCAACGATGAACCCGAATCGTCCGGGCGTGGGTGGGCTGGGCTTCGACACGCGTGAAAGCGGCACCAGCCAGTTCGTCGAACTGGGCGTGGCCGACCTGTATGCCAGCCTCAGCGGCACGGTCAGCACCACCCGCTGGGTGAACGTCAATGCGACCAACACCTCGGCATTGTCGGGCAGTGCCTTCTCCGGCGCCTCCGGCAACATCGGCGTGAACGTGGCCTCCGGCACCGGCAATCTGCAGGCCAACAGCCTGGCGCTGGCGGTGGCACAGCCGAGCACCGGCGGTGGCGGCACCGGCGGCGGCGAGTGATCCCCAGCGTGACCGCTTTCGCAGCAAGCCTGCGTTGAGCGCAACAAGCCCGGCCATCCGCCAATGGCCGGGTCCCCGGGAGCCCCTGTCCCTCCTCCCCCTTGGGCCAGGGGCTCCTTCCTTCTGCTGGAGAACATCATGGCCGGTCGTCGCTGCTACCTGCGTCTGTTGCCCTGCCTGCTGCTGCTGGCCAGCGTGCATGGCTGGGCGGGCGAAGTGGTGTTCAGTGGCGTGCTGCCCAACGGCGCACTGCTGCAGCAGAAGGTGGAGAGCATGCAGGAGCGGCGCTACCGCAACCTGGTGCGGCAACACACCGACTACAGCTGCGGCGCGGCCGCACTGGCCACCATCCTGCGTTACGCCTACCACCTGGACACGAACGAAGCGACGGTGATCGAGGGAATGATGGGGGTATCCGATCCACAACTGGTAAAGGAACGCGGCTTCTCGCTGCTGGACATCAAGCGCTATGTCGAATCGCTGGGCATGCGTGGACGTGGCTACCGCATCGACGAGACCCGCCTGCGCACGCTGCGGGTTCCCGGCCTGGTGCTGATGGATGTGCGTGGCTTCCGTCATTTCGTCGTGCTCAAGCAGGTGCGCGACGGCGTGGTGGAAGTGGCCGATCCGATCCTCGGCAACCGCAGCCTGTCGCTGTCCGAGTTCAGCGCTGCCTGGCCGTCACGCGCCGTTTTCGTCGTGATCGGCAGCGACTTCGACCGCAACACGGTGCTGCTGCAGCCCAGCGAACGGCCCAGTGCCCGGGCGCTGTATGCGCGGCAGGGACCGATCACCGATGCCGAACTGGTCGACTTCGGCTTCAGCCACGCCGACCTGTTCTGAAGGAGGCACGATCATGCAACGCCAACGTGTACTGCTGGCCCTGCTGCTGATGCTGTCGGTATCGCCGTTGCTGGCGGCCGAAGGGGCACCGGGGCGCGGCCTGAAGGAAATTCCCGATCCCGAACTGAACCTGATGCGTGGCCGCTACACCGTGGGGGGCAACAACGTGGCCTGGTTCGGCGTGACCATGGTGTCGCAGTGGCAGGGCGCCAATGGCGCAACCGTACAGGGCGCGCTCACCCTGGGCATGGACTTCCGCACCGGCGCAACCCCGAAGCTGACGTTCCAGCCCAGCGTCCAGGTCACCGCGGCCGATGCGCCGTTGCCGACCACCACCGGACGCAGCATCGACAGCACCGGCCTGGCCAATGCCAGCGGCCTGGTGCAGAGCGTGCAGGTGGCCGGCGATGGCAACACCGCGCGCAACGTGACCACGCTGACCGTGCGTGACGGCGTGGCGCCCGGCGCGGCGGCCGACGACGGCGTGCGCGTGGCACAGATGCAGCAGGGCGGGGCCAGTGCAACGGCCGTGCTCGATGGCAACCAGGCCCGGCTGATGCTGCAGGTCGATGGACAGGGCCTGGTCCAGCAGTGGATCCGCAATGGCAGCGTGGGGCAGGGCATTGCCCTGGCCGGCGATGGACAGACCGCCAGCAACCGGCTGCAGCTGGAACTGGTGCGCAACACCGTGGCGAGCAACCTGCCGTTGAGCCAGAACGTGGCGCAGGCGATCGGGTTGAACCGCGGCATGGGTCCGGGCCAGTAGCACGGCCCGGTCGGGGGGAATCGAGGCACAACGCAGGTCACCGACATGCATACATTCATCCGGCTTACCCCGCTGGCGCTGGCGGCGCTGGCGGCGACCGCCTTCGCCCAGCAGCCCGCGGCCACCGATGGCGCCGACATGCAGGCCCTGATCGCGCAACTGGAACAACTGAAAGCCAACTACGCGCAGGAGGTACGTCGCCTGCGCGAACTGGACATGCAGGTGCAGGCGATGCAGGCACGGCTGAGCGGTCGTGCGGGGTCCGGCACCGCGCCGGCTGCCGCGTTGGCGCCCGCCGCGGCGGCTGCGGTGCCACCCAGCAGCGAAGGCTACGCCAGCAGTGCCGCCGAGGCGCAGCAGGCCAAGCAGGAAGCGCGGCGCAGCGTCGACGACGTCAAGCAGCAGCAGGCCGCGCTGTTCTCGCGCCGCTTCACGCTGGAAAACAGCCTCACCTACGCCCGCTACGACCGCAAGCAGCTGACCCTCAACGGCTTTCTGGCACTGGATGCGATCTTCCTCGGCAACATCGCGGTGGAGAATGTCGAATCCGATTCGCTGACCTACAACCTCGCCGCCCGCTGGGGGGTCAGCCCCAACCTGACCTTGAACATGGACGTGCCCTATCTGGCGCGTCGCACGGTCTACCAGAAGGGGGGCGCCGGCGGCGCCGCTGCGGCCATCGCGCAGGAGGAGACCAACGGCAGCGGTATCGGCGATGTCAGCATGAGTGCCAACTACCGGCTGTTCGGCGAGCGCGGCTGGCGCCCGGAGACGGTACTGACCGGTGGCTTCACCGCACCGACCGGGCGTGCCCCGTATGGCCTGGACTGGAAGGTGATCGAACGCGACGACGATGACTACATCCGCTTCGCGGTGCCGCGCGAGCAGCCGACCGGCAACGGCGTGTGGCAGGCCAACCTCGGCGTGTCGATGGTGAAGACCGCCGATCCGGCGATCCTGTTCGCCAATGCCGGCTATGTGCATTCGTTCCCGCGCGGCTTCAGTGATATCGACAGCAACCCCGATACGGTCAACCCCGGCGACGTCAAGCTGGGCGGGTCGGTGTACTTCGGGGCCGGTGTCGCCTTCGCGTTCAACGAACGTACCAGCCTGAGCATTTCCTTCAGCGACAAGATCAGTACCCGCGCCTCGACCCGCTTCAAGGGCGGGCAATGGGTGAAGGTGATCGGCAGTGATGCCAATGCCGCGTCGCTGAACCTGGGGGTGACCTATGCATTGAACCAGCACACCACGCTGGTCACGCTGCTGGGCATCGGCCTGACGCCGGACGCGCCGGACTTCACCCTGGCCTTCAAGGTGCCCTACATGCTGTAGCGGCCAACGGGCCATGCAGACACCGCCGCCGGGCACCGCCCGGCGTCACCGCTAGCGTTCGGGCGGCAGCTGCAGCTGGTGCTTGCGGCACAGCCGGTAGACCGTCACCCGCGACACCTGCATGTGCCGTGCGCACGCCGACACGTTGTAGCCGTGTTGCCGCAGGGCCTGCAGCAGCACATCGCGTTCGACCTGTCCCCGCGCATCCTGCAGCGGGGCGCGCCGTGCCGGCGCATCGGCACCGGCCAGGTCGAGGTCGGCGGCACCGATCAGTTCGCCTTCTGCCACGATCGCGGCACGCTGCACCCGGTTCAACAGTTCGCGCACGTTGCCGGGCCAGTCGAAGCCGCGCATCGCCTGGCGTGCGCCGGGGTCGAAACCGCGTGCGCGGCCGGGGTGACGCTGGCGGAAGCTGCGCAGGAAATGCTCGGCCAGCAGCAGCACGTCGTTGCCGCGGTCACGCAGCGGCGGCATCGGCAGGCGCAGCACGTTGAGGCGATAGTAGAGATCGCGGCGGAAGCGGCCCTGGGCCACCGCCTGTTCCAGTTCGACATGGGTCGCGGCCAGCACACGCACATCGACCCGCAGCGGCTGGTTGCTGCCCACCCGCTCCAGGGTGCCTTCCTGCAGCACCCGCAGCAGGCTGGTCTGTGCATCGGCAGGCAGGTCGCCGACTTCATCGAGAAACACGGTGCCGCCATGGGCACTTTCGAACAGCCCGATGCGGCGCTGCGCGGCACCGGTGAAGGCGCCGCGCTCGTGGCCGAACAGTTCGGACTGGACCAGGTTGGCGGGAATCGCACCGCAGTTCACCGCCAGGAACGGGCGCGCCGCACGGCCGGAAAGCGCGTGCAGCGCCTGTGCCGCCAGTTCCTTGCCGGTGCCGGTTTCGCCGGTCACCAGCACCGGCAGTTCGACCGGCGCGAACTTGTGCAGGGCCGCGCGCACCGCCAGCAGCGCGGTGCTGTCGCCAATCAGCGCGGGGAGCCCGGCGCCAGCGCAGACCGACGCGCGCGGCGGGCCGTCGTCGTCGGATCGCCGCTGCATCGCGCCCAGCAGGTCCTGCAGATCCAGTGGCAGCGAGAACTGCTCCAGGCAGGCGCGCAGGATGGCGCCCCACGCCGGTGGCGGACTCCCCAGCCCGGGCGGCAGTACCGCCAGCCAGGGCAGGTGGTGATGTCGTTCGATCCAGGGCAGCAGCAGCTGCAGGGCGTCGGCATCGAGGTGGCGCAGGTCCACCACGGCCACCAGGTGATCGCGGCCGCGCAGACCCACCGCCATGCCGGGAGTGGGGCTGACGCTGCGCAGCTGCCAGCCGGCGGCGGCCAGCGCGGTGCGTTCGGCCGCCTGCGGCTGTCCGAACCAGATCACGCAGCGTGATGGAATCTCCAGGCTTGCCGCCATGCCTTCCCCCAGCATCCGGGCACCACGGGCGGCCTGGTCGGGCGAACCGGCGCGCCGCCCCGCGCCGGATTGCCGTGGCCGCACGGGGCAGCCGGTCGCGACCCTTGGGACCGTGACATGAAGGACCAACGCAGCCGGCGACGATCAGCGGCCACCATCGGGGCAGTTGCGACAAGGACGTCAGGCCCGTCGGCGTCCCGCCCAACAAAAAAGCCGCTGCGGAGCAGCGGCTTGTCAGGCAATGCGCAGGAGACCCCGGTCAGAGGTCGACGCGGCGGGCCTGCATGAACTTGTTGCCCCAGTAGCCGCTGAGCAGGGTGTCGACGCGGACATCCTTGCCGGTGCTCGGGGCGTGCAGGAAGCGGCCATCGCCCACATAGATGCCGACATGGTCGACCCGGCCCTTGCGGCCGAAGAACACCAGGTCGCCTGCGGCCAGCGCGGCGCGGTCATTGATCAGTTCGGCGTTGGCGTCGTGGGCCATCTCGCGCGAGACGCGCGGCAGCTCGATGCCCAGCGCGGAACGGAACACGTAGCCGACCAGGCCGCTGCAGTCGAAGCCACTGTCGGGATTGCTGCCGCCCCAGCGGTACGGGGTGCCAAGCAGGGTCATGGCCCGGCGCAGCAGCGACTGCACCTTGCCGTTGTCGGCGGCGGTGCCGACAACGCTGCCATTGGCGGCGCTGCTGGTGTCGTAGTTGGCCAACAGGCGGCTGAGATCGCCGGCCACCATGGCCGAGCGGTCCATCAGCGGAATGGTGTCGTTGGCGGCCAGATGCGGCAGCAGGGCCGCCAGCGTGGCACTGGCAGCGGCATCGGCGCGGCTGCGCTGCGGGGCCGCAGTGTCGGCCCTGGCGGCCGGGGCCACCTCGGCATCGGTGCGGGCGGGAGCGGATTGCGACCAGGCGGGGAGGCTGGTCAGACACAGCGCCAGGCCCAGGAGAAGCGGGCGGACACTACGCGAAGAAGCGGCGGTCTGGCCTTGGCACGTCGGGTCGTCGGTCGTCACGCGTCGGTCACAGGAAAAAAACGATGGGGCATCATGCCCTGTAAAAGCAGGGATAAGTTAAAAATTCCGTTAGTAATTCGTTAGTTTGGCAGTGATGACTGTCACAGTTTTGAACATATCGCCTGTTCAGCTTAGCGAAGAACACGTTTCGCGCCCGTGTAGTGATCTTTCCAGTAGGGACCGCTGAGCGAATCCAGGCGGACCGTGCCACCGGTGCTTGGGGCATGCACGAAGCGTCCTTCGCCGACGTAGATGCCGACGTGGCTGACGCTGCCGCGGCTGCCGAAGAACACCAGATCGCCGGTCGCCAGACGCTTCGGGTCGATCTTCGGCCCCTGTACCGCGGCCAGGTCGCGCGAGGTGCGCGGCAGCTTCAGGTCCAGCATTTCCCGATACACATAGGCCACCAGGCCGCTGCAGTCGAAGCCGGACTCGGGGGTGTTGCCGCCATAGCGATAGGGTGTGCCGACCAGGCTGATGGCGCGCATGAGCACCGAATTGGCCGCTTCGGGGTTGTCCGGCACGGTGCTGGGCCAGCTGGCAGTGGGCGGCGGAGCCGACGGGCGCACGGCCTTGCCGCCACCGCAGGCGGTGATCAGCAGGGGCAGGGCCAGCAGCAGGGCGGGCGCGAGGAGCCGGCGCGGGCCGGACGAAACTGGCGTGATGAGCATGATCTCCGGATAATGCGCCACCTTGGATAGGCCGTCATGATGGCGGCGTCCCCGCCGGGCGACAACCCGCCCCAACCCGCCTGCCTCCGGCAGATCCAGACAGAGTTGCGCATGAAGATCGAAAAAGACCGCGTTGTCCGCTTCCACTACACCGTCTCCGAGGCCGGCCAGGCGCCGATCGAATCGTCCAAGGACCGCGGCGAGCCGCTGGCGATCCTGATCGGCCACGGCAACATCATTCCGGGCCTGGAAAACGCCATGATGGACAAGGAAGCCGGCGCGACCTTCAGCGTCGACGTCACCGCGGCCGATGCCTACGGCGAGCGCCGTGACGGTCTGTCCCAGCGCGTGCCAAAGAAGCATTTCGGCACCGCCAAGCTGGTCCCGGGACAGCAGGTCGTGCTGCAGACCAACTTCGGCCCGCGTGCGGTCACCGTGCAGAAGGTCGGCATGAGCGTGGTCGATGTCGACCTGAATCATCCGATGGCCGGCAAGGACCTGCACTTCGATGTCGAGATCGTCGAGGTGCGCGAAGCCGTCAAGGAAGAGATCGAGCACGGCCACGTCCACGGCGACGGTGGTCACCACCACTGATCGCACCGCGATCGTGATGGCTGCGACGGCCCGCTTCGGCGGGTCGTTGCGTTTCTGCAGCAGGGCGCGACCATCCACGTCCTGCCGGGCGGCGGCATAATGGCGGACCTGCCCGCCGGATACGCCGTGAACGCCACGCCCCTTTCCCTGCAGCCGGTGGCCTCCGGCGAACGCATCGCGGTGCTTGATGTGCTGCGCGGGGTCGCCCTGTTCGGCATCCTGCTGATGAACATCGAGGCGCTCAGCGGTCCGCTGGACCTGGCCTTCACCGGCATCGACGCGCGCTGGCATGGCATCGACTACTGGGCCGATGCGTTCGTCTACGTATTCGTGCAGGGCAAGTTCTTCACCCTGTTCTCGCTGCTGTTCGGTGCCGGCTTTGCGTTCATGGCGCAGCGCGCCGAGGCCGCCGGCCGTGCGTTCACGCCGTTCTACCTGCGGCGCAGTGCAGGACTGCTGCTGATCGGCCTGTGCCATGCGCTGCTGGTCTGGTCCGGCGACATCCTGGTGCTGTATGCATTGGCGTCGGTACCGTTGCTGGCCTGCCGCGAAGCGCCACGCAGCTGGCTGCCGTGGATGGGGCTGCTGGTGTACGGGCTGGGTATCGCGCTGATGCTGCTGGTGGGGGCGATGGTGTCGATGGCCGCGCCGCAGGACCTGCAGAAGATGCTGGCCGGCGCACAGCAGGGCATCGAGCAGCAGCGCCTGGTGTACAGCCAGGGCGACTGGACGCAGGCCACCGTGCAGCGCCTGCGCGAATTCGGCGCGGCCCTGGGCGGCATGTTCATTTCCGGCCCGGAAGTGCTGGGCATGTTCCTGCTGGGCAGCGGCTTCGCCGCCAGCGGTGCATTGACCACACCGGAGCGTTTCCCACGGCTGTATGCCGGGCTGCGCTGGATCGCGCTGCCGGTCGGGCTTCTGGTCACGCTGGCCGGTGTGCTGTGGAAGCCCTACCTGGCCCCCGGTGTGTATGACCTGGCCACCACCTCGGCGATGGCGCTGGTGGCGGTGGGGGCGCTGCCGATGTGCCTGGGCTACCTGGCCTGGATCGTGCACTGGCGCGCACGCCTGGCATGGCTGGCGCCGGTCGGGCGGATGGCGCTGACCCATTACCTGGCGCAGTCGCTGGTCTGTACGCTGCTGTTCTACCACTACGGGCTGGGCGGGTTCGATGTGATGCCGCGCGCCGCGCAGCTGGTGTTCGCCGTGCTGTTGTTCGCCGTGCAGGTGGGGGTCAGCCATCTGTGGCTGCGCCGCTTCCGTTTCGGCCCGATGGAATGGCTGTGGCGGGCGATGACCTACCGGCAGTGGCCAACGCTGCGTCGCGACCCCGGGCAGGCCTGATCGATGCCTGCCAGGCGCGCCGTCGACCGTGAACGCCACCGACTCGGCGCGGTCGCGATGCGCTGCCGGCAGCGGCAGTTCACGTCTGGCCTGCACGGCACCGTGCCATGCTCGGCATCGGCATGGAGCGATTCCGCCGCTGGCCGGTCTTGTGGTCCGGCGCCCGCATGCCCGTGATCGACCCTGTTTCCTTTTCGACCCGAGCGATTCCGATGACTCCTGCGACCCATGACTACGACCTGATCGTCCTCGGCGGCGGCTCCGCCGGCCTGGCGGGCGCCATCCGCGCCGCGCAGTACGGCAAGCGCGTGGCGCTGCTCGAACCCGGCGAACTGGGGGGCACCTGTGTCAACGTGGGCTGCGTGCCGAAGAAGGCGATGTGGCTGGCAGCCGACCTGCATGAGCGCATCGGCCTGGCCAGCGCGATGGGGTTCGATGTGCCCGCGCGCCCGGCGCTGTCGTGGAAGGAACTGGTGATCCACCGCCAGGCGTACATCAGCAACATCCACAGCAGTTACAACAAGCGCCTGGATGAAACCGGCGTGGTCCGCATTCCGGCGCGTGGCCATCTGCTGGACGCGCACACCGTGGCCTGCAGCGATGGCGTGCACTACAGCGCCGGGCACATCCTGATCGCCACCGGTGCGCATCCGTTGCGGCCGGATATCCCCGGTGCGGAGCTGGGACTGGTCTCCGACGATTTCTTCGACCTGCGCGCCGCGCCGGCCGACGTCGCCATCATCGGCGGCGGCTACATCGCGGTGGAGCTGGCCGGCCTGCTGCAGGCGCTGGGCAGCAGGGTGAGCCTGCTGGTGCGCGGCCAGCGGCTGCTGGAGCGCTTCGACTACGAACTCACGGACCGGCTGGCGGAGAATCTCAGGCAACAGGGCGTGCGGATCCATTTCGACTACCGGCTGCGCGAACTGCAGCGCGACGGCGAGCGCGTGCGTGCGTTCGGCCATGACGGCCCGGCCGACAGCGTGTTCGATGCGGTGTTCTTCGCTACCGGACGCCGCGGCAACAGCCGTGACCTGGGCCTGGAAGCGCTGGGTATCGGCATCGGCGAGCACCAGCAGGTGCAGGTGGACGAATGGCAGACCACCAGCGTGCCGAGCGTGCATGCGGTGGGTGACATTGCCGGCAAGGTCGGCCTGACCCCGGTGGCGGTGGCCGCATCGCGGCGGCTGATGGACCGCCTGTTCGGTGGCCGCCCGCAGTCGAAGATGGATTATGAGAACGTGGCCAGCGTGGTGTTCTCGCACCCGCCGCTGGGGGCGGTGGGCCTGAGCGAAGAAGAGGCGCGTGCACGCTTCGACCAGGTGAGCGTCTACCACAGCCGGTTCCGTCCGATGCTGCAGGCGCTGGCCAACGGCAGCCAGCGCAGCCTGTTCAAGATGGTCTGCGCCGGTCCCGAAGAGCGCGTGGTCGGCATCCATCTGCTGGGTGAAGCGGCCGATGAGATCCTGCAGGGCTTCGCGGTGGCGGTGAAAATGGGTGCGACCAAGGCCCAGTTCGACGATACCGTTGCCATCCACCCGACCTCGGCCGAAGAAGTGGTGCTGATGCGCTGACCTGCGGTTGTAGGGTCGAGCCATGCTCGACTGCCGTGCGAAAGCAGTCGAGCATGGCTCGACGCTACAGAAGGCGGAAGTCGGGCACCGTGCGTGCCCATGCGACAATGGGCGCCCCCCATGCGTTTCCGGGCCGCCCGGTGCGGCCTGCCGTCGTCCTGATGTCCAGCCCTGTCCCCCGTATCGCCACCGCCTCCCCGCGCATTGCGCTGGGGGGTATCGGCCTGGCCGCGATCGGCGCCGTCGCCGCGTCGGGCAAGGCGATCATCGTCAAGCTCGGCCTGCGCCACGGCGTCGATGCCACCACGCTGCTCGCGCTGCGCATGCTGATGGCGCTGCCGCTGTTCGTCCTGATGGCGCTGTGGGCCGCACGCCGTGCCGGACCGCTGAGCTGGGCGGACCGGGCCCGCGTGGTGTGGCTGGGGTTCACCGGCTACTACCTGTCCAGCCTGCTCGACTTCCAGGGCCTGCAGTACATCAGCGTGACCCTGGAACGGTTGATCCTGTACCTGAACCCGACCCTGGTGCTGCTGATCAATGTACTGCTGGCGCGCCAGCGCCCGGGACGCTGGCAGATCGCCGCGCTGCTGCTGAGCTATCTGGGCGTGCTGCTGGCCTTCGGCCACGATCTGCAGCGCGAGGGCGGGCAGATCATCCTGGGCAGCCTGCTGGTGCTGGGCAGTGCGCTCAGCTACGCGCTGTACCTGTTCGGCAGCGGCCAGGTGGTCGCGCGCATCGGTGCGGTGCGGCTGACCGCCTACGCCAGCTGCGTGGCCGGCGTGCTGGTGCTGCTGCACTTCGCCGTGACCCATCCGCTGCCGCTGTTGTGGCAGGCGCCGGCTGCGGTGCAGTGGCTGTCGCTGGCCAACGCCACGGTGTGCACGGTGCTGCCGGTGCTGGCGATCATGCTGGCAGTGCAGCGCGTGGGTTCGTCGCTGGCCGCGCAGGTCGGTATGCTGGGGCCTGTTTCCACCATCGTGATGAGCCTATGGCTGCTCGACGAACCGATGGGGCCGGCGCAGATCGCCGGCACCGTGCTGGTCCTGCTCGGCGTGCTGCTGGTGACGCGCCTGCGGCGCTGACGCCGGAGCAGGCGCGTGCACGCATCCTGGCGGTGATCCACGCGATTCCAGCCGGGCAGGTGATGGGCTATGGCCAGGTGGCGATGCGCGCCGGCCTGCCGGGGCGTGCACGGCTGACGGCGCGCATTCTCGGCCAGAACGACGACCCCGCCTTGCCCTGGCACCGCGTGCTGCGCTCGGACGGGCGCATCGCCATGGCGGAAGGCTCAGCCGGCTGGCGTGAGCAGTCGCAGCGGCTGCGTGCCGAAGGCGTGGTGGTGGAGAACGGCCGGGTACGCATGCCGGCGGCGGACCCGCAGGCGGCGCTGGATGCCGCGGTGTGGGGACCGGGCTGAGCACCGCCGGCGACTGAACGCGCTGCGGCGGCCGGTCGCCAACAAGACATGGTGCTGCGGCTATGATGGAGGCCGATCCATGCCGGTGTCCCCATGTTCCCGCGACTGCCAACCGTCACCAAGGCCCTGCTGATCGCCAACGCGATCCTGTTCCTGCTGCAGCAGCCGTTCCTGCTGGGCATGCAGACCTTCGAGCCGTTCATGCTGCAACCGCTGCAGCAGGGCTTCGATGCGTTCTCGCCCGGCGGCAACTTCCAGCCGTGGCAGCTGCTGACCTATGGCTTCCTGCATGGCAGCTTCGGCCACCTGTTCTTCAACATGCTGGCGGTCTTCATGTTCGGCGCGCCGCTGGAGCAGACCTGGGGCGAGAAGCGCTTCCTGCTGTACTACCTGGTGTGCGTGGCCGGTGCCGGTGTCTGCCAGCTGCTGGTGGGCACGCTGCTGGAGAATCCGGCCACGGTGCTGGGCGCCTCCGGTGGTGTGTTCGGCCTGCTGCTGGCCTACGGCATGCTGTTCCCGAACCAGCGGGTGATGCTGCTGTTCCCGCCGATTCCGATGAAGGCGCGGACCTTCGTGATCCTGTTCGGCGTGGGCGAGCTGGTGCTGGGCATGACCGGCTGGCAGCCGGGCGTGGCCCACTTCGCCCATCTGGGCGGCATGCTGTTCGGCTGGTTGCTGATCCGCTACTGGCGTGGGCAGCCTCCGTTCAACAAGCGTCGCCCGCCCGGCCCGCCGAAGCGCCCGAACCCTCTGCGCAGCGTCAAATGATCCGAGGGAATCTGTGACGCGGCAGGTGCCGACCGTTGGCCGGCACACCTCTACAGATCCTGCAGCACCACCTGCGCCGCATTGTGGCCCGGCGCGCCGGTGACGCCGCCGCCGGGATGGGTGCCCGAGCCGCACAGGTACAGGCCGGGCAGGGCACCGCGATAGCCGGCCTGGCCGACCATCGGCCGTGCCGAGAACAGCTGGTTGGCACTGAGCGCGCCATGGAAGATATCGCCGCCGATCAGGCCGAAGGTGCGCTCCAGGTCCAGCGGTGACAGCACCTGCCGGCCAAGCACGCTGTCGGTGAAGCCGGGCGCATGGCGTTCGACGGTGGCGATCATCAGGTCGGCCACCTCATCCCGGTGATCATCCCAGTGCCGTCCGCCGGACAGCACCGGCGCCACGTGCTGGCAGAACAGGCTGGCCACATGCTGCCCGGGCGGCGCCAGCGAGTCGTCCAGCATGCTCGGGATCAGCATTTCCACGATCGGTTCGCGCGACCAGCCCTCGCGGCGCGCATCCAGCCAGGCGCGGTCCATGTAGTCCAGGCTGGGCGCCATGATGATGCCGGCAGCCAGGTGGTCACCCGGACCGGGCAGCGCGCGGAAATCCGGCAGCCGCGACAGTGCCACGTTCATCCGGAACGTGCCCGAGCCGCAGCGCCAGTTCGCCATCCGCTCGCGCGTTGGCTGCGGCACCTGTGCCGGTTCCAGCAGCTGCTGGTAGAGCAGCCTGGGATTGACGTTGGCGACCACGCTGCGCGCGTGCAGCGTCTCGCCGCCGGCAAGCTGCACACCCACGACGCGATCCTGTTCAACCTGCAGGCGCTGCACGCCGGCATCCACCCGCAGCTCGGCACCGGCCTCGCGCGCGGATGCGGCAATGGCCTGGCTGATCGCACCCATGCCACCGATGGCGTGGCCCCACGCGCCCTTGACCCCGTTGCACTGGCCGAACACGTGGTGCAGCAGCACGTACGCGCTGCCGGGTGTGTACGGGCTGGCGTAGTTGCCGACAATGCCGTCGAAGCCAAACAGGGCCTTGATCGGCTCGCTCTCGAACCAGCGGTCCAGGTATTCGGCGGCCGACAGGGTGAAGAGGTCCAGCAGTTCCTGCCGCAATGCAGGGTCAAGCACAGCCAGTTCGCGACCCAGCCGGCCCATCTGCCACAGCGCCGGCAGCGCACGCCAGCCGCCGCCCACGCCGAGATCGGGCGGCGCCCGCAGCGCCCAGGCGCGCAGCACGTCGGCGAAGATCTCAAGACGGGCTTCATAGGCGGGCAGCCTCTGCGCATCGCGCGCGGAGAACTTCGCCACTTCGGCCTGGGTGCGGCCCGGGGCCGCCAGCAGATAGCGGTCGTCAGGCAAGGGCAGGAAGTTGTTGACCGGCCGCGCAACGATGCGCAGCCCGTGCGCATGCAGTTGCAGGTCCTCGATCACTTTCGGCTGCAGCAGCGACACGGTGTACGAGGCCACCGAATTGCGGAAGCCCGGATGGAATTCCTCTGTGACCGCGGCACCGCCGAGCACGCCGCGGCGCTCCAGCACCAGTACCTTCTTCCCGGCGCGGGCCAGGTAGGCCGCACAGACCAGGCCGTTGTGGCCGCCGCCGACGATGATCGCGTCCCAGCGGCTCATCCGTTGCGGATGGCCGCTTCGATGGTGGCGATGTCGATCTTCTTCATCGGCATCATCGCGGTGAAGGCGCGCTTGGCCGCGGCCTTGTCGGCGCCGGTCACCGCATCCAGCAGCACGCGTGGGGTGATCTGCCAGGACACGCCCCAGCGATCCCTGCACCAGCCGCATTGGCTTTCCTGCCCACCGTTGTCGACGATCGCATTCCACAGGCGGTCGGTCTCGGCCTGGTCTTCGGTGGAGATCTGGAACGAAAACGCTTCGCTGTGCGTGAACGCCGGACCGCCGTTGAGACCGACGCAGGGAATACCGCAGACGGTGAACTCGACCGTCAGCACGTCCCCCTGCTTGCCATCGGGGTAGTCGCCGGGCGCGTGATGCACTGCGCTTACTTCGCTGTCGGGGAACGTCTTGGCATAGAACGTGGCGGCCTCCAGCGCACCGTTGTCGTACCAGACGCAGATGGTGTTCTTGTGAGCCATCGCAGCGCTCCGCAGTGGACGAAGCGGCAGCGATAGCATGGGGCGTGTTAATGCCGGATCGTGCTGCACTGCAGAAGCTGGCGGCGCCGCGCTACCATCAGGCAACGACACGACAGGGACGCGGCGTGAAGATCCTGGTGCTGGGGGGATATGGTGTGTTCGGCGGGCGCCTGGTGCACCTGCTGGCCGATCTGGCCGAGCTGGAGCTGCTGGTGGCAGGCCGTCATCTGCCGGCCGCGCAGGCCTTCTGCAGCCGCTACGAGGGGGCGTCGAGGCTGCGTCCGTTGCAGGTCGACCGGCAGCGCCTGGCGCCGGTCCTGCAGGCCGAGCGGCCGGATCTGGTGGTGGAAGCGTCCGGTCCCTTCCAGGCGTACGGAGCGCATCGCTATGGCGCAATCGAAGCCTGCATCGCGGCCGGCATCGACTATCTGGATTTCGCCGACGCGGCGGACTTCGTGTCCGGGGTATCCCGGTATGACGCCCAGGCCCGGGCAGCCGGCATCTACGTGCTGTCCGGGGTCAGCAGTTTTCCGGTGCTGACCGCCGCCGTGCTACGGCAGATGGCCGTGCACATGGACATCGTCAGCGTGGAAGGGGGCATTGCACCGTCGCCGTATGCAGGCATCGGCCTGAACGTCATGCGTGCGGTGGTGGGCTATGCCGGCTCGCCGGTGAAGCTGCGTCGTGGCGGTCGCGATGGGCATGGCATCGGCCTGGCCGAGAGCCGCCGCTTCACCGTCGCAGTGCCCGGCCGGTTGCCGCTGCGCAATCTGCATTTCTCGCTGGTGGAGGTGCCGGACCTGCAGGTACTGCCCCCCGAACATCCCACGATGACCGATATCTGGATGGGGGCAGGGCCGGTGCCGGAAGTGCTGCATCGCGTGCTGAACCTGCTGGCCAAGGCACGCCTGCATCTGAAGCTGCCGTCGCTTGAGCCCTGTTCGCGCCTGTTCTACCTGGTGCTGAACCTGATGAAATTCGGCGAGCATCGCGGCGGCATGATCGTACGCGCAACCGGGGTGCGCGATGGCGTTCCGATGCAGCAGAGCTGGCATCTGCTGGCCGAAGCCGATGACGGCCCCTACATTCCGTCGATGGCGATCGAAGCGGTGATCCGCAGGCAGCTGGCCGGGGATCGCCCGGCGCCGGGCGCGCGCGCGGCGACCCATGCGCTGGAGTTGCGCGACTACGACCGGCTGTTCGAAGGCCGCACCATCGTCACCGGGTTCCGCCGCGACATGCCCGGCGCCAGCCTGTACCAGCGCGTGCTGGGCGATGCCTACGCACGATTGCCGGCCTGCGTGCAGGCGCTGCACGCGCCGTCTGCAGCCCAGCGCTGGAGCGGCATTGCATCGGTTGAACGTGGTAGCGGGTTGCTGTCGCGGCTGCTGGGGAAGGTGTTCGGTTTTCCGGCAGCGGGCGAGGACGTGCCGGTCAGCGTCGAGTTCGCGCCGGAAGCCGGGGGCGAACGCTGGACGCGCACGTTCGCCGGCCGCCGGTTCTCGTCGCTGCAGACCGAAGGGACGGGCCGCAACGAGGCGCTGCTGGTCGAGCGCTTTGGCAGGGTGTCGGTGGCGTTGGCGCTGCTGGTCGAAGGCGGGCGTCTGCAGCTGGTACCGCGGCGCTGGTCACTGCTGGGCATTCCGTTGCCGCGTTGCCTGCTGCCGGGAGACAACAGTTTCGAGAGCGAGGTGGACGGGCAGTTCGTGTTCGACGTGGAGATCGGTGCGCCGCTGGTGGGGCGGATCGTGCACTACCGGGGGAGGTTGCGGCCGGAATGAGCGCTGCCGCGGGATGGCCTGGAGCGATGTGCCGGGGTGGATCCACGCCAAGCGTGGATGCGACGCCAACAGAAAAGGGCGCCATGAAGGCGCCCTTTCCATGACCGCTCCGGCGTGAACCTCAGCGCCAGACCTTGATCTGTTCCGCGTCGGTGCGCTGCATCGGCTGGCCCGGCTTGCAGCTGAAGCTGGCGCCGAAGGACGGCAGATTCGACAGCGGGCCGTTGGTGCGCCAGCGACCCGGAGCACGGATGTCGGCGGTCAGCCGGCGTGCGGCCTCGTTCGGCGACAGCTGCTGCGGCCACAGCGCGGCCCAGGCGCGGAAGAAGCCCTGCTGCTGCGCCGGCTTCGCCTTCGGTTCCTGCGCGGTGTAAGCGGCCCAGGCCAGTTCCAGGCCGGCGATGTCGGCCAGGTTCTCTTCCTGGGTGAGCGTGCCGTTGACCTTGGCGCCCTTGACCCCCGGGAACTCGTAGGCGCCGTACTGGGTGGCCACGCGGGTGCCCAGCAGGGTCCAGGCGGTCTTGTCGGCCGGCGTCCACCAGCTGCGCAGTTCGCCCTTGGCATCCACCAGCGCGCCCTTGGCATCGATCGCGCGGGTCAGTTCATGGCCGACCAGGCCACCGAAGCTGCCGAACTTGTCAGCGGCGTCGGCCTTGGCGTTGAACACCGGGCCCTGCAGGATTGCTGCAGTGACGATCAGCCGGTTCTGCGCCAGGTCGTAGGCCAGCGACGGCTGCTGCGGCAGCACGTCCCAGCGACGATCGGCATTGCCCTTGCCGATGCGCTTCATTTCCTCGCGGTGGCGCCAGGTCGAGGCGATCAGCATGTTGCCGCCGAACGAGCCACGGCCCATCGGCTGCACGCTGTAATCCAGGTCGCGCAGCGGCGTGCCGATCTCGATCTTCAGCGCGGCCAGCTTGGCCTGCGCTTCGGTCTTGGCCTCTGCGCTCATCCAGCTGCTGTTCTTGACCGCCTCGATCTGCACTTCGCGCACCTTGTCGACGATCCACGCCGCCTGGCGGCGGTCTTCGGCCGACAGGTGACGGGCGGCGTACTCGCGGCCGACCATCGGGCCAGCGGCCACGTTGATGGCATCCAGCACGCTTTCCCAACGCGGCGGCGGCAGGGTTTCACCGCGCAGCACACGGCCGCGGAACTCGAACTCGGCGTCGCGGTAGGCCTTGGACAGGTACGGCGCCATCGAGTCACCCACCCGCCAGCGCAGGTACGCCTTCCACTGGTCGGGCTTGAGCTTGGTGACCATGCCATCGAGCTGCTTGAACAGCGCCGGATCGGCCAGCGAGACCAGGTCGTCGTTGACACCCTGTGCCTTCAGGAACGCATCCAGCTGCAGGTTGCGATAGCGGCTGTTGAGGTCCTTGGTGGAGATCGGGGCGTAGTTGTTGAACGGGTTGTTGATGCCGGCCAGCGACTGCGCATTGCGGGCCAGCTCGGTCTCCAGCGCGATCACCGCCTGCGATTCGGCATCCAGCTTGGCCGCCGGGGTGCCGGTCAGTGCCAGGATCTGCTTGACGTAGTTGCGGTAGCGACCCATCAGCGCAACGGTGTCGGCATCGGTGCGGGTGTAGAAGGCCGGATCGGGCAGGCCCATGCCGCCCTGCATGAAGTAGCCGATATGGCGGTCGAGTGCCTTCAGGTCGACATCCGGACCGAAGTTGAAGGCGACCGGGATGCCGACCTGGTGCAGCGCGGCGATCGAGGCCGGCACATCCTTGGCCTTCTTGATCGCATTGATGCGGGTCAGCAGCGGCGCGATCGGATTGGAGCCATCGGCCTCCACTGCCGCTTCGTCCAGGCCGCTGGCCCAGAAGTCGCCCAGCAGCTTCTGCACGTTGCCCTGCGGGGCCTTCATCGAGGCATCCAGCAGTTCGCGCTGCTGCTGGCGGCTGCGCTCGACCAGCTGGCCCAGCGCGGTGGCGGCGCCGGTCTGCGGCACCGGATTGGCCTTCAGCCAGCCGGCGTTGGTGGCGTCGTAGAAGTCGCTGCACTGGGCGCTGACGGCCGGGGCGCGCGCGGCCTTCTTCTTGGCGGCAAACGCATCGTGGGTCGGGACCAGGGTCGCCAGGCTGATGCCCAGGGCGACGGCAAGCGGACGGAAGTTGGGCATGTGGAACGAATCCGTGATGGATTGAGGGCGGGCGAACTATAGCAAGCCGTGCATGGGCGCGGCATGCATGCATCACGCGGGATCCGCCGGGCATGGCCCGGCGCTACCGGGGATGACGGCGTGCGTGCATCGCGTGGGATCCGCCGGGCATGGCCCGGCGCTACCGGGAATGACGGCATGCATGCATCGTGTGGGATCCGCCGGGCATGGCCCGGCGCTACCGGGGATGACGGCATGCATGCATCACGCGGGATCCGCCGGGCATGGCCCGGCGCTACCGGGAATGACGGCATGCATGCATCACGTGGGATCCGCCGGGCATGGCCCGGCGCTACCGGGGATGACGGCGTGGGCGCTGCAAGCGCGAAGGCCCGGGATTCCCGGGCCTTCGCTGGTGAAACGGTAGTTCAGGCAGGACTTACCAGATCACGACCTGCTGATCGCCGCTGCGGGCCATCGGCGAACCGGCCTTGCACTGGAACGCGGCGGCGAAGGTCGGCAGGTTCGACGGCGCGCCCATGGCACGGAACTGCGCCGGTGCATGCGGGTCGGTGGCCAGGCGGACCTTGGCGTTTTCCGGGGTGTACTTGGTGCGCCACACGGTGGCCCAGTTGAAGAAGAAGCGCTGGTCGCGGGTGAGGCCGTCGATCTTCGCGTCTTCCTTGCCGGCCGAGGCCTTCTGCAGCGCGTCGTAGGCGGTGGCCAGGCCACCCAGGTCGGCGATGTTCTCGCCCAGGGTCAGCTTGCCGTTCACCGCCTGGCCGTCCACCTTGTACTGGTCGAACTGCTTGACCAGCTTGCCGGTCAGCCCTGCGAAGTTCTTCGAATCGGCTTCGGTCCACCAGTTCTCGAAGTTGCCGGTCGGCCCGAAGCGGCTGCCCTGGTCGTCGTAACCGTGGGTCATTTCGTGGCCGATGACCGCGCCGATGCCGCCGTAGTTCAGTGCGTCGTCGGCCTTCGGGTCGAAGAACGGCGGCTGCAGGATGGCGGCCGGGAACACGATCTCGTTCTGCAGCGGGTTGTAATAGGCGTTGACCGTCTGCGGGGTCATGCCCCACTCGGACTTGTCCACCGGCTTGCCGATCTTGGACAGGTTGTACTGGTAATTGAACGCGGTGGCCGCGCGCACGTTGCCCAGGTAGCTGTCACGGTTGGTCTGCAGGCCCGACCAGTCGCGCCACTTGTCCGGGTAGCCGATCTTCGGGGTGAAGGTTTCCCACTTGGCGATGGCCTTGGCCTTGGTTTCATCGCTCATCCAGGTCAGCCCCTGGATGCGTTCCTTCAGCGATGCGGCCAGGTTCTTCACCAGGTCTTCCATCTTCGCCTTGGCTTCCGGCGAGAAGGCCACCTTCACGTACAGCTGGCCGAAGGCTTCGCCGGCATCGCTTTCGATGGTGCCCAGCACGCGCTTCCAGCGCGGCTTCTGTTCCTTCTGGCCGTTCAGGGTCTTGCCGTAGAACTCGTAGTTCTCCTGCACGAAGGCATCGGCCAGGTAGGGCGAGGCACCATCGACGGTGTGGAAGCGCAGATAGGCGCGCCAGATCGACGGATCGGTATCGGCCAGGGCCTTGCTCACTTCCTGGTGGAAGGTCGGGATGGCCAGCGAGAACTTCTCCGGCGCGGCGACGTTCTGCGACTTGAAGAACTCGCTCCAGCTGAAGTTCGGGGTCAGCGCATCGGCCTCGGCCAGGGTGACCGGGTGGTAGAACAGCGAGACATCGCGCGACAGTTCTTCGCTCGACTTGGACGCCTTGGCCAGGCGGGTTTCGAACTTGACCACGTCCTCGGCCTGCTTGGCCGCATCGGCCGCGGCCACGCCGGACAGCTCCAGCACCTTGGCCACGTGGGCCTGGTAGGCCTTCAGCTTGTCGGCGTTCTTGGCGTCGGTGTAGTAGGTGGTATCGGGCAGGCCCAGGCCGCCCTGGCTGGCGTAGGCCATGTTCATGGCCGAGTTCTTGAAGTCGGCTTCGGCGCCGAAGCCGAACAGCACGTTCTCGCCCTTGGCTGCGCTGCTGCGCAGGTAGTTGGCGATGGCGGCCTTGTCCTGCAGGCCATCGATGGCGGCCAGGTCGGCCTTCAGCGGCTCGATGCCCTGGGCATTGATCCTGGCTTCGTCCATGCCGGTGGCCCACAGGTCGCCGACCACCTTTTCAATGTGGTCCGGGCTCTTCACCTTTGCCACCTGCTCGACCAGCTGGTGCTGCACGGCCACCGAACGCTCGTCGAGGATGGTGAACGCGCCCCAGCTGGTGCGGTCGCCCGGAATTTCGTTGGCGGCCAGCCACTTGCCGTTGACGTAGTCACCGAAGGCGGTGCAGGCGTCCTTGCTGGCGTCCAGATCGTTGGCGTGGAAGGCGTTGTAGGCCGGCAGCTTGCTCTCGTCCAGCGAATAGGTGGTGGCGGCCGCGGCCGGCGTGGAGGCGGTGGCATCCTTTGCCGGGGTTTCGTTCTTGCCGCAACCGACCAGCGCGGCCGAAACGGCCAGGGTCAGCAGCACGATCTTGGGAGTACGGGTCACTTGAATGGCCTCCAGGCCGAGTGAGTCAGGGAAGGGCCGGGGGACGGCCGTGGGCCGAACAATACGCCGCTGGCCCGGACTGCAAGGGTGTCGAAGGTCATGGCCGGACGCAAGGGCACGGCCCGGCGCCGGAAAAGACAGACCCGGCAAAAGCCGGGTCTGTCGGGGTGCTGCGGTTGCTACCGGATCAGAACTTGTACTTCAGGCGCACGAACGGGGTGCGGCCGTAGTAGTCGTACTGGGTGGCGAACGGGTGGGTGTTGCCGTAGCGCGAGGAGTAGACGCTGCTGGAGATCAGCGGCGGCTTGGCGTCGAACACGTTGGAGACACCGACCAGGATCTGCCAGTCTGCCTGCTCGTAGCTCAGCGAAGCAGTGTGATACCAGCGGCTGCCTGCGGTGATGTCGCGGTACGAGTTCGAACGGCCCTGGTAGGTGAAGGTTTCCAGCAGGTCCGGATCCTGGGTCGACGCGATGTACTGGGTCATCCAGTTGTAGGTCCAGTCGCCGCGCTCCAGGCTCAGGCCCAGGTTGCCGACCAGGTCCGGGCGACCGAAATCACCCAGCTGATCGGACGAGGACAGGCCGCTGGCCGCTGCGCTGTCG
Organism: Stenotrophomonas sp. 704A1; assembly: GCF_030549525.1. NCBI lineage: Bacteria > Pseudomonadati > Pseudomonadota > Gammaproteobacteria > Lysobacterales > Lysobacteraceae > Stenotrophomonas > Stenotrophomonas tuberculopleuritidis. The sequence continues at coordinate 3,264,029 of NZ_CP130831.1, read as the reverse complement.
AACAGTTCGGCGGTGTCTTCGACGGTGTAGGTGACCTGCGAATCCAGCGAGAACTTGCCGAAGCTGAACTCGTGTTCCCAGTTCAGGGTCAGGTCCCAACCGCGGGTACGCTGGCGATTGATGTTCAGGTACTGCGCGTACACCTCGGTGATCATGTTCGCGTTGGTGCCCGAATTCGGGTTGCGGCGCATCAGGTCGCAGTACCGGTTCGGGTAGGTCGTCGACTCGTAGCAGCCTTCCAGGATGGAGGCCGCACTCAGCGCGGTGATCTGGTCGCTGACTTCGTAATCGAAGTAGTCGATGGCGATGCTCAGGTCGGCGAACTCCGGAGTGAACACCAGGCCCACGCTGCGCGCACGCGAGGTTTCCGGCTTCAGATCACCGCCGGCGCCGCCACGGGTGAACACGGTGGCGCTGCTGTTGCCTGCCGCGGTGTAGTCGCCCGGAATGCCGGCAGCGGCGCAGTTGGCAGCAGCATTGCTGTTGTTGCCTTCCGCCCAGCGGATGCACGGATCGATGGCGGTCTGCGCCTGGAAGCCGGTCTGGTTGCCCAGATACAGCTCGTACAGGCCCGGGGCACGGTAGGAGGTGCCGATGGTGCCGCGCAGACGCAGCGACGGGATGATCTGCCAGTTGACGCCGAACTTCCACACCTTGTCCGACCCGGACACGGTGTCGTACTTGAAGATGCGGCCCGAACCGTTCAGCGACAGCGATTCGAAGCCCGGAACGCCCTTGATGAGCGGCACGTCCAGCTCGACGAAGGCTTCCTTCACCTTCTCATCGCCCTTGGTGCGACCCGCGGTGGTCGAACCCCAGATGTCGGCAAAATCGGCACCCGGCTGGTCGTCGATCTTGTAGTTGCGGTACTCGACACCGACGGCGGAAGCCACGGCACCGGCCGGAAGATCGAACAGCTCACCGCTGAACACGGCATTGACCGTGGTCTGATCGTAGGTGGTCTTGCCCTTGGCCCAGACGCCGAGGATCGAGACCAGCTCGTCGACCTTCGAGCCATTCAGATAGCCCGGATCGAAGTAGTTCGCCGCCGCAGTGCCGGTGCCCGGGCGGCCGATGTCGCCGCTGATCGAGTTGCGGATGCCGAGGTTGCTGTACTTGCCGCTGGAGTGGCTGTAGTTGGCGTTGACTTCCCAGCCCCAGGTGCTGCTGCCGAAGCCACCATCGAACTTGTTGGCTAAGTAGTAGTAATCCACTTCGGTCTCGGACGCAGACTTGAACGGCAGCACCGGCTGGGCGCGGGTGGTGGTGCCCGGGATCAGCACGGTCGGGAAGAACTGGCGCCAGGCGAAGTTGTCGGTGGTGCGGTTGTTGTACAGGAACTGGGTCTTCCAGTTGAACGCATCGAAGCCGAAATCAGTGGCGAAGTAGACCGTCTTGCGCTCCTGGCGGTTGATGATCTGGCTCTTGCCATAGGCCGGGAAGTTGTACGGTTCCTGGTAGGTCGCCAGCGGGTTGCCGTTGGCATAGGTCTGGTTCACGCGCGGACGGTAGCCCGGGAACGGCCCCACCGTGCTGCCATCGGCGCTGGGCACGTAACGGACGGCGCCGACGTCGATGACGTTGTGCAGCATGTTCTGGCAGTTGGCCAGATTGGTGCCGGCCAGGATCGAACGGTCAACGCGGTCGATGCGGTTGCCCTGGTCATCCCAGACGATGTCTTCGGCGCACTTGAAGAAATCGCGGTCGCCGCGGGTCAGCTCGTTCTGGCGATACCACTCCACGGCCGCGACGATGCTGCCGTTGTCGAAGTTCCAGCCGTTGGCCAGCGACGCGGAGAACACCTCGCCGCCGCCCTCGGTGGGGACACGCCCGCTGACGGTCAGCTCGGGACGTTCGAAGTTCTTCTTGGTGATCAGGTTGACCACACCGGCCACAGCGTCGGAGCCGTAGATCGAGGACGAGCCGTCCTTCACGATCTCCGCGCGCTGCAGGACTGCGGTGGGCAGCACGTTCAGGTCGAATGCACCGACCGCGCCGCGGGTACCGGCCGGGCCCGGACGCTGGCCATCGAGCAGGATCAGCGTGCGGTTCGCACCCAGGCCGCGCAGCGAGAAGGTCTGCACGCCGGTACCACCGTTGGTGGTGAAGCCGCCGAACTGGTTGGTGATCTGCGTTTCGGCGGCACCGATGGCCGACTTCTGCAGGAACTCGCTGACGCTGGTCTGGCCCTGGGCCGCGTTGCGTTCGGTGTCGATGGTGAACACCGGCGAGGTGGTCTCGTAGTCGGCGCGACGGATCAGGGAGCCGGTGACGGTGACCTTGTCAAGATCGGTGGCCTTTTTCTCGCTGCTCGAGGCGCTTGACGCCGCCGCTTCCTGGCGAGTGGATTCCTGTGCCAGCACCGGTGCTGCCTGCAGGCAGGCAATGACTGCCAGAGCGAGCGGCAGGCGGCTTGGCGAAATGTGGCGAATTGAGTTGCGCATCGTGCAGATCCCCCATTTGTTATGCGTTGGTTAATGGAGTGTATGGGTGGAGTAAATTTAATGCAACATGAATGATGTCGTTCTGTAACTGTATGTTGCTAATAGAAAATTCAGGTTCTGGGCGAAAAAAAACCGCCGGCAGGCCGGCGGTTCTGGGGGTGAGCGAGTCGGAAATGGCAGGTCAGAGGCCGCCGGGTCCGCACTCCTTGGCCAGGAAGTCGGACATCAGGGGAAGCGTGGTACGGATATGGGAGGGGTACCAGGGCATGCTGTGGGGCATGTCCGGAATCAGCGCGAACCTGGCGGGGACCTTGCCCTGCACCGCGTTGTAGAACGATCGGGCATGGAACGCGGGCGTGCGCACGTCGCGGTCGCCCACATAGAGCAGCACCGGGATGTTGGCCTTGTCGGTGTTCTGGATGGGATCCATGCCCTTGACCGTCTGCCCCTGCAGGATGCGCTGCAGCCGATTCTCGCTCCAGGTCATGCCGACCCGGCCCAGGTCGGTGACCGGAGCGCCGGCAATGGCGCACTGGAACGGCGATGGGCCGCGCACCGTGGCCGCCGCCGCTGCAAAGCCGCCATAGGAATAGCCGAAGATCGCAACGCGATCCTTGCCGGCAATGCCCTGCTGGACCAGCCAGGCCGCAGCATCGTCGTTGTCGTCCTGCATGCTCAGGCCCCACTGCCGGTCGCCCGCGATCCAGTGGTCACGGCCGAACCCGGTCGAGCCACGGTACTGCGGGCGTATCACCGCGTAACCGCGCGAGGTGAAGTAGGGCACCCAGCCGGACACGTCCCAGCCGGCATGATCGCGGGACCATGGGCCGCCATGCGGATGGACCAGTGCGGGCAGCGCCGGGTCGCCGTCCTTCCAGCCGGCCGGCAGGTCAAGCAGGGCCGGAATCCTGCGGCCATCGCGCGCGGTGTACGTGACCCAGCGCTGCTCGCCGATCTGCTTGCCGTCGATCCACGGTCGCTCGCTTCCCAGCGTGGTGACCTTGGAGCGGTCGCCCAGCACGTAATAGGTGGTCGGCGAGCTTGCGCTGTTGGTGGAGAACAGCACGCGCGAAAGGTCGTCGTTGTAACCGGAGATGGCGACGTACTTGCCCGGGTAGGCCTGTTTCAGGCCCTCGTAGAGCGCCTTCATCTGCGGGTCGACATACACGGCCTCACGTCGTGGCCCATCCACGTAGAACCCCAGCACCTGGTTGAAGTTGCCTGGCTTGGTGCCGAGGATCAGTCCGCCGATCGGGTACAGCGGGTGCGCGGCCAGCGGTTCGTTGTCGAAGGTGCGGGTGGCTGGATCGTACAGCCGTGCCTGCACCTGTTCGGAAAACCTGTCGGTGAGGATGTAGAGCTTGCCGGTCTGGTCGTCGATGCCCGCCACGTCCATCGTGTAGCGTTCGCTGAGCCTGGTGGTCAGCGGATCGTGCTTTTCGAACTTTCCGCTCGACCTGTCCTTGATCAGGATCTGCTGCTCGTACTCGTTGGTACCGGCCGGCTCGATCTGGGTACGGGTAAGGAGCTCGCCGTTGCGCGGGTGGAAGAGTCCGGGCGTCGAGCGCGCATCGCCGCGGAACAGCAGTTCGGTCTGCCCGGTCTTGAGGTTGAACAGGTAGTAGCTTGCCGAGAACGTCGACTGGTTGATCTGGGAAATGATCACCCGGTCGGGGTCCAGCGGCAGCGAATGCACCAGCGACGCCGACCCGGCAAGTTCCAGGCAGCGCTGGGTCTGCTCGCTGATGCCGAGCTTGCGCGAATTGTCCGCGAACGCCTCGTCGAACGTGGTCTGCGAGGTATCGGTCAGGTAGGCCTTGGCGAGAAAGGTCTTGGTGGAGCCCACGGCATTGCCTTCACCGCAGCCGGCCAGCTGCGCGGTCAGTTCCTGGCGGCCGATCACCAGGCTGCGCCCGGCCTTGAGCGCACTGGCCGCAATGAACTTCATGCGGTCCCCGGACGGGGTGATGGCCACCGGGCCCGCACCCAGGTTGTCGAGGTTCCAGTTGGCCAGGGCGGTATCGCCGTTGTCACTGCCGGGGGCGGCGATGATCGCCACCAGCTGCTTGCCGTCGGGGCTCATCGTGACCGACTGGATGGCAGGAATCCTGGCGAAGTCGTCCACCGGCAACGGGGTGGCCAGGGCCTGGCCGGTGGCGAGGGCGAGCAGGGTGGTGGCGAGGCCCACGCGGGCCGGACGGGCACGTCTCATGTTCAGGCAATCCTTGGCTGCTGTGCTGGAAGATGAGCCGAAGATGAACGAAGGCCCGGTTATCGTCAACTCGGCGTGAAAAGCGCGATGTCCGGATCCGTAAACGAAGAGACCCCGCCGAAGCGGGGTCTCCCGAACACCGAGCCGCGGCGCTTACTGGCCGCCGAACTCGTACTTGGCCTGCACGTAGATGGCGCGCCCGTAGGCGTTGTACAGATAGTTGTTGTACGGCTGGCCGCTGGTGCCGCCGAAGCTGAAGCGCTGGTTGTCAGGCATCTTGTTGAAGACGTTGTTGACCATCAGCGACAGGGTCAGGTTGTCCATCGCGCGGTAGTTCACGCTCAGGTTGTAGGTGGTGTAGGAACCCCACTTGCCCGCCTTGTAGCCGGAGCTGTGCACGTAGTCGTAGCCATTGCCCACGTAGGCCATGTAGTTCGGCGTCTTGCCGATGTAGTTGGCATACAGGGTCGTGGTCCACTTGTTCTTGGCCCAGCCCACCGAACCGTCGGCACGCACCTTGGCATAGGAGTCGTAGATCCACATGGCGTACGGGTCGCGCAGCAGGTCCAGGTACTCGTCGCCCGGCTGCGGCTGCAGCTCACGCTTGAGCATGTCGGTGTAGTTGGCCGAGAACTGCAGCGAACCGAAGCGGCCGATGTCCTGCACGTACTTGAAGCTGGCGGTCAGGGCTTCCAGGTTCTGGCTGGCCACGTTCATCTTCGGCGTGTAGATCTCATCGAGCACGCCGGAAGCATCGCGGGTGATCCAGTCGGTCACGTTCTGGCAGCTGGCCGAGGTGTTGTTGGCCACGCCGTTGCGGCAGTAGTACTCGGCCAGCAGCAGCTGGTCGGAGCTGAGCGTGTTGACCTCGTTCTTGATCTTCCAGTTGTAGTAGTCGACCGACACCGACAGGTTGTTGATCGGTGCCCAGACCACGCCGGCGTTCCAGACATCGGCGGTGATCGGCTCCAGCTCCGGGTTGCCGGACTGGGTGCCGAACACCGACACGCTGTCGTACGGGCAGCCGGTGGTATCGGCCGGATCGTAGCCGAGCTCACCGCAGCGGTAGTAGTCGGTGGAGCCGTTGGCGTAGAACCCGCTTTCGCCCTGGAAGGCATCGGACAGGGTCGGGGCACGGAACGCAGTGCCGTACTTGCCGCGGAACAGCAGGCTTTCGATCGGACGGAACTCGACGCCGACGCTGTAGGTGGCCTTGTCGACGGTGTTGTCGGCGATCTTGAACGCGTCGTAGCGACCCGACGCGGTCACGGTCAGCGAGTTCAGCAGCGGCATGCGCAGTTCGCTGGTGACAGCGTAGTTGCTGCGGTGGCCGGCGCCGGAAACCGCGGTGGTGCCCCACACGTCACCGTCGATCAGGCGCTGGTCGGGGCTGTAGTCCCAGCCTTCGCTGCCGCCTTCCACCACCACGGCGAAGCCGGCGTCACCGCCCGGCAGCTTGAACAGCGACGCGTTGGTCACCTGCGCGCGGGTCAGGTTCTGCCAGGTGCGGCTTTCGTTGTAGGCAAAGCCGGTGAAGGTCTGGAAATCGCCACTGGGCAGCGGCGAATAGAACGCTTCCCAGTCCGGGCTGTAGATGTTGTAGCCGGCGCTGGTGGTGCCCAGGACCGGGCCGAGCACGCGCTGCTCGAAGTAGTCGTTGATCGGATCGTTCCAGCGCACGAAGCTGCGCTCGGTCAGCTTGTACTCGCCACGGGTGAAGCTCAGGCTGTAGTCCCAGTTGCCCGCCGAGCCCTTGCCGCCCAGGGTGACCTGGTAGGCCTTGTTGCGGTCGGTGTTGAGGATGTCGCGGTAGCCGCCGGCACCGATGTCCTCCGGCGCGAACACGCGCTGCAGGTTCATGTACCGGTTGCTGCCCTGGTCGTAGAAGCGGCCCCAGCCGGACGAGGTGCCCCACCAGGTGTAGTTCGAACCGGTGGCGTACTTCACTTCCTCCAGGCTGTACAGCGCATCGCCGAACAGCTGGAAGTTGTCATTCACGTCGAAGGTGGCCGAGCTGTAGATCTGGCCGCTTTCCTTGCCGTTCTTGATGGTCTTGTAACCGGTTCCGTACAGCGAGCCGCAGGCCTGTCCGGTCGGGCGGGTGCCGAGCACGGTTGTGCCGTCGAACTGGCCGGCTACGTTGGCGCACAGGTTCGGGTCCATCATCGCGTAGGCGTTGTTGGCCGCCGGCAGCAGCACCAGGAAGTCGTTGGAGACGTACTGCGGGGTGTAGCCGTCGGGGTTGTTGACCTTGGTCAGGTCACGCTGGTAGCCCCAGATCGGGCTGGTCTTCTCGTACTGCACGTTGACCAGCGCGTGCAAGCGGTCGTCGAAGCCGTTGAAGCCCTTGGCGCCGCTGATGCGCGTGCTGTTGCCGCCGCCCTCGGTGTAGGCGCCGCCACGGATGTTCAGCACACCGCCATCCATGCGGTCCTTGAGGATGATGTTGACCACGCCGGCGATCGCATCCGAGCCGTACAGCGAGGACTGCCCGCCGGGCAGGATCTCGATGCGCTCGACGATGTCGATCGGAATGCCGCTGATGTTGTTGAAGGTGTCGCTGCCGTTGTACAGCGCCGGATACGAAAGCATCGGGCGGCCGTTGATCAGGTACTTGGTGTAGCCGGGGCTGAGGCCGAACATGCCGGCGGCTTCGGCACCCTGGGTGAACGATGCCGAGGTCTGGCCGCCCTGCAGGCCGCCGGTGGTCAGCGAAGACTGCTGCAGCACGTCGGCGATGCTGGTGAAACCGCGGGTCTGGATGTCCTCGGCGGTCACGGTCAGGACCGGCGTGTGGTTCTCGATCTCGGTCTGCGGAATCAGCGAGCCGGTCACGGTGACACGGTCGAGCTGGGTGGGCGCGTTGTCCTGGGCGAAGGCTGCGCCGGAGGCGAGCAGGGTGCCCAGCAGGGCGAGCGTAAGCGGGTGACGCGGGAGCGAAGAGCGTTGGCGAGACATGGTGGATCCCCGTGTTAGCGATGTCTTGGCTGCCGTCTTCCGTGACGGCGTCATGGTTCGTTCAGTTGCATTCCATTCAGCTGGACCGTAACACGCGGTTAACGCAATCAACACGGGTTCGTCATGTAACAGTGCTGGGTCTGTGATGAAAAATGGTTTGGAATCAATGACAAAAGTTGAATATTTAGGAATGTTTCAAAGTGTTGCGTTACGCAATGCTGTTTGTCCTGGGTGATTTTTTCGTTCTGCATCAAGTGCTTGAGTTTTCCCTGGTGGCATGCAAGAGGCATTAATCAATGAGACCGGGTCCGTTGGTCCGTCTCATCCTTCCTGCAGGTGAAGCGACCCTGCCGACGCAGAGGAAGCGCAGCAGCAGACCCGATGCAAAAAAAAGGCCCCGCCGAAGCGGGGCCTGGTCCGGAATCACACCCGGAAAACGACGGGATTACTTGCCGAAGTCGTACTTGGCCTGCACGTACACGGTGCGGCCGTAGACGTTGTACAGGTAGTTGTTGAACGGCGTGCCGGACGTGCCCTGGTAGCTGTGCGCCTGCTGCTCGGGCATCTTGTTGAACACGTTGTTGACCATCAGCGACAGGGTCAGGTCATCCTGCACGCGGTAGTTCACGCTCAGGTTGTAGGTGGTGTACGACGCCCACTTGCCTGCCTTGTAACCCGATGCCGCGTGGGTGTACTCGTAGCCGTTCAGGCCAGCCAGGTAGTTCGGGGTGTGGCCGATGTAGTTCGCGTACAGGGTGGTGGTCCACTTGTCCAGGGACCAGGCCACCGAGGCGTCGGAACGCACCTTGGCGTAGCTGTCGTAGTTCCACATCGACTTCGGGTTGCCCAGCAGGTCCTGGAACTCCTCACCCGGCTGCGCCTGCACCTCGCGCTTGAGCATGTTGGTGTAGTTGCCCGAGAACTGCAGCGAACCGAAGCGGCCGATCTCCTGCAGGTACTTGAAGCCGACGGTGACGGCCTGCAGGTTCTGGCGGGCGACGTTCATCTTCGGGGTGTACAGCGCGCTCAGATTGCCGGCGCTGTCACGGGTGACCCAGTCAGCCACGTTCTGGCAGGTGGCCGAGGAACCGTTCGGCAGGCCGTTGCGGCAGTAGTACTCGGCCAGCAGCAGCTGGTCGGTGCTGGCGGTGTCGACTTCGTTCTCGATCTTCCAGTTGTAGTAGTCGGCCGAGATCGACAGGTTCGCCATCGGCGCCCAGACGATGCCCGCGTTCCACACGTCGGCGGTGATCGGCTCCAGGTCCGGGTTGCCGGCGCGCTCGGAGTAGACCGAGACGCTGTCGGCGTAGCGGCAGGCGTCGGTGTTGCCCGGCACGTAGCCCAGCTCGCCGCAACGGTAGTAGTCGGTCGAGTTGGCAGCGTAGTAGCCGCTGCGGCCCTGGAAGGCGTCAGGCAGGGTCGGGGCGCGGAACGCGGTGCCGTACTTGCCGCGGAACAGCAGGCTTTCGATCGGGCGGAACTCGACGCCGACGCTGTAGGTGGCCTTGTCGACGGTGTTGTCGGCGATCTTGAACGCGTCGTAGCGACCCGAAGCGGTCACGGTCAGCGATTCCAGCAGCGGCATGCGCAGTTCGCTGGTCACCGCATAGTTGCTGCGATGGCCATTGCCGGCCACGGCCGACGAACCCCACACGTCACCGTCCAGCAGGCGCTGGTCGGGGCTGTAGTCCCAACCTTCGCTGCCACCTTCGACCACCACGGCCAGGCCGGCATCGCCGCCCGGCAGCGAGAACAGCGAACCATTGGTGACCTGGGCGCGGGCCAGGTTCTGCCAGGTGCGGCTGTGGTTGGTGGTGTAGCCGGTGAAGCCAGCGAAGTCTTCCGGCGAGATCGGGGCGTAGAACGCGGCCCAGTTGGTGTTGTAGATGCCGAAGCCATCGGCGGCGGTGCCCAGCTGCGGGCCCAGCACCTTGTCGGCGAAGTAGCTGTTGATGGCGTTGCCGAAGCGCTGGAACTTGCTTTCGTCCAGGCGGTACTCGCCACGGGTGAAGCTCAGGCTGTAATCCCAGTTGCCGACGGCGCCCTTGCCACCCAGGGTGACCTGGTAGGCGCGGCTCTTGTCGTTGTTCAGGATGCCCTTGTAGCCTTCACCGCCGATGTCTTCCGGAGCGAACGCGCGCTGCAGGTTGATCAGCTTGCCCGAGGCCTGGTCGTAGAAGCCGCCCATGCCGCTCTTGGTGCCCCACCACAGGTAGTTCGAGCCCGAGGTGTATTCGGTCTTTTCCTTGCTGTAGAGCACGTCGGCGAACAGCTGGAAGTTGTCGTTCACGTCGAAGGTCATCGACGAGTAGAACTGGCCGCTGTCCTTGCCGTTCTTCAGGGTCTTGTAGCCGGCGCCGTACACCGAGCCGCAGGACTGGCCGGTCGGACGGTTGCCCAGCACAGTGGTGCCACCGAACTGGCCTGCGACATTGGCGCAGTTGCTCGGGTCCATCATGTACAGCGCGTTGGTCTTGGCGTCGATGACGGCGAAGTCGTTCGACGGCAGCTGCGCGGTGTAGCCGTTCGGGTTGTTCTGCTTGGTCAGGTCGCGCTGGTAACCCCAGATCGGGTTGCTGCTTTCAACCTGCACGTTGACCAGGGCATTGAAGCGGTTGTCCAGCGCCGAGAAGCCATGCGCACCGCTGACGCGGAAGCTGCTGCCGCCGCCTTCGGTGCTGGTGCCGCCGCGCACGGACAGGCTGCCGCCTTCCATGTGGTCCTTCAGGATGATGTTGACCACGCCGGCGATCGCGTCCGAGCCGTACAGGGAGGACTGGCCGCCCGGCAGGACTTCGATGCGTTCGACGATGTCGATCGGAATGCCGCTGATGTTGTTGAACGCGTCGCCGCCGTTGTACAGCGCCGGGTAGGACATCATCGGGCGGCCGTTGATCAGGTACTTGGTGTACCCCGGATTCAGGCCGAACATGCCAGCGGCTTCAGCGCCCTGGGTGAACGAAGCGGAGGTCTGGCCGCCCTGGATGCCGCCGGTGGTCAGCGAGGACTGCTGCAGCACTTCGGCAACGCTGTTGAAGCCGCGCGACTGGATGGCTTCGGCGCTGATGGTCATGACCGGGGTCTGGGTCTCGACCTGGGTCTGCGGGATCAGCGAACCGGTGACGGTGATCTTGTCGAGGTTGGTGGCCTTGTCCTGGGCCATTGCCGGCGAGGCGGCGACCAGAGCGGAGATCAAGGCGACAGCGAGGGTGTTGCGACGTGCGAAATTGCGAAGGTCTTTCATGTAGTTCCGTTCAGAGAGCAAAAACGAGTACGGCACTGCGCATGCGCCATCGTGCGTGCTGCGGATCCAGCCGCGGAGCCCAAAACCAGTGCTCTGCGAACGTAACATGAACTTAACAATCTGTGCACGAATCTGTAGCAATCCTGAATTTCAGTCAGCGTACGTCCAGCTTGTATGATGTCGGGTTCAACTTTTCGATTTGCCCCGGAGCCCGCAGTGAACAGTCCCGCACGTCGTCCGCATGCCAGCCAGGTCCAGAAGGGACTGGCGCCGCATGCGCGCATCCGCAACGTGATCGCGGTGGGATCGGGCAAGGGCGGCGTGGGCAAGTCGACCACGTCGGTCAACCTGGCGGTGGCGCTGCAGGCGCTGGGCGCGCGCGTGGGCGTGCTGGACGCCGACATCTACGGCCCGAGCGTACCGGCGATGCTGGGCTTGTCCGGCCGTCCGGAAAGCCCGGACAACAAGAGCATCGAACCGATGCGCGCGTTCGGCGTGGACACGATGTCGATCGGGTATCTGGTGGAAGACGAGACGCCGCTGATCATGCGTGCGCCGAGGGCCACCGCCGCACTGACCCAGCTGTTCGAGGACACGTTGTGGGATGACCTGGACTACCTGCTGATCGACCTGCCGCCGGGCACCGGCGACATCCAGCTGACCCTGGTGCAGAAGATCCCGCTGGCCGGCGCGGTGATCGTCACCACCCCGCAGGACATCGCCACGCTGGATGCGAAGAAGGCGCTGAAGATGTTCGAGAAGGTGGAGGTGCCGGTGCTCGGCATCGTCGAGAACATGGCGGTGCACACCTGCAGCAACTGCGGCCACGTCGAGCACCTGTTCGGCGAAGGCGGCGGCGAGCGCATGGCCGCCCAGTACGGCGTGCCGCTGCTGGGCTCGCTGCCGCTGCAGATCGGCATCCGCGAGCAGGGCGATGCCGGCACCCCGATCACCGCCGCGCAGCCGGATTCGGCGGCGGCGCAGGCCTACCACCGTGCCGCCCAGCGCCTGGTCGAGGAAGTCGGCAAGCGCCCGCGTGCCTCCATCCCGATCCTGTCCTCCCTGCTGTAAGGCCACGGCGGCCGGGCTGCGGCGGCAACGCCGGGGGCCCTGCTAGAATCCTCGCGCGCCCTCGCACCCCCTCGCACCCAGGACAGAGCATGAGCATCAAGAGTGACCGTTGGATCCGCCGGATGTCCGAACAGCACGGCATGATCGAGCCGTATGAGGCCGGGCAGGTCAAGCAGGCCAATGGCGAGCGCATCGTCAGCTACGGCACGTCCAGCTATGGCTACGACGTGCGCTGCTCGCGCGAGTTCAAGGTGTTCACCAACATCAACTCGACGATCGTGGACCCGAAGCACTTCGACCCGGGCAGCTTCGTCGACATCGTCGGTGACGAGTGCATCATTCCGCCCAACAGCTTCGCGCTGGCACGCACCGTCGAGTACTTCCGCATTCCGCGTGACACGCTGGTGGTGTGCCTGGGCAAGAGCACCTATGCGCGCTGCGGCATCATCGTCAACGTCACCCCGCTGGAGCCGGAGTGGGAAGGCCATGTGACGCTGGAGTTCAGCAACACCACGCCGCTGCCGGCGCGCATCTATGCCAACGAGGGCGTGGCGCAGATGCTGTTCTTCCAGTCCGACGAAGTGTGCGAGACCTCGTACAAGGACCGCGGCGGCAAGTACCAGGGGCAGACCGGGGTGACCCTGCCGCGCACCTGAGCAACCTATCGGCAGCGCCGGGCCATGCCCGGCGTTTTCATAGGGGCCGCGTGTCGCGCTCGCCGGGCATGGCCCGGCGCTACCTTATTTGCCGCGACCGAACAGGATCGCGATGCCTACGGCCACCAGGCCCAGCGGCCACCAGGTCAGCAGCAGGCGGGACAGGTTCAGGTTGGTCCAGCCGAGATTGCTGGCCAGCATGAACAGGCCGATCAGGATCAGCAGGATGGCGGCGACGATATTGAATCGCATCGGGTCGGCACTGGCTCAGGAATGGGCCGGATATCCTAGCCGTTCCTTCCAGTAGGCGACATGCTGGTCCAGCGCCGCCGGTTCATAGCGGTGTGCCGGGCCGCTGCCCCAGACCGGTCCGGGCCACGCCGGATCGCCATCGTGGCGGCCGATCACGTGGAAATGCAGCTGGCGCACGATGTTGCCCAGCGCACCGATGTTGATCTTTTCGACCCCGTCGGCGCCCTTGAGCGCCTTGCAGGCGCGGTTGAGCTCGGTGCGCAGTTTGTCCTGCTGCTCGCCGTCCAGTTCGATCCATTCGGTCACCCCGCGCAGGCGCGGTACCAGCACCAGCCAGGGGAATCGTTCGTCGTTCATCAGTCGCACTTGCGACAACGGGCCTTCGGCCACCAGTACGCTGTCGGTGGCCAGACGTGAATCGAGTTCGAAATCGCTCATCCAAGATGCTCCGAGAAGAAGTCCAGGGTGCGTTGCAGCGCCAGGGTGGCGCTGTCTGGATCATACGCATGTCCGACCTCGCGGTTGAAGGCATGGTCGGCCGGATAGACGTAGGTGGCCATCTGCGGCAGCTTCTCGCGGTGCGCCTGCACGGCCTCCGGCGGGATGCTCCTGTCCTGGGCGCCGAAGTGGAAGATCACCGGGGCCTTGGCCGGTTCATCCAGGAACTGCACGTTGCGCGCGCCGTAGTAGCTGGCCGAGGGCAGGCCCAGGCGCAGGGCTGACAGCATCGCCACGGTGCCGCCCCAGCAGTAGCCGACCGTGCCGACCTTGCCGTGCGGCGCGAGCCGGGTCGCCGCGGCCCGGACCACCTCCAGTGCCCGCTCCATGCCCAGCGCGCCGACGCGTTCCAGGCCCTGCTTGACGCCCTCGGCGTCGTAGGCCAGGGCGTCCGGGTCGGCGTCGAGGCCGTCCAGCAGGTCGAAGAACGACGGCGCCAGCACCGCATAGCCTTCGGCCGCGAAGCGCTCGGCCACGCTGCGGATGTGCGGATTGGCGCCGAAGATTTCCTGCACCACCACCAGCCCGCCGCGCGGGGTGCCTTCGGGCAGTGCCTGCCAGGCCCGTACCGCGCCGTGGTGCGTATCCAGGGTGATCCACTCGGCCATCGTCTTCTTCCTCGTTGCTGGGAACAGAGCTGCATTGTCGGCGCTGCGCGGGTTAGCGCGGTGTCAGTGGCTGTGCGCGATCAGGCGGCTGGCCGTTCAGAGCGAGGCCGCCAACCCCGGTATACTGGCGCCCTTTCAGGCCCCGGCCCCCAGGAACCCCTGCCAAGACGGCAGGGGCCCAGGCCCCCAGAGTCCCGCGATTCCATGTCCCAGCTGAACCCCAAAGTCGGCTTCGTCAGCCTTGGCTGCCCGAAGGCCCTCGTCGATTCCGAGCGCATCCTCACCCAGCTGCGGTCCGAGGGCTACGACATCGTCCCGTCCTACGATTCGGCCGACGTGGTGGTGGTCAATACCTGTGGCTTCATCGATTCGGCGGTGACCGAGTCGCTGGATGCCATCGGCGAGGCGATGAACCAGAACGGCAAGGTCATCGTGACCGGCTGCCTGGGCAAGCGCCCGGAGCAGATCCGCGAGGCCTACCCGAACGTGCTGGCGGTGTCCGGCCCGCAGGATTACCAGAGCGTGATGGAAGCGGTGCACGAAGCGCTGCCGCCCCGGCACGATCCGTTCGTGGACCTGGTGCCCGACTACGGCATCAAGCTGACTCCGCGTCACTACGCGTACCTGAAGATCTCCGAAGGCTGCAACCACAAGTGCAGCTTCTGCATCATCCCCTCGATGCGCGGCAAGCTGGTCTCGCGTCCGGTCGACGAGGTGCTGCGTGAAGCCGAGCGGCTGGTGCGCGGTGGCGTGCGCGAACTGCTGGTCGTGTCGCAGGACACCTCCGCCTACGGCGTGGACGTCAAGTACGCCGAGAAGATGTGGCGCGACAAGGCCTACCAGACCCGCCTGAAGGCGCTGTGCGAAGGCCTGTCCGAGCTGGATGCGTGGGTACGCATGCACTACGTGTATCCGTACCCGCACGTGGACGAGGTGGTGCCGCTGATGGCCGAGAACCGGATCCTGCCGTACCTGGACATCCCGTTCCAGCACGCGAGCCCGCGCATCCTGCGCCTGATGAAGCGCCCCGGCGCGGTCGAGAAGACGCTTGAGCGCGTGCAGAACTGGCGCCGCATCGCGCCGGACATCACCGTGCGTTCGACCTTCATCGTCGGCTTCCCCGGCGAGACCGAAGCCGAGTTCGAGGAACTGCTGTCGTTCCTCGACGAGGCGCAGCTGGACCGTGTCGGCGCGTTTGCCTATTCGCCGGTCGAGGGCGCCACCGCCAACGATCTGCCGGACCCGGTGCCGGAACACGTGAAGCAGGAGCGGCTTGCCCGTTTCATGGAGAAGCAGGCGCAGATTTCCGCTGCGCGCCTGGAGGCCAAGATCGGCACGGTGCAGCAGTGCCTGGTCGATGCGATCGAAGGCGATATCGCCGTCGCCCGTTCCAAGGCCGATGCGCCGGAGATCGACGGTCTGGTGCACATCCAGAACGCCGACCAGGTGGCGCTGCGCGTGGGTGAGTTCGTCAACGTGGAGATCACCGAGAGCGACGAGCACGATCTGTACGGCGATGCCCTGCCGTCGAGCACGCGCCCGGCATTCGACCTCAAGGTGCTGTGACCGCATCGATGGCCGCCGGCGGCCATCGACGCTTCGTTCCGCCACCGCGCGCGGCGGTCGAGGCGCGCGTGTTCGGGCACCCACTGTTTGCCGGCTTGCAGGCATTCGCTGATCTGCTGGCCAGCCCGCGCTGGCCGTCCATCGCAGCACTTGATGCACGCCTGGCGCTGCCAGGCCTGCAGCTGGTCGAACAGGATGCCGCGCTGCTGGCCGATGGCCTGCACTATGAAGCCCGCATCGCGCAGGGGCGCATCGCCACCCGTGCCGACAACTGGCACGACCTGTTCAATGCGCTGGTGTGGGCATCCCACCCGCAGCTGAAGCATGCGCTCAACGAGCAGCAATGCCGCCATATCCAGACCGTGCCACCTGGCCAGCGCAACCGGGCGCAGGCCGCATTGACCCAGTTCGACGAAACCGGCGTGATCGTGCGCGTGCGCGATCACACGTTGCTGGCTCTGTGGGATGCGCATGACTGGCGCGCGTTGTTCGAACCTTCGCATTGGCGAAGCGGTGCGCTGGCCATCGTGACGGTGTTCGGCCATGCATTGATGGAGCAGGCGCTGCTGCCCCATCGCCGGCTGGTGGGCAAATGCGTGGTGGTCCAGGCGGACGCGGGCGACGCCTGCATCGACGCGGTTGCCGCGGCCATTGCCGCAGGCAGGGCGGTGACCGATCCGCTGCAGCTGCGCCCGCTGCCGCTGGCGGGCATCCCGGGCTGGCATGAAGGGCAGGTCCCTGCCTTCTACGCAGATGCAGCGTACTTCCGCCCACTGCGTGCCGGCCGCGCGTACCCGCCGCCGTTGCTGCTTGTGTAGCGTCGAGCCACGCTCGACTGCCTCAAGTTGTAGCGTCGAGCCATGCTCGACTGCCTCAAATTGTAGTGTCGAGCCATGCTCGACTGATGGATGACGCAGTCGAGCATGGCTCGACGCTACAACGGCTCGTACTCCACCCCGATCACCGCGAAGGTGAACTGCCCGCCGGGCAGCTCCACCGAGAATTCATCATCCAGCCGCTTCTTCAGCAGTGCGCGCGCCAGCGGCGAATCGATGCTGATCCAGCCCAGGCCGGCATCGGTCTCGTCCGGGCCGACGATGCGGTAGCGGCTGGTGTCTCCGCTGTCCACGTTCTCCAGCTCCACCCATGCGCCGAAGAACACCGCCTGCGGATCGGCAGGCGTGGTATCGACCACGCGCAGTGCTTCCAGCCGCTTGGTCAGGTAGCGCACGCGCCGGTCGATCTCGCCCAGCTGCTTCTTGCGGTAGGTGTACTCGGCGTTCTCGGAGCGGTCACCTTCGGCAGCCGCGGCGGCCAGGGCCTTGACCACTTCCGGCCGGCGCTGGCGCCACAGCTCGTCCAGCTCGGCCTTGAGCCGGGCATGGCCGTGCGCGGTGATCAGGGCGGTACTTTTTTCTGCGGGGGGACGCCAACGCGACATGCGGTACGGTTTCTTCTCAGGGCAACGAACGGGGTGGGGGGCGGACGGTCAGCGCTTGCCGCCGAAGATGCCGCCGAGGATGCCGCGCACGATCTGGTTGCCCAGCTTGGTGCCGACCGTGCGCGTGGTCTGCTTGGCCATGGTCTCGATCATGCCCTGGCGGCGCTTGGTGCCGAAGATCGCATCCTTGATCGCCTGGCCGAAGCCGCCTTCCTGCGCCTCGTCCTGCTCGCGGCTGCGCGCCGCAGGTGCCTCGGCCTTGTCCACGGCCTTCTGTGCACGCTGGGCCAGCCGTTCGGCGGCCGATTCGCGGTTGACCGCGGTGTCGTAGCGGGTGCCGACCGGACTGCCGGCGCGGACCTGCGCGCGCTCAGCCTCGGTGACCGGCCCCATCCTGCAGCGCGGAGGCGCAATCAGTGTCTGCTGCACCGGCATCGGCACGCCCTTGTCCTGCAGCGTGGAGACCAGCGCCTCGCCGGTGCCGAGCTGGCTCAACACCTTCACCACGTCCAGCTTCGGGTTCGGCACGAAGGTTTCGGCTGCGGTCTTCACCGCCTTCTGGTCGCGCGGGGTGAACGCACGCAGCGCGTGCTGCACGCGGTTGCCGAGCTGGCCCAGGATGTTGGCCGGCACGTCATCGGGGAACTGCGAGCAGAAGTACACGCCCACGCCCTTGGAGCGGATCAGCCGCACCACCTGCTCGATGCGCTGCACCAGTGCCGGCGGCGCGTCGTCGAACAGCAGGTGCGCTTCGTCGAAGATGAAAACCAGCTTGGGCTTGTCCAGGTCACCGACCTCCGGCAACTGCTCGAACAGTTCCGACAGCAGCCACAGCAGGAAGGTGGAATACAGCTTGGGCTTGAGCACCAGCTGGTCGGCGGCGAGGATCCCGATGACGCCGCGGCCGTCGTGATTGACCCGCATGATGTCGGCCAGCTCAAGCGCGGGCTCGCCGAAGAACTGCTCGCCACCGTCCTGCGCCAGGCGCAGCAGGGCGCGCTGGATCGCGGCCACCGACTGCGCGCTGACCAGGCCGTACTCGGTGGAGATGTCCTTGCGCTCCTCGGCCACCAGGCCGAGCAGGGCGCGCAGGTCATCCATGTCCAGCAACAGCAGGCCACGGTCGTCGGCCAGCTTGAATACGATGTCCAGCACGCCGGACTGGGTGTCGTTCAACTCCAGGATGCGCGCCAGCAGGGTCGGGCCCATTTCGCTGACGGTGGTGCGCACCGGATGCCCCAGCTTGCCGTACAGGTCCCAGAACACGGCAGGGCTGGCGGCGGGGGCGTAGTCGGCCACGCCGATCTCGGCGGCGCGCGCCAGCAGGTTGTCGGCGCCTGTGCCGGCCACGGCGAGGCCGGAGACATCGCCCTTCACGTCGGCCAGGAACACCGGCACCCCGATCCTCGAGAAGCCTTCGGCCAGGGTCATCAGGGTCACGGTCTTGCCGGTGCCGGTGGCGCCGGCCACCAGCCCGTGACGGTTGCCGAGTTTCGGCAGCAGGGTGACAGCCACTTCGTCGGTGATGCCTTTGCCGAGCAGAATCGGATCCATGGTCCAGCCCTTGTGATGAATGCGCCAATGTTAACCGCCGGCAGTGACGGGCCGATGGTCGGCTTGCCCCGACCTTGGCGGCGCCGCTACTCTGCCTGCCTGTTTCGCACACAGTGCCACCAATGCCCGTTCCTGTCCTGATTTCCCGCACCTGGCCGCTGCTGGCCCTGGCCGGCCTGGTTTCCCTGGCGCCCGACGCCCACGCACAGCGGGTCTCGGCCCGGGACAAGGTGAAGGTGGATGCGCTGCAGCAGCGCATGACCGCCGCCGAGAAGCGCTACAGCGACGCCCTGCTGCGGGTGGCCAACGCCGACCCCAAGGGCAGCAACGAGGCCGACGCCGCGCTGGAGGACATGGAAGATGTCATCAGCGAATGCGTGAAGCAGAAGGGGTGCCAGATGAGCAACATGCTGGCCACCTACAAGCGGCTGCTGAAGCACGATGCCGACGCCGCTGCCGACGATGCGGTGGCTGACGAGGCCGGCGACCGCCTCGAAGCGGACCCGGACCATGTCGGCCCGCTTGCCGCCGATGTGCCTGAAGCGGCGCGCGCCGCGGCCCTGCTCAATGACAAGCGGCATGCCTTCGACAGCATGGTCGAGTACAACCCGGCGGTGCAGGCCGGCATCCGCCGCTGGCTGACCGACATGCGCCCGGCGCTGATGACCACCTACGAGAACTACCAGAACCTGCGGGCCGTGATGTGGCCCGAATGGGAGAAGCGCGGGCTGCCCGAAGCGCTGCTGTTCGGCATCATGGCCAAGGAATCCAACGGCCGCGTGCATGCGTCCTCGCGCGCCGGCGCGGCCGGCCTGATGCAGTTCATGCCTGCGACCGGTCGTCGCTTCGGCCTGGGCCCGGACGGCACCGGTTTCGACACCCGCTTCGACGCGCGCAGCGCTGCCGAAGCCAGTGCGACCTATCTCAACGAGCGGATGCGCGAGCTCAACAACAATGTCGAGCTGTCGCTGGCCGGCTACAACGGCGGTGAAGGCCGGGCGGGGCGGGTCTACCGGCAGAACCCGGGGCAGAGCTTCTGGGTCGACAGCGTCTACAACCAGTTCCCCGGTGAGACCAAGGACTACGTGCCGATGGTGATCGCCGCCTCGTGGATCTTCCTGCACCCGCAGCAGTACGGCGTGGAGTTCCCGAAGATCAACGCGCAGCCGGCCACCATCCGCCTGGCCCGCTCCACCACCATCTACGAACTGACCATCTGCCTGGGCAGCCACGGTACCCGTGATGGCTACATGCGTGCATTGCGCAACCTCAACCCGCGCTACGAGGCCGATGGCTGGATTCCCGGCGGCACCCTGATCAATGCGACCACCCGCATTGCCGGACTGTATGCGCGCAACTGCGTCAGCGGCCCGCGTGCGGACCTGGCCCGCGCCCTGATCACCGCCGACCTCAACGCGGCGATCATTCGACCCAGCGCGGCCAGCTACACCGGCAGCGTGGCGGTGGGGGGCGTGGTGCCGGTGGTCGATCCGGGCGCTGCCAGCAGCGTGCCGACCACCCCGGTGGCGCCCGTGGCGGCGCCGCGCGCCGCGCCGGCACCGCGTGCCCGGCCGGCGCGCAGCTACAAGGTCGGCAGGGGCGACACGCTGGGCCGCATCGCGGCAAAGTTCCAGTGCGATGTCCCGGTGCTGGCGCGCGCCAATGGCCTGAAGGCGCCCGGCTACAGCCTGCGCCAGGGCCAGACCCTGAAGCTGCAGGGCTGTGACAGATAACCCCACTGGAACCGGTACACATGGACCTCGAAGACACCCGCAACCTGTTCGCCAACCTGCGCGAAAACACCGACTGGAACCTGGATGCGCCCTTGCTGTGGGGGTACTTCTTCGTGCACTCCAGCGCTGCACCGCTGCAGGCGCTGGCCACCCATCTGCAGGAACAGGGCTACGCCCTGGTCGAACTGTTCGAGCAGGACGCGGAAGAGGGCGATGCGCCGTTCCACGTGCTGCACGTGGAGCGGGTGGAAGTGCATGACGAGTCGTCGCTGGACGCGCGCAACCAGGAACTGGCGGCGCTGGCCACGCAGATGGGCGTGGAAGACTACGACGGCATGGATGTCGGCCCGGCACCGACCCTGCAGTAACCGCGCCATCGGCTGGCGCCGGCTGCGGCCGGCGTCAGCATGAATCCCTCGGAGCAGGGCGTGCGCCTCTCGGCCAGGCCCGGGCCGGCGCAGCCCGCCGGCATGCCGTCGTCAGCGCAGCCTTGCCAGCGCCTGGCCCAGCTGCACCGGATGCTCGGCGTCCAGGTGCGCGGCGAACTCGGCCACGCCCGGCGGCAGCAGCACGATCACCGTCGAGCCGTAGTTGAAGCGCGCCATCTCCTCGAAACGCTCCAGCCGGATGCCGCGGCCGCGGTAGTCCTTGCGGGTGATGCGGTCGCCGTAGTGCGGGATTTCTTCGCCGCTCCACACCGTTTCCACGCCGGATACCAGCAGTGCACCGACCATCACGCTGACCATCGGGCCAAAGCTGGTGTCGAAATGGCAGACCAGCCGCTCGTTGCGCGCAAACAGGCCGGGCACGTTGTTGACCGCGGCCGGGCCAACGCTGAACAGCCGGCCCGGTACATGCACGGTCTCGCGCAGGGTGCCGGTCCACGGCATGTGCACGCGGTGGTAGTCGCGCGGTGACAGGTACACGGTGGCGTACAGGCCGTCGTTGAAGGGCTTGGCATCTTCAGCGCTGCCCAGCAGCTCGGCGGCGGTGAACGACTGGCCCTTGGCCTGGAAGATGCGGCCGGCGTCGATTTTCCCGAGCTGGCTGATGCGGCCATCGGCCGGCATCACCAGGGTGCGCGGATCGGCATCGGCCACGCGCGCGCCCGGCTTCAGCGCGCGGGTGAAGAACTGGTTGAAGGTCGGGTAGCTGCGCGGATCCGGGTTGGCCGCTTCCTCCAGGTTGACGTTGAACTTGCGGGTGACCGTATCGATCAGCCAGCGCGACACGCGCGGGTTGTCCGAGTACGCCAGCGAACGCGCCATCGAGGACAGCAGGCGGTGGGGCAGGGCGTACGTCAGGGCGGTGGTCAGGCTCATGGGGCGGATTTCTCGGTCAGCTTCTGCAGGTCGCGGGCGATGGCCGGCGCGTTGAACGGGGGGCGAACCAGGCCGGCAAGCCGGCCCTGCGGGTCGAGCACGGCCAGGCTGGCCGAATGCTCGACGGTGTAATCCTCGAGATTCTCGTCGAAGTGCTTGCCCGGCACCTTCTGGAACACGAAGCCCAGGGCGGTGGCGAAGCGCTCCAGCGAGGGGATGTCGGCGGTGGCGGCCAGGGTGTCCTTGTGGAAGCCGTGCACGTACTCGCCCAGGCGGGTGGCGTTGTCACGGTCCGGGTCCACCGAAACGAACAGCACCCGGGGGCGCAGGGTGTCGGGCAGGGCTTCCCACTGGTTCTGCGCAGCGGCCAGATCGGCCAGGGTGGTCGGGCAGACGTCCGGGCAGAACGTGAAGCCGAGGAACACCAGGGTCCAGTGGCCCTTCAGCTCGCCGGGAATCAGCCGGGTACCGTCGGACTGGGCCAGGTTGTAGTCGGGCAGCGCGCGCGGCTGCGGGTACAGGGTGATCGCTTCGGTGGCCGGCTGTCCGGCTGGCGGCTTCGGCGCGAACACCTGCTGGGCGGCTAGCAGGCCAAGGCCCGCCGCCAGGGCGATCAGCAGGATGATGCCGACGTTGCGATTGAACATGGGATTCCGCCGCAGGAAGTGGCCACCATCATACCGGCTGCGGCCGGATCGTTTCTGCCGCAACGGATGCCGCCGCTGCCGGCAACCCCTATAATCGGGGGCCACTTTGCCCGCAGTACCGCCATGACCGCTGAAACGGCCGCCGAACTCCACACGATCATCGATCTGATCCGCTACGGCACCAGCCGTTTCAACGCTGCGGGCCTGACCTTCGGGCACAGCTACGACAATGCCCTGGACGAGGCCACCCAGCTGGTGCTGCACGGCCTGCACCTGCCGCACGACCTGGGCCCGGCCTATGGCCAGGCGCGCCTGCTGAAGGACGAGAAGCTGGCCGTGCTGGAGCTGTTCCAGCGCCGCATCGACGAGCGCATTCCGGCAGCCTATCTCACCGGCGAGGCCTGGTTCGCCGGGCTCAGTTTCAAGAGCGACACCCGTGCGCTGGTGCCACGTTCACCGATCGCCGAACTGATCGAGTGCGGTTTCGAGCCCTGGCTGGCTGGCCGCGATGTGCACCGCGCGCTCGACCTGTGCACCGGCTCGGGCTGCATCGCCATTGCCATGGGCCACTACTACCCGAACTGGGAGGTGGACGGCGTGGACCTGAGCGATGACGCGCTGTCGCTGGCCGAAGAGAACAAGGAGCGCCTGCAGGCGCACAACGTCACCCTGCTCAAGTCGGACCTGTTCAACGGCCTGACCGGTCGCCATTACGACCTGATCGTCACCAACCCGCCGTACGTCACCAACGACGAGACCGATGCGCTGCCGCAGGAGTACTCCTACGAGCCGGAGATGGGCCTGCGCGCCGGCGATGACGGCCTGGACCTGGTGCTGAAGATCCTGCGCGACGCCCCGCTGCACCTCAGCGAGGACGGCCTGCTGATCTGCGAAGTGGGTGAGTCCGAGCAGCACCTGATCAAGCTGCTGCCGGAAGTCGACTTCGCCTGGATCGAGTTCAAGGTCGGCCAGATGGGGATCTTCGCGGTCGAATGCCGCGAGCTGATCGCGCACAGCGCGCGCATCACCGAACTGGCGGCGCAGCGCCCGTGAGCTCCAATGCGTTCGGCAAGCTGTTCACCGTCACCACGTTCGGCGAATCGCACGGGCCGGCCATCGGCTGCGTGATCGACGGCTGCCCGCCGGGGCTGGCGCTGGACGCGGCCGAATTCGCCCACGACCTGCAGCGCCGTGCGACCGGCAAGAGCCGGCACACGTCGGCCCGCCGCGAGGCCGACGAGGTCGAGATCCTGTCCGGCGTGTACGAGGGTTTGACCACCGGCACCCCGATCGCGCTGCTGATCCGCAACACCGACCAGCGCAGCAAGGATTACGCCAGCATCGGCCAGCAGTTCCGCCCGGGCCACGCCGACTACAGCTACTGGCACAAGTACGGCATCCGCGATCCGCGCGGTGGCGGCCGTTCCTCCGCCCGCGAAACCACCATGCGCGTGGCCGCCGGTGTGGTCGCCAAGAAGTGGTTGGCCGAGCGCTTCGGCGTGACCGTGCGCGGCTACCTGTCGCAACTGGGCGACATCACCCCGGCCGGTTTCGACTGGTCGGCGGTGGAGGACAACCCGTTCTTCTGGCCGCACGCCGCGCAGGTGCCCGAGCTGGAGGCGTACATGGATGCGCTGCGCAAGTCCGGTGATTCGGTCGGTGCGCGCGTGGATGTGGTCGCCGACAACGTGCCGCCGGGCTGGGGCGAGCCGATCTACGGCAAGCTCGATGGCGAACTGGCCGCCGCGCTGATGAGCATCAACGCGGTCAAGGGCGTGGAGATCGGTGACGGTTTTGCCAGCGCCGCACAGAAGGGCACCGAACATCGGGACCTGCTGACCCCGCAGGGCTTCGCCAGCAACCACGCCGGCGGCATTCTCGGTGGCATTTCCACCGGCCAGCCGGTGGTCGCGTCGATCGCGTTGAAGCCGACCTCCAGCCTGCGCCTGCCGGGCCCGTCGCTGGACACGGCCGGCAACGTGGTCGAGGTGGTCACCACCGGCCGCCACGATCCCTGCGTCGGCATCCGTGCCACGCCCATCGCCGAGGCGATGGTTGCCCTGGTGCTGATGGACCAGGCGCTGCGCCATCGCGCGCAGTGCGGCGATGTCGGCACCATCACCCCGCGCATTCCCGGGCAGATCGATGGCTGACACGCGGCCGACCGTGTGGGTGAGCCAGCCGCTGATCGACGCGGCCATCGCGCCGCTGCGCGATCGCGTGCAGCTGCGCAGCACCGACACCGTCACCGCCTGGTCGCCCGACCAGATCGCCGGACAGCTGGCCAGCGCCGACGGCGCGATCATCACCCTCAACGAGCGCGTTGGCGCGGCCGAAGTGGCGGCTGCGCCGCAGCTGCAGGTGATCGCCAATGTCGGCGTGGGCTACAACAACCTGGATGTCGATGCGCTCAGCAGCGCCGGCATCCTGGCCAGCAACACGCCGGACGTGCTCACCGAAACCACCGCCGACCTCGGCTTCGCACTGCTGATGGCCACCGCGCGCCGGATCACCGAATCCGAACGCTGGCTGCGCGAAGGCAAGTGGGGGCAGTGGTCGTTCCAGACCATGCTCGGTGCCGATATCCACGGCAGCACGCTGGGCATCCTCGGCATGGGCCGCATCGGCCAGGGCATCGCCCGTCGCGGCGCGCACGGGTTCGGCATGAAGGTGCTGTACCACAACCGTTCGCAGCTGCCCGCCGCGACCGAAGCGGAGGTGGGCGCCACCTATGTGGACCTGGATACGCTGCTGGCGCGGGCCGACCATCTGGTCGCCGTACTGCCCTATACCCCGGCCTCGCACCACATCATCGATGCGGCCGCGCTGGCGAAGATGAAGCCCTCGGCCACGCTGGTGAACATCGCCCGCGGCGGCATCGTCGACGAGCTGGCGCTGGCCGACGCCCTGGCGCACGGCCGCCTGGCCGCCGCCGGCCTGGACGTCTACGAAGGCGAGCCGCGCGTGCGCCCGGAGCTGCTGGCACTGCGCAACGTGGTGTTGACCCCGCACATCGGCAGCGCCTCGCTGGCCACGCGCACGGCGATGGTACAGCTGGCCGTGGACAACCTGGTCGCAGCGCTGGGCCTGGATGGCAGCCCGTCGCGCATGCCGAGTGCGATCAACGCCGATGCGGCCATCGCCGCGCGCGCGGACCTGGGCAAAAAAAGCGGGAAACGATAGGGAACCTCCACGCGTCCCGTCCGAGGAGGTTCCCCGAACCCAGCTGTCGTGCGTGAGTTTTCCCCTTCCCGTTTTTCGTGAGAGTTCCCCCATGAGCAATGCACAACGCAGCTTCCACGTCGCGATCGTCGGCGCCACCGGTGCGGTCGGCGAGACCATGCTGGCCATCCTGGCCGAGCGCAACTTCCCGGTTGGCACCCTGAGCCTGCTCGCCTCCGAGCGTTCGGCCGGTGGCGAGATCGAATTCAATGGCGAGAAGGTCAGGATCCAGGACCTGGCCAGCTTCGACCCGAGTGGTGTGGAGATCGCGCTGTTCTCCGCCGGCGGCAGCGTGTCCAAGGAATACGCACCGAAGTTCGCCGCCGCCGGTGCGGTGGTGATCGACAATTCCTCGGCCTTCCGCTACGACGACGACGTGCCGCTGGTGGTGTCCGAGGTCAACCCGGACCAGATCGGCAACCGCCCGCGCGGCATCATCGCCAACCCGAACTGCTCGACCATGCAGATGCTGGTGGCGCTGGCGCCGCTGCACCGCAGGTACGGCATCGAACGCATCAATGTCTCCACCTACCAGTCGGTATCCGGTGGCGGCCGTTCTGCGCTGGAGGAGCTGGGCAAGCAGACCGGCCAGCTGCTGAGCTTCCAGGAGATCGATCCGCAGCGTTTCCCGGTGCAGATCGCCTTCAACCTGATCCCGCACATCGATGACTTCCAGGACAACGGCTTCACCAAGGAGGAAATGAAGCTGGTCTGGGAGACCCGCAAGATCCTTGGCGACGACAGCATCCTGGTGAACCCGACCGCCGTGCGCGTGCCGGTGTTCTACGGCCACTCCGAATCGGTGGCGATCGAAACCCGCGACAAGGTCACCGTGGCCGAAGCCCGTGCGCTGCTGGAACAGTCGCCGGGCATCGAGGTGGTGGACCGCCATGAAGCCGGCGGTTACCCGACCCCGGTCACCCACGCCTCCGGCACCGATGCGGTGTACGTCGGCCGCATCCGCGAGGACCTGTCGCACCCGCGCGGCCTCAACCTGTGGATCGTCTCGGACAACGTGCGCAAGGGCGCAGCCCTGAACGCGGTGCAGCTGGCCGAGCTGGTCGCCGCCGAACAGCGCTGATCCGCGCTTCCGTAGAGTCGAGCCACGCTCGGCTCTACGGGGCATCGCCCGCAACCAGTGGGTGCGGACCCTGGTCCGCACGCTTTATAGTGTCGCCCATGAATAAACGGGCCAAGGGCGTGAAGCGCCCGCTCACCTATCTTTCCGCCGCGCTGCTGGCGCTGGCCAGCAGTTCGGCCCTGGCCCTGGGGCTGGGCGACATCCGCGTGCTGTCGCGGCCGGGGCAGCCGCTGCTGGCCGAAATTCCGGTGATTTCCGCCGATCCGTCCGAGCTGGAGAACCTGCGCGTCGCGCTGGCCTCGCCGGTCACCTTTGAACGCGTCGGCCTGCAGCGTCCCAGCGGGCTGGTCAGCGAACTGCAGTTCGAACTCACCCGCAATGCGCAGGGCAGGGCGGTGGTGCGGGTCACCTCGCAGACGCCGGTTGAGACCCCGTCGCTGAGCTTCCTGGTCGAAGCCGACTGGGGCCAGGGCCGCCTGGTCCGTGAGTACTCGGCGCTGGTCGATGCGCCCGCCAGTGCGCTGGCCGTTGCCGAACCGGAAATCGTCGCGCCAGCCGGCGTGCTGTCGGACACCATCGTCCGTGAGCCACCGGCAGCCGCCAGTGCCGTGCCGGCGCCGGCCGTGGCCGCGCCCGCATCCACCGCAGCAGCGGCACCGCGTCCGCGCGCGGCCGCTCCGGCAACGCCGGCCGCTCCGGCAACGCCGGCTGCGCCGGCTGCCGATGGCAGCGTCACCGTGCAGCGCGGGCAGACCCTTTCGCAGATCGCCGGTTCGCTGGCGCGCAGCAGCCAGATCAGCCGCGACCGGGCGATGATCGCCCTGCTGCGCGCCAATCCCGAAGCCTTCATCCGCGGCAACGTGAACCTGCTCAAGCAGGGCGCGGTGCTGCGCATGCCGGGCAGCGAGGCGCTGGCGGCCGTGGATGCCGCCGAAGCCTCCGCCCTGGTCCGCGAGCATGCCGCGCAGTGGCGGCAGGCGCGCACGGTACCGCAGCCGGCCGGTGCGCCGCAGCCGCTGGCCGAGGCTGGCAGCAGCGCTGCCTCCGCCCCGGCGCAGGCCAGTGGCGCACGTCTTGAAATCGCTCCGGCGCTGGCGTCCGACGCCGCGCGCGCGGGCACAACCACCGGCACCAGTGCCGGCAGCGAGGGTGACATGCTGGGCAACGAACAACTGCGTCAGGCCCGCGAGGACATTGCCACCCGCGATGCCGAGATCGGCGATCTCAAGCAGCGCGTGGCGGAGCTGGAAAAGCTCAAGGAGCAGCAGCAGTCGCTGATCGCGATGAAGGACAACGACCTGGCCGCGGCCCAGCAGCGCCTGGCGCAGGCACCGGGCGCGCCCGGTGCCGGCACGCCGTGGTACTGGCTGGGTCTGCCGCTGGTGCTGCTGGTGGCTGTCGGCGCCTGGCTGCTGCGCCGCCGCAAGCCCTCGCCGCTGCCACCGCTGCGTGAAGAGCATGATGCCGCCGGCCTCGCCGCTGCGGTACCGGCCGGCGCTGCGCTGGACGCGTTGGCCGAGCAGGACCCGGGCAGTTTCGACGGTGCAGGGCGCCAGGAGCCGGCGATGCCGGCCTGGGCGCAGCATGCCGATCATGATGCCGCCGATGAGGCTGCCCCGGACGCGCCGCTGTCGCCCGACTGGCGCGCCGGCGAACTGGACGATGAGGCCGTGGTGGAACTGCCTGCGGCCGTGAGCGATGCGCCGCGCTGGGACGAGCCGGCTGCGGCCGAGCCGGCCGAGCCGGCCGCGCCGGTCGATGTGGCCGTACCCGATTACGCGCTGCAGGCCGAGCAGGATCCCGAGTTCCGCGGTGTCTTCGACCTGCCTGCCGGATCGCACGATGGCCATGACCAGGCCGAGGCCCCGGCGGCGCTGCCGGAGCAGGGCGCCACGCCGGCGCCGGGCAATGCCCACGACTGGACGCCACGGGTCGGCCAGGAGCGGCTGGAGCTGGCGATCGCCTATCTGGACCTGGGCGACGCGCAGACCGCGCGCACCCTGCTGCAGGAAGTGGCCGAGGGCGGCGACGTGCACTGCCAGATCCAGGCCCGCGAACTGCTGGCCCGCTTGCCCTGATGACCCACCACAAGGACCCGGCATGACCCGCGAACGCCGCATCGACTACGTTGAATTCGCCTCGCGCGATCCGGCCGCGAGCCGCGCCTTCTTCGAGCAGGTGTTCGGCTGGTCGTTTGTCGATTACGGCGCCGACTATACGGCCTTCGATGATGGTCGCCTGCAGGGCGGCTTCTTCCGTGGCCAGCCGCAGCGCGCCAGCGAAGGCGCGGCGCTGCTGGTGCTGTATGCCGAGCAGCTGGCGCCCATGCAGGCGGCGGTGCAGGCGGCCGGTGGCGGGATCGTGCGCGGTGTGTTTTCTTTCCCCGGAGGCAGCCGGTTCCAGTTCGTCGAACCCGGCGGCAACGAACTGGCCGTCTGGTCCGAGCGCGACCCGGCCTGAGCGCCGCCCATCCGCAACATCGAGGTAGCACATGCGTTACGCGCTTGGCGTCGAGTATGACGGCAGCGATTACAGGGGATGGCAGAACCTGGGCGAGGGCGGTCCCAGTGTCCAGGCCAGCCTGGAACAGGCCCTGTCATCGGTGGCCGACACGCCTCTGCAGGTGGTCTGTGCCGGCCGCACCGATGCCGGCGTGCATGGCCAGTGCCAGGTCGTGCACTTCGACACCGACGTGGTGCGCGACCCGCGCGCCTGGATGCTCGGCACCACCACCCGCCTGCCGCGGTCCATCGCGGTGCGCTGGTGCGTGCCGGTGGCCGAGGATTTCCACGCCCGTTTTTCCGCGCGTGCCCGCCGCTACCGCTACCGCCTGCTCAACCGCGAGGTGCGGCCGGCGCTGGGGCGGCAGACCCTGAGCTGGGAGCGCCGGCCGCTTGACGCTGCGCGCATGCACCTGGCCGGGCAGGCGCTGCTGGGCGAGAACGACTTCAGTGCGTTCCGCTCGGTACAGTGCCAGGCCCTGCATGCCCGGCGTGAACTGCAGTCGCTGCAGGTCAGCCGCCACGATGAAGTGATCGAGGTTGCCGTGCGGGGCAATGCATTCCTTCATCACATGGTCCGCAATATCGTCGGATCATTGATACTGGTCGGTAGCGGCGAACAGCCGGTGGAGTGGATCGCCGAACTGCTTGCCGGACGCGACCGCACCGTGGCCGGTCCCACCGCACCTCCGCAGGGGCTGGTGTTCCTGGGGCCGCTGTACCCCGACAACTGGCATCTGCCCGCCGAGGTAACGCTATGAGCCGCTCCTACTACCGTACGCGCATCAAGTTCTGTGGCATGACCCGCGCCGGCGATGTGCGCCTGGCCGGCGAGCTGGGCGTGGATGCGGTGGGTTTCATCTTCGCCCGCGAAAGCAGCCGGCGGGTGGCTCCGGCCGAAGCGCGTGCGATGCGCCAGGCGATCGCGCCGATGGTCGACGTGGTGGCGCTGTTCCGCAACAACAGCAAGGAGGAAGTGCGCGAAGTGCTGCGCACCGTACGCCCGACCCTGCTGCAGTTCCACGGCGAGGAAGACGAGAGCTTCTGCCGCAGCTTCAACATGCCGTACCTGAAGGCGATCGCCATGGGCGGTCGCGAGGACGTCAATGCGCGCACCCTGCAGCTGCGCTACCCCAGCGCGGCCGGTTTCCTGTTCGACAGCCACGCCCCGGGGGGCGGTGGCGGCACCGGCGTGGCCTTCGACTGGGCGCGCATTCCTACCGGCCTGCACCGTCCGTTCCTGCTGGCCGGCGGGCTGAACCCGGAAAACGTGAAGGACGCCATCCTTGCCACCCTGCCGTGGGGCGTGGACGTGTCCAGTGGCATCGAGGTCGAGCCGGGCATCAAGGACGGCTACAAGATGCGCACGTTCGTCGAAGAGGTGCGCAGCGCCGACTGCACCGTGCTGGAGTGACCGGGCGCGACCCCACGCGCGCCGTCGCCTGCGGGCGGCACGCGTCTTCACATTTGTCCCTGTACGCCCTCTTCACATAGGATGAAGGGCGAAGCCATGGCCATGAGGGCCGTGGCGGGATCGACGGAACCGCGTCCGGCGGATTCCGAACGGGGCGTCACGCGCCCATGGCCCAGGAAGGCAAAACGATGCAGGAGTTCCTCACCGTCGTATTTGGCTACCCGACCCTGCCGTACAGCGTCCTGCTGGCGGTGTCGCTGGTCTATTGGGGGCTTGCCGCTTCTGGCTTGGTCGGCGACGGGTTCGGCGATCTGGGCGCCGACGGTGCGCTCGACGGTGGCGCCGATCTCAGCGGCCTCGCGGCCCTGCTGCAGCGCTTCGGCCTCGGCGGCGTGCCGGTCATGGTCGTGGTCACCCTGCTGGCCTTCTTCGGCTGGACCTTGACCTACTTCGTCCACCTGTTTGTACTGCTGCCGCTGCCGGACCTGCTGCGCTGGGGCCTCGGTACGCTCGTGGCGGTACTCGCGCCGCTGCCGGCGGTGCCGATCACCGCGCTGCTGCTGCGGCCCATCCGCCGTTTCCTGCTGCGCCTGCAACCGGTCGCACAGGCCTCCCTGCTGGGGCGCGTGGGTGTGGTCGCCTCGCCCAGGGTGGATGCACGCAGCGGCCACGCCAGCGTCGATGACGGCGGCGCCGGGCTGGTCCTGCAGATCCGCAGCGACATCGAACTGCAGCGTGGCGAGCGCATCGTGCTGGTCGAGCACGTGGCCGCCCAGCACTACTACCGGGTGGTCCGCGCCGATGCGGTCGCCCTCGACTTCCAGGACAACCTGCTTCCGGGCAACAAGGAGAATCATCAATGACACTGGCTTCCGCGATCCCCTTCCTGATCATGGTGGGCGGCTTCCTGGTCCTGCTGCTGGGCATAGCCGGCCTGTTCAAGGCGTTCTACCGCAAGGTCGACCAGGGCGTGGCGCTGATCGTCAACGACATGAGCTCGACTCCGAAGGTGCACTTCACCGGCGCGCTCATCATTCCGGTGCTGTACCGCGCCGAACTGATGCGCATCAGCCTGATCACCCTGCAGATCGACCGCCGCGGCAAGGAAGGCCTGATCTGCCGGGACAACATGCGCGCCGATATCGCGGTGGCGTTCTACCTGCGCGTCAATGAGACCCAGGCCGATGTGCTGCGCGTGGCCAAGGCGATCGGTGCTGACCGCGCCTCCGACAAGCACGCCGTCGATGAGCTGTTCAACGCCAAGTTCTCCGAAGCGCTGAAGACGGTCGGCAAGAAGTTCGACTTCACCGAGCTGTTCGAGAAGCGCCAGGAGTTCCGCGACGAGATCATCGCGGTGATCGGCAATGACCTCAACGGCTACGTGCTGGAAGACGTGGCCATCGATTACCTGGAGCAGACACCGAAGGCGCTGCTGGACCAGTTCAACATCCTCGACGCACAGGGCATCCGCAAGATCACCGAGCTGACCGCCGCGCAGAACGTGGTCACCAACGAGCTGGAGCAGAACGAAAAGCTCGCCATCACCAAGAAGAACGTGGAGGCCCGCGAGGCGCTGCTGGCGCTGGAGCGTCAGCAGGCCGAGGCGGAAGCACGCCAGAAGCGCGAGATCGAGACCATCCGCGCGCGCGAGGAAGCCGAGACCGCCAAGGTCCAGGAAGAGCAGCGCCAGCTCTCGGAGAACGCGCGCATCGAGGCCCAGCAGCTGATCGAGATCCGCGATCAGAACCGCCTGCGCGAAGTGGAAGTGGCCGAGCAGAACCGCCAGCGTGCGGTGGCCATCGAAGCCGAGCGCGTGGAGCGCGCACGCCAGCTGGAGCAGGTCACCACCGACCGCGAGGTGCAGCTGCAGGGCGTGGAGCGTGACAAGGTGGTCGAGCAGGGCAAGATGGATGTGGCCAACATCACCCGCGAACGCATTTCCATCGACAAGACCGTGGCCCAGGAAGAAGAGCGGATCAAGGAAGTGCGTGAAGTCTCCGAGGCCGATCGCCAGAAGCAGGTGCTGATCCTGGAAGCCGAGGCCAAGGCACAGGAATCGCTGGTGCGCGAAGTGAAGGAAGCACAGGCGCGCGAGACCGCATCCCGGCATCGTGCGGTGGAACTGACCACGCTGGCACAGGCCGAGCACGAGGCGGCCGGCAAGCAGGCCGAAGCCAAGCGCCTGCTGGCCGATGCATTGCGCGCCGAGCAGGCCGCGCCGGGCCTGGCCGAAGCGCAGGTGCGCGAGGCGTCGGCGCTGGCCATCGAAAAGGTGGGCATCGCCGAGGCTCGGGTGATCGAAGCCAAGGCCGAGGCCGCACTGAAGCAGGGCAGCAACGAAGCACAGGTGCTGGCGCAGACCCTGCAGGCGCAGGCCCAGGGCGAAGAGAAGATGGGGCTGGCGCGTGCCACCGCCACCGAGTCGCTGGGCAACGCCGAAGCCGGCGTGGTGCAGAAGAAGCTGCTGGCGGAAGCCGAAGGCCTGGTCCGCAAGTTCGAAGCCATCGCTTCGCTGAGCGATCAGGCGCGCGGCCACGAAGAGTTCCGCATGATGCTGGACAACAGCCTGAAGCAGGCGCTGGCCTCGATCGAGGCCGGCAAGGAAGTGTCCCGCGAGAACGCCGGCGTCATCGCCAGCGCACTGCGCAACGCCGATATCGACCTGGTCGGCGGCGACGGTGGCATGTTCGAGAACCTGATCAAGGCGGTCTCGCTGGGCAAGTCGATCGAAGGCTTCGCCGGCAAGAGCCCGATCGTGCAGGAACTGATGCAGCGCTATCTCGGTGTCAACGCCACCGAGGCCGCACCGCGGCAGATCACCGAGGAGGTGGAGACGGTACCGGTCGTGACCACCGCCGTGGTCGAAACCGCCCGCTGATCCACCCGGCGATGGCTGCGGCCATCGCCCGTCCGTGCCGGCCGCACCGTCGGCCGGCCGTCCGTGAGCCGGAACCCTGCCGATGTCCGAAATCCGATCGTCCCCCGAATCCACCGTGCCGGAGGGCACCGCCGCTGGCGTCGACCAGGCCGTCGCACAGGGCGGCGCCTATGAGGTGCTGCGCCGCCGCCTTGGCGAGCAGGGCCAGCGCCTGCAGGCCCTGGCCGAGCAGCTCAACCGCCAACGCCTGGCCGAGTTCGGCGACAGCCGCCTGGAGGTGGCCGGACGCTTCCGCATCCGCAGCGAGAACAACTGTGTCGGCCGCGATATCGTGCAGGTCGGCCCGGACCGTCTGCTGTTCGGCTACAACGTGTTCATCGGGCTCAAAACCCAGACCCGCATCGAGGACGTGTTCGGCCTGTACCGGCTGGTGCAGGGCGGCGACGGCTACGACGTTGCCGCGCTGGAGCTGAAGGGCAGTTTCCTTGACCAGCCCGGTTTCGTGCACGACTTCAACGAGCTGTATGCCTACTACAAGCACGCGCGCCTGCTGCAGCTGATCGTGGTCGGGGACAAGCTGCTGGCCTCGTTCCAGATCGGCGAGCGCAGCAGCGATGTCCGCGTGTTCCGCTGGGCAGTGTCGGCTGATGGCGAGCTGACCTATCTCGATGCGCGCGGCGAGCGTGACATCGCTCTGCCGCCGCCGTTCGATTTCGAGTGGACCCGAGCCACCCGCGACCTCGCCGTCAACGGTCGTCATTCGCATCTCAACATCCTCGACACCCTGTTCGTTGAAACCACCGGCGGCGACCTGACCATCAAGGTCGAGAACAACACCGAGACGGGGCAGGGCATCTACAGCGAACCGGTGGAAGACAGCACCCAGTCGCTGGATGATGCCCAGTTCGAATTCGCCCGGGTCGGCTCGCTGGTGCTGCTGAAGGTGCTGCCGTACCGCGAGACGGTCTGGCGCGGGCTGATCTACAACACGCTCAGCGGCGACATCGTGCGCAACGATGCGATCGTGCAGGCCTGCGTGCAGCTGCCCGAAGATCACGGCATCATCTTCCCCGGCGGTTACTACCTGCAGGGGGGCGAGCACAAGGCGTTCGACGCCTCGATGGACGGCATGCAGTTCAAGCGCAGCCTGCGCTCGCCCAATGGCGAGGACGTGCTGTACATCTTCTACGAGCGCGAAGGCGGGCGCTCGGCGTTGTTCGTCTACAACACCATCCAGCGCGTGCTGCAGAACCCGGTGTTCGGTCACGGCTACGCGTTCCTGCAGGATGGACGCATGGTGCTGTTCCATGCCGAAGGCAGCGAGCCGACCCGCATCCATCCGATGCAGGTCTGGCAGACCCCGTTCAGCAGCGACGAGTTCGCCGCCAGCCGGCCACCGGGCAACACCTTCATGGGGCGCATCGGCAATGCCGAACTGGTGCGCGGCATTTCCAACCTGTTCAACCTGGCGCGCGCGATCGATGGCCAGGACGTGTCGGCGCAACGCTACCAGCGCCTGGTGGCCGACACGCGGCGACTGTTCGACAGCCATCACTGGCTGGGGGACGACGCCTGCGACGGCGCCGAGGCACTGCTGCGACAGATCAGCGCCACCGGCGAGGCGGTACTGGACGAGTACGAGAAGGTGCAGTCGATCCGCCAGCAGTCCGCGCAGGCGATGGCCGAGGCCGAGGCCACCTACAAGGCACTGCGGGGGCGGTTGCAGCCGGAGAACTGGAGCGATGTCCAGTCCTTCGTCGAGGCGCTCAATGCGATCACCGCGCTGCGTGGCCGCCTGCTGACCCTGCGCGAGCTGCGCTACATCGACAACGACCGCATCGACGTGATGGCTGCCGAGCTGGTGGCGGCGCATGATCAGGTGGGCGCCGCCACCGGCAGCTTCCTGGCCGGTGATGCGGCACTGGCGCCGCTGACCGCGCGCCTGCAGGCACTGGACGAGGCTGCGCAGCAGGCGCAGAGCGCACGCCAGCTGGATGAGCAGCTGCAGGGCCTGCGCGGCATGGCCACCGACCTGGACATGCTGTCCGAACTGATGGCGGGCCTGAAGGTGGATGACGCCACCGCGCGTACCCGCGTGGTCGAGGCGATCTCACTGTTGTACGGCCGCCTGAACCAGGTCCGCGCCCGGGCCGAGCAGCGCCGGCGGACACTGGGCTCGGCCGAAGCCGTGGCCCAGTTCGCAGCGCAGTTCGCGCTGTTCTCGCAGTCGATCACCAGCGCACTGGCGATGGCCAGCGACCCGGAGCGCGCCGACGAGCAGTTGTCGCGCCTGCTGGTGCAGCTGGAGGAGCTGGAGAGCCAGTTCGGCGAGCATGAGCAGTTCCTTGGCGACATCCTGAGCAAACGCGAAGAACTGGTCGAAGCGTTCGATACCCACAAGCAGGCCCTGCTGGATGAGCGCCAGCGCAAGGCGCGCTCGGTGCTCGACGCCGCCAACCGCATTCTGGATGGGCTGGGCAAGCGCACCGAACGGTTCGGCAGCGCCGACGAGCTGAACGCCTTCTTCGCCGGCGATGCGCTGATCCTCAAGCTGCGCGAACTGGCCGAGCGCCTGCGTGGCCTGCGCGACAACGTCAAGGCCGACGACATCGAGGCGCGCCTGAAGGGCGTGCGTGACCAGGCGGTACGCCAGCTGCGCGACCGCAGCGACCTCTACGAAGCCGGTGGCAACGTGGTGCGCCTCGGGCCGCGCCATCGCTTCAGCGTCAACACCCAGGCGCTGGACCTGACCCTGCTGCCGCGCGGCGACACGCTGGCCATCCACCTCACCGGCACTGATTTCCTGGAAACCCTGCACGACCCGG
Source organism: Stenotrophomonas sp. 704A1 (assembly GCF_030549525.1). Classification (NCBI taxonomy): domain Bacteria; kingdom Pseudomonadati; phylum Pseudomonadota; class Gammaproteobacteria; order Lysobacterales; family Lysobacteraceae; genus Stenotrophomonas; species Stenotrophomonas tuberculopleuritidis. The sequence continues at coordinate 3,227,902 of NZ_CP130831.1, read as the reverse complement.
AGCTGGAGGCGCTGAAGCCATTCTGGCCGGTGACCCTGGATTCGGAATCGGAGACGCTTTACCGCGGCGAGTACCTGGCCGGCTGCCTGCTGCGCGCCGCCGAGGAAGGACGCGAGGGGCTGGATCTGCCGCAGTTGCTGCACGATGCCGCCGAGCCGGACGCGCTCGACCAGCGGGTGCGTGCGTTCGCCGCACCGCGCTACCGTGAGGGTTACGAACGCGGCATCCACGACCACGACGCCGCATTGATCCTGCGCGCGCTGCTGCCGCTGCAGCAGGCCGCCGGACCGCTGCGGCATGCGCCGCGGGTACGCGCCCTGGCTCAGTTGTTCTGGGCCGCGCGTCAACGCGACGATGCCGTGGCGCAGTGGCCCAGCCGCCAGGCCGGCGCTGACACCATTGCCCGTCTGTTCGGCTCCGACGAGGGCCGCCAGGCGCTGCGCGTCGAAATGGCCAAGGCCCTGCACGACTACGCGCAGGCGCAGGCCCTTCCGTGCGACGCCGACCTGGCAGGTGATGCGGCAGCCTATCTGGCCGATGAGCTGCGCAATGGTGAACCGGTCTTCAGCATCAGCCGACACGCACAGGCCTTGCTGGACGCCTTGTCCTCGCAGTTGGAGCAGGCCGGTCAGCGCGATGCGTTCGAACGCGCGCTGCAGCGCAGCCAGGACCCCTTGGCCACGCGTTGGGCCTTGGCCGGGCAGTGGCTGCGTGCGCTGGCCGGCCTGCCGGCGCACGCCGCGCACGCCGGCTACGTCGATGAAGCCGCCGCACTGCTGCTGGTGCACCGGCAGCTGCGCACGCGCGCCAGCGAGGCCACGCTGCGCGCCGAGGTGAAGGGGCTGCTGGGCGAACACCCGCGTATCCACGGCGGCACGCTGGTGCTGACGCTGGACGATTTCCAGTCGCGGCTGCAGCAGCACCTGCAGCACTTCGTGCCGGCCTTCCATGCCTACCAGGCAGTGCGGCAGGGCATCATCGGCCGCGAGCGCGAGGCGCTGCGGTTGTCTGAGTTCAAGGCACGTCCGCTGTCATCCTTCGTCCGCAACCGGCTGATCAACGAGGTCTACCTCGGCGTCATCGGCGACAACCTGGCCAAGCAGATGGGCACGGTCGGCGAGAACAAGCGCAGCGACCTGATGGGCCTGCTGATGATGATCTCACCGCCCGGGTACGGCAAAACCACGCTGATGGAATACGTGGCGCACCGCCTCGGCCTGGTCTTCATGAAGATCAACGGCCCGGCGCTGGGGCACGAGGTGCGCTCGCTGGACCCCGCGCAGGCACCCGATGCCACCTCGCGGCAGGAGCTGGAGAAGCTCAACCTGGCACTGGAGATGGGCAACAACACCATGCTGTATGTCGACGACATCCAGCACACCCATCCCGAGTTCCTGCAGAAGTTCATTTCACTGTGCGACGGTACCCGCCGCATCGAAGGCGTGTGGCGTGGGCGTACCCGCACCTACGACATGCGCGGCAAGAAGTTCTGCGTGGTGATGGCCGGCAACCCGTATACCGAGTCCGGCGAGGTGTTCAGGATCCCGGACATGCTGGCCAACCGTGCCGACATCTACAACCTGGGCGACGTGCTTGGCGGCATGGAGGCGGCATTCACCCTCAGCTACATCGAGAACAGCCTGACCTCCAACCCGGTGCTGGCACCCCTGGCCACGCGCGATATGGCCGACCTGTACCTGCTGGTCGACCGCGCGATGGGCAAGGACGTATCCAGCAACGGCCTCAGCCATGCCTACAGCGGTGCCGAGATCAATGAAATCACCGCCACCCTGCAGCGCATGCTGCAGGTGCGCGATGTGGTCTACAGGGTCAACCAGCAGTACATCGCCAGCGCGGCGCAGGACGACCGCTACCGCACCGAGCCGCCGTTCCGCCTGCAGGGCAGCTACCGCAACATGAACAAGCTGGCCGAGAAGATCTCGCCGGTGATGAACGAGGACGAGCTGCAGCAGCTGATCTCCGACCATTACCTGGGCGAAGCGCAGCTGCTCACCACCGGTGCCGAGGAGAACCTGCTGAAGCTGGCCGAGCTGCGCGGGGTGCTCGACCAGACGCGCGCGCAGCGCTGGGCGCAGATCAAGCGCGACTTCCTGCGCAACAAGGCGATGGGTGCCGGGGACGCCGATGTGGGCGGACGCGTGGTCGCGCAGCTGGCCGACATCGCCAGTGCGCTGCAGCTGCCCGCACCGGCGCCCACCGTGGTCGCCGCCCCGGACCCCGCACCGTGGCCTGCGCTGCTGGCGGCACTGCAGCGCCTGGCCGAGGCAGGCTCAACCCAGCAGACGGTGGCGGCCGCGCCGGCGGCCATGCCGCTGGCCGCAGACCTGCAGGCCGGACTGGCGCCGCTGCTGCAGCTGCTGGTTGCCTCGCAGGAGCAGCAGGTGCAGCTGTCGCAGACGCTGGCCGCATTCGCCGGATGGGCACGGCAGCAGGTCGGGACCGAGCTGGCCGGGGCCGACGCGCGTCGCCGCCCACGCGTGCGTCGGGCCGCCACGCCGGAGGAGCGCGCGCTGGATGAAGCGTTGATGCGCCACTTCTACGGGGAATCACTGCCCGCCGAAGCCGGGGGCGATGACAGCCCACGGCCGCCACCGCTGCCATGACGCCTGCATCGCTGCCGGCGCCCGTGCTGCCGCCGCCGGCCGATGTGGCGGCGCTGGCTGCGTATGGCGCGCCGCTGCTGCAGGTGCTGGAGGCGCCGGCGGTGGTGCCGGCCGACACCGGCGGCGAGCGCCTGGTGGCCGCGCTGGCGCGCATCGCCCTGGCCCTGCAGGCCAGCGATCCGGTGCGGCTGCGTCGGCAGGCGGGCTGGTGGGGACGTCTGCTCGGCCGCGATGTGGCGCGCGAAGCGCAGGCGCAGGCCCTGCAGGCGCAGCTGGGTGTGCTGGCGCTGCAGGCACGGGAACAGGCGCAGGCGTTGGCGCAGCGTGTGCAGCAGCGCGCGCAGGCGATCATCGACAACGACGCCGCCGCCAGCGCGCTGGATGCCTGGGCCGGTTTCGGCAGCACGCAGCTGCCGGGCCTGGCGGACGCCGCGCGGGCGGCACTGGCGCCGCGCGTGGACCATCTGCACCGGTTGGCCACGCTGCGGCGCATCGAGGGCGCGCAGTGGCAGCTGTTGCAGGCCCAGGATGAAGCCCTGCTGCAGCGGTTCGCGCGCATCCACGATGTGCTGCTGCCGGCCTGGCGCCAGGCGGCGCTGGCGCGCCTGGCGCAGGAGCAGGCCGCCCACGCCGGGCACGCGGCACAGCTGCAGGCGCAGATCGACGACGAAGTGGCCGCCGCTCAGGCTAGACTGCGCTGAGCCGGCCGCCGCTGCCGCTTATCCACCGCAAGGACACTGCCCGATGACCCAGGACAGCCAGAACGCCGGCACGCTCGTGCCTGCCACCACGCCCACCGCCGAACTCGACGACAGCACGCTGAAGGCCCTGGGCCTGGCACCCGACGATCTGCCCCGCATCGCCGAGATCGGCCGCGAGCTGCAGGACCTGCGCCCTAGCAACCTGCAGGTGTTCGGCCGCGAGGCAGCGGGACGGACCACGGCGTTCTCCAGCCAGCTGCTGGACCAGGTGCGCAATCGTGACCTGGATGCCAACGGCGAAAAGCTGGGGGAAGTGGTGCGCATCGCCCGTGAACTGAAACTCGATGGCTTCCCGCAGCGTTCGAAAGTGCCGCTGATCGGCGGCCTGATCGATCGCCTGCGCGCGTCCAAGGGCGAGCTGGTGCAGAAATTCAGCGATACCAATGCGCAGATCGAGCAGCTGCTTGGCGACGTTGGCGCGCAGCAGGCACTGATGGGCAGGCGGGTGAGCGATTTCGACCGCATGCACGATATCGTGCGTGAGGAACGCCACGCGCTGGGCCTGTACGCTGCTGCCGGCAAGCAACGCCTGGCCCAGCTGCAGAGCGAGCAGCTGCAGGGGCAGGGCAGTGATGATCCGCAGCAGCGCATCCGCCAGAGCGAGATCGACAACGCCATCCGCCTGATCGAAAAGCGTGTCTCCGACCTGCAGCTGATGCAGCACGCGGCCGACCAGTCGCTGCCGATGATCCGCCTGATCCAGGCCAATGCGCTGCAGCTGATCGAGAAGTTCAACACCGTCCGCGATATCACCATTCCATCGTGGAAGCGCCAGTTCGCCATCCAGCTGTCGCTGGGCGAGCAGAAGAACGCCGCCGAGCTGGCCCATGCCATCGAGGATGCGACCAATGAACTGATGCGGCGCAACGCCGACCTGTTGCGGCAGGCCTCGGTGGACACCGCGCGCAGCAACCAGCGCGGCGTGATCGATGTGGCCACCCTGCGCCACGTGCACGATCAGCTGATCGCCACCGTCGAGGAAGTGCGCAGCATCCATCGCGAGGGCATGCAGCAGCGGCAGCAGGCCGAGGTCGAGCTGGCGCGGCTGCGCGACGACCTGCAGCAGCGGCTGGCAGCACCGACCGAGGCGTAACCGGCGGCGCCATCGAAAGGGAAGCGGCCGGGACCGCGCGGCGGGCCCGGCAAGGCGCGGCGACGCGCCGCAGGGGTCAGCGCAGCTGTGCGCTCACCCAGTCAGCCAACGCGTCGACCCGCGCATCGGCCGGGCCCTCCGGCCGTGCCAGCACCCAGAAGCCGCCGGTGGCGGCGAACCCCCACGGCGCAACCAGCCGGCCCAGGGCGAGGTCTTCGGCCACCAGCGGCTCCGGTGCGATCGCCGGCCCCAGTCCCGCCACGGCCGCCTCCAGCAGGTAGTACAGATGTTCAAAACCGGTGCCCAGCTGCAGCCGCGCCGGATCCAGCCCGTGTGCCTGCGCCCAGGCCGGCCAGGCCTGGGGCCGGGAGCCGGTGTGCAGCAGGGTTTCCTGCAGCAGCGCCGTCGCGGGCGCGTGGCGCAGGCGCTGCGCGGCCGGATGCGAAGGCGCCACCACCACGCCGACCCGCTCCGGCGCCAGTTCGCGCACCTGCCAGCCACGCGGCCAAGGGCCCTGGGCCAGCAGCAGCACCGCATCCAGGCCGGCCTGCGCCTCGGTGAAGCTGCCGTCCAGGGCAGACCACTGCAGGCGCACGCCAGGCAAGGCCGCCTGCAGCGCCGGCAGGCGCGGAATCATCCAGCGTGCCAGCACGCTGCCGCTGCACCCCAGTACCAGCGCCGGAGAGGCCGTGGGGCGGCGCAGTTCGCGCACGCAGTCCTCGATACCGGTGAAGGCGTCACTGCAGGCGGCCTGCAGTCGCGTGCCTGCGGCGGTCAGGCGCAGGCCGCGCCCGGCGCGCTGGAACAGGGCCAGGCCGAGATGGTCCTCCAGCAGCTTCAGCTGCCGGCTCACCGCACCATGGGTCACATGCAACGCCTGCGCGGCGCGGCCGACCCCGCCCAGCCGCGCGGTGGCTTCGAACGCGCGCAGCGCATTGAGGGGCGGTAGCAGGGAGGTGCTCATGTGAGATTTCCTGACAATATGCGCCAGATAATATCCATTTTCCGGTCATGACCCGTGCGCTAGAGTATCCACCTGTCTGAACCACCGGTCGTCTCCATGCCTGCCTCCCCCATCGCCGACTACCACGCCTTCCCGGATGCCCAGGGCCACTTCGGCCGCTACGGCGGCAGTTTCGTTGCCGAAACCCTGGTCGGCCCGCTGCAGGAACTGGCCCAGGCCTATGATCAGGCCCGGCAGGACCCAACCTTCCAGCAGGCCTATGACCGCGACCTGGCGCATTACGTGGGCCGCCCCAGCCCGATCTATCACGCCCAGCGCCTGAGTGACCATGTCGGCGGTGCGCAGATCCTGCTCAAGCGCGAGGACCTGAACCACACCGGCGCGCACAAGATCAACAACACCATCGGCCAGGCCCTGCTGGCGGCACGCATGGGCAAGACGCGCATCATCGCCGAGACCGGCGCGGGCCAGCACGGCGTGGCCAGCGCCACCGTCGCCGCCCGGCTTGGCCTGGAGTGCGTGGTCTACATGGGCGCCACCGACATCGAGCGGCAGAAGATCAACGTCTATCGGATGAAGCTGCTGGGCGCGACCGTGGTCCCGGTCACCTCCGGCTCGGCCACCCTGAAGGATGCGCTCAACGAGGCGATGCGCGACTGGGTGACCAACGTGCAGGACACCTTCTACATCATCGGTACGGTGGCCGGCCCGGATCCGTACCCGCGCATGGTGCGCGACTTCAACGCCATCGTCGGTCGCGAAGCGCGCGAGCAGATGCTGGCCGAGTACGGCCGGCTGCCCGATGCGATCACCGCCTGCGTCGGCGGTGGCAGCAACGCGATCGGCCTGTTCCATGCCTTCCTCAATGACCGCCAGGTGGAGATCTTCGGCGCCGAGGCGGCCGGTGATGGCATCCACACCGGTCGCCATGCCGCCTCCATCGCCGCTGGACGCCCTGGCGTGCTGCACGGCAACCGCACCTACGTGCTGTGCGACGACGACGGCCAGATCATCGAGACCCATTCGGTGTCGGCCGGCCTGGACTACCCGGGCGTCGGCCCGGAGCACGCGTTCCTGGCCGACAGCGGCCGCGCGCGCTATCTGGGCATCACCGATGAAGAGGCGCTGCAGGCGTTCCACCTGCTGGCGCACACCGAAGGCATCCTGCCGGCGCTGGAATCCAGCCATGCACTGGCGCAGGCGATCAAGCTGGCACGTGAGCGTCCGCGCGACCAGATCGTGTTGTGCAACCTGTCCGGCCGTGGCGACAAGGACGTGCACACCATCGCCGCGCGCGAAGGTCTGGTGCTGTGAACTGCATGCTGCGCCACGGTGGCGCGCTGGTGCTGGCGGTCGGTCTGGGGGGCTGCACGCCGCCCGACCCGCCGGTGCTGGCGCCCGCGCCGGCCGCGCCCGCAGCGATCGCCCCGGCGCGGCAGGTGGCCAGCAATGATGATGACGCGGCCCATCGCCCCATCGAGGATGCACCGGAACCCCCGCCAGCCAGCGATGCCGTGGACGAAGCCGCCCCGGCGGTGGTCTCGGTGGCGCTGGACCATGCCGGCGAGGTGCTGATCGGCCAACCCTTCAGCGAGCTGGAGGGGGAGGCGCAGTGGTACTCGGCCGGCCTCGGCGAGGCGACGGCCGGGCGCTGCGATTACTACGAGCGCGGCACGCTGCCTGAAGGCGTGGCGATGATGGTGCAGGACGGCGACGTGGTGCGTTTCGACCTGGCGCCCATCGACGATTCGGGCCAGGTCGTGGTGCAGCCGGGGCCGTTCGGCCTGCACCTGGGCATGCCGCGCGCGCAGGCCCTGCAACACCTGCCAGCGGGCGCCACCGCCGAGCCCCATGGCGAAGATGCCGGGGCCGGCGAGACCCTGCTCTGGCAGGACCCCGGTTCCGACCTGGCGATCCGCGTGGAGATCGTCGACGGCACCGTATCCCGAATGTACTGGGGCGCCAGCGGCGCCGTTGACCTGATCGAAGGATGTACCTGACATGTCCGTTTCCCGACTCGATGACTGTTTCCAGCGCCTGCGCGCACAGCAGCGCAAGGCGCTGATCCCCTTCATCACGGCCGGTGATCCGTCGCTGGAGGCCACCGTGCCGGTGATGCACGCGCTGGTCCAGGCCGGCGCCGATGTGATCGAACTGGGCGTACCGTTCTCCGACCCGATGGCCGACGGCCCGACCATCCAGCGCAGCTCCGAGCGCGCGCTGGCCCGTGGGGCCGGCAGCCGCTACGTGCTGCAGGCGGTCACCCGGTTCCGCGAACGCGACGCGCAGACGCCGGTGGTGTTGATGGGCTATCTCAACCCGGTGGAGATCCACGGCTACGCGGCCTTTGCCAAGGCGGCGGTGGATGCCGGAGTGGATGGCGTGCTGCTGGTGGACCTGCCGCCGGAAGAGGCCGGCGAGGCACAGCAGGCGTTCGACGCGGCGGGCCTGGCGCTGGTGCTGCTGGCCTCGCCGACCACCAGCGAGGCGCGCGCCGGCAAGCTGCTGGCGCTGGCCCGCGGCTATCTCTATTACGTCAGTTTCGCCGGCGTCACCGGCGCCTCCGAGCGGCTGGACAGCGAGGCCGCCAGTGCGCGCCTGCAGGCGCTGCGCGCGCGCGCGTCAGTACCGGTGGTGGCCGGTTTCGGCATCAAGGATGCGGCCAGCGCCGCGGCCATGGCCCGCCAGGCCGATGGCGTGGTGGTCGGCAGCGCGCTGGTGGAGGCCCTGGCCGGCGCGCAGTCGGCCGAAGATGCCGCGCAGCGTGCCGGTACCTTCCTGGCCCCGCTGCGGCAGGCACTGGACCGCTGACCTTCACGCCGGGCGCGGCGGCGGCGGCCCGACCGCCGCGCACGGCCCGGCCCTCGCGGGCGCTGCTGCGGCGCTAAACGTACGTCCCAGCATGGTTTTTTCCGGCCTTGCACAGGCAGGCAAGGGGGTGCACGGGCGGGGAAAGCGGAGCTAGACTGTCCGCCTTTGCGGCCCCCGGGCCGCCCTGAACGGAAGTGTCCTCCCGCATGAGTTGGCTCAGCAAGTTGATGCCGTCTGGCATCCGCACCGACAACACCCCCAGCAAGAAGCGCAGCGTCCCCGAGGGCCTGTGGGAAAAGTGCAGCAACTGCGGCAGCGCGTTGTACCGTCCGGAGCTGGAAGAGAACCTGGAGGTCTGCCCGAAGTGCGGCCACCACATGGCCATCCGCGCCCGCGCCCGCCTGGCAGCGCTGTTCGACGCCGACAGCAGCACCGAGATCGCCGCCCGCCTGGGGCCGACCGACCTGCTGAAATTCAAGGACCAGAAGAAGTACGGTGAGCGCATCAAGATCGCGCAGAAGAACACCGGTGAGTACGACGCGCTGATCGCCATGCGTGGCCTGCTCAAGGGGCGCCCGCTGGTGGCCTCCTCGTTCGACTTCGCCTTCATGGGCGGCTCGATGGGCTCGGTGGTCGGCGAGCGTTTCGCGCTGGCGGCGGAAACCGCTGCGGAAATCGGCGCACCCTACGTGTGCTTCTCGGCCAGCGGTGGCGCGCGCATGCAGGAGGGCCTGTTCTCGCTGATGCAGATGGCCAAGACCTCGGCCGCGCTGGGCAAGCTGCGTGAAGCCGGCCAGCCGTACATCTCGGTGCTGACCCATCCGACCACCGGTGGTGTGTCGGCGTCGTTTGCGATGCTTGGCGACATCAACATCGCCGAACCGCAGGCGCTGATCGGCTTCGCCGGCCCGCGCGTGATCGAGCAGACCGTCCGCGAGAAGCTGCCGGAAGGCTTCCAGCGCTCGGAGTTCCTGCTCGAGCACGGCGCCATCGATCAGATCTGCGACCGCCGTGAACTGCGCGACCGCCTGGCCGACCTGCTGGCGATGCTGCGCCGCGAGCCGGCACCGGAGGTGGCTTGATGGCAGGCCGCAAGTACTTCGGTACCGATGGCATCCGTGGGCGCGTGGGGCAGGGGCCGATCTCGGCCGACTTCGTGCTGCGGCTGGGCAACGCCCTGGGCCGTGTCCTGGTCGCCCAGCGCGGCGCTGACGGCCGCCGCCCGATCGTGGTGATCGGCAAGGACACCCGCATCTCCGGCTACATGTTCGAGGCGGCGCTGGAGGCCGGGCTGGTCGCCGCCGGCGCGGACGTGCAGCTGCTCGGCCCGATGCCCACGCCGGCGGTCGCATTCCTGACCCGCACGCTGGGCGTGGATGCCGGCATCGTCATCAGTGCTTCGCACAATCCGCATTACGACAACGGCATCAAGTTCTTCTCCGCCCAGGGCGAGAAGCTCGACGATGCCACCGAACTGGCGCTGGAAGCGGCGCTGGACGTGCCGTTCTCCACGGCCGTGTCGGAGAAACTGGGCAAGGCGGCGCGTGCGCGCGAGGCGGTCGGCCGCTACATCGAGTTCTGCAAGTCGAGCGTGCCGCGTGCGTTCGACCTGCGCGGGGTACGCCTGGTGCTCGACTGCGCGCATGGTGCCACCTACCAGATCGCGCCGCTGCTGTTCCGCGAACTGGGGGCGGAGGTGATCGGCATCGGCGCCGAGCCCAACGGCCTGAACATCAACGACGGGGTCGGTTCGACCCACATCGACAATCTGGCCGCCAAGGTGCGCGAAACCCGCGCCGATCTCGGCATCGCCTTCGATGGCGACGGTGACCGCGTGCTGATGGCCGACGACCAGGGCAATCCGGTCGATGGCGATGACCTGCTGTACATCCTGGCGCGTGCCTGGCAGGCGCAGGGACGCCTGCGTGGCCCCGTGGTCGGCACCCTGATGAGCAACTTCGGCCTGGAAAAGGCCCTGGCCGAGCTGCAGATTCCCTTCCTGCGCAGCAACGTCGGTGACCGCTACGTGCACCAGGCGCTGGTCGAAGGCGGTGGCGTGCTCGGCGGCGAAGCGTCCGGCCATCTGCTGTGCCTGGACCGGGCCACGACCGGTGACGGCATCGTCAGTGCCCTGCAGGTGCTGGTGGCGCTGCGGCAGCAGGGGCAGAGCCTGCGCGAGGCGCTGCAGGCGCTGGAGAAGGTGCCGCAGAAGACCGTCAACGTGCGCCTGGGCGATGTGTCGGCGCGCTCCACGGTGCAGGCCGACAGCGTGCAGGCTGCGCTGGCCGAGGCGCAGCGGGCGGTCTCCGGGCGTGGGCGCGCGTTCCTGCGTCCGTCCGGTACCGAACCGGTCGTGCGGGTGACGGTCGAAGCCGACGATGCGACGTTGATGCAGGAGACCCTGGATCGCCTTTCCGCAGCGGTGACGGCAGCGGCAGCCTGAGCGTCGCGGTACCTGCGCTGATCCGAGCAACGCCCCGGGCAACCGGGGCGTTGCTGCATGTGCCGGGTGCTGCGGCCGTCAGGGGCCGGGCACCATCTTCTTCTGGCGCGCCTTGAAGCCGTTGAACAGCGGCGCGATCAGCGGGTTGTAGCTCCAGGCGATGCGCTTGCGCAGCCAGCTGGCCGGCCGGTTGCGGATGGCGAACCGGTAGATGCGCTCCGGATCGCCACCGACCACGTTGCGGCCGAACGGATGGGTCGTGTGCAGGTAGCGGAAACCCTGTTCACGTGCCACCTCGACATGGTCCTGGTCGAAATCGCCATAGGGCCAGCACAGCGTGTCGGAGACCTCGCCCAGTTTGTCCTGCAGCACCTGCCGGGCCAGGGCCAGGTCGCCGCTGAGGCCGGCGCGACGCTGCACCCGGTCCAGGTCCTGGCGGCGCAGCCAGCGGGTGTGGGTGTGGGTATGGCAATGGACCTCGAAGGTGCCGGCTGCAATCGCCGCGCGTGCTTCACTCCAGCGCATCATCACCTCGTCGCTGCGGCCGTGCTCGTAGATCAGCGCTTCGCAGGCGCGATGGTCCGGCGTCTGCGGCAGCGCGGCCCCGGCGATGCCGGCGTGCGGCCGCAGCGGGCCATCGTGCATCCAGCCGGTCACCACGAACACCACCGCGTGCATGCCGTATTTCTGCAGGATGGGGTGGGCGTAGACCCAGTTGTCCAGGTAGCCATCGTCGAAGGTGATCACGATCGACTTGCGCGGCACCGGCTTGCCGGCCAGGAAGCCGGCGTACTGCTCCAGCGTCAGCGAGGTCCAGCCGCTGCGCGCCAGCCAGGCGATCTGGCTTTCGAAATTCTCCGGCGACACCGTGATCATGCCGGGGGAGTTGCTGACGTGGTGATGCATCAGCACCGGTACGGTTCGGGCATTAGCCATGACCCAGCTCCTTCAGCCACTGGTGGTAATAGTATTCGGTGGTTTCGCCATGGCCGGCCGGGCTGAAGCAGTGCGCGTTGCGCATCCAGTCCCAGCCCGCGCGGCCCATCAGCTGGCGCCGCTGCGGGTCGTCCACCAGCAGGCGAAGCGCACCGGTCAAGGCCGCATTGTCGCCCAGCCGGGTGAGGATGGCATTGCTGCCTTCCACCACCATTTCCGGAACGCCGCCGACCCGCGTGGCCACGATCGGCACGCCGACATAGGCCGCTTCCAGGAACACGGTGCCGGCGGCCTCCTTGTGCGAGGCCAGGGCGAAGATGTCGAATCCGGCCATCAGCCGGCAGGCACCGTCGCGATAACCCAGCAGGTGGACCTGCTGCTGCAGGCCGTGCGCGTCGCGCATCGCCAGCAGGCGCTCCATGACCGGCTTGCCGTCGCCGACCACCACCAGGTGCAGGCGCGGGTTGGCCTTGCACAGTGGCGCGATCGCGGTCAGCAGATCGGCATGGCCCTTGGGTTCGCGCAGCACCGCCACGCATCCCACCACCACGTCCTGGTCGCCGAACCCCAGCTCGGCGCGCACCTCGGCACGCACGCTCTGCAGGCACTGCCACGGATCGTCCTTGCGCACGTCGCTCCAGCGCGGCGGCACCGCGATCGGCGGCACGATGCCGATGCGCTCGCCCGGCACGCCACGCTCGGCCAGCAGCTGCTTGACGAAGCGGCTCACGGTGATGACCCGGTGCGGAAGGCCGGTATAGGTCAGCAGCGAATTGACCGGGCTCATCAGATGCCGTGAGCGCACCACCAGCGGCGTGCCGCCCAGGCGTGCACCCGCGGCGGCAATCAGCGCGTCGCGCCGGCTGGTGGTGTTCACCACGTCGTAGCGCTCGCGGCGGACCAGCCGCGCGACCGACCAGATGCCACGCAGCATCCGCGCCATGCCGCCCATGCGCAGCGTGTGCACGGTGAAGCCATCATCGCGCGCAAGTGCAGCCAGGCGGGCCTCGGGCTGGCACAGCAGCGCGACATCATGGCCACGCGCACGCATGACCTGCATGTGGCGGAAGATGTAGACCTCCTGCCCACCCATGCCTTTGGCGGCTTTGGTGTGCAGGATGCGCAACGGGCGGTTCATGGTGGATCGTTCCTTGCAATCAGCGGTTGCGGAAGCGCGTCAGCGCTTCCCAGGCCGCGCGGATGCCGGCGGCGTCGGGGGTCTGTTGCGGCAGCGGCCGATAGCGCGCATCCAGCGCGGTGGCGTTGCCGAACTTGTCGAACACATAGATCGCGTCGCCATGACGGACCGCGCGCTGCGACCAGCTCTCCACCACCAGCGATCGCCCGGCGGCCGGTGCGGCCAGCAGGTCGTGTCCGGTGCTGTAGTCGGCCAGCGCGTTCTCGCAGCCCAGCCCATGGCGCATCAACGTCGGTACCCAGTCCTCATGCGAACTGACGCGCAGGTCGCGGCCACTGTCCTGGCCGGGCCAGTGCAGCACGAACGGCACCTGCAGCTGGTAGTCGGAGAAGTTGCCGTTGTGGCCCCAGTAGTTGAGCTTGAGATCGTTGAATTCCTCGGCGTGGTCGCCGGTCACCAGCACGATCGTGTCCTGCTCCAGGCCCTGCGCACGGAGACTGTCGAGCAGCGATCCGACCAGGCTGTCGGCGTAGTGCACGGCCGTGTGGTAACGGTTCAGTTCGGGTGTCGGGTCGTGCTCCGGCCCGAACTTGAGGAAGTCGATGTCGGACGCCATCGGCGTCGCCGTCGGCGGGTAGCCGTCCGGCATGTGATAGGGCGCATGGGTGGAATCGAGGAACACGAAGCCGAACCACGGGCGCTGCGCAGCCTGGCTGCTGCCGATGTCCTTCTGCAGTGCCTCGACGATGGCGCGGTCGCGGCCATCGGAGCCCAGCGCGGGCGGCCCCTGGTGCAGCTGGTCGCGGACGTCGGCGAAGGCCGTGCGGTCGAACTCGGGGCTGTACAGCGGGGCGCTGCCATACAGGTGCAGGTCGTAGCCCTGTTGCTGCAGCACCTTGAACAGCTGCGAGCCGCGCTGCTCGTCGAGCATGCTGGGCCAGTAGCCGCCGGGCAGGCCGTACAGCAGGCCGAACAGGCCATAGCGGGTGGCATTGCCGGTACTGAAGTGGTGCGCGTAGACGCGTGAGGTCTGTGCCAGGGCCGAAGTGTTCGGCATGAACTGCGGCGTCAGCACGTCATGGCGCAGTGATTCCAGCACCACCATCAGCACGTTCGGGCGCGTGCCACTCTGGCAGCGCAGGGGCTGCAGCGGGTAATTGAGCTGGGCATGGCGCGGGTCGGGCAGGCCCGCCTGTTGCTGGCTGACCACGCCGATCCTGCGCATCGCGCTCTTGGCGGTGATCGGCTGTGCCCAGGGCAGGTAGTTCCATTGGCTGATCACGGCGCGCTCGCCCAGCGCGTCGTAGTAGGCGGTGGCGACCTGGCCGCCGCCCATCAGCAGGGCGACCACCGCCCAGGCCTGCAGCACGCGCCGGCGCTGCGGTGCGGTCGGCAGCAGCTTCCAGCAGGCCCAGGCCAGCAGGCCCTCGGCGGCAAAGATCGCCGATACCATCGCGACGGCCTGCAGCCATGTCTTCCAGGACAGGCTGACCTGGTCGTGCAGGGCACCGCCGAACACCATGTTGGCGACCATGGCGTTGAGGTGGAAGCGATACAGCGCGAAGACCTTGGCGTCGACCAGCAGCAGGCACAGCCACAGGCCCTGGCAGACCACGGCCGAGATGCTCAGGGCGCGCGCGCTGCGCGGCCACAGCCCGATGGCCAGCGGCAGCAGGCCGGCCAACGCGCCGAAGGCCAGCAGGTGCCCGGGCAGCGCGACCGCCAGATAGGCCAGGCCGAGGGCGCCGCCGGGGTTGTCGCGCAGTGGTACGTTGCCCAGCGCGATGAGCGCGGCCAGCAGGGCGTTGGCGGCGATGAACAGGGACCACCAGGCCAGCCGGCGCCAGCGCCGGGCAGGTCCAGAAGCGACATAAGTGGGGGCGTCGAGGAAAGCGGCGTCCATGCGGAAGGCGGCAGGCAGGTTCAGCGGGGGGGCGGGGAGGGGACGGTGCCGGCACGGAAAATGGCCGTGCACCGCGCGCGGGTCGCGCATTGTATCGGTTTGTTTCAATGTACCGGTGGCGTACTCCGGTCGATCTGTCACAATGTTCAGGTGGGCCGCAGCCGATCGCCGGCCTCCATCGACCCAATGACAAGCCAGGAACCGCTGTGAGCCAGATCCCCACCCTCGACATCACCCGTTTCGACAGCGACCGCGAGGCCTTCGTGGCCGAGCTGGGCGCGGCTTACCGCCAATGGGGATTCGCGGGCATCCGCAACCACGGCATCCCGCAGGCCGACATCGACGCGGCCTACGACGTCTTCAAGGCGTTCTTCGCATTGCCGGATGAGACCAAGCGCAAGTACCACGTGGCCGGCAGCGGCGGCGCCCGCGGCTATACCCCGTTCGGCGTGGAAACCGCCAAGGGCTCCAAGCACTTCGACCTGAAGGAGTTCTGGCACATCGGTCGCGAGATCGCCGATGACTCCAAGTACCGCGAGGTGATGGCGCCGAACCTGTGGCCGACCGAGGTCGAGGGTTTCCGTGAGCGCGGTTACGGCCTGTACCAGGCGCTGGACAACCTGGGATCGCGCGTGCTGTCCGCGCTGGCCCTGCACATCGGCCTGCCGGAAGACTTCTTCGCCGACAAGACCAACTTCGGCAACTCGATCCTGCGTCCGATCCATTACC